>NZ_CP030850.1:4147500-5347500 GCF_003325355.1 Runella rosea
TATTCGGACTAATCCCCCCTAACTCTCCGTTTGGGAGTGCAAAAGTAAATGAAAATATCTTATATACAAAAAAGGTTATCGCTTTTTTTCTAAAAACATCCTAATTTATCCACAACAAACTGTAAACGAGTAGGATAAGATTTTAAAAAAACTCAAGTTCTTCTTTGAAATAGCGAATCACATGCATTTTTAACAGCGTTTCTTGAGAGATGAGACTAAAATGAGGTAGCTTTTCGACTACTCGCCAGTGGGGCCATCCATCTTTATCTAGCCCTTCCAACTCATAAAAACCCGAGAGACTCAATACTTTGCAGATAGCTATATGCATTAAATCTTGCTTTTGTTCTTTTGTAAACGTGATGGGGCCTTTTCCTAGCTCTTGTACCCCAATCAAAAACAGTACACCATTTAAATCAGCAGGCCTCTTTCCAAGCACATTTTCAAGTACGTTGAGAAGTTCTTCCCACTCTGCCACTAGCTGCTCATCCACATTTGTCATGTCTTATGCGTTTAATTTGCTCAAGGAGCACTAAAAAATAAAGTTAATTTAGGGATTCTCGGATAAAGCATCCCAATACTCTACGGCTCGGCGGAGGTGAGGTATCACAATTGTACCACCGATAAGTGTTGCAATAGAAAATACTTCCTGAATCTGCGCTTCTGTTACCCCTAGCTCTTTGCACTTACCAAGATGGTATTTCACACAATCGTCACAGCGAAGGACCATTGAACACGCCAGGCCCAACATCTCTTTTGTAGCTTCATCGAGATGCCCAGGAGCGTAGCAATTGGTATCAAGGTTGAATATTCTCTTAATAACGAGATTATCGGAGTCCATAATACGGTCGTTCATCCGACTCCGATAATCGTTGAATTGTTCTACTAATGACATACTGTATATATATAAGGTACAAAATTTAGTTACTCAGGCGTTGTTTCGACAGATGTAGGCAGGCTTCCGTATTTGATTTTATGGACAGATGTGTGTTCTATTAAATCAGCCACCAAGCCCGTCCAACCCGTTTGATGAGCCGCTCCTAAGCCAGCTCCCGTATCTCCATTGAAGTATTCGTAAAACAGGTACAAATCTTTAAAGTGGTGGTCTTGCTGAAACAGCTCATTTCCAGTATAAACAGGAATATTTCCAAGCTTATTTCTACGAAAAATACTGATAAGACGTTCTGCGAGCGAAACCGCCGCTTCTTTCACCGTCATTACATTCCCAGAATTGGTGGGATATTCTATTTCATAATCATCACCATAGTAATTATAGAACTTCAACAGGGAGTCAATAATGAGAAAATTGAGGGGAAACCAAATCGGGCCCCGCCAGTTGGAATTTCCACCAAAAATACTGCTATCAGATTCAGCAGGGGTATATTTTACCCTCAGAACTTCTCCATTTACAAAAAACTCATAGGGATGTTCATCATGATATTTTGACAATGCCCGAATTCCATAATCAGAAAGAAACTCGGTTTCATCAAACATACGCTTTAAGAGCATTTTCATCCGGTGCCCTCTCAGTAAAGCCAGCAAATGTGACTCTCCTTTGCCAGGTTCGTGCCAACGCGAAATCAACGAGGCCAAATCAGGGCGGTTATTTAGTACCCATTCTACGCGACGCTTAAAGTCGGGAAGTTTGGTAAGAAGTTCTTCATCCAAAATTTCAACGGCAAAAAGCGGAATCAAGCCCACCATCGAGCGCACTTTCAACAGTTTACTTTTGCCGTCGGGGGTATGAAGTACATCATAATAAAACTGGTCTTCTTCGTCCCAAAGACTTATTTTTTGATCTCCAAGGGATTTCATTGCCGCTGTAATGTGCAAGAAGTGCTCAAAGAATTTGGAGGCCATGTCCTGATATACAGGGCGCACTAGCGAAATCTCACAGGCAATCCGAAGCATATTTAGGGTGTACATCGCCATCCATCCAGTACCATCGGCCTGTTCGAGGTGCCCCCCAGTGGGCAATTCTGCACTTCTATCAAATACCCCAATATTATCAAGTCCTAAAAAGCCTCCCGCAAAAATGTTATTTCCTTCCGCATCTTTACGGTTTACCCACCATGTAAAATTAAGGAGCAGTTTATGGAAAATCCTTTCTAAGAAGGCTACATCCCCAATTCCATTTAATTCCCGGTCAATTTCATATACTTTCCACGTAGCCCACGCATGTACGGGTGGGTTAACATCCGAAAAATTCCACTCATAGGCCGGAAGCTGCCCGTTGGGGTGCATATAATACTCTCGAAGAATTACCGCCAATTGACGTTTGGCAAAATAGGGGTCCAAACGAGAGAGAGTAACGGTATGGAAAGCCAAATCCCACGCAGCAAACCACGGATATTCCCACTTATCAGGCATCGAAAGGATATTCGCAGTATACATGTGTTTCCATGTAAGATTGCGAGGGTAAGCGCGGCCTTTAAACTCAAATGGCATTTTAGGATCGCCTTTGAGCCATTCATTTATGTTATAATAGAAAAACTGCTTATTCCAAAGCATCCCAGCAAAGGCTTGGCGCTGAATGGTGCGCAGTTCAGGGTCGGTCACATTTTGCTGGAGGTCGTCATAAAACTCATCGGCTTCCTCTTGACGCAGCTTAAATATTTCATCAAAGTCACTAAAAGAATTTGCCTGATTGGTCTGATTAGAAAAACGCAAACGAATCGAAACACTTTCGCCCGCAGGAACAACTTTTTTAAAATGTCCAGCGGCTTTAGAACCTATCTGATTAGGATTTACATACTGTTTTTTGCCCGTAACTACATAATTGTTGATTCCATCTTTGGTGTACGGGTTCGCATTGGGCTTTCCAAAAATACGCTCACTGTTGGTTTCATTCTCGCAAAATAGCAGCTCATCCGCTCCTTCTAAAAACAGTTTATATTTTCCGAGCAAGCGGTGATTTACTTCAATCTGCCGATTGGCGATTCCATTCAGTATAGGTTTATAATTAAATTGATCATATCCCCACGACCAAGTATTTCGAAACCAAAGGGTCGGTAAAATGGTCAGCGGAGCATCTTCTGTATAACGGTTATGGGCCGTTATTTTGATGAGAATGTCATTTTCGTCGGCCTTTGCGTACTCAATAAATATATCAAAGTAGCGATTATCGTTAAAAATACCCGTGTCAACAATCTCGTATTCGGGCTGGAGGCGGTTGCGTTTACGGTTCTCCTCGGCAAGTTTGGCGTAAGGAAACGCCACCTGTGGATATTTATAGAGCATTTTCATGTAAGAATGCGTAGGAGTACTATCTAAATAGTAGTACAATTCCTTTACATCTTCACCATGGTTTCCTTCGGGACCAGTTACACCATAAAAACGCTCTTTGATAATTGGGTCTTGGTGGTTCCAAAAACCAAAAGCCAAGCAGATATGGCCTTTATTGTCAGAAATCCCCCCAAGGCCGTCTTCACCCCAACGATAAGAATAAGAGCGAGAGAGCTCATGGGAAATAAAGCCCCAAGAGTCGCCCCAGTAGCTATAATCTTCGCGAACGGTTCCCCATTGGCGTTCGGCCAAATAGGGGCCCCATTTCTTCCAACCTTTATTATCGGCCCGCGCATGAATACGTTTTCTTTCGGCAGTATCTTTCATCTTAAGTTAAAGTGGGTTAACTGGGAATCCACAAAAATAGTGAATACCCAATACGTTTTTGTGCAAATTTGTACCAAATAAGCATTTATTAACCCTTATCGCTATGATATTTAACTCTTTTTTACGTCAGAAGTTAGTAATCCTTCTGATTTTCGCCCCTTTACTGTCTGGTTTTGCGCAGATTTATCCACATAAACCTGTTACGGCGCTGTTGGGCGCTTTGGATGAAGAAATCGAATTATTACGTAGTTCGTTACAAAAACCCAAGATGAAAATGGTTCATGGAATACCGTTCTACTACGGAAAAATCGGAAAGCACCGCGTTGTAATTGTAAAAACGGGAATCGGAAAGGTCAATGCGACCATGACGGCCGCCTTCTTGCTGCAAAAATTTCATCCAGAGCGCGTTATATTCACCGGAATCGCAGGAGGGCTTCATCCTGATTTAAACCCTGGCGACATTGTTATCGGGAAACAAACATTGCAATACGATTTCGGGCAATTTACTAACGAGGGCCTCCAAACTGGAAAAACCCGCAACCCAATCAATCGTGAGCTGAACCCTTTGTTTTTTCAAGCCGATTCTTTGTTGCTGATTGCTGCGCAATCGGCCGCAAAAACCACAGATTTTCAAAAATTAGCCAATCAAGCCAAACTTCCTTATATCATAACAGGTACCATCGTCACGGGCGATTTGTTTGTTACGTCTGAAACAAAAGTCAACGAGCTCCGTAAACAATTTGATGCCGACGCCACCGAAATGGAAGGCGCCGCCGTGGCCCAATTGTGTTGGCAACAGCAAGTACCTTGTTTGGTCATCAGAAGTATGAGCGATAAAGCCGACAGCAAAGCGCGGGAAAGTATTGACAGCTTCAAAAAAACAGCCTCTTACAATTCGGCCCATCTTTTACTGAATATGTTATCTAAACTGCCTAATTAATAGACTTTTTGCGCTTAATTTGCTCTTCAACCTTACCTCTTAATCGGTCATGAAAAAAATCAAATGGTCAGCCTTCGGGTTGGTGTTTTTAGCCATTATTTTGGTACTTACGGCATTTGCTCTCTACAATGGCCGCGACCACCACCCTGGCTATTCGCTTAATTTAGACATCAAATCGCCCAAAGATTCTGTCACCTACAAAGCAGGATTTTGTGCTTTAAAAATTACTCCCGAAATAACGGAGAAATGGAGTGACAAAAACAAAGATGCCGCTTTTAACGAAGATGACGGCGATACCTTTGAAGACAAAAACGGTAACGGCAAATTTGATACTTATTGGATAGCTGGCTTTAGTAAAAAACGCGCGGCCAACGGTGTTCATGATGATTTGTGGGCGAGAACGATGGTTTTGGACGATGGTCATACGCGCATGGCAGTCGTTGCGGTTGATTTGATTGGCTTTCCGCACACCAATGTATTGAACGTTCGTAAAAAACTCGCAGACCAATTTGGTATTACTTACACAGTTATATGCAGCACTCACAACCACGAAGGCCCAGACATGCTCGGCCTGTGGGGCGAGGGAATGTTTACCAGAGGTGTCAATCCCATTTATGAAAAATGGGTAGAAGATCGCATCGTTGAATCAATCGGGGTGGCAGTAAAAAACTTAAGAACGGCGCATCTCCGCGTAGCCCAAGATATATCAGGGATAGCCGACTCCCTCAACATGGATACCCGAAAGCCTATTGTAAAAGATGCAGGCATTTATATTTTACAGGCAACTGATGCCCAAACAGATTCAACGTTGGGCAGTTTTGTGGTTTGGGGAAATCATCCCGAAACCATGTGGAGCAAAAACACATTGATTACTTCGGACTTTCCCCATTATGTGCGCGAGGGCATCGAAAAGGGCGTGTATGATGATAAAACATTAGCCAAAAAAGGTTTAGGGGGCATTGTCGTTTATGCTTCAGGTTGTGTTGGTGGCTTAATGACCACGCGCCCCGTTGTTAAAATCAAAGACCCATTTAAAGATATTTATTATGAAGAACCTACCTTCGAAAAAATTAATGCGCAGGGCACAACCTTGGCTTTATTGGCGCTGAATGCCCTAGAAAAGGCCGAGCCAGTCTCGGGCGGAATCAGTCTTTTGGCCAAAACGATTGAATTGCCCTTGGGAAATTGGCTATTTCATTTAGGAATTGCGTTGAATGTTATTGAAGGTGGTTACAGTAGTTGGGGACACTTGCGGACAGAGGTGGCCGCTTGGAACATCGGCGAAGTCAGTTTTATTACCATTCCGGGAGAATTATACCCTGAAATCGCCAACGGAGGAATTGAAACACCCAAAGAAGGTGATTTCAAGTTGACAAACGCCGTTGAAACCCCGCCATTGCGTCAACTCATGCCTGGGAAGTATAAGTTTGTCTTGGGACTGGCCAATGACGAACTCGGCTATATCATTCCTAAATCCGAATGGGACAAAGAGACTCCTTTTTTATACGACTCACCCAAGGCACATTACGGAGAAGTAAATTCTTCTGGGCCCGAAACCGCACCTATGCTGCATAAAACCCTGAAAGAAATGCTCGAAAAACTCTCTCAATAAAACGAAACGTTGAGTTTGTAAAATTGTTTTTTTAAAAGAAAGATGAAATGTTCTATTTTTCTTTTAAAAAAACGCATATTTCAACCGTGTCTTTAGCGTTACATAGTGTATTCCAAATAATCAGCGTCTAACAGCGCAAAATCTTCATCACTTATGACAAATCGTGAATTTCATCAACAACTGCTGGACCAACTCCAAAAACGATATGAACAAGTCAAACTTGGCGGCGGACAAAAAAACATTGAAAAACACAAAGCCAAAGGAAAACTAACCGCCCGCGAACGCATTGCCTACTTATTGGACGATGAAAATAATTTTGTAGAAATCGGTGCTTTTGTCGGCGATGGCATGTATGCCGACGAAGGCGGCTGCCCATCGGGGGGAGTGGTGATTGGAATTGGCAAAGTATCGGGTCGGCAGTGTGTGATTGTCGCCAATGACGCCACCGTCAAAGCAGGGGCGTGGTTTCCGATAACGGCCAAGAAAAACCTGCGGGCGCAGGAAATTGCCATTGAAAACCGTTTACCCATCATTTATTTGGTCGACAGCGCGGGCATTTATCTTCCGCTTCAAGCCGATGTTTTTGCTGATAAAGAACACTTTGGACGGATTTTTCGCAATAATGCCATCATGTCGTCCATGGGCATTTTGCAGGTAGCGGCCATCATGGGAAGCTGCGTAGCGGGTGGGGCTTATCTGCCGATTATGTCCGACGAAGCCCTGATTGTGGAAGGAACAGGCTCCATCTTTTTGGCAGGGCCGTACTTGGTCAAAGCCTCCATCGGCGAAGAAGTAGATGCAGAAACTTTAGGCGGAGCGTCTACGCATTGCGAAATTTCGGGAGTGACCGACAATAAATACCCTGACGACCCTTCTTGTTTGGATGCTATCAAACGAATTTTTGATAAAGTAGGCCACAACGAAACGGCTGGTTTTGACCGTATTGCGCCCACACCGCCAGTCAAAAATCCCGATGAAATTTTCGATATTCTTCCCGCCGACCGCAATAAGCCGTATGATATGCGGGAAATTATTGAGCGGATTGTGGATAATTCAGAATTTGAGGAATATAAAAAGCTGTACGGGCAAACAATCCTATGCGGATATGCGCGCGTAGAAGGTTGGGCGGTGGGTATCGTGGCCAACCAGCGCAAAATTGTGAAAGCCAAAAAAGGAAGCGGTACAGCAAATGAAATGCAAATGGGTGGTGTCATTTATTCAGATTCGGCGGACAAAGCCGCTCGGTTTATCATGACCTGTAATCAGAAAAAAATTCCGCTCGTTTTTCTGCATGATGTCACTGGTTTCATGGTGGGCAGTCGGTCTGAGCAAGGCGGAATTATCAAAGATGGGGCCAAAATGGTGAACGCCGTGGCCAACTCAATTGTCCCCAAATTTACGTTTATCATCGGCAACTCTTACGGTGCTGGCAACTACGCCATGTGCGGAAAAGCCTACGACCCTCGATTGATTTTTGCATGGCCCACGTCGCAATTAGCCGTCATGAGCGGGGCATCCGCCGCCAAAACGCTATTACAAATTCAGGTAGCAACGCTCAAAGCCAAAGGCCAAACCATCACGCCTGAAGCCGAAAACGAACTATTGACCGAAATCACCGATCGTTATACCACGCAACTTTCCCCTTATTACGCCGCTTCTCACCTCTGGACCGACGGCATCATTCATCCTTTGGAAACCCGCCATATTATTGCCACGGGAATTGAAGCCGCCAATCACGCGCCGATTTCCAAACCGTTTAGTGTAGGAGTCATTCAGACCTAAAAATCAAATTTTCAAGGCTTTCAGAGACCATGACAAAAGAATCTGCCGCCAATACCCCAAAAGTCACCATCATAATGCCCGTATACAACGGCGCAAAAACATTGGAACGAGCAGTCAGTTCAATTCTTAATCAAACCTATCACAACTGGCAACTTCTTATACTGGACGACGGCTCTACTGATGAAACCGTTGAGGTAGCCCGCCGCTTTCAAGATATGCGGGTGCAAGTATTGACTGACGGTCAACACAAAGGTATCGCAGCAAGGCTGAATCAGGCGGTTAGCTTGGCTACTGGAAAATACATTGCCCGAATGGACTCAGATGATTTTTCTTATCCTGAGCGTCTTTCCAAACAAGTACAATTTCTGGAAACGCACCTTAGCGTTGATTTAGTAGGGACCCATATTCGTCTCCTCAACCGCGAAGGTCAAGACATAGGCACTCATATTTTCCCAAGCCACCATGCTCAAATTACCGCAAGACCTTGGCTCAAAAGTATTTCAGTTGCTCATCCCACTTGGTGTGGCAAAACGGCGTGGTTTCAAAAATGGAAATACCGAGACATTTTAAAAAATGAAGATCAAGACCTTCTTCTCCGTGCGCATGAAAGCAGCACTTACGCCAATTTACCCGAAATTCTATTAGACTATACGTTCATTTATTCCTTCCAGAAGTCCCTTTTTTCTCGTTGGGGCTCCGCTGTGACAATGCACCATTTTTATATACAAAAGAGGATGCCTATTTGGTATAAAATTAGCTTATTTTTTGTTTTTATTAAATTTTTCCGTGATTTTTTCACAAAAAGATGTTGACATACCGAAGATAATAGCGTCTAACCAGTAGACCTAAATACTATCGGTAGGGATGATTCATATTGTACAGACCTTCACCACGCCCACATCGCTTCTCTTTTTAGAAGGGCAGACACATTTTTGGCAGCAGAATGGCTATAAAGTGCATGTTCTAACCAGCGGCAGTGATGAATTATCGCGTTTCGGGACACTTAATAACGTACCGACTTCCTCAATTTCATTCTGCCGAGCCCCGTTTTCTATCATCAAAGACTTCAAAAGTTGCTTTCAGTTAGTCCATTTTTTCCAAAAACTAAAGCCACTTATTGTGCATGGAAACACTCCAAAAGCTGCTTTGTTGACAATGATTACGGCGAGAGTCACAAATATTCCAATCCGAATATACGAAATGCATGGCTTACCCCTAGAAACTGCTGGATGGGGAATGAAAATCTTTTACTTTGTAGCCGAAAAAATATGCTGCCGACTCGCCACTCACGTCATTGCCGTTAGTCCTTCGTTAAGAAAAGTGGTAATTACAAAAAGGCTGGTAGTTCCTTCAAAAATATCAGTCATGCACAACGGGAGCTGCAATGGTATTGATGCGATGCTTAAATTCAACCCTTCATTCATTAATACTCAGGAAGTCGAAGCCCTTAAAATTAAATACGGTATTGCCCCCAATCAGGCCGTTGTGGGTTTTGTGGGGCGTTTAACCAAAGACAAAGGTGTAATAGAACTATATAAAGCTTGGCAAAAAGTCAAACAACGGTTTCCAACGGCGATGTTATTGGTCATAGGCAGTGTAGATGAACGGGTCCCGCTTTCCAATAAATGGTTGGAGAAATTGGCCGCTGATAAAACCATTGTCTGTACGGGAGAAGTCAAAAATATGGCATCACACTATGCACTGATGGATTTTATGGTGCTGCCAAGCCACCGCGAAGGCCTCGGGAATGTAGTCTTAGAAGCGGCTGCCATGAAAAAACCAGCGATTGTTTCATATGTGACGGGGTTGAAAGATACGATTTTGAAGAATCACACAGGTCTTTTTTGCCAAGCTCGTTCGGCAGACGACCTCATGCTTAAAATCCTCTATTATCTTGAGAATAAACCTATTGCGGAAGCACACGGTATAGCCGCCCGCGCCTGGGTTATTCAACATTTTTGTCCAGTTGATGTATGGAAAGAAAAATTACAGTTATACCAACGCTTGGTCGCCGCGTACGAATCTGTAATTTTGTAAAATGAGCTATCAACGATTTCTTAAACCGGTCATTGATAAAATTGCCGCCCTTTGTATTCTTCTATTGACCCTCCCCATTACGTTGGTAGTCACCGCATTATTGTATTTTTACAATCAGGGAAAACCATTTTTCTTTCAATTACGTCCTGGGCAAAACGGTAAAATTTTTAAAATTATAAAATTCAAAACCATGAACGACCGCCGGGCGGTCAATGGAGAATTACTACCAGACAGCGCCCGCTTAACGCCCGCTGGACGGTTTGTACGCAAAACATCTTTGGATGAATTGCCGCAGTTAATTAATGTTTTGAAAGGTGATATGTCGCTGGTTGGACCAAGGCCACTACTGCCCGAATATTTGCCTCTTTACAGTGAACGTCAGCAACGAAGGCATGAAGTAAAACCAGGTATCACTGGTTGGGCGCAAATCAACGGACGTAATACCATTTCGTGGTCCCAAAAGTTCGAGTACGATATTTGGTATGCAGAACACATATCTTTGGGCCTTGATATTAAAATCCTTTGGCTTACGCTGATAAAAGTATTCAAGCGCGAAGGCATCAGTTCGGAGACGTCGGTTACAATGGAGAAATTTAAAGGAAACAATTAATACCATGCTTTTATACGGCGCAAGTGGCCATGCCAAGGTCATTATCAGTTGCTTACTGGCAAACGGAGTTCCTATTACTGGAATTTTTGATGATGATTTACAAAAAAAAGAATTAGGGTCGATTCCTGTTATTGGCAAATATGACCCCGATTTTGATAATGAAAGCTTACTTATCATCGCCATCGGCAACAATCAAATTAGACGCAAAATAGCCAGTTCCATTCATCACCAGTTCGGGAAAGTAACGCATCCTTCGGCCATAATCGACGATTCGGTAGAGATTAGTGCAGGTTCTGTCATATTTCATAACGTGGTGGTCCAAGCCGATGTAAGTATTGGCAAACACGTCATTGTTAACACTTCATCGTCGGTTGATCATGATTGTATCTTAGGTGATTTCGTACACATTGCACCCAATGCAACACTCTGCGGAAATGTACAGGTGGGCGAGGGAACGCTCATCGGGGCTGGCACCATTGTTATTCCTAACATCACTATTGGCCAAAACTGCCTGATTGCGGCGGGGAGTGTTATTACGAAGCACATTCCCGACTTTGCCATTGTCCGGGGAAATCCAGCACGTGTCCTTAAAATTACTTATGATTAAACACCCGAAATAATAATTGACGCACCGCTTGTTGTACCTGCCGTCCGGCTCCTGCCCAAAATACGGTACCTGCCGCCAGCAACCCGAAGACAACAAAAAACCCTAAGTAGCGGCTATCGAGCCATTCGTTGATACCAACCGCCAACATAATAAACAGAAAAATACCCGTCAGACCTGCCAACAACAACAGCACCACTAAATAAATAAGCCGGATGGCAATGTTTTCAAGGCGCTCCTGTGTTTCTGTTTTTATCAAATCCAGGCGCGTTTCTAGGTATTTAAAAAGGTAATTTCGGACCTCTTCTATTTTTTCAAACATTGGTTTTTGAATTGATGATGTATATTTTTTTGTTATCTGACGCTGACAAATAGTGTCTGATAACAATTTTACATAAAACTATTGAGTCTTACAAAGCGTTTCCAATTTGTGGTTCGTAACTTTGTTGCTTTGAAAAGGGCTAGTTGCAAAACTACAAAGTAGTGTTGTTTTCGCTTTCTTTCTTATTTTGACTTCAAACTATTATGACGGTTGTACCATACAAAGATAAAGATTCAAGCAAACGCGAACAGATCGCGGAGATGTTTGATAATGTTTCGCCCAAATATGACTTTTTGAACCACCTTCTCAGCGCGGGCATTGATATTTATTGGCGCAAACGCGCTATCAAACTCCTGAAAAAAGAAAACCCACAAACGATTTTGGATATTGCTACTGGCACTGGTGACTTTGCCATTGAAGCCCTAGCCCTAAAACCAAAAAAAATTGTCGGTATTGATATTTCGGAAGGTATGCTTTCTGTGGGGCGTGAGAAAATCAAAAAACTTGGCATGGAAAATGTCATTGATCTCCGTACGGGAGACTCGGCCAATTTACCCTTGGAAACTAATTCTTTTGATGCCGTAATTGCCTCGTTTGGCGTTCGAAATTTTGAAAATCTGCTTCATGGCCTCACTGACATGTGTCGGGTGATGAAACCAGGCGGCACATGTGTCATTTTGGAATTTTCAAAACCGAAAACTTTTCCGTTCAAACAATTATACAACTTTTACTTTCGTTACATTTTACCGATTGTAGGACGAATGGTCTCCAAAGATTCTGCGGCGTATACCTATCTTCCCGAATCGGTGCAAGCGTTTCCAGACGGAAACGACTTTTTGAAAATTTACGAACAGGCGGGCTTCAAAAACACAAAATGCATACCTCTCACGTTTGGAATTTGTTCGATTTACATTGGAAAAAAATAGTACTCGGATTATTGATAGGCTGCGGCTTCGTTAATAGTGCCGATGCACAAACCGTCGGCTATTTCCGAAAACATCAGGAGTTTTATGACGATAAGCCAATCCATTATGGTTTTTTGTTTGCGCTGCCCGTTACACGCTTTCGCCTTGTCCATGACGATTCATTCTTAACACAAGACACCACAAATCGCATTACGTCGCCAGTTACTGTCGGATTTCGTTTTGGTTTTGTCATGAATGGATACCTCAACGACCACTGGGATATTCGCACCACGCCCTCCGTATCGCTCTATAACCGCGCCGTAGAATATGAGTACGGCAGTGGCAAAAAACGCCGAGAACTACGCGAAGCTACATGGATAGAAATTCCACTTTTGTTTAAATACAAATCGCAACGGCGGATGAATTCTCGCATGTACATGCTGGCGGGAGCAACGTTTGGGTTTGAAACCAATGTTCGCAAACGTCAATTACCCGGCTCTGACCGCCTGAATGCCAAAAGCGCCGACTTGACCGTTGATTATGGGTTTGGATTTGAGCAGTTTTTGGCCTACACCAAGTTTTCTCCTGAGCTACGATTTTCCCACGGAATCGTAAATTTATACCGTACCAACGACCCAAACTCTACAGGTAGCATCCGCCGTCTTACGTCGCATACCGTTACGTTATATTTGATGTTTGAATAAACCGATTGTTTTTCTAAACTTTGCACTGAGCGTTTACCCAAGCTTGTTGTACGTTATTTATTAAATACTTGTTTATCAATTTATTAGTTTATATAAATGTTAAAAACAAGGATAATAGTAGCGCAGAATTATTCACCAACAACTTTCCAAATCATGTCAGAAACTGCACTTCTAGACGAAATTCCGTCATTAGATATTTCCGATTTTACCAGTGGAGACCCTGCCCGTAAATTCCAATTTGTCCAAGATTTAGGCACTGCTTTTAACAACATCGGTTTTGTTTGCATCAAAAACCACGGCCTTTCTGAGGACCTTCGCCTAAAGCTGTATGATTCAGTACAGCAATTTTTCAAACAACCCGATGAAGTAAAGAAAAAATACGAATTTTCTGAATTGTCGGGTCAACGAGGCTATATCGGCAAAGGAAAAGAAACCGCCAAAGGCTTTAAAGTAGCCGATTTGAAGGAGTTTTACCACGTAGGACAACCTGCCCCAGAAGGCGAAATGCCGCACAATATTTTTCCCGAAGAAGTCCCCGAGTTTAAAGAATATACGCTAAAGGTCTACGAAACTTTTGAGAACACGGGCAAAACCCTCCTGCGGGCCATCGCTGTATATTTGGGGCTGGATGAAAATTATTTTGAAGATAAAGTCCGCAACGGCGACAGCATTTTGCGGGCGCTGCATTATTTTCCCCTTGACCCCACAACAGTTCCCGACGGGGCCGTTCGGGCGGCGGCGCATGGAGACATCAACCTCATTACCCTGCTCATGGGGGCCAGTGCCGAAGGTCTTGAAGTACTTCGCCGCGACGGCAAGTGGATTGCTATCACGGCATTACCTGATCAAATCGTGGTCAATGTAGGCGATATGCTCGACCGATTGACCAATCATAACCTCAAATCCACGATTCACCGCGTGGTCAATCCCCCTCGCGAGAAAATGAATACTTCGCGGTATTCTATTCCATTTTTTATGCACCCTCGAGGCGACATGAATTTGACGTGTCTGGAGAGTTGTGTCGATGCCAATCACCCAAAACTCTACGTCGATATGACAGCGGGTGAATTTCTCAATGAGCGCCTCATTGAATTGGGTCTAAAAAAAGCATAACTTGCTTTTTCTCCAGTCGGGTAGTTTTCGGACAAGCAGAAAACTACCCGACAGATTTTTCTGTTAACCCCTAAAATTCCTTCTTCAGCGTGTCAGAATCACTCCTTCACCCGCCCGTTAAGCGGATTCGACACCTCATCTTTTTGAAAGATGTGCTGATTTTAGCATTAACCTGCTTTGGAGGGCCACAGGTGCACTTGGTAATGTTTTTGGAACGGTTTGTACAAAAACGCCGCTACCTTACCGAGGAAGAATTGCTTGAATTACAGGCGCTTTGTCAAATACTGCCTGGCCCAACCTCTACCCAAACAATTACGGCTTTAGGTTTTAAATTAGGCGGGCCTAATCTGGCCTACGCTACAGTTTTGGTTTGGTCTTTGCCCGCTGTACTGGTTATGACACTCGCCGCACTCGGGATTTATTACCTCCAGCAAAATCAGATTTCGCTCACTTTTATGCGTTTTGTGGAACCTATGGCGATTGGTTTTTTGGCGTATGGTGGATACACAATTGGCGCCAAGGTCATTCACAAAAACACGCATTGGTTCATTTTGATTACGGCAGCCGTAGTCGCTTATTTGTTTCCATCTCCTTATATGACCCCCATTGTGATTGTTTTGGGTGGTTTTGTTACTTCTTTGGGGTTTCGTAAACACGAAAAAATGGACAAAAACCCCATTCGCATTCAGTGGGCCAATTTCATCCTATGGCTTGGCGTATTGGTTTTTGCGGCAGCCCTTGGCGCAATTACCCAATCGCTGCCTGTTCGTCTTTTTGAAAACTTTTATCGTAATGGTAGCCTTGTTTTTGGAGGGGGGCAGGTATTAAATCCGATGCTTTACACGGAGTTTGTTGAATTTAAACAATACCTGACCCGACAAGAATTTTTGAGCGGTATGGCTCTGGCACAAGTGATTCCTGGACCAGTTTTTTCTATTGCTTCTTACATCGGGGCTTTATCCATGCGCTCCGAAGGTGGGCTAGGAAGTCAACTTTGGGGAAGTTTAGCAGCTACAACTGGAATTTTTTTACCGGGAACATTTTTAATATTCTTTGTTTATCGTTTCTGGAACAGCCTCAAAAAATACCGTGGGGTACGGGCCTCACTCGAAGGGATAAATGCCGCAAGTGTAGGTCTTACCGCAGCCGCTGTAATCCGGATGTTTATCCCGACCGCTACCAATACAACGGCGGTCATTACCATCATAGGGACACTCGGTATACTGCAATACACCAAAACCCCTCCTTACGTGATTGTGCTGGGGGGCATCTTGTTAGGAATCCTTTTTCATTAATTTTACCGTATATCTTTTCTTTTCAATCATTCCAAACTTTTCTATGAACAGACTAAAAATCACACTCTTATCTTTTGTTTTGGGGATAAGCGTGTCTTATGCCAGCGACCCTACCGACGAAGGGATGTGGCTTCCTTCTTTGATTGGTAAAAACGAAGCCCAGATGAAAAAACAGGGCTTCAAGCTAACGACCAAAGATATTTATGATATTAATAATGCCAGTCTTAAAGATGCGATTGTGCGCATGGGAGGCGGTTTTTGTACGGGAGAAATTGTCTCGGATAAAGGGCTTTTATTTACCAACCACCACTGTGGTTATGATGCCATTGCCACCCTTTCCACCCCCACCGACAATATCTTAGACAATGGTTTCTGGGCCAAATCCAACGCCGAAGAACGCCCCGTGGAAGGGTTGTTTATTGATATTTTGGTCAGAATGGAAGATGTGACGGATAAGATTATGCCCGAACTCAAAGGACTCAGCGAAAAAGACAGAGCCGCAAAAGTCAACCAGTTGGGCAATGAGCTTTCAAAAAAAGCTACCGACGGAACGGATTACAACGCCTCTGTGCGTGAGTTTGCCAAAGGAAACGCCTATTATTTGTTTGTTTTTGAGAAATTCTCGGACATACGCCTCGTGGGCACCCCTCCCCAGAGCATTGGTAAATACGGCGGCGACACCGACAACTGGGAATGGCCACGCCATACGGGTGATTTTTCGGTGTTTCGTATTTATGCCAACAAAAACAATAAAGGCGCGGACTATTCGCAGGAAAATGTACCCTACAAACCTAAGAAATTTCTACCTGTGTCGCTCAAAGGAATCAAACCTGGAGATTTTACCATGGTTTTTGGTTTTCCGGGCCGCACCAATCGGTACGAAACCTCAATGGGTATCAAACTGGCAATTGAAAAGGTAAACCCAGGCATTGTTAAAAACCGGGATATTCGCCTAAAGGCCTGGAAAGAGGAAATGGACAAGGATGTGGCCACCAAGCTGGCCCTTTCGTCAGAGTACGCCAACATTGCCAATTACTGGAAATATTTTATCGGTCAAACCCAACAGCTTCAACGCCTCAAAGTGTATGATCAAAAGGTAGCAATGGAAGCCAAATTTAACGCATGGGCCAAAGGCAAAGCCGAGTACGAAGGGATTTTTGAGGAATGGCAGAAAGCATACGCCGCATATGAGCCTTATGCTACCCACTCCACCTACCTTAATCAAGGCATTATCGGAGCCAATGTCGTCAATCTAGCACTGCCGTTAGTAATGGCCGAAGAACAACTAAAAGACCCCGTGAGAGCAAAGGCAATGGCTGAACGCATGAAAGGTTCGGCGGATGAGTTTTTTAAATCATTCAATTTGCCTTCCGATCAAAAAATTGTAGCTCAAACGTTACTGGCGTTTTATAACGATATTCCCAAAGAACAGCATCCCGCCATTATTCAGGAGATTTTGGCGAAGTTTTCGGCTGGAACCCCCGAGGAGTCATTCAAGAAGTTTGCGCAGGAAATGTATCTAACGAGCGTTGTAACCAACAAAGACCGTTTTGCTAAATTTACAGAAAACCCTTCTACTGAGGCACTTGCCAACGACTGGGCGTTGAAATACTTCAGCGATTTTCGCAAGAATTACCTCACTAAATATTCAAAATATAGCGCTGATTTTCAGGAAATTGATAAAAAACTTTCGCGTATTTATATCAAAGGATTAACCGAAATGGACCCTTCATTGGTTCAATACCCAGATGCCAACAGCACGTTGCGCGTCAGCTACGGAAATGTGCAGGATTATGACCCGCGCGACGGTGTACATTACAACTACAAAACAAACATTACGGGCGTGATTGAGAAGTACAAACCCAACGATTATGAGTTTGACTTACCCAAAAACTTTTTGGAGTTGTACAAAAACAAAGATTTTGGCCAATACGCTGACGCACAAGGAGAAGTACCCGTAGGGTTTATTACCAACAACGACATCACGGGTGGAAACTCAGGAAGCCCCGTTCTGAATGCCAAAGGCGAATTGATTGGTTTGGCGTTTGATGGCAACTGGGAAGCAATGTCGGGCGATATTGTATTTGATAAGAAATACAAACGCTGCATCAACGTAGACATTCGCTACGTACTCTGGTGCATCGAAAAACTCGGTGGCTCCGACTTGGTAAAAGAACTGAAAGTAGTGAAGTAATATTCAGTAAGCAGTAAACAGTTTAGAGTAGGCAGTTTTTAAATGCTGCCTACTCTAAACTATATTCTATTTCTCTCTGAAGAAAATGGTAATCGGTGCCCCTTCAAAACCGAAATTGTCACGCATCCGGTTTTCCAAATACCGCACATACGGCTCCTTAATGTGTTTGGGATAGTTACAAAACATCACGAAGGTCGGCGACGGTGTCGGTAACTGAATCATGTACTTGATTTTGATGTGCTTACCACGGTGCGCAGGCGGCGGATATTTCTCAATTTCGGCCTGCATCACTTCGTTCAATCTGGAAGTTGTAATCTTCTTCGTCTTATTTTCGTACACCTCCATTGCTTTTTCCATTACTTGGAAAATCCGCTGTTTTTCAACCACGGAAGCAAAAATAATGGGCATATAATCCATCGGAGCCAAGCGTTCGAGCATCTCTTTTCGGAGCTTATCAACCGTTTTTGAGTCTTTTTCGACCAAATCCCATTTGTTAATCATAATCAGAATGCCCTTTTTGGCCTTGTGTGCCATCCCGATGATGTGCATATCTTGGGCTTCCAAGCCACGGGTTGCATCGAGCATCACGATGACTACGTCTGATTCTTCCATCGCTTTTACGGTACGCAATGTAGAGTAAAATTCAATGGCGTCTTTTACCTTGGCTTTACGACGGATACCAGCGGTATCAACCAAAATAAAATCTTTTCCGAAAGCTTTGTAATGGGTGTTAATAGCATCGCGCGTGGTGCCTGCAATATCCGTTACGATGCTGCGCTCTTTGCCCGTCAAAACATTCAAAAACGACGATTTTCCCACATTGGGTCGTCCCAAGATGGAGATTTTCGGAATTCCTGCATCGGGGTCTTCTATCCCAGCTGTTTTGAAGTGTTTTACCACATCGTCTAGTAAATCGCCCGTTCCGTGGCCTGTTTGCGAAGAAACGGGATAAGGATCACCCAAACCCAACTCATAAAACTCCGCCGTAGCGTGTTGGCGTTCAACCGTTTCGGCTTTATTGGCAACCAAAAAAACAGGTTTTTTAG
This sequence comes from Runella rosea, assembly GCF_003325355.1. GTDB lineage: Bacteria > Bacteroidota > Bacteroidia > Cytophagales > Spirosomataceae > Runella > Runella rosea. The sequence continues at coordinate 4,166,274 of NZ_CP030850.1, forward strand.
ATTTGCGCACCACATTGGCAAAATCTTTATCCAAATCGGTAAGCCCAGACATACTGTCTACCATAAACAAAATCACGGTGGCTTCTTCCATGGCGATTTCGACCTGCTCGCGGATGGCATCTTCAAATACATCTTCCGAGCCTACCACATATCCGCCCGTATCAATGACGGTAAAATACTGCTCCGTCCAAAAAGCATGGCCGTAGTGGCGGTCACGCGTTACGCCGCTTTGGTCATCCATGATGGCCTGGCGTTCTTTAATCAAACGGTTAAAAAGCGTTGATTTGCCCACATTGGGGCGTCCTACTATTGCTACTATATTTGACATTGTAATAAGTGTAAAGGAGAGAGTGTAAAGTGAAGGGTTTTACTTATTACGCTCTCTTGATCGTTTGATAGGCAAATAATTTTTTTTTACTCGCCTACATTTTTGTCTAATTCAATAAAACTTAATATTATTTATTACTCCAATTCTTACGATAAGCCCGTGCATTATTCCGTTTCTTATCATATACTAAGTGGAATTTCAGAAGAAATTGGCTATATATTTGAAGATTTTGTATAAAATAACAATGCCTCAAACGCGAGAAAATCAGCCAATGATTAGGAAGTTACCTTACAAAAACGCGGCGTTTTCTTAATTGCACTTAGCCTTCGTACCCAAACTGTTTCAATTTCTGTACTTTATTGCGCCAATCAGGCTCCACTTTAACGTATTGTTCTAAGAACACCTTTTTACCAAAGAACTGTTCCAAATCTGCGCGTGCGGCCGAACCTATTTTTTTGAGCATGGTTCCTTTGTCACCAATAATGATTCCTTTTTGGCTCTGACGTTCCACCAAAATCACCGCCCTAATGACCAGAATATCCTTTTTATCTTTAAACTCCTCCACAATGATTTCGGTACTGTAAGGAATTTCTTTTTTATAATTCAGGAACACTTTTTCCCGGATTATTTCGGCCGCAAAAAAGCGCTCAGGTTTATCAGTCAGCTCATCCTTGGGGAAATACGGCGGATGAACCGGCAAACATTCCATGATGGCCGTAAATAATGTATTTATTCCTTCCTGTTTGAGCGCAGAAATGGGAATGATGGCCGCCGTAAAAAGTTTTTCTTTCCAAAAAGCGATTTTTTCATTGATTTGTTCCTCCGTGGCAAGGTCGGTTTTGTTGATGATCAAAATGACTGCTCCTTCGGTTTTGGCCAATCGTTCGAGCACCTCTTCGTCATCGTGTTTCTCAAAAATATCAGTCACAAAAAGTACCACGTCGGCGTCTTCAAGCGAGCCCTGCACAAAATCCATCATCGATTCGTGCAGTTTGTATTGAGGCTTAATAATCCCTGGGGTATCGGAGTAAACCAACTGAAAATCAACACCTTCGTGTACACCGTTCAAAATTCCCATGATTCGGTGGCGCGTTGTTTGCGCTTTAGAGGTGATAATTGACATCTTTTCGCCCACCAATACATTCATCAACGTCGATTTTCCTACGTTGGGTTTTCCCACAATACTCACGAATCCTGCGCGGTGATTGGGGTTGTTGTAAACTTCTATATTTTCTGTAGTATCCATTCGTATTCCGTCTTTACTGGACTATTTTTCCTTTCTTTGGGTTAAAGAAAAATAATCAATAAAATATTTTTTCACAAAGATAGTTGTTTTTTCTATAAAAGCTCTTACCTTTGCACTCCCAACATCGCGGGATAGAGCAGTTGGTAGCTCGTCGGGCTCATAACCCGGAGGTCACAGGTTCGAGTCCTGTTCCCGCTACAACAAAAACCTGTAAGCTTTTCACTTACAGGTTTTTTTTATGCCTAAATTTTTTTCTACAACTTCACAGGCTTCCCCGTTTTTGAAGATTGCACCGCTGCCTCCAAAATTTCGACCACTATTTGATTAATTTCCAACGAAGAAAGGTCTTTTTGGGGCTTAATATCTCCCTTTACGACGGCTGCAAAGTAAGAGAATGGGTCATCATAAGGAGCAGAAAGGGTAGGAATATCGCGCTTTTCTTCTGAGGCATCCCGTTTTACACCATCACCAAGGCGGACACGCATTTGTTGGGTTTTATCACATACAACGTAGCCTTTTTGCCCATAAATTTCCATGTCCTTACGATCAAATGGCCAATTCCACGAAGCCTGAATAATAGCCTGTGCTTTGGGGTAAGTCAAAATAATGGTGGCTTCGTCGTCTACTTTTGGATACACATCAGGTTTTATTTGTTGGGTCACGGCCGTTACAGTCAGTGGGCGTTCGCCTTTCATGAGCCACGTCATCAGGTTGGCTCCGTAGCAACCAAAATCAATAATAGCCCCACCACCATTTTGAACGGGGTCGGTCAACCAACTCAAAAATTCCTGCGAGCAACCAATTTCTTTGGGGCCACGGTGCCCATCATGCACTACAACTTTACGAATATCCCCCAGCGTATTTTGGGTATGAATCAAACCATACGCCTGCTGATGGCTTGCATACCAAGTAGTTTCAAAGTTAGTTAGTAATTGAATATTGTGCTTTTTGGCCAACGCAATCATCGCCTTGGCATGAGCGGTATTGACCGCCAGCGGTTTTTCAACCATGACGTGAATGCCTTTGGGCGCACAAATGTCAACGACTTGTTTATGCTCATAAATGCTGTTGAACGCACAAACAGCTTCTGGCTTTGTAGCCGCAATCATGGCTTCGAGTGATGCATACCAAAGCGACTCGGGCAGTTTATAGCGCTTCAGATAGCGCATCGCCAATTCTTTATTTGGCTCCGCCACACCTACAATCTCAACATCTCCCTGCGCAGGACGCCGTAAAATCTGGTGTACATGGTCGTGAGTAAAGCCCGCAATACCTAACCTGAGTGGTTTGGCAGCAACGGCGGATGCCCATAAAAATAAAATGAGCGACAGAAAGCGTAGCGAAGGGTTCATAATCAACGAGTTTTGGTACTATTGGTACTAAAAGTAAACGCTGTTCTAAACTTCCCCATTGGTTTTCAACAAAAACGGGCGCTTTCATTGAGAGCGCCCGTTTTTGTTGAAAAAAATATTTTAGTTACGCAGGCACAGCCAAATTAGCGCGGTAGATACCCGCATCTAATTTTCCCCGCATTGTGTCAAACGCGTTCAATGTCTTCTCTACGTCTTCAAGCGTGTGTGAGGCGGTAGGAATAAGGCGTAAAATAATTTGCCCTTTCGGAATCACTGGATACACGACAATAGAACAGAAAATGCCCATATTTTCGCGTAAATCACGTACCATGTTGGTCACTTCTGGCAAGCCCCCTTCCAATCCTTGCATAAAGACTGGCGTTACAGGCGACTCGGTATCACCAATGTTAAAGCCCCGGCTACGCAAGCCATTTTGGAGCGCATGAACGATTTCCCACAATTGAGTCCGTAATTCGGGATGCGCTTTGATAAGCTCCAACCGTTTACGGCCTCCTTCTACATACGGCATTGGCAATGCCTTTGCGTAAGTCTGTGAGCGCATGTTGTATTTGAGGAACATGATAATATCTGGATCATCGGCCGCCACAAACGCACCGATGGCGGCCATTGACTTGGCAAATGTGGAGAAATAGAGGTCAATATCTTCGGATACACCAAACATCTCCCCTACACCACCGCCGTTTTCGCCCATCGTTCCAAAACCATGTGCATCATCAACCAACAAACGGAAATTATATTTTTTCTTGAGTTCAACGATTTTATCCAAACTCCCGACTTTGCCCGACATTCCAAAAACACCTTCCGTAATCACCAATATCCCTCCGCCTTTCTCTTCGGCGAGTTTGGCCGCCCTAATCAGGTTTTTCTCCAAACTGGCCATGTCATTATGGTTGTACTTATAGTATTGCCCCATTTTGGCTTTGTGCAGTCGAATCCCGTCAATCAAACAGGCATGGGCTTCGGCGTCGTATACAATCACGTCGCGGTGGTCGCACACACACTCAATGACCGACATCACCCCCTGGTATCCATAATTGAGCAAAAACGCATCTTTCTTTCCCACAAACTCCGCCAACTCTTTCTCAAACAGTTCGTGCAAGTCCGAATTTCCAGACATCATACGGGCACCCATTGGATAAGCAAGGCCCCATTTTGCAGAAGCTTCCGCATCGGCTTTGCGCACTTCGGGATGATTGGCCAAACCCAGATAGTTGTTCAGGCTCCAGTTGAGCACGTTCATACCGCGAAACTTCATGTGCGGTCCGATTTCGCCTTCCAGTTTCGGAAATGAGAAATAATGATGACTGTTTAGCGCTTTTGCAGAAGCCCCAATTGGTCCCCAGTTGTTGCGTAGTTTCTCGAAAATATCCACTTTACTATGCTGTTTTTTGGGTTTGATACCGTTTTTGAATAAATTTTGTGCAAAATTATATATTCCTAACTCAATTTCAAAGAGTTAGCCACTATGTCGTGATTAAGACAAAGTTTAATACTACGAATTTTACCCCAAAATTAAAAATGAATCCGGGCGAATAATCCATCCGTGAATATTCTAACTTTGTGTGTTGCCTTATTTTACATACTTTAAACCAATAAACTTTATGGACGAACAATTGAAATCTGCCGCAGAACAAGCCAAAGCGAAAGCACAAGAATTAGCGGCTGAAGCACAAGAGAAATTTGAGGAAATAAAAGGTGAAATCACCGAAAAACTACAAAGTGTTGACGTAGAAGCGCTGAAAGCGCAAGCATCAGCCAAAGCCGAAGAAATGAAAGCCGAAGCAACCGAAGCCTTTGCAGAAGCCAAAGTAAAAGCCGGAGAGTTGGCCGTGGAAGCACAAGAAAAGTTTGAAGACCTAAAGGAAGAAGCCGAAGAAGCCATTGAAAAAGCCACGGGCTTCATTAAAGGTCTTTTCAGTAGCGACGAAGAAGGCGAAGCGAAAGAAGAAAAGAAATAATTGAGCGCAGGCTGTAAACAATCCATCAATGGGTGTTTGCGGCCTGCATTTTTTTCTTTTTAGAAATATTCATTTCAGCTACAGGAAACTGAAGGGAAGAAAGGTGAATGTAGTAAAATAAAAAGGTCATCCAGGGGAAAAACAAAAACTGCCCAGCATTAAGGTTGGACTCAAAGTACGGAATCACCATCAGGGCGGGCAAAAAAACAAAGGATTGACTATCAAAGCGTACGTACTTCAGGAGGGCATTGAGTGCAAAAAAAACAGCAAAGCACAAAAAAGAAAAAATCCCCCCCGAAAACAGAATTTCTAAGTACGAATTATGCGATGCCAAGTCGGTTCGTATCCCTGCATAAAATTGGAGTCCCGCCCGAAAACTGTCAAATCCAAAGCCCGTAAAAAGTACTTCTGGATTGTTTATAAATATCCCCAAAGCCTGCTCGGCCAATTTAAACCGCACTTCCCCTTTCTGCTTTCTAATATCTGCGTACTGCGCCCGCAAGTTCACTACCGAGTCTGGACTAGCGATGATATAATAAGCAAACCCAAGAATGCACAAGGTGGCCGCTACTTTTAGGTAAATGGAAATTTGTTTGCTGCGTAGCACCAAGACCAGCGTAGAAAGCGCCAAAGCCGCAAAACTGCTGCGTGAACCCGTCAAGACGATGGCCCATAGGGCTAAAAAAACCACTAAAAAAAATAGATTACGGGCCCATTTAGCCATGGGCCGATTGGCAAACAAATCAAAACCCATGACAATAAATATTGTACATCCCCATCCGATTACATTCGCTTTGTAGGAGCCGATAGATTGCCCATATACGTTTTCCGATTGAAAAGCCACGCCTGTGATGAGCATTACAAGCACGGGATAGAAGTATGCCAAGCTAAAAATCTGCAATAATTTGATTTTGGCTTCGTCTTTGGAATAATGGGCAAAAAGATAAACGATGAAGTAGTTGGTATAAATTAAAAAAGGAATCCAAGCCACAATACGTTCAAAACTGCGCAAAAAATCAACGCTAAACGGTAAAACAACCAAATTCAAAAACAGAAATAAGTACAAAACCCAGTTCTTTTTTTTATCGAAAATGTACTTTATTTCCCCTTGAGCCAATATAATACCAGCCAAGGAAAAAACGACTAAACCCGTTCGAAAGAGCTTGGCCGCCTGAAAGTCCTCTCCCCGCAAGCTGTACCCAAATACCACTAAAAATACATTGAGAAAATACAAAACAAGATGCCAGTCCCAATGCTGTTGATTCCGAAACAGATTACGCCAGTGCATTAGTTTAGAGTTTACAGTTCACCGTTTGTCAAAAATCCAGTCGAGCGCACGATTGCCATCCGACTATTATTTACGGATCACTGATTCAAGCATTTCCACAAAATTGCGTAACATTTCGTCTTTTGAAAACTTTTGGATAAAACTTAGGCCATTTTCCGCTTTTTGTATGCGCAACTCGGGCATTTCAATGCACTCAGTTACTGCGTCGGCCAATGCTTGGCTGTTTCCTGATTCTACCAACCATCCGTTCTTTCCGTTGTCCAATACTTCTGGAATCCCACCCACCGACGTACTTATGACCGATATTCCGTGGGCCAATGCTTCAATATTAGCTACCCCAAACGCTTCGGTATAGGAAGGTACACAAAAAATATCGTAGGTACTCATGTACTCAAATACTCGCTCCTGAGGCTGTGGCCCCACATAATCAAGCGTTACATTGAAAACTCCTGCAAAAAGGGACCGTAAATGCCGTTTAAATGAAGGCTCAGGCCCCACGACGGTCAATCGAAATTGATATTCTGTTATTTTTTGAAGAGCCTGCACCAGCACTGGTAGATTGCCAACCAAATAATCTGCTTTAACAAACAATACGTTGATGGTTGACCCAAAAGCGCGTTGCGGGTTAAATTTCAACCCCTCCAACGGAATACATTTATACAAACGTCTCACTTTGGCTTCGGGCAGGTGATACGTATTGATGAGGCGTTGTTTTAAAAATTCCGAATTGGCAATCACAAGCCGATGCTTAGCGGCCGAGAGCTTTTCAAATTGCTGAAACGTAAACCGTTTTAGCCACAAAGGCGTGAATTCTGCATTTTCCCACGTAGCTAGCATATTTTTCTCATCGTTAATCATCCCCACTGTCGGCTTTGGCGACACCAAACTTGCCCACGTACCATTAAACGAATTAATAAAAACCACTACATCAAAATCATACCACTCTTCGATTTTTTTTATCTGACGATAATAGATAAACCAACGCAAAATCTGTCCTACTGGCTTGAGTAAACGGGGAATGTTGAGCGAAACCTTGTTCACATAGGGTAGCTGCTTCAGGCGTTGTTCTGAAATATCTTCCGTTAAAACCCTGATTTCGTGTTGCGGAAACAGGGTATTGATTTCTGGTACGATATTGGCAAATCTTACTGGGCCGTTGGTAATATTTTCAAAGGCATTGGTACAAAAAAGTATTTTCATTCTTTACTTTCTGGCGATATAAATTTTCTCGTTGGGGGAGATTCCATACCGCTTGTTATCTATCTGTTGAGCATAGGTATCATCTTCTACCTCAAAGCCTTGGGCCTGCAACCGGTCGGCATAATCGACGCCATAGTACCAGCGTTGGTCATGACCGTGGTACAGGCCCAGCTTCTCTTCTTTCGTCAAACTTGTATCTGACAACGAATAGGCCTGCTTATAATTGATTGGGTCATGAAAAATAGCGTATCCGCCAGGTTTGAGTACCCTATACACTTCTCTCATCGCCTTGGTATCTTCAGGCACCATAACTAACACACCGATAGCGATGACCACGTCAAAAGTATTTTTCTCAAACTGAATATCATCAATTGACATCACACAATCAGGTTTGTCGGTAATACTGTTGGTAAACGACGTCATGTTATCGGCCGTGAGATAGTCGATATATTGATTTCCTTTAACAGTCATCGACAGGCAAGTATCCGGGGCAAAATGCAGTACTTTTTTGAGAGGTGCATCATAAAAGCCCAGTCGGTCGCGTAAGGTAAGATAAGCGTACCGATGTCGTTCAAGCGATTTACAGCTCGGACAATAGGCATTCTTCCGGTATCGAAAAGGCATAAAGGCCTTGTAATGATTTTCGCAAATAGGGCACTCCACCGTGTCTCCCATTCGGTATGGAATACTCCTTACCTGTAAGCGCATATTGCGCAAACGGTTCATAAAAACTTGACTGGTAATTAATTGAGCGTAGGGTTTCATGTATATACATACGATAAGGTAACAACGAAATTTTATGGCAGTGGTGTGGTCAAGCAACTAACATTTGCGGTACAGCGATGTAGTAGCATTATCCAAATCAAAGAACATTTGCTTTCGTAGCCTCTCTATTTTTTTGGCGTACTTACTATTTTACGCTTCAAAAACCCTCACAATGTCCCGGTAATTTGTTGTATCAGCTATTTCAAAGTTTTGTTTGCCAATCGCCAAAAGGTCAATCTTTGGGGCAATTTTTAGGCATTCTATAAGTGGGTAAAATGTATTGTCAAATAATAAATGCGACTGATGGCCCAGCAACTGAAGTGTACCTTCGGTCCGTAATGTAATGATAGGTTTTCCAAACGACATGGCCAAATCAATGGAGCCTGAATGATCAATTCTTACAAAGGGCAACACCACAACGTCTGACGCATTGAAAAAAAACTGAACGTCTGCATCATCAATAAACCGATGATGCCAGTGAATGGTTGGATTATTTTTACTTTCGGCCAATAGTGATTCCCAATAATTAGCATCATAACTTTTACCAGCAATTAAAAGAACTGCATTTGAAGAACCTAACGCTGAGTAGGCTTTCAACAAATGATGGATGCCTTTGTAAGGCTTTATTTCTCCGAAAAATAAAAACACAAAAGCGGCCTGATCTACTCCCAATTTTTGACGACTTTCTGCTTTGGTAAACTCATTAGGGTAATACGTATGATACGGTAAATCCTGAATAACCGAAATAACCTCAGGTTTTAATCCAAACCGGCGAATCGCCTGTTGCTTAGTCGTTTCCGAATAAACCCTGATAGAATCGCACCGATGTAAAAAAAAGCGATAAACGTGCTTTTCCAAACCTAACCAAACCCCTGCGTGGTTTTGCAGGTTGTGCAATGTATGTACGATTCTGACCTGTTGGAAAGATTTTGCCCACAGGATTTCAGCCATAAAAACCAGCGATTTTATCCAGCTCCAAACTAATGATTTTCCAAGAATAAAGCTATGGACCCAATCATAATACAGTACCTCTGGATGGTGTGTTTTCAGGGCTTGAAAGGTACTTCCCAAGGTATATTTTTTACCAATGTTCACCGTCATTCCATGTTTTCGTAAATACCGCACCAATTCGTATTGAAAAGGGTTTTCGGCACCTGCATCGGGTAAAACAACGACTTTGGGTAAAGAGGAAGACAATGGAAAACGGTTTAAAAAAATTCGGAACGACAAAAATACAAATTGTGCTTAGAAATGTACGGGTAAGCGCTTTTGTATATTTACATTGTCATCTGGAAAGCCCCTATTTCCAAGTACCATGGCTACGTAGCAAAACTTTCAACTCCTTTATTCAATGAAAAAAACAGCGAATATTCTTTTTTTCGTCCTGAGCTTTTCGGTTGCTTTTGCCCAACCGGTAGAGAAACTGTACAAAGTCGTAGTTGCTCCCGACCATTTTGACTGGAACTACAAATCGGGCGAAAATGTAAAGTTTACCATTTCAGTCTTACAGAATGGCAACCTCGTCAAAAACGCCCGTGTACGCTATGAAATAGGACCCGAGAAAATGGAGCCCACCAAAAAGGAGACCGTCACGCTCCCCAGTGGTAGTATCACACTTGACGGAGGAACGATGAAAACGGGGGGATTTCTGCGCTGCATCGCCATTGCTGAAATCGACGGAAAAGAATACCGAAATCTCGCCACGGCGGGCTTCGACCCACTCACTATTCAACCTACGGTAGAGAATCCCAACGATTTTGACACTTTCTGGCAAACGGCAAAGGCTGATCTAGCCAAGATACCGATGGATGCAAAAATGACTCTTTTACCCGAACGCTGCACCGAAACGGTGAATGTGTATCACCTCAATTTGCAGAATTTCCGCAACGGTTCCCGTTTGTACGGCATTTTGTGCGTCCCCAAAAAAGAAGGAAAATACCCGGCGCTTCTGCACGTTCCCGGGGCGGGCGTCCGTGCTTACTACGGAGATATTGCCAACGCCGCTAAAGGCATCATTACTCTGCAAATCGGTATTCATGGTGTTCCGGTTACGATGGACCCTTCGAACTATCTTGATTTAGGGGCCGGCGCTTTAAACGGCTACATGAATTACGGTTCCGACGACCGCGACCGTTTTTACTACAAGCGGGTATATTTAGGCTGTGTTCGGGCCAATGATTTTCTAACGAGCCTCCCTCAATTCGACGGCAGCAATCTGGCCGTAACGGGCGGAAGCCAAGGCGGAGCCCTTTCTATCATTACGGCAGCGCTTGACCCGAGGGTCAAATGGCTGGGAGCATTTTATCCTGCATTATCAGACGTTACGGGCTATTTGAAAGGTCGCGCGGGAGGTTGGCCGCATTATTTTGACAAAAATGCGTTGGCCTACAATAATAAACCTGAAAAAATAACGACACTCGGCTACTATGATGTAGTAAATTTTGCCCGTCGTGTGAAAGTACCCGGATCTTATTCATGGGGATTCAATGATGAAACTTGCCCTCCCACATCCATGTATGCTTCCTATAATGTGATTTCGGCTCCCAAAGAATTGTATTTAGCCCTTGAAACCGGTCACTGGACCTATCCTGAACAACAGGAGCGGATGACCGCTTGGCTGGTCAATAAGCTAACCAATAAATAACTGAAAAAGCCGAGTTGACACTCGGCTTTTTGTTTGATTTTCAGGCTGTTTATACTTGATGAATTTCGACCGTTTCGTTGTTGGTTTGACGAACTCCTTTAGGCATGATGGCCCAGAGGATGATGTAAAAAACGATGACGGGTACGTGGATAAAAGCGAAAAAAGACGCTATCCACAAAATACGCATTAAGGTTGTATCTATTCCAAAATAGTCGGCTAAACCAGCAGCTACACCACCTATTTTACTTTCTGAAGGGATTCGATGCAATTGTTTCGTTGTCATGGCTTTATATATTTTAATGTTTTTAAGGCTGTTTTTGTTTTCTTTGGCTGTTATGTTGAATCAAAGGTACTATGCATTACCAAGTAATCAAAACAGATATGGACCAGTGGTGTAAAGATTAGGCAAACGGTTCTTTTTAGGGAAGAATAAAGATAAATCAGGTTTTTCTAACCTGAATTTTAAAGGCTTCAGCAGGGTTGCGAATCAGCAGTTGGTCAAAATCGGATTGCGTAAAGCCTTTTTGACGCAGAATAGGAAATACTTTTTCAAAAATGGCGGTGAAGCCTATGAAATTTCCACCGTTGGATTCGCCGGGTTTGTACCAACCGGCATCGTGGGAAATGAGAACACGGTGCAGCAAACGATTGGATTTAAGTAGGTCAAGCCAAGACGCGTAGTTTTCTACATCGCCCCAGCCCATGCCGTCAAGACTGACCCAAGCGCCCATTTGGGCCGCCTTTGTGTACAAATTTTTATTGGATTCGCTCTGCGCATGAACCCAAACAAAAGCACTCGGGTGTAGGCCCATCCGCTGCAATTCTTCAATTTCTTCAAAAGCCGCCAAAGCGGGGCCGGTGTGGGAGCAAATGGTCAGGCCGGTCCGTAAATGGGTCAGACCAGCGGCGCGAACCAGTTTTCGATGCAATTCGGAGAGCGCCCCTGGGTTTACGCTTATTTTTATGAAGCCTGGGCGCACGTCGGTGCCGTCAATACCTTTTTCAAATTCAGCAGTCCAACGGTCGGCTAGTTGCTCCGCGGTTTCGGTAAACGCCCACTTTGGTAAATATTTATTATCCACCGCGCCATAATACCCCGTATTGGTCAGGATTTGTAAACCGCTCTTTTGCGCGGCCAATTGCAGCAAATGAACATCGCGCCCCAAAAAGGCGGGTGTGCAATCTAAAAACGTTTTTACGCCCTGTTTTTTTACTTCTAACAAATACGGCAGTACCACTTTCAGCACCTCTTCCCGATTCCATCGGTCGAAACTGATTTTATCTGCTCCGATAAAATCCACGAGCAGGTGTTCATGAATGAGCGTCTTCCCCATTTGTTGCGGGCGAATCGTTCCATTTACCGTAATGATCTGCTCTGTTGGTTGCAAAAAAGGGACAGCAGAGGCTGTCAGCAGGAATTGGCGACGTGTAAGCATAAGAGATTGTTGAAGTTAGGGTTTGGCCCAAAATACATTGGTGATCTCTTCGTTTTTGAAAACAACCGCGTAGCGCTGCGGCAAATCGACCCGCAAAACGGCACCGTTCATTTCCTGTATTTCACCAAACGAAGTAATCGGTTTTTCCAACGTAAAACCTGTTGTTCTAAATAACTCCAACCATTGGTGCGCAGCATATTGTTTTTCCACGCGCACTTCTTCGGTATGACCCAGAACATCGTCTATCTCACGACTAAAAAACAGTTTCAATGCCGCCTTTTCTTTATTCGTAATGTCCAGACTGTCAATCACTTCAAATACCAGTCCGTAGTGAGTTACGGCATTACGAAAGCGAGTGGCATAGTGCGGCTCAAAATGATCGGAAACCGGTTCAGACAAAACAAATGCCTTAGGTGCCAAATCGCGGATGTGTCCAAAAACCGTTTCACGTTGTGCAGCCTGTTGGATATGATGTAAGGCAAAAGACGCGTTGACCACTAAGGTATCGTAATGAGTCGGCAACAATGCCTGTATTTCAGCCAATGTCATTTTCTCAACAAACCCAACGGATGCAGTGAAATGTACCTGAAAAGGGAGGTGCAATTCCGCAAAATTCTTTTCTGCCGCTCGAACGGCATCGGCAAAAGGTTCAATGCCCACCACCGTTATCTGCTTTACTCGACAACCATTCTGTTGTGCCAATAAACGCAGTACGTTCACGACTTGCATTCCGGTCCCGATGCCAATGTCCAGCAGCACGGGATATTCTGCATTTTTTAAACTTTCCGTCAATAACGCATTAGCGCACTGTTGGGTAAGGGCCGCCAACGGTAATTGTTGAATAAGCAATTCAAACAACCGAATCTGCGGAATCTCAAACTGTTGGACATAGATATGCTCATTCGACTGCCCGCCTGCTACGTGTTTACGCATGGCTTTGGCCAACACATACCCAAACATTGCCTCCGAGTCGTCGAGCGTTTCAAGACATTGCTGATAGATTGCTTCCAACTCCGCTTTATCGGCTTCGGTGAGTTGGTCGGGGAGGCGTTGAGCAAGGGATTGGAGTTGAGGCAAAAAGCGTTTCATACCGATACATTAGAATTTCAAATTTAAAAAAAGCCACGACGCAAACGCATCGTGGCTCTATAAAACTTTCCAAGTTTTGAAAAGGTGGAAAGTTTACTCTTAATTCCTCGGCGGCTTGCCTCCAGTCAATAAACCCTGCATCCGCTCCATGGTTTTCTTTTCACCCGTCAGCGACAGGAAGGCTTCGCGCTCCAGATCAAGCAAATACTGCTCAGTGACGTTTTGAGGGTAACTCAAATCACCGCCGCAAATGACGTAAGCCAATTTGTCCGCGATTTTGGCATCGTGCTCGGTAATGTAATTCGCCATACGCATACTGCCGATACCTGCTTTAAACAAAGCAATGCCCGTTTTTCCCTGCACTTTGATGTCAGTGCGGTGCTTGGGTTGGGTATAACCGTTTTCGGCCAGATCAATGGCCGCCTGCTTCGCTTCGGCAATCAGGCGACTGCGGTTCAGTACGATCTGATCGCGGTCGGCTTTTATATAATTCATTTCTACGGCCTCCTGCGCCGAAGTGGAAACTTTGGCTTGGGCAATATTCATGAACGCCGATTGCAGAATGTTCAACTCCGGATCACCGGCTTGATACAAATCCGAACAGCGAAGTGCCATTTCTTTGGTGCCGCCACCAGCAGGAATCAGACCAACCCCCAACTCCACCAGTCCCATATAGGTTTCGGCATGGGCAACCACTCGGTCGGCGTGGAGGTTCAGCTCGCAGCCACCGCCCAAGGCCAGCGAGTGGGCGGCCGTTACTACCGGAATAGAAGAATACCGCGCCCGCATCATGGTTTGCTGGAATTGCGCAATCATCATGTTGATTTCATCATAATCCTGCTCAATGGCAAACATGAACAGCATGGCCAAATTGGCACCCGCCGAAAAAGCTTCGTTGGAATCGTTTCCTACCACCAATCCGCGAAAATCTTTTTCCGCTACGGCGTAGGCACGGTTGAGACCTTCCACTACTTCCGCGCCGAAGGTGTTCATTTTTGAGTGGAACTCCACGCCCGCAATTCCATCGCCCAAGTCATAGATAGAAGCGCCAGCATTTTTCCAGATGATATTTTGGGATTTGTTTTCAAGAATGATAAACGCCTCCTGTCCCGGAATGGCTTTATACGATTTTGATGGAATGTCGTAATACAGCTTTTGGCCGTTTTGCACTTTATAAAAGCTTTCATTGCCCGCCGCCAGCATATCATAGACCCACTGCGCCGGCTTGGCATCCAGTGCTTCCATGATCTCGACCATTTTTTGTACGCCGACGGCATCCCAGGTTTCAAAGACGCCCATTTGCCAGCCAAAGCCCGCGCAGATGGCCTGGTCGATGCGGTATAATTCATCGGCAATTTCGGGAATACGATTGGAGGCATACCGGAAACTGCTCGCAAACGTACGGCGGTAAAATTCGCCGGCTTTATCAGTTCCTTTGAGCAATACCCCAAAACGCTTTTTGAGGTCGTCGATGGTTTTTGTTTTTTCCAGTGTTTCAAATCGTACCTTCACCGAAGGTTTGTATTCCAACGTACTGAGGTCTAAAGCAAGAATAACGGTTTTGCCTTTTTCGTCTTTGGTTTTCTTATAAAAGCCCTGTCCCGTTTTATCACCCAACCATTTTTTCTCCATCAGGCTCGCCATAATAGGAGAAATTTCAAACGCCGCCCGCGACTCATCGTGCTGCATTTGCACCAAATTATTGGCCACATTGACGGTTGTATCCAATCCCACCACATCTGACAGGCGGAATGTTCCGGATTTAGGACGACCTACCACCGGCCCGGTCAATTTATCAACTTCTTCTACCGTCAGGCCCATTTCAGCAGCTACGCGCATGGTTTCGACCAATGCGTGAATACCCAGGCGATTGGCAATAAAGCCGGGCGTATCTTTACAGAGTACGGTTGTTTTTCCTAAAAACAAATCGCCATAATGCAGGAGAAAATCAAGAATTTGAGGGTTTGTCTTTGGCCCGGGAATGACTTCAAACAAACGCAGATAGCGCGGCGGGTTGAAAAAGTGGGTCCCGCAAAAATGCAGCTGAAAATCTTCGCTACGACCTTCCGACATCAAATGGATCGGAATCCCGGATGTATTGGATGTAATGAGGGTTCCGGGTTTGCGCAGGGCATCGACCTTTTCAAACAAAGAACGTTTGATATCCAACCGCTCTACGATTGCTTCCAGTACCCAGTCGTAATTTTTGATTTCGGCTAAGTTATCGTCAAAGTTTCCAAGTTTGACTCGATTAGCAAATTTAGGGCTGTACAAAGACGCCGGCGTAGCTTTCAACGTATTTTGAAAGGCCTCATTGACGATGCGGTTGCGCACAGCGGGATGCTCTAAGGTCAATCCCTTGGCCTGTTCGGCGGCGTTCAGTTCTTTCGGAACAATGTCTAACAACAATACTTCTACGCCAATATTAGCAAAGTGGCACGCAATGCGCGACCCCATAATGCCCGAGCCTAATACGGCTACTTTTTTAATGCTGCGGTTCATTTATGTATCTATGAATTAGTAATTATATGATCGGATGAATTTTGCCCTTCAAAAGTAAAAAAAAAAAGTATGCAAGCATACCATTATCAAAAATTGTCTCTTAAAATAGTCTAAAAAATTAGGTTTTAGGTGATAGACCGAAGGCAGGAGGCACGAGTCCAGCTAAAGTCCGACGCATGTGGGCCAAATTCCATCCAACTATGGAGTTAAAATCGTAACTTTGCGGTTTGAATCCGTTAGTACTCATGCATGTTAACGGATAACGATTAACCATTAATGACCAATGTTAGAACAGTTAGAGGCCATAAAAGAGCGTTTTGATGAAATTGCACAGCGAATTGTGCAACCGGAAGCAATGGCTGATCAAAAGCGCTTCTCAAAAATGAGTAAGGAGTACAAAGATCTGGACAAGGTTGTTCAGAAATACCAAGCCTATAAAAAAGTATTGAGCGATATTGACGGCGCGAAAGAGCTAATTGCCACGGAGAGTGATGAAGAAATGCGTGACATGGCCAAAGCGGAACTGATTGAGCTTCAGCCACAAGCTGAAGAATTGGAAGCTACGCTGAAAGAAATGCTCATTCCGAAAGACCCCAACGACAGCCATAACGTAATTCTGGAAATCAGAGGCGGTACCGGCGGCGACGAAGCAGCCATTTTTGCGGGGGATCTCTTCCGTATGTACCAGCGTTTCTGCGACCGTATGGGTTGGAAAATGGAACTTATGGATTTTACAGAAGGAAGCACAGGCGGTTATAAAGAGATCATTGCGAGCGTAACCGGTGAAGACGTCTACGGAAAGCTCAAATTTGAGTCGGGCGTACACCGCGTACAGCGCGTTCCGGTCACGGAATCACAGGGTCGTGTGCATACATCTGCCGCCACCGTGGCCGTAATGCCCGAGGTGGAAGACGTTGAAGAAGTAGAAATCAACCCTGCCGATATAGAGATCATTACGTCCCGTTCAGGAGGTGCTGGTGGTCAGAACGTTAACAAGGTAGAAACCAAAGTACAGTTGACCCACAAACCCACGGGCATTGTGGTGGTGTGTCAGGTAGAGCGCAGTCAGCACGGAAACCGTGAACGCGCCATGAATATGTTGCGTTCAAAACTCTACGAAATGGAGTTAAAAAAACAAAACGATGCCGTATCTTCTCAACGTAAAAGTCTGGTAGGCAGCGGCGACCGTTCGGACAAAATCAGGACCTACAATTACCCCCAGAGCCGCGTGACGGACCACCGCATCGGTTATACGGTTTATAATTTACCAACCGTAATGGACGGTGAAATCGGCGATTTTATTGAGCAGCTGCGGATTGCCGAAAACGCCGAGCGCATGAAAGAAGGAATGCCGGCCTAAGCGTTGATTTTTAGATTTAGGAGGATTTTTGTTAGATTTGTTTTTAACACAATCCAACATTCTCCTACTATCTATTGGCAACGAAAATGGAAAAGCAGATTACCAAAAAATACGATAATGGTGAAGTGACTGTCGTTTGGCAACCCCACATGTGCATTCACTCCACCATTTGTTTTAAAGGGCTACCCATGGTTTTTGACCCTCGCAAACGTCCGTGGATTACCCCCGAAGGCGGCACGACCGACGCCATTGTGGAGCAGATCAAAAAATGCCCTTCGGGAGCTTTATCCTATTACATGAACAATGAAATAGAGGGGCCCGTAGAACTGGAAGGCGATACGGTAGTGGAAATTTTGTCTAACGGACCTTTGTTGGTCTACGGCAATTTGAAAGTGAAAGATACCGCAGGCAATGAAACTAAAAAGTCGCAGGTAACGGCTTTTTGCCGCTGCGGCCATTCTGGAAATAAGCCCTATTGTGATGGTTCACATGTAAAGGTAAAATTTGAAGGATAGCCCCGATAGTACATCATCCTCGCTTTTGAGTAAAGTTAAATAACCGTTCCTTCAACCTTTATCTAAATACTCACTACTCATCTACCCTTAACCTATGAGTCAACCTTCTACCGATACCCGACCGCATCGGCTATTGTCTTTGGACGCCCTGCGCGGTTTTGATATGTTTTGGATTACTGGCGGCGAAGAAATCTTTCACCTTTTGGCCAAAGCTACGGGCTGGTCGGTGGCCATTGTGATGGCGGAGCAACTCTCTCACCCCGACTGGAACGGTTTTCGCGCCTACGATCTTATTTTCCCCTTGTTTCTTTTCCTATCAGGGGTTTCGGCTCCTTATTCGTTGGGTACTCGTCTGGAGCGCGGGGATGACAAAGGCAAGATGCTCCGTAAAGTAATTCAAAGGGGTTTGACCTTGGTTATTTTGGGAATTATCTACAACAATGGTCTACAAATCAGGCCTTTGGAAGATATGCGTTTCCCGAGCGTATTGGCACGTATTGGGTTGGCGGGGATGTTTGCCCAAATTATTTATCTGTATACAAGTACGCGAGTTCAGTATATTTGGTTTGTGAGTTTGCTGATAGGGTATTGGGCTTTTGTGATGTTGGTTCCTGTGCCAGGGTGCGGTGCTGGTCTTATGACCATGGAGTGTAATCCCGTCAGCTATCTCGACCGTTTGATTATTCCGGGCCATCTGCACAAAGATATTCACGACCCAGAAGGGCTCATTTCTACGGTGCCCGCCATTGCAACGGGTTTATTGGGGATTTTTGCAGGAAATCTACTCCGTGCCGATGAGCGCTCGACTTCCCGGACCCAAAAAGTATTGTTTTTGTTTGTCGCTGGCATTCTTTTTCTGATTATAGGAAAACTCTGGGATTATGTCTTTCCCATCAATAAAAATCTGTGGACCAGTTCGTTTGTAATAACGGTTGGCGGATGGAGTCTCATTCTTTTATCCCTATTTTACTGGCTTATCGACGTGCAGGGATGGAATCGTTACGCCTGGGTATTGGCGGTGATCGGTATGAATTCCATTCTGATTTACATGGCGCAACACTTCATTGATTTTGAGCATACATCGGAGCGTCTTTTTCGGGGCATTGTCAAGTATTTTTCGGAGCCATACCAAAAAGTATTCTATGCGATTGGCTATGTCATTGTAGAGTGGCTGATGCTCTGGTTCCTGTACAAGAAGAAGGTATTTTTGAAGGTGTAATCTCGCAGACAGCGTACCTTGAAAGTCCCTTCCCCACGGCTCTTTGGTAAGGAGCCGTGGGGTTTTGTTTTAACTATCCTGCAAATCAGCGGCAGGCTCGGGCGGATTTTTCCACTCCACTCTCAGTACCCGTGCTTTTACCCCCAAATCGGCCATGAAGTGCATCCAATGTAGCTGTTGGGAGGACAAATGATCGGTGGGAGATTTTACTTCGATCAACTCCAGTCCATTTTCATCCCAAACCATCAGATCGGGAAAACCGCGCGTATTTTCGCGGAGGTTAGTGGCCATTTCCAGCAAAATTGCCCGCAGCTGCATCGGTGTTAAATTCAAGGCCATGAGTTTTACCAATTCCAACAATACTTCATTCCAATCTACTAATACGTTGGCAATGTCGAATTTTTCGATGAACGTACTTTCCAATACCTGTGCTATCTTTTCGGGCGTGTCCAACTCCGACAACCGTTGTCGAATTTGTGTAACACGCTTACGGTAAAAGTCAGGTTGGTAAAAGTCAGAAGGCATTCGTTGCAACGGATGATGAATGGCCTGAACGTTGGTATCGTAGATAATATCCCAGAAAATAAGCCCAAATAATCCACGCCAAGGATAATTTTCAGCATGAACCGCTACGCGACCGTTGTTGATAAAATAGTCAACCACACCCTGTTCTACCCGATATTTAAAATCAATCGAAATCTGTACACTTTCCGAATCCTGCAAAAATCGCGTCACACTTTTCTTGACTCGCTTCTTGGCATTGGCTATTTTTTCCTGAAAATCCAGAGCAAAAAAGCGCTCGTCGGCATTTTGAGGGTCTTGGGCAATGGCTTCGCAGAGAGCAATGGCTTCTTCCAAATATCCCATGCGATGCAGCAACCTCACCCGCCGCTCCCGCGAAGGAATGTGGTCGGTCAATTGATAGACCGTCAGCGCTTGTTCAGGCAATTTTTGCCGCTCCAAATACATCCCTATACGATTAATCAATTTTATATATCCTGGTTGCGCTACTTCTCCTAGTTTATGAATCGAAGCTTGCCAATTCATAAACCAATCAAAAATTTCCTCAGGGGGAGTAGTAGCTTCCTGCATTTCGTAGAATTGCTCCGCCGTCAGTGAGACCATCAATTTATCTTCGGCATCTTGACGAGTAGGAAACCGAGCGGTGTAGGCATCGTCGCGGTAGCGTTCAAAGTTTACTTTGCCCAAATCTCGCACCACAAACTCAGTCATATCGGCGTGACGATTGCCAAAAAACAAAAATTTTAGCATCATTACTTCCACCTCAAATCCTACTTTAATGACCGTTTCTTCAGGCGCTGTGCTGATTTGTTTGACCAACAAATCAAACGTATAGGTATAATTCAAATACCGAATCAAGTCAGGTTTTTTGAGAGGTTTGAGCGAGAGTTCGTTGGGCGGGGCCAGCTTAATCCATTCTTCTTTGGTAAATAAATTAAGGACTTCCAGCGCGTAGGATTCGTGCTGGGCGCTCAATTCTTTGATAAAACCTTTGTCTTCCAACTCGTACAAAGCGGCAGGAATATCTTCTATTTCGTTGTATTTCAGCTTACTCGTCCGAAAAAATAACCCGCGCCGATTGCTAAAACGCACAAACAGACATTGCGCATCTTCTGATAACGCCCGAAAACCTCGAATAAACTCTTTTTCGTCGCTGTTTAGAATATCACCATACAGCTTTTCTACAAACGTCACCAAAAATAAGAAGTAATCCAGATAGTATTTGGGAGGCAGCTCAGTAGGTGCCGCAGTTTCCCGTGAGGGGATTGATTCCATATAATATACGTTCAACTTTTGGAGAAATACACCAGGCCGCTACCCATCAAAAGGGAAGTTTTACAGTAAAAACAATTTGAATATCAATTTTATCTGCAAATTCGTTAAAATGGTACGAAATTCGCTTTTTGCGGTGATGTTATTCCCTAACTTTTCATTTGTGATGAATCCAAAGCTAACGGCCTTTTACTATTTACTGATCCAATCATTTTTTTGTTCGTTCATTGCCTTTAGCCAGCCAAAGGTAGAAAATCTGGGCAATTCTGTTAATTCTGAATACAACGAAATCAATCCAGTTATCTCTCCAGACGGTAAAACATTGTTTTTTGCGCGAGTAAGCCATCCCCAAAACGCGCATGGATTGGAAGGTAGCCAAGATATTTGGTTTTCTGAACTCACCAATAATCAATGGGGTTTAGCCCGTCGCATGACTCCACCGATTAACAAAGAAGAATACAATTGCGCTTACAGCATCACCCCCGACGGTAATACATTGCTTATCATGGGGGCTTACGAAAAAGGCACTTACCAAACACGTGGTTTTTCGTTTAGCAAACGCACCGCAAACGGTTGGTCGGCACCTCAAAAACTCGCCATTGCTGGTCTTGAAGGAATGAGTAAAGGGGAATACATGTGCGGATTTTTGTCAAACGACGGTAAAACGCTAATAATGGCCTTCAGTGAGAAAAAGAAAAGTACCAAAGATGATATCTATGTAAGCTTTCAGCAAAAAAACGGTACGTGGACCAAGCCAACAAGTTTGGGCCTTGATGTAAATACCGACGATTTTACGGAAACCACGCCTTTTTTAGCCGCTGACGGGGCCACCCTGTATTTTTCTAGCGACCGAACTGGCGGACAGGGGAGCAATGACATTTATTACACCAAGCGCATTGACAAAACGTGGAAAGTTTGGTCTAAGCCCGTCAATTTAGGCCCAGCCATCAACACCGATGGCTATGACGCATATTACACCATTGCGGCTGCAGGCGATTATGCATACATGGTTTCCAAAAAGAATACGCTCGGCAAAGGAGATATTGTAAAAATCAAGATTAAATCCGATGAGCCCAGTACCCCTTCCATTGTGCCCACACCCGATCCCGTGGTGTTGTTGAGCGGCAAGGTATTGGATACCAAAACAGGAAAACCGATTGACGCCCGAATCATTTACGAAAATCTGGCCGACGGCACCGAAGTAGGTACAGCACAAACCGACCCCCGAACGGGCGAGTATAAAATTGTCCTTCCTAAAGGCATTAAATATGGCGTACGAGCCGTTGCGAAAGACTTTATTGCCGAAGCACAAAACATTGACTTGACTAATGTAACTGATTATAAAGAAGTTGCAGGAACAAACCTAAAATTAGTCCCCATCGAAATCAACGCAGTCGGGGTCTTGAATAATTTATTTTTTGATACGGGTAAAGCCGAAATACGCCCTGAATCTAATCCCGAATTGGACCGAATGGTGTTGACATTCAACGAAAATCCAGGCTTAGTATTGGAAATAGGTGGCCACACCGACAATGTAGGAAGCGATGCTTCTAACATCAAACTCTCTCAAGACCGCGCGGACTCAGTGAGAGAGTATTTTATAGGAAAAGGAATTGAGCCCGACCGCGTGCAAAGCAAAGGCTACGGAGAATCAAAACCCAAAGCCTCCAACGATACAGACGAAGGCAAGCAAATCAACCGTCGGGTAGAATTCAAGATTTTGAAGAAATAACATCCACGTCAATTAACTACGAAAGATAACTCGTAGTTAATTGACAATGAACACCTTACTCAATATCTACATCAATGTGTCGACGGAAGTTACGCGTCGGATGATTATAGGGTAATGTTATGTTAAGTTCACGGGTTGACTGCTCATAATGCGCCACGATTTTGTCAACATTGACGTCGTTAGGCAAAAATAAATTGCCCAGCGTACGTGCAGTTTGCAGGTTATCCATCCCGTCGGGGCGGTCTGCAAAGAGGGGTAATAAATGATATACCCACAAACGATTGTTCAGCACATCTACCTGAAAACTATCGGGGCCTAGACCAGCCGCTTTGATTCGTACTTCATACCCTTTTTCGTCTTGAGTGATGGCTAAATCAGGTTCACTCATTCCACCATTGGTCGTATTAGCGTAATCTATTGCGGTCAGAATTTCTTGCGGAATTTGAATTTTTGCTTTCATCTTGCTATTTGGCTAGTTGGTTTTAAATTCTCAAACAGCGTACCAAGACTTATTTTATGACAAAATGACTATTTATTGTAAAATCATTTGTCAAAATGGCGCAAAAATTCCACTATTTCCCCCATTTGATACGGTTTTTCCCCATCAATGATCATCAGATTCTTTAATTCTTGGGGAGGTTGGCCATATTTCAAAAAGCTTTCCCAAATATGATTGATGTACCAAACGGGCTCTTCACCCCAGCGAGTGTCGGCGGCTTTACGAATCCGAAATGTTTCTTCTGAAATATGGGTGAAAAAGCAAAAATCGTACAACGCATTCAAGTCATCGTCAACAAATGCTAAAACCCCTTCAATGACCAGTACCTCAAAGTCTTGATGCAAAAATCCAGTAGCTTTCCTTAATAACTCAAAGTCAATAGATTCTGGCGTTTCCCAATCTGTACGGTCACGAATCAGGGGAATGTCATGAAGGATTTTAACGAAATCGTCTTGGTGTAAGGCTATTGCTCGTTTATTTTGAGCACGGAAATGCCAAACCAATGTTTCGGCAAGCGTCGTTTTTCCTGACCGGCTGCGTCCGCCAATGCCAATAATCATGGTAGGTGAAGAGTGAGGGTTCAGCCACAAACATAAACCCAAACTCCCTTATAAACAACAAATCCCGACAAATGTCGGGACTGTTGCTTCGGTTTTTAGTTGATGATAAATTTTTTTGGGTCTAAACCCCATTCCGTTTACAATACCACCTCTTTTTCGGTGGCTATTGTCAATATTTCGTTGTCTTTCAAACGCACCGCTAAGCCAAGCGTTTTGGGAACTTCATAATGGAAGAAAAATTTCATCGTATGAATTTTTCCTTCATAAAACGCCAACTCTTCGCCGTCAGGATTTTGGGTAACAATGGTGCGCTGCGCTACAACGGCCTGCTTCAACCACTGCCACGCCACGGTACTGATACCAAACATTTCCATGTATAAGGTTGCGTCCATCAAAAAGCGCTCAATATCGCCCTGCATCGCATACGGCATCAAAGCCATCGTTACTTCCTGCAAACGTCCCAATTCAGCTTTCAATTTTTGGGCGTAAGGTTTCAGATTGTCGTAGGTTTCGGCCTCGGCAATGGTCTTAGCCACTTCTCCAAAAAGATACTGAGCAGGTTTGCCACCCTTCATGGTCATCTTACGACCAAGCAAATCCTGCGACTGAATTCCAGTGGTTCCTTCGTAGATCGGGGTGATGCGAATATCACGGTAAAGTTGTTCCAACGGAAAATCTTCCGTAAAACCATATCCTCCTAGTACTTGTAGTCCATTGCTTACCGCAACCAATCCCATTTCAGTCGGGTAGGTTTTTGCCACTGGTGTCAGCAACTCAAGCATCAAATGGTATTTTTCCTTTTCTTCGGGGTCTTCACTCGCGTGGGCAATATCGGCACAGCGGGCGGTTTCCATCAAAAGAGATAGCGAACCTTCCACGATTGCCTTTTGCAGCAGCAACATTCGTTTTACATCTGGGTGTTGAATGATTGGAATTTGCGGACTGTCCAAGGCTGACTTTTGGTTCAGTCTACGACTTTGTGGACGCTCTTTGGCGTACTGCAACGAAGCGCAATACGCCGCCGAAGCAATTGCCACGCCCGTCATTCCTACACCGATACGGGCTTCGTTCATCATCTGAAACATGTAATTAAGCCCTCGGTGCGGTTCACCCACCAGCCAACCGTGGCAATCATCGCGGTCGCCCATGGTCAGGTGCATGGCAGGCACACCCCGCTGGCCTAATTTATGATAGATTCCTGTGGAAGTTACGTCATTTTCGGTGCCGTCAAGGCGGTATTTAGGTACTACAAAAAGAGAAATGCCTTTGGTACCTTTGGGGGCACCGTCAATCCGTGCCAACATCAGGTGAATGATATTTTCGCACTGATCATGATCGCCCGCCGAAATAAAGACCTTTTGGCCCTTGATTTGGTAAGAGCCATCGGCCTGAGGGGTAGCTGAAGTTGTAATATCTGATAATGAACTGCCCGCCTGGGGCTCGGTCAGCGCCATTGTGCCCTGCCATTTTCCGCCGAGCATTTTTTCTACGTAGGTTTGTTTTAATTCCTCCGAAGCAAACGAGGCAATCAGCCGGGCCGCTCCTGACGTGAGCCCAGTGTACATCATGCCGTTGTTAGCCGCCATTAAGATAAACCCAAGAATGGAATTAACAATTTCGGGCAATTGCTGGCCACCATCTTCAAAAGAGAAACCCGTTCCGATCAGTCCCGCGTCGCCCATTGCTTTGAGGTATTCACCTACTTTTGGATGTACCGTTACTTTACCATTTTTCAGTTCTGGCTGATTCCGGTCTAAATCACGAAAATGCGGAAACATGATATTGTCGCCTATCTGGGTCACGGCATCAATTGTCATATCAAACGTTTCGCGGTCATGAGCGCTGTAGTAGGGGTAGTGCGTTAACTCAGTAGCATTAAATACTTCGTAGAGAAGAAAATTAAGGTTACGACGGCTATAATACTGGGCCATTGGCAGTTAAGCATTTAGAAGGTTCAGCAATCAGGTTTTATTAGTATGCAAGCATACCGAATTGCAAAGATATATAAAAACTTTATAAGATAAACTGACCTACAAAAAAAGCGGCTCGAAAGCCGCTTATATGATGTTCATCCACTTACCCTTTCCAATTCTTGAAGATATGGAAAGGGTTCAGT
This sequence comes from Runella rosea, assembly GCF_003325355.1. GTDB lineage: Bacteria > Bacteroidota > Bacteroidia > Cytophagales > Spirosomataceae > Runella > Runella rosea. Next base: position 4,191,898 of record NZ_CP030850.1, read on the forward strand.
TTTTACGCCAACGTATTCAAATCAAAAGGTAATTTTCGAATCCGTTTGCCCGTCGCGGCAAAAACAGCATTGGCCAATGCTGGAGCTATCGGCGGCAATCCAGGCTCTCCTACTCCACCTGGTTCGGCACCGCTTTCTACGATATGAATCTCAACCGCAGGCATTTCGTTAAAACGCATTACATGGTATTGATGGAAATTGGTATGGTCGGCTTGTCCGTGGGTAAACGTTACCCCTTTTTTAACTGCCGCCGTAATTCCCATCACAATGTTGCCTTCAGTTTGGGCTTTCACGTTGTCTGGGTTTACGTAGTGACCACAGTCAATGACCGACACCACTTTTTCGACCTTTACGCCCGCTCCGTGTTTGGCTACCGTAATGCAACACGCACTGATGCTTCCAAACGATTTGAAAACAGCAATGCCTTTTCCGTGTCCAGCGGGAAGTTTTTCACCCCATTTGGCTTTTTCGCCCAATGTTTCGAGCACTTTTTTGAATCGCTCATCGGTCATCATTTCCAAACGCGCTTTCAGTGGGTCTTTGCCCGCCGAATGGATAAGTTCGTCCAAAAACCCTTCCTGGCTGAACCCAAAATTGGACGCATACACCGAGCGCCACCATACAATCGGAATCTCTGTATCGACGTGCGTAAACGACACTTTGAAGGCTGGAATGGCATATTTTTGTTCTTTTTGGCTCAATTCACCACAAATCCAATCGTCAGGTTTATCGTTTGGTGCTTTAAATACCTGAAATTGAATAGATTCTCCAATAGGATGGTGGTGATAAGCTACAATATTGCCTTTCTCATCAACCCCTCCCTGCATCCGAGCCATCATACCCGGGCGGTACGGCCCTTGGGTGATGTCATCTTCGCGCGTCCAAACCAATTTTACTGGTTTTTTCACTTCTTTTGACAGAAAACAGGCTTCCAGCAAAAAGTCATGGTAGGCTTTGCGACCAAAGGCTCCGCCCAGCAATGCTACGTTTATTTTTATTTGTTCGGGTTTGATTTTGAGGTACCCAGCCAAGTCACGCAAGGCCCAATCTGGCCCCTGAATTGGTGCCCAAACTTCCACCGTACCGTCTTCTTTTACGTGCGCAATGGCATTTTCTGGCTCCATAGGCGCGTGTGCCAAAAACGGAGTTTCATAAAGCGCTTCCACTTTTTTGGCTGCCCCCGCAAATGCCGCTGCAAAATCACCCGATTCTTCGCCTTTCAACCCTTCTTTGATAGCGGCTTCCGCACATTTTTTGTAATAAGCATCGGTAGTTAAGGTATGGGGTATTGTTCCGTTGTCCCAATGAACTTTTACCACTTTTTTGGCCGATAAGGCCGCCCAATAGTTGTCTGCGATGATTGCCACAGCTTCGGCCGTGCGGTGGGGCATAGGCCGCTCGCACTTCAAAACTTTTTGTACTCCCTTGATTTTGAGCGCTTCTGTGTCATCAATTGATACTACTTTCCCAAAAATGTGGGGATTGTGAATCATGACGGCATAGACCATTCCAGGTACGTCAACATCGATACCAAAAACGGCTTTGCCCGTTACCCGCGCGGGGACGTCTAATCGAGGAGCATATTTTCCTACAATCTTAAAGTCTTTGGCCTCTTTGAGTGCGGGATTTTTGGGTACTTCAAATTTTGAAGCTTCGTCGGCTACTTCTCCGTAAGTCAACGATTTTCCACTTGGTTTGTGGAAAACTTTGGCTTCTTTGGCATAACATTCGCTTTCGGGAACGCTCCAGCGCTGAGCGGCTGCTTTCACCAACATTTCCCGGGCAGCGGCTCCTGCCTGACGAATAGGTTTCCATAATGCTCGCACGCTACTGCTTCCGCCAGATGTTTGGTCACCGTACTTTCCTTTTCCGTCTGATTGCCAAATGGTTACTTGGTCAAGGCGCACTTCAAGTTCTTCGGCCAACAGCGACGGTACAGCCTGCGTGGAGCCTTGACCCATATCAGGTCGCGGATTAATCAAAATGATTTTTCCGTTTGGCTCAATCACAATAAATGGATTGATTTCGAGGGCCAATGCAGAAGGGCCTGCTCCGTTTAATGGAATGACCGTTGGCTTAGAGGAAGCCGAAAGACCCATCATCAGACCTGCCGATGATAAGCCAAGTGTTTTTATAAAATCTCTACGATTGCTCATCTTTATTGTCTTTTTTTATTGCCTCTGACACATCACTATTCATCCGCAAGTTGTGGTTTATTTTCCGCCAGTTACGTCGGCTTTAGGCGTATCTTTTGCCGCTCGTTTAATCGCTTTACGAATACGGTCATACGTACCACAACGACAAATATGTCCGCGCATGGCGGAATCAATATCGGCATCGGTAGGATTTGCTTTTTCTTTCAATAAAGCACTTGCTGCCATGATTTGGCCCGACTGGCAATAACCACACTGCGGCACTTGCTCCTCAATCCACGCCTGTTGTACAGGATGCAGATTTTCTTCGGTGCCAAGGCCTTCGATGGTCGTAATTTTTTTACCGATTACGGCCTGAACAGGAAGCACACACGAACGGGTAGGCTTGCCTTCTAAATGAACAGTACAGGCACCACACTGCGCAATTCCGCAGCCAAATTTGGTACCTTTCAGTCCTACAAAATCGCGGATTGCCCAGAGGAGCGGCATTTTGGGGTCAATATCAAGGGAAAAGTTTTTTCCGTTGACATTCAGAGAAATCGCGGCCATAGCTTCGAAAAGGTTCTATTAGAGGTTATTTTTAAGTAAAGTTTAAGAGAATATGGGGCAAAACCAAGTTTTACGGATGAAAGCACAATTTTCCAAACTCAAAATACATAAAACTTGCCTGAAATGCCCGTAGATATAAGGTCCTTATTTTATTTTCCAAACGGATTTTGGAAAAGATGCTTAATATCTGTTTCAACAAAATGGGCTTTTTTAAGAAGAGCTTTTTTTAACAATTTAATATATTCTGATTTGGGAATCTCAATGGCTCCAAATCTGCGTACATTGTCATTGATGAACTGCGTGTCCAGAAGGTCGTAGTTTTGCTGTTTAAGAATTTCAATTAAATAATGAAAAGCGACTTTGGAGGCATTGCTTACGGTGTGAAACATGGATTCTCCAAAAAAAACACCGCCAATGGCAACACCATATAAACCACCGACCAGTTCATTATTTTCGTAGGTTTCGACGCTATGTGCAAAACCCATTCGATTCAACTCAGAATACGCGCTGATGATTTCATCAGAAATCCACGTGGATTCTTCATCCTGTCTGGGCAAAGCGCAGCCTTTCATTACTCCCTCAAAATCAGCATTAACTCGAATCTCAAATTGTTGTTTATTAAGGATTGGGCGCAGTGATTTTGAAGGTTTGTAGGTATCGAGCGGAATAATGGCCCGGGGGTCTGGAGAGTACCAATAAAGCGTACCATCGGCATCGGCCATTGGAAAAATTCCATTCATGTACCCATAAATAAGATCGTCGGCCGACAAAAAATTCATAAAAAACCACCCGTATTTCAACCCCAAAAATACAATAAAAACGTCAACGAGCGATGAAATGGATGATAAGTATTCTAATTTTGATGATGGCTTGTGCCTCCGAATCTCCTATGAACAACGACCAGACTCCAGCGCCTACACTCGTCCCCGGACAATACCGTTATTTGTCACTTGGCGATTCTTATACCATTGGTGAACGAGTAACGCCCGAAGAACGGTGGAGCGTTATTTTGAGTGATTTGTTGCGCAAAAACAACATAAACATCGCCAATCCAGAGATTATCGCCAAAACAGGCTGGACTACGGCCGAACTGATGGAAGGCATTAAAGGCCGAAATCCTAAAGGCCCTTACAATTTGGTTTCTATCTTAATTGGGGTAAATAACCAATACCGGGGCCAATCCATTGAGCGATACCGCGAAGAGTTACAGGAACTTCTTCAACAAGCCATTGGGTTTGCGGGCGGAAATATCGAACGCGTTTTTATGCTTTCAACCCCCGATTGGGGCGTGACACCGTTTGCCAAAGGAAGCGATCAGGCCAAAATTGCCACAGAAATTGATGCTTTTAACAAAGCGGCCAAGGAAGAATGTGAAAAATCAGGGATTGTGTTTATTGATATAACGCCGCTCTCGCGAACGGCTCGCAATGATGCTTCACTTATTGCGGATGACGGGCTTCATTTTTCAGGAAAAATGTACCGTCAGTGGGCTGAATTTGCCTTACCAACGGTACAAAATCGGGTAAATAAATAAGTAGGGTAAAACGTGTTACAGGAAAATAGAGTATCCTAAAACGATTTTGAATCTCTCCATATATATACGTATTGAATTAAAAAAAGTCACTTTTATTGATTAAAAAAATAAACTATCCCCAACGATGCCCGAAAAGTGCGCACATCGGGACGGTCTTCAAACCCCTGACCGTTTGCTAAAAAGCTATTAAACTTCCCAAAAGTACCGCCAATCCGACCATTAATCGACAATGTAGGGGTTATAAAATAGTTTACGCCCCCTCCCAACCATACCCCAGGGCCTTTCAACTGAAACTCGTAAAATCGACCATTCAATAAAACGGGCTTTATTTTCAGGTTTGTCAATGCGTATCCACCTTCTATAAACGGGCGCACTTTTTGCAATGTTCCGCCAAAATTAGCCCTTATGCCAGCAACTAGTGTTGCCATTTGATTGATGTCCCATTCTGACTTAAATTTTAGGGTTTGGGCTTCATATTGGGCAAATGCCTCAAAACGCTGGTTAAAACCGTATCCCAAACGCACCCCAACTCCTATTCCATTTGGATCTGATTCATCTAGTTGGTCAAAAAAAGTGGATGACCATTGAACAAGACTGCCGTACAAGTGCACGTTTACACCTTCAGTATTGGACTGAATATCCTGCGCACGTAGTAAAGTTGAAGCGGTCAGAAACAAGAGGGGCAATAGAATTATCTGTCGTAGCATTGTTTTAAAAGGTTAAAATGGAACGGTAAGAGTGGTACGAGTGGTACGTAGATTATTGATGCGGCGGCCTTGCTGAAACACCACCTCATCGCTGGCTTTATCACTATATTCGGGGTATTTGATGCCTATCCATTGATTGTTAACCGCTTCAACGGCTTCAAATTGAACGGCTAAAAGTGCTTTTTGTGAATTGGAAGCAGGTCGAGCCGACGTAACGCGGGCCCGCACCCGAGCTCCTGTTGATACCACCATTAAACCATCAATTTGAACGGGCGATACCGCTCTCAGCCAAACGATTTGCCCCGCCACCGCGTCCGATGAAATTGTTTGAGCGAACTCTACCGCAAAAGGCTCATTTTTCACTTCGACCGTTGCCATCCGAACGGGCACCTTGCGTTCTGGTTCTTTTGGTTTTTCTTCTTTTTCAACTGGCTTCGGCTCTTCCTTTACAGGGTTTTTATCTTCTGGTTTTTCGTCCACTGGCACCTTCTTTTTCCCTGGGTTGGACGGAGTATTGTCAACAGGCTTTGAGGGTTTTTCAATCGGAAGGGCTGATTCTTGTTTAGGTGGCAAACGCACTTCCGCTTGAGCAATTATAGGAAGGCTGTCTTGTTTTTTTTCAATCACCCTGCTGACTACCATTTTTGTTGTGTCTTTTTGAACCAGACCAAACGTTGGTTCTTTACGGTCATCATCATTTTTATTTACGCCAACGAGCCAAAACCCAACAATTCCCGCCGCAATAACGATTGCTCCCAACAATATCAATCCTTCCAAACTCAGCAGATTGGCCTTGAGTTGTTGTGTTCCAGATTGCCTCTTAGGTTGCGTGTCAGCACCCACCAACCGCGTAGGTGCCACTTGCGGTTTATCAGTTTTAACATTTGCCAGACGAGTGGCGGGTAATGGTTTGGGAGTCGTATCAAAAATTTGGAGGTTAATCGGCCCAGGTGCAACTACCAACGCCAATGCCTGCCGCAATTCGAAGGCTTTAGAAAATCGTTTTTCAGGTTTCTTTTGAAGCAGTATTTCCAGAATTTCGTCTATCTGTTTGGGCAAATCGCCCACCCGAGTTCGTGCCGAAATGGGTTTTTTAGTCAGAATTTGGTTGATAAGCGTTGTATCTGTAGCGGGTTCAAATGGCAGTTTTCCCGTCAATAGTTCATACAATAATACCCCAACGGCGTACAGATCCGACTGCGCCGAGGGCTCCGCGCCATTCAATAATTCAGGGGCCATGTATTCCAACGTACCAACCACCCTATCTACGCGGGTGAGGCGCTGACTGCCAACCATCCGCGCAATGCCAAAATCCATCAATTTAACCGTTCCTTCACGGGTGAGCATCAAGTTGGCGGGTTTGATGTCTCGGTGCAAAATTCCTTTATAATGTGCGTGCTGCAACCCATCAAGTGTCTGAATAACAATCCTGATGGCTGTTTCTAATGGCAGTTTTCCTTGCTTAGAGACCAAGCGCTCTAAAGTCATTCCGTCCACCAACTCCATCACCATCACGTTGTCGGATCGAACTTGAAGGAAATTGTATAACGTCGCCACATTCGGATGGTTAAGTTGGGCAGAAAGCACGGCCTCATTTCGAAATCGTTCCATGAATGTAGTGTCGCGCAACAAATGTGGATGCAACATTTTGATAGCAACAGAACGTCGAAGAAACGTATCGGTGGCCCGATACACCGTCCCCATACCTCCTTCGCCGAGGAGTTCTTCGATGTGATAGTTGTGAAGGGTTCGGCCAATCATTTCAGTAAACAGTAACGGTTAATTATATGTATATCAGGCAATTTCTTCGGTTGGGCGGAGGGCTTGCGGTGCTTCTGAAGAGAGCCGCTCAATCAATAACACCGTGATATTGTCGTGTCCACCGCGTTGTTTGGCGGCTTCTACCAACTGCTGCGCCGATTCATTTAAGGTCGGTATGAGCATCAGTTGCGCAATTTCATCATTGGTGAGATAGTCATACAGACCATCGGTACTGAGCAACAGGCGATCATCGTTTTCGAGAGAATGTGTCATCGCTTCAACATCAATTTCCACTTTGTTGTGGGTACCCATGGCGCGGGTAAGTACGTTTCGTTCTGGATGTTTTTCGGCTTCCAAAGGAGCAATAACCCCTTGCTGAACAAGCATTTGAACGTATGTATGATCAGTTGACAATTGCAGAAGCTGACCATTTTTGAGCAGATATAATCGGCTATCACCGACATGCGCAATGTACAATTTAGCATCACACACCACCACCGCCGTGCAGGTTGTGCCCATGCCGCGCTGACGTGCATTGCGGCTTGCCGCCTGCCAAATGGCACGATTGGCTTTTGTAAATGCCAGAAACAAACTTTCTTCGGGTGTTTCTTCCCGTTGGTAATACGTTTTGGCAATGGTTTCAACCGCCATTTGAGAAGCAATTTCTCCAGCGGCGTGCCCTCCCATGCCATCTGCCACAATCGCCAAAAAACCTTTTGATGTCCGTACTAACAAATCTGCCGGACGCACAAACCGCGCCGCGTCTTCATTGTTGGTACGCACACAACCTACATCCGATACCACCACGGCCCGTAAGTCGCTGAAAGATTCTGACGGGGAGGTGTCAGTTGCTTTATTTGATAACCATTTTTTCCAGAACATGGCACGTAGAGGTTCGATGTAGGTCAATGATTTTTTGTTCTTATCCAACGTTTTACGGAGATTTTTCCCATAAAATCCGTGAAGGTATCCACCCATTCTGCAAGCGAAAATCCGTTGTCTGCTGGGCTTGTTAATTCTTGCAGCAGTTCCGCCGCCGTCATTCGATTGGCGCTATTGATTCGCAACAACTTATGAATGAGACGCTTGCTTCTTTTTGTCAAATGTGGAACCAATAAATCGGGGGAAGTGTACTGTCCCCGTTCAATTTTTAAGCGAACTTCCGTTTCGCTGCGACCGTCGAAAGGCAAATGCCCCGTCAGCATTTCGTAGAATAAAACCCCTAACGACCAACAATCAGACTGAATGCTTACTTTGCCGTGAAACTGCTCAGGAGCCATGTAATGCGACGTTCCGACGATGTATCCTTCCTGCGTGAGTTTGGGCGTATAAGTCGATTTGGCGATTCCAAAATCCAACAATTTGGCAAAACTCTCACGATTTACTTTTACGTTTCCCGGTTTCAAATCCCGGTGGATGATGTGTCGTTCGTGCAAATAAATCACCGCCAACACAATCTGTTCCATTACCTTCCAGACAAACGCTTCGGGCAGTCGGCCTTGACGTTTGATGAGTTTTTCGAGCGTAATTCCTTCGACATATTCCATGATAATGCAGGGCGTACCGTTTTCAATCGTGTATTCGTAAAGGGCCGCAATGTGAGGATGTTGCACAGAAGCCTGAATGTAAGCCTCGTTACGAAAGCGGGCGGCTTGGTCGGCTCGGTAGAGGACTTTCACCGCCGCTGGGCGGCGAGAGGTTTGGTGTTGTGCCTGATACACTTCGCCCATTCCTCCCGAGCCTAGCCATTGCGTTAAAACGTAGCCTTTTATGTTTTGGCCTAATTGCATTTTAGTGGATTTTCAATGATTAATTTTACCGAACAAAACATCTGACTATCAAAAAATTACGCTTTTAATCGTGAATTAAAAAGCCCTTAATTATTCGCTTTTAGGCGTTTTTAACAATTCCATTCCGTACTTGATGGGGATGGCGAAAGAGATAATTCCCTGCCGAGCGTCGCCGCCACCCGCATAATAAATCCCGATGACATTTCCTTTTTCGTCAAACATCGGCCCGCCGCTGTTGCCGCCGCCCGTGGCGTTTAGGTCTAGTTGGTAGCTATCACCGAAACCTGATTGTTTGGTTGAAAATTCGGTGGAGCTTGCCACTACTTGCTGCACATGACCCGGCGAAGTAACGGGCGAAGCCACTTCAAACACCTCGGCATTGGGCTTGAAAGGGTCATTTGATTTACGAACCACGCGCTGCTGCGGAGCACCGCCCGGATAGCCCATCACGATAATTTCTTCGCCCGCTTTTACCGAACCGTAATTGTCTTTGAGCGTCACGGGAGCCAGATTGTTGACATCCACCTTAATAAGCGCCACATCATGACTTTGTGAAGGCGTAATCAAACGAGCTTCATACGGCTGTGAGGTGTTGGCAAAGACTACTTTTAAGTATTTGTTGCGGCCTTCCACTTGCGCCGGGCGACCATCCACCATGGTAGCTTCCGAAGGCACCCAGCCAAAAATCTGTTCGGCACCCACGGTTGGTTCTTTGGCCAATACAGGTTGACCCGTTTTATCAAGCCCCTGCACCAAAAAGCCTGGGAAGTTGTTCCAAGCAAAGCCCGAATAGCGCGTTTTCCAAGCGGCGCCCACGTGGCGGTTGGTCAAAATCTGACCATCGGAACTTACTACAAATCCGCTGCCCGTTCCAGTAGAGCCCACGGGTAAGCCTACCAACGATTTTTTCTTGGTAACCAAATAAGGCTCGATGCCATTTTGGGTCTGCACAAACAGCGGACGGAATGTACCTTGCGCATCAGGGCGGTATTCATGATACAATTCTTCGTTTTCCTGCACTTCGTACAATTCCCACGAAATAAAAATCTTCACTACTTTATCGGTGTTGGCGGAAGCGATGGCCGCGGTAGAAATTGGCTTGCCCTGCTCTACTTTTTCCTGCAATGCCACCATTTGGATGCGTGCTTCTTCTTGTTGTTTTTGGAGCGCCTGATTGTATTTAGCATCCAGTTCCGCCTGTTCTTCTCGGGTCGAATTCCAGAAAACAAATCCTAAAGAGCCAAAAATCACACAAGCGGCGGCCATAGCAGCCCAAAGCGTACGACGAGATTTGCTGCGTTCGGTACTAATTACTCGCTCAAATGTCTGCTTGCCAATGCCCGTTTTGATAGGCGTTGACTCAGAAACTTCCAACGGAACAAATTCATTGGTTGGTTTAACAACTTCTACCAATCGAGTGGCGGGCATTAATTCGGCGGGACGCGGGTCAATGTCAAAAATAAAAGCGGGGCCATTGTTGCCGAGTTGGATTTCGTCACCTGGTTCGATGGGAGTCTGTCCTTTTACGCGTGTTTTGTTGACAAAAATTCCGTTGCGGCTGTTGTTGTCAATCAATACAAAAGCCAGTGGGCCTTCTTTGACGATTTTGCCATGCTCGCGGCTCACAACCGTATCAATTTCAGGGTCGAACTGAATATCGCTCTCGTTTGAGCGGCCCAGCGTAAGTTCGTTATGACTGTTAAAATCAAATTCTTCCACCTGATTTGCTTTGGCTCCCACAAGGTGACGAATGACGAATTGTTTGACGGTAGCGTTCATTGTTGTAATGTTTTTCGGATTTTTATGATGACTATTTCTTTTTGAATATCAGTGAGTTGCTTTATTTTCAGTGCTTTTGTTGCCTCGCTTCTGATGATACAAAGTTCCTCCAAAAAGCCACGCTGGTAAATCCGGAAACACCTACATTTTGGGTAAGGGGAAACCTGTATTTTGAAGTATAGGAAAACCTGTAGTTAGCCCAAAACCGTGGCGGCAAGCCGCCCGATATTGAGGGTACGAGCGTTTGAATCAATGATTTCGCGGTAAAGCCCTCCTGCCTCGTACAGCGTTTCATGGCTACCTTTACCAATGATTTCACCTTCCTGCATCACATAAATTTGGTCAGCGTCCATGATTTGGCTGATGCTGTGCGAGATAATCAATACCGTACGATTTTTCTTGATGGCATCGATACTGTCTTTGATTTGCTCCGCCGTAATGGCGTCCAAACTTGCAGTGGGTTCGTCTAAGAAGATAATGGGTGGATTTTTGAGGAATAAACGCGCAATAGCAATCCGCTGCTGCTGCCCACCCGACAGCGCTTTGGCTTCAGTTTGATAACCATTGGGCATCTGTAAAATTTGTTCGTGCAGACTCGCCTGTTTAGCAGCCGCTACGATTTCGTCTAGGGTGGCTTCCAATTTTCCGTAACGAATATTTTCTTCGATGGTACCCGAAAAAATATGGTTTTTCTGCATCACCAAACCCACATTTCGACGAATCCAGTGCGGGTCGTATCCCGTCAAGGGTTTTCCATCGAGCAAAATTTCTCCACGGGTTGGTGAATAAAAGCCCGCCAATAAATTCATGGCTGAGCTTTTTCCTGCCCCCGACAAACCCACCAATGCCGTTGTTTTTCCCGCTTCCAAATGCAGATTTACACCTTTTAAGGCCTGCTTTCCATTGGGGTAGACAAAATCAACGTCTTTCATTTCAAACGTTCCCGCAAAAGATTTATGCACAAGATTCCAGTGATTTATCGTTTTGCTTTGGCTGTTTTCGAGATATGAGTTATTCTCAATCATGTCAAAAAAGCCCTCCGCGTAGGTGAGGGCTTCGCTGTATTCGTCATAAATGCGGTGAAGGTGCCGTACGGGCGCCGAAACGTTGTTGAACAACATCAAGTGCAGCAAAATCGCCCCGACGGTCATTTGTTGGTTCAGGACAAAGTAAATGGTGACCACAAAAACCATGACTACGCCTAATTGCTCCGCAATGCTTTTCAGGCCATCAAAAAGATAATTGGTTCGATGGTGTTTTACTTCGCTGTCGGAGAGTTGTTGCGTTAATTTCCATTGGCGGCTTGTCTCGTATTCTTCTCTTACAAAAGATTTTACGACAAAAATAGATTCAATAAGGTTAAAAAGTGTGTTGGCTTTTTCTTCACGAAACTGTTGAATATTTCGCCGAATCAGTTTTTGCCGCTTGGATTGTTCCCGACTGATGAGCGCATAAAGTGGCATGATGAGGGTAGCACACACGCCCACCCAAATGTTTTTTTTGTACATCAAAGCCAAAGCCAACAGCGCATTCGCGAACATGGGCACAATGTCGACAAACAAATTTTTGACGGTTTTGGTCAGACTCTCGATGCCTTTGTCGATCCGTTTTTCAAGCTTTCCAATTTGGTTTTGCGAAAGCGCAAAAAAAGACAAATGATACGACACCATTCGCTTGATGGAGTAATTGTGTAAATCGGCCGCCAGGCGAAACCGCAGGCGGTCGCTCAAGAATTTTTGCCCCAATTGTACCAGCAAATTGATAATTTCTTTGGCAAACAAAACCAACACTAGCCCGCCAACTATCCAAGCGATTTGTTGTTGGGTTTGTTTTTTTTTATCAAGAATATCCTGAACGGTATTGACGGTATATTCCATCACCAAAGGAGTTACTTGTGCCAATAAAGCCCCTACTCCCGTGAGAATAAAGGCACCGATTAAACTCTGACGATACTTTTGAACAAATGGCCAAAGCTTTTTTATAAGGGTGACGGTCGACATGAACTTTAGGAGTGAGAAGTGAGGAGGTAGGACGGGCCGCGTACTAATTTTACAATTTCTGCATAAACTCACGGGTGTTGAGCGTGGCATCTGATTCGTAATCATAAAATAGCTCAACCATAGAAGATACAATGTGCGGGTCGTCAGTGAGAAAAGCGGTCAATTTTGAAGGGCGGCCGCTGGAGTTGGAGCCACTCCCCAAAATACACACACACAAGGTTTTCTGAATACCAGGGGTGTTTTCACGAGGAGTGCTTATGAACAATTGAATGGGCAGCGTTTTGTTGACTTTGGTAACGCGAACCCCCAAGTCCAGCATTTCGCGCATGGCCTGCGAATGTTGGTTGTAGAGTTGACGAATCAAAACCGACTGCGCATCGGTTTCTTCCTGTCCGTTCATGGCAATCATAAAACGGTTGTGGTGGGGTACGGTTTCATTAACGGCCAGCGCCGAATTGCTACCACTACGGTAGGTTTCGACCAAGACATGTTCGTTGAATATTTTGCCTAAATATTTTAAAAAGGCGTGGCTTGAACCTTCATTTTGGTCATTGAGCGTTACAAATTCTACACGGGCACCGCTGCCGATTTTTTGCAGATAAATGGCTGTTTCTTTGAGTTTATTTTCAACATCGGTACAATCCCGCAATAACGCTTCGGCACGACGAGCGTAATCAAATTGGGTAGCGTGGCGCAGTTCATGGGGTTTTAAATCGGCGTGTTTGGCTACTAAATCCATCCGAAAAGGGGAGATTGCCTCAATTTTGGCCGTATTTGACAGCACCAATAAGCTATTTCCCTGTATTTTTGAAAGTTCTATTACTTTATCAATACCTTCCAACACATCTTTGGTCCCTTCCATGAGTTGCACTTTCTCGTTGACCTTGCCGCTCACTTCCATCATGATGCCGTTCAGCGACTTGGTCGCCTGCACCAACAACCCTGTTTGGGTTTTAATGTGGTCCATTTCTTGTTGATTGAGGCGTTCTTTTTGCCGATTTATTTTCTCGGTAGTAACCGTCAAAAACAACCCAATAAAAATCCCGACAATGCCCCCCACCAAACCAGCGATGTCCAACTCACGAATGTACTTATCAATGCCTGGGCTGAAATAATTTTGGGGGTCAGTCCACTTACCATTGATAGATTGAAAATCAGACAGGTAGTGCATCGTATCGTAAAAAATATAATACCACTTTAAGCCCAAAGAAATGAGCAAAACAATGAAAGGAATCAGAAAGAAGAACGTAAAAAGCAGGGTGTGTTTTTTGGTAATATCAAACAAAACCGCAAAAAAGCCCTCATCATGGGCATTGTTTGGATGAATTTGAGGCTTAGAATGCTCTATTGAGGCAGCGTTGGATTCCATGAGTGAAAACATTTTTATCGTTATGATTGAACGATACAAAGTTCCTTCAAAACCCAATGCCCGTAAATCCGGAATCACCTACATTTAGAATACAGGAAAACATACATTTAGACGTACAGGTTTTCCTATAGAGAAGCAAAAATCAAAGAATTCCTGACCAACCAAGCCCAAAACTCACCGCATTGGCAACCAATCCAATGAGAACGCTTTTTGGCCAATTTATACTCCATAAACTCCTTATCCACAGGCTTTCCACGAGTGCAACGAGTAGCTCTAAAAAATAAATATTACCCCCAAATTGATAATAATAGTAGACAAGAAACGTCCAGGTCGATACGTTAATCAGGGCACCTAGCCCAACAATAGATGTCAGGTGGTCATTACGTCGCAAAAACAACCAGAGGATGGGAATCTCAACCAGCCACGTTTTGAGAAGATGAATCCACATGTCAGTGCTTTTGGCGAGCTCGGCGATACCGCACAAACAGCAAAACGGCAATGGACAAAACACCAACCAATAATAATACATCAGAAACTGGTGAGCCAGTTGGCGTTTGTACGAGGTCTGCAAAAGCAACTCGGGAAGCAGCCATCAAAAAAAGAAACAAAGGAAGCTTTTTCATAAAGGATAGTTAGGGTAAACATTTAATAACCAATACATTAAAAGCATATACATCCCCAAATTAAGGCTTGTTTCGAGCGCGACGGTAACGGATATAAAATAACGCAGCTATGGCCACCACTCCTGCCACTAACAACAATTCTGTACTACTATCATTGGATTGACTCGATTGATTATAATTCCCAACCTCATCAGCCCAAACCGACGATACCATGAATTGTGCAACCAGAAAAAATAATTTTTTCATGAATTGTAAAGGGTTTTATGAAGTTTGAACGCGTAGAAATATAATCCCCAAGCGCACAGTCCTAACAAGATTAATTGAGGTAAAAAATAAATCTCTGACAGCAGCGAAGAATAAGGAATGACTCCACCCAAGGCAATCGCCAGGCCAAACGTTGCCCCGCTGATGGTAGCCGGCAGTTTTGGGAAAATCCGCTGCAAAGCCGTCACGCTCACCGGTGTAACCGACTGTAACAATCCAGTTCCAAGCATTAACCAGAATAATTTTCGATACCCCCACGACAACGCTGGAACCGCAACTGCCAAGGCGGTCAGTGTGTACAATCTCGCTCCCATGCGGTCGGCCAACCAACCTCCCACGAGTTTTCCAATCATGGCGGCCAAGGCGGTATAAAACAGCCATTCGTATTGATGCGTATACAGTAATTGAACAAAATTCCAGACCGCCGACCGCATGGCAATGGCCGCCAGCAACAAAATCATGAGATAATCGTGCGTATCGAGCAGCGGTTGCTCTTTCCATTGAGTATCCCTTTTTTGAGCGTCAGGGAATTTTGCCCAACCCAAAAACAATATCACCAAGGCTAAACCCGCCATCAGAAAATACATAACCCACTGCCAATGAAGGGCCGCCGCCCATCCGCCCAATGCCAACCCCAAAACCCCAAATGCCGAAAACATTCCCACAAAAACCGACTTTTGTGGGAAACTCATCAACGTAGTACCTCCGCCAGCCACGTGAAAAAAAGCTGAACTGATACCCGCCAACGCCGTAAAAAACCAAACATTTGTCGTTGAAAAGAGAAGTGCGGCAATCATGGCTGCCAATGAAATCACCGAAGCGGCCCGAAACTGACCGACTCGGTCCAGCCATATACCCGCAGGAAGCTGACCGCCAAAAGCCAATACATTGTAGAGCATTACTACTCCTGCAATCTGCCCAAAATCGGCCCGATGCGCCAAGCCTCCCATCAAATATCCCGCCGCCGCATCAGACAAACCATGCCCGAGCCCTAAGGCAAAAACCGTAGGTTGACAGTGTTGAAAAAGAACGTTTTTTGGGACGAAAAACATGGGTTTAGGCTAAGTTTTACTTTGGGCATCAAGTTGTTATCAAATATCACATAAATGCTGAATTTAAGCAAATTTACCTAACTGAAATGCATGGCATAGACCTTTTGAATTTCTTTTTTCATTCAGGAATCCCGCCGCCACAACTCAGCACTAAGACATCCATAATTACCTATATTTTAGCTATAGGAAAACCTATATATTTGGACTATCGGCTTGGAAATGATTACGTTTTGTACTTATTTTCCCTATTCTACAATCAAGGGAAGTCGATGAAGAAATGTTTGTTTTGCTTTTGCTGTCTTTGCTTTTCGGCTCACGCCCAAAAAACGGATTCTTTGCTACGAGTATTGGCAAAAACAGCGGTTGATACCAATAAAGTAAACATTTTGTACGACCTAGGACGGGCTTTTTGGCTTCAGGGAAACGATTCATTGGGAAAAGTGTATTGTAATCAATCAGTCTTGCTGGCGCAAAAACTTCATCATTTACGCGGCGAAGCCAAAGCAAGGTTACAATTGGTTCGAATTGAAAATGAATACCTTACCGACCTAAACACCGCTTACGCCCACCTCGACGCCACCTTAAAAATTGCAAAATCTCTTCCTGATAAATCATTGGAGGGACAAGTGTATTTTCGTCGGGCCCAACTGTATGAGAGTTTTTTCGAGAAACAATCACAGGTAAATCAACTGCTTAACAAAGCCTTACAATTGTTTATTGAAAACAAAGATAAAGTCTGGCAAGGTACCGTATATGCCGAAATGGCTCTTTTGCTCATCAGCGACGGTAAATACGCCGCCGCCATAGACTTGATGCTCAAAGCGCGCAGACTTCAGGAAGAAACCAATGACCTGATGGCCTTACGCTCTACCATTCCCAATTTAGGGAGTTTTTACCGCGAAATGGGCCGCTACGAAAACGCCTTGGCCTGCTTCAAAGAAGCCGAAGTCATTGCCCAAAAACTTAATGACGAACGCCTACGGGCATACATTTTTAGCCAACGCGCCGAGATTTTTGAAAACCAGGGTAAATACAAAGAAGCATTGGATTCCTATCAACGCGCGGCCAAAATCCACGAAATTTCGAAGGCAACTCAGTGGTTGCCAAGGGCCTACGGGCGAATTGGCGGAGCGTATTTTAAACTAAAAGAATACGGAAAAGCACTGCAATACACCCATGCTGCCGATAGTTTATACAAAAGCCAAATAGACTCCAACGAATCCTTGGACCATCTTTCACAAATCAATTTCGGCAAGATTTATTTGGTTTTTAAACAATACAAAAAAGTGATTTCGTACGCTCAAACTGGGTTGGAATGGGCGGCGGGATCTGAGCCACCATTGCGCAAGGAAATGGCCGAATACCACCGTCAACTGGCCGAAGCTTATGAATCGTTGGGGCAATCTCAAAAGGCGCTTTTTCATTTAAAAAACTATAAAGCCGAATCAGACAGTATTCTCAACAATGAAGCACTCCAGAAAATTACCGTTTCTTCGATGACCTATGAATTTGAAAAACAACAACAAGCCAACAAACTTCGTATCCAAACCCTTGAAAACGAACAACTTACCCAAACGCGCAACATTCTTATTGGACTTTCTCTTTTGGGGATAGTAGGATTGGTGTTTGTGTTGTGGTCTAATCGTAGGTTAAAAATCAAAAATAAAGAACTGAAAACGAAAAATCGAGAAATTGAAGAAGCACTTTTCAAGGGACAAAAAATTGAACGCAAACGCGTAGCTTCCGAACTTCACGACAACCTCAATACCAAACTTGCCGCCGTCAGATGGCATTTGGAAGCCATGCAAGCCGAAGACTTTAATCCTTTTAACCAAAAGATTCACAGTCGGTTGATTGACATGGCCAATGATGTTTACGCCGATGTCCGGTTAATTTCGCACAATATGCTCCCAGCCGAACTAGAAATCCATGGACTGGTATCTGCTTTACAAAAATTGGTGGAAAAACTGAACGTAAACACAAAAACCGAATTTCATTTAGTAGCCGATGCAGACCAAACGCGCCCTCCGTCGCAGGTAGAACATGAGCTTTATAACATCGCCATGGAATTGGTCAATAACGTGCTCAAACACGCCCAAGCCACAGAAGTGTGGATAAGTTTGAGCCAAACCGAAACCCAACTCTCGTTGACTGTCAGCGACAACGGCGTTGGAATGCCCACCGAAAGTCAAACGGAAGGAATGGGGATGCAAAATTTACAAAACAGAGTGGATGTTTTATCCGGAAAGCTAACGCTTGGCAGTTCACCCGAAACTGGCACCAAAGTGAGCGTTGAAATACCTATTCGATTATGAAAAAAACCGTATGCTTCCTTCTTTTTTTTACCTTTTCCTTGGGTTTTATTCATGCTCAAAACCCACTGCTAGACAGTCTTATCCACCACATAAAAGACTTATCCACACAAAAAGCCTCTAGCCAACGAGATACTAATATTATTTTGAGTCTGAGCTTACTGACCGAGCGCTCACTTAATATGGGCGATTCCCGTAATCAGTTTTTTTTGGATTCGTTACAACGTTTTACAAAAAAAACCAATTGGCCCAAAGGTTTAGGCTTACATGAGCGGGCTTTGGGAAAACAAAACGACGTGAAGGGAAACTATACCGAAGCGCTCAAGCATTACACCAACGCTATTCAACTCCTCAAAAAAGCAGGAGGGGATTCGTTTGAACTGGCTTATGCTTATGTATTGGCCGCTTTTGTTTTAAACAATAATGGGTTGACGGACAAATGCATTGAGATGCTGAATGAAGCCCTTCCTTATGCCAAAGCCACTAAAAACAAGAACAATCTCTGCTGGATTTATGACTTTCTGGGCGACTACAATTACTATGATTCATTTGGTATCAGGAATTACAAAAAAGCCCTGTTTTACTACAAAGAAGTGGAAAAAAACATTCCCTACACCACTAGCCCAACGCTAAAGGCCGATAATCCGCATTGTCTGGCCAATGTGTACATGAAACTCGGTGACGAAAAAAAAGCCAATGACTACCGCGACAACGCCTTACGCATTGCCAAACATTACAACAACCGTGTTGTCATTTTTGCTACTTACGCCGATTTAGCCGACATTTATGAGCAACAAAAATCGTACGAAAAAGCCCTCGAATATCGCAAAGCTAGTCTTGAATATGCCCAAAAATCAGGTTGGAAAGAAATGGAATCGCGGGCCGAAAATTACATTTACCAAACATACAAGCGCACAGGCGACTACAAAAATGCCCTCAAATACTACGAACTTCATAAAACACACGAAGACAGTTTAGGCCGATTTTCGGTCCAAAAAGCCTACGCCGAACTTCAAGCTAAGTACGAAGCCGAGAAACAGCAATTGCGTATCACCGATTTAGAAAATGAGCAATTAATTCAAACCCAAAATTTTCTAATCGGACTTTCTGTCTTAGGGGTATTGCTAACTTGTTTTATTTTCTGGTCCAACCGAAAGCTAAAGGCAAAAAATCAACAACTAAAAACCAAAAATCGCGAAATAGAAGATGCACTTTTGAAAGGACAAACAATTGAGCGAAAGCGCGTTGCCTCAGAACTTCACGATAATCTTAACACAAAGATAGCTGCATTACGCTGGCGTTTGGAAGCCCTTGACACCTCAAAATACCCCGAAGCTGACCAAAAAATCCACGCAGGCCTTCTCCAAACCCTCGAAGATGTATATGCCGATGTACGGCTTATTTCGCATAATTTGCTTCCGACCGAACTCGAAACGCAAGGGTTAGTAGCAGCCTTACAAAAGTTGACCGAAAAACTCAACGTCAATGCAAAGACTGTTTTTCACTTAATAACCAACGGAATAACAGAGCGTCTTAACCCCAAAATTGAATATCAATTGTACAGCGTAGCCCTAGAATTGGTCAATAACGTACTCAAACACGCCCAAGCACAACAAGTTTGGATAAGTATTTCCCAAAACCATGAAGTAGTCAGCCTGACTGTCAGCGACGACGGAGTGGGCATGTCTAACGTAGAAAAGGCCACGGGCGTTGGCCTGCGCAACATTAGCGCCCGCGTAGAAGCGTTGAACGGAACTTGGCTGATTGACAGTAAGCCAACGACAGGCACCAAAGTGACGATCGAAGTACCCGTTTAAACCAATTTATGCCTGACGGCGTACTTAATGATTCCGATGGAGTTTTTGACGCCCAATTTGCGAAGAATATTATGGCGATGGGTTTCAACCGTACCTACACTGATAAAAAGATGCTCGGCGATTTCGGAGGTGGAAAGTTCCTGCGCAATGAGCCGAATGATTTCCAACTCTCGCGCCGTAACCGCAATCGGCTCGCCGGGCAATTCATTCGAAGGAGTGGAAGCCACCGCTGCTGGGCTCAACAACTCTTTCATGACAGCTTCGCTAAAATACTTTTCGCCACGCGCTACGGTCTTCAGCGCTTTTTCCAACTCTGCTCGATTGGCTTTTTTCATGACATAGCCCGAAATACCCGCCTGAAACGCCTGACGAATGTTATCCGCGTCTTCCGATACGGTTAACATCAAAATTTTTAAATTGGGAAATTTATCCCGGACCTGTAACGTAAGCGCCACGCCAGTAAGGTAAGGCATACTTAAATCAGTCACTAAAATATCTACCTCGTGGGTCTCCAAAAAGCCCATTACTTTGCGACTATCGTTGAGCGTACCAACTACCTCCATATCAGAAATGGTTGAAATAAGCAGCGAAAGACTATCCAATACAATCTGGTGGTCGTCGGTGATGAGTACTCGAATAGACATTTTCCATAAAACGTTAGGGTTATTCAAATGTAAAAGAAGATTTCGGTAAACCCAAAACCTTGATTTCAAAATGGTTCCTTCTTTGCCGAACCACTTTAAAACCCTAATTTTGCAGCCTTTAATTTATTTTGTCGTTCTGAAAGACCTAAAAAGAATGTTTTAGATGTTTACAGCACGGCAATTAAAGCAATCACTACTAAAATTATAAACGTGGGTCCGATACAGATTAAACAGATTCTTTCAGAAGCCAACGTCGGCAGCGAAGTCGTTGTCAAAGGCTGGGTACGTACCAAACGCGAGAGCAAAAACGCCATTTTTATTGCACTCAACGACGGTTCTACCATTCATAATATCCAAGCAGTAGCCGAGCCAGGCCAAATCAACGAAGAAACACTCAAGTTGATAACTACTGGCTCGTGTCTAAAAGTAACGGGAAATTTGGTTGAATCCGTCGGCTCAGGACAAGCCGTGGAGGTAAAACTCACCGACGTGCTCGTGTATGGTACAGCCGACCCAGACGTGTATCCATTGCAACCCAAAAAGCATTCGCTGGAATTTTTGCGGGAAATTGCACACCTGCGTCCCCGAACCAATACCTTCAGCGCTATTCTACGCATTCGTCACGCGTTGGCATTTGCCGTTCATAAATATTATAACGACAACGGTTTTTATTACCTGCATACGCCCATCATCACCGCATCTGATGCTGAAGGAGCGGGAGAAATGTTTCGTGTGACGACCTTAGACCTGAATAAATTGCCACGTACCGATGAAGGCAACATTGATTTCAAAGAAGATTTCTTCGGGCGCGAAACTAACCTAACTGTTTCGGGGCAATTGGAAGGAGAATTGGGAGCCATGGCATTGTCTAAAATTTATACGTTTGGGCCCACCTTCCGCGCCGAAAACTCTAACACTACACGCCATTTGGCCGAGTTTTGGATGATTGAGCCCGAAATGGCTTTCTTCGAGCTAGAAGACAACATGAACTTGGCCGAAGATTTTGTAAAATACGTTATCCGCTACGCCCTTGAAAACTGCGCAGACGATTTGAATTTCTTACAAAAGCGCCTCGAAGAAGAAGAAAAATCAAAACCTCAAAACGAGCGTTCACTGCCTTTGTTGGAAAAACTTCATTTCGTGGTTGAAAATGCGTTTGAGCGCATTACGTATACCGAAGCGATTGATATTTTGATGAAATCCAAGCCGTTTAAAGAGAAAAAATTCCAGTACGAAGTGGCATGGGGCGTTGATTTACAATCAGAGCATGAGCGGTTTTTGGTCGAAAAACACTTCAAGAAACCCGTCATTCTAACCAATTATCCACGGGCCATCAAGTCGTTTTACATGAAACAAAATGAGCAAACGGCCAACGAACCCGGCCCAACTGTGCGCGCGATGGACGTGTTGTTTCCGGGCATCGGTGAAATCATCGGCGGCTCGCAGCGCGAAGAAAACTACGATAAGTTAATCACCCGTATGCATGAAGTGGGCATCGAGCCAGAATCAATGTGGTGGTTTTTGGAAACCCGTAAATTCGGAACCGCTCCACATTCAGGTTTTGGCCTTGGCTTCGAGCGTTTGATTCTGTTTGTGACGGGCATGACCAACATCCGCGACGTGATTCCGTTTCCTCGTACCCCAAAATCGGCGGAATTTTAGGCCCCACTTTCCAGAAGTTATTGATAAACAAAAAGCACTTTCCTTAAGAGGGTGCTTTTTTAGTTATTTTTGCCAACAATAAACCAAATACCCTTATGCTTGACAACAAAAACGAGCCCGAACAGCAAATTAACGTCGAAATTTCGGAAGAAATGGCCGAAGGTGTCTACTCAAACCTGGCTATGATAGCCCATTCAAACAGTGAATTTATCTTGGATTTTATTCGCATGATGCCCGGTGTTCCTAAAGCCAAAGTAAAAGCCCGGGTTATTTTGACGCCCGAGCACGCCAAGCGCTTATTGGCCGCCCTCAAAGATAACATCCGTAAGTACGAAGAGAACTACGGCGATATTCGTCATTCAGAAGACCCTGACATTCCTTTTATGAACTTCGGAGGACCGATGGGCGAAGCTTAGCATCCACACCCACAGAATTTTTCCTGAATACAAATACGCTCAATTATGATCGGGTACAATCCTAAAGATTGGTGGAAACTGATTTTTGCTTTTCACCGCAGTGATACATTTCGGTTTTTACTTCCAGGTATTGCTGGCGTAGCTGCTTACACGGGAGTGGTGGCTTATGTTGAAAACGATGTGTTTCATGCATCTTTCAAAAACACAACCGTTGTTCACTCTTTGGTGGGTTTTGTACTTTCGATGTTGCTCGTTTTTCGTACCAACACCGCCTACGAGCGTTGGTGGGAAGGGCGTAAATTATGGGGGAGCTTTGTTAATAATTCCCGCAATTTAGCCCTCAAATTACACGCGATTTTACCCAGGGACAGCGCCGAAAGGGAAACGTTCAGGGTGTTAATTATCAACTATATATTTGCCGCTAAGGAGCATTTACGTACGGGTGTTCATGTCAAAAAACTCGCCCAAACTGGCCCTTATGATACTGATTTCTATCAACAAAAAAAGCACGTTCCCAATCAAATCATGGGGGCTATTTATCAGGAAATCAATAACCTGTATCATAACCAAAATATTACTGGTGACCAGCTCATTGTTTTGAATTCCGAACTTCAATCATTCACCGACAACCTAGGCGGCTGCGAGCGCATCAAACGGACTCCCATTCCTTATGCTTACAGTCTATTTTTGAAAAAAGTGATTTTTCTGTACGTTTTTACCATGCCTATCGGCTTTGTGATTGAGTTTAAGTACTGGGCCATTCCTATCGTTGCCATTATTTTCTACGTTTTTGCCAGCATTGAGGTCATTGCCGAAGAAATCGAAGATCCTTTCGGAACGGATGCCAATGATTTACCGACAGATATTATTTACGAAACCATCAAAGACAATCTTGAGGAGATTCTTTAATTCCGTTTTTCAAGGTTTTTATGGCTTACTATTTCGCAAACTTGCAGGGTTTTGTACCTTTGCAAAACTTTCTTAGTGCTTCTGACTATGTCACAACTTTCTGTACGGCACCTTTTGGGCATCAAAAACCTCACCGAATCAGACATTTACAGTATTTTAGATACCGCTGCTCAGTTTAAAGATGTCATTAATCGTCCTATCAAAAAAGTACCCTCGCTACGAGATGTAACCATCGCCAACGTTTTTTTTGAAAATTCTACCCGAACACGATTATCGTTTGAGCTGGCCGAAAAAAGGCTTTCTGCCGATGTCGTCAACTTTTCTGCTTCGGGCAGTTCTGTCAAAAAAGGGGAGACGCTTTTAGATACCGTTAACAACATTTTGGCGATGAAGGTCGACATGATTGTCATGCGGCACAGCAGCCCTGGAGCGCCTCATTATTTGTCCCAACGGATTCCTGCCAACGTAGTCAATGCTGGCGACGGTACGCACGAACACCCTACGCAAGCATTGTTGGACGCATTTTCCATTCGAGAAAAAATTGGAGATTTGGCCGGCAAAAAAATCGCCATCATCGGTGATATTTTGCATTCACGCGTGGCATTGTCAAATATTTTTTGCCTTATAAAATTAGGCGCCGAGGTGCGGGTTTGTGGACCCACAACGCTCATTCCTAAATACATATCTTCATTAGGAGTACAAGTAAGTCACAACGTTAAAGAAACCCTTCAGTGGTGTGACGTGGCAAACGTACTGCGTATTCAGCTGGAACGGTTACAAGTGAAATACTTCCCGAGCCTACGCGAATACTCGTTGTATTTTGGCATTAACAAAAAAATGCTGGATGAACTCGACCACGAGATTCTACTAATGCACCCTGGACCTATCAATCGGGGGGTAGAACTTACTTCCGACGCGGCCGATTCCCGTCAAAGCATTATTTTAAATCAGGTTGAAAACGGAGTAGCTGTACGAATGGCGGTGCTTTATCTGTTGGCGCAACAATAGTTGTTGAAGCCCAGATAAAACCTATGCGCATGAAAAAGTTCTTTTTCAGCTTTATTTGCTGCATTCTTTGGGCAAATGGGAGCTTGGCTCAGTCCAAAACCTACTGCAATCCTATCAATTTGGATTATGGGTTTACCCCCATTCCCAACTTCTCCGAAGCGGGTCGTCACCGCGCGACTGCCGACCCGCTGATTGTCAATTTCAAAGGAAAATACTTTTTGTTCTCCACCAATCAATGGGGTTATTGGTGGAGTGATGATCTGTCAAAATGGAACTTTGTAAGTCGGAAATTCCTGTTGCCGCACAACAAAGTCTACGACGAACTTTGCGCGCCTGCCGCTTGGGTCATGGGCGACACATTGTACGTGATTGGCTCAACGCACACCAAAGAGTTTGCTATTTGGAAAAGCACAAATCCCACCGTTGATGATTGGAAAATTGCCGTTCCAGCTTTTGAAGGTGCCGCATGGGATCCCGCATTTTTGTACGACGACGACAAGCGGCTCTATTTATACTATGGCTCCAGCAATACTTATCCGCTTTATGGGTGGGAAATCAATCCTAAAACGTTGCAACCCATCGGCGAACGAAAAGAACTGGTTCGCCTCCATGATGACCAACACGGGTGGGAACGTTTTGGTGATTACAATGACAATATTTTCCTAAAACCCTTCATCGAAGGCGCTTGGGTGGATAAACATAACGGTAAATACTATTTTCAATACGGCGCGCCAGGTACGGAATTCAACGGCTATGCCGATGGGGTTTACGTTTCAGATAAACCTCTTGGGCCTTTTACGTATCAAAAACATAATCCATTTTGCTATAAACCAGGTGGATTCATCAGAGGGGCTGGCCACGGAGGGAGTTTCAAAGATAATTTTGAAAACTGGTGGCACATTACAACGGGTGTAGTGACGGTCAAAAATAATTTCGAACGACGTTTAGTCTTGTTTCCAACGGGTTTTGATAAAGAGGGTATCATGTATTCAAACACTACCTTTGGCGATTACCCGCACACATTGCCCAATGGAAAGGCCAACCACCTAAAAAGCCGTTTTACGGGCTGGATGTTACTCAATTACAATAAACCAGTGCAGGTTTCCTCCTCGTTGAGCGGTTTTGCGGCCAATTACGCCGTTGACGAAGATATCAAGACCTATTGGAGTGCTACTAGTGCAAACAAGGGAGAATGGATTCAGAGCGATTTGGGCGCGATTTCTACCGTCAATGCCATCCAGATTAACTACGCTGATCAGGATGTAGATTCCATGTTTCTGGGAAAATTTACCAACATTTATCACCAATACCGACTTTGGCACTCTTTGGACGGCAAAAAATGGCAAATTTTGGTAGATAAAAGCCAAAACCGTACCGATGTTCCTCACGATTATATTGAATTACCCAAACCCGTTGAAACTCGTTTTATCAAACTGGAAAATATTCACATGGCCACGGGCAAATTTGCCATCAGCGGGTTGCGAGTTTTTGGGAAAGGAAAAGGAAATGCACCAAAATCAGTAAAAGGATTTATTGTTTTGCGGCAGGAAGATGACAAACGCAATGCATGGCTGAAATGGTATCCAGAAAGCGGCGCGCAGGGTTATCACATTCACTTTGGCATTGCACCCGATAAACTGTACAGCAGCATTATGGTGTACGGCAAAAATGAACATTACTTAAAAGCCATGGATAAAAGTACTACGTACTACTTTTCAATCGAGCCTTTTAATGAAAATGGCGTAGGTCAGCGTACGGATGTAATGAAGGTGGAATAATCTGTTTTTGGAAAGACTTGGAAAATTTTAAAAACTTTCCAAGTCTGAAATACACCTTCCCGAAAGTTTTGAAACTTTCGGGAAGGTGAGTAAGTACTAACTACGCCGAATTCCGTGCGGCGTTGATGATACCAAACATGGCACGCATCACCAACTTACTGTAGACATCCACTTCAGCCGCAGGCAAATCTGCCGATTGAAGCTTTTGGAGGGCATATTGTTGAATTGTCATCAGCGGTAATACAATACGCTCCCGAACAATGATGGACTCTTTGGTTACAGGATTTTGATTCATCAATTCTTTTTCGCCCGAAAACTCTAGCATCAGATTGATGCTACGCTCGTATTCCTCAAACATCATATTCCAGAGCGTACTGAATTCAGGGTTTTCCTTGAGGTATTTCGTAGCTGGATAATACGCCTTCATCAATGACTGCATAGAGTTTTCGACGAGTGTACGTACAAAAAGTGAGCGCTTGTATAACTTCTTCAACGCATCCATTTTGCCGTTTTTCTTCAAGGTTTCGAGTGCCGAACCAAACCCGTAAAAACCAGGCACATTTTGCTTCATTTGCGCCCATGAACCCACGAATGGAATAGCCCGCAAATCCTCAAATTTGAGTCCGCCGCCGCTGCCGCGCTTGTCGGGGCGGCTTCCAATTTTGGTTTGTCCGTAAAAACGAAGCGGCGTTATTTTCTCCAAATACGGCACAAACGTCTTATGATTTTTTAGTCCTAAATAGGCATCATACGCTACGTTGGCCAATTCTTCCATCAGGGCTTTATCGGCATCAGAAAGCTGATCTTTGGTATTTTTAGCCATAAAAAGATGATTTTCAAGCCCCGCCGTAAACAATCTTTCCAGATTGTACATGGCCGTTGGAACAGTTCCATAATTTGAACTGATGGTTTGTCCCTGAACGGTTAGCTGAATTTCTTTGTCTTCGATGTCTTTACCCAACGACGCATAGAACGCGTGGTTGTTTCCACCCCCACGACCTGGAGGGCCTCCGCGACCGTCGAAGAACGTGACTTTGACATCATATTCGCGCGAGATTTTGGTTAATTGCTCTTTGGCCGTAAAAATTGACCAGTTAGCGCGAAGGTAACCGCCGTCTTTGGTTCCGTCCGAAAACCCAACCATAATGGTTTGCTGATTTCCGCGTCGAGCCAAGTGTTCACGGTAATATTTGTTCTCGAACAATTGCTTCATTACATCGGCCGCACCCGCCAAATCATCGACGGTTTCAAACAAAGGAACAATGTCAACGCCGATTTCAGACGTTTTCCAGACGTTTTTCATCAACGCCAATACTTCAACAACGTTTAAGGCACTAGCGCAGTTACTGATTACGTAACGATGTGCCCCTGATTCTCCGTTGCGGCGTTGTATTTCACGAATCGCCAACATTGAGCCGTAAATATCCTGCGTGATAGGGTCATGGAAATCCGTCTCTGTCAACTCTACCTGCAATGAAAGTAAAAAGTCTATTTTGCGTTTTTCATCCCAACTTTGATAGTCGGTATACGTAAATACGGGTACCTGTTTCTCAATTTTGGTCAATACTTCCTCCCAAGCCAATGAATGTTTTGGGCTAACCTGGCGAATATCCAAACTGGCAAAGAAGAATCCAAAAAGCTTGATTTTTAGAATAGTATCATCTAAAGAATCTACAAAAAAGCTATCATGATGTTTTACCAAAACTTCTCTGGCCTGCTGTAAATCACTAAGCAATTCTTCGGCGGTAGCGTAATGTTCCTGCTCAGGATAATAGATCGCATTATTAACTTTTCTTTCTGCGGTAGCAATAAAATCCTCCACACCATCAAACGTTAGCCGACGCTTTAGGTACTTTATATCACGCCAATAACATTTAAGCAGAATCTGGCGCAGGCGATCGGCCACTTGCAAGGTCACATCCGACGTTACGAAAGGATTACCGTCGCGGTCACCGCCCGGCCAAAAGCCCAAACGAAAGAGTTCGGTATGTTCCCATTTATCAATTGGGAAGTTGAGCCCACGAAGTAACTTTTTCATGATGGCCGGAATGGCTTCGTAGAATACATTTTCCAAAAACCATCCCAACGTCAACGCTTCATCAAAAGGAGTCGGTTTATTCTTATTGATAAACCCTGTTTTCCCCAGTTGAAGGAGCAAATTATTGACCGTTACAAAATCATTGTCTTTGATGGCTTCCTCCAAATCGGTGATGATACCCAACACTTTTCCCGGATAAAATTGGGTAGGGTGGGCCGTCAAAACGATTCGTACACAAAAATCATCCAATTTTTTGAGCAGCTTTTCACGTAGGTCGTCGCTGTCTATACGGTTCAGGAGTTGCGTAATGGATCCCGGACCATTTAAATCATGCGTTTGGTCAAAACCTGCATCTTCTACTGAATCAAACAAAACTACCTGACGCTCAATGAATTTAATAAAATTAAAAAGCATATCTCGCCTTTCATGCTCGGTAGCGTGTTCGGTGTATTCTTCAAAAAAAGACTCAATGATTTGTTGCGGGCTGTTTCCTGCTTCAAATCCCTCTTCGCTGGCCTGCACAAGCAGTGGTAAGAGTGTTCCTGTTCGAAAAATGTCATGAAACGGTAGACTCAGGAACAAGCTGTTGAAGATATTATACTTCGTTACAACAGCGTCTTGATAAACGTTTGGCATTGTGGGTTATTTATTAAGGTGGGTAATGAGAAGCGAAGAAAGAAAAAAAATTGTACATTTTCAAGAAAACACCTTAAATATCGCTCACTTATTTATAATTAACCAGTATTAGCGTGACTTTCAGACTAAAATAGCTTCCAAATAACAAATCTGGAGAATGTACAGGCATTGAGTCTATTCACTACAATTTGTTAGCTTATGGACCTATTTTTAACCAATAGATTGATTGTAAGCTATTTAAGTATGTCGATTGTTAGCATACTCTTTTTCACTTACTCAACCTCTCAAACACACGCCCAAGAATTTCGTCGACGGGAAATTGACCCAAATTCGGTTGTACAAAATTTGCTTCCGATTCAGTCAGAAGACCTAAACTACAATGAAGTATACGAAAATCTGATTCAACTATATACCACTCCGCTTGACCTTAATACCTGCACTAGAGACGACTTAGCCTCGACTTACCTACTCAACGAACGTCAAATAAATAGCTTTTTTACATATCGTGAACAATTAGGAAAATTGGTCTCCATTTATGAGTTACAAGCCATTCCTACATTTGACTTGCCAACGATTTACAAAATACTACCCTTTGTCACGGTCATTCCTGACAGTAAATTGTTATGGAACGATTTGACGAACCCAACCGATCACTATTTATTAATTAGAACCGAACAATCACTGGAACAAAAACGCGGTTTTACCAACGATGTACCAATATCTCGGGATGGTGTACCACAACGCTTTGAAGGAAGTTCTACACAATGGTACGCCCGGTATCGGTATAGTAAAAGTAGAAATTTTAGCCTTGGTTTTACCATTGAAAAAGATGAAGGTGAAGCCTTTAGGTGGCAACCTTCTCAACACCGTTACGGGCCAGATTTTATCTCTTTTCATGCACAAATACAAAATAGAGGACGTATCAAAAACCTCGTTATCGGTGATTATCAGCTCCAAATCGGGCAAGGACTGATTTACTCAGCGGGTTTTTCTTTGGGAAAAGGCATGGAAACCGTTTATACCATTCGGCGACCTACCACAGGTGCGCGGCCCTATTCTTCCGTTACAGAATCAGGCTTTTTTCGCGGTACTTCCTTCACATACTTGTTGACCAAAAGGCTTCAATTAACTGCTCTGTATTCAAGAGTTCGCCGAAGCGGCAGCGTTAGTATATCCAACGACTTGACGGGCGAGGAGGTAATCAGTACCCTCCAAACAGATGGTTTACACCGAATTCCCAATGAGCTGGCCATTCGCGCCAACGTCGTTGAACAAAATGCGGGTGCCCATTTACTGTATCAATTTGCACGCGGCGAAATTGGTGGCACGATGCTTTACACCCACTTCAGTCAACCGCTTCAACGTGCCGTGGCTGTTCGAAATGAGTACGAATTTAAAGGTATAAATAATCTCTTGACGGGTATTCATGGCAATTACCTTTGGCATAATTATAATCTTTTTGCCGAGGTCGCACGTTCAAAAAGCGGCGGAGTAGGGGTAGTTGCGGGAATACTGGCTAGTATAAGCAAGCGTTGGGATGCGACTTTTTTATTTCGACATTTTGATAAAAACTTTCATAGTTTCTATTCAAATGCGTTTAGCGAAAGTAGTCGTAACAGCAACGAAACTGGCGTGTACATCGGCGGTAAGTATACGATTCATAAAAAACTGAAAGCAGGAGCTTATGTTGACGGTTATCGATTTCCTTGGTTTCGTTATTTAGTAGATAAGAAACCCACCTACGGCTACGATTTTTTAGTGCAAGGCACGTGGACTCCCAACAAAAAATGGGCTTTTTACGCTATTTATCGACAAGAACAAAAGGAACACAATATTGCCTCTAAACTATCAAAGCAGAAATTCGTAACCAACACCAATCGACATCAGCTTATCTTGAATACAGAGTACAACGCCTCTAAAATTTGGTCCTTTCGAACGCGTGCCCAAGGAAGCACATTTGCCTACAAAAATTT
The DNA here is from genome assembly GCF_003325355.1 of Runella rosea. Classification (GTDB taxonomy): domain Bacteria; phylum Bacteroidota; class Bacteroidia; order Cytophagales; family Spirosomataceae; genus Runella; species Runella rosea. The sequence continues at coordinate 4,222,672 of NZ_CP030850.1, forward strand.
CAAAATAGACAAAGGCTGGATGCTAATGCAGGAAATAAATGCTGATTTTGGCAAGATTTCGGCATTGCTTCGATTTTCAATTTATAATACCGACAGTTATGATTCTAGGCAATATGCCGTTGAACGTGATGTACTTTATGCCGTTTCTATGCCCGCTTACTACGACTATGGTTTCCGAAATTTTCTTCTTATTCGATATACTCCTCACGCTCGCACCGATATTTGGGTTCGATTTGCACGTACCGATATGCCTAACCAAGAAACACTAAGTTCTTATGTTGATGAAATCGATGCTTCTCATCGTTCTGAACTAAAATTACAGGTCAGGCATCGCTTCTAAAAAGCAGCAGGCTTGTATATACTTCAAGATTGGCATAACTTTTGATAGTTCCTGTTCACTAAGGTTATAAACCTAAGTACTTGTTTGTCATCAGTTTCCCACTCGTATGAAGCATATATATAAATTAGGAGTTTTAACATTAACCATTTCTGTTTCTTTAGCATGGGTTCTTAATTGTACCAGCTTTAATAAAGTACAGCCACCCCCTCAACTCGCCAATTTCGATAACTTCAATATTATTACCTCTGAGTGGGTTGCCGCAGACCAATGGGTTGCCACTAGTGTTTTTGGCCTTCCAGCAAGAGCCTGTGAAATGAATCAATACAGACTTACAAATGATTTATTAGAGAAAAGTCAGTTATATGTCTATTCAAAAATTGGTGATAATATCCGCCCTTTACCATTTACAACAAATACTTCAACGGCCGAAATACGCTATGATTACACCGTTCCTAAATCCTCCCAACTGCGTATAGTAACGATTGGGCTGAAAGGTAAATTTACACCTGCAGAAGAACAAAAATATCGTTATGTTCTGATTCCTAATTCATTAGCAAAGAAAATACCCGTAAATATGGGTAACTACGATGAAGTAAAGTGGGCTTTTCATTTAAATGATTAATTCCACATTCTTTTTTTAGAATTTTAGTAAAATTGCCTATACTTGCCACCAACGTGCCAAGTATAGGCAATTTTGGCTTTACGCCTAAACAAATTCTAACATGCTTTACTACCTATTTTCTTATTTAGACAAAGAATTCAACTTCCCAGGTGCTGGAGTTTTCCAATATATTTCTTTCAGGGCCCTTGGTGCCACCATCACCTCCTTATTGATTGCGGCGATTTTTGGTGGGCGTATCATTAATTTTCTTCGCAACCAACAAATTGGGGAAACAATCCGCGATTTGGGCCTTCAAGGTCAGATGGAAAAAAAAGGGACTCCTACCATGGGCGGGTTTATTATCTTGGCTTCCTTGCTTATTCCTGCCTTATTGTTTGCCAAATTGTCCAACGTATACATTGTTCTCCTGCTAATTACGGCCGTTTGGACAGGCCTTATTGGTTTTTTGGACGATTACATAAAGAAGTTTAAAAACAATAAAGAAGGGCTACAGGGCAAATTTAAAGTTGTGGGTCAGGTAGGATTGGGGCTAATTGTCGGGATAACCTTGTCTTTCAATCAACATGTCAAAATCAGGCAATACGATAAGCCACTTATTAGTTCGGCTATTGGTGAAGTACAACGTTATACAGATGTTATCAATCCAACAATCACTACTTTGCCCTTTATAAAAAACAACGAGTTTGATTATTCTTCATTATTATTCGGCTTATTACCAGATAGTTATACATGGATTATTTATACCATTGTAGCTGTTTTTATCATTACAGCGGTATCAAACGGGGCAAATATTACGGATGGAATTGATGGTTTAGCAGCAGGAACATCCATCATTATTGCCCTAACACTTGGAGTTTTAGCCTACATCTCTGGAAACGCCAAATTCTCGCAGTACCTCAATATTATGTACATTCCTAACTCTGGTGAGCTGGTTATATTTATTGCCGCTTTTGTGGGGGCTTGCGTGGGCTTTTTGTGGTATAATTCTTACCCTGCGCAGGTTTTTATGGGAGATACGGGAAGTTTGATGCTTGGTGGCGTTATTGCGGTTATATCGCTGGCTGTGCGCAAGGAATTATTGATTCCCATCATGTGTGGCATCTTTCTGGTTGAACTTGTTTCCGTTATTTTACAGGTCAGTTATTTTAAGTATACCAAGAAGAAATTCGGAGAAGGCAAGCGTATTTTTCTAATGTCACCTTTGCACCATCATTTCCAGAAGAAAGGCTATCATGAAGCCAAAATTGTGGCCCGTTTCTGGATTGTGGGTATTATTCTGGCGATTGCAACATTAGTCACCTTGAAATTAAGATAACAATCTCATTATTAAATATTTACGGCCAAAATTTACGGAAGTGTTTTTTGGCCGTACGTTTTTTCTTCCAAAATAACTTTCTTTCCAAACACTCCTTTATTGACTGTCACCACCAACAAATTATCATAATCTTCATGTACAATTTTTGGAATGGACGGCTTGGTTCCCAACCCTTGTGCTATTTCTAAAATTGTGTCGCTGTGGCCGACAACCAATGCATTTTTTCCTTTTATTTTTTTCAACCGTTCTACAATGACACTCACTGGTTTGGGTTCATAAATCTCATATTGTTTCCCCAAGCGTTCCGTTAGAGGTTGCGCTGTATGACGATTTCGTTGGTATTTACTGACAAAAATATGGTCAATTTTTTTGTTGTAGAGACTATCAGATAAGGCCCTTGCGCGCTGATGGCCCCCTTCCGACAACGGTGTATCTGCGCTATCATCTAATCGCTCAGCATGACGTACGATATAAATTTGTGAGGTATAGCATGAATTCAGACTGGCTATTAAACCAATTGCCAACAATACTTCTTTTAATGCTACTTTTACCATTTCACCCTATATTGATTACTCTCTTTATATTGATTTTTAAAGCGTATCGCCACGCAGTTGTCTGAAACGCTTTCTTGCATCGGCAGCATAGATACTTGCTGGATATTTTTCAAGCATTCTCTGGTACAATTCCATTGATTTGTCTTTGTCCTTAAAGCGATTTTGGTACAATTCTGCCATCATAAAAAGTGCATCATCACCCAAGATATCAGTCGAGAACTTATCCACAATTATCTGCAAGTTATCCACTGCTTTTTGATTTTCTCCCATTTTTGCGTAGGTCCGGGCTTTTAGCCACAGAATCTCATCAGCAAGTGGGTGATCTTTGTACCTTACAAACATCCCGTCTAAGCGGTCTAGCGCTATCTGTGTTTGATTTTGATAAAGAAGCAAGTCGATGGCTGCATATTCCTTCATCGCGTCTTCAGAGGTATCTAAACCCGTGTTATCCTGAATCAATAAGCTCAATGCTCCGGCATCGTTGGCAATTTCTCGGGTTGTGGCCATTTTCAGGATGTCCAACAAGGCTTTTGATAACTCAAAATCACCTGTATAATAAAATTGTCGGGCATTGCGCAGTTTGGCTTCATAGCCAAGCGGGGTTTCTTTTTGCGATTTTTCAACTTGTGAATACAACAGTGTTGATTCCCACGGTTCATTTTTTAAGAGAAAAATATCTCCCAAGTCGAGTTTGCACTTATCCACAAAATCGCTTTCTGCTCGGCCTATTTTTACGGCATTCTGTAAAATGACGGTTGCGCTGTCCTTTTCATTCAGATAAAAAGCGTACAAACTAGCCATACTCCGCATCGCTTCAAGCGTGCGATTGTTTTGGCCAAGTTCTCCCAACAACTTTTTATAATCTTCAATCAAGCGTCGCACCGACGTTATTTCCACGGGGAATGTATTTTTCACCTGCTCTTCTCGCGCCACAATCATCATACGCCGGGCATATGGGTAGAGTTGTCCTTGTGGGTAATCTTTTACGACATATTCAAAAGACTGAATAGCTGCTGGGAAATCTTTGTTTTGTAGCGCCAGATTTCCTAAATCAAAAACTTTCGTACCGTTATATTTAAACCGTCTATCCAACGCCCTTTCCTGAATGAACGCTTTACTGAACTGTTTCTTTTGGGTCAAAAACCAAATGAGCATTTCGGCAAAGAAGGGCTCGTTGGGCTGACGTTGGATTTTTTCGTACAGAATCTTTTCAAATTTTGCCTGGTCTTTTTCTTCCCGCAGAAAATCTTGAAAATAGTTTTGAATCACTTCCTTGCTTTGAATTGCTACGCCCAAGCTCAACAATTCTTCAATCATCTGCTCTGTTTTTCCAGTTTGAGCGTACAAGGCCGCCAATTCCATTTTAAATAAATTATCATTTTTTGCCACATCTCTAGCCTTCAATAAAGTGCCAATGGCCGCATCCGTATTATCTATCTCTCTAAACTCATCGGCTAATTCTTTAAAGGCATTCAAATCTTTTGCAGGAATTTGGGCAATACTCTCTTGGTATTTTTGAGCGGCGGGCGCTGCTTGCCCCATTTGCTCCAACATTCGCCCCCAGTACAGTGTATAGAGGTAACCCACATTTTCATCAGATTTCTGCTGACGTTTAAAGAATTTTTCAGCTTCGTCAAAACTCTTGAGTTTGATCATACAGCCCACATACCTCCTCAAATAGATTTTGTTAAAATCTTTTCGCAAGACTTTCTGATAGAGAGTCACTACTTTTTCACACTCACCCTTTTGAAAGTATGCATCTGCTAAGTCGGCATCACTTTGGGCGTGGCTTTCTGTAGACACCAAAAGTAAAATGACACCAATGAACAGTATCCACAAACGATACGGAGTTGTACACATTTTTCCTGCACCCATTTTAATAATAATATATTTAATTTTTAAACTATTATAATCCATTAGCACCGGGGATAAGTGGATAAGAAAGTTATCCCCGCGTTATCCACTTTTTATTAAAACGTAAATGTGTATAAGTAGTAGGTTTATCCACGTTGTTTTATTTTTATCCACAACTGAAATTACTGTTTTTCAGGCATATCTGCAACTATTCACAATTGGACGTGGATTGTGGATAATTTTGTTCACGTTGGGGATGATTATTTTTCCACATTTTAACATGTTTAAAACGGCTTGAAATGATGTGGGAAATCGGGGTACATTCCCACATTTGTATTGTTGATAAATAGTTCTCCACATTATTCAAATGTTATCTACACGTTTTCCCACCACTTATCCACTTACCTATAAACATCTGTATCTGTTATCCACATACTTATTCACATCTTTTCCTCACAATTGTGTTTTTTGTGAAATAGGTGTTTCACAACCTAAAACTTACCTAGCTACTTTTTATACTATCTCAAAAAGTGAACCAAACTGCATAATAGCTTATCCACAGAGTGTGAATGATGTGGATTATTTTGTGGATAAGTCTATATCTATACCACTCATCACAAAGTTTTTCTTCACTTTTACCGCTTCGGTGTGGAAAAACACGGGTTCTGCTAGTTTGTTGGCTTTTACATCGCCCGTATCCCATTGTCCGTTTCCATTTTCATCCACAATTATGCGCAGTGTGTACGTAGCGGGTTTTAGATAGGAAAAAACATAAGGTGTTTTGTTACTGATTGATTTAACTACTTCAAACTTATCATCGAGCAGTTCAACGATAAATTTACTTTTAGCACCCTTTATTTCACCTTCCAATGTGCCGTAGTTTTCCTCATCCATGATGGGGAGCTTATAGATTTTAGCCGGGATTGTGTCGTTTTCTACGCTAAAGAAAGTGGCTTTGGGAATGACTACTTTGAGTTCACGACGTGCTAAAATAGGTCTCGAAAGTGAAAGAATGGCGTGATTATTGGCCCACGTAAAATCGGAAATTTTGATAACTTCGGCTTTTGTACTATCGCTAAATATCTGTATTTGATTAAGCCTTGCTTCGGCTACAGGTTTATTAAAGGTTAGTTTTAGGGCAAAATTTCTAGGCTCTATTTCGCCATTATCGGGAAAATTTGTCTTCATATCAAAGGGCTCACGGTTGGTGTCGGCGGTCTTCCCTCCTCCCCTAGCTTCCCTGAATTTTATCTTCTGGTTATGTTCAAAGGTCAATCCTACCGAGTCAACTATCGTTATTTTGGCCACAAGGGTATCCTTTCGATTTTTAGTGTTATAGAACTTCAGCTCGTTGGTTCCCGCTTGAAAGTGCGGAATTGAGTCTTCTGGATTGTTAAATTTTACTTTGTATTCGAGGAATCCTTTATCATAATTTATGGAGTAATAATTGGCCCTAGGCTGCGTATTTCGCACTTTTGCGGGGGTATTATTGGCCATAAATAGCCTCAACGAAACGCCTGAGATTTGCGTAGAATCAACAATAGTGATGCTATCCCTTAAATACGCGATTTTTTCGGCCCTTGGATTATAGCTCAAAGAGCGGTTTTTATCGTCAAAAGCATATAGGCGATACTTGTTTGGACGAATATTTTCAATGCTGTATCGACCCGCGCTATCCGAACGCGTGAAGTAGCTTGGCTTCATTTTTTCAATATTGAGGGTGTCAGAATTTGGGTACAGGCCTACCAAGACATCCAACAATGGCTTATCCGAGAGTAAATCTTTTACCTGCCCACCCACAGAGGCAGAGTCAATCCCTACACCAGTACTGAATACAACGCGAAGATTTCGGGCTGGATTTTTTTCGCTAAAATCTTTGATGGCGTCGCCAAAGGAAAGGGAATAAGTGGTGGCGCTGTCAAGCGATTTTTTAAATTTAATTTGCAGTCCCGTTGGCCGGGCCTTAAAATCATACTCCCCAGCATCTGGAGTAATCAGGAGTTTTTGCTGTAAATTTTCTGCAACTATGTACTCATCAAACTCTAGGTCAACGGTTCGTCCTTGATAATTTGTTTGCTTATTGTTAGGGATGCTTGATATAAGATTTGGTGGTACGGTGTCCCTCTTTCCTCCCGTAGGCGAAATGGGCTGAGCGCAGGATGTAACCAAAATATACAGTATAATGTAGAATGAAAAATTTCTCATTAGGTGATTGTGAGAATGAAAAACTGGTTTGTAAGTTATCTTTATCATGCTTTTAGCAGACAGTTTTTTTATGTTATACAAGTGTGATTGTTTTGATACAACGAACAAATGGTTTGAAAGCCTTTGCAAATTAACATCTTTTAAATCCTCAAGTTGAATTTAGGGGTGTATTGCAAAAATAAAAGGTGACCATCAAGGCCACCTTTTATTAACATCTTTTAACGACTTATCTGTATTTATCTTCCCAAGTAAATCATCAATACAGATACATCAGATGGACTGACGCCACTTATTCTGGAAGCTTGCCCAAGTGTACCTGGACGGAGGCTTTTGAGTTTTTGACGCCCTTCAAATGACAGAGCGGATACGCGGTCGTAGTCGAAATTTGGGATGATTTCAAGGTCCTCTAATCTATTCATCTTTTCTACCATGAGGTATTCTTTCTCAATGTAGCTTTCGTATTTTACCGTAATCATTGCTTGCTCTAAAGCTTCTTCATCGAATTGATTCAGAAAACCTGCGAAGGAACCCTTTAGGTTCTTGATGTCATCTATTTCAATATCGGGTCGTTTTAGCAACTGATATAAAGGCTGTTTTTCCCGAATTGTTGCGGTGCCCAATTGAACAAGTTGTTCATTTATTTCTTCAGGTTGAGCTTTGATGGTTTTGAGTTCTTTTAAAATTAACTCGGTATTAGCCACTTTTTCACGAACGCGTTGAAGTCGAGATTCAGCAGCGAGCCCGAGTTTGTAACCTTTTTCTGTAAGACGAATGTCTGCGTTATCTTGTCGTAAAAGAGTACGGTATTCTGCCCTTGACGTAAACATTCGGTAAGGTTCGTCTGTGCCTTTATTGACGAGGTCATCTACTAATACGCCAATGTAGGCTTCTGAACGCTTTAAAACGAAGGGCTCCAATTCGTGTGTGTTTTGATGAGCGTTAATACCCGCGATTAATCCCTGACATGCGGCTTCTTCATAACCCGTTGTCCCGTTGATTTGTCCTGCAAAAAATAGGTTCTTGATAAGGTGGGTTTCGAGGGTTAACTTTAACTGAGTAGGTGGGAAATAATCGTATTCTATGGCGTAGCCAGGACGAAACATTTTTGCGTTTTCAAACCCAGGTATTAGGCGTAGTGCCTTGTATTGAACATCTTCTGGAAGTGATGTAGAAAAACCGTTTACGTAAATTTCAACGGTGTTCCATCCTTCTGGCTCTACAAAAATCTGATGTCTGTCTTTGTCGGCAAATCGGTTGATTTTATCTTCAACCGAAGGACAGTAACGAGGCCCTAACCCTTTGATGCGTCCTGAAAACATCGGTGATTTATCAAACCCTGTGCGCAAAGCAGCATGAACTTCTTCGTTTGTGTACGTAATCCAACAGCTTCTTTGGTGTTCAAGCTTAGGGGTTGATGTGTACGAAAATTTAGCGGGATTCTCATCGCCAGGCTGTTCTTCCATACGTGTGTAATCCAGCGAACGCCCATCTATGCGCGGTGGTGTTCCTGTTTTCATTCGCCCCGATTCAAAGCCTAATTCAATCAATTGCTCAGTTATTCCTGTTGCTGACTTCTCTCCTACTCTTCCTCCGCCAAAGTTTTTTTCTCCAATGTGTATTAATCCATTCAAAAAAGTACCATTAGTCAAGACTACTGATTTGCTTTGTATTTCGATTCCGAGGCTTGTTTTTATTCCTGCCACCGCTCCATTTTTGACAATAAGCTCACGAACTGTGTCTTGCCAAAAATCCACATTGGGTGTTTGTTCAAGGGTTAAACGCCATTCTTCTGCAAAACGCATACGGTCGCTTTGGCATCTTGGCGACCACATGGCGGGTCCCTTTGAGCGGTTGAGCATTCTGAATTGAATCATTGTTTTGTCGCTGATAATTCCAGACTGTCCACCAAGTGCATCTATTTCTCTTACTATTTGTCCCTTAGCTACACCTCCCATTGCGGGGTTACAAGACATCTGTGCTATGGTGTGCATGTTCATCGTAACGAGCAAAACTTTGGACCCCATGTTTGCCGCTGCCGCTGCCGCTTCACATCCTGCATGGCCTGCCCCAACCACAATTACATCGTATTTTGGAAACATCTGTTATTCGTTTTAAATGTTGTTATTTTTGCCTGTTTCACGTGTTTTTGTAAAAATCGCCAAAACGTTCCACGTGAAGCATTTGTTATTGTATTGATATATAGCGAGTTATGAGGTTACTAGGTAGAAGTCCTCTTTTGCCCTCATTTCATGTTCCTGTTCATCTTCGTGGTCGTCATAACCAACTAAATGTAAAATGCCATGAGCTAAAACACGAAGAAGCTCTTCTTCGAAAGGTTTGTTTAGTTCTTGGGCGTTGTCTTTTACTCTGTCGATGCTAATGAAAATATCACCTTCGACTACAGCCTCTTCTTCGCTATTATCAAAAGTGATAATATCGGTATAAAAGTCATGTTCAAGGTATTGTCGATTTACATTAAGAAGGTATTCATCAGAACAAAAAATATAGTTGAGTTGGTTCAGCGTAAAGCCCTCTGCTTTGATGATGCTCTGAAGCCAAGATTTGGTTTTGCGGGGTTGCGGAACTTTAAAGTCCACATCTTCAATAAAAAACTGAATCATTTTATGTAGGTAAAATAGAAGAAATGACTTTCAGATATTTATTCAATAACTATCTGAAAACCAATAAAGATTTGCAAAATTAGGTAACTGAGCGGTAAGATTCAAAATAACTGTTTCCAGGTACCTTTGATGAAGTTGTATTTAAGCGTACTCGGAAGGGCTTTCCACCAGTATTTGTTGATTTCTACGGCAAAGGAAGGCTGCATATAGCAGTTGATGGCACAACCTTCACAGGCAGGTAGGCGGCCTTCAAGGGCAATTAATTTTTGAACTTCATCTGACTGGTACAGTTCTTCTAAGTGATTTTCAATGGGAAATTCTTTTAACCCCAAATGATAACATGGAAGCACCAGCTTATTTTCGGGAGAAATGACAATGGTTGTACTTCCAGCTAAACAGACTGGATTGTCCACGTGGTTACCGCCGTCAATTCTAAGTTGTACAAAAGCGTCATTTAAATAAATATTGCGCTTTTTACCCCAATTTCGTAATTCTTGTAGCGCCGAAGAGGATAATTGAGAACCTACGTTGTTATATTCAAAAACAGGGTTCAATATCAATACCAAATCATTGGGCAGGCAAATGTCTTTCCATAATTGTTCAATTTGGTGGATATTATTTTCAAAAACGGTGAATAAAATATCAGGACGTTCATTCAATGATTTTGCAATTTGAATAGACTCCATCACTTTGTCAAAACACTTCACCCCACGCGATGTATCATGCTCCTCTTTATTAGGTGAGTCGAGTGAGAAATGGAGCATGTCAATCAATCCGCGCAGTTTAGAGGCGTATTTGGGATAAAGCAACCCGTTAGATGTGACGGTAGTTAATAATCCTGCATTTTTTGCGGCTCGGAGAAGCTCATCCAATTGACGATGGAGAAGAGGCTCTCCCCCCGTAAAATCAACAACTTTTACCCCAAGTTTTTTGAGTGCCTCAAAATTGGCTTTGGCATTTTCTAACGTAACATAAGGCGACGGCCTTTCCCATATATCACAAAAGCTACAGGTGGCGTTACAACGGTACGTCACGTAGTAATTGCATAAAACAGGATGGGAAACAAGGCGCATAGTTTCAAATGAAAAAGTGCATAAAAAGCAAAAAGACCGCAAATACATCTTCTGTTATTGCGGCCTTTTGCTTAAAAACCAATTATTGCAGCATTCGCAACAGGCTTGCCAATTTATCTTTTAAATCTTTTCGATCGACAATAAAGTCTAAAAAGCCGTGTTCCAATACAAATTCAGCACTTTGAAATCCTTTAGGGAGATCTTTACCGATGGTTTCACGAATAACTCTCGGACCCGCAAAACCGATAAGGGCGCCTGGTTCTGCGATATTAAAATCGCCCAACATGGCGTAAGATGCCGTTACGCCCCCCGTTGTGGGGTCGGTCAAAAGAGAGATATACGGCAGTTTGGCTTCTGACAACAGCGCCAATTTAGCGGATGTTTTGGCCATTTGCATCAATGAATATCCTGCTTCCATCATCCGCGCACCTCCCGACCGGGAAATCATTAGAAATGGCTTTCTGTTTTGTAATGCATGGTCGATTCCGCGCGCAATCTTCTCCCCTACAACCGAGCCCATTGAGCCGCCTATAAAGTTGAAATCCATACAGCTTACCACAATGTCAATATCGTCCATTTTGCCGTAAGCGGTACGTACTGCATCTTTCAGGCCCGTTTTTTTGACGGTATCACGAATACGGTCTGGGTATTTCTTAGTGTCTTCAAATTCAAGAGGATCTCCTGAAATCATATCGGCATCGAGTTCAGTGTATTCGGCCTCGTCAAATAAGACACTGAAGTAGGCTTCTGACCCGATTTTTTCGTGATAATTGCATTTTACACAGGTGTATGCATTGAGTTTATGCTCTCGCGTATGCATCACATGCTTGCAACTAGGACACTGGTACCAAAGCCCGTCGGGGGCTTCGCGTTTCATTTCTGTGGGCGTTTGAATGCCTCTCTCTTTTCTGGTAAACCAAGACATAAAAAGTCAGCAGTTAACAGTTTAAAATATACAGTCCAGCGTTAGAGGTGTTAAATGCCTCACTTACAGCAAAATAATAACGAGTAACGCAGAAACTGCCGCAAAAGCGGCCTCAAAGATACTAAGAAATTTATCTATGCATCAAAGAGTTAAATAATACTTGCGTTTGGATTCTGGAAAACGCTCAATTGCGTAACGCAAAGCGGTACGTGGCATTTGTTTTACATGGGTATCCAAAAACTCTTCCAGCACTAAATCATCACGTTTACCCACTTCTCGAAGCATCCAGCCTACTGCCTTGTGAATAAGGTCATGGGTATGCGTAAGAAGAATTTCTGCAATTCGAATCGTATCGGAAAATTGATTTCGTGAAATAAAATACCAGGTTGACACAATCGCGACGCGTTGGGCCCAAAGGTGGGACCGCTGAGCTAAATCGTATAAAATGCTCCTGTCTTTATTTAACAGATAAGCTCCAACAATATCACGACAAGTGACATCAACCAAATCCCAATTATTGATGTAATCGAGGTTTGATAAATAGATTTCAAAAATAATATGTTGGGTGGTTTCGTCCTTTTTTGATTTTTGAAACCGTTTCATCAGCCCAATCAATGCAGCCATCCGAAATTCATGGTAAGGACTGTGAAGGAGTTCGGTCCATTCTTCGATTGTTAGGGTGGGATATTTTTTTACAATTTCTCTGATTTCGGGCATTGTAATACCCAGAAATACATCCCCTTCACCGTATTGGCCTTTTCCTGTTTTGAAAAAGCGACAAAGAAAGGCAGCCTTTTCGGGGCTGCCTAGTTGTTGTAAATCTTTTTTTATTTGTGATAGCATCCTATTCTTAACGCTTATGCTTGTCCAATTTAATGGGAATAAAAGCTTCTTCAGGAATCGCGGGTTTTTGATGTAAAACCACATTTTGACGCAAATAAGCAGGCCGTTCGAGTTCGCTTGCGGAATACTTGCCTTTAGTAATGTCTTGAACAAGTTGCCGCAAAATAGAAGGGTCTTCCTGTGGTTCTGGATTATCAATAAAAGGCTGTTTACTAACGACTTGATTTGTCTCTTGGTATTCAGGTTTGATTGGTTCTCGTACCACGGGCAAATCAACCGTTTGTGTAACAGTTGGTTTTACCTCAACCTTAATTTCTTGTTTAGGTGGTGAGGGCGGATTAAAGGCCGTTGTTGGGGTGGAAGCCTCCAATTTCCCTTCTTGGGGGCGGTCTATTACAACTCCAGGAACGGGTGGTTTGGGAGACTCAACAACTGTTGGTGTATCTTTTTTTATGGATTTAAAACCAGTAGAATCGTAGTTGAAAGGCAAATGTGAATCTTCAAAGCCTGCGGCTATGACCGTAACAAGGAGTTGTTCTTTGAGGGTGTCATCAAAAATAACCCCCACTTTACACATATCAGCTTCATCACCAATGAGGCTTTCTATGTAATTTGTGATGGCCATTTGCTCGTCAAGGGTAGCCATGTATTCTTCATCCGTACTTGAAGCAAGGGTGATAAGAATTTTTTGAGCGCCCCGAATATCTCGGTTGTTGAGCAAAGGAGAGTTTAAAGCCGCTTCAATCGCCAACTCAGCCCGGTTTTCACCAGAGGCCGAAGCAGAACTCATTACCGAAGTACCTGCATTTTCAAGCACTTTTTTCACGTCCATGAAGTCGGAGTTTACACTCCCATGAACCGTGATAATCTCAGCAATACTTTTTACGGCATTGGATAAAATATTATCAGCGTGTTCATAAGCCCGTAAAATGGGTAATTTTCCGTATAACTTAGCTAATTCATCATTCAGAATGACCAAAACTGTGTCACAGTGCTCTTTCAGGGCATTAATTCCTTCAAGTGCTTGGTTTTTCTTACTGCGCCCTTCGTGGCTATAAGGAGCCGTGACAACTGCCACGGTAAGCATACCCATTTCTTTGGCTACCTGCGCAATAACAGGGGCTGCTCCTGTACCAGTACCACCGCCCATCCCTGCGGTAATAAATACCATCTGAGTGGGTGGTTGCATCAGTTGTCGGATGTATTCAATGCTTTCTTCGGCCGCTTTTCGTCCTGTAGCTGAATCAGTTCCCGCTCCGAGTCCCTTAAGCAAATCAGCGCCCAATTGAATTTTATTTTCAATGGTGCTGCGCATAAGAGCCTGTTTATCGGTATTGCATACCACAAAGCCCACATCCTTAATACCCTTCACATGCATGTGGTTGACGGCGTTGCTACCTCCCCCACCTACCCCAATTACTTTGATAATCGGTGCGTCTTCTGAATATTTTGAATTTTCCATGACGTACTCGTAGCCGTGGTCAAAAACGTTTTTTCTTGCAAAAACCATAATTTTTTAATGAGAAACAATTGGTGAGGTCGAATTTAAATTTTTGGTGTTAGTAAGAATCTTTCCCCGCCATATCATCTTGCATTAGACCTTTCCATATAAATGTGCCTACATCCTTGATTTTCAGGTCTTTAATTCCAAAGCTACCCCAAAGCCCTCCTGTTTTCTTTTTTTCTTGTTCTTTTTCTGTCTTACTTCTTTTTATTACTCTTTTATCTAACGGTTTGATGCTCGACCAAGCCAATCCAAGGGCGGTGGCAAAAGCAGGATCATTCATTAGGGAATCATGTAAGGGTCCGTTGATTCGCTCTAAATTCTGAGGTTTCCCAATTTGGACGTACATTCCCGTTACATCCCTGAAAATAGAATCAATACCGTTGATTTTTGCGGTACCGCCAGTCAATACAACGCCTGCTCTCAACTTGTGTTCGTAGCCAGCTTTTTTTACTTCAGCAAACACCAAAGCAGCGATTTCACGAAGACGAGCCCGGGCAATAAGCACAATGTTTCGCGCTACAATCTCAATGGGCGGAATACCGTCGGCAGTTGGAACCACTAAGAGGGTATTCAGGCTACAGGCGTTGGGGTTTGTTTCGCTCAACGTTGTTTTTGCTTCTTCGGCACTTTCCTGCGTTAGATGGCAACCTTCCCGAATATCATTCGTGATGTGGTTTCCGCCAAAAGGAAGAACAACCGTGTGGCGCAATAAACCTTCGTGATAAATGGCAATATCTGTCGTACCACCGCCAATATCAACCAACACTACCCCTAAATTTTTATGGTCTTCTGTCAGAACAGCCAGACCAGATGCAAGGGGCGATGCCGCAAACCCGTCTTCATTGTCAACTTGAATGTTGGCTTTCTGAAGGGAGTCCTTGATTTGATACAGCGCCGTTTTTTTGGCAGTAATAATCTTAAAGTCGCCGCTGAGTTTCAGACCGATATGACCTACTGGGTCGTCGATTTCGTGTTGTTCTCCAACGGCAAATTTAAGCGGTAAGAGGTGGATAATTTGGTTGGAATCAGAGTCGTAGGTTTGCTGCATATCCTCAAATAGCACCGCTACATCTTCCCCTTTGACTGATGCCGATTTGCAGGTTACTGAGCCTGTTTCCGACATTGTTTCCAAATGTGTCCCGCTTACGTTGACCGTGGCCGTCAAGGGATAATTAAGTAAATCAGGCCTTTCTGCCTTTCTCGCCGCTATTTCCAACGCTTGCCTGATTGCCTCTTTTGTCTTCACGGGGTTGTTGATAATCCCCCTATAGACCCCTTCATTACGTGCCGAACCTAGCCCTACTACTTCGAGCATGGTATGGTTGTTGTGGGTCTTTGGCTTCGCCAAAATCGCAGCAACTTTGGTACTGCCGATGTCAATTCCTAAAAAAATAACATTATCTGACATACTGAGTTAGGGTTTTACTCACACACAATTTGATTTCGAAACTTAACACTAACGCGCTTATATTTTTCCCATCCTTTCAGGGGTAAAATATTTTTATAAAATATTTTTAACTTCTCAAATTTTACCTCAAAATCATCGGGTAAGCCAAAATCAATTTGGTGTTGACCTACCTGAGGCATAAGGGTTAATTCACTGTCATTTGACACAATTACTTCGGCTACTTGGGCTTTCCAAAATGGATTTTGCTGAAGGGCTTTCAAAAAGTCAATCAGTTGCTTTCCCTTTTGGGAAGTTAAATTTTGTTTTTTAGCAAAAAACTCACCCGATACTAACACAGTTCTTGCAGCAAAACGTCCTGATAATGGAACGATTTCGCCCGTCTCGGTTAGGTATCCGCCCTGTGAGGCATTTAGTTGTTGCTCGGTGTCTGATGTTGAAATAAGACGCCCGACGGGTCGTTGCTGCACTATAGATACGACCAAATTTCCAGATAAATCTCGAAACACCTGACAATTATTTATCAAGCGGTTCTTCATAACCCTTTTTTCTAAACCTTTTAGGTTTATTTCTGAAAAATTCATCCCTTCAATGACATCAACCCCTTTGAGCGTAATCAAATCTTTAATGTCCTGTTCATTAAAAAATGGATACTCTGCTTTTTCGTCTAATTTCACAATAATTCCCTTGCAGCGCTTACTTTTTTGTTGAAACTCAACAAAAAAAACAATCAGCCCAATAATAAATACCCCAAGAACAACCCAAATCAAGCGTTTCATACAAGTGTCGATTTAGTAGTTTTTAATTTTAAATTACTAAAAATCAGTTTTTTAAAATTAATCGGATGTTCCTTCTAAAACTTTTTTTATGGATTCAATGTAAGAATCAATATCGCCAGCACCAATCGTAGCCACTACGTCTAAAGGACGATTTTTTAGGACGTCTATTAGACTTGACTTCAAACATTGAATTTTGTCACTTGTTATTTTATCAAAAATTAAATCAGAACTTACCCCTTCAATCGGTAATTCCCGGGCTGGATAAATATCCAAAAGAATCACATTGTCGGCTAGGGATAAACTTTCTGCAAATTCGACCGCAAAATCACGCGTACGGCTGTATAAGTGCGGTTGAAAAATTGCCGTTACCTGCCGATTGGGATAAAGGGCTTTCAAAGAGGATAAAAATGCATACACCTCGGCGGGGTGATGTGCGTAGTCATCTATCAGTACGTGCTGGTCTGTTTTTAGATAATATTCAAAACGCCTTTTTACACCGCCAAAGGTTTCGATGGCGGCACGGATTTGCTCACCTGACAGGCCGAGGGCGAGTCCAACTGCCGAGGCCGCCACGGCATTTTCTACGTTGTGAAAACCGGGTACTTGTAGAATAATATCGTTGATTACTCCTTGTGGGTGGACTAAGTCAAATACAAAACAGGCATTTTCGATTCGAATATTTTGGGTGTGATAGGCACCTTCATTTAGACTGTATTCTTCGACTTTTGCCTTCGTTTTATTGGCCAATGTCAACCCTTTTTTCATGAACAGGCGGCCGTTGGGTTTGATTTGACTTACATAGGCTGAAAAGGATTCCAGAACAGAATCGTGGCTTCCGTAAATATCTAAGTGATCAGCATCGGTGGAGGTCACAATGGCGATATCTGGAAACAAAGTCAAAAAAGAACGGTCAAACTCATCTGCTTCTACTACACAAGGTACTTGGCTAAGCTGCGCGGTAGGCGCGTTGAGCAGCATATTGGTACCATAATTTTGCGTTATTCCCCCTAAAAATGCCGCACAGTTTACCCCTGAATGACGAAGTAAATGCGCAGTCATCGAGGAGGTTGTGGTTTTGCCGTGTGTTCCTGCTACCCCAATCGTAAACATTCCGCCAGCTATCAGGCCCAGTACCTGCGATCGTTTCTGTAGGGTGAATCCATTGTCTTTCAGGTAGTTGTATTCTGAATGGTTTTTTGGAATAGCGGGCGTATAAACAACAAGTGTTTGGTCAGGATTTTGTAAAAAAGCAGCAGGTATTAAATCCACTGAATCTTCAAAATGTACAGAAATACCCTCTGCATGGAGTGTGTCGGTCAAGGGCGTTTGTGTACGGTCGTAGCCAGCCACCTCAAATCCATTCACGCCGAACCAACGCGCCAAGGCACTCATTCCAATACCTCCAATACCGAGGAAATAAATGTATTTATAGTCTGTAATTTGCATCCTTTTTTTAATTCTTATTTGGAATAAACGACCAACTAGTTACGTGTTAAATAAGTCCTAATACCGTTTCCGCAATTTCTTTCGCGGCGTTGGGCTTGCCCAGTTTTTTGATGTTTTGACTCAAAGTCTGTTGTTTTTCAACGTCTTGCAATAATCTCAGTGCCGTCTGGACAAGTTCTTCGGGGGCATCTTTATCTTTAATTAAAAGGGCAGCATTTTGCTCTACCAAACTCATCGCATTTTTGGTCTGGTGATCTTCGGAAGCGTACGGGAAAGGAACCAAAATAGCAGGCTTTGCCACCAAGCACAGCTCTGATACGGACAAAGCGCCTGCTCTTGAAACCACAACATCGGCCAACGCGTAGGCTAAATCCATTTCATAAATAAAATCAAAGGACTTAGCATAAGGTGTTTTGAGTGAATTTATTGCATTTGCGGCCTTTTCAGCATAGGGTTTGCCTGTTTGCCAAAGAATCTGGTATCCTGAATTAATCAGTAATTTCAATCCCGCTTCAATACTTTCATTGATTGTCTTGGCGCCTAGACTTCCCCCAATCACAAGGAGCGTTTTGTGGTTGGGTTGCAACCCAAAATGGGCGTAAGCTTGTGTGCGCTTGTGGGTTACCTCCAAAATGTCGCTTCTAACGGGGTTTCCCGTCATTTTGAGCTTATTTTTTGGAAAAAACGAATCCATGTTTGGATAAGCTACACAAATGGCTTTAGCGCGTTTTGCGAGCATTTTGTTGGTAATGCCGGCATACGAGTTCTGTTCTTGAATTAAGGTTGGGATTCCCAACAATGACGCCACCATCAACAGTGGTCCACTGGCAAATCCTCCTACACCAATGGCTACATCTGGTTTAAAACTTTTAATAATACTACGCGCTTTTAACAAACTGCGCGTGAGTTTGAGTGGAAATGATAAATTATCAACTGAAAGCTCTCGTTTGATTCCTGCAATCGGCAAACCAATGATTTCGTAGCCTGCTTTGGGGACTTTTTCCATTTCCATTTTCCCCAAAGCCCCCACAAACAAAATTTGAATGGTAGGATCAATGGCTTTGAGTGCATTGGCAATAGCAATGGCTGGGTAGATGTGTCCACCAGTGCCGCCGCCGCTAATGATTACTTTCTTTATCATACGTTTTTATGACCAGAAGGATGAAAATTTGATAAATTTGGGGACATCCCGTTATCACTTCTCAAGCCTTATAAATTTGTTTCTTCAATATCACCTCTGCTAACACTGAGTACAATTCCGAGTGAGATACAGGTAAATAAAACGGAGGTTCCTCCCATGCTTAATAAAGGCAAAGGTTGGCCAGTGACGGGAAAAATCCCTACGGCTACGGCCATGTTTGTAAATGCTTGTAAGCCAATGCTTAACATAAGTCCTGCGGAGAGTAGTCCGCCAAATGCTCGATTGGTTTCATTGATGTTTTGGACTCCTCGCACCAACAAAATAGCATATAAAATCATGATAATAATTCCTCCGATAATGCCGTATTCTTCAATAATTATGGCATATATAAAATCCGAATAGGCTTGGGTAAGGTAATTTCGTTGGTGACTTTTGCCGAGTCCTTGTCCAAGCGTTCCGCCGTTGGCGATGGCAATAAAACCTTGCTTAGCCTGATACTCATCTCGTTTAAGAAATCGCTCAATACGTCCTTGGGCGGTGTCAAGGCGTTGGCCAACCACAAGGCCCGTCGCCCCTGCAATGCCAATAGAAACGACCATTACTGCTAAATATTTGCCTGGCACACGGCCAATGTATAGCATTAAAAAGCACGAGAATCCCAACAAAACGGCGGTAGAGGTACTGGTAAGGGCAATGAAAAAACAGATAATTCCGACCCATAAAATCATTTTCCCAAAAATCTGCCAGTCATATTGTACCCGCTGACGTTTGGCAAGCATTGCTGCCAGATTGGCAATCAGCGCCAAACGAGCAAAGTCGGCGGGTTGGAAGGTTAAGCCAGTGCCCGGAATCGCTAACCAACGAGTGGCTCCGTTGATTGTAACCCCCGCAACTTTTACCAGAATCAACAAAGGAATAGAGATCAGGAGAGCGGCCCGCGATAAACGCGAGAAATAGGTGTAGTTGATACGATGAACGGCCCACATAACCAATAAGCCGATTCCCGTAAAAAAAGCGTGTTTAAACAGAAAAGATTCTGGGTAACCACCGCCCCGCTGATAGGCCAGCGTTCCTGTTGCGCTATATACAATAAGCATACTTGTAAAAGACAGCAGAGCCACAATAATCCAAATGACAATATCACCTTTCAGATTTTGACGGAGCCATTCTTTAGCGTTTTGCCAACCGCCAAATAGGGAGCGGCCAGTTGGTTCAGGTTGGGGCGCATTCATCTCGTTATTCATCGTTTTTTTGGGAATTAAGTGCAAAATCCAGAACAGCCGCTTTGAATAAATCGCCACGGTCTTCGTAATTTTTGAACAAATCGAAACTGGCGCAAGCGGGCGACAACAAAGCAATGTCGTCAGGATGACCTAACGAAACAGCATGAGCTACAGCTTTACTTACGTCCTGTGTCTCGATGATTACAGGAACGATAGGGGTAAAAAACGAGAGAAGTTTGCTATTATCTTTGCCCAGACAGATAAGGGCTTTTACTTTCTGGCGAACTAAGTCTTCGATTTGGGTATAATCGTTGCCTTTATCCACTCCGCCAGCAATCCAAATAATTGGGGTATTAAAACTGTTAAGTGCGTAATAAACCGAGTCTACATTGGTGGCTTTTGAATCATTGATGAACTTGATGCCATTGATTTCTGCCACGGGCTCAAGCCGATGAGCCGCGTTTTGAAATGTCAATAAACCTTGCCGAATTTGCTCATCACTTACCCCAGCCGCCATAGCCGCCAACGTTGCCGCCATGGCATTGATGGCATTATGTGGACCCTTGATCGGTAATTTATCCGCACTTATCTCAAAAGTACGGGGATGGCGCGTCAGTTGCAATTTTCCTTCATGAAAAAAACCGCCATTGCTATCCTTTTTTACGAAAGAAATAGGTAAGTGATTCACCATGAACGGTTTTTTATCTAATTCGGAAGCGATGGCTTCATTATCTACAAAATAGATAAAATCGTCGCCGGGTTGCATATTTTGAAGTAATCGAAACTTAGAATCGACGTATTTCTGAAAAGTATACTCGTACCGATCCAAGTGGTCAGGGGTAATGTTTAATAATATACCAATGTCAGCTTTGAATTGGTACATATTATCCAATTGAAAGCTGCTTAACTCTAGTACAAACCAATCAAATCTATCTTCAATTACCTGTTTAGCAAAGCTTTCGCCGATATTGCCCGCCAAACCTACATTAAAGCCTGCAGATTTGAGTAAATGATACGTGAGTAAGGTTGTGGTTGTTTTTCCATTACTGCCCGTTATCGCGATTTTTCTTGCTTTTGTGTACCGCGCAGCGAATTCTATTTCTGAAATAACGGGTGTTCCCTGAGCATATAGCTTTTTGACCAACGGAGCCGTATCGGGAATTCCCGGGCTTTTAATGACCTCATCGGCAGCCAAGATTCGTTCCTCGGTGTGTTTCCCTTCTTCAAAGTCAATGCCATGAACATTCAGGACATTACGAAATTCATCAGATAAAGTGCCTTTATCTGATAAAAATACATTAAATCCTTTGGCTTGGGCGAGCAATGCTGCACCTACACCACTTTCACCTCCGCCTAAAACAACGGTTTTAAAGGTATTTCGGGAAATCATTAATAAATAATAGAGTAAAGAAAGAAAACGAAACTTTAAGCCAAATTAAGGCTTTTTTGCAAGAAATAGCAAGGGTAAAGAAATGACAAAAATCCTTAAATGACCCAAATTATGTCGTATAAAGTACTTGTAATTAACTTTCTACATACTCTTATTGAGGCATTTTTAAAATTGTAAAAATACTTTGTCGGTACTAAAAAAAGAAGAGATAATTTTATGTGTTGATAAATTTTTGAATGAACAAAGATAGTGCACAAAATATACTTAAAAGGTAAATATTGAGAGTGTTTGCCCTATTGGGTATTGATAGCCACGGCTACATCGGTATCATCTCAGCTAGTTAGGAGGCATTTCTGACCAAATGCTGCGCATAAACAACATGCTTTTGCCCATACCTTAGTAGTAGGTAGGTATGGGCACTATTTTAAAATGCAGATTATTTTTTCTTTGCTTCGTCTGGTTTAGGGGCTGTTTCACCAGCTTTAATAAACTCCGCGATTTGTTGTTCGTTGATGCCAATCGTCACTTCTAAATTAGGTTTTGCCTGCTTTAAGGCGGCTACCCCGCCCTCTGTTACTTTTGATTGCCAAACGTGAAGGCTCAACAAACTTTTTGCGGAAACAAGCTCTTTTATCCCTGCATCAGTCACTTGGGTATTGACCAAATTGAGGTATTCCAAATACGGTAGAGCTTTGATTTGACGAATGGTAGCATCCGTAACCTCCGTATTTTCTAAATGTAATTTTTGAAGATTTTTTAACTTAGCAATTATTGTGGCGGCCTGGTCCGAAATCTTTGTATCACCCAATTTTAACCAAATGATTTGTTCTTTAAGTGGTTCTAGAAGGGCCACTTGAGCGTCGGTTAAAGTATTGATATTCACCGCATTTATTTCTAATAAGTTGCTTTCGTTAGCAATTGGCATGACCAATAGGCCCGCTTTTTTCAGTGCTTCTACGGCTTTTGCATCGGGTGCGGGTACTTTTAAGCTTAATACAGGAGATTCTTTGGAGGCTGTGGTAGGCTGAGAACTGCTAACCGACGTTGATGAGCCGCTCAACGCAGCCAATGCCGGCTTGATGGCATCGGTAGCTTTAAGTTCAGCCACTTTTTTGTCAAATGGAGCACCTTGGTCAATCCACCACGAAAGTATCGCAACCTGATTGTCCGTAAGTTGCGTTTTGCCTTTTGGAGGCATATGGTTTTCATCTTCAAGGGGCAACAAACAACGCTTGATCAATTCGCTTTCGCTGCCTTGACCTGCCACGAAAATCGGTCCATTTTCACCGCCTTTTTTCAGCAATTCAATCTGGTCCATGCGCAAATCCCCTTTTGATTTATTGGCATTGTGGCATTGAACACAACGGGCTTTCAGGATAGGATTTACGACTTCCTGGAAAACCATGGCATTGTTGACATCAGCAATGGGTTTGATTTCATCCGAGCCTTTTTCGGCTTTGGGCTCCATGCCCAACCAGCCGCGAAAAGGCTCAGGCGTTTCTTGGGTCAAATATCCTTCTCCGTGGGTCAAAGAGCCACCATGATGACCTGCAACCATGGTTAATATAGCCCCAACGGTCAACGCTGGTAAATAAAGTAAGCTACCGAAAGGAATTTTATTGACCAATAACTCCGATTTGGTCATCCAGGCTACCCAAGCGGCTACAGCCACCCATATTCCCTGCCATTTGTGTTCATCCAATAACTCCACTTCATAACCACCTCCTAATGACAACAGGTATCCAGCTACGCAGGAAACCGTGGCGCCGATAGCTGACCAGAAAAGTACAAAGGTGATGGTTGATTCTTTGACTTCAATTTTGTTGATCAATCGGCCGATTTCGAGCAACCCCGCCAAAATCAAAAAACCGATGGGTAAGTGAACCAATACAGGGTGAAAACGACCAATAAACGCGGCCCAATCAGAGGCTTGTAACAGAATCATAGTTTGATTTCAGCAATCGAATGAATAGCTAATTTACTTATTATAAAGACTGCTCTACCATTTTTATACGCAAATGGCAGGGGTTTATTTTCGGGTTGAAGCATCACCTGACGAGGGCGACGGGGTGTTTTTATCGATACTTGAAGGTTATAGAGCGGCGGAATTTCGTCGTTTGCGTGGATGGATTTGTTTGCGTGGTTGCCCGCCATATTGATAAGGTTTACGTAAGTTGTGCCATTTTTTTGATTCAAAGCCACGTTTACCAGCTTTGAGCCATTGACCTCCACGTTGGGTTGAAAAAGTTCTTTTACCAGTTTTCCTAAGAAATCTCGGCCCACGTAGGTTTCGCGCTTGTAATGCTGTTCGCCAAAGTTGAAATAAACGCCCGCAATTTTTCCTTTCCCCAGCGAAGCAATGGTAGCCAAGGGCCCTTGGGCAAAACGAGTATCTTCTTGACTGTACCATTGGCCGAATGGCTGTGTACCAGACAATAATTGAAACGGTCGATAGGTTGCTTTGGTGCCAGTGATTAAGTTGTCAAAGCCCCAAAAAGGAATAGCCTGCGTGGTTGAATTTAATATCACGCCCAGTTCTTTTTCAAAAATTTTCACGGTTTCGCTACCGACTACAACTAAATTTCCGCCTTGTCGGGCGTATTCTACCAATTCATTTTTTAGCTGTTCGTTTATCTTTTTCCATTCTGGAATGACAATCACTGGATATTCCTTTGTGTGTCCAAGAAGATGGTGCTCTTGTAATATTTCTGTCGGTAATTGGCTGTATAATAAAGCATTGAGTGTACCAATCATGGAGTTTTGCCTGCCATCTCCCGTATTGTAAACGGTCGTGATTTCGCTTTTATACCCCGTATTTGAATACAGCAGACCCACCTGAGGAATGGGTTTGGTATTTTGGCAAAAAGGTTGACGTTCGCGGCAAAATTTAGCCAAATCGGCCATTGTTCCGTAGGCGTAGGTTTTGAGGCTGCCATCTCTGTGTTGGGTCCAATAGGCTTGATAACCACCGCCCATCGAAATCACCTGCGCCGCCTCTTGAGAAAGTTGGGTGGCACTTTTGGCCGAAAACACCTGGTCGTCCCAGCCATATCCAAAACTCCACGACATCAAATCCCAGGGTTTTCCCTGCGGTGCCAAACACCGTGCCTGAAACGCCGACTGATTGGCTCCGTTGAGCGGCTCGGTGTCGCCCGAAAGGAAATCGACGTTGATATCCACGGGTTCGGGCATCATAGCCGAGAACGACCAATTGCTGGCTACCTGAAAACGAGGATTGTATAAATGCAAGGCATCTGTGTATTTGCGCACGTATCGACGAAAGACCGTTCGGTGAAATTCCAGCCATTGAGAATAATTCGGATCTGTTTTCTTTTTAGGAATCTCCTGAATTCCCGTGCTCTTCCGAAACTCCTCCACTGCGGCTGCGCAATAATCGGGCTCGGTGGCCCAGCAATCGCCATCTATCCAAACGCCATCCACGCCGTAGTCGCTCATTTCTTTTAGTTGTGGAATGAGCAAGCTGTCAGAATACGCACTCCAAAGCGATGTTTTCTTATCGTCGCGTTTGCCTTCGGCATTGATTCTTGCCCAATGGGGGTGATGCTTCACCGCTTCATTGTCCCACACACCCGAATAATGCAAATAAAGCGCGACGCCGTGGCGCTTTGTCACGTCCCGAAACAAACGAAGTATGTCTTTTTCGAAGCGCTTGGGCGTATGGCCCACCTTTGTAGGATAACTCGTTACGCCAGAATGTCCTTTACAATCTACTTGAATAAAATCGGGTTTTACCTTTTGTAGCAGCGAATCTATCATTCTGTCGGTAAGGGTTTTACCGATAAGTGTATCTTCCAACACTGCATGAAAATCAAAATGCAGCCCAAAAAAACTTTCGGAACGCCGTAACGGCGTTTGGGCAAAAAGAAAAACAGGAAAGTGAAGAACAAGCAGAATACGCAGGAGTTTCATAGTGGTGAAGGGCTTAACGGTTATTTATAAAGCAAATTCAGTGTGTTTTATTACGTACTAATTTTTTCATTCTGAACGTTTTGATATGATAAATACCAGTAAAACACTCATGAAGGCCATTATACTATTCATTGCGTCTTTTTCATATACGGTACTCGCTGCCCAAAATCTCGTAGGAAAGTGTTCCTCCATCAAATCAGGTACGCTTTATTTGGTCAATCAATCCAACGAAACCACCGATTCCGTTGCCATCAAAAACGGACGATTTTCCTTTACCCATAAACTTAGAGAGCCGAGCCTATTCAAGTTGCGCTCGCCAGCATTGAAGGATGACTTATATTTAGTGTTGGATAACAAGCAGTTGGCCATCGAAATTGATTCAGCTGGAAAGGTGAAATACCGCTCTAATAACGTACTGAATGTAGATTTTCAAAAAATCTATAAAGACCTTTTAGCTTTTCAGCAGGAAATCATAAAGCGTTCACCGGCGGTTGATTCGTTGGATAATGATTCTCTCCTAGCGGTGAGGAGGAGAATTTATGATGGATACATTCAGAAAATTACCGATTTTGTGATCCAGAAGTCATCTGAGTTATCGTCAGCACTGGTTCTTTTTGAGATTATTCAGCTCAGCAAATTACTTCCGCCAGATGAACTGAAAAAGCGGTTTGAATTGCTTTCAGGTAAGGTAAAAGATTCACAATACGGGCAAAAAATTGGCGCTTACCTAAAAAAGGAATTGAGCTTACGCGCAGGCAACCTCGCTCCTGATTTTGAATTTGTTGACTTAGAAAACAAAGAGCATATCTTGTCGGAATATAAGGGTAAGTATGTTCTTCTGCATTTTTGGGCATCGTGGTGCGGGCCGTGTCGTGGAGAAAATAAAAAATTACCTGCCTTATTGCCATCTCTTGCTTCATTACCCCTTACCATTATCCATATTTCCTGGGACTCAGACAAAGAGGCGTGGCTAAAGGCTATTAAAGCTGATAATTTGGAGGGATGTAAACATGTTTTAAATGTAAAAGGCCCCAAAAGCGATGTGTTTCGCAATTATCAAATTTCAGGAATCCCCGACACTGTATTGATTGGGCCAGATGGACACATTGTACAAAATGATATTAAGTGGGAGGAATTAGAAAAACACGTAAAGTGACCCAAGGATTTCGCATAATTTATGTTTTCGTATTATCTTGCACGCCCAAACAAAAGCCTCAACAAACCATGACTTTCCCCGAAGAGCTTAAATACACCAAAGATCACGAATGGATTCGTTTTGAAGACGATGATACCGCAGTAGTTGGAGTGACGGATTTTGCCCAACAAGAACTGGGTGACATTGTTTATGTAGACATCACTACGGTGGGCCAGACCGTTGAAGAAGGTGAGATTTTTGGCAGCGTAGAAGCGGTTAAAACCGTTTCTGACCTTTTTATTCCCGTATCAGGTGAAGTCCTTGAATTTAACGATGAATTAGAAGCCGCGCCTGAGTTGGTCAACGAAGACCCTTATGGTAAAGGCTGGATGGTTCGTATCAAAATTACGGGTTCAACAGATAGTTTACTTTCGGTAGAAGAATACAAAGAATTGATTGGCGAATAAATAGAAGCTCCGAAAGGGGCTTTTTTTTTAGCCTTTCACCCGCAATGTGAATAAGTGAAAGTTTTTAAATATATGCTACTGATTCGTTCTGTTAAGATTATTGATAGTCGCTCGCCTTACAACGGGCAAACGAAAGATATTTTGGTCGAAAATGGAAAAATTGCCCAAATTGGCGACCAACTTGACGCCCCAGATGCTAAAATTCTGACGGGCGACAATTGGCATATTTCTTCTGGTTGGGTAGATATGCGGGTATCTTCTCACGACCCAGGCCATGAGCATAAAGAGGATTTGACCACTGCCTGTGAAGCCGCCGCTGCGGGCGGTTTTACCGAAATCGCCGTGTTGCCCAACAGCCAACCAGCGTTGGATTCAAAAAATACGTTGGTTTATGTAAAGCAAAAAGCCGCCGACCAACTCGTGGCGGTACACCCGATTGGTGCGGTGACCAAAGGATGCGAAGGCAAGGATTTTACCGAGATGATTGACTTAACGCACGCTGGTGCCGTGGCTTTTTCGGACGGTGTTCATGCCATTCAAAATACCCACATTTTCCTCAAATCGCTTCAGTATTTGCAGCAAGTCAACCGGGTACTGATGAATCGCCCCGAAGATTTTGACCTGACGGTGTTTGGACAAATGCACGAAGGGGAAGTCAGTACGTTGCTGGGAATGCGCGGTATACCGTCGATTGCCGAAGAATTGATGATTATGCGAGATTTGAAATTGTTGGAATACGTGGGCATAAAAAGCCCAACTCCCCTACTCCATTTCTCAACCATTTCTACCGCCAATGCCGTGGCGTTGATTCGTCAGGCCAAAGCGCAGGGGTTGCCCGTTTCCTGCGATATTGCGGCGCACCAAATTGCGTTTGAAGATTCGCTTTTGACAGATTTTGATACGAATTATAAAGTCAATCCACCGTTTAGGCAGCAAAAAGACATTGATGCCCTGTGGGAAGGCATGGCTGATGGCACCATTGATGCCGTGGTTTCTGACCATAACCCTCAGGATGAAGAAGCGAAAAACCTAGAATTTGACTTGGCTGAATTTGGAATTATTGGGCTGGAAACGGCTTTTGGCGTGTTGAATAC
The DNA here is from genome assembly GCF_003325355.1 of Runella rosea. Lineage (GTDB taxonomy): Bacteria > Bacteroidota > Bacteroidia > Cytophagales > Spirosomataceae > Runella > Runella rosea. The sequence continues at coordinate 4,250,541 of NZ_CP030850.1, forward strand.
GTACAACAAAACGCTAAGTATTGAGCAAATTGTGGATAAGTTTACGCACCATCCGCGCACTATTTTACGGCTACCAACGCATACAATTTCAGAGGGAAGTTTGGCCAACTTAACGCTCTTTAATCCTGACCTAGAATGGGTATTCTCCAACACGCGTTCTAAGTCAAGAAACTCTCCTTTTTTTGGGCAGACCCTGAAAGGGAGGGCTTTATACGTAATAAATCGAAATAAAGTGGAGAAATGTGGATAACTCTGTGGATAAGTCATGGGAAATGTGATTAACTTTTTTAATAAGCCTATTTTAAAAATCCCGCTTGCTTTTGGCGTATTGGCGGGATTTGTGTGTTTTTTGTTCTTTTTGGTGGTTCAAAACCTAGAGAAATTCTCGGGAACTGGCCGGGCGCTGGACGTGGGGTTTTTCGCCATTATTATTGCGGCTGCCTGCTGGTATTACCGCAAAAATATCGGGAAAGGATACATGCACGCCTGGGAAGGAATTTCAATCGGATATGTCGTTTGGCTGACGGGGGCATTGCTGTGCGGGTATCTAACTTCTATGTTTTTTTACTTCTCACCCAGTGCCCTTGATAGATACAAACAAACGCTGCGCACTTCGTTGGTCACCAATCAGGCTGAGGCCATGAAAGTCTGGGGAAAAGAGATTTATCAACAAAAACTGGCGGATATTTCACAGCTTACCCCTTCAAGTTTCATTTTTGATGAATTTCGGTTTACGTTGTTGCTGGTTATCATTGCTATCTTGTTGATTGCGTTGATTTTCCGTAAAAAGCAACCTGAGGCATAAGCTGATGGCCGATAAAATTGTTCAAATAACGAAGGCAAAAGCCGAGCAGACCAAGACGCAGAAGGAATTTAATCGCTTGGTACAAAAAATTGAGACGCTCGAAAAAAGTATTGTAGAGTATCGAGAAACCATGACCAAAATCCAACAACGTGCTCTGACGGAGTTGGAACCTTTACGTAAACAATATTTCGAGGAACGCGCTCAACTTGTGTACCGTTTTGACCGGGCCTATGAATCGTCGTTTTTCAAAAAGAATGAAAGGGAAAAGTTAACCTATCTCATTCAGGACATTGCGTTTGAATTGATTGATGCGGCTGGAATGGAGGAGTTTAAGCCGATTTACGATAAATATAGCCCAGAAGGTGGCTATGATGCCGTCGTTGAAGAAGCCGAGCGCATCAACAATATGTTTTCAGCACTTGGCGCTGATTTTGGCGAAGACTTTGGGAAACATGCCCCCCCAAAAAAGTCAGAAAATTGGGATACGACAGAACACCAAGCAGCCTTTGAAGAGGAATATCAATCGAAAAAACAACGTACCCAACGTTCAAAGACGCAAAAACAGCTAAACCGGGAAGCAAAAAAGGAACTGGAAACCCGCACGGGTACCAAAGCGGTAAGAACGATATACCTTGATTTGGTAAAAGCGTTTCATCCCGACCGGGAAACGGACGAGACTGAAAAAGACCGCAAAACAGAAATTATGCAACGGGTGACCCAAGCCTACGAAAAAAATGATGTCTTAGCTTTGCTGCGGTTACAATTGGAGCTTGAGCGCATTGACCAATCACATATTGAAACGCTGGCAGAAACCCATCTCAAATACTACAACAAAATCTTGCGTGAGCAGACCAAAGAACTGGAAGAAGAATATGAGCAATTGCAGTTTCAGGCGCTTGCATTGGGGGGGCAGTCGGCCTATTTGATTTCAAACCCTTTTGGCTTAGAATTTGCTTTCAATGAGCAGGTGAATGAGTTTAAAAAGACCGTAAAAAACCTTAAAAAAGACCTCAAAGATTTGCAACATGATGAGGTTGTTCGGGCTTTTCTCAAAGTTTTCAAAATCCCAAAACACAATGATGGTGATGGGTTTTAAGATGGCTGATGAAAAAGTGCATACAAAGGCACTGTCTTCTAATTAAATGTTTTTTACTTCTTCAAATACTGATACTTCCATACTTCGGATAAGCCAATCCACTTCTTTGCTAATTAAAAATGCCTCACTATTTTTTTGCGCGCTACTTCAGAGGCAAATTCATCAATTGCTATTTGGCATACAATAAATAGATTTAATAAGCCTATTTAAGAATAATTTATCGATTGTAAATCGGCCCAAAATTGTCCGTCACCTCTATTTTTTCAGCGCTTAATTTTTAGAAGAGGCCTTCGTGGTAAATTAAAATATGTAAATATTTATAATTATTATTCATTGGTTTCTATGTGTAGGTGTCCACTTGGACATTTTAATTCTATTTTAATTTTGCTTTAATCATATTCTAACCGCGGGTAGTGCTATTTGTACACAGGGTTATAATGATAACAATATATAATAGCTTAATAGATATAAGTAATTATCCAAAAAGCAATCATGATCGCTGATTATTTAGACCGTTCTTGAAAAAAAACAGCTTATTCTGTTATAGATTAAATTGTTAATACACAATGTGTTATAAAAGACAATGCCAAATAATTTTACACACTTGCTTCTAAAATTATTTACACCATGATAAAATTATTTAAATCTCTATTTCCGTTGTGTGTGCTACTGGTGGGTGGATATATTCAACATCATGGAGGTACATTTTATGAATCTATCAATTCTTCTACTGTAAAAAATAAACAATATCTTATCGTTGAAAAAAAACAATATTCAGTTAGCAAACCTGTCTTATTTAATCAAGGGAAAAATAAACAGAATCGGATAACTGATATTGAAGAAAAGGAAAATGAAATAGTTTCTTTCAAAAAGTATTCATTATTCAGTAATAATGTGAATACTCCTTTTTACACTCAAACAGCTGAATACTCCTTCCAATATACCCAACTGCATTTTTTCTTTTTTAAGCTTTTTTCATATTATCCATCTTGTAAATCGCTCTACCTGATATTTGAGGTAATGCGAATTTGATATTAATAATTCAGCATAAAAACAAAAGTGCCCATCTTGCTATTTTACAGTAATTTACTGCTCGATTTGCTGTAAAAATGGCCTAACCAAGGCATAAACGTATGTAATAATAAGCATACCATTTCGGACGAATAAATATCAACAACCCATTTTTTATTTAATAAATACTATCATGAAGAAGGTTCTCATGCTCATGAGTCTGTGTGCGTTGGTGTACCAAACAGGCTGCGAATCTAAGCACGAAGAAAAAGAAGAAGAAACCCATTTTTTGGTTACGGCCCCTCTGAAAAAAGATACGACCATTACCAAAGAGTATGTAAGCCAAATCCATGCCATAAGTCACATTGAATTGAGGGCTTTGGAGAAAGGGTATTTACAGAAAATCTTCGTAGATGAGGGGCAATTTGTAAGAAAAGGGCAACCTATGTTTCAAATCATGCCCATGCTTTATGAGGCAGAACAACAAAAAGCACAGGCGGAAGCCAACTTTGCTGAGATAGAGTACCGCAACACCAAGGCATTGGCTGACAGCAATATCGTATCCAAAAATGAATTGGCCTTGGCAAAAGCCAAATGGGACAAAGCAAAAGCTGAATTGTCACTGGCTCAGGTTCACTTAGGTTTTACCGACATCAGAGCTCCTTTTGATGGCATCATGGATCATTTTCAGGTCAGGTTGGGAAGCCTCGTTGGCGAGGGTGATTTGCTGACAACGCTATCGGACAACAGTAAAATGTGGGTTTACTTTAACGTACCAGAAGCGGAATACCTGGATTACAAAACCCGATCAGAAAAAGAAGGCATGCTGAAAGTCGGATTACTCATGGCCAACAATAAGTTGTTTGAATATCCCGGTGTGGTTGAAACCATTGAAGCCGACTTTAACAACGAAACAGGGAATATTGCGTTCAGAGCGACATTCCCTAACCCTAAAAAACTGCTGAGACACGGAGAAACGGGTAATATTCAGGTGGTACAATCCCTTAAAAATGCGCTGATTATCCCTCAAAAAGCCACCTTTGAAGTGTTGGAAAAGAAATATGTTTATGTGGTAGACAAAAACAACGTGATTCGCTCAAGAGAAATCACCATAGCAGCTGAGTTACCGCACATTTTTGTTGTTCAATCTGGGCTGAAAATGGATGACAAAATCCTGCTAGAAGGCTTACGGCAAGTCCACGAAAACGAAAAGATACACTACAAGTTCTTACAGCCCGATTCTGTTATCTCCAATTTAAGCCTCTATGCCGAATAGGCTAGGTATTACAAAACAATAAGACATGTTCAATCAATTCATACGCAGGCCCGTATTCGCTATTGTAATATCGGTCATGATCGTCTTTATCGGGATATTAGCGATTGAGAAATTACCTATTTCTCAATTCCCGGATATCGCCCCCACCACGGTAAATATATTTATAGCCTATCCTGGTGCCAGTGCCGATGTATTGGTGAAATCTACGCTGATTACCTTGGAACAGGCCATTAACGGAGTTCAGGATATGCGGTACATTGCCACCGATGCTACCAGTGCCGGTGAGGCTACCCTTCGGATTATTTTTGAGCCGGGCACGGACCCAAATGATGCCGTGATTAGGGTGAAAACAAGGGTGGATCAGGTGATGCCCCTCCTACCCGAATTGGTTCAGCGCGAAGGGGTAATTATCACGCCTATTCAGCCCAGCATGTTGATGTACGTCAACCTTTATTCCAAGGAAAAAAGTATTGACGAAAAATTCCTGTTCAACTACGCTACCGTTAAAATGATTCCTGAGCTACAACGGACGAAAGGAGTAGCCAGGGCTCAAATATTGGGTAGTCGGAGATACGCAATGCGCGTTTGGTTAAATCCTGACCGTATGAGGGCTTATAATATTTCTACAGAAGAAGTAATGAAGGCAATTGGGGAACAAAGTATTATCGGCCGGCCTGGCCGGATCGGCCAAAGCTCCGGTATAGCTGCTCAGTCGCTGGAATATGTGCTTACGTATAAAGGAAGATACAGCGACCCGAAAGAGTATGAAGATATTATTGTTCGGGCCAATGCACAAGGGGAAAGCATCCATCTAAAGGACATCGCCCACGTTGAATTGGGAAGTGAATTTTTTGATATCTATTCCAATCTGGATGGCAAAGCATCGGCTGCAATTGTGATGCGGCAAAACTACGGCAGTAATGCCAGTGAGGTTATTGAACAGGTAAAAGCAAAATTGGAAGTAATGAAGGCTTCCTTTCCTCCGGGAGTAGATTACAAAATCAGTTATGATGTGTCTCAATTTTTGGATGCCTCTATTGAGCAAGTGATTGATACGCTGCGAGATGCGTTTATTCTGGTTGCCTTGGTTGTATTCATTTTCTTGGGCGATTGGCGTTCTACCCTGATACCGATTTTGGCGGTTCCGGTCTCCTTGATTGGGGCGTTTTTTGTGATTCAGGCTTTTGGACTTTCCATCAATTTAATTACACTTTTTGCACTGGTATTGGCCATTGGTATTGTGGTGGATGATGCCATTGTGGTGGTGGAGGCGGTCCACGCCAAAATGGAAGAAGAGCCGCATCTTTCCCCCTATGCTGCGGTAAAAAAAGTGCTTGGTGAGATTAGTGGAGCCATTATCGCCATTACGGCAGTTATGGTGTCGGTATTCCTGCCTATTTCATTTATGTCAGGCCCAGTCGGTACTTTTTATCGCCAATTCTCCATTACCATGGCCAGCTCTATCGTGATTTCGGCCTTGATCGCTCTGACGCTTACCCCGGTGTTGTGTGCGATGTTGCTGAAAAATCATCTGGGCGGCACTCCGCATGGACATGTCAAAAAGAAAACCCTGCTGAGCCGAGCGCTCGACGGTTTCAACCGAGGGTTTGATAAATTGACCGGAAGATACGTGGGCCTGTTAAAAATAATCGTGAGCCGAAGAGTTCTTACGTTTGTTATCTTATTGGCTTTCTGTGCAGGAATAGCTTATGAAAATAAAATTCTGCCGGCAGGTTTTATTCCAAACGAAGACCAAAGTACTATTTATGCGATTATTCAGACACCCCCGGGTTCTACGCTAGAAAAAACCAACGAAGTTTCCCGACGACTTCAGAAAATTTGTGAAGAAGTGGAGGGAATAGAGTCAGTGTCTTCGTTGGCGGGCTATGAGATCATGACGGAAGGACGCGGTTCCAATGCAGGTACCTGTCTTATTAACTTGAAACCGTGGTCGGAGCGCGAACACAACGTGAAGGAAATCATGGAAGAATTGGAAGTGGCATCCAAGGGACTTGGGGCTACGGTTGAATTCTTTGAACCGCCGGCCATCCCCGGTTTTGGTACGTCCGGCGGTTTTTCCATGCGCTTACTGGATAAAACAACAGATACCGATTACCGTGAGTTTGACAAGATCAACAAGGAATTCATGGAAAATCTGGGAAAACGCAAAGAACTCACGGGCTTATTTACCTTTTTTGCCGCGAATTATCCTCAATACGAACTGGAAATAGACAATAAATTGGCCATGCAAAAAGGCGTATCGATCGGGAAAGCGATGGATAACCTCAATATAATGATCGGCAGTACCTACGAACAGGGGTTTATTAAGTTTAACCAGTTTTTCAAAGTGTACGTACAGTCTGATCCCGCTTTCAGAAGGCTTCCAACGGATCTTTTAAAGCTTTTTGTCAAAAACGAAACGGGAGAAATGGTCCCTTACTCTGCCTTCATGAACCTTAAAAAAGGTCAAGGGCCCAATGAAATCACCCGTTTTAACTTATACAATTCCGCTGCTATTCAGGGCCTTCCTGCTAAGGGATATACAACGGCGGATGCCATACAGGCCATTCGCGAGGTGGCGGCTAAGACGTTGCCAAAAGGGTACGATATTGCTTTCGAAGGTCTTTCCTATGACGAAGCCGGCCGAGGCAATGAAGCCCTGTACGTGTTCCTAATTGTATTGGCTTTTGTCTACTTCGTGTTAGCAGCCCAGTACGAAAGTTTCATTATTCCTTTCGCCGTTGTGCTCTCACTGCCGGTCGGGGTATTTGGTTCCTTTTTGTTACTAAAGCTCATGGGACTGGAAAACAACATTTATGCCCAAATAGGACTCATCATGTTGGTGGGTCTGTTGGGTAAAAATGCAGTACTTATCGTTGAATTCGCCGTTCAGAAGCGCCATGAAGGAGAAACCATTCTGAACGCAGCCATTGAAGGAGCCAGGGTTCGTTTCCGTCCTATTTTAATGACTTCCTTTGCTTTTGTGGCAGGATTGATACCACTGATTACGGCAAATGGGGCAGGGGCTATCGGTAACCGTACCATTGGTGCTTCTGCCCTTGGCGGGATGTTGTTTGGAACCATTTTCGGAGTCATTATCATCCCTGGATTATATTACATATTCGGTAAACTAGCCGACGGTAAAAAGCTGATCAAAGATGAGGATGACGGCTCCTTGACCGAAGAGTTTGTCCACGCAATAGATCATTTTTCCTACAAAGATGAATCCACTGACCATGCTAAATAAAAGAATAGTAAATTATGTTGGGGTAGCAATCATTGCCCTAACGTATACTTCCTGTACTGTGCCGACTTTGGTTCAGAAAACAGAGCATAAACTGACAGCCATGAGTTATGGTAACTCTCCGGGCGCTGATTCTATCAATACCGCAAAGGTGTTGTGGAAGAATTATTTTACCGATCCCTACCTGATCGCGCTGATTGATACCGCTTTTAAAAACAATCAGGAATTGAATATTACCTTACAGGAAATAGAGATTGCCCGAAACGAAGTAATGGCCCGAAGGGGAGAATATCTGCCTTTTGTGGGGTATGGCGGTACGGCCGGAGTTGAAAAGGCGGCCAGATACACCCAAGTGGGAGCCAGCGAAGCAAACATTGATATAAAACCGGAGAAAGAAACGCCAGAGCCCCTGCCCAATTTTGGAGGGGGACTTTACGCACGATGGGAAGTTGATATTTGGCACAAACTGCGCAATGCGAGAAAGGCGGCCGCAACTCGATATTTAGCCACTGTGGAAGGAAAAAACTTCATGTTAACCAATCTCGTTGCCGAAATTGCCCGTTCTTATTATGAATTACGAGCACTTGACAGTCAACTGGATATTGTGCGACAAAACATTGAAATTCAAAACAATGCACTCAAAATAGTAAGACTGGAGAAAGAATCCACGCGGGTGACTGAATTGGCCGTGCGGAGGTTTCAGGCTCAGGTACTCAATACGCAAAGTCTGCAATATGGTATTCGGCAAAGAATTATCGAAACCGAAAACAGAATCAACTTTTTACTGGGTAGATACCCGCAACCCATTCCCAGAGATAACGGAAATTTTGAAACGTTGACACCAAACATTACTCATGCAGGTATACCGTCACAGTTGTTGGAAAACCGACCTGACATTAAGCAAGCCGAGTTATTGTTGGAGGCAAGCAAAATAGATGTACAAGTGGCTAAGGCGAATTTCTACCCGTCTTTAGGTATTTCCGGTAGTTTGGGTCTTCAGGCGTTTAACCCTGTTTACTTGGCAAAACTGCCTCAATCGTTAATGGCCTCTCTGGTAGGAGATTTGGCGGGACCGTTAATCAATAAAAATGCGATAATCGCTACGTATTATAATGCCAATGCCAAGCAGATACAGGCCATTTATAATTACGAAAAAACGGTTTTGAACGCCTATATTGAGGTGGCTAATCAATTGTCAAACATTGATAATCTGGGGAAAACCTATGAGTTAAAAGCGAGTGAGGTACAGGCACTTACCCAGTCTATCACGATCTCCAATAACCTTTTCAGGTCTGCAAGGGCCGATTACATGGAAGTGTTGTTGACGCAACGGGATGCCCTTGAATCAAGATTTGACTTGGTTGAAACCAAAATGCAGCAAATGAATGCCACAGTCAACATTTACCGCGCCTTGGGTGGTGGATGGTATTAATGTAATGCTCGTTTTTATTTACACCATCAAAAGTCACCAAAATAACAAAATTGATTATTTTTGTTGCAGAAAAACGATAAAACCATGAAAAAGCTAATCATTGCCGCACTTTTAACTGTTTTTTTAGCAAGTGCTTACGCTCAGGAAAGTTATTTTGGCGAAAAAATTAACGATAAAGGCGCTGTAGCTGCTGCTGAGTTGCCAAAAAAAATAGGCAATAAAGAAAAAATGACGGCTAAAGTAACGGGCACCGTTGAATCGGTATGTCAAGCGAAAGGCTGTTGGATGAAAGTAAAAACGACCGATGGGCAAACCATGCGGGTTTCTTTCAAAGATTACGGCTTTTTTGTACCGAAAGACATTGCCGGTAAAACCGTTGTGATTGAAGGAGAAGCCAAAATGAAAACCACACCCGTGGCTGAATTGCAACATTATGCCGAAGATGCCGGTAAAAGCAAAGCTGAAATCGCTAAGATTACGGAGCCTAAACACGAACTTACCTTTGTGGCCGATGGCGTAATTGTAAAGAAGTAATATGCTCATTAAATGAAGCGGTCAGTCGGTTTGAACCGACCGACCGCTTTTTATTTGTACCTTTGCCGTTCTAAAAAAGAGTGAATACCTTGTTTTTGCTCGATTGTACAGTTTATAAATTTATCATTGACACTATGACAACAGAACAGTTGAAAGACTTGAAAGCCCGTGTTTCGGCTTTGAGGGGGTATCTTTGACTACGATACCAAGAAAGAACGATTGACCGAACTACAACAGATTCAAAGTCAGCCCGAGTTTTGGAATGACAACACCAAGGCCGAACAAACCATGAAAGAAGTACGTGGTTTGAAAAGTTGGACCGAAAGCTACGAGTCCGTCGACGGGCGTCTCGGTGATTTGGAAACTTTGCAGGAATTTCTGGAATTGGGTGAAGCCACGGAAGCCGAAGTAGAAGCCGAATACCAAGCCATGCTGAAAGCGTTGGAAGAAGTCGAACTGAAAAAGATGCTTTCCAACGAAGAAGACCAGCTTAACGCCGTACTCGAAATCAATTCGGGGGCGGGAGGTACAGAAAGTCAGGATTGGGCCGAAATGCTTTATCGAATGTACGTTCGGTGGGCCGAAAAACACAATTATAAAGTCACGCAGATTGATTATCAGGATGGCGACGGTGCAGGTATAAAGTCGGCTTCTATTCAGATTGAAGGGCCGCAAGCTTATGGATATTTGCAATCCGAAAACGGTGTGCATCGTTTGGTGCGAATCTCTCCGTTTGATTCTAATGCGCGCCGACATACATCATTTGCGTCGGTATATGCTTATCCCTTAATTGATGATACGATTGATATTGAAGTCAATCCCGCTGATATTGAATGGGATACGTACCGTTCGGGCGGTGCGGGTGGCCAAAACGTGAACAAAGTGGAAACTGCCGTTCGCGTTCGTCACAAGCCTTCTGGACTCGTTATAGAATGTCAACAAGAGCGCAGTCAGCACCTAAACCGTGATTTAGCCCTGCGTTTGTTGAAATCAAAACTGTACCAAATTGAAGTAGAAAAGCGCAACGCCGCCCGGGCAGAAGTAGAAGCTTCCAAGAAAAAAATCGAATGGGGCTCGCAGATTCGCAACTACGTGATGCATCCTTACAAACTCGTAAAAGACGTACGCACTGGTGTTGAAACCTCTGACGTACAGGGCGTAATGGATGGCGACTTAGATGAGTTTATCAAAGCCTATTTGATGTTGCAGTAATTATGTATGACATCGCTGACGGTTTATTAACAAAAAATCCCTGTCGTGAGGCAGGGATTTTTTGTATAGTTATGCATGAACAAATTCAGCACTTAAATCGCGGGATCGGCAGGGGTATTGGCTCCGTTGTTATCTCGTTCAACCAATGGATAAGGGTAGAAAGTACGATTTCGCTCGATTTGAGAAGCGGTATTGCCAGCAACTGGGGCCAGACGATTGAAACGTCGGCTGTCTTCTAATCTCAATCCCGACAGGTACAGTTCAATACTACGCTGACGATAAATTTCGGTCAAAATAGCATCGGCCGTGTTGGCACCTGCGTACTCAGGCAATGCTGCCCCAATTCCCCACGCATCAGTGGTTTTGGTTAGGACTGCGTTCAGAGCGGTTGTGGCAGCCGCTAAATCATTTAGACGGGCACTCGCCTCGGCACGAATCAACAACATTTCTCCTGGCAAATACACTGGAATGCCAGCGTTGTTGGCGGTAAAGAAGCTGGCGCGTCCTAGATTTACCCCACCTACTGGTACCCCAGCGGGATTAGACAAATAAAATGCCAATCGTTTGTCGGTAGCTATTGGACGTAATGCTTCAGGCAAGCCCAATGTAGCATTCAGTGGTTCGGTCACGTTACGGTTTCCGAAGGTGTTGAAAAACAGCGGGTTTTGAACAGCATCGTCAAAATTAAACAATGACTTTTTAGTCAAATCAACTTTGTTGGCGGCCGCCAAGGCTTTGGCATTGTCGCCAGTCATAATGCTGAAACGGGCAATCAATGCTTGAAGGGTATTTGCCAAATCAATTCCTGGAACGATACGGCCTGTAAACGTAGTTGAAACGGGCGTGGCAGCGAGGGTTGTTGCCGCCGATTCAAGCGTACGAACCGCTTCCTTTAATGCTTCTTCGCGGGTTACAAATTTGGCATTGTCGGCGGTTTCTACGGGTAACTGCTGCCAAAATTGGGCCTGAGTACCAAGCGCCAAGGCTCTGAATATGGAAGCATAAACCGTAATACCGCTCTTGGTCCCTGCATCGCCAGCTACACTGCCTACGCTTTTCAAGATTAAATCGGCATTGGCTTTCACCAATTGATTTTGTGACCATAAATTACGCAAAACGCCATTGCTAGGCGTTACGTTAGCACCGCCGATCCTGAGTTGATCTTCATCGGTGTTTCCTGCGTTCAAAACGGTCAACTCACGAGTGGTAAGGCCGCTGGCCGTAATGGCATTGTAAAGAATTCCCGCGCGGGTACTGGTATAACGATATTGTAATCCGTTACAAAGCGTAATTAAGCCGTTGAGGTCGGTCGTTACCTGCGTTTCACTCGCAGCGCTCGGGTTGAGGTACTCTTGGTCACAGGACGTAGCCGTGAGCATAAGTCCTGATAAAATGGAATATAGGATTATCTTTTTCATAGAAAAATTCACGGTTTCAAATTAAAACGATAGGTTCAACTGCACTTGATAGGTACGAGGAATGGGCACGTTACCGAAGTCAACTCCGCGCAAAATATCGCTGTTGTTTCCAGCGTTGGTTTCAGGGTCAAAACCGTTGTATTTATCCCAAGAAATCAGGTTACGTCCAATCAAAGAAACGTTCCAAGTCGTGATTCCCTTTACTTTAGGCAATTGGTAAGTAAGAGCCAACTCACGTAATTTGGTAAATGAGCCATCATCCACGCGATATTCTTCGATGTTGGCTAGTGAAAATACGTAACCACGTGCCATGGTTCCGAGCATTTCCGCTTCCGCGATGTCACCAATACCCACGTTGTTACGTGTGCGTTTGTCGGCGTTGAACACCTGTACACCCTGAACAGCATCCAATAAGAAGCGAAGACCCACTTTTTTATAAGTAAAATTTCCACTGAACGAACCTGTCCATTTTGGGTTGGGGTTTCCGATAACCGTCCGTACAAAAGCACCTGTAGGTTGCCCATCAGCAGCGCGACTCACGGTAAATTTAGTAGGATCATTGGGGTCTTGGGTTCCGCGCTCGCGCTGGGGAAGATTTTGAGGCGTCAAGAGTAGTGAGCCGTCGGGATTGTAAGCATATGGCCATCCATAAAATACACTTGCAGGTTGACCTTCAATCAAGAACACTGGCGCGCCTGCTGAGTTGCCGATGGTAAGGGTTGAAGTTTTGGGATTGCCTTGGTCAATGTCCAAAATTTTGTTACGATTTTGGTTATAAATCACCGTAAAGTCGGCTGAGAAATCGTTTTTCTTTACGGCCAATGCGTTCAGACTGATTTCAAACCCTTTGTTTTCCATCGTTCCTACGTTGTTTACTATACCAGTACCACCCGTTGAAGGAGCTAATTCACGGTTAACAACGAGGTCTTTGATTTGCTGGTTATAGACCGAAACACCGATGTTCACTCTACTTTTCAAGAACGAAAGGTCAGCTCCCACTTCAACTTCTTCCATCCGCTCTGGACGTACACGAGGGTTGGCCAAGGTACTGCCTGGTATAATGGTGTTTTTGCCTAAGAACGGAACGGGTGAGAATTGCCAAAAACGGCTATAACTTCCAATTCCAGTCAAGTTCCCCGCCTGTCCGTACGAAGCGCGAAGTTTGAAACCATCCCAAATGCCAGTCAGGCCGCTGTTTTCCCAAAAACCTAAGTCAGATACGACGAAGCTACCGCTTATTTTAGGATAGGTTTGGTTGGTTTCGGCGGGCGAGAATTTAGAAGAACGGTCGCGACGAATAGCCCCAGTAAGGAAGGCTAAGTTTTTGTAACCAATGGTTGCCTGCGCAAAGAAACCGCTCAAATTATAACGGTCGAGGCCATAACCTGCCGTTACGGTGGTGCTGGCGGCTCCGCTTACCGTTTCGATGAATGGTGCGGTATTCAGACCGCTTGCCCGGGTAAAATCAGCTTGGTAAAACTGATAGTTGAAACCGGCCGCCGCATTGATTTTAAGGTCTTTGCTTAGGTCGATTTCGTAAGTAGCGTTAATATCACTGTTGAATTGTGTTACGTTATTGGTGGCATTCGCGGCAAACCCATCAGGATAGCGCTCGGCGGGTAGTCCAGCTACCGCTTGGTAAGGATACGGAGGAATATAATTTTTCCCTAATTGAGAATAGGTGTCAACTCCTACAATCCAGTCAATTCCTAATCCTTTGATAGGCGTAAGGTTTAGTTGTGCGTCGGCAATCGTGCGGTTTACGGCTTGTGTAAACTGCATGGCTTCTACCGTAGTCAATGGGTTGACCCGGGTTGGTTCCACCGCCAACAAGTTACCGGCGGCATCGCGTTGTGTGATGTCGTAAATGTTATTGGTAATTGTTACGGAGTTAATGGGGCTATAAAACACGTTTCCGTTGGGTTTTTCATTCGAGAAGCTGTTGGAATAATTTAACCCTGCCGATAGTTTAGCCCAATTGGTAAGTCGTTGGTCAACGCGTGCGCGCAAGCCAACCCGCCGAAAATCAACTCCTTTCACAATTCCTTCGTTTTTCATGTAAGAAGCTGAAACAAAGTACTGTGTGCGGTCTGTTCCTCCTGAAATGGAGACGGTGTTGTCGTTGCCGAGTCCTGTGCGGAAAATTTGGTCGAAATAATTATAGCGGGTTACGTCCACGAGGTTGGAAGCTAATTGCGAAGTAGCACCATCGCGTACAATTCCTACGGTCGTTGTGCCAGGGTTGGCTGCGATTTGGGCAGGTGAAATGACACCAATGGTGTGTAAGCGCAAATCTCGGAAACCGAATTGTTTGCCAAGCGTTGAAATAAACACGCCTTTTCGAAGCTCATTGGAAGAAAAACTTGTCGAAAAGTTGATTTTAGGAGCACCTGATTTACCGCGTTTGGTCGTGATAATCACTACTCCATTGGCGGCCCGTGAACCATATTGGGCTGCGGCCGCAGCCCCGTTAATGACGTTTAGGCTTTCAATATCATTGGGGTTGATGTCGGCCAAACGGTTGGTGCCCAGAGATGTATTGGGGGCTTGGCTTCCCAAAGAAAGGGCTAGTTGTGACACAGAAGAAGTTTCGTTGTTGACGATTACCCCGTCAATAACGTACAAAGGATCAGAGCTTCCTTGAATGGATTTCACCCCGCGTAGACGAATCGTAATTCCACCCGCTGGGTCACCAGAGTTTTGCGTGATTTGCGCTCCTGGTACTTTGCCTTGGAGGGCGCTTACTAAGTTCGGCGTTCCTGATTTTTCAAGATTATCGGCCTTAATGGTCGTAATGGCATTTCCCAACTGACGGCGCTCAGCGCGTAAGGTAGAACCTGTTACGACCACTTCGTCCAGATTGAGTTGGTCTTCCCGCAGAGATACATTGATGATAGATTGGCTGGAATTAACGTCGCGGCTAACCGAACTGTAACCCACGGCGCTGAAAGTTAGTTTTACATTTCCTGTCAAAGGCAGGGTAAACTCGCCGTCTATATTTGCGGCGGTTCCTGTCGCAGTTCCTGGTACCTGTACCGTAGCTCCAGGTATTGGCTGCCCGTTGGTGTCGGTTACTTTTCCTTTTACGGTATAAGATTGGGCCCAAACGCTAAGCGAAAATAAAATCGCCAGGGTTGTTCCAACCGTTCGCCGCCCTACCAAACGCAGTCTTTCTGCATTGTTTTTAACGTAATTGTTTTGGCTCATAGTGGTTGAAAAAAGATTGTTTATTGAAATCGGCAAAAAGCCGCAATAAATATGCAAAAAAACTGCACATCTCGACACAAAAATTTGTTTTTTTTCACTAATTATAAGTTTTTTGATAAATAAACCATAGATTTTTACTGGATTTTGCTTTTTTAGATAAAAGTAGTTGTTATAATTGCATTTTTTTGCAGGTTTACATAAAAGTGAAGTATTAATATGCACCAAGTCCAAGCGCACATGCTGAAACGAGAACGTCAGGCATTCATAATGAAACAAGTGAACCTGCATAACCGGGCTTTGTCGGCTGATTTAGGAGCAATGCTAAATGTATCTGAAGATACAATTCGTCGGGATTTGAATGAATTAGCAGAGGCGGGTGAATTGATAAAAGTACATGGAGGTGCATTGTCAAAATCATATCATTATGATTATGTTCCGAGTAGTACTTATGCCTTTTCTGAGAAAACAATTATTGCCCAAAAAGCGGCTTCATTGATTGAAAATGGCATGTTTGTGATGATTGGCGGGGGGACCACCGTGCGAGAATTGGTAAGGGCGTTGCCGCAGAATTTACACGCTACTTTTTTTACGGTAAGCTTAACTACCGCGTTGCAACTCTGTGACCACCCTAATGTAGAAGTTATTTTTTTGGGGGGTAAATTGGTAAAAAACTCTCAAATAAGCGTGGGCGGTGAAGTAATCAGTCGAATGAATGACATCAATGCAGATTTGTGTATTCTAGGTACCAATTCTATTGATAACGAGGGGATTACGGATTCTGATTTGGAGGCAGTTCAGGTAAAAAAAGCGATGATAAAGGCCTGTAAAAGAACGGCTATTGTAACCATTAGTGAAAAACTTGGGAGCACTCAACGCCTTCGCGTTTGCGAACTAAATGATATTGATTTCTTAATCACTGAGCTCTCTCCCGACTCTCCTCGATTTAGTAACTACACCCAAAGCGGAATGATTATTTTGTAGATAAATCATCCATAAAAAACGCGAAAGAAACCAAATAATTCGAATCCTTTCGCGCTTTTATGATTTAAAAAAATTAATTTCGTTGTTTGCGGCGTTCCTCGCGCCGTACTTTATTGAGATTTGAGAGTGCGTCTTTTGCTTCCTTCACTTGGGTAGATTTTTTCTCGCCTCTGTCTACCGCTGTTTTGTAGTATTCACGGGCAGCATCATAATTCTTTTCTTTCTCGGCAATTCGTCCCAATCCTACCAAAGACGCTAAGTAATAGCCTGAGGTAAAGGCTTTTGCCTGCGTGGAGTAATCAAGCGTTTTCTGATAGTACAGTTTGGCTTTAGAAAGATCGCGGTGGTAGTTGTTGGCATAATAGGCCAACACGTACGCGGCATTTCGGCCGCTTACGGCCTCATAACCCGTTTTTCCCGCGTCAATTTTCCCCAAAATGCTGTTTGCTATTTTCTCGGCTTCGTCGGAGTTCCCGCGTACAAAAGCTGAGCGTAAATAATAGCGCTCAAAATACGGATTGTCGGGGTAGGTTTCCCAAGAATACTTGGCCAAATCATACGATTTTGCGTATTGATTTTCATAGCCATAAATCTGCAACAGAAAATAGCGGGCTTCGGTCCTTGTATAAAACGCGTTGTTACCGACTTTTTCCAGTTGTTGGATACCGGTTTGTTTATTCCCTTTCGGAAAAAGCCATAAAACAGGCTTCAATAGCGGATAATTGTCGGGAATCCATTCGGCAAAATAATTGAATAAACCGTCTCCAAACAGCAACTCAGGGCTAATTTCGCTCTGTCCCTTGCAACGTTCTAAATATTTAAGGGCATTTTTTCCCGCAAAAGTAGCCCGTGACCAGTGTTTGCGCTCGGAGTGAATACGTCCTTTAAAGGCATAGGCCGCCGCCAAAAAGAAAGAAGGTTCAATTTTATTTTCCCGAATATCGTACAGTTTTTCGGCCAACGTAATGCAAGTATCCATGAGGGCAATGCAACGGTCGTCGTAGCGAGTGTCGTCGGTGTTAGGAACGATTTTCCACCATTCGGCCAGTCCCATTAAAAAATAGGGCATCGGATGGTTAGGGTAGCGATAACGTAACCAGCGGAATTCGGCATCGGCCTCGGCAAATTTGAAGTTGTACAATTTGTTGATGGCTTCCGTGGCCTCAATTTGTACGCCAGGATTGGAGAGAAGCATTTCGTATTTGCTGTCAAAATCGGCAGATGCGTACAATTGTGCTTGCGCGGGCTTCATGACCACTATAAAGATGCATGTAAAGCCGAATATCCAATATTTTAAACTGTTCTTTTTCATGGTCTATTATCTTTGCTGTACCGTATTAACGTAGTTTTCTTTCGGACAGTTTATAAATTTAAGTTTTTTTTAATAATTTTTTAATATTTCTCAAACATGCAGGTCGTCAAAGACAAACAGTTTGTGCCATTCATTGACAAACAAACGCTGGAAGAACGTATTGCTGAAGTGGGCCGCAAAATTAGCGAAGATTACCGAGACAAAACCCCCCTTTTTGTGGTCGTACTCAATGGAGCATTCCTCTTTGCAGCGGAGCTTATAAAAAACGTTCCTATCCCCTGCGAAATTACATTTGTTCGGGTTTCTTCGTATTCAAAAACCGAATCCACTGGACAATTGAAGGAAATTTTGGGTTTGAAAGAGTCGATTGAAGGCCGACACGTGATTATTGTGGAAGATATTGTGGATACAGGCCTGACGATGAACAAACTGCTTTTTCAGCTTTCGGTTCAAAAACCAGACTCTATTCAGGTTGCGTCGATGCTCTTTAAGCCAGCAGCTCTCAAAACTCCGCTAACGGTAAAATACGTGGGTTTTGAAATAGAAAATCGGTTTGTAGTTGGATATGGTCTTGATTATGACGAGCAGGGACGAAACCTGGATGCGATATACGTACTGGCTGATTAATTTTTCGATATTTTTTATTTGATAAGTAACTTTTTACCCACATCTCTCTACAGTTTATGTCTGAATTTCAAGCCTATCTTCAACTCGGATTTTCCCACATTACCGACCCCAACGGCTACGACCATATATTGTTTGTCATTGCCCTTTGCGCCATTTATGCTTTCAGAGAATGGAAGAAAGTATTGGTTTTGGTTACCGCTTTTACACTGGGTCATTCGGTGACCCTCGCCCTGGCTACGCTTAAAATGATTACTTATAGTTCGGCCTTCATTGAATTATTGATTCCGATTACGATTTTCATTACGGCCGTATCAAATTTTTCAGAAAAGAGTACGGGCGAGCCAAAATCCCCCAAACTGAGGTATGTATTGGCGGCCTGTTTTGGCTTAATTCACGGCATGGGTTTTTCCAACTACCTGCGCAGTTTGCTGGGCGACCAAGATAGCATTGTGATGCCGCTGTTTGCGTTCAATGTTGGGTTGGAATTGGGTCAACTTGTGATAGTGGCCATTGCCTTAGCCATTGCCTCTCTTTTTGTTGATGTCATAAAGGTCAAACGCCTCACTTGGAACCATTTGATTTCGGGAATTGTGGCTGGTATGGCGCTTTCTTTGATTTTGGAAAATGAAGTTTTTCGAACTTTTGTAGGCCTATCCGTAGAATAATGTCGCTGAAAAAAGGGTAAGTGTCTACCTATGAGGGCGATTTTTGCTATTTTCTTTTATTTTTACAACCAACAAACTAATACCAACTTCCGATGAGAAAACAGTTTATTTTTTACTGGCTAATGCTCACAGCCAGCGGTTTGCTAGCCCAACCTCCAGCGGGCAATTACAACGCCAACTCACGTTTTGAACAATTGGGGGCATCGCTTCCTACCCCAAACACGACACGCACCGCGTCGGGTGCGCCAGGTAAGGACTTTTGGCAGCAACGTGCTGACTACGACATCAAAGCCGAATTGGACGATGAAAAACGCAAAATCACGGGAACCGAAACCATTACGTACTTTAATAATTCACCCGATGAGCTGAAGTACGTTTGGTTGCAATTGGACCAAAATTTATTTGAAAAAAACTCAATTAATGCTACTTCCCAAAATAATAGCATACAAAACCAAATGTCATCCAATGCCGTAACGGGGTTAAATGCCCCCAGTTCGGTTAGAGGAAGTGTTGCTGGTGATTTTAGCTTTAAAATTACTTCAGTCAAAGACCCCAAAACGGGTCAACCGCTCAAACACACCATCAACGGTACGATGATGCGTATAGAGCTACCTATGGGTATTAAGACGGGCCAATCGTATGCTTTTTCGGTGGATTGGAACTACTTTATTAATGAATACTATGGACGGGCGGGTTATGAGTTTTTTCCGAAAGACGGTAACACCAATTATTTTATTGCTCACTGGTTTCCGAGAATGTGCGTTTATGACGACGTGAACGGTTGGCAGCACAAACAATTCTTGGGTCAAGGAGAGTTTACATTGACTTTTGGTAATTATAAAGTAGCATTAACTGTGCCCAATGATCACATCGTAGGAGCAACGGGTGAATTACAGAATGCCAATCAGGTGCTCTCTGCAGAGCAACTTAAGCGGATGGAAAAAGCCAAAACGGCTACGCGCCCTGTGTTGATTGTGAGCCAGGAAGAGGCTGAAAAAGCCGAAAAAGGCAAACCAACGGGCAAGAAGACGTGGGTTTATAAAGCCGAAAACGTGCGTGACTTTGCCTTTGCCACAAGCCGTAAGTTTATCTGGGATGCTATGCAGATAGACCAAGCAGGCAAGAAAGTGATGTGTATGTCGCTGTATTCAAAAGAAGGAAATCCGCTTTGGGGACAGTACTCTACGATGGTGGTAGCGCATACTATACGCTCTTATTCAAAGTATTCGGTAGATTACCCTTATCCAGTGGCTTATTCGTGCCATGCCAGCGGTGGTGGAATGGAATACCCGATGATTTCGTTCAACGGTGGGCGACCAGAACCAGACGGCACCTATTCAGAAGGAACCAAATACGGGATGATTGGGGTGATTATTCACGAAGTGGGGCATAATTTCTTCCCTATGATTATCAATTCAGATGAGCGCCAGTGGGGATGGATGGACGAGGGCTTGAACACCTTTGTACAGTACCTTGCCGAAAAAGAATGGGATAAAGATTTTCCAACCCGAAGAGGAGAACCGCAGTTTATCGTAGATTACATGAAACAGGACGCCAAAAACCTGGTGCCTATCATGACCAGCTCCGACAATATCATGCTTTATGGTCCCAATGCTTATGCAAAGCCAGCCACAGCCCTCAACATTTTGCGCGAGACTGTCATGGGACGCGAGTTGTTTGACTACGCCTTTAAAGAGTATGCACGTCGTTGGGCGTTTAAAAATCCGACCCCTGCTGATTTCTTCCGCACTATGGAAGATGCCTCAGGAGTGGATTTGGATTGGTTTTGGAAAGGTTGGTTTTATGGCACAGAGGCAGTTGACCAAGACTTAGTCGAAGTGGAATGGTTTGCGTTGGATACCCAAAATCCCGAAATCAACAAAGCAGAAGCAAAAAAACAAGCTGAAGCCAAACGCAACACCGTGGCCCGCCAGCGCGACAAAGACTACATCAAAGAGTCAGTTGTTGATAAAAATCCCGATATGAAAGATTTTTACAACACGTATGACCCTTACAAAGTGACGGAAGCCGACAAGAAAAAATACGACACCTATTTGGCAAGTTTAACGCCAGATGAGCGTAAGTTGGTCGAATCGGGAGTGAATTTTTACACTTTGAAAGTAAAAAATAAAGGAGGATTGCCCATGCCTGTGATTGTGAAGATGCAATTTGAGGACGGAACCGATTCTGTAGCAAGATTCCCAGCTGAAATCTGGAGATTGAACGACCAAAATGTTTCTAAAGTTATTACCAGCAAAAAGAAAGTCGTTCAATGGACATTGGATCCGTATCGTGAGATTGCCGATATTGACGAAGAAAGCAACAGTTTTCCGCGTCAGCCGGCTCAACCGACCAAATTCCAATTGTTTAAATCACAGGGATTCCAGCGCGGACCCAACCCGATGCGCGAAGCTCAGCAAAGCCAGCAACCGAAAACAGGTCAACAAGGCGGCGCTAAGAATTAACAAACGTAGGGGTTAGGTTATTCCCTAGGCATAAAAAAGGGCGAAAGTTACCCTCCGCCCTATAGCGAGCCATTCTGATGTAATGTCAGGATGGCTTTTTATTGTCCAATTATTTACTTAGTCGATAAGAAATCGCTAACTGTAACGACCCGAAATTTTGTTGAAATAGACTCTCGCGTAATTGTGGATCGCTGCCTGCCGTTGTGTATGAAATATACATATCACTAACGGGCTGAATGCTGGCTAAATAACGAAGATTGACTCCAAGTTTGTTGAAGTGAGCTCCGATGCCTGCATGATAACCAAATGCGTACGATTTGTACGGAGAAAAGGAAAGCGGCGTATTTGAATATTGGGATAAAAACTCTTTCAGTGTCCCGTTTTCAAACAGCTGAACAGATAACAGAGGGCCTCCGCTAATTTCAAATTGATTGTGTTTGTAACCAATCGAAAACGGAATGTCCAACTGCCCGTATTGCACACTCGTTTTGGTCGATGTACTCAGCCGTTCCAATTGAGCTCCTTTGACAGAAACTAGTAATTCTCCTTGTAAAAATACATTTTCAGTAGAACGAACATAGCCTCCCAAGGTATAACCAAAGGTTGAGCCTCCTTTTGAGGAAATTTTTTCGGGTGTTCGTGAACTTGACGTAGCTAATACCCCTTCAAAATCACTGCCCATAAATTGGGTCATTTGTACGCCCGCTTTTAATCCCCACTCTACGCTCTGAGCATATACCGAAGAAACCGCCGCGAGAAGGAGAATAAACAATGAAGTTGAAAACTTTTTCATATACTATATTTATGGTGTAACCAAGGTTGTTTATCTTTCTAACGAAAGAGTCAAAGAAAATAGTGCCGTTTCGCCGAAGGATTTGGCCACTTTATGCATCAAAGTAAGTTTCAAAGGTCTGTATCTTTTGCTTATAAATCCAACATCTATGAAAAAACGTATTGCTCTTCTGTTCATTTTAACTGTTTCAATTCTCTCGTCAGCAGTTGCCCAAACCTATGATATTTGTGTGTATGGAGGTTCTTCGGCGGGAGTCATTGCCGCTTATACGGCCAAAAAAGCGGGCAAAACAGTGTTGCTTATTGAGCCGGGAAAGCATTTAGGTGGATTAAGTTCGGGAGGCTTAGGGCAAACCGATATCGGCAATAAATATGCGATTACGGGCATTGCAAGGGATTTTTACCGCCAGATAGGACAACACTATGGGAAATTTGAACAATGGACTTTTGAGCCGCATGTGGCAGAAAACCTGTTCAAAGAATATGTAAAAAAAGGTGATTTTCCAGTTTGGTTTGAGTATAGGTTGGTGTCTGCCTCCAAAAAAGAAGGAAAGATTCAGGAAATCACGCTTGAGCCATCTAATCAGCCAGGTCAGGGACTGCGAAGGGTAAAAGCAAAAATGTTTATTGATTGCACTTACGAAGGAGATTTGATGGCCAAAGCAGGCGTGAGTTACATCGTGGGGCGTGAGGCAAACAGCCAATACAACGAAACGTGGAATGGAGTACAGCTATTGGACAAACACCAATTTCCCGAGGGCGTGGACCCTTATAAAATCCCAGGAGACCCTTCTAGCGGCTTGTTGTGGGGAATATCGACGGCGGTATTGGCTCCCAATGGTTCGGGCGATAAGCTTTTACAAACCTATAATTTTCGATTGTGCCTGACCAAAGACCCAGCCAATCGCATTCCAATCACGCGCCCTGAGGGCTATGACTCAACTAAGTATGAACTCTTATTGAGGCAAGTAGCCATTGAAAAACCACCGCACATCAATTGGGGCGTGATGCACATTGCGGATATGCCCAATTCAAAAACCGATATCAATAACAAAGGAGGGTTTTCGACCGATATGATTGGCATGAATCATGATTATGCGGAAGCCAATTATGAAACCCGTAAGAAAATCATCAAAGACCACGAAGATTACACCAAAGGGTTCCTCTATTTTGTAGGACATGATCCACGAATGCCCGATCATCTCCGTAAACAAATGTTGGAATGGGGTTATCCAAAGGATGAATACGTTGACAATGACCACTTCAGTCCACAGCTTTATGTCCGAGAAGCACGTCGTTTGGTGGGTGAATACGTGATGACCCAACACAACTGCGAGGGGCGCGAAGTGGTCAAAGATGGGATTGGATTAGCTGCTTACACCATGGATTCGCACAATTGCCAGCGTATTTTGTTCAAGAATCCGAAAACTGGTAAAATGGAAGTTCGTAATGAAGGAGATGTGCAGGTAGGAGGCTTCCCCCCCTATCCTATCAGTTACCGTTCATTGATTCCGAAAAAGGCTGATTGCGAGAATCTTTTTGTTCCTGTTTGTCTTTCTGCCACCCACATTGCGTACGGTTCCATTCGCATGGAGCCAGTCTTCATGGCGTTGGCCCAAGCCTCGGCTGTGGCGGCGACTATGGCCATTGATACCCAAAAGCCAGTGCAGGAAATAAACGTAATAACCCTTCAGAATGCTTTGCTTTCCAATCCTTTAATGGATGGAAGCCAAGCAGAAATTTTATTGGACAATGACGTTACTCCAACGAAAATAACTGTAGTCGGGAATTGGAAAACTGTTAAAACGGGTGGAAAATATGCCGCGACTCAGTTAGTAGACAATTCGAAAGGCAAAGAAAAAAACAGTGTACGCTTCACACCAGAGATTCCTAAAACGGGAAGGTATGCAGTGTATGTATATAACCCAAGCCCGACGGGCGGCGGCGGAAATCCTGGTGAGGCTGCCGACGAAGCCAAAGCGAGCCAAACTCTGGTCAGAGTAAAGACCGCTACGAGCATCAAAGAAGTATTGGTTGCTTCACAAACACAGGTAAATGACTGGATTAAACTAGGCACTTATCCCTTTGCAAAGGGAAATGAAAACTTTGTAGAGATTACCAATCAAAACACCAACGGTGTCGTTGTGGCAGATGCTGTCTTGTTTGTTCCTAGCAAATAGATTTTTTTCTGTTATATACCAAAAAAGGAGCCTAGGCTCCTTTTTTGGTATATAACAGAGGTTTTGATTTAGGAAGGATTAACCATTTTTCCCATAAACAAAACGGTATCAGAAGTTTTCTCGCTGATGATAAAAACAAACGGACGGTCTGCGTAATATGTTTGAGGAAGCGAAGTCAGTTCTACTCCGATGGTGGTCACGGCAGCAGCTTCGGTCCCTTTTTCATCCACAGCCACGTAGGTATTTTGCTTGACAAAACCAACGTTCAGCTTTTGCGTTTTACTAATTTTGCTTAAATCGGCGATATTGGGGAGAAAGGCCGACGGCATGCCCATTTTTTCGAGCACATCGTTTAAATATACTTCATATTCAAGGGTAAAGCGAGGTAATCCAATCGAAAGATTATCGACGGCTTTCAAATTTTGTTGTAATTGATTCCATTCGGCAGCGGTAAGTTTGGTTACTAAATCATTGACTCCTTGTGTGCCGATTGGTACCAGTACAGTCATAGCATAGCGGCTATTGCCGTAAGGAAGTTCGTAGGCAAAATACCCATCACGATTGGCAAACGAAATTTTGCTTTTCATTTGCATCATTTTGACATTTTTCGTTTTACTTGCAGCCAGTTGAAATGGGTAATCAGTGGTTTTTTGCTCGTCAAAACTTGTCGTCCAGTCTCCTTTGAAATACAGAGCATTCATCAAAAACAACACCATTTGCGGCTCTATCTTATCAAGTACTTTTTTGATTTTGCCGTTAGTTTTATCGCTTGCCCACGTATTTAGGGGCGTCGCATCTGAGCCACTGAATTGCGATGCGTCAGCCTTAAAAGAACTTTTTAAGATGTTAACAAAGTCGGTTTCGGGCTGAAACGTATTTCGATTCCATACCGAATTAGCTAAACCTAGCGTAACTTTAGGGTCTGCTTTGGGGAGACCTTCTATGAGTTTTAAATAAGTTGCGTTGGCGTCTGCCAACGAGATTCCGTTCAATTTCAGGGTTTTTTGAATCTCGTCGGCAGTTTGTCCGTTGGCACCGTTGAGTAGCATACCCAGTGCCATGTGCAGGCTCAAAGGTGATACAAATACGTTTTTGTCGGAGGGTTCTTTGTCATTCAGTTTTTTGAAAAAATCAAAGGCAAAGTCGTCGGTACGACTGGCAAAGTTTTCGGAAATTTTCACCTCTTCGCCTACGGGCGAAGGGCTGGTGGAGCTGCACCCCAAGGCCACCCAAAGCAACATCAGGGTTGCGGCGATGACCAGTACACACTGAAAAAATGAAGAAGTTCTCATGGTTAAAGCTGTTCTAGGAATAGTTGTCATAGCTGTCAAATTTTTGGTTGGAAACTGATGCTATGACGTTGATGGTTGTATAACGGTTGGAACTTGAATAAATTTTTTTAAACTCATGCAACCTTTGTGCCAAGCATTTGCATCTACCTTTTGAAACAGCCTGATTATGGTCAAAATTTTACAACTGTTCACGAGCGAAGCCCAATTGGTAAAATCCTTACAGAAGGGAGATGCCAAGGCACAACGCCACCTGTACGAAAAGTACTCGGCGCGGTTGCTGGCGGTGTGTGTGCGGTATATAAACGATAGAATGGAAGCGGAAGATGTTTTGATTGAGGGGTTTATGAAGATTTTTGACCGTATCGACCAATTCAAAGGGGAAGGTAGTTTTGAGGGATGGATGCGGCGATTAATGACCAATGAAGCGCTGATGTATTTGCGCACTAAGCGCCATATTGAAGTAGATATTGATGCGCCAGAAGCACAACATCTCCCCAATTATGAATGGGCTGATGCCACCCTCGAAGTGGATGATTTAATGGCGGTTATCGCAAAGTTACCGACAGGCTACCGCACAGTGTTTAACTTGTATGCCATTGAGGGATACTCACATGCCGAGATTGCCGAGCAGCTCGGAATTACTGAAAGCACCTCGAAGTCACAATTGCACCGGGCGCGTGCCTTGCTGCAAGACATGATAAAAGAAATGGAAAATTTAAATCAAACCGCAGAAGCGGTGAAAAGTTTAAAAGGGAAATAACGATGAAAAAGCATCCTATTGACAAACTCTTTTCCCAAAAGCTCAAGGAAGCTGAAATTAAACCGCGTGATGAAGCATGGGAGAAGCTCCAGTTGCGTATGCAGCAAAACAAAAAACGTAGAATCGGTGGTTGGTGGCAGCAAGGGCCTTGGTTGGCCGCGGCGGGCGTGTGTTTACTTCTGGTAGCGGGCTGGTTGACTTGGCGCTCAAATTCGTCAAATGAAACCAACTTGGCACAACATACCCACAATACCAAAGCGAAAGCAATAAAGAAACAAATTGCCCCTCAAGAAGAAATAAAAATAGAGGCAGAAGCACCAATTGCCGAACAAGAACAAGTGGCCACAGCGCTAAACAAGCCCGAGTCTATAACACAAACAGTTCGAAAAAGTACCACCAGCACCGCGCCCGAATCGAAATCAGCGTCTGTTACTTTTAGCCCTCAACCAATGGTGGCCACTTTGCCAGATGTACAAAAAGCAGAGAATCAGGCTAAACCCGAAAGTGTGCCAGTGTCTGCTGCCGAAAATCCCCGGACCATTGCTCAGACGCCGATTCACCCAGAGGTTATATCTGGAGCGAAGACCGTGGTGTTGCAGTTGCCCGAATTAAAAGAAACGTTAGTCGCTGCCAATACGAAAGAAACCATTGCTGAGCCTAGAATAAAATCGGACGAAACTAAATCTGTGTCGGAGGAATTTGAAGATGACATTCTGAACAAACCCCGTAAATCCACTCGTATGGCCAAAGTGTGGAAGCAATTGAAAAATGCTAAAAACGGCGAACGCGTAGACTGGGACGAAGTAGGATTCAATCCAAATAAAATGCTGGCTAAAGCCACTGGCAAGGAACGTAATTAAATCAAACATGAAACCACTAAGTATCAAATTTAACATCAATACAGCCATGAAAAAGTCAATTGTAACCTTTGTTTTAGCGTTTATCGCTTTTGTTGCGCAAGCCGAAAAATACACTCAAAAAGGGGATTCTTTGATTGTACAATTTGGTAACAATACCCGCCTGATTATCCAAGCCAAGGATAAAGAAGGGATTCAGAGCCTTCGTCAATATGACCTCAACAAAATTGTTCGGGATATGGGCGCCGCGCTGGATTCTAGCAGCAAAGAAACCTACATCTACATCAATGAGCAAAATGGTCGTAAATACTTAAAAGACACGGTTTTAGTTATCAGCCGTAAAGACGGAGAAGTTAAAATTACGATTAATGAGCCCAACCAAAAATCGTCAGATTCTAAGGAAGATGATGTAAAAAGTTCTGAAAACAATAAAGACGACGGAACCGTTACACGCAGTGTAACACGGCGTTATAAAAGTCCAAGAAATGGATTTGATGTACTGGTTGGTCTGAATACGTATGCCAAAAATACGCCTCTTAGCTATCAAGAATCAGATTATGATTTATTGCCGTGGGGGTCGCGCTTTGTAAGTCTTACATGGGTTCGGGGGGCGGCCATAAGCAGAGGAAAAGATGCCTCTTTGGGCTTAGATTTAGGAATCGACGTTTCGTGGTACAACATGATGTTTGACGGAAATAATACCGTTCAGAAAGATACGCGTGCTATTTCATTTCCCTTGGCAAATGCCACGGGTGATGTGCACAAATCAAAGTTGACGTCGGCTTACTTGAATCTTTCGCTGATGCCAACATTAGCCATTCATCATGGCCCTATCTCCTACCTAAGTGTAGGGATGTACGGAGGGTACCGATTGGACAGCTACACAAAAGTTCAGGAAGAACGTAAGGGACGCTCAGAACGCACACATTCCAATTTTCATTTAAATGATTTTCGTTATGGAATCGGAGCTGAATTAGGAATTCGTCATTTCCCAGATTTATTTATGCAGTACGATTTAGGAGAATTATATCAAACAAATAAAGGACCTGCGGTACGGATGATTAGTTTCGGGATTCGTCTATGATATTCATAGTTAGGCGGTTAAAAGTTTTTCGATAATTCTATTCGTGCTTTTAACCGCTTTTTTTGTGGTTTCGAAAATACCTTAGTAAAATATTTTTTTTACTAAAGGTTTGAATTAAAAGCAAAACCTTATACATTTGCGACTCCAAAAGAAAATCAAACAGCTTTTGGGCGTTTTTTGAGAGTAACAAGGGGGTGTACCAGAGTGGCCAAATGGGGCAGACTGTAAATCTGCTGGTTCATACCTTCGGTGGTTCGAATCCATCCGCCCCCACTTTTAGTAAACAGGTTTTCGGCAGTCCGTTTTCTCACTGTCAACGCTTGTCCGAAAACTGACAACTAGAAAACGCGGGAGTAGCTCATTTGGTAGAGCGGTAGCCTTCCAAGCTTCAGGTGGCGGGTTCGAGCCCCGTCTCCCGCTCATTTTTCAAGTTAATTGTTACTTGTTAATTGTTATTTAGAGACTAATACTTAACTAATAACTTTTAACGAATAACGGTTAACTTTTTTATTGAAAGCCGTTATAGCTCAGTGGTAGAGCACTTCCTTGGTAAGGAAGAGGTCCGGGGTTCAAATCCCCGTAACGGCTCGAGGTGAAGGTAATTATTTGTTTAATCATGCGAGCGTGAGATTCAGTACTTCATGGCTCGTCTTTTTGCCTTCGTAAAACTCTGGAATGCAAGTTTTCTCTGTAAATCCATAATAAATTCAAAATCAACTTTTAGTTAATACAACAATGGCAAAAGCACAATTCGACCGTAGCAAACCCCACGTAAACGTAGGTACTATCGGTCACGTTGACCACGGTAAAACTACTTTGACTGCTGCTATCACTAAAGTACTCGCAGAAAAAGGCTTGGCAGAAAAGCGTGATTTCTCATCAATTGATAATGCGCCGGAAGAAAAAGAACGCGGTATTACAATCAACACGGCTCACGTAGAATACCAGACTGTTAATCGTCACTATGCTCACGTTGACTGCCCAGGTCACGCTGACTACGTAAAAAACATGGTAACGGGTGCTGCCCAGATGGATGGTGCTATCATTGTGGTAGCTGCTACTGACGGTCCAATGCCACAAACTCGTGAGCACATCCTTCTTGCTCGTCAGGTAGGTGTACCTCAATTGGTTGTTTTCATGAACAAAGTGGACATGGTAGACGATCCTGAGTTATTGGAACTTGTTGAAATGGAAATTCGCGAACTATTGTCTTTCTATGAATTCGACGGTGATAATATCCCTGTAATTCAAGGTTCAGCTCTTGGTGGGTTGAACGGAGATCCGAAATGGGTGAAAACCATCGAAGATTTGATGGATGCAGTAGATAGCTGGATTCCAACTCCTGCTCGTGATATGGACAAGCCATTCTTGATGCCAGTTGAAGACGTATTTACGATCACTGGTCGTGGTACAGTTGCTACTGGTCGTATCGAGCGTGGTGTAATCAATTCAGGTGATCCTGTTGAAATCCTTGGTATGGGTGCAGAAAACCTCAAATCTACCGTAACAGGGGTTGAGATGTTCCGTAAAATCCTTGACCGTGGTGAAGCTGGTGACAACGTTGGTTTGCTCCTCCGTGGTATTGAAAAATCTGATATCCGTCGTGGTATGGTTATTTGTAAGCCAGGTTCAGTAAAACCACACGCTAAATTTAAAGCTGAGGTTTACATCCTGTCAAAGGAAGAAGGTGGTCGTCACACTCCATTCTTTAACAACTACCGTCCACAATTCTATTTCCGTACCACTGACGTAACAGGTATTATTACTTTACCTGCTGGTGTTGAAATGGTGATGCCTGGTGATAACTTGACGATTGATGTCGTTCTTATCAACCAAATCGCTATGGAGAAAGGTCTTCGTTTCGCTATCCGCGAAGGTGGACGTACAGTAGGTGCTGGTAAAGTAACCGAAATCGTTGACTAATTAGTATCTTTTAAGATATACAAAAAGGGCACTCAATTGAGTGCCCTTTTTTATTTACGATTAACTCGCTAATTTGGCGTCCTCTTTTGCATAAAGAAATGCCTGGATTAAAGTTTTACAGTTGTATTGCAGGGATTTTGATTTTCTGTTTGCTGGGCCCGCTTGCAAAAGCTCAGTTGCCAGTAACAATCCTTAATGAAAAATCCATAGAAGTAAATTTATGGGGCAAAAAAGGTATTGAATATTTTGAAGATACTACCCGCCATCTAACAATTGAGGAGTTACTTAGAGATTCTTCACTTTCCTTTAAAAGTACACAAAGCCATTTGCCAGATTTTGGATTTATTGAAGAAGCGTATCATTGGGTTCGTTTTCGGGTGCGAAAGCAAACCGATAAGCCCATTAATTGGGTTTTGAGGAATGACTACCCCATGATTGATGAGCTGAATGTCTTTTTAATTAATGAGGCTTCTGGAGAAATTATAAAAAAAACAGTTAGAGATGCCTTCCCTACTTACCAACGTGAGATAAGCGTTCATCAATGTGCCATTCCGATTGATATTCTTCCTAATCAAAACTATACCATCTACGTACAACTGGTTGGGACAGATGCAAAGCTGATAAAACTCAAACTTTCAGAAACCCACTATTTCTACAGTAGTTACTTAGATGAGATTTGGTTTTGGAGTGCACACTTGGGGTTTGCTCTTTGTATGATTATAGTTCAGGTGGTGTTTTTACTGGTTACTAAAGAACGAAACTTTTTGTTGTATGTGCTCTTTCTGCTAGGGTACTTATCCATTGCGGTAATAGGTGGTTATGGTATTATTGACAGTATTGTATGGCCCGAGAATATCTGGCTTAAAAGGTTTGGAATTGTATTTGCGGTAGTACTGAGCAATGTATTGGGCGTTTTATTTTATACTCATGCGCTTCGTCTTAAAAAGACGTCTCCCCTGCTTTACAAATTTTTACTGGCAGACATGGTTCTGTCTGTTGTATTGAGCAGCTGGATATTTATTATTCCTTTTGGTATCAGCGTAAATGTGTACTCAAGCGCCCTTATTTTTGTGTTTTTTAGTTTAGTATCTGTTTCTTGCGTGGTTAGTTATAGGCGGGGCAATGTCTCTGCTTTGTATTATTTATTTGGAACGATTGCTTATTTTATCGGTATTTTAATTCAAATAATCTGGACACTTGGTTACCTGTATCCCTCGCTGATTGTGGTCAATTCGATGCATATTGGAAGTATGCTTGAAATGATTTTTTTCACTTGGGCGCTGGCGCGGGATTATCGCCGAACAAGAGAAGAAAGAGAGGATACGCAAAGGGAACTGATTACCGCTTTACAATCACAAAATAAAGAGATATCTGAGGCACTACTACGCGGGCAAACACTTGAACGTAAGCGTGTTGCGGCTGATTTGCACGATTCGCTAGGCGGCACGTTATCCGCTATGCGTTGGACACTGACATCTTTTAACACGAAACATCTGTCTGCTCAGGAGAAACAAGTGTATGATAGCCTGGTTGAAATGACCAATGATGCCCACCAACGGGTTCGTTTTTTGAGCCATAACTTGCTGCCAGAAGATTTAGATGAAGATGGATTGCAGGTTAGTATTGAAAAGCTGATTGAAAAACTCAATCGGAGCAACAAAACTAAATTTGAACTAAGTATACATTTAGATAAGAGGCTAGATAAAAAAAAGGAATTTGAACTCTACAATATTTTCCTTGAACTGATTAATAATGTATTGAAGCATGCTAATGCCACAGAAGCCTATATCTCATTAGAAAACCTCGATGGGTATGTTCATCTGGAAGTTTTTGACAATGGAAAAGGAATCAATGGTGAAAGTAAGCGAGGGAAGGGTTTGTATAATATTCAGGATAGAATTGCTTCATTGGGAGGGACATGGCAGATTGAATCTACCACGAAAGGCACAAGTGTATTGGCTCATGTACCTTTGACTTAAAATTTTTATACTTTTGTGCGCTCTTATTAAACTGTGCCCATGGCCGAAAAACGTAACTCTGCACTCATTTTTATCTTCATTACTTTATTAATTGACATAACTGGTATCGGAATCATTGTACCTGTTATACCAAGACTTATACAGGAACTGACAAGTGAAGGCCTTTCAGACGCGGCACTCTATGGAGGTTGGCTGATGTTTGTCTACTCAGTTGCCCAATTCATCTTTTCGCCGATTTTGGGTGGTTTGAGCGACCAATACGGTCGCAGGCCTATATTACTGGGGTCTTTATTTGGTTTTGGATTAGATTATATTTTCAGCGCTTTTGCTTCAAGCATAGGTTGGTTATTTTTGGCCCGAGTCATAGCGGGTATATTTGGGGCAAGCTTTTCAACCGCTGGAGCCTATATTGCTGATGTTAGCCCCCCTGAAAAACGAGCACAGAATTTTGGGTTGATTGGCGCTGCTTTTGGGTTAGGATTCATTCTTGGTCCAATGATTGGAGGGTTGTTGGGGCAATATGGGCCGCGCGTGCCTTTTTTCGTATCGGCAGGGTTAAGTTTATTGAATTGTATTTACGGCTATTTTGTGTTGCCCGAATCGCTTGAGGTAAAAAATCGCCGCCCATTTGATTGGAAACGTGCCAACCCCGTAGGTGCATTGCGGCATTTACAAAAATATCCGGTTATTTTCGGCCTGGTTATTCCATTGGTTTTGACATATATTGCTGGGTATGCTACTCAAAGCACCTGGACCTATTTTACCATGGAAAAATTTGGTTGGGATGAGAAATGGGTTGGCTACTCATTGGCTTTTGTGGGTTTGATGGCCGCTATTGTACAGGGCGGTTTAACACGAACTGTTATTCCAAGGTTAGGAAATACAAAATCTATCTATTGGGGGCTTTCCCTCTATGCCTTAAGTTTCCTGTTGTATGCTTTTGCCGATAAAGGTTGGATGATGTTTGCCATTACCATCTTGTCGGCACTAGGAGGAATTGCTACGCCTGCCCTACAGGCGATTATGTCCAATGAAGTACCTCCCAATGAACAGGGTGAGCTTCGAGGTGCCCTTACGGGCTTGATGAGTTTAACGGCGATTTTTGGGCCAATCATGATGACTTCTCTCTTTGCGTATTTTACGTCTCCTTCTGCTCCTTTTCAGTTTGCAGGTGCTCCTTTTATGATGGGAGCGGTACTGACCGTTTTTAGTTTGGTTTTAGTAAAGAAATTATTAACAAAAAATTGAAAATCTTCTGAAAGTCTTGCAGTTGAAAAAATAAATCTCTACTTTTGCAGTCCGATTTGAAAAGACATCTTTACACGGGCATAGTTTAAAGGTAGAACTACGGTCTCCAAAACCGTCGGTCTGGGTTCGAGTCCTGGTGCCCGTGCTATTTTTTGCGCAAAATGAACTCATTTATAGAATTCGTAACCGCCTCCTGGGACGAGGTAAGACATAATGTCACATGGCCCAAACTTACAGATTTACAGTCTAGCACTACTTTGGTATTGTTGGGGTCGTTGATCTTCGCTGCCGTGGTAGGTCTTATGGACTTCATCTTCGAAAATGCCCTCTCTTTTATTTATCAGTCATTTTAAGGGTATTTGTCCCTGTCACCCAAACATTGAGCAGGTATGAGCAATCTGAATTGGTATGTTATCCGGGCAGTGTCTGGTCAGGAGAAAAAGATCAAAACTTATCTCGAAAACGAAATTACCAGACAAGGTATTCAAGAGTCAATTCCTGAAATCCTGATTCCAACCGAGAAAATTGTTGAAATGCGTAACGGTAAAAAACGGATACGTGAAAAGAATTTTTTTCCAGGTTATATCATCATTTCTGCTGATTTGTCGAAGGGAGATGCCTATCACTTGATTACTACTATGCCAGGTGTTTTAGGTTTTCTGGGTAATACTACGGGGAATTCTAAAGTACCAGTGCCGTTGCGGCAAGCCGAGATTAATCGGATTCTGGGTAAAGTAGAAGACGCAGTAGAAGAAGTAGAAGCACCGAAAGTAAGTTTCATGAAAGGCGAAAGCGTAAAAATTATTGATGGGCCTTTCAGCGGATTTATCGGTACGGTTGAAGAAATTTTTGACGACAAGAAGAAGCTAAATGTCGTTGTAAAAATATTCGGGCGTAGTACGCCCGTGGAGCTGAGTTACGCACAAGTCGAAAAAGAAAGCTGATTTATCAGAATGTTGCCGGGAGTACGAGACGAAAAGCTTCCACTTTCGTCTGTCAGCCGTACGCTTGAACCGGTAACGCCAACTTAAACGTTTAATAACGATGGCGAAAGAAGTAGCAGGTTACGTCAAACTGCAAGTGAAAGGTGGCCAGGCCAATCCTTCTCCCCCAATCGGACCTGCATTAGGTTCGAAAGGTTTGAACATCATGGAGTTCTGCAAGCAATTTAACGGTCGTACGCAGGACAAAATGGGAATGGTATTGCCCGTAGTAATTACATACTACAAAGACAAATCATTTGAATTTGTTATCAAAACTCCACCGGCTCCCATTATGCTTATGGAGGCTGCAAAAGTGAAACTCGGTTCGGCTGAGCCAAACCGTAAAAAAGTAGGATCGGTAAGTTGGGATCAAGTGAAAGTGATCGCTGAAACCAAAATGCCTGATTTGAACTGCTTCACAATTGAGTCTGCAATGAAAATGATTGCGGGAACGGCGCGTAGTATGGGTATTACAGTATCAGGGCAAGCTCCTTGGGATAACTAATCACAAGCGGACGTAAAGACATTTTGAACAATGGCAAAATTGACTAAAAAAAGAAAAGATGCTTTAGCGAAATATGACTCCAGCCAGGAGTATTCGTTCGAAAAAGCAGCAGAAATTCTGAAAGACATCTCATATACTAAGTTTGATGCTTCAGTAGATATTGATGTTCGCTTGGGTGTTGACCCCCGCAAAGCAGACCAGATGGTTCGCGGTGTGGTGGCCTTACCGCACGGTACAGGTCGTGAAGTACGCGTTTTGGTACTTTGCTCTCCTGATAAAGAAGCCGAAGCCAAAGAGGCAGGTGCTGATTATGTAGGTTTGGATGAATACGTAAAAAAAATCGAACAAGGCTGGACAGACGTGGATGTGATTATCACCATGCCTACTGTAATGGCTAAAATCGGTAAATTAGGTAAAATCTTAGGACCTCGCGGTTTGATGCCAAACCCTAAATCAGGAACTGTTACCCTTGAAGTCGGTAAGGCTGTAAAAGAGGTAAAAGCGGGTAAAATTGACTTCAAGGTTGATAAGTTTGGTATTATTCATACCAGCATTGGCCGTGTGTCTTTTGGTTCTGATAAAATTGCCCAAAACGCCCAAGAATTGATTGCTACTTTGATGAAGCTCAAACCATCTTCGGCTAAAGGTACCTATGTAAAAACCGTACACCTATCGAGTACAATGAGTCCGGGTGTAGTGATTGATAAAAGCACGATTGCAGGAATATAATTATGACACGCGAAGAAAAAGCCGTTATCATAGACGAACTCAGCGAGAAGTTCAAGGCGATACCTTATTTCTATATTGTTGATGCTACTGGCATGACAGTGGGAGAAACAAACAATCTGCGCCGTAAGTGTTTTACACAAGGCGTGGAGTATCGTGTCTTTAAAAATACGCTGATTGCAAAAGCATTGGAAACTTTAGATACTGATTATACGCCTTTTAACGATACCGTTTTGAAGGGTTTTTCAGGAATCATGTTCCATCCGGAGTCAGGTAAAGCTGCTGCGAAATTGATCAAAGAATTCCGTAAAGAATCAGGCAATGATAAATTGAAGCTTAAAGGTGCTTCGGTTGAATATAGCCTTTTCATCGGTGCTGATCAACTTGACACGCTCTTGACCCTGAAGTCAAAACAGGAATTAATCGGGGAAATTATTGGTCTATTGCAATCACCTGCAAAAAATGTCGTATCGGCATTGCAAAGCAGCGGAGGCAAATTGGCTGGTATCCTCAAAACTTTGTCAGAACGCGAAGGATAATCCATCGTCTTTGACCAAGACGTTGCTTTTGGAACGTATTTTTTACGACTGACAACAGCAGCAAATATTAATCAATCAAAACATAAACAGAAACAATTTTAACTTTCAATAAAATGGCAGATTTGAAAGCATTCGCTGAGCAACTTGTTAATCTTACTGTAAAAGAAGTAAACGAACTTGCAGCAATCTTGAAAGATGAGTATGGTATCGAACCCGCAGCCGCAGCTCCTGTAATGGTAGCCGCCGCAGGTGGTGGTGATGCAGCTCCTGTAGTAGAAGAAAAAACTTCTTTTGATGTAATCTTGAAAGCAGCTGGAGCCGCTAAACTTCAAGTTGTGAAACTTGTTAAAGATTTGACAGGCCTTGGCTTGAAAGAAGCGAAAGAACTCGTTGACGGAGCTCCGAAACCTTTGAAAGAAGGTGTTTCTAAAGACGAAGCAGAAGCTTTGAAAAAACAATTGGAAGAAGCTGGTGCTGAAGTAGAAGTTAAGTAATTTCTATTTTCTACATCCAAATTCCTTAGGGATAGGCCTGACCTTGCGTCAGGTCTTTTCCTGTTTTAAGCCCCTTACCCCAAAGGGGACTCCTTTAAAACTCTCCGTTGGGGATGAGAGTTGAGTTTCATCTGAAACACTTCGCCACTCGTAGGAGCGATGCAGAGGGATGAAAACTTTTTGAAAACTACGAGGCGTGCTAAGTTTTTTGTAAACTAATCATTGATTTCCAGCGTTATACATTGTCACACTGACGTTGGGCTCTATCCACCAAAAAAACTTATAAAGCCTTGGTAACCAAACAACCTCCACGTAAAAATTTCGCCCGGATTAAGCCTGTTATTGACTATCCGGACTTCCTGGATGTGCAAGTTCGTTCTTATCGTGAATTCGTTAATTTAGACACTGCGTCTGAAGAGCGTCACAAAGAAGGCTTGTATAAGGTATTTCAGGAAAACTTTCCTATTTCAGATTCCCGCGAAAACTTCGTACTTGAATTTGTCGATTATGCACTTGATCCACCGAAGTATTCGGTAGATGAATGTATCTCTCGCGGATTAACGTATTCTGTGCCGTTGAAAGCAAAATTGCGCCTTAAGTGTAATGATGCCGACAACGAAGATTTTGAAACCATTGAGCAGGAAGTGTTTTTGGGAGCAATCCCTTACATGACCGTCAAAGGTTCTTTTGTTATCAATGGTGCCGAGCGTGTTATCGTTTCACAATTGCACCGTTCACCAGGCGTGTTTTTCTCAATGAGCAAACACACCAACGGAACAAAACTATATTCGGCCCGTATTATTCCATTCAAAGGCTCTTGGATTGAATTCTCAACCGACGTCAACAACGTAATGTATGCGTACATTGACCGGAAAAAGAAATTCCCAGTTACTACCCTTTTACGCGCAATTGGCTTTGGCTCTGACAAAGAAATCCTTGATTTGTTTGAACTTTCGGAAGAAATTCCAGCGACTCAGGCAAGCTTGAAAAAAGCCGTTGGCCGTCGTTTGGCGGCGCGGGTTTTGCGCACATGGACAGAAGACTTCGTAGATGAAGATACTGGTGAAGTGGTATCTATCAGCCGTAACGAGGTTTTGCTAGAGCGTGATTCTATTGTATCAGCCGATGACTTGGACGTGATCCTTGACTCGGGTCAGAAATCTATTATTCTGCACCGTGAGGACATGAACATGGCGGATTACAATATCATCTATAATACGCTGCAAAAAGATAGTTCTAACTCAGAAAAAGAAGCGGTTGAGCAGATTTATCGCCAATTGCGTAACGCAGAAGCACCTGACGAACAAACGGCCCGTGAAGTAATTCAAAGCCTGTTTTTCTCAGATAAGCGTTATGACTTAGGAGATGTAGGACGCTACCGGGTAAATAAAAAATTGCAATTAGATATTTCAATGTCAACCAAGGTGTTAACTACCCAAGACATTGTGTCCATTGTAAAATACTTAATCGGCCTTATCAACGCCAAAGCCGTAGTGGATGATATTGACCACTTGTCGAACCGCCGTGTTCGTACCGTGGGAGAGCAGCTATGGGCCCAGTTTGGGGTAGGTTTGGCGCGTATGTCTCGTACCATCAAAGAGCGTATGAACGTTCGGGATAACGAGGACTTTAAACCGATTGATTTGATTAATGCCCGTACATTATCGTCGGTTATTAACTCATTCTTTGGTACAAACCAGTTGTCGCAGTTCATGGACCAGACCAACCCTCTGGCAGAAATTACGCACAAGCGTCGTATGTCTGCACTAGGGCCAGGTGGTTTGAGCCGCGAACGCGCTGGTTTTGAGGTTCGTGACGTTCACTATACGCACTACGGACGTCTTTGTACGATTGAAACGCCCGAAGGTCCAAACATCGGATTGATTTCTTCCCTTTGCGTGTATGCCAAAACAAACAGCATGGGCTTTATCGAAACGCCTTACCGCGTGATTGATAATGGTAAATTGACCAATGAACTGGTTTATCTGACGGCCGAAGAAGAAGATTCACGTTATATCGCGCAAGCCAATGCGTTTGTTGATGATAAAGGGAACTTCCTGATTGATAAAATCAAGACGCGTTTTGAAGGTGACTTCCCAATGGTGGATCCTTCGCAGGCGTCGTTGATGGATATTGCCGCCAACCAGATTGTATCGGTAGCCGCTTCTATGATTCCATTCTTGGAACACGATGATGCTAACCGTGCTTTGATGGGCTCAAACATGCAACGTCAGGCAGTGCCGCTTCTCCGTCCTCAGGCACCTATCGTAGGTACTGGTTTGGAAGGACGCGTTGCCCGTGATTCGCGTGCATTGGTTGTAGCGACTGGAAATGGAGTGATTGAGTTTGTGGACGCCACCAAAATTGTTGTTCGCTACGAGCGCACCCATGAAGAACGCCTTGTAAGTTTTGACAGTGATGTTGTTACTTACAACTTGGTTAAATTCCGTCGTACCAACCAAGATACTTGTATCAACCTTCGTCCAATGGTGCTGAAAGGCCAAAAAGTGGAAAAAGGTGATATTTTGAGCGAAGGGTACGCAACTGAAGCTGGAGAATTGGCTTTGGGACGTAACTTACTTGTAGCCTTCATGCCTTGGCAAGGATACAACTTTGAGGATGCTATCGTAATCTCAGAAAGAGTTGTTCGTGATGATATCTTTACTTCAATCCACATCGAAGAATTTGATTTGGAAGTACGGGATACCAAACGCGGAGAAGAAGAATTGACGGCTGAAATTCCGAACGTAAGTGAGGAAGCGGTTAAGAATCTTGACGAAAACGGTATTGTTCGTATCGGAACAGAAGTAAAAGAAGGAGATATTTTGATTGGTAAGATTACTCCTAAAGGAGAGTCAGACCCAACGCCAGAAGAGAAACTGTTGCGTGCCATCTTTGGTGACAAAGCGGGTGACGTGAAAGATGCTTCTCGTAAAGCACCTCCATCGATGAAAGGTGTGGTCGTTGATACCAAGCTTTTCTCTCGCCCAGGCCGTGATGAGCGCGTTAAGCAGAAGGATGAGTTGAAAGTGTTAATGAAAGCGTACAGCCGCGATTTGACCAAACTTCGTGAAGTCATCATTGATAAAATGGTGGAACTTCTCGATGGTAAAACAAGTGCGGGAGTAAAACATAAATTCGGCGAAGATATCATCAGTAAAGGGGTGAAATTCAGCCGTGTTAACATCATCAATAACGTATTCCCTGACAAAAACCCTTACCGGGATGAGGCAGGTTATGTCGTTGCGGAAGAAGTAAACTTGTTGGGCGATTTAATTATCGAAGGTTGGACAGAAGATCCTACAACCAACAAGATGTTGTTTGAAATGGTGAAAAACTATCAAAAACGTCGCAACGAAATTGCTGGACGCTTCAAGCGCGACCGCTTTACGTTGGAAGTTGGAGATGAACTCCCTGCGGGTATCGTGAAGTTGGCCAAAGTATATATCGCCAAGAAGCGTAAGCTGAAAGTGGGTGATAAAATGGCTGGTCGTCACGGAAACAAAGGGGTTGTGGCAAAAATCGTTCGCGATGAAGATATGCCTTTCCTTGCTGATGGAACACCGATGGATATCGTGTTGAACCCACTGGGGGTACCTTCACGTATGAACATTGGTCAGATTTATGAGACCATTTTGGCTTGGGCCGGCAGAAGATTGGGCCGCAAATATGCAACGCCTATTTTCGACGGAGCTACTGAGGATCAAGTTGTTGCTGAATTGAACGAAGCTGGAATTCCTGAATTCGGACGTACACCACTTTATGATGGTCAATCAGGAGATATGTTTGACCAAAACGTAACAGTAGGTATCATGTACATGCTGAAATTAGGTCACTTAGTGGATGATAAAATGCACGCCCGTTCGATTGGACCATACTCCCTCATTACGCAGCAACCATTGGGTGGTAAAGCCCAGTTTGGAGGACAGCGTTTTGGAGAAATGGAAGTGTGGGCACTCGAAGCATTTGGAGCGTCGCACATTCTGCAAGAGATTTTGACCGTGAAATCGGATGACGTTATCGGACGAGCAAAAGCGTACGAAGCGATTGTGAAAGGTGAAAACCTTCCGAAACCAAATATTCCTGAATCATTCAACGTATTGATTCACGAGTTACGAGGTCTCGCTCTCGAAATCACAATGGATTAATTCTCATTGCCTTACAACGTTTTGTGTTGTAAGGCAATGCTTTCAAAAATCATTTTCACAAAAACAATATCCGAAATGTCATTCAAGAAAAACAAGAAAATCAATAGTGACTTTTCGCGGATTACCATCAGCTTGGCGTCGCCAGAGTCTATCTTGGAGAGCTCTTATGGCGAGGTAACCCAGCCGGAGACAATCAATTATCGGACTTATAAACCTGAAATGGGCGGACTTTTTTGCGAGC
This sequence comes from Runella rosea, assembly GCF_003325355.1. Lineage (GTDB taxonomy): Bacteria > Bacteroidota > Bacteroidia > Cytophagales > Spirosomataceae > Runella > Runella rosea. Next base: position 4,291,577 of record NZ_CP030850.1, read on the forward strand.
GCATCTTCGGACCGGTAAAAGACTGGGAATGTCACTGTGGTAAATATAAGCGCATTCGTTACAAGGGTATTATTTGCGACCGTTGCGGAGTTGAAGTAACGGAGAAAAAAGTACGCCGCGAACGGATGGGACACATCGAGTTGGTTGTGCCCGTAGCTCATATCTGGTATTTCCGTAGCTTGCCAAACAAAATCGGTTATCTCTTGGGCCTTTCTACCAAGAAATTGGACCAAATCATTTATTACGAGCGTTATGTAGTTGTTCAGCCGGGTATCAAAGCGGAAGACGGAGTCAATAAAATGGACTTCCTGACCGAAGACGAATACTTGGACATCGTGGATAAACTGCCGCGCGAAAACCAAATGTTGCCTGACACTGACCCCAACAAATTCATCGCTAAGATGGGTGCCGACGGGTTGGAAATGTTATTGTCACGCACACAATTGGACGAATTGTCTTATGAACTGCGCCACAATGCAGCCAATGATACCTCACAACAGCGTAAAGCGGAAGCGCTGAAACGTCTGAAAGTAGTGGAAGCCCTCCGTGATGCCAACACCCGTATCGAAAACCGCCCTGAGTGGATGGTGATTCGTATGGTGCCCGTGATTCCACCGGAATTGCGTCCATTGGTGCCATTGGATGGTGGACGTTTTGCTACTTCTGACTTAAATGACCTGTATCGTCGCGTAATCATTCGTAACAACCGATTGAAGCGTTTGATCGAAATCAAAGCTCCTGAGGTGATTTTGCGTAACGAAAAACGGATGTTGCAAGAAGCGGTTGACTCTTTGTTTGACAACAGCCGTAAAGTAAACGCCGTTCGTTCCGAAGGAAACCGTGCTTTGAAATCTCTTTCCGATATGTTGAAAGGAAAGCAGGGCCGTTTCCGTCAAAACTTATTGGGTAAACGTGTTGACTATTCTGGTCGTTCGGTAATTGTAGTAGGCCCTGAACTCAAATTGCATGAGTGCGGACTTCCTAAAGATATGGCGGCTGAGTTATTCAAACCGTTTATTATCCGTAAACTAATCGAACGCGGAATCGTAAAAACGGTTAAGTCTGCGAAGAAAATCGTTGACCGTAAAGACCCTGTGGTTTGGGATATTTTGGAAAACGTGTTGAAAGGACACCCCGTGTTGCTCAACCGTGCTCCAACGCTTCACCGTTTGGGTATTCAGGCGTTCCAACCTAAGTTGATTGAAGGAAAAGCCATTCAGCTGCACCCACTCGTGTGTACGGCGTTCAACGCTGACTTTGACGGTGACCAAATGGCGGTTCACGTACCACTAGGACAAGAAGCTGTGTTGGAGGCATCTATGTTGATGCTTTCGTCACACAACATCTTGAACCCAGCCAACGGTGCACCAATTACGGTACCTTCACAAGACATGGTTTTGGGCTTGTATTACGTAACTAAAGGACGCAAATCAACACCAGAGATTCCAATCATTGGAGAGGGTGGTATATTTTACGGGGCAGACGAAGTCATCATTGCCATCAACGAAGGCAAATTGTCGAAACATGCTCATATCAAATGCCGCGTAACGGTTCGTAACGAGGATGGTACATTGGAGAAGAAATTGATTGATACCGTAGCGGGTCGAATCCTTTTCAACCAGTTTGTTCCTGAATCAGTAGGATACATCAATGAATTGTTGACAAAGAAAAAATTGCAGCAAATCATCGGTCACGTATTCAAAATTGCGGGTAATGCGCGTTGTGCTCAGTTCTTGGATGAAATCAAGCACTTAGGCTTCCAGACGGCATTTAAAGGTGGGTTGTCGATCGGTTTGGGTGATATCAAGATCCCTGATGAAAAATGGCAGCTTATCGATGGAGCCAAAGGTGAAGTTCAGGGTGTGATGGACAACTTCATGATGGGTCTGATCACGGAAAACGAGCGTTATAACCAAATCATTGACGTTTGGACGCGTACCAACACCAAGTTGGCTAATACGCTTCTGACGCAATTGGAAAATGACCAGCAAGGATTCAACTCAGTATATATGATGATGCACTCGGGAGCCCGTGGTTCTCGCGAGCAGGTACGTCAGTTGGGTGGTATGCGCGGTCTGATGGCTAAGCCTCAGAAAAACCTGGCGGGTGGCGTAGGAGAGATCATTGAAAACCCGATTCTGTCAAACTTTAAAGAAGGTCTTGACGTATTGGAGTACTTCATCTCTACCCACGGTGCACGTAAAGGTTTGGCGGATACCGCGTTGAAAACGGCCGATGCAGGTTACCTGACCCGTCGTTTGCACGATGTGGCCCAGGATGTAGTCGTAAACGAAGAAGATTGTGGTACCCTGCGCGGTATTGAAATCTCGGCGTTGAAAGACAACGAAGACATCGTTGAGCCATTGGCAGAACGTATCTTAGGTCGTGTATCGGTTCACGATATTTTAGATCCGCTTACTGGTGAGCTAATCATTGCTTCAGGAAGCGAAATCACGGAAGAAATTGCGTCTCGCATCGACGAAACCAGCATTGAAGCCGTTGAGATTCGTTCGGTATTGACCTGCGAAACCCGCAATGGGGTTTGCTCGAAATGCTACGGACGTAACTTGGCGTCGGGACGTATGGCCGAAAACGGAGAAGCTGTTGGGGTAATTGCCTCACAGTCAATCGGAGAACCAGGTACACAGCTGACCCTTCGTACATTCCACGTGGGTGGGGTTGCGCAAAACATTGCGCAAGAAGCCTCCATCAAAACCAAGTTTGACGGTAAAGTGGAATTTGAAGATATGCGTACGGTAGATTCGACCGATAACGAAGGAAACCCTGCTACCATCGTGATGGGACGTTCGGGTGAAATTCGTATCATCAGCGAAGCCAACGGACAAGTACTGATTGCAAACAACGTACCTTATGGGGCTACATTGTTGGTAAAAGAAGGACAAAAAGTAACCAAAGGACAAGAACTTTGTAACTGGGATCCGTACAACGCCGTTATCTTATCAGAATTTAACGGGGTAATCGAATACGAAGCGATTGAAGAAGGTATTACGTTCCGCGAAGAAATCGACGAGCAGTCGGGCTTCCAAGAAATGGTAATCATCGAAAGCCGCGACCGTACCAAAAACCCAGGTATTCTGGTAAAAGGAAAAAGTCCGCTTTTGACTGACATCGAAGAGAAAATCTATAACTTACCTGTGGGTGCTCGCCTGGTAATCAAAGATGGTGCCGTGGTGAGAACAGGACAGCCGTTGGCGAAAATTCCTCGTACGTTGGGTAAAACCCGCGATATTACGGGAGGTTTGCCACGTGTTACGGAATTGTTCGAAGCACGTAACCCGTCTAACCCTGCGGTAGTATCTGAAATCGACGGTGTGGTTATTTACGGTATCATCAAACGCGGTAACCGTGAAATCAACATCGAGTCGAAAGACGGTACTCGTAAAAAATACCTTGTGCCATTGTCGAAACACATTCTGGTACAGGACGGTGACTACGTAAAAGCTGGTGAGCCGCTTTCTGACGGAGCTATCACGCCAAGTGATATTCTTTCCATCAAAGGACCAACCGCCGTACAGGAGTACCTCGTAAATGAAATCCAAGAGGTTTACCGCTTACAAGGGGTGAAAATCAACGATAAGCACATTGAGTGTATCGTACGCCAGATGATGCAGAAAGTTGAAATTATGGATCCAGGTGATACCAACTTCCTCGAAATGCAGGCCGTTGATAAGTGGACATTCCGCGAAGAAAACGACCGTGTACTCGACATGAAAGTGGTAGAAGATGCTGGTGATTCAGAATCCCTCAAACCGGGTATGTTGATTTCTGCACGTCGTTTGCGTGACGAAAACTCAACGCTTAAGCGCCGTGATCAACGTTTGGTGACTGCCCGTGATGCTAAACCTGCGGTTGCTCAGCCAACCCTGATGGGTATTACGCAAGCGTCGTTGGGTACTGAAAGCTTTATCTCTGCGGCGTCGTTCCAGGAAACGACCAAAGTATTGAGCGAAGCGGCTGTACGCGGAAAACGCGATACCCTCGAAGGCTTGAAGGAAAACGTGATCGTAGGTCACTTGATTCCTGCCGGTACAGGTGCCCGTCGTTACCAAAAACTCATCATTGGTTCGAAAGAAGACCTCGAAACGGTGACAGAGTCACGCGAGCGCAACAGCTCTCGTCGTGGCAAACGTGAATTGGCGAATTAATAGGTTTCCAATTAGTTTATATAGTAAAACGCCCCGACTTAGGTTGGGGCGTTTTTTTGCTTTTGATGGGAGAATACTTTTTTCCAATTCCAGCCGTTTTTTAGTTCCTTTGTTTTTCAAACGATTTATTATGAGCATGAAAAAACTAATTTTCTTCTTTACACTTTGCACCTTACGCTTTACACTTCTTCAAGCCCAAGAAAATACCTATAATTTGATTCCCTTTCCTGCACAATTCAATGGAGGTGAGGGTACATTTGTATTAAATGCGCAAACTAAAATTATTGTTACGGCCAAGGATGCACCATTAAAACCCATTGCCCAAAGTTTGGTAACGACGTTGAAAACGGCTTCAAAATTACCTTTAGCCGTTGCCGCAACAGCTACACCAACGGCCAAAAACATAATTTATATTCGTCTAAATAAAGCATTAGGACTTGGTACAGAAGGCTATAAGTTAAGTGTAAGCGCTGACCGGGTAATGCTAGATGCAGGAACACCACAAGGTGCTTTCTACGGGTTGCAAACCATTCTGCAACTATTACCGACGTCTGTTTTTAGTCCCGTACCTGTCGAAAATGTTTCATGGTCGATGCCTGTTTGTCAAATTCAGGACAAACCCCGTTTTGGTCATCGTGGCCTCATGCTGGATGTCAGTCGGCATTTTATGCCCGTTTCGTTTATAAAAAAATACATTGATTTGTTGGCCTTGCACAAAATGAACATTTTTCATTGGCATTTAACCGATGATCAAGGCTGGCGCATTGAGATAAAGAAATATCCAAAACTGACTCAAGTCGGCTCAAAGCGAAAAGAAACGCTCATGGGTCAGTATTCAGAAAACTATCCTCAAAAGTTTGATGGAAAGGAGAATGGCGGTTTTTATACCCAAGCCGAAATCAAAGAGGTAGTAAAGTATGCCCAATCAAAATACGTAACCATTATTCCTGAAATTGAATTGCCCGGACACTCTTCGGCGGCATTGGCGGCCTACCCTGAGTTGGGTTGTGAGCCTTCAAAAAAATACGAAGTGGCCACCAAATGGGGCGTAATGAACGACGTTTATTGTCCCAACGAGAAAACTTTCACGTTTTTGCAGGATGTGTTGACAGAAGTATTTACCTTGTTTCCAGGGAAATATGTTCATATTGGAGGAGATGAAGCCCCCAAAGATGCTTGGAAGCAGAGCGCTTTTTGTCAAGATTTAATTAAAAAATTGAATCTCAAAGATGAACATGAACTGCAAAGCTATTTCATCAAGCGTATCGAAAAGTTTGTTAACTCCAAAGGGCGAGCCATTATCGGCTGGGATGAGATTTTGGAAGGTGGCGTAGCGCCCAATGCCACGGTGATGAGCTGGCGCGGTACCCAAGGGGGCATTGAAGCCGCCAAGCAAAAGCATAACGTCATCATGACTCCCAATACTTATTACTACCTAGACTATTATCAGGCCAATCCTGCCAAAGAACCTTTGGCTATCGGTGGGTATTTACCCATTGAAAAAGTATATGAGTATGATCCAGGGGCAGGTTTTTCTCCGGAAGAACAAAAATACATTTTGGGAGTTCAGGGCAATGTTTGGACCGAATATATGCCTAGCCCTGCACAGGTAGAATACATGACGTTCCCACGCGCCACGGCCATTGCCGAAGTGGCTTGGGTGCCTTCGGGCGGAAAGAATTTTGAAGATTTTGCCACGCGCCTGAAAGAACATTTAAAACGATTAGATTACCTGAAAGTCAATTATTCAAAACGAATTCTGGACGTGCGGGCCGTGACGCAGTTTAATAACCAAGGACAATTGCAGGTTCGGTTGGAAAAACTGGACTCCGACAGCAAAATATATTATACCACTGATGGCAAAGAACCATCGACTAGCTCGACCGAATATTTAATGCCCATTACGTTGGATAAAATCACCACGATAAAGGCCATCACAACGGCGGGAGCAAAGTTTGAAGAAAAGTTTTTCATTCATCGTGCCAAAGGAAAACCCTATACCTACGCCAATGCACCGGCCGAAGGCGTGGATACCGACAAAAAGAAATTGACCGATGGACAAGTCGCGCAAAGCCCTCGAAACAGCGCCGAATGGGTGCGTCTGTCGGGCAAAGATTTTGAAATTACGATTGATTTAGGAGATGTAAAACCTGTTACCAAGGTCTCTGCCAATTTTCTCAAAGTGATTATGAACAATGTATTTCCACCTACGTCGGTCGAAATTGGCCTTTCGCGCGATGGTGAAAGCTTTAAAGATGCATTGGCTCAGCCTGTAAAGTACGCACTGGAGGGCCCGTGGGAGATTATGCCAGTAGTGGCAGATTTTAAAACGGCCCGTGCCCGTTATATTCGAATTCGCGCAAAAAACGCTGGTCCAGCTCCCGAAGGACATCCCGCTGCAGGACGCCCTACTACGATTGCAATGGATGAAGTAGTGGTAGATTAACTTTTTTAAAAGATACACCAAAAGCACTGCTTCGGCGGTGCTTTTGCATTTTTAATACCTGTATTCTTCCCGTTTACGCCGTTTTTAAGGCACTTCATCCCAATTTTATCTTATTTTTTTGAACAATGAAGTAGGTTTGCAACGTTTCTATATCAGAAAAGTACAAACATATAGATAGGGGAACCCTCCTCGCAGGTTGTCATTTAAAAACAATCAATAACCCATCATCAGCTATGAAACAAATCTTAACGAGTCTGGTCTTTCTTTTAACGCTTACCTACGGATACAGCCAAGAACGAAAGACCGTAAGCGGGTACATAAAAGATGCCTCAGACGGCGAAAGCCTGATTGGCGTATCGGTCTATGTGCGCGAAATTGGCAACGGAACCGTCACCAACGATTATGGCTACTATGCGCTTAATCTGCCAACTGGGACTTACACATTGGTTTTCAATTACATCGGTTACGAAAAAATCGAAAAAAAAATTGAGCTTACCGCCGATTTAAAACTCAGTCTCGAACTCAAAGATGAAAGCCTTAAGCTACAAGAAGTCGTTATCAAGACTACAAAAGAGGACGAGAACGTCAAAAACATCGAAATGTCGGTCAATAAGGTGGAAATGAAGACCATCCGCCAAATGCCGGCATTGTTGGGTGAGGTAGATCTAGTGCGCAGTATTCAGTTGTTGCCAGGGGTGACAAGCGTAGGAGAGGGGGCGAGCGGTTTTAACGTTCGTGGGGGTAATATTGACCAAAATTTGGTTCTGCTGGACGAAGCCCCCGTCTTTAATTCTTCCCATTTGTTTGGCTTTTTCTCGGTTTTTAATCCCGATGCCATCAAAGACGTCAAGTTGGTGAAAGGAGGTATTCCTGCACAATACGGTGGGCGTATTTCCTCTATTCTGGACGTGAGGCTCAAAGAAGGGAATTCAAAAAAGACAGAAATTAACGGCGGCGTGGGCACAATCTTCTCTCGGTTGAGCTATGAACGGCCTTTTGCCAAAGGAAAAGGCTCGTTTATTGTAGCGGGTCGTCGGTCGTATATTGATGTGTTGGCCAAGCCATTTTTGAGCGGAGATTTGAAAGGGTCGCGCTTTTATTTCTATGACTTTACGGCCAAAGCTAATTATCGGATTGACGACAAAAACACCGTTTATGCCTCTGGTTATTTTGGCCGCGATGTGTTTGGCGCTGACTTCGGGTTTGATTGGGGAAATCAAACCGCCACGGCGCGTTGGAATCACGTGTTCAACAACAAACTTTTTATGAATTTTACCACGTTTTATTCGAATTATGACTACGGATTGGAATCAGACCGCAACAATACGAGCAAAACTGGCGATAAATTCAAGTGGAATTCAAACATTCAGACGTGGAGCCTGAAACCTGATTTTACGTATTACTTAACGCCAAACAATACGGTTACGTTTGGGGGGCAATACATCAACTATACTTCAAAGCCTGGCACTGCATTGGCGATTTCGAGCGGGGAGTCACGCAACATTAGCCTCGACGCGCGCTACGCCGATGAATCGGCGCTGTACATTGGCAATGAACAAAAAGTAAACGATTGGTTATCGTTTCAGTACGGAATTCGCTATTCGCATTTTAGAAATCTGGGTCCAGGAACCAACTTTGAATTTCAGGAAATCGTCAAAGGGGAGCGTAAGATTCCCGTTTCAGAAACCAAATATGAAACGGGGGTAATCAATGAATATGGAAATTGGGAGCCGCGTTTTTCGACAAAAATTGAACTTTCGCCATCAACTTCTATCAAAGCCAGCTATAACCGTACCGTGCAGTATTTGCATTTATTGTCCAACACCGCCGCAAGTTCGCCGTTGGATGTGTGGACGTTGAGTTCAAAAATCATTAAACCTCAAATTGCTGACCAAGTGGCGTTGGGGTGGTTTCAGAATTTTCAGGACAATACCTACGAAGCTTCCGTAGAGGTGTATTATAAAGACCTCCAAAACCAAATTGATTATGTTCGTAATTCGGATTTATTGCTCAATAAATACCTCGAAGGCGATTTGCTCTTCGGCAATGGTCGGGCCTATGGAGCAGAATTTTACGTAAAGAAAAACCGTGGAAAACTAACGGGGTGGCTGAGCTATACTTTGGCGCGTACAGAACGAAAAATAGAAGGAATCAATAATAACGGCTGGTTTCCCGCCCGTTTTGATAAAACCCACAATCTCTCAGTGGTAGGTTTATACCAACTGAATGAGCGTTGGAGTTTCTCCACCAATTTTGCCTTCAACACGGGTACGCCGGCTTCTTTCCCTACCAATCGCTTTGAATGGGGAGGATGGGCATTGCCTCAGAATGTAAATGATTCGCGCAATGCTTCGCGGATTCCTTCTTATCACCGTTTGGATTTTGGTGCTACGCTCAAATCCAAGAAAAAGCTGTTTGGCAAAGGGCAGGGGGAATGGGTTTTTAGCGTGTATAACGCGTACAACCGTCGGAATCCGTTTTCAACTTATGTACAACAAAATGAGGATAATAACCTCCAAACCGAGGCGGTGCGTTATTCCATCATTGGCAGTGTGATTCCTGCTGTGACGTATAATTTCAAATTTTGATCATTGATTTTTGACAATAGATACATTGCCATGAAAAAAATATTCGCTCAATTGTTTCTTTTTGCCCTCATTCTTAGCGCTTTGACGAGCTGTGAAGATGTCGTAGACTTAGATATTCCTTCAGGAGACCCTCAGTTGGTTGTAGACGGCTGGGTAACCAATCAAGCCACCGAACATACCATTCGCTTGACAGAATCGGCCCCTTATTTTGCCAATAGCCCCGCTAAGCCCGTACTGAATGCCAGCGTTATTGTTACCGACGATAAAGGCAAAGTTTTTACATTTAAAGACCTCAAAAACAACGGGTACTATGTGTGGAAACCAGCTTCGGCAAGTGATTCGCTGGGGCGCATCGGGGGAACGTATACGCTCAATGTTAAATTTGGCACGGAAGAATACCGGGCTACAACCAAACTCAATCGCGTACCCAAGATTGATTCAATGACGTATTTTTTCGATAAATTTCCTATTGCACCCAGCGACGGCTCGCCCCAAGAAGGCTATAAGCCAGAGTTTTTTGCGCGTGACCCTGTTGGCGTAGGGGATTGTTATTGGATAAAATCATACCGAAATGGTAAGTACTACAATAGCGCAAGCAATATCTCAACGGCTTTTGATGCGGCGTTTAGTCCTGGTGCCAATAGCGATGGCTTGATTTTTATTCTTCCGATTCGGCAATCGGTGGTGCCTCAGATAGAGTTTGCGCTTGAGAAAGATACGGTGAAAGTAGAGCTGCTAAGTGTGTCGCTAGAAGCGTATTATTTTCTCAACCAAGTACGTATCGAATCTACCAATGGTGGACTTTTTGCAACCCCACCTTCCAATATTTTTACCAACGTTACCAATGTCAACCCAAATGGACGCAAGGCACTTGGCTTTTTTGGGGCATCGGGGGTTAGTACTTTTCAAACAGTGATTGATGCCAAAAAGGCCAAGCCTAAGAATGGGTAAAATTACGCGATGAATTTCGTTGGTTTTGTATATTTGTTCCGTGCAAAACCATCCCAAACTTGTGGTGGGCGGTGACTTACAAAAACCTGACGGATTTGCATGACTGTTTCTATCCTGCAAATCTGTCAGGTTTTTCACGTTATAGCGTAAGCGTATGCCCAAACGAATTATTTTAGCCCTTGTTGCCGCAATCCCCGTTTTTGCCTATTTTGTATACCTATTTCGCTTCAGTATTCCATTTCCCAACGAGGATGACCTCCCCGTGATTTTTGGATTTATTAATCATGCCTTTCCCTTTGATGAACAATCCTTAAAGCTTTTTTTTACGCCGTTTCGTGAGCATGTCATATTACCGGCTAAAATAATTGCCTATTTACAGGTTATAATCAGCGGTTGTGTTAATCTTAAAACCATGGTTGTGGTCGGCAATCTTTGTTGGGTTCGGGTGGCGTGGTTGCTTTACGGGAGTTCGAAAGAGGCCAAAATGCCCTCCCTATACTTTTTGCCTGTTCTTTTTATTCTGTTTCAGCTTCAATTTACCGAAACGGCACTGTGGCCAATGGCCGTTTGGTCAAATATGGTGGTGATTTGGCTCGCCTTTGAATCCATCCATGTGTTGGTAAATAATGAGCAAAAGCTAAGTCGTTGGCATTTTGCATTGGCGTTTCTTTGTGCTGCAGGGGCGACTTTTTCCAACGGAAATGGGCTCTTGAGTATATTTATTGGCTTGGGCGTCTTAATCGTGCAGCGGGCGTCTCTAGCACAAATGGCGATATGGTCCCTTTTGGGTATTGTTTTTTTAGGAGGTTATTGGTGGGCCAAATCTCTTGGAGTGCCCGATGCTACATACGGTATTCAAACCAACCCTGTGCAGTGGCTTTTGGGGATTTGTCTGTTTATTGGCGGCTACGGAGATTTTATTTCGGGAAGTTTTAAATGGGTAGCGGCGGGCTTGGGAGCTGGGATAATGCTCGTTTTGCTTTTAACCAATTTCAAAACTATTCAGCAAGCGCGTTATTGGAGTTCCTCTACATTTAAGTTAACTGCTTATGCGCTTTTTGCCTTACTGACAGCGGCGGCTGTAGCCCTTTTACGTACTGAGCCTGTGGGCGCTGATGCTGCGTTGTTGGGTCGTTATCGGCATTATTCTGCCTTGCTTGTAGGGATTGGATACCTTATTTTGCTCATTCAATTACAAAATAATAAAGTCATTCTTCATCGGCTCTTTCTTGTGTTTTTAGGAGTCAGTATGGGTGTTTGGGGGTTATCTTATTACCGTGATTGGGGTTATCGCTACATGGAGTATCAGAAATTTTGGGCAGATACTTACAACATGCAACACAATAACCTGCTGTATCTGAACTGGAAGGACCAAAACGGTTTGCCCGAAATCTATCAAACTTCGCAGTCCCAAAATATAGTTTGTCAAACTGACTCCCCTTTGATGGATGTTAGCGCTCTAAAAACGGATTCATTGCTACCTTTTATTCCAACGACGCTAGAATGGGAAACAGTTTCGGAAGATACCGCCCGGTGTAGACGCGTAGCAACCGTAAAAACCGACACGCTCAGGTTTCAACTGAATCAAGGGGAGGCTTGGTTGTGGATGTTGAAAAGTAATCGACGTTTCTACTTTATTTCGGCCACAGCCACCAAAACCAATCCAATTCAGTTCTTGACCAAACAGCAGTATTTTAGGCAGGGTTTTGCTGGCGAGATTCCAGCATGTTTTCTTGAACGGGGAACCTACCAGCTCTTTTTAGTAAATGCGCGCAGAAGACAAGCGCCCCAGGTATTTCGTACCAATCGCTTCGTAGAAAGTGGTCAATAATGTTCTAGCTTAGATAACTTTTCCTTCTTCCAAACGCAACGTTTGGGTAACGCAGCTCGGAATTTCGTGGGCGTAATGCGATACGTAGATGAGCATACGCTCGGGCGTATCACAAATGATATCAACGACTTCCTTGAAATGTTCGACCGCCGCAAAATCCAATCCCTGACAGGGTTCATCCAAAATTAAAAGCGGCGGATTTTTGACCAATGCACGGGCCAAAAGTACCAGCCTTTGTTGTCCTTTCGAAATATTTTTAAACGGTTTTTCAATAAATGAGTTTACATTCAGCCACTCAGCCACCACGTGCGTACGTTGAATTTGTTCCTCGGTCAACTTCCTGAAATAAACCCCCGTAGCATCAAAAAAACCAGACGCAATGGCCTTAAAAACGGTGGTTTCCTGCGGGAAATACAAATGTAATTCGGGCGAAACGTGGCCTATTTTACTTTTTACATCCCACATTGAAGCGCCACCACGTTTGACGTCAAAAAGGTCATAGTCGTTGGCAAAACGCTGAGGATTGTCGGCGGTCAGGATGCTCAATAGCGTTGATTTTCCTGAACCGTTAGGCCCCACCAAAGCCCACTTTTCTCCTTTTTTGATCTTCCAATCTACGTTTATCAACACTTTCTTACTACCATAAGCCACGTTGATATTTCGCAGATTGACCGCCAACTCAAAATCTTGATGTACGGCTTGTGCTGCTTTATCATCCTGTAAAGGTCTATGTTCTGCGGTTAAATTCGTGCTCAAGTTTGTCTGGGGTGTGAATTCAGGGGATGAACTGCCTGAAGTCACACCCACGATTTTTCCTTCTTTCAATTCCAATACATTCGTCACGCTTTCGGGAATTTCGATCGAAGAAGTTACCAGAATGACCAAAATGCCTTCGTGTTTTAATTGCTTTAATGCCTCGCGCAAGACATCGCGCGAGTGTACATCCAAACCCGCAAAAGGATTGTCTAACAACAACAGTTTAGGTTTTTTGAGCAATGACCGTGTGAGCATCATCCGACGGGTTTCGCCGTTGGAAAGCGTGACAAAAGGGCGGTCGAGCAGGTGTTCAATGGAAAGCAGGCGGGCGGTTTTTAGTAAATCTTCTTCCGAAACAGTAGATTCGGGTAATTGTACCGAATGCTCATCTACCGTACCGACGGGTTTGAGTTGATTGGTCAACACGTCCCGTACGGTAGGTGCTATTTCAGCTTCAAAGCTGTGGAAACGCTGTTGATAATATTGGGCGGCCGAAGCTACGATTCGATTAAATGAATAATCGGAAGGGACTAGCTCGGCGACTTTTGACAGCAACACTTCACCGTACGAATGAGTAAGTTTTCCTCGCCAAACGGGCCATTTTCCCGCCAATACTTCCAGCAAAGTTGTTTTGCCGCTGCCATTTTCGCCCACAATGGCCCATTGTTCTCTAGGGAGAATTTGGAAATCCAACTCAGAAAGTATCACGGTGTCGTAACGACGTACAAAGGCGTTTTGAAGAGAAATGAGCATGAGGAAAAACGGTAATTCGTGGTCAAAATTAGAGCAAATAGTTGATTTTGTTGCCAATAATTTTGTAGGAATTGAATTATTGAGCTGACAAATAACCCATCATCTGTAAAGCTTTATTTTTTATATTTGGGGAGTCATTCTGCGTGCATAACAAACCTTAACCAACTCAATGGAACCAATCTTTGCCACCGACCGTACTCGGGAGTTATTGCCAAAAATCAAAGAATTTATTGAAAAAGAGCTGTATCCACTCGAAACCCCCGAATACCTCGCCCATGATTTTTCGCACGTAGAGCCTATTTTGCAGCAAAAACGCCAACTTGTCAAACAAGCAGGGCTTTGGGGGTTGCACTTGCCCGAAGAAGACGGTGGCCTTAACCTGACACTGTGTGAATTTGGACAAATCAGTGAAGTGCTGGCAAGTTCGCCGTTTGGGCATTTTGTGTTTAACACGCAAGCCCCCGACATCGGAAACACCGAACTCATGCACAAGTACGCGCCCCAACACCTCAAAGAGCGCTATTTAAAGCCACTCATGAATGGCGAAATTCGGAGTTGTTTCAGCATGACCGAGCCTGAATTTGCGGGTTCCAATCCTACCCGTATGGGCACAACAGCCGTGAAAGACGGCGACGATTACGTCATCAACGGTCATAAATGGTTTACCAGTTCGGCCGACGGTGCGGCTTTTGCCGTGGTCATGGCCGTGACCAATCCAGAAGCGGCCCCGCACAAACGCGCCAGCCAAATATTGGTGCCTATGGAAACGCCAGGCGTGAAATTGGTACGGAATATTCCCATCATGGGCCATGCGGGCGATAGTTGGGCGAGTCATGCGGAGATGCTGTACGAAAACGTACGCGTACCACAGGCTAACCTTATTGGTGCCGAAGGTGCGGGTTTTCTGTTGGCGCAGGAACGCCTCGGTCCGGGACGAATTCATCACTGTATGCGGTTTATCGGAATTGCAGAGCGTAGCTTTGACTTGATGTGCCGCTACGCCGTGAGCCGTGAGCTGGAAGAAGGGAAAGTGCTGGGCGATACCCAGTTTATTCAGGGATTCATTGCCGAAAGTCGGGCAGAGATAGATGCGGCTCGATTGCTGGTTTTGCGCACAGCGCACAACATCGACCAATTTGGCGCGGCATCGGTGCGGGATGAGATTTCGATGATCAAGTTTTTTACGGCCAATATGATGTTGCGCGTCATTGACCGCTCCATTCAAACCCATGGTGGGCTGGGCATGACCAGCGATATTTTACTCTCGTATTGGTACGCCCACGAGCGAGCCGCCCGTATTTACGACGGTGCCGACGAAGTACATAAATCGGCTCTGGCGCGGAGTATCCTGAAAGGGTATGGATTGGATGTGAGAAGAAAGAAATAATTTAGTCACGCAAAGATGCAGAGGTGCAAGCACACCTGCGTCTCTGCGTGACGGGGATATGGCTATTTGATTCTGAACGTGGCGTTCATGCGATAGCTATACTTGATTTTTTGGTATTCGAGGGCTTCGCCTCCTTCGGGTGCGGCATCGGCGGCCATCATGCGCACGTTGTATTGCGCCTGTTTGTACATTGGATATACGCTGCCTTCTTCCACTTCGTGGATTTCGAGTACTTCTCCCAATTTTTCACCGATAGATTCGAGCAAATAACCCGCTTTTTCCTTGGCTGCTTTGAGCGCATTGACTTTGACTTGCCGACGAAATTCCTCTTTTTTGGAGTGCTCCACGCGACTCATGTTGACGTATTCTACGCCTCGGTCGTCCACTTTGGACATTAGTTCATTGATGTTATTGGCATTTGAAAGTTTGAGTTGAAACTGCTTTCCTGCCAGAAAATGTTGAGGCTTTTTCTTGCCAGTCCACTCACGGTAGCCCGTTACGCCGCTGATGCTAAGGTTTTCTTTGGGCAAACCAGCGCTTTTTACCGCCTCAATAAGTTGTTTTTCAAGGGTTTCAAGAACAACTTTGTCTTTTTGATTTTTTTCGTCTTTGAAATATTCCTTCAACGAAATGGTAAAATACAGTTCGTCGGGAACCACCTCCAATTCGGCGGTACCCGTAACTTCGATTTTTTTGATGGGGTCTTTTTCCACGGCTGTAGTAGTTTGGGCAAAAGTAGCGGCACTTGCAGCAAGCAACAAGGCACTTAATACGAATCGTTTCATGGTTGTAATATAATTTGTTTGTGGGCTATCAACGAAGAAATGGACATGATTCGTGCCCTGATTTTTGTTAATACTTCCTAACGTTTCAAAACCATCTTAACGGTTTTTTGTACGGGACCCGCCATCAGACGCGCGTAATACGCGCCTTCGCTCAGGAATTGTCCATTGAATTTAACGGAATACGTGCCCACTTCTTGGGGTTTGTTCACTACCAACGCCCCCACGCGTGTGCCATGCGAATCGTACACATAGAGTGAGACTTCGGTGGCTTCGGTCAGTCGGTACCGAATGTCTATTTGTTGGTTGAAGGGATTGGGAAAGACTTCTAACAACTCTTCTGAATCGGTGGTGGGTATTTCAGCAATTTCTGGCTCGGCCTCTTCTTTTTCTTCTTCGGCGGCCGCAACGGCTTCCGTAGGCTCTTCATGAGGAGTAATGGGTGCCAGTAATTGCGAAGCCAACGGCAAAATCGGCTTGGGGGCCTCTTCCACTACTTCTACCGCTCGTTGTGTGGTAGAGATACTTACCACATCGGTTGGTTTACTTTCATTGTGAAGTCGGTTAAAAGCACTAATGGTGTAGTTGTATTTGGTGCCCGGGCTGACTTGCGTGTCGTTAAAAGTAAATGTATTTTTTCCTGCTTCATTTACGACAATGGCACGAATGGATAGCCCCGTTCGGAGGTCGATGGAGGCTTTGTTGATGCTTCTGTAGACAACGAAATAGCGGGCTTTGTCGCGCTCAGAAGTGAGTGTATAAGGATAAGACCACGTTAAGGTAATGGTGTTGTTATCGTTAAGTTCTGTTTCGAGGTCAGTAGGTACAGGTGGTGGAGTTGTGCTTTTCCAAGGCATGGCTGGAACAAGCGCTGGAGATTGATATACTTCCTGGCAGAGAATATCGCACAACTGATTGGGGTTGTTGCGAAGGGTTTTGGCGCTGAAAAGAATACTTCCGTGCACGTTGGCAAACGTTCGGTTATAGCGTATTTGATTCGAAACCTCCATCGGTCTACGCCAGTTGGCATCACTGTTGACTTTGTACACTCCGTGGCCGATGTAAAGGTGCTGCTCCGATACATTTTCGCTCCACCAAGGCACTAGATGCGTATAATTGGCCGAGCCGTTGCCCATGCTCCAATACACCTGCGGGGCGATATAGTCTACCCAGCCTTCTTGGATCCATTTGCGGGCATCGGCAAAATTTCCCGAATACGCTTCAAAACCGCGAGAGTTTGAGCCTTCTGCCGAGCTGCTGCGGTTTTTCCAAATACCAAAAGGAGATACTCCAAATTTAACCCAAGGCTTTACTCTTCTCAGACTGTCGGCAACGGCTTCAATAAGCAGATTGACATTGTCGCGACGCCAGTCGGCGCGGTTGGTAAACCCACGATTGTGCTCGGCAAAAGTAGCGTTGTCGTTGAGCGTGATGCCAGTTTGGGGGTAAGGATAAAAATAATCGTCGAAATGAATGCCGTCGACGTCGTAGCGGCGTACCACATCCATGACCACACGGGTCACAAAAGAGCGCACTTCGGGGCGGCCCGGGTCCAGAATCCGTAATGGGCCGTAAGATAACAGTACATCAGGACGGACTTTGGCAACGTGATTGGAAGCGAGCGAAGCCGTACGAATATCCGTCACGGCGCGGTAGGGATTCATCCACGCATGGATTTCGAGATTACGTTTGCGGCATTCTTGTATCATAAATGCCAGTGGGTCATAGCCTGGCGATTGTCCCTGCTGTCCAGTAAGCCATTCGGACCAGGGTTCTAGTTTGCTTTCGTAAACTGCATCACAGGCATTGCGTATCTGAAAAAACACGGCGTTGAGTCCGCGTCGTTGAATCATATCCAGCAAATCAATCAATTCTTGTTGTTGCCGGGCGGCAGAAAGCCCTTTGGTTGAAGGCCAGTCCACGTTTCCGACATTGGCAATCCACACCCCCCTAAATTCACGCTTGGGCTGGGCGAAGAGAGAAAAGCTGACCAAAAGGAGAAATAGAAGATTTTTCAAGGGCAATGTTCCTTTATCCACAATTGAAAATCAATCAACCACCCATACAAAGTGGAGTTGTAAAACAACGTAATGAAATACAGGTACAAAAGTAACGTCAATATTCCAAAAATTGTACTTGACTGCTGAATCAAAGTTACAAATACAGTGCCAGAGGAGCGGGGAGACGATATGCTTCTGTAATCAAATGGCTATTTTATAGAGGTTGGTATCATATCTTCTCTTTGGAAACTAGACTTTGTATCAACCGAAAGCTGATAGCTAAAATCAAGGAATTTGAAGCGGATGTAGAGGTGCTTGAACCAGAAGAGGTACGCCAAAAAATAGCCGAGACACTATGCAGTGCGTCGGCTTTGTATGAGGGGTAAAAATAGGAGGCAGGAGTTAAGAAGTAGGAAGAATGAGTCTTACTTCTTAACTCAAACAATTGGTTAGAAAGAGATCGTATTTACAGTAGCGGTACCTGAGGTAGTCGTTGTAGATTTCAATGTTGCGCCCGTATTTGAATACGTTCCGCTTGTATATACTCCCCACCCAGAAGATCCGCCGACAAAGCTTCCACCATTATAGCTACCGCCAAAGTATATTTTGTATTGAGTGCCTTTGGCTAAACTAGGGTTTGAGAAATGGAAATAATAGTTGCCGTTTTTAGGCTTAAAGGTGACCATATCTTTTCCAGTAGCATCTTCAATGTGCAAGACTGAAGTGGCGGCAAGTTGGGTGCTTGATGTTATGTACATACCTACTTGAGTAGAAGCTGATCCCATCGCTTTGGTCATTCTGCCATTAGAACCTCCCGAAATCAGGATGCCTCCGTTGATAAGGAAATTACCATTTACATCAATTCCTTCTTCGGGTGAGCTTGTTGGCCCGCCTATGATAGTCGTTCCACCTTTTATTGTAAGATTTCCGTTGCTATCTATTCCATCGCTTCCGGTCACTATTAATATACCTCCGTTGATATTGATATTACTTCCATCGTTTGATTCTGTGCCGCCAGTAGTTGTACCCATAGAAGCATTAATTCCATCATTTGAAGCGGTCACATTCGTAACGCCACCCTCAAACGTAATCGTTTTAGCTTCTATGCCTTCGGTCGATTTTGTGATATTGATAGTGCCGTCATTTATTGTAACGGACGTTTCTGATTTTATGCCGTCATCGGTTGCAGCAATGTTCAGTGTACCGTTGTTGATCGTGAAAGCGCCATCGCTTTTAAAGCCTTTGGCTTCGCTGGTTGTGGAAGTATTATACGTAAATTTCGTTCCAGTGGCTGAGATGGTTGTTTTACCTCCGCTAACGGTAGCAGTGCCATCTACTGTGATACCTTTTGCGCCACTTCCTGTGCTGCTTACAGTGAGGTTACCGCCTTTTATGGCTAAATTTTTGTCGCAATTGATACCCGCAGGTGCCGCAATATCCGAATCTTCCGTATCATAGAAAGCCGCTCCCGAAGTGGTGATTTTTACCGTACCCGCAGTCAAAGTAAAATCGCCACCTGTTTTTATCCCTTTTGAGCCTTTGCCCGAAACCGTTAGCGTTATGGCATCACCTGTGCTGATGGTAGTATAACTTTCACTCTTAATAGCATTTCCTTTATCACCTGTGGTTGTTACGGTTATTTTTCCTCCTTTGATTAAAACATACGGCGTAATTGTCGCATCGGTGCCATCATACGAAGCCGTTATTCCATCATTAACACTATTGACTGCAATTGTTCCACCATTAACTGCTATGTAGCCCTCTTCAGCTTCAATACCATTGCTGCCCGACGCCGTGATGGTTACACTTCCGTTATCCATCGCAAAATAATTATTGGCATGAATGCCGTCGCTTACCGCTGATTTTACGATGATGGTGGCGTCACTCACGTAGATATAATCATCAGACACAATGGCGTGTTTATTATTGGCGGTTACGTTTAATGTTCCCGTTCCCATAAAACTCAATTGGCCTTCGCTGAAAAATGTTCCTTTTTGGTCTTCTTTGCTTGTGGTGTAAGTGGCTCCATCTACTAGCGTATTCGTTCCCAGTACATTAATGGTTGCTTTCTTGCTCGACTGAATATTAATCGCTGGGCCGGTGCTGTTTGTCAGGCTAACACCTTTCATGGTAATGTTGAATTTATATTCGCTATAAATCTTGAAGCTGCCTTTGCTTGCAGTGCCCGATAGCAGATATACAATTTCTTTGGTGGTATTGGTAGAGGTAACGGTCACGTCGGCTCCGCTTACGGCTACACTTACTCCATCATTCTGAAAGGCGTTATTTACGGTTGCACTTGTACCCGCATATACCACTAATACGGTATCTTTAGCGGTTGTGCCCGTGCTCGAAGCATTAATGAGTATCGAAACCGTACAGGTCTGTCCCCCAAAACTTAAATTAAAAACAGCCGTGCCAGTAGACGTGGGTGTACCCGAAATTGTATAGGCCAAACTTCCCGAGCCATTGGCTAATGTACCAGCAACTAAGGTTGCTGTTAGACCTTCTACGCCTGTTGATGAGGCAGTAGAGACATCGTATGTTCCTCCATTTCCGCCGGTATAGGTGAGTGTTGCGGTACCTGAATAAGTTACTCCGTTTGTTCCCGTGGCAGGAGCAACTGTCCCAGTAAGTGTAGAGATAGTCGCTTTAGAGGTAACAACAGGTAAAGCTAACGTACACGTCTGTCCCCCCAAATCTATTGAAAAATTCGCTGTGCCTGCAGAGGCAGGAGTCCCTGTTATTACAAAACTGGCGGTTCCGCTTCCGCTTGTCAAAGTACCTGCTGATAATGTGGCCGTCAGACCGGTCACTCCTGAGGATGCTATAGCATTTCCTTCGGGGTAGGCAACGCCATTACCTCCTGTATAAGGTACACTTGCAGTAGCGGTATAGGATGTTCCGTTTGTGGCGGTAGCTGAAAATGTAGCGCCCGAACAGTTCAAAGCGGTGACAGTTGCAGGAGTGGCGGCTGTTATTTCAGGGTCTTTACAGGCTTGGAAAATCAAAATAAAAGCCAACAGGATGCCAACGGCCGCAAATTTTTTTCTATTCATGATATTGGTGGTTATTATAAAATAGTACTTGTGGGGTAACGTTTTGGGTTTCTTTTTACCGAATATACGCTTGAGTATTGCACCGCGTTGCAGATGTGTAGTGTCATTGAGAGGTTGGAGCAAAAGAAAAAGCCGAGGCACTGCGCAGTGTCTCGGCTTGGTATGTGGTTCTAACGCGTATTAATTTTCATCTGGCGACATATACCGCACAGGATGCCACGTATTGTTGCGTGGGTTGATGTCGGGCAATTGGGAGTCGGGGTCGATGGTTACTGATTTTAAGGGGTTTTTGGTGGCCGCTTTAAAGGTCCAGGTGCTACCGCGTTGCCAAACTTCTACGGGAAGCGTGATGCGGGTCTTTTTGCCACCCGCCTCTTCCAATTCCACGATGGTGGGCATAGCCCATTGCTCAAGGTTTTCGATGGTAATTACTGAGCCTTTAGAGGGCGTTTGTTCCACGTACTGTACTTCTTTTACGCCTTGGTCCAGTTTATAATTTTCGTAAAACCAGCCTTTCCAGTACCACCCCAAATCTTCGCCGGCGGCATCTTCGATGGTTCGGAAGAAATCATAAGGCGTTGGGTGTTTGAAGGCCCAGCGTTTTACATATTGTTTGAAGGCATAGTCAAATCGGTCGCGGCCCAGTACTACTTCTCGAAGGAGCTTAAGCCCGATGGCGGGTTTGTAATACGCATCCCAACCCAAATTGGTGGCTTTGATTACATCTGGCACGGTCAGGATAGGGTCAGCACCGTCGCGGAATAGCGTGGGAGCGAGGTTTTGCATATCGTCCAAACGATCGCGGTTGTATTCTCCATCGTTGAAGGCTTCGGTTGAGAGCATATTGATAAACGTGTTGAAGCCTTCGTCCATCCATGCAAATTTACGCTCGTTGTTGCCCACAATCATCGGAAACCACGTATGCCCGAATTCATGGTCGGTTACGCCCCAAAGTGATTCTTTTTTGTCGTTATGCGCACAGAAAACAATACCTGGGTATTCCATGCCGCCCACGATGCCCGCCACGTTGGTGGCCACGGGATACGGAAATTCCATGAGGTATTTTGAATAAAATTCTAAACAACCTTTCACGTATTCGGTCGAACGGCCCCAGCCATCGTTGCCATCGTTTTCAGCGGTGTACAAAGATTGAGCAATGGCGGGTTTGCCACTAGGTAAGTTCATTTTGGCGGCATCCCACACAAAGGCGCGGGAGGTAGCCCAAGCTACGTCGCGGGCATTTTGACAACGAAATTTCCACGTAATCATGCCCGAATCTTTGGGGCGTGATTTTTTCTCATTTATTTCTTTCGCGCTGCGAATCATCACTGTTTTATCGCTTTTGCGGGCCTCTTCCATGCGTTTGATTTGTTCCGAAGTCATCACGTCGGAGGGATTGAGCAATTCTCCTGAGCCGCCCACAATGTGGTCCCAAGGTACGGTGACGCTGTATTCATAGTCGCCGTAATTGAGATAAAACTCACCCGCGCCAATGTACGGAAGCACGTTCCAGCCTTCGATGTCGTCAAATACGCACATGCGGGGGTACCATTGGGCTATTTCGTAAATCGTGCCGTTTTTGGTGTCTAGTTTTCCCATGCGGTCGGAGGCATAGGTGGGTATTTTGAATGAATAACCCACTTTTATTTTCAGCACATCGCCCGTGGGCTTTACCGCGTCGGAGAGGCGGATTTGCATACGGGTATCGTCAATGATAAAATCGGCAGGGGCATATTTCCCTTTTCCTTGCTGAACACTGACCGCACTGATGGTATAGCCGCCTTCAAAACCCATATTGCCGTAGCGACCGCCGTTGAGTGGGGTGGTTTTACCGCTGCGCGAGTTGTCGTTGAAAGCGTTTTGGTCAAGTTGCAGCCATACAAAAGGCAGCGCTTCGGGGCTGTTATTGGTGTAAGTGATTTCTACTTCACCCGCAATGGTATTGGCGGCTTCGTCGAGGGTAACGGCGATTTTATAATCGGCGCGGTTTTGCCAATAACGAGGGCCTGGAGCGCCGCTGCCCGTACGGGACTCGTTGGCGGGCTGGTAGTTAAACAAGGGGTTGAACAATACGTGTGCGTCGTATTTGGGGGTCGGATTTTGAGCTTGCGCTAATGCCGCAAGACTTACCAGAAATAAAAAACTAAGTTGACGAAACATTATAAATGAATTTATGATGTGCACTGGTCGATGAGGTGTTTTTTCTATCTTGAAAATACCCGATAGAAAATGGGTCATCGAAACTTCTACAGAATGAATTTGCTGAAAAACGAAGGTAAGGCAGAATTGTTGTAAAAAGTAAAAACACAGACAGAATCAACAAAATCAGGCGTATTTTCACCCAATTTGGAGGAGAAATGAATCAGTGAGGGTAAAGATTGGTTTACTGGGTATCATGTCTTAAATCGACAATCATAACTAACAATGGCTCTCAATAAAATTCCCGTTAATCTTATCACTGGTTTTTTGGGCGTAGGCAAAACAACGGCGCTGCAAAATATTCTTAAACGCAAGCCTGCCGATGAGCGTTGGGCCGTCATTATCAATGAATTTGGGGCGGTTTCAATCGACCATACGCCTTTTGCGGGCGCGGATGAAAACGGCTTGGTGGTCAAAGAGGTAGCGGGTGGATGTATTTGTTGCACGGCCAATTTGCCGATGCAGATGACGCTGACGTTGGTACTGCGCCAAGTGAAACCCCACCGTATTTTGATTGAACCGACGGGCATGGGGCATCCTGAGGCAATTTTGGATATGCTGCGCGGAAAGTTTTTGAAAGACGTGCTTGACATTCGTGCTACGGTCTGCTTGGTAGACCCGCGTCAGTGGGATAATGAAGATTATCGCGAGCACGAAACGTTTATTGACCAAATTACCTTGGCCGATGTGCTCATTGCCAACAAGGTTGATTTGGCAAGCGAGGCACTGACACAGAATTTTTTGGAATGGGCCAAAGCGCTTTTTCCGCCTAAAATTTTAATCGGGGCCGTAGAGCAAGGCGACATTGACCCCAACTGGCTTAATATTGAGCCTTTCCCAAATCGAAAAGCCCTGCATCCTCATGCGCATGAACACGAGCATCACCACCACCATCATTCGGATGAATTGCCAATTCCTGAAGTGGGTAAGCCGCTTATGCGGGAAAGTCACGGGTTGGGACGGTATAGTTGTGGATGGGTATTCTCGCCCGATGAAGTTTTTGAATTGCCCAAACTGAAAGCATGGATTGCTTCCCTGCAAAATGTAGAACGCGTAAAAGGCGCTTTCAGAACGGGTGTAGATTGGGTGCTGATCAATGCCGTACGCGGAGAGTTTACAATCGAATACTTGGCTTACCGCCGTGATAGCCGTGTGGAGTGCATTTCAGCCAATCCACTCCCTTGGAAAACCTTGGAAGATGGTCTCAAAGGTTGCCTCCTAAGTGTCTCAGAAATGAAAACCGTCTAATTTTGTGAAAAAAGGCTGGATAATAACAGCTACCGTTTTGGTTGCTTTGGCAGTGTATTTACTGTATGCCTTCACCCAACCTACGTATACTTATGCTTTGCTCGACGGGCGCTATGATGCGCATCAGTACGCAAAGATTTATAATTATTTCAGAGGCTATACACTCAATTATAGCGCATCTTTCCCGTTCAATACGCGTATTCTGATGCCGTGGTTGGCGGCATATTTGCCTTTTAATGACCTCGTTACGGATTTTGTTTGGCTCAATGGCGCCTTTGTCTTGGCTACCATTGGGCTGCTGACTTGGACTTGGTTAAAACTCAACATTAGGCTTTTTTGGATTGCAATTGCCCTTTTCTGGATTTTATTTCATTGGAAAGGCTTGGTGCGAATGTATTTGCCCGACCCCATGACGGCGGATGTGGGTGGATATTTTTTGCTAACGTCTTTTTTAGCGCTTTTACTTATTGAAGAAAAGAAACTTTCGAGGGCTTTGCTCAATTGCCTGTTTGTTTTAATCGCTGTTTTGGGTACACTTCAAAAGGAGGCCTTTATCGCCGTTTTGGGAATTGCGGTCTTGTTTACTGGGAAGGATTCATACAGCTCTGATATGACCAAGAAGCTGCTTTTATCTCTTTGTCTTTCCTTTGCTGTTTACTGCCTGGCTGCTTTTTTCTTTCCTGCTGCTTCTACCGATTGGCGAAATAACTCGATTGTCAGTGTTTTAAGAGGGATGAAGCGTTATTCTGAGCATCCCGATTTATTTTTGAGAGTACCTGTCAGTTGGTTTTTGGCGTACGGAACATTTTGGTTGGCGCTACTTCCTTTCAGATTTTTAAAAGCATCAGCCAACTCTACTTCTCGTTTCTCGCTCTTCACCGTAGCGACGGTCACTCCTCACTTCTTCCTCTGGCTTTTTCTCAGCGTTTTTGGTGGGGGCGATACCACGCGAATTTTGTACAACGGAATGCCGTTTGTTCTGACTTTTTTATTGCTGAAACTGAACCGACTACCCACTTGGACTGGTGGATATATATTGCTTACGTCGTTGCCATTGATGCGTTTATTTAAGTTAGAGCCCGATTTGGGGCGCTATCCAAACGAGATGCTGCAATGGTGTGTCGAATGTTGGCCGATCGCCGAAAGTTGGGGCTATTGGGTGTATGCAATCGCTGCTTTAGCGGGCTATTATTATCTTTCGCGTCATTTGGGAGCCATCCGTTCCGATGAGTCGAACGAAGTAAATGCCTTGAGCTAATCTACTTACATCGAAAGAAGCTTCCGCTGTAACTTGAGTAACTGATTGGCTTTTAACAACTTGTCCGTTGATGGTGATTATTTCTAATTGTCCCGTTACGGGAACTTGCGCGTAGAGAAAGTTCGAGGTCGGATTGGGATAAACGATTAATTCCAATGTTTCAACGGGAGGGTTGACTTTGGGCGAAGTGTTTTTTAAGTACTTGATTCCGCCCGTGTTGCTACCGATGAGTAATTCGGGAAGTTGGTCGCCATCCAAATCTCCAACGGCAGGAAAGAGTCCTGTCCCTATTCTCAAAAAATCTGTTTTGCCCGAAAATTCGTTAAAAATCAAGTTGGTATCACTTTTTAACGTCGCGCCGGGCGTGGTGAAATTTTGATATACTCGCAATCGTCCCAACAAATCTCCCATAATGAGTTCGGGTTTGCGGTCGCCGTTGAGGTCGGCTACGACCATCCCTTGTGAACGTTTGTTGAAATCTACATCCAAGCCACCAAATACATTCGTTTTGAGTTCATACATCGGTGCAATCGTACTGCCCGTGTTTCGGTGGAATTCTACATTTCCCGAGTTTTTACTAACCAGTACATCCAATTTTCCGTCTTGGTCAATGTCATAGTAGAGCAAATTTTCGCCGTTGGAGAAGTTGGCTGGATTGGGGAGTTTGGTCAAACGGGTGGTGTCCAACTGCATCGCTGCTCCTCGGGGGGCTTTGTTGGGCACAAATCGAATGTCCATGCCTTTAAAAGTATTGGCCCAAAAGCCCAAATCAAGCGTTCCGTCGCCGTTGAGGTCAGCAAAAAACGGTTTTGTATTGACTGGCATGAGGTTTTCTTTGCTGAAGAGTTGATTGCTCAGGTTCAGAAAATCGGTGCTGACCAACTCAAACTGAGCTTGGGTGGCTGTTCCTGTATTTCGATACAATTGGAGACTTGACCGATAGCCTGTTGGCGTACGCAGCCCGCCATAACCTACCACTAAATCTAAGTCACCGTCGCCGTCAATATCGGCAAGGGCGGGTGTGGCGTTTTCTCCTAAATCAATCATCCCATCCTGCAAAAAATCGGGCTGACGATACACAAAGTTAGGCTTTAGTACCGTGCCTTCGTTTCGGTAAAACCAATTGGATTGCCGTAAATTAATGAGTGAATTGCTGGCAATATCCGTACTACTCGGTGAGGCCACCAAATCCTGAATCCCGTCACCGTCCAAGTCCTCAACGTAGGCGGAAGGGAAAATGGGGTAGTTAATGGGGGCTTGGGCGGGAAAATTTGATTGTACACTGCCAATCAGCCCCGCCATGCCGTTGCCGCCTACGTTTTTGAGCAACGTCACGTTGTCGCACGCTACGTGGCCGTGTAAAATATCCTTGCGGCCATCGCCGTCTATATCACCAATCCACAGTGCATTGCCAGCGTGCTGAACTTTGGCGTTTGATTTGGGGCCACCCCAAGCCTCACCGAGTGTTGCAGCGTTTGTGCGTACTTGTACGGGGGCTTGCACTTCTGTGTCGGCGGGCTCCAGATTAAGTTCGTATTTGTCGCACGAAGAGGTGGCGGCAAAACGTCCCCAATTGGTGGTTGCTTTTCGGAAGACAAACGGCTGTGTGCTGTTTTGCTCTTTGCTTAAATTTTGGTGTAGCTCCAAAGATGCGCCCGTAAAATCAAACGTAAGAATGTCAATATCGCCATCATCGTCGACGTCGGTAATAGCAGGTAAATCGGTGGAAGGAACGTACAGATTTATGTTTCCAGAAAAACCTTGCGTCAGAAGCGGGTCGGCCACAAGTGACCAAGAAAAACCATCAGCAGCGGGGATATTGCGAAATACACGAATGCCTGCTATGGTACTTGTAAATAGATCCTTGCGGCCATCGCGGTCATAATCGACCAGCAACATCCAATACAGCATATTAGGCGGAAATTTTACTTCGTACTGAGGGGCGTGTTGCCAAGTGATTCCGTTGGCTTGACGAACGGCCAAAAAAGCAGATACCTGCTGGTTGCCACGGTCAAAGATGACCAAATCTTCCGTGCCGTCGTCGTTGAGATGCATTTTTGAGAATTGGGCGCTGTTGAGGCCGCCGGCCCAAGGGTTGACGATAGGAGAGTTGTTTTTGAGAACTTTAGCAGAATTATCCCAACGAAATGAGAACGTTTGACCCAACGACTTGAACCCAATAAGCACGCAAATGAAGCAAAGGCACAGCCGCACAGACCAGCGCAGAAAACCACGTAAAATCGTCTCAGAATGTATAATCTGCCTCATTCGCATTCAATTTTTTCTATAATAAACCGTTCTAAACAAAAAACGTTTTTATGTTCCAAAAAGTGTTCGTCCTGTGGGCCAAAACTGGGCTTGTTTGCGTATTTTTTCTCCTTTCATATTCTTCTGTTGCGCAACAAAAATACCATAATCTGGTCTTGGAAGGCGGCGGTATTCGCGGAATTGCCTACTGCGGAGCGATTCAGGAATTGGAACAACGCGGAATTTTGAGAGATATTCGCCGCGTGGGCGGCACGTCGGCAGGAGCCATTCAGGCTTCGTTGCTGGCGGTGGGCTATTCAGCGGCGGAACTGACCGAGCTGGTTTCGGAAATGAAAATTCAATCCTTCAACGACGGGCAATACATTTTTGTGGGTGGCACACAGCGCTTGATTGAGCGTTTTGGCTGGTACAAAGGAGATACCTTTCGTAAGTGGATGGCCGAGAAAATTGAACAAAAAACAGGCGTTAACCATTTGACTTTTGGGCAGTTGCACGCTCTTACCCAACGAGATAGTTGCTACAAAGACTTGTATGTGACGGTAACGAACCTGACCAAACAAAAGTCGATGGTACTTTCGTATGAGAAGTTTCCCGACTTATCCATTGCCGATGCAGTGCGAGCTTCTATGTCGATTCCGTTGTATTACTGCGCCGTTTTTATGGACAGCACGGGCCAATTTCACCAACGTCCACCACGCACGATTCCAGCGGATGTGTTGGTCGATGGCGGTTTGTTGATGAATTATCCCATTGGACTTTTTGATCAAAATCGTTATTTAAGCACCCCGCAGCCTAATTTGACGCCCGAAACGCCCGTTTTCAACGCCGAAACCTTGGGGCTGAGGCTTGAAAGTGCCGAGCAAATCAAAGCCGATGCGCAAAATTTTGAGTTGGCTTCTTATCCAATTCGAAGTTTCAAAACCTACATGGGCGCTTTTTATACTCTGGTATCTGAGGCGGCCAACCGTTATAATTTCCGCCCCGAAGATTTGAAACGCACCATTTCGATTGATTTTCAGAATATTGGGGCTAAAGTGCGAAAGCTATCAGAAGCCGAGAAAAATGTGTTAATTGGAAGCGGCAAAAAATGCGTTGGTGATTTTTGCGCTCCTTCGACCGTCGTTTCACAAAACTGATTTCAACTCGTCTAAGTGTTGTACGTCGTAAGTAGGCTGTTGGTCAAAAATCAATTTCTTGGGATTGTAAAATGCGGCATCCATCCCAAAGCGCAATGCCCCTAGAATATCTGCCTGCCAATTGTCACCAATCATCAGACTTTCGTGGGGTTGGGCGTTAGCGGCTTGCAACGCATACGCAAAAATCTGCGCGTCAGGTTTTTTTGCTCCCGCTTTTTCATTGGTCACTACCTGTTGAAAATAATGATGAATACCCGAACTTTGCATTTTAGAGGCTTGAATAGAGTCAAAGCCGTTGGTGACAATGTGGAGTTGGTAATCTTTGCTTGCACAATATTCCAACAGCTCAACGGCTCCGTCGAGTAAGTGCGACTTTTGCGGAAGTAATCTTAAATATTCTTCGCCCAAAGCGCTGCCAAAAGCTACATTTTTAACGTTCAGGGCTTCAAAAACCAGTCGGAAACGATGCTCTCGAATATAACTATGGGCAATACGACCATGATCAAAATCATCCCACAGTTTTGTGTTGATTTCCAGAAATGCCCGCACAAAATCACCCAACGACATCACTCCGTGATTGATGAGTTCAAAGCCATGGTAAATATCGGTCAAGGACTCGGACGAATTGCGCTCAAAATCCCACAGCGTGTGGTCAAGATCAAAAAATAGGTGTTTGTATTTTGGCATTGAATAACGAGTTTTGTGCAAATCTACAAACAAGAATGACGTCTGCTCTCATCCTTTCCGAAATCTTCATTTATCCCGTAAAGTCGTTGGGGGCGATTCGCCTCACGCACGCCCAGGTGGAAGAGCGCGGCCTGCGCTACGACCGCCGCTGGTTGATTATTGACGACAACAACCGCTTTGTAACCCAGCGTAGCTACCCAAACATGGCGCTGATTGAGGTGACCATGACGGACATGGGTTTGCAGTTGCGCCATCGCACGCGGGATTTGAGTGCGCTCATTGTACCTTTTCAACCCGAAACCTTTGATTTAGTAACGGTGACGGTGTGGGATGATCAAATAGAGGCTGTCATTGTCAACGACGCCTCAAACCGTTGGTTGAGTGAAGCACTCGGTTTTTCGGCGCGGTTGGTGTATCTCCCAGATACGTCGTCTCGTCTTGCGGATTCTAATTATGCCCCTTTCGATGCCAATGTGAGCTTTGCGGATGGATTCCCATTTTTGGTCATTGGCCAATCTTCGTTAGATGATTTAAACACTCGCCTGCCCGAACCGGTTTCTATGATACGGTTTCGTCCCAATCTAGTTTTTGAAGGTGGAATACCCTACGACGAAGACCAATGGTACGAATTTACGATTGGTAAGTTGACATTTTATGGGGTAAAACCCTGCGCACGTTGTATTCTGACTACCGTTGACCCTGAAAAGGGTGAAATCGTGGGGAAAGAACCGCTCAAAACGCTGTCGACGTACCGTAAGCGTAATAATAAGATTTTCTTTGGACAAAATGTAATGACCAATCAGAGTGGAGTTCTAAAGATTGGTGACGAGATACAAGTAGTGAGCCGCAAATCACGGCAAACGATGAGTGAATAAAATAAGGCAGAAGGTTTCTCAAAACCGACTGAGGGGTTTCTCAAAACCCCATGTAACGAAAAGTATGAAAAAAACAGCAGCCATCATCGGCGCGGGCATTGCGGGCATCGCCTCCGCTATTCGTTTGGCCAACAAAGGCTACGACGTACACGTTTTTGAAGCCAATAGCTATCCAGGTGGCAAATTGTCGAGCTTTGAAGTCAAAGGTTACCGGTTCGATGCAGGCCCATCATTGTTTACTTTACCTCATTTGGTGGAAGAGTTGTTTGAGATTTCGGGCAAAAATCCGAAAGCGTATTTTGACTATATTCGCTTAGACGAAGCCTGCCGCTATTTTTGGGATGACGGTGTGCGTCTTACCGCCCACGCCAATCAACGGGCGTTTGCGCAAGAGATAGAAGAAAAATTGGGCGAACCATCTGCACATGTTTTGGCGCATTTAAAAGATAGCGCAGTCAAATACAACGTCACTGAAAAACTGTTTCTACACCGTTCGTTGCACAAAATTAGCACCTATTTCAACCGGGATGCCTTCAAAGGCTACGCCAATATGCACCGTTTGGATGCCTTTACGACCATGAACAGCGCCAACGAACGGCGGTTCCAAAATCCGCGTGTGGTGCAGCTTTTCAACCGATATGCTACTTACAACGGCTCAGATCCCTACCAAACCCCCGCCACGATGAATATTATTCCTCATTTGGAATACAACATCGGGGCGTTCTTTCCCAAAAAAGGAATGGTCAGTATCACTGAAAGTTTGGTCAAATTGGCGGAGGGGTTGGGGGTAACGTTTCATTATAACACAACAATTACCAAACTAGAAACGCAGGGAAATCGGGTTACAAAACTCATTTTTGACGTAAGCACCTCTGCACCTGACTCTTACGATATTGTGGTTTCAAACATGGATGTGGTGAATACCTTCCGCAAATTACTGCCCGAAGCTAAACAGCCCGAACGTATTTTACGGCAACCCAAGTCAAGTTCAGCGTTGATTTTTTATTGGGGCATAAAGAAAAGCTTTGCTGAATTGGGCTTGCATAATATCTTTTTTTCGAATGATTATCGCGCCGAATTTGAGCATTTGTTCCAACAAAAAACGCTGTATTCAGACCCGACAGTTTATATTAATATTACGTCAAAACACAGACCCGATGATGCCCCCGAAGGCGGCGAAAACTGGTTTATTTTGGTCAACGCGCCCAACAATGAAGGACAAGACTGGGAAGCGTTGATTGAACAAAGTCGCCAAGACGTACTCCATAAAATATCGCATAATTTAGGCGTAAACATCGCAGATTTTATCGAATGCGAAGAGATTTTGGATCCACGGAGCATTGAATCCAAAACGTCAAGTTCGCAGGGAGCTTTGTATGGCAACAGCTCAAACAACCGATTTGCGGCGTTTTTGCGTCATGCTAATTTTTCTAGGGAATTTAAAAACCTTTACTTTGTCGGAGGTAGTGTGCATCCCGGTGGCGGCATTCCGCTGGCTATTCTGTCAGCTAAGATTGCAACAAATTTGATTGATTCTTAGGGTGTTTTTACTTTGGGTGCGATTTTTGCTACTGAAAGCGTGGTGACTACTTTGGATTAACCACAGAGAAACGGAGTGACACAGAGGGGTGTTTTGATACTAAAATAAATGCGGCAAGGTTACCATTTAAAAGAATTTTTACACAAAAAAATAAGAGAGATGAGATTCACAAAAATTTTCTCTGTGTATCTCTGTATCTCCGTGGTTTGCTATTCAACAATTATTTGGGGGCAGCAATTGCCTCAATACTCCCAATACCTCCAAAATAACTTTTTGCTCAATCCAGCCCTTGGGGGTATTGAAAACTACGCCGATGCCAAAATGAGTTATCGGCAGCAATGGGCTGGCTTGGAAGATGCGCCTCGAACCTTGTATATGACGGCACATTTACCCATCGGAAATCCTGATTTTGAAGTGGCGCCTGCTTCGCCTCGATTCAGCTACGGGCGTCAGCGAGGGCCGATTTTACCAGATGCCCACGGCGGGGCAGGTGTTTCACTCATTCGTGACCAAACGGGCCCTTGGACGCGGTTTTCGATGAATGTTTCGGGGGCGTATCATTATCCATTGAGCGACGATTGGCAGGTCAGCGCGGGTCTTGCAGCGGGCGTCACGCAGCACACGCTTGATTTTGACCGCATTCGCTTGGCCAATCCTTTGGACCCCGTTGTGTCGGCGGGCAAAGTCAATACATTTCGGCCTGATTTGCACGCGGGGATGTGGGTTTATTCCACCGACTTTTTTGCGGGTTTTGCGGTGCAGCAAGTATTGGGTGGGAAATTACAATTTCGTTCTACGAGTTACGATTGGCAGGGGCAACTCGTTCCGCATTATTTCCTAACGGCAGGCTATCGGCTACCTATCACCGATGAATGGGATTTTACGCCCTCAGTGCTGTTTAAAAAGTCGGCCAAAGCACCCGTATCCTGGGATTTGAATTTCAAATTTAGTTATCTGAATCAGCTTTGGTTTGGCATGGCCTATCGGAAAAGCGATGCATTTTTGGGGTGGGTCGGCACGCGGGTGGCGCAGAAATTTACGGTCAGCTACACCTACGAGTACGTCCTTTCTTCCCTTCAATCTCGAACGCAAGGCTCGCACGAAATCACGCTCGGGCTCACGCTAGGAAGCAGCAGTCATTATTCGTCACCGAGAATTTTTTGGTAGGCAGGAATATACGGGCAACGGTTTTTTGTAAAAGTGGTGTATTCGGTAATAAATTTGACTAGCCGCTGAACGACTTATGTCTTTAAAAAGATCCCAATCGGAAGCTGGAAACAAGGTAGGTGACGACGTTAGTACTTTTCCGTTCAAGGCCCGTTCGTCACCGCTGAATGTTTCCCATTCTTCTTTCCATTCCGCACTTCCCCGAAATCCATCCCGATGAATCACGCAATTATTGTCCAAGTCGATGATTTCATATTCCAGTTCTGCATTTTTCTCCCGCTTTCGATAGTTTGTAGTAAGCGTGCCTTTGACGGGCTCCATGACGTCTACCACGGTGGTATCGTTGATTTTTTTCGTGCCAACTTTGTATTTGGTGCTACTTTCAATGGTAACGTCGGTACTGCCAGTTGACTCTCTTAGCCAAGATTGACCCGTAAAATAAATCCGAAGTACGTGGTGGGAGGGAAGGCTGTCTTCTTGGGCAGCGGCTGGATTGTGAAAACGGACTAATTCGTGCGGAGAACGATTTTCAAAAAACGCTTCATCCATTTGTTTTTGTAAGTGTTCATATTCAGCGTCAGACATGCGTTCGTCTTCAGTTAATGGCTCAATTACTACCCGCAAAACGGCGTGTTCCTTGGCCGAAATGAGGTTGTAATCAATATCTTTGTAGCTTTGAGAAAGCTGCTTTACCTTCAAAAAATGGTTAAGCGCCTCTTCGGAAAGTACGCGATTGTCTTTGTGTTTAAAAGCTTCTAAGCCTGCTTTATAGCGCTCGCTGGCAGCCAGTGTTTTTACTTTTTCAATAATCTCGGCGTATGAATTTGGGGGTGAATTTAGCAATGAGAGACAAGCGTTACATTTTGTAAGTGCCTCTTCATTTTTTTGCAATTGCTGGTACTGGTACAAAACACTTTCCCATTTGAAAGGCTGATTTTCGACTATGTACCTTTGAATGTTGCCTTGGTATACGCGCTCAGTTTCTTTGTGAGCAGCCGTAAATACTTTTTGGGCTTTTGTGTCAGTTGGGTGTCGCTTTAGGCGATTGGCCGAAACCCGTAATGCTTGGTCGTATTTACCCTTTAGGAGTGCTTTTTCGCCTCTTGCACAGGCATATAGCATGGAAATTAGCAAGAGTAGAAGTAAACATATTTGTTTCATTGCATTACGATTTTCTGGCTCAATCATAACGTTACATCGTTATTTTTTGTACGTAATTTACCAATAAAAATGGGAACTGTTTCAACCAAGCAGGAGGAATTTGTGTTTATCTCTTTACTTAGTAAAGTACATCATTCAACCAAAAATCAACCAATGAAGGCTGCAATCATTCAAGAAATCAATCAACCCGTTTCCGTTCAGGAAGTAGAAAAACCGCAGGCAGGGCCGGGCGAAGTTATTGTCCAGCTCAAAGCCGCGGCGCTCAATCACCGAGATGTATTTGTACAGCAAGGTAAATACCCTGGTATGAAGCTGCCCGTTATCATCGGTTCCGACGGCGCGGGAGTGGTGTCAGAAATTGGGGAAGGGGTTTCTGAAGAATGGTTAGGTCAAGAAGTAATCATCAATCCGTCGCACAATTGGGGGCCGGACGACCGTTTTTATAGCAAATCCTTCAAAATTTTGGGGATGCCCGACAACGGTACTTTTGCCGAATACCTTAAAGTAGAAGCCAAGTATTTGCACCCCAAACCCCAACATTTGAGTTTTGAAGCGGCGGCGGCAATTCCGCTCGGCGGGCTTACGGCGTGGCGGGCGTTGATGACAAGGGCGAGTATGAAATCAGGAGAGCGCGTCTTGGTGACAGGCATTGGTGGGGGCGTCGCGCTGTTTGTGCTGCAATTTGCGGTGGCGTCGGGTGCTGAAGTATGGGTAACGTCGGGCTCGGATGAAAAAATAGAGAAAGCCATTGCATTAGGTGCCAAAGGTGGGGTGAACTACAAAGACCCAAATTGGGCTAAAAACTTGATTGCCGACACGGGCGGCGACCGCAGTGGTTATTTTGATGTTATTATCGACAGTGCGGGCGGACCGCATTTCGCCAAATTGATTGACGTTGCCACCGCGGGTGGACGCATTTGTTTTTTTGGGGGAACCACGGGTAACATCACCGATATTATTCCTGGAAAAGTATTCTTTAAACAACTTAATATCTACGGCTCTACTATGGGTACCGAAGCGGAATTTGAAGCAATGATTCAGTTTATCGAAGAAAAACAAATTCAACCCATTCTGGATGAGACTTTTACGCTTGATGATACCGAAATGGCGCTGCGACGCATGGACAACGGAACGCAGTTTGGGAAGATTGTGTTGAAGATTGGGTAATCCACCTGTAAATCAGTAATTTTGTGTTTGAAAATATTACCTGACAGGCCTTTAAGCCGTTAGGTTTCTCTTACTAATGACAGAAACAATCTCCCTTTCCAAGCAGGATATTCGTAAACTCACCGTTGCTCAACTCAAAGATTGGTTGACGCAACACGGCGAACAGGGCTTTCGAGCCAAACAAATTGTAGAATGGTTGTGGAAAAAATCGGCCACTTCCTTTGATGAAATGAGCAATCTCTCCCTCAAAACGCGGGAGTTATTGTCCGAGCATTTTGAAATTCGGGCTATTTCAAACGCCAAATCGCAAAAAAGCAACGACGGAACCGTTAAATCGGCGTTTAAACTCCACGACGGCCACCTCATTGAAGGCGTGTTGATTCCCGCCGACGACCGCATGACGGCCTGCGTATCTAGCCAAGTGGGTTGCTCGCTCACGTGTAAGTTTTGCGCCACGGGCTACATGGACCGGAAGCGCAACTTAGATGCCGCCGAAATGTACGACCAAGTGGTGGCGATAGACCGGCAAGCGAAAGAAAATTTCAGCGTGCCGCTGACCAATATTGTGTACATGGGCATGGGCGAGCCGTTGCTCAACTACGCCAACGTGCTTGAATCCATTGAAAAAATCACCTCGCCCGAGGGCTTGGGCATGTCGCCCAAGCGGATTACGGTTTCAACGGCAGGCATTGCCAAAATGATTAAAAAACTGGGCGACGATGAAGTGAAATTCAATCTGGCGCTCTCGCTGCACGCGGCCAACGACCTAAAGCGCAACCAAATCATGCCCATCAACGAGTCTAACTCGTTGGAAAATCTGGCAGAAGCATTGCAGTACTTTTACCGTAAAACCAAAAACCGGATTACGTTTGAGTACATTGTTTTTAACAATTTCAATGATACACTGCAAGACGCGAAAGAGTTGTGGGAGTTTACAAAAAAAGTGCCTGCCAAGGTTAATATCATTGAATATAACCCCATTGCGGAGGCTGACTTCAAAAATACGGGCGTGGATAAATTGGAGCAATTCGCTCGTTTTTTAGATAGCAAAGGGGTGATTGTCAACGTACGTCGCAGTCGTGGAAAAGACATTGATGCTGCCTGTGGGCAATTGGCCAATCGCGAAAAAAATGAATAACTTTGGGTTGTACCTCATGGCGGCGTTGTATTTTGCGGCGGGAGTAGTTCATTTGCTCAAGCCCCGTATCTACTTGCGCATGATGCCGCCGTGGGTGCCAATGCCGCTGGCTGCCGTGTTGGTTTCGGGCGTATTGGAGATGGCTTTTGCCATCGGTTTGTTATTCACCGCCACCCGTTCACCATCGGCCTGGGGGATTATCTTATTGTTGATTGCTATTTTTCCCGCCAACGTCTACATGCTTACGTCGAGCAAGTTTTACCGAATCCCCAAAATTCTTCTCCTTTTACGTTTGCCGCTCCAATTGGTGCTTATTTGGTGGGCGTATCAATATGCGTAGTTTCTATACTTTGGGCCTTCCCGCCAAAAAGTAAACCAGCCACCCAAAAGGAATAAAAAGGGTAACCAACACCCAAATCAGTTTTAAGGTATTTTCTAATGTACTACGTACGATGTGTACGATAGCGATCATTTGAGGAATAATGGTTAGCCCCAAAATGAGAAATATGAAAATTAATTCCTGGCCGCCAAGACCGAAAAAGCAAAGCATAGGGTACGTATGTTTTTGAAGAAGTAAGTTATGAAACAGTGATTTGTTTGTTGATGGCTTGCTTTTAAAAAAGACGATAAAAGTGTATTAACGGTAAAATAACGGGTACGGAATGATGCTTATTTGAACAACCGAAGGGCGTTTTAGTTGATAGTTACTACAGAGGAGAACCGACTTATTTTAAAATGCCAAAACTTTCCAAAGACGATAGCTTTATTGATTTTTCTGATTACGGACGTCCCGTTGCTACTTTTCTAGCTTTTCACTTATCTCGGATAAAAATTACGGCGGTTGAGGTTACGATTGTGTTTTTGTTGGCGGGGCTTTTGTGCGCCTACTGCATCTACATCAATGAATTGGTGTGGGCGGCGGTGTTTTTGATGATAAAAAACATTCTGGATGCCGTAGATGGCGAAATCGCGCGAATCACCCAACATCCTTCCCTGATTGGTCGTTATCTGGATTCAGTGTTTGATTTTATTATCAATCTCCTCATTTTCAGTACATTGTTTCTTACGGGGGCGGCTTCCAACTCGTTGTTGCTGTGGGCGTTTTTAGGCATTGAATTTCAGTGCTCTATTTACAACTATTACTACGTTATTCTGAGAAGAAGGCTGAACAACGAAGAAACCAGTCGAATCATCGAATACCGAAAACCCATCGCTTACCACTACGAAAGCCAAAAAATCGTTAATGTTTTACACGCTATTTTTTTGAGTTTTTATATCATTTTTGATCTTGCGGTCCTTTATTTGGACAAGCAAGCCCTTTTCGTTCGGGCCTTTCCTCAATGGTTTATGAGTCTTATTTCGTTGCTAGGCTTAGGCTTTCAGCTGTTGGTTATCTGCGTGCTTCTTTGCTTGGGGCTGCCAGAGATGATATTGCCTTTCTTTGCGTGGTATAGTGTCTTCGGAATATTTGTAATTTTAGTCAGGAAGCTGTTTATACGATAGTTTATTTTCTGTCATCGCGCCAAATAAGCTTCTCATTTTTCCGCTTTTCAAAAAAGTCAGGACATTTACCGTCGCCCATTCCAGTAATACCTCCGTCGGGATGGCAGATGAGGTTGCATTGGGCATCGTAAAGTTCACTAAATACGTCACAGCACATCGGTGGAATATAGTAGACGGTTTGATTATTAAATGTGTACTGCCACACTTCTCTTGGCGGATTGGTCACCGCATCTTTTTTCATTTGCTCGATCTTCTCTTTGATACAGGCAGGCGTATCGCTCGGTATATCTTCTTTGGTACAGGCACCGGTGATGAGCAGGAGGAATAAAACAACAATTGCACTTTTCATGGCCTTTGAGGATGGTTTATAACAAAGACGTTTTAGAAAGAAGAAAGGTTGGAAAAATGCTTCTGCCCCCTTTTATAGAGAGTTCTAATCTAAAAGTTACTCCGTTGATGGTGTTTTTCCACCAACGGAGCAATAATATTTATCCCCTTACTTCCCCGAAAACGAATATGGAAAACTGCTTGCCTGTGTGCCGCGCGTTTGGTTGGGCTGCGCCGACATCTTAAAGTCCAATGTGCCACCCTGTTGGAGCGTGTGGTGCTCTAAGTAGTTCAGGTTGTGCGGCTTGCCGTTGAGGGTTACTTGGTCTACATACACTTGTTGCGCGCCGTTGTTGGGAGCGTTGATGGTGAGCTTTTTGCCGTTTTCAAAGGTCATGGTCATGCGCTTGAACAATGGGCTTCCAATCACGTACTGCGTGGTGCCTGGGCAAACGGGATAAAAACCTAGGGCGCTGAATACATACCACGCGGAGGTTTGGCCGTTGTCTTCGTCGCCGCAATAGCCATCAGGGGTGGGTTGATAGAGTTTGTCCATGATCTGACGAATCCAATACTGCGATTTCCACGGCTGTCCGGCGTAGTTGTACAGATACGGCATGTGCTGAATCGGCTGGTTGCCGTGGGCGTACTGACCCATGTTCATGATTTGCATCTCGCGAATTTCGTGAATCACAAATCCATAGTATGACTCGTCGTATACGGGTGGTAAAACAAACACGCTGTCGAGTTTTTGCGCGAAGGCCGCCTTGCCGCCCATGAGGTTGGAAAGTCCGTTGATGTCGTGGAAAACTGACCAAGTATAGTGCCAGCTGTTTCCTTCCGTAAAGGCATCGCCCCATTTGAAGGGATTAAATGGTTTCTGAAAATCGCCCGCTTTGTTTTTTCCACGCATGAGCTTGGTCTCGGGGTCAAACAGGTTGCGGTAGTTTTGGTTGCGTTTGGCAAAGAGCGCAATTTCGCTTTCGGGACGTTTCAGCGCTTTGGCCAATTCCCAAATACAAAAATCTGCATAGGCATATTCGAGCGTACGGGCCGCATTTTCGTTGATTTTGACGTCGTAGGGCACGTAGCCGAGCTCGTTGTAATATTCGTGACCAAAGCGCCCAACGGAGTTGACGGGCCCTGCATTTTCGGTATTTTTCAGAATGGCTTCGTATAGTGTGTTGATGTCATACCCGCGAATACCTTTAATGTACGAATCAGCAATCAACGATGCGGAGT
The DNA here is from genome assembly GCF_003325355.1 of Runella rosea. GTDB lineage: Bacteria > Bacteroidota > Bacteroidia > Cytophagales > Spirosomataceae > Runella > Runella rosea. Next base: position 4,331,212 of record NZ_CP030850.1, read on the forward strand.
TGGAGCCAATCATACAGTCGCGGTGACCTGGGCTGGCCCATTCTGGCAAAAATCCGCTCTCTTTGTACGCATTCACCAATCCTTCCATGATTTGGCTATTGAGCGTGGGGTACATTAACGTGAAAAACGGAATCGCCGAGCGGAAGGTGTCCCAAAAACCATTGTCGGTGAACATGTATCCGGGCAATACTTGTCCGTTGTAAGGACTGTAGTGGACAACTTTGTTTTGGGCGTCGTACTCATAAAACTTGCGGGGAAACAACAACGCACGATACAAGCAAGAATAAAAGGTGCGGAGTTGGGCGTCGGTGCCACCTTCTACCGCCAATCGACCCAATTCCTGATTCCAAGCTTTTTGGCCTTTTTGCATCGTGGCGGTGAAGGAATCATTCCCTAATTCCCGCGAAAGGTTCAGGGCAGCCTGCTCGGCGCTGATAAAAGAAGAAGCTACTTTGATGTGAACCACTTCACCTTTTTTGGTTTTGAAACCAATCACAGCTCCTACGTGCTCGTCTTTTTGTTCAAGATTTCCCTTAGATAGTTTTTTGCCTGACCAAGTGGCGTTATAAGTAAAGGGTTTGTCGAAGTGCAATTCAAAATAATTGCGAAAATTAAGCGGAACACCGCCGCTGTTTTGGGTGCTATAACCAATTATTTTTTGTTGTTCGGGAATGATTTTAATGTAGGAGCCTTTGGCAAAGGCATCAATGACCACAAACGCGCTGTCGGTTTTGGGGAACGTCAGTCGAAATTGCGCGGCGCGCTCGGTGGGTGCGATTTCAACCTGCGTGTCGTGGTCGGCAAGATAAACGCTGTAATAATGCGGCTTTACCACCTCGGCTTTGTGCGAAAACCAGCTTTGGCGTTCATCTTCCGTAAATTTCAATTTGCCCGTCACGGGCATAATCGAAAACATCCCGTAGTCATTAATCCAAGGGCTGGGCTGGTGGGTTTGTTTGAAGCCACGGATTTTGTTGGCGGTGTACATGTACATCCATCCATCGCCGTTTTTGCCCGTTTGGGGGCACCAAAAATTCATACCCCACGGCGTGGCGATGGCGGGATAGGTATTGCCAGCCGAAAGTTCGTGCCGAGAATCGGTCCCCATCAGTGGGTTGACATATTGGGTATAATCAAGGTTGGGAGATTGGGCAAAAGCGGTTTGTGCCACTAGAAAAGCCAGAACGAATGGCCGTAAAAGAGTTTGCATGGAATATGAAGGGGTTTGTTGGTGCGATTTTACAACAATATTACCGAATCACGTTCAAACTTCCCGTCAATTTATACTCCACTTCGCGCAGGTAGATGTGATAATAGTAGGTTCCGACGGGTACAAAGTCGCCGTTCCAGCGGCCGTCCCAAGGGGTTTCGTAGCCTTTATTACTAAAAACTAAGTTTCCCCAACGGTTGAAAATTTCAATGGTGCAATTGGGAAAATCTCGGATACCCGCAATTTCCCAAGTATCGTTGGTCCCGTCGTTGTTTGGTGTAAAGCCGTTGGGAATTGTCAGGTCAATAACTGTAATGAGCACTTCACCCTTTACGGTGCACCCCTCCAAAGTGGTCACGGTTACGGTATAGGTAGTGGTTCGGTCGGGGCTCACAGTTGGGCTTGTGGCGGCGGAATTGTTGAGCCCAATGCTTGGAAACCACGCGGCGGTTGCCTTGAGGGGCACCGTGGTTTTGATTTGAATGCTGTCACCGCGTACAACTACCAGTTTTCTGGGTACTTCTATGCGCGGAGGCGGGGCGATGTAAGCAGGTTTAGTATCTTTTCCCGAACACCCCTGTTCGTTGGTGTAGGTGTAGGTAATCGGATATGTACCCGCCGATAGGTCCTGCGTTACGAATCGGTTTCCTACCACACCCTGTCCGCTAAAGGTGCCTCCTGCGGGTGAACCTTCCAAGGTAACTGCCTGTAAAGCAGAGGTACACAATGCTTGAATGGGGGCAAGGGTGACCGTAGGGGAGGGTTTTACGATGACATTGACCGAAACAGAGCGGGTGGTACATTTAGTGACAGTATCAGACACGGCTACTGAATACCGCCCAGTTTGCGTTGGCGAAAACACGTTTCCGAACGAAGCAAACAACGGGGTATCTTCCTGATACCACGCATAATCGTACGCGTTGTTGCGAGGCGTAATGAGTTTTATGGAATCGTTGGCGCAGAAAATAGGCGTACCGTCAATCGTCAGCGTGGCCATTGGGGCCGAAATAAGCTTTATGACTACACTGTCTTTACTTACGCATTTGGTCGTTTTTTCGGTTACAAACACACTGTAAATTCCTGGTTGTTTTACGTTGGCAAAAACCTGCCCTGAATTATCGGTTGTGACCCCGTTTTGTTGCCACCTGATGCTGGCATTTGAGGGTAAATCAATGCTCAGATTGGTACTGTCGTTGGAGCACAGCGGCAACGGGCGACTGGAAGAAATCCGGACCGTGCTGGCGTTTTTTACGTTGACGCGGGTGAAGTTTGAGGTGGACTCCTCCGTTTCGCAGCTTTCAGCAAAACGTTTGATAAGGCTATAATTGCCAGGCTGATAAATGCCCAAATAAGATTGGTTGGCATTGGCAATGGGTTGGTCGTCTTTCATCCATTGATACGCCCATTGCGGGCTTTCATCGTTGGCTTTCAGCACTACAGAATCGCCTTGACACATTTCTACCGATGAGATATTGCCTACGGAGGATTGATAGGTAGCCGAAGGCGATGCCGTTAAGATTTCAATAAAGACGGGTGAAGGTACTGAAGAAATACAATCGACAACGTTAAACACAAATTCGCGCCGTATTTCCCCTATTTTTACGTTTTGCCGCCATTCTTCGCAACGAACCGCAAATGCAAAAAAGCCAATTTGAGATGCATTAAGCGTTATTTTTCCTGTTTTTGAGTCAATTTTTAAAGGATTAACGCCAGGAATGGCTTTCGTGCTGTCAAAACCAGCGCTCCAAACTGCCCGGTTGTAAGGGCCTGCTTTGGATTTATCGGGAAAGGTACCGCCTTGGTCGGTGGAGCCAATGAGGGGCGTGACAATGCTGTAACGTAGTTCATTTCCTGATGAAGTCGTTGCCCCAAAATCAGCTTCGAAATTTTTTCCTACGCACACATATTTGACTTCGGGAGTTTTGAATTGAGGCAAACCGTTTGAAATGCCGTTGAGCGGAATTTCAGCATAGAAGGTCAAGCCTACTCTATTTGGGGTTTGAATATTGACAATTTCGCCGTTGCGGCAGCATTCTTCCCACGAAAAATAATAGCCTTCTGCATCGTTGTAGGTAGTCGATGGAAAAGAAACGGTGGCCGTGTAGCGAGCCAACGTAATGCGAGATTCGCGAGGATTGGGAACGCAGCGAGCGTTGGTATAGGGGATTTCCTCCAGTGCAGCGCGGTTCAGCGTAAAATCTTCGATGCGAGCGTTGGTACTTTTGCGAAAAGACGAAACAAAGGCTTTGTCGTTAGTACTACCCAGTACGCCGTCGTAAATCAGGGTTAAGGTAATGAGGTAGCTTGTAGTGGAACCATTTTGTTTAGTAAGTGCTATATCTCCCCCAATAATGTGATTGGCCCATGCCCCCGCATTCCATATCAACAATAGCCCGCACGTTATCCACCACTTCATGTAAGGTTCTTTATCTTAATCCTTTACAACTATTGTTCCAAAATGAAAGAAGTCCTAAAAAACGATAGTGTCGCCCACCTGAATGCCGTATTTATCACAGTAACCGCCGTTTACTTCTACCACGTATTGTGCGTCACCAAAGGAGGGGAGGCTTTCTTCAGAATAGGGTTTAGCCTTTTTCTGGATAGAAACAATTTTTTTGTTTTGGTCAACGTAGATGATGTCCAACGAAATCATGGTGTTTTTCATCCAAAAACTTTGCGGGGTCGGTTCTTCAAAAACAAATAGCATTCCCACCGAATCGGAAAGATAGGGTCGGAACATCAGTCCTTTTTGGCGATCGGCGTCATTTTCGGCGATTTCAACGTCAATCTTTCGGAATGTTTTACCGCCTTTTAAAAACGTTACTTCACCCTCTTTCACAATACCGCTCGCTGGGGCCGTGGGTGCCGCTGACGAAGAAGCGGGCGCCTCAGTTTCGACCGAAACCGAGGCGCTACTGTTGGAAACCAGCAGGGGCCTTAAAAGATATAAAGCTCCCGCTAGCACGAAAACTGCCAATAAAATATAACTAATGTATGAACGACGCTTCTCCATAAAACATCTTGATGAAATAATACAATGAATATCGTATTGGTTAAAATTATTCTTCGTACGCCCAGTCAATCCGGTGTTTCATGTCCCGAATTACTAAATTTTGCGCCTTGAAATAAGAACGAATTTGGTCAACTTTGTCGTATTGCTGGGCCGACTTGTATTCGCGATATAAATCAAGCATTCCGCTCAATACGGCGTTGCTTTCCGTGATTTCTTCCTTCAGACCCAGAATTTCTTCAGTAAAAGTGATGTATTTTTCTTTCAATAGGGCAAATCCTTCTTCCCCCAACGCCGCAGGATTTAACTGGTTGAGATAAATCATGTTAACGTATTTTAAAAGGTTAAACAACTGCGCAATGGCGACGGCGGTGTTGAGGTCGTCGTTCATGGCATCATAAAACGCCTGCACGGTTTTCTGAATGTCGACTACTTTCTTTTCATCAATCGTAACACCAGGGGTTGAAACCTTCAAGCCTGCTTCATTGGAAGAACTTTCGACCTCTGCGGGGATGTAGGTCAACGCTTTGATGGCTTTCAGCCCATTGATGATTCGTTTGTACGCTTTTTGAGAACCTTTCAGCGCGTCGTTTGAGAAGTCAAGCGTGCTTCGGTATTGACTCTGGAGCATAAAGAATCGAGACGTCATGGGGCTGTAGGCCTGTTCAAGCAACGGATGATTGCCAGAAAACAACTCGACGGGCAAAAACGAATTGCCTAATGATTTTGACATTTTTTGTCCGTTGACCGTCAGCATATTGGAGTGCATCCAATAGCGTACTGGCTCTGTTCCGTTCAATCCTGTTCCCTGCGCAATTTCGCATTCGTGGTGCGGAAATTTCAAGTCCATACCACCGCCGTGAATGTCAAATTGCTTTCCTAAGTATTTGGTACTCATGCAGGTACATTCTAAATGCCAGCCTGGAAAGCCTTTGCCCCAAGGAGATTCCCACTGCATGATGTGCTCGGGGGCGGCTTTCTTCCAAATGGCAAAATCCAGCGGATTTCGTTTCTCAGAAGTACCTTCCAGCTCGCGGGTTTCGGTCAAAAGGTCTTCCAATACCCGGCCAGATAGTTTTCCGTAATTATTGCCGTTTGCGTTGTATTGATTGATGTCAAAATAGACCGAACCATTGGATTCATAAGCCAGTCCTTTGTCAATCAAGTCTTTGACGGCTTCTATTTGTTCAATTAAATGACCAGTAGCGGTGGGTTCAATGCTGGGAGTGCGGAAATTAAGTTGCTCCAGCACCTGATGAAAATCGTTGGTGTAGCGCTGCACAATTTCCATCGGCTCCAGCTTTTCTAGTTTGGCCATCCGCCCGATTTTATCTTCACCTTCGTCGCCGTCGCCTACTAGGTGACCCACATCCGTGATGTTGCGCACATAACGGACCTTGTAACCAATGTGCGTCAGGTACCGAAAAAGAATATCGAAAGTCAGAAACGTACGAACATTGCCCAAGTGGACGTAATTATAAACCGTTGGCCCGCACACATACAGCCCTACGTGAGGGGGGCTAAGTGGTTGAAAAAGTTCTTTTTGGCGGGCGAGAGAATTATAGATTTTGAGTGGTTGTGTCATGATGAGAGAATACTAAATACTCGTTTATGAAATTGATTTCCCGAAACGCAGTATCAGCAACATCGAAAGAGGTCAACCCGAAAAATTTTCAAAAACATAGCAGGAGAAAATGTAATTTAAACGCAAAACTAACAATTTGTTGCGGGTTCTTTTACAATTTCGGTGCCAGAAGTTCGGTATTTAAACAGGGCCACTTAACTTTACCGCATGAAAAAACCTTTTATCGTCGGAATCACGGGCGGGAGTGCATCGGGAAAGACCTATTTTCTTAACAGCCTGATGGGCGCTTTTGGCGAAGATGAAATCTGTCTGATTTCGCAAGACCATTATTATCGTTCTCGTAATGATGTGCCCGTTGACGAAAACGGGGTACATAATTTTGACTTACCCTCCGCTATCAACCACCGCAAGTACGCTGAGCACATCATCGACCTTCGGGAAGGCAAGACCGTGGAGCAGTTGGAATATACCTTCAACAATCCCGCCATTATTCCGCAGATGCTTACCTTTAGACCCACTCCCATCATTGTGGTAGAAGGGATTTTTGTGTTTTACTTCAAAGAAATTGCGGAGCTGTTGGATTTAAAAATCTTCATTGACGCCAAAGAACACATCAAACTCAAACGCCGCATCATCCGCGACCAAGTGGAGCGCGGCTACGATTTGACGGACGTTTTGTACCGTTGGGAAAATCACGTATTTCCAACCTATGAGCAATTTATCAAACCCTCAAAGGCTGACGCCGACATAATTATTCCCAATAACCGACATTTTCATCGCGGTTTGGAAGTAGTAAAAGCATTTTTGAAAAGTAAAATTGAGCCTTAGTAATGACTCAAAAAGAGTTAGCTAACCTTATAATTCCCAAATAGTAGGATTATTGTGTCGACGAAGGTGCTTGCCAATCTCCATCCAGAACGCCATCACTAGGTAGACAATGATGGGAGACCCAAAGGTCAAAAAGCTGGCGTAAATGAAATAAAGCCGAATACTGCTTGCTGAGATATTTAAGATTTCTCCCAAGCGAGTACAAACGCCAAAAACGTGGTTCTCAACAAAATACCGGAAACGATTCATCGCGTTTTTTATGTTTGAAAACGAAGGTAGCAAATCTATTTTGTAAAGTCAAGCATCTGAATAACAGATGTCTCCGAACTTGACTTGTAACAATTATTTTATAAATTTGTTTGAGCTCTGCTTAAAAACTTCATTCTCATCGCAAGACAAAGTAAGTCTTGGCAAGTGCCTAATTTTGAGCGTTCAAGCCTTTTGCTCAATGATTAGTTTTGTCAATATCTTTGTAAGTCCGCTGAAAATGAGGAGATTGGCGGCTGTTTGTTTAATTATTTCTTTCATTATTTTAATTATTGTAGTAAAATGCAAACAGGAACAGTAAAGTTTTTCAATGAAGCCAGAGGGTATGGTTTTATTGTGGACGATGAATCTCAAAAAGAAATTTTTGTACACGTAACGGGCTTAGGCGGGGTAGTTATCCGTGAAAAAGACCGAGTAGAGTACGAAATCGTTGATGGTAAAAAAGGCTTGAACGCTACTAAAGTGAAGAAAATTTGATTTTTCTTTACCCAAGAACGGTACGGGGAACTCTGCCAAGAGCTCCCCGTTTTTATTTTCCTACACGGGCAGACGAAATGCCCCTATAGGTCACGCTCGATGATTTCGTTGGTCTTTTTATCTTTCAAAATTACTTTGTGACGGCCGTCGTGGGTTACTTCTTCCTTAATTAAATAATAATCAGCATCGTATTCAATCAGCGTTGAAACGGGCGACAGTCCTTCCTGTCCGCGCCAAACGGGCAAATCGACAGGCTCCCAAAGTTTGGTTTTGGCCGATTTGTAGGCGGCATCAATGATGGCGTTGACCACGTAGCCATCGTAAAATGTTTCGGAAGGCTCGGTACCTTCTTCGACCGACCGAAACATATCGGTAAACATGTGGTTGTAGCCAAGTTCGTTGACCTCATCGCCTACCGGAAAAAGCCAACCCGTATTGCTTTCGGCTTTCTCGGCCACGTAGTCGCCGCCTTTGCCCGTCGTAAATACTTCAAAGCCCGTACGAAGAAAATTATTCATCCATATAGTGCCCTCCGTTCCCATGACCTCGTCGCGCAGGTCCATGCCGCCGCGAAACGTCCAGCTTACTTCAAATTGACCAATGGCTCCGTTTTCGTATTTGACCAACGCAATGGCGTGGTCTTCGGCCTCGATGGGTTTTACTTGCGTGGCGGCCCAGCACATCACTTCTACGGGCTTAATATCTTTGCCGATAAAATTGCGAGCAATTTCGATACAATGGCAGCCCAAATCAAGGATACAGCCACCGCCCGCCTGTTCTTTGTCCCAAAACCAGTTGCTGTGGGGGCCAGGGTGGGTTTCTCTTGACTTGGCCCAGAGAATCCGCCCCAGTGCACCGTTGTCTACCATCTGCTTGGATTTCAGAAATTTGGGGGTGTAACATAAATCTTCCAGGTACCCGCCAAATATGCCTGCGCCTTCAATGGCCTGCATCATCCGGAGGGCTTCTGCGCCGTTTCTTCCCAAAGGTTTGGTGCTGACCACCGCCTTTTTATGTTTTACGCAAAGCATGACGGCGGCTTCGTGGAGGTTGTTGGGCAGCGCTACGCAAATCATTGTCACGTCGGGGTGCGCGATTACTTCTTCCATGTCGGTCGACCAAAACGTACAGCCGTAATCATCGGCAAATTTTTTGGCACTTTCTTCGCGGCGCGCATAAATGGCCACCACGCGGTCACGGCCGCGCTGACCGTGGATAGACTCTGCATAAAAACGTCCGATAAAGCCCGAACCAAGCATGGCAATCCTTTGCATAAAATCTGATTGTTGACGGTGAAAATTATTTTTATTAAAAAAAGCAGTTACGCTAAACTTTTTAATGATGGTTTTTTGTTCGTACTTTTGCAATATAGTTGCAAATAGTCATGGCAAGAATTATTTCGATAACATTAAATGTGGGTTTAACAGGGCTTGTACACCTGTTGTGCTGCTGGGTACCGTTGGTGGTCGTTTTGTTTAACGGGGCATCTATCGGCTGGTTGGCAGAGTATCGTACTCCGTTGATTGCGTTGCAATTAGCGGCATTGGTGTGGTCTTTTTATGATTTATACTTACGCCCTTCTCACCAGGCTGGTTTGTTTGAAAAAAGAGTGTTTTGGGCTGCGGTAGGCCTTACGGTGGTGTTGAATCTGATTCCTCATCGGTATTTTCAGGCCGAAGAAGGCCAGTTGGCGCAAGCGCAGTTTGAAAGAATTCGCTCAACAAGGGTTGCTCAATTTGAACTTAAAACGCCGCTGAAATCGGTAGAAAAGTTAAATAATACGCTTCAATCCGTAGAAGGTGTCGTACCTTCGCAAATCAAGCTGAATGACGAGGTGGTTTCGGTGCGTTATTATGCAGGAAAAACGTCCGATGAAGCCATTTTGGCGACTCTCCGAAAGCAGGGATACCAAGTTTCAATGATTGACTAACCAACGCTACTTTTTACCATGACAAAACACCTTTATTCTTTACTTACCGTTGGCGGTATGCTTTTCGGTGCGTATTTATTTTCTGCTTGCGGTGACAAAAAAGACCCCAAAATGGAAGAAGCGGGCAAAGTCCATCTGGAAGCTATGGAAATTGAAGAGTCTATTCATCAACAAATAGAAGGAATAGATTCGTTGAAGATAGTGTTAAGTGAAAAGAAAAAAACGCTGACCGATGCGGCGGCTATTGCAAGTCTAGATTCCACCGTAGCGGCGTTGGATGCGGTAGCTGGTTCATTTGCCGCTTGGGAAGAAAGCGTGGTAGAGGTACCAGGATTGCCTCACGAGCACCACGACGGAGAGGAGCATGAGCACAAGCCAGCGCCAGATTTGACGGCTGAACAAATGCTGGAGGTACAAAAAGAATCAAAAACCAATATTGAGAAAATCAAAGCTGATTTAGCTAAGGCTGAGGAAATGGTTAAAAAAGTACTCTAGCGAGTTTATAAGAAAAAAATACCAATCGCCTGCCTTCCTGAATGTTTAATTCGGAAAGCAGGCGATTGGTATTATATGGGCAATGGACTAACGCGGTACTTCTACTTTTTGCAATAATTGTGCTACGGCATCGTCGGGAGTGGCGCCTTCCATTTCGCGCTCGGGCATCAAAATAATGCGGTGACGAAGCACGGCGGGAGCAAGTGCCTGAATGTCTTCGGGCGTCACAAAATCACGTCCTCTAATCGCGGCCAATGCTTTGGAACTGTTCAATAATGCCACCGAAGCCCGTGGTGATGCCCCCAAAAACAAGGATTTATTGTTGCGTGTTTGCAGAACAATTTGGGCAATATATTCCAACAATTTATCTTCTACGTGAACTAAGTGCGTTTTAGCCCGTAATTCCGTTAATTGCTGAGGTTGTAAAATGGCCGTAATTTCTCCAATGGCTTCGGCCATGCTTTTCCGTTGATGATGTCCGCGCAACACTTCTACTTCTTGCTCGGCGGTGGGGTAGCCCACGACTATTTTAAACAAGAAACGGTCTAGCTGGGCTTCTGGCAAGCGATACGTTCCTTCGTGTTCAACGGGATTTTGGGTGGCAATCACAATAAACGGTGTACTCATTGGGTAGGTACTGCCGTCGATGGTGGCTTGTCGTTCTTCCATGACTTCAAATAGGGCCGATTGCGTTTTGGCCGGGGCCCGGTTGATTTCGTCGACCAGAATGATGTTAGAAAAAATCGGTCCTTTCATAAACTCAAAATTGGCGAGCTTAGGGTTGAATATCGACGTCCCCAAAACATCCGATGGCATTAAATCGGGGGTGAACTGAATTCGACTGAAATCAGTGTTGATGGTTTTTGCCAATAGCTTCGCCGTGAGGGTTTTGGCTACCCCAGGTACTCCCTCTACCAAGACGTGCCCGTCGGCCAAAATGGCGGTTAGGAGTAGTTCTATGGTATGGTGTTGGCCAACAATGATTTTACCGATTTCGGTTTTTATGGCCGAAATGGCGTCGTTAAGGTCTTGAAGGTCAATGCGTGATTCGAAATTCATGAATGAGAGGGTAGATGTTATCTGGTTTTTTGATAAAAATCGTCAATTCTTCGGTTTAAGCTCAGTAAGGCGTATTCTGTAAGGCGGCCGCTGCGCTCCGCATGGGCTATTTCGCCAAATAATAAATCAATTTCTAAGCGTGCAAAGCCTGTTTTTTGCGATAAGGCTTCTTTGAATTCTTCGTCCAATTCATTGGTGCGCAGCCCAAAGCGCTCCCGAATATAAAGCAACAAGTGTTGAATTTTCTTTTGAGCAATGTTGGCGTGGTCAGCCTGTTGGAAATACATTTTTCCGATGGTTTGCACAAATTCGAGGGAGGTGTTTTTAGGCACCTCCATCACTGGAATGATGCGCTGGGTGCGTTTTGCCGCAAAAATGGCAAACATAAACAGCCCGAAAAGAACCATGTAATAGGCCCATTTTAGCGGTGGCTGCGTCATCACAAATCGAAAAATGGACTGCTCATTTTCACCAAATCGACCCTGCTTCAGGTATTCATCCCAGTACGTGGGTTGCACGGGTAAATACGAAAGGCTCTTAAAAGCAAAGTCTGACGTAGCAGAATCCAACGCGTAGTAATTGGTCAAAGCCAAAGGTAAATTATGCAGATAAAAATGACCTTTTCCGTAGGCTACCTTCAAAAATATGGGTTCATTCCGTGCATTTTGGGCCAAAACCGTTACATTTTTAGATTTTTTTACTAGAAAATAATTCCGACCGTCATCCTGTGGAAAAACGTAGCCTTTGGGTTTTCTGAAGGTTGGATTGACAAAGTTCATGACCAATGCCGTATCGCGGAGCGAAGGCGCTTTTAGTGTGGCCCGTACGTCGAGGATTTTGAGCAATGTATCCGAAAAGTCGTAAGCAGAAATAAAAACGTTGTTCCCTTTTTTTACATAATTGAGGAGTTGAACGCGGTCGTTTTTATCAATATCAAAATTTTGACAGACAAAAATATAGTTGCTTTTAGCAGGCAGTTTGCTTTCAGTCAGGTGATTATAGATTGGTAAACGCAATGACTTTACTTCTTGGTTGCCAAAGACATCGGGCAATAATTCAACCAGTGCTTTGGTACCAAACGGAATTTTATCCTTGTCGGAATAAGACGGCGTCCAGTCAATCGGTTTGGGGCGGTAGTATTCAAACAGCCCATAACCGAGGATGGTCAGCGTTAAAAACCAAAAATATTTGCTTCGTAAATTTTTCAAAAGAATATCAGTCGTTGCGTCGTCAATGTTTTAGATTTTGCCCGAGAAACTAGAAAAGGCTTCTTTTATATCTCCAAATTCGGCTTCTGAGACCGTAAAATCGCCGTACCAAACGTACTCAAATTGAGAAGTCAGTCGCTCAAAATCAGTTTTTAGACGAAGGTTCCCTAATTCGTCTACATAAATACGGTTGGTTTTGGTAGGTTGCCAATGAATCAATTGCTTGTCAGTCAGCTGTTTGAGTGTTCTCAAGTAATACAGCCTTATGGCCAAACGGTAATTGTGATTTTCAACGGCTTCGTCAATGAGTTTATTAAAATCCAGTTCATGAATGTTCTCGGTTATGCGGTTATAAGAGAGTGGATCGTCTTGGGCTTTACGGCCAAAGATACCGCCCAAAAACTCCGATTTGTAAAGAAGCCAAAGGGCGAAACCGCCGATGGTGGCTAAAATGACATATTGCCAGAAATTTTCGTAGGAACTACTTTGAAAAAATGCCGACAATTTGCGCATTAGCCAGTACCAAAATTTGGCCAGCGGGTTTTCTGGGGGCGGAGCGTCGTTGTGATAACGATACTCCCGGTCGTTACGCAAATCATCGAGACGCTCTGCCGAAGGCAGGCGTTGTACAATACTTGACTGGTCAAAAGGAGCTTTTACGGTTGCGGTATCGGCCTTTTCGTTTTTTTGCGCCTGAAGGCAGATGCCAGCGGTCAGAAACAAAATAATAAGAGTGATTCTTTTTAAAACAGATGAAATCATGGCATTAAATCAAAAAGTTACTATCTGTTTTGGGATTATTTACTTTAATGAAGCGAAAACTAAACCATAAATTGACCTTAAAGCTACAAAAAAGCCGACGTTTTGCGTCGGCTTTACAATGGAGAAAATAAAAAAGACTGGTTATTTCTTTTTTGGAGCAAGCGTCACAATCCATTTGGCAATTTTAAGCGCCTCGTCTTTAGGTACGTTTGCAAGGGCAGCCATTGGAGGATAACCAGGCCAGTTGGCAGGTTTTGGAGCATAGATTAGTTCTACGATTTGCTCGGGTTTGTATTTTTTCTTAGCCATTACTTCCTTGTAGCCTGGACCAACCAATCGCTGATCAACACGGTGACAGGCTAAACAAGTATTCTTGCTTAGTAATGCCTCAATATCAGCGGGAATTTGGGTTTGTGCGTTTGCGATGGTCGTGCCGGCACAAAAAAAGCCCGCGGCTAATAACATTTTGGTGAATCGTTTCATGCCAAGGATTGGAATTATTGTAATGAAAAGTAAGAACTTGATTTTAATGCAAAGCTATAACGTTTTCAGAAAGAAATTGTGTTAAAATGCTAAAAGTTTATTTTTCACATTTCCACGGGTTTCATTTTAGGAACGAGTAGGTTGATGATAAAAAGTGCCAACAAATAACTAGACCCAGCAATCAAAAACAAGGGTAAATAACCAAACTGAACGCGTATAGGGCCAGCTATTGCGGCCAGAACGGCCCCGCCTACGGCCCCCGCAAATCCGCCGATACCTGTCACCATCGCAACGGCACTTTTGGGGAATAAATCGGAGGCAAAGGTGTACACATTGGCTGACCACCCCAGGTGTCCGGCTGCGGCAATGGCGATGAGCACTACCGCGATGTAAATATTTTGGGTTTGGGCGGCAAAGAAAATGGGGACAACGCAAAGCGCACAAATCAGCATTGTTGTCTTGCGGGCGCGGTTGAGTTCCCAGCCTATTTTCATAAATTGTGATGAAAGCCAGCCAAAAAACACGCTGCCGCCGTCCGAAATAATGTAAATGACCATAAATGGTAGACCAATATTCTGAAGGTCAAGGGTTTGGTCAAGAGATTCGCTAGAGTTGAAAAAATCGGGTAACCATGTCAGATAAAACCACCAGATGGGGTCAGCCATGAATTTTCCCACAATCAGCGCCCAAGTTTGACGATAACGCAACAGCCGCCACCACGTCAGGCGTCCCTGAATTACTTCCTGTTGATGGTCTTGCTGAATATACCGTAGCTCAACAGGAGACACTTTGGGGTGTTGTTCGGGGCGCTGGTAAGTCATCCACCATGCTACTAGAACACCCAGACCCAATACCCCTGTAGTCATGAATGAAATTCGCCAGCCATAGTGAAGGGTCATCCAAGGAATGACGGCGGCGGTAATGATGATTCCGACATTGGCTCCTGCGTTAAAAATTCCGGTGGCAAAGGAGCGCTCTTTTTTGGGAAACCATTCGGCAATCGACTTAATGCTTGAAGGAAAGTTGCCAGCTTCTCCGATTCCCAAAACAAACCGCGTAGCCACTAATCCCCGAAACGAACTCACGAAGGCATTGGCAATACCCGCCATGCTCCAAAGCCCAATCGCCACCGCTAATCCACGTTTGGTGCCTACTCGGTCGATAAGCCACCCAATCATCATAAAACCAACGGCGTAGGCGACTTTAAAGGCGGTATCTACCCAACCGTACTGGATTTTGAACGCATTGAGGTCGGCTTGGGTGAGCGTATAAGTAAGCGGCACCCCAAGCATTTCTTTTCTGAACGTATCATCAAGCATCGCAAAGGAGAGTACGTTGCGATCAATGTAGTTGATGGTAGTAACCAAAAAAAGCAACAGCACTATCCGCCAGCGGAAGTTGTTGGGAAGCATTGTATATCAGGGGTTAAAGGTCGAAACGCCGAAACGTACTTTTTTGCAGCAAAACTTCTGCAATATACGGGGTATGTTGTAAATGTTATATGCTTATTTTTGTTGAAAAAATCCATAAATGACTGACCGTCAAAAATTCGCGTTATTAAAAGCGGCTTCCTTTTGTGCTTATCAGGAACGAACCGTGAAAGAAACCCGACAGCGTTTAAACGATTGGGAGCTTTCAGAGGAAGAAACTGCGTGGGTGTTGGAGGAGCTGAAAGCGCAAAATTACCTAAATGAGGAGCGTTTTGCGCGAGCGTTTGCGGGAGGTAAGTTTCGGGTAAAGCGATGGGGGCGCCTCAAAATCAGGCAGGAGATGAAGCTAAAAGGCTTATCGAATGATTTGATTCAAAAGGGTTTAAGCGAAATAGACGGCGATGATTATGAGGTGGTACTGCGAGATTTGCTGGAAAAAAAAGCGAAGGGCTTAAAAGGAGAACCTTTGGCCGTGAAGCAAAAATTGGTTCGTTTTGCCCTGAGTCGGGGTTTTGAAAGCGATATTGTGTGGGAATTGCTGAAAACCATGGGCGTGGAAGAGGAGCAAGAAGAATAATCGGATGAATAATGAGCAAAAAAATCATTGAACGGATTCATAAAGAGACAGATACGGCTGATTTGCTGCACTTGCTTACGGCGTTGCCTTCTTCAGACCTCAATTCGTTGTTGATGGAAGTAATGCGCCGAAAAACTGAGCGAATGACTGCGGGCGATTTGCTCAGAAGTTATGCTGACAACCGATTTGTCAAACCCTCTGATGTTGATTTCATCTCCTTTTTAACTTTTGAGTTGCATCTTCTGCAAAAAGCTCAGGCTTTTGGATTTACCCCCCTCGAACTGTCTCCTGTGAGTCCGCTTGGGTCATGCGCTGCGGTAGCAACGGTCAATCAGAACAAAATTTTATCGGCTTTAAGAAGTACGGAAGTCGTAGCTGATGCCACAAACTTGCTTGCGCTGGAAGCCGTAAGCCGTCGGAAAAAAATACAATTTGAGTCAACCGATATTCAGCTTTGCACGGTGCACCGACACCTCCGCACGCCTTACATGCCACCTCCTTTTCTCCCTCATTTTAAGATTTTCTGCCTTCTAACGGCGGGGAAAGACAAAGGGAATTTACTTTTTGAAAAACGACATTTGATAGAGCATATCCGTTTTACGACTGATTACCTAAAAAGCTTTTCAGGTATTGAATCAGTAAAGGTCGTATTGAAGTCTACACGTAAACAGAATCCTGATTTTTTACCTTTGTGTGATACCATTATGACTGAAATGAAGGATGTTACCTTTGAGGTAGAAGAGGTAGAACAACCTTATTATCAGGTTATTCAGTTCAAAGTTTTTGTAACCATTGGCCAGAAAGAATTCGATATCGCCGATGGTGGGTTGGTAGATTGGTCGCAAAAATTAGCCAATAATCGCAAAGAACGTATGCTGACCAGCGGTATCGGAATTGAGTTATTGTTTAAACTATTAGGGTTTTAAAAAATAGTTAACCACAGAGGCACTGAGTTTTTCTCTGTGCCTCTGTGGTTGATTCATCGGGATGATTTTCTATTTCAATAAATTTTCAACCGCTGTATGTACCTTCTCAAACTTAAATCGCGCCATTTCGGCATTCATCAACTCCGTGATTTGGTCGTTGCAAAGATTGCCGATACTGCCCTCGTGTGTGTGATTGAGGGCGCGTGAGGCCTGGTAAGTGCCTTCGTTGATTTCTTTCCCTACTAGGCGGTACGCATCGCGGAATGGTACTCCCTGCACCACCAGTTCATTGACGCGCTCCACGCTGAAGAGTAAATCGTATTTTTTATCAACCAATAAATCGGGTTTTACCTCAAGGTGTTCAAGCATAAAGTGAGCAATGTCCAGACAATCTAGTATTTCATCAAATGCGGGCATCAGCAGTTCTTTTAGCAATTGCATATCGCGGTGATAGCCCGACGGTAAATTGCTCATTACCATCGTGATTTCGGTCGGGAGGGCTTTCAACCGATTGGTTTTAGCACGCAAAAGTTCTGCCACGTCGGGGTTTTTTTTGTGCGGCATGATGCTACTTCCCGTCGTGAGGTCGTCGGGTAAAGTGACGAACGCAAAATTTTGGCTGTTGTACAAACAAACATCCATTGCCATGCGTGAAATAGTGGAAGAAAGGGCGGCAATGGCCGTCAACGCTGTTTGTTCGGTCTTCCCGCGTGACATTTGGGCGTACACGACGTTGTAATGCAACGCTTCAAAACCCAACAATTCTGTGGTCATGGTGCGGTTCAGCGGAAAAGAAGAGCCGTAGCCCGCGCCTGAGCCCAAAGGGTTTTTATTGGAAAGTTTATACGCCGTTTGAATCATGGCCATATCGTCGACCAAGGCTTCGCCGTAGGCTCCAAACCACAATCCAAACGACGACGGCATCGCGATTTGTAAGTGCGTATAGCCAGGCAGTAAATCATTTTTGTGTTGGTTGGAACGTTTAACGAGTAAGTCAAACAGTTTTCGGGAGGCCACTGCCACTTCTTCCAAACGACTCCGGGTGAACAGTTTCATATCGACCAACACTTGATCGTTGCGTGAGCGTCCGCTGTGGATTTTTTTACCTACATCCCCGAGCTTACGGGTCAGCATCAGTTCTACCTGCGAGTGGACGTCTTCCACGCCGTCTTCAATTTCGAATTTCCCTTGCCGAATTTCCTGATAAATATTCTTCAATTCGGCTTCCAGCGCGGTCAGTTCGTCTTTTTTTAGCAAACCTACGCTTTCGAGCATTTTGGCGTGGGCGATATTGCCCAATACATCATAAGGGGCCAGATATAAATCCATTTCACGGTCGCGCCCAACGGTGAATTTCTCAATTTTTTCGGAGATAGAAGTCGTTTCTTTTTGCCAGAGTTTCATAGGAACCGCTCGGGTAATCGTGTCTTTGGAAGGTTTATTTTGTGCAAAAATGGCTACCGCATACGCCATTCCAATGCAGAATGTACAGAATGTTTTCATCTCAATTGAATGAATTTAAAGGTAATGCGGCCTTTGAGAGGACAAATTAAGGCTTTTTAGGGAAGATTTTTGCATTGGTAATCAATTCTCGATGTTCATCTAAGAACATTTTAAACGAATAAACTTCTTCCAACTGCCCCGAAAAATCGCTGTCTGCGTCGTATATTTCTTCGTAAACTTGCTCAAAATCAGTGATTAAATAGCGTATTTGACGAATGCCCCAATTGTATAGGGCTGGCAGATAAAAATGTTGGTGGTCTTGCAGAAAACGGTCGGGCTCGTAGTGGGCCGTGGTTTTGAGGTCAACAGCCTCTTTGCGTCCCAATACATCTACAAACCCATATATCAGCGCATCGCCGATTTGGTATTGGCAATATACCTGCGTTTTGACAATGGGTTTGGGTAGCCGTAGGCGAACAGTTTGGAGAATGTTGAAATCAAACTGGTCTTCACCGATTCCTTTTAGAACGGCATCTTCAAACGATACGCCGCGTATCTGAGCTTCCGTGGACGGAATCGGTACGCGATTGATACGGTCCAACAGCTCCTGCTCGCTGAGTTTTCCCTGCAAAAACCGTGAGTAGGTATTGAGCAATGAAGGGTAAAAACGGTAAGCGATTTTGGAGGGCATTTCTAAAGGATGAAGCAAGGTTCGGTAAAAATAATCTTTTATCGTTGGTATTTGTTAAGGTCAATACAGCCATTTATGTACCGGGTAAAGCTGTGATTGACACAATTCAATATATAAACCGTGCATACCGGAAAAACTATCACCTTTTACCTTAATTTTCGTAAATTGCATCATAGATTAAACCCATTGTTTAACATGGAAACAATCAAAGTAAACGTAAACAAAACTATGGACGGATATACATTTAGTATTCTACCGTCTCTACGCGATCTGATAAAAAGGACTGTACCGGGCGCTATGCCTGTGAATAGTATCTTTGTGAGTTATGACGTAAAAAGCAACTTTGAAGCTTACTTCGGCAATCTACAAAAGCATATCCTTCCGGCTCTCTTAGGAATGGACTATGAGCAAGTTCAAAACCAAAATATCCAGTTCATTGATACACAAACAAAAAAGGTGATCTATCCGAACAAATAACCGTGACTAAGAAATTTAATCAATTTTTAGGCAAAGCGGGTCATTTACATATGATGGCTGAGTTCCTGATGAAAGGCTGGAACGTCGCCATACCGGAAGTCGATATTGGTGATGACATCTTTGTCGTCAAGGACGATGAAGGAACGTTGAGGAAAGTCCAAGTAAAAACCTCAAGGGGGAAAGCAACGAAAAAGGGCTATACCGCACAATTTAGCGCATCAGAGTTCAATCTTGCGAATATTGGCCCTGTTGTTGGACATTATGTATTTATCGTCCGCCTTGACGACGATATTTGGTCAAAACCTGTGATTATCAAGCAAGATGTGCTCAATCAGATGTATGAAGATGGCGAAGTCGGCTCATTGACAGGCAAGACCATTGTGTTTAGTTTCAAATACACACAAAACGGTGATAAGGTAATATGCCTCAAAAAAGACCTTTCAGCGTTCATCAACGATTATGTAGATTTTCCACAGCTCGTACATTAAATTAATACTGTTTTTACAGTAAATTATAAGGGAAGCAATGAGTTGTTGCTTCCCTATTTTTTTGCTTTAGAAATTGTGACGGGAAATTAAATATTAAAATAGTTTTTACTACGCAAAAAGATTGCGCACATTATATTTCCCTTTGTGCATATAAATCATTATTTGATAAATATCATGAAAGTAGAACCATTAGAAACTGTATTAATTCGTAGGACTGGAACTGACGAATCTGAATTACTTAATTTTTTAGCTGATGCCATTGAGCAAGTAATAAATATCGGAACCCATTTCATAAAATGGGAAGCTGATAGAGGCGGTGCATCTGTTGAAAAAACCCCATTGATTATGTTATATAGGCATATTTTAGAAATGGGGGATGCTATATCAATCCTTTTGAGGTCTTCATCAGTCGATCCATGCAAAGCAATGCTTCGTTCAATTCTGGAAACTTCTCTTCAGATTGAATATCTATTGAAAGACCCGGAAACTAGAGGGTTCTGCTATATGGTTTGCCATCACAATAAAATGATAAAACAGCTTAAACGTATGGTTGAAAATAGTCAGGAACAAAAAGACTATTTCAATCAGTTGAAGAATAAGTCATATACGGACATTAGCGCAAATGATTTTAGCCATCCTAGTGCACAAAATGATGTTAATAGATTAGTTAATCTGATAAACAGCAAGGACTACAAAATCTATCAAATTGAATATTTGAAAACTTCTACACAGAAGAATGATAACGGTAAAAAGAATAAAAATCCTGAATGGTATTCTTTATTCGGCGGGCCAAAATCCTGTATTGAATTAGCAGAGAATCTTAAGAGAAAGGATTTTTATGAGTTTATGTATCGTCCATTCTCATCTACTGTACATGGATCTGATTTGATAAATTCAAATCTCCAACTACTTTCAAATGGATTTGCACAAGCATCACCTATACGAAATAATGATTCTGCGTCAGATTTTGCAGAAATCGCTATTCAATTATTGACTGAAAATCAGCGGACCATACTGGAAAGATTCAATGAAGGTATAAAGCAGTATCATACCCACTGGTATGCATCCTTTAGAAAAGAATACTTAGAGCCGCTTAGGAAATATAATAATTCGCTAAATGCACCAAGCACACAATAAAGAACTTTTTCCATAAGTTGTGTCAATCGTGCCTTTCCCTGACAAAAGAGGATTTTGCAAATACCCTAAACATTTTAGGAAACTGGTATTTTGGGCGTGGAAATCGAACGTAAAAAAATACCTCATTCCATTTCAAAAAGTGTTTCCTAATAAAAGCTTGAAGCAGCGCTTAGAACACAAAAAAAGGGCGGAAATCAATCCGCCCTTACAGTATTAATTTTTAGCCCCGCCCTGCTGACCGGCTTTCGGTTGCTGACTTTGCTGTGCCTCTTGCATCGGGTTCGTGCCTCCGCCGCCTCGGCGACCGCTTGCCGGGTTCTTAAACAGTTGGAAGCGCGTAGGTGCGGTAGGTTGGCGAGGGAAACTGTTGTCTTCTTCGTCAATATCGGCAATTTCGCGATACGGGTCTAAGGTCCACTGTACCACTTTTTTCTTGGAGGTGATGACCTTTGAAATCTGTTGGTCATTCAAGCGCCAAATCTCAGCTGGGAAGCGTACCAGCGAATCGGTGCCGTCTTCGTATTGCATCTTCACGATTACGGGCATGGGCAGACCGCCTTTGTTTTTTACTTTTAGCGTGTAAAAATTCAACCCTGATTCCACCAATTTACGCTCGTCGGGCGTTAAGCTTGCCAGATAGGTTTCATATTTCTTCTTATCGTTTTCGGTGACTTTGTAGGGGTCGTAGGTATTGTAGAAATCCTTCATGTCAGGGTTCTTATCAACTACTGACTCTTTGATATAGTCTTTATCGCGCTGGCGGGCCACGGTGTTGCGTTTAGCATCGGCCTGTTTTTTGGCTTCTGCTTTGGTGATTTCGGGGTTTTGGGTATCCAATGCAAACCATTCTACTTCCACCAAATCCTGATTGACTGGTTCAACGCCGTAAAACCAACCTTTCCAGAACCAGTCCAAATCAACCCCAGAAGCATCTTCCATGGTTCGGAAGAAATCGGCAGGGGTAGGTGATTTGAACGCCCAACGGCGGCTGTATTCTTTAAAAGCATAATCAAATAATTCTCGTCCCATGACGGTTTCGCGCAAAATATTCAACGCTGTAGCGGGCTTGGCATAGGCGCTCGCACCCGCATTGATGAGGTTGTCGGACATGGTCATGATGGGTACCAAATTCTTGGGGTCTTGCTTCATATAATCGACGATGGCTTGCGGCTCACCACGGCGTGTAGGATAATCTCTATCCCATTCTTTCTCGGTCAGGTATTGCACAAACGTGTTCAGCCCTTCGTCCATCCACATCCATTGGCGCTCGTCGTTGTTGACAATCATCGGGAAGAAGTTGTGGCCCACTTCGTGGATAATTACGCCAATCATGCCGTATTTGGTCGCTTCTGAATAGGTTCCGTCGGCTTCGGGGCGGCCGCCGTTGAACGAAATCATTGGGTATTCCATACCGCCCACGGGGCCGTGGCAAGAAATGGCGACGGGGTAGGGGTAATCTACCGAAAATTTCGAATAGGTTTTGATGGTATGAGCAATGACTTCGGTTGAATATTTGCCCCAAAGTGGATTTCCTTCTTTGGGATAAAACGACATGCAAAGCACTTTTTTGCCCGCTACTTCCTGCATTTTACCGTCCCAGATGTATTTACGGGAAGTGGCAAAGGCCACATCGCGTACGTTATCGGCTTTGAATATCCAAGTTTTTTTGCCCGTTGGCTTGCCTTTTTCGGCTTTCTCCCGCTCTTCCTGCGATGCAATCACGACTACTTTGTCGGAAGACTTAGCTTGCTCAAATTTTCTCAATTGGTTTGGCGTCAGTACTTGGGCGGCGTTTTGAAGCTCGCCAGTAGCGCCCAATACGTGGTCGTCGGGCACGGTAATGGCTAATTTGAAGTTCCCGAACGACAGGGCAAATTCTCCTTGGCTATAATATTGTTTGTGCTGCCAGCCTGTTACGTCATCGTACACACACAGGCGAGGATAAAACTGGGCAATTTCGTACACGTTGTTGCCATCTTTGAATGCTTCAAAGCCCGTACGACGCCCACCTTTGGAAAATTCCACAATTCGATAATTCCAGTCCATCGCAAATGAATACGATTGCTTAGACTGCACGGGTTGCGGCAGGTCAATGCGCATCATGGTTTGGTTGATGGTGTATTTGAGGGGCTTACCAGTTTTGGCATCCCTTACCGAAGTGATGTTGTAGCCATAATCCGCATTTGAATAGTTCATGTCGGAAATGGTCGCCAAACTCGTCATGCTGGTTTGAGTGCCCAAATCGCCCGTGCGGGAGATGGGGCCGGGAGAGTTTTTGGCAAAAAGGTTTTGGTCTAATTGAATCCATACGTACGGCAGCGCGTCGGGCGATTGGTTAAAATACGTGATGGTTTCGGTGCCAATGATTTTGTTGTTGGCCTCGTCCAATTCTACTTTGATGTCATAATCGGCGCGTTGTTGCCAATAGTCTTTTCCAGGCGCTCCCGAGGCGGTACGATAGGTGTTGGGCGTAGGCAGCCCCGTTCCGAGTTGTTCAAACCGGTCGTTGGCGTGGTAGTTTTGAGGTGAGGGAGCCTGAGCTTTGGCTGCGTATAGCCCTTGGAGCAGGATGCAGACAAATACAGGCAATGAGTTGATGAAGGATAATTTTCGCATGGGTTAAAAATTTGGTTAACCAAAGATACAGGAAAACCCATTTTAAGCCGAAAGAATGCTACCAAAAGAACGGATTTTGAGATGAATTCCCGAATGTTAAACAACTGAAAACAAATTTGGATAATTTTAAACGTACAGAAGTTTATTCGGGATTAATATCCTCATCATCACTGTGTGACAAAGGCCACAATGCTTTTATGAATGTGAATCTATAGGCATGTTCGTCGTATGTTTATTCTCGCCAGCCTAGCTATAAAGTAACCATTAATCGTTCGGGAATAGTAGCGGATACGCATTTTGAAAAGGTATTTTATGTTTTTACTAAAGGTGATTGAATGCGTTAAAATTACTTAAGGATAAATGATATTTTTCGGTGATCAGGTTTGGATATAAGTCATTGGTTTTGTAAATTCGTTTAGAGATAAAAATTGATAACCCATTAAAAATGAAAAGTTTATGAAATCTGTAAAAAAGTTACTCGCCGATAAGTCTCAATCTTATATTTGGAGTGTTTCGCCAGATACTACCGTGATTGAAGCGCTCTTTTTAATGGCAGAAAAAAACATAGGCGCCGTTGTTGTGCTTGATGGAGAAAAATTGGTAGGGATATTTTCAGAGCGTGATTATGCCCGAAAAGGAATCGTGCAGGGACGAAAAGCAAAGAGTACACCTATCTCTGAAGTGATGACCTCAAAGGTGTTTACCGTTACCCCCGAAATGGATATCCGGGAATGTATGAAATTGTTTAGCGAAAAGAAATTTCGTCACTTGCCCGTGATGGAAGAGGAGCGAGTCATAGGCGTATTAAGTATTGGAGACATTGTAAATTCGATCATGAAAGAACAGGTCGATCATATCCAATTTTTGGAAGGATATATTACAAATGCTTAATTATTCCCCTAACCCTTTTTTATCTGTTAATCTTAGTCAATGATGGCTATTCTACTCGCTGCCGTATTCATTTTAGGATACGTGCTGATTGCCTTTGAGCATCCGTTGAAAATCGACAAAGCCGCCTCCGCGTTATTAACGGGGGTTTTTTGTTGGATAATCTTATTGTTTGGCTTCGAAAATATGCCCGCTTTTGAAGGTATATCCTCCCAACCCGACGTTCATAAAGTGCTTGATGAGGCGCTTTTCGAACATTTAGGCGAAATCGCTGGGATTTTGTTCTTTTTGTTAGGAGCCATGACAATTGTCGAGTTAGTAGATGTTCACGAAGGGTTTCGTGCCATTACAGACCGTATTACGACAACCAACCGGATAAAGCTGTTGTGGGTTATCTCATTGATTTCATTCTTCTTATCGGCAGTTCTGGACAACATGACGACGGCCATCATCATGTGTGCTCTATTGCGGCGAATTATTAAAGAAAAAGAAAATATTTGGCTGTTTGGCGGCTTTGTAGTCATAGCCGCCAATGCTGGGGGGGCGTGGTCACCCATCGGGGATGTGACCACCATTATGCTCTGGATTGGAGGACAAGTGACGACGGTTGAGATTATGCAATCGTTGTTTATTTCGTCGTTTGTGAGTCTGTTGGTCCCGCTTTTGGCGGCCACGTATTTTTTGCGCGGTGGTAGGGCGTTACCCAAAATACCCGTAAAGGAGTCGAAAGAACATGCGCAAACAACCCCTTTGGAGCAAAATATAATGTTTGTGTTGGGAGGGGCTGCCCTTCTATCGGTGCCAGTATTTAAGGCTTTTACGCACTATCCACCTTACATGGGGATTTTGCTGGCCGTGGGTCTTTTGTGGTATTTTACCGAATTGTTGCACCGGGGCAAAGCACTTGAAATCAAACAGGGCTTTTCGGTGGCGGCGATGTTGCACCGGATTGACACGCCCAGTATTTTGTTTTTTTTAGGAATTTTGCTGGCCGTTGGCGCTTTAGATACATCGGGGCATTTGCGATTAATGGCGACTTTTCTTAATCAGACCTTTGGCAACATTTACATTATCAACACGTTAATCGGACTTCTGTCAGCGATTGTCGACAACGTTCCACTAGTGGCGGCTGCAATGGGAATGTATCCATTGACTGAGTTTCCACCTGATGCCGATTTTTGGAATTTATTGGCGTACTGCGCGGGTACGGGGGGGAGTATCCTCATTATTGGTTCGGCGGCAGGGGTGGCTTCTATGAGTATTCTGAAAATTGATTTTCTTTGGTATCTTAAGCGCATTTCGGGTTATGCGCTCTTGGGGTATTTGGCAGGAATCGGGGTTTATTATTTGATGCACTGATTTTTTGATAAATATTTTTGGCGCCGTGCAACGTTTCTTTTTTGTTTTTCATCTCTTGTAAAAAACACCGCGGAAAATCATAATTCGCCCTAAACATTTACAGATCATGAAAACATACAGCCTCCTTTTATCTTTCCTTTTCGTTGCCACGCTCATTTTTGCCCATAAAGACGACGAAAAACCCTATTTCACCAAAACATTCAATGCGGGTTCTGTCAAAGCACTTAATGTGCGTACTTCGGGTGGGAGTATCAACGTAGCGGGCCAAAGCGGCGATGCCAAAGTGGAAATATACGTTCGGGGTAATAATTGGAATGGCAGCTCACAATTGAGCAAAGAAGAAATCACCGAGCGCCTCAAAGACTATGAATTGACCGTAGCGTTGGACGGAGAGACCCTTATTTGCAAATCAAAACGTAAAAGCGAAAACGACAAATGGGATTGGAAACAAGGCCTGAGTATTTCGTTTAAAATTACAGTTCCTGAAAAAACCACCACCGATTTGGCTACCAGCGGCGGTAGTATCAAACTAGCCAAACTGTCGGGAAATCAAAACTTTGCTACGAGTGGAGGTAGTTTACATTTGGAGCAATTGAGCGGCAATGTTAAAGGACGTACCTCTGGCGGGAGTATTCATTTAACTAATTCACAAGAGCAATTAGACCTTGCCACCAGTGGCGGTAGCATCAAAGCCGAAGGCTGCAATGGCGACATCAAATTGGTAACCTCTGGCGGCAGTATTCAATTGGATGGCTTAAGTGGTAATGTGCGGGCCACCACCAGTGGTGGTAGCATCAAAGGTGGAGACATTAAAGGCGAATTGACGGCAGTTACTTCAGGCGGCTCCATTCGCTTGACTGGTGTAGCCGCCGCACTCAAAGCCTCCACCAGCGCAGGCGGCATCAATGCCGAAATCGTTTCTTTGGGCAAATACCTCGACCTTTCAACTTCAGCGGGGGGAATTCATGTGCAGATGCCAATGAACAAAGGACTTGATTTGGATTTGCGTGCCAACCGGGTCAACGTTGGCACCTTAAATAATTTCAACGGTATTATGGAAAAAGACCGTGTCAATGGCAAACTCAATGGCGGTGGTACGTTGGTGACCATGCGCGCTAGTTCAGGTTCTATTTCGCTCAATGACTAAAAAAGCAATGTAGTTTATAAAGGTTTCCAGCGTGAAAGCCTGATGCTTCGGTGTCAGGCTTTTTTTGTGCATATCCTGCCCTAAAATAATTTTAAGTAACTTAGGACGAAGGGCTTTTGGGGTAAACTATGGCTTTCCCGATGAGATTCTCTATTTTTATGGCGCTAAATTTGTTTTGAAAGTATTATTTCACTCACTCAACATAGTTTGAATCAAATCATCATGAAAGGAATTATTCTTGCCGGAGGTTCCGGCACTCGTTTGCACCCTCTTACGCTGGCCGTAAGTAAACAATTGATGCCGGTTTACGATAAGCCGATGATTTATTATCCATTGTCAATCCTGATGTTGGCGGGTATTCGGGAAATTCTTATTATTTCAACCCCGCACGATTTGCCGCATTTTCAGAAATTGCTTGGTGATGGCAGCCGTATCGGGTGCGCCTTTAGTTATGCCGAACAACCTAGCCCTGATGGATTGGCGCAGGCATTTATTATCGGAGCCGATTTTATAGGAAAAGACAAAGTAGCGCTGGTGTTGGGCGATAATATATTTTATGGAAGCGGCCTCAGCAAATTGCTACAGGCCAACAACGACCCCGACGGCGGGGTAGTTTATGCGTACCAAGTACAGGATCCAGAACGCTATGGCGTCGTTGAATTTGATCAGGATTTTAACGTAGTTTCTATTGAAGAAAAACCTGAACATCCCAAGTCAAACTATGCCGTACCTGGGTTGTATTTTTATGATAATGAGGTTGTTGACATTGCTAAAAATATTAAACCAAGCCCCCGTGGAGAATTAGAAATTACGGACATCAACCGGGTATATCTTGAGCGTGGGAAATTGAAAGTAGGCGTACTCACGCGCGGAACCGCGTGGCTCGATACAGGCACGTTTGCTTCTCTCATGCAGGCGGGGCAATTTGTGGAAGTGATTGAAGAACGTCAGGGACTGAAAATCGGTTGTATTGAAGAAGTAGCGTACCGAATGGGCTTTATTGATGCCGAACAATTGCGAGAAATTGCCCAACCGCTTCTGAAAAGCGGTTATGGCCGGTACTTATTAGGAATCTTGAAATAAGATAGCCGACGACAGACGTTAGAAAAAAAAGCGCTTTCTCCGACGTTTGTCGTCCAAAATCTAAAAATCCAGAATAATGTTTACAGGAATTGTAGAGACGACCGCCGAAGTAGTTGAAATTATCTTTGAGGGGACAAATATCACTTTTAAGCTTCATTCTCACTTGGCCTCTGAGCTCAAAATCGACCAGAGTGTAAGCCATAACGGGGTGTGTCTGACCGTAACGAGCCTTGAGCAAGATACTTACACCGTAACAGCGGTGGACGAAACCCTTAAAAAAACCAATCTCGGTTATTGGAAAGTGGGTACAAAAGTCAACATCGAACGTTGTATGCCCGCCAACGGGCGTTTCGACGGCCATATTGTACAGGGGCACGTAGACCAAACGGGCATCTGTACGTATATAGAAGAGGTCGGCGGGAGCTGGCTGTATGATTTTAAATACGATGCGTCGGTAGGCAATATCACCGTAGAGAAAGGCTCAATATGTATCAATGGCGTGAGTTTGACGGTCTTCAATTCGCAGGACGATGGTTTTCGAGTAACCATCATTCCGTATACCTACAATCATACCAATTTTCATCAGCTTCAGGCGGGCGATGTGGTCAATCTGGAATTTGATATACTAGGAAAGTATATGCAGAAGATTCTGGCGAAGAAGAATTAGTAGCGATTAAAATATTCTAAAACATTGGCACACCCACGCATCTGCTACGAAATCTTCGTTCGCTCGTTTTGTGATTCAAACGGCGACAACATCGGTGACCTCAACGGTATCACCTCAAAATTAGACTATTTACAGGATCTGGGGGTCGAAGCCCTCTGGCTTTCTCCCATTTTGCTTTCGCCTAGCTATCATAAATACGATGTCGTTGATTATTATGCCATTGATCCAGATTACGGCACGTTAGAAGATTTCAAGCGCCTGCTTTCTGAGGCCCACGCTCGGGGAATCAGGATTATTATGGATTTGGTGATCAATCATACGAGTGCCAATCATCCGTGGTTTCAGGAGTCGGTGAAGGGAAAAGAGAGTCCCTATCGGCAATTTTACACTTGGAAAAGTCCCGAGGATATTGAGCGACTGGGTATTGCCACCCGCGAGGTGACGCCCGATACCTGGGATCGGAACCCGTGGCATAAATGGCGGCAAAATACCGAAAAGTACTACGGACTTTTCTGGAAAGGAATGCCCGACCTGAATTGCGACCATCCGCCTGTGCGTCAGGCAATTTACGAAATAGGCCGTTATTGGCTCAATATGGGCGTAGACGGCTTTCGTTTGGATGCCGCCCGGCATATTTATCCCGAATGGGAGGAACACAAAAACTACGATTTTTGGGTAGAATTTCGGACAGAAATGCAAAAGGCAAATCCTGATGTGTATTTGGTGGGGGAAGTCTGGACCGCCGCCGAAAACATCGCCCCGTACTTCAAAGGGTTGACGGCCAATTTTAACTTCGATTTGAGTTTAGCCATTCAAAAAATAGTCGCCAAAGAACGTGATACGGTGCAGTTGGTGGCCACTTTGGCGGGTACCCGGGCCGTTTTTTTTCAAACCAGCCCGCAATTTATCGACGCCATCATGCTCACCAACCATGACCAAGTGCGCATCGGAAGTGTGATGGGCGGCAATCTCAACCGCCTCAAAGTAGCGGCGAATTTACTACTGACGCTGCCCGGTCAACCTTATTTGTACTATGGTGAAGAGCTGGGAATGTTGGGTAAAAAGCCCGATGAGTATATCCGAGAACCGTTTTTATGGGATTATCGTGAGAAAGACCGTCACCGCGCTCGGTGGATGCAGCCCAAATACAACAAAAGTAATACTGTCGTCCCGCTGGTTGGGCAAATCAACGACTCAAATTCATTATACAACCATTATAAACGGTTGATTCAATTACGAAAATCACAGCCTGCGTTGGCTGATATTCATGGAGAGATCGAGCCGCTCCCCAATGAAGACCCACGCTTGGTTGCTTTCATCCGAAAGTCCAATGGCCAAGCGGTTTGGGTGATTCACAATCTTTCGGCCAAAAGCGTGAAATTCTCGGCCGCTAATCTGCCAGCTCAGTTTATTTTCAGTACTCACTCCGAAACAAAATTTTTGAAAATAGGAATACTTTCGTTGGAGCCTTACAGTTGTGTGGTGTTGGAATAAAGATTCTTTTGGATTGGAAAGAATTATTATTAAAATATGTTTCAATTTATTTTGAAACTATAAAAAATAAATATACTTTTGGCTATGGAATTAGTAGAAGCAAAAGGCCGTTTTATTCAGGCGTGGGGAACATTGGCAACCCAATGGGGAATTAATCGCACAATGGCTCAGATTCATGCGCTATTGATGATTTCTCCCGATTCGCTGACAACCGAAGACCTTATGGAACAACTTCAGATTTCAAGAGGGAACGTTAGTATGAACCTGCGAGACCTAATGGATTGGGGGTTGGTTTTTAAAGAATTACGTTCAGGCGAGCGTAAGGAATACTTTTATGCCGAAAAAGATGCTTGGAAGGTAGCGAAACAGGTAGCTAAAGAACGCAGAAAACGTGAGTTGGAGCCTGTAGTAAAGTTATTGGATGAACTAAAAAATGTGCCAGTTCGCTTTGGGAATCGTGAATCCGAAACATTTCATTCAACGATTGAGAGTATAAGCAGAGTTGTAAATCTTGCCGACGGAACGCTAGATGCTGCCATGAAAGCAGAAGAAAGCCTTATATTAGGAAGCTTGATAAAGCTTCTTCGCTAAAATGAGTTTTTTTATCGCACATTAATTTGTGTTATTTTTTGAAAATTTAATTTCAATAATTTCTGAAATTTCTAAATTTGCAATAATATGAATCGTGTCATGAATTTTCCAGAGCGTTCATTGGAAGTGACGTCTGCCTTTCGCCAAAAATGGTTTTGGATGTGGGCGTTGCTGCCTATTGCTGCTTACTATGCAAGTTGGCTAATGATGACGGTACCGTTCCCTCTATTTTTAGTCATAGCTCAGTGGTGGGCGTTAGACCATAACAAATGGAAAGAAAATCCTAAAATTTGGCTCTGGAATTTTGTGATTTTTGTCTTAACAGGGTTAGTATTAGTGATGCTGCTTGACCATTTGACAATTTCTGAAGACTACACTCTTTTTGTTGTTATCTTTTTCGTTATCTATTATGGAATACAGACATTAAATGAGTTTTTGCTTGTTAAAGTATTTATGAAATGGCGCTTTGGGTTTTGGTCAGTTGCTAATTTACTGGCTGCATTGTTCTGGATAGGGATATTATTATTCGGAAAAGCGGTAATTGATAATCAAATTAAGTTCGAGTATCTTCTTTGGATAATTATTCCCATTATGGGCTTCATTTCAAATATCATTACTGGTTTAGGAATTCATTTGGCCACTCAATCACGCTACGGAGTATGAAAAAGATTGTAATTGCTGGCGGAACAGGGTATTTAGGAAATGTACTCGTTCAATATTTTATGTCATTAGGATATGAATGTGTTGTTCTGACAAGACAAGCCCTGAAGTCCTTTGAGGGAGTCAGATATATACAGTGGAATGCTAAAAAATTGGGAAATTGGACTGAAGAGTTGGAAAATACAGAAGCGCTTATTAACCTAACGGGTAAAAGTGTCAACTGCCGTTATAATGCTCAAAATCGACTTGATATTTTTAACTCCCGTCAATTATCCACACTCGTATTGGGAGAGGCCATCCAACAATGCAAAAATCCTCCAAAAATTTGGATTAACTCTTCGTCAGCAACCATTTATCGACACGCCCCAGACCGCCCAATGGATGAATTTGATGGTGAGATAGGAGAGGGATTTTCGGTAGAGGTCTGTAAATTATGGGAACACACATTTAATGGTTTTAATTTGCTCAAAACACGAAAAATCATCATTCGGTCAGCCTTGGTATTGGGCAAAGATGGCGGTGTTTTTCCAGAATTTAAAAACCTTGTTCAGATAGGACTTGGAGGCAAAATGGGAAGTGGCGCGCAAATGGTCAGTTGGATACATGAACAGGATTTTGTCAATGCGGTTCATTTTTTAATAAAGAATCCCGCGTGTAGCGGCATATTTAATCTTTCCGCTCCAGTACCATTATCGAACAATGACATGATGTCGATTTTAAGACGGCAAATGAATCGACGTTTTGGTTTGCCGAGTACGCTGTGGATGTTGAAATTAGGCACTTGGTTGAAGCAAACGGAAGCGGAGTTGGTTCTTAAAAGCCGATGGGTGCTGCCAACACGATTGCAGGCAGTCGGTTTTGAATTTGAATTTATGGAGTTCGATAAGGCGGTGGATAATTTATTGAAAACTTGAACGTTCGGTTCATTGCTGTTAAGTTTGGCTTTTATTTCCCAAACCTATGATGCTTCGTTCTGCGTTTGCCATTTCGTTATTGGTATTGCTTTGTTTTTTTATAGGCTGTCAAAAAGACCCTGCCCAACATGAACCGTTGGCGCGGCAGCACTGCGGCGGATGTCATTTGTTCCCCGACCCTAATTTATTGCCCAAAACCGTTTGGGAAAAAGATGTACTACCCTATATGGCGTTGCGGTTGGGATTGGATGAAGATTTGAAAAAAATCCGAAAACTGAACGCCAACGACCTCAAAGTAAAAGCGGTCCAACCCCTGATTTCCCGGGAAGATTGGCAAAAAGTAAAAGACTATTATTTGGACTTGGCCCCCAAGCGTCTGACCCCGCTCGTTTCGTCCCCAAAAGCAACCTTAATTGAGAAACAATTTGAAATTCGCCCTCTGTTTTCACCCATTGAACAGGAAATGGCCAACGTCACCTGCGTTCGCATCGACGAGACCAACAAAGGCGTGTATGTAGCCGATGAAGTGAACCAAACAGTATGGCTGATGGATGCCGAAGGAAAGGCCGTTAAACGCTTTGGCGGTCAGCCGGCAGTTAGTGATTTACAGTTTTTGGATGCTTCCCATCAAAATCTTTTGGTGACCTATATTGGTGAAACCGTCAAGGTTACCTACAACGCTAACGGCTACGCACAAACAGTCAACATGGGCCAAAAAAGCGCGAATAACGCCTCGTTGTTGCTTACCAAGTTGCTTCGTCCTACGCAAACCATTCAGCAGGATTTAGACAATGACGACCAGCCCGAACTCATTACCTGCGAGTTTGGGGTCATTGAAGGGAAATTCTCCGTTTGGAAGAAAAATGTGGCGGGTACTTACGAGGCCAACGTGCTAAGTGCTACCCCTGGAGCGCTGCGTAGTGTGGTGGTGGATTGGAACAAAGACGGAATGCCCGATTTAATGACGCTGTTTGCCCAAGGTGACGAGCGCATCGTGCTGTACCTCAACAAAGGTAACCTGAAATTTGAAGAAAAAACGCTGTTGCGCTTCCCGCCAGTGTTTGGCTCTAGCTATTTTGATGTGGTGGATATGAATAACGACGGACGATTGGATATTCTCTATACCTGTGGGGATAATGCCGACCTTTCGGTCATTTTTAAACCCTATCATGGATTGTATCTCTTTGAAAATCAAGAGAAAGGAGAGTTTAAGCAAAGCTATTTTTATCCTATCGACGGCGCCTATAAAGTGGCCCCAGCCGATGTAGATGCCGACGGGGATTTGGATTTGGTCAGTATTGCGTTTTACGATGATATTGACACCAATCCCCAAACCAACGTTCTATATTTTGAAAATCAGAAAGGAAAATTCAAACCATGGTCTATCCCGATTGGTCGCATGGGCCGCTGGCTCACCTTAGATACTGGCGACATCGACGGTGATGGAGATATTGATTTTGCCTTGGGAAGCCACCCGTTGGGCCTTACACCTGGAAGGATGCGCGGCACTTGGGCCCGCAACGGCTTGATGGGTGCTTATTTGTTGAATTTGAGGAAATAAAGGGAGAATATCGGTCGTTTTTGAACTATAACGGCCATTGTATGAAACCCTTTTTACTGCTTCTTTTAGGCTTCTTTTGGAGTAGTATTGCCGCTGCTCAATATCCATCTACTAATTATTGGTTTGTAGAGTTAGGGATAGCAAATTCTGTAAATAACTCTAAATCACCTATTAAAAAAGGGAATTCGCCTGTTCTTTTATGGTCTCCCAAAAACCAAACCTATGCCAATATAGGTAGACATTTCGAGTCTACAGAGGGGCATTTTGTTGAAATATTTTTTCACAGTAGGTTTGTTGGTGATAATCTTGTGGACTCTGCCGTCTTAACGGGAATAAGGTTAGGTACTGGCAAAAAAAGAATGAGGGGATTTATCGAAGTAGACTACGGTGGACAGAATGGTAATTTCTCATCGTATACTATACAAGATGAGGCTGCTGGGTATTTTTACGGAGCAGGATTTCGTTATCTTTTAACTAAAAGAATGTCATTACAAATATCAGGTTTAAGGAATCATTTTTCTCAATTTTTCCAAGTACAACCGCCCTATAAACATCCTGTTCGTACTTTATTAGCTACAAGTTTGTATTGGAACCTAAATATTAAGTCTGATAAACCTGCTAAAGCCCCCAAAGTAAAGAAATTATCGCCGCGCCGTCAAAACCGTTGCCTGTATTCTCCTTCAAATACCTAATCAATTTTGGTGCTTCCGATTACGTTGCCGAACTTTGTGGCGTAAAAAATAGTAGTAAGTAGTGGGTATAAAGTATTGAGTATCATTATTTCGCTCAATACCCATTACTCAGTACCCAATACTTAGGAGAAATGAAAACCAAAGGAACCAAGAAAAATAAAGTCAACATCGTGACGCTGGGTTGCAGTAAAAACCTGGTGGACAGCGAGAATATCTTTACCCAACTTAAAGGCAACGG
This sequence comes from Runella rosea, assembly GCF_003325355.1. GTDB lineage: Bacteria > Bacteroidota > Bacteroidia > Cytophagales > Spirosomataceae > Runella > Runella rosea. The sequence continues at coordinate 4,365,605 of NZ_CP030850.1, forward strand.
CTATAACGTTTCGCACGAATCTAAAAAAGACGATGCCAGCATTGTGATTGTGAACACCTGCGGGTTTATCGACAACGCCAAGCAGGAATCCATCGATACTATTTTGCGCTATGCCGATGCCAAAGATGCGGGTTTGGTAGATAAGGTTTACGTAACAGGCTGTTTGTCACATCGCTACAAAGATGAATTGGCGGTTGAAATTCCAACCGTCGACGCTTGGTTTGGCACCAATGAACTGCCTCGCTTACTCAAAACCCTCAAAGCAGATTATAAACAGGAACTCGTCGGCGAACGTTTATTAACAACGCCTGCTCATTACGCGTATCTGAAAATTGCGGAGGGCTGCGACCGTCCATGTAGCTTTTGCGCTATTCCGCTCATGCGCGGTGGGCACGTTTCGCGGACGATTGATGATTTGGTGATTGAGGCTAAATCATTGGCCCGTCGCGGGACGAAAGAACTGATTTTGATTGCCCAAGATTTGACTTATTACGGGCTGGATATCTATAAAAAACGCAATCTGTCGGAGTTATTGAATCACCTTTCCGACGTGGAAGGCATTGAATGGATTCGTTTGCAATACGCCTACCCGTCGGGTTTTCCGATGGATGTTTTGGACGTAATGCGCGAGCGTTCCAACATTTGTAAATACTTAGATATGCCCCTTCAAAGCGGCAGTACGGAGTTGCTGAAATTGATGCGTCGCGGTATTACACGGGAAAAAACGGAGGATTTGATCAAAACCATTCGCGACAAAGTGCCCGGTATTGCGTTGCGTACGACGCTGATTGCGGGCCACCCGGGCGAGACGGAAGAAATCTTTGAAGAAACATTGGAGTTTGTGGAGCGCACTCGTTTCGACCGTTTGGGCGTGTTTACGTACTCACACGAAGAGCAAACGTTCTCCCACACCATGCCCGATGACATTCCTGCGGAAGTGAAACAACAGCGTGCCGACGACATTATGGCCGTGCAGCAGGATATTTCGTGGTCGTTGAACCAAGCCAAAATCGGCAATACGTATAAAGTGCTTTTTGACCGAAAAGAAGGCGGTTATTTTATCGGTCGAACTGAATTTGACTCCCCGGAAGTTGATAATGAAGTGTTATTGCCAGCAAGTCAGTTTGTGCGCCAGGGTGATTTTGCCAACGTAAAAATCACCAATGCCGAGGAGTTTGATTTGTACGGTGAGTTGGTATAAGGTTTTGAACCGCAACGGCGGACCGTCACAAAGAACACTAAGTTTTACACAAAGGGCCACAAAGATTCTTCTTCGTGGCCCTTTGTGCTATTCTTTTAGACTGTTGCAGTTAAAATAGTACCTACTTTTTCGCTTTTGCCAATTTTAACGCCTCTGTCGTTGTATAATATTTGGCAATCATATTAGGAACTTCCCACGCAGGAAGTTTGCCCGCTTTCAAAAACTCCATGTATTTCTTGGCTACTTGAGAAAAGTGTGCTTCGTGTCCAATATCATATTTCTTGGGTACAATCACTTCCCAGCCTTTGGCGTTTTTCTTTAACTCAATGCCCGGATACGCTGCCTGCGCTTTTTTGAAGGCTTCGGCGACAGCTTTTTCGTAGGCAGGCGTGGCATTTACTGGCTCAATGTACAACACAGGTTTAAAGTTTTGCTCTTTGCCCTGACGAATAATCAGATTGGCCTTGCTGCCTTTCATGATCGAATAATGCGTGTCGCCCGTTCCCTGCGGTGCCTGAAAATTCCAGATTACGGATGCCCGTGCGTGAACACCTTTGAGCGTGTAATCAATCTGTCCGTTGGCATATACTTCCAGATTCTTTCCTTTCACATCCTTTTTCAAATAATCAGGATACGTATCGCTTTTGGTTACCAGTTTAAACTGTTCGGGAGTCAGCGTTGTGGCATTGTGCGTGGCAGACAAAAGCTTTATATCTTTTTGATAATCAATGACCTGATTGGGGAAACTGCTCCATTGGATCAAATCCACCAAGTGCGTAGTCACGTCTACGATGCCTTCGCCCTGTTGGTTTACATCAAAAAACCAACTTGGACGAATCAGTGGCTCCCCCGATACATACTTAAAAAAATGGTGAACACTTTCTTTGGTAACGGCGGGGTCTTGAGGTGTACCTTTTTGTAGGGTTCCAAACAATTCGGGTAACAACGCCAATTCACGTTGCAGCGCGTTGGAGATTTCGTAACGCTCGGTCATGATGTCGTAGAGCAATACGTTCTTCTTTTTCGCCTGTGTAAACGCATCTTTTAGTAACGTAAACCCAGCGGCATCAATGGCCATAGGTTTATCAGCCAATACATTCAAACCAGCATCCACCGATTTTTTGATATAATCGGTCTTTTTTTGGTTATTTCCTGCCAAAACGACCAGATTACCTGCTTTTTCGGAAAGCATTTTTTGGAAAAAATCGGGCCCCGTATAGACTTTTTCGTCCCATTGAGTCGGGTCTTCGGGGCGGGAATTATATTTTTTGATTTTGTCAAGATAAGAGTCTACATCTGGGCCTTTGGAGGCGTACACGTGCACAACAGGGTTTACATTGTCGTAACGGGTATTTTGTACCAATGCCGCATGAAAATGCCCTGGCTCCAATACAATCAGACTGACTGATTTGTTCTTCTCTTGGCCCATGGCGGGGAGGGTTAAACTGCCGGCCGCTAACAAACAGCCTAAAACGCGTGCTTTCATAAATGACGTAATTGTGGGTATGTTTTTGGATAAATAAGCACCCGTGGGGTTTTATTTACTTGCAAATGACGCTTCTTTCATCCATTGGCTGGCGCTGTCTTGGTCAATAAACAACGTTGCGTTGGGGTGTTTTCGTAAGATTGTGGAGGGGTAAGTTTCAGTGATTTCATCCACCAATGTGTGATAAATAGCCTCAGCCTTGTGGGCAGCGGGTACCATGCAAAATACCGTCGGTGCTTTGACCAACGCCGGAATTGTAAGCGTTAGGGCATATTCGGGAACAAGTTCTAAGGAGGCAAAGCAACCGTCGTGGACTTGTTGATGGCGACTCGTTAAATCCAAATCTACTTTTTTAACCAAAACGGGGTCATTGAAGAATGCGATATGCGGATCGTTGAAGGCAATGTGGCAGTTTTCGCCAATGCCCATGCAGACGATGTCGGTCGGGTATTCATTTAGTAAAGCTTCATAGCGTAAACATTCCGCCTTAGGGTCGCTGACGTTGCCGTTGATATAAAACACGGAGCGAAGCGGTACTTTATCAAAAAAACGACCTTTCAAAAAGTTGCCAAATCGCTGCGGGGCATCCTCCGACAGGCCGATGTATTCGTCCATGTGAAAGGCATTGACGCGTTGCCAATCTATTTCAGGCTGTTGGGCCAAGGCATCCAAAAATTCATTTTGCGAGGGTGCGGCGGCGAAAATGATGTTAACAACTTCTTGGCTTTGCAGCAATTCTCTGATTTTTGCCGCGGCCATTTCACCGGCGTTTTGGCCTAATTCCTGACGGGTTTTGAATAATTTGACGTGTAGGTTGTCTATTGTTGTTTCGTGCAGATGGGACATATCTATTATTTTTTTATAACCATGGGGTGTCACAAAGGTCGGCACAGAATTGCACGGTTTTTTTATACTTTGTGTCACTCCGTGAAAGAACTCTGTGAAACTCCGTGGTTAACTTTTATCATAAACTATTTTTCCTTCAACCATTGTCAAAGAAACATTAATATCTTTATCAAAAATCACAATATCAGCATCTTTCCCTTTGGCGAGGGAGCCTTTTCGGTCGTCAACGCCCATGATCCGGGCGGGGGTGGTACTTGCCATGCGCACGGCTTCCAACAGCGATACGTCGGCCATGTTGACCATGTTTCGGACCAATCGGTCGAATGTAGCTACGCTGCCGGCAAAAGAGGTGCGGTCGGGCATTTTGGCTACGCCGTCTTCGATGATGACTTTGAGACCGTTTTTCAATGAACCTAATGTGCTTTCGCCTTCGGGCATTCCGGCACCGCGCATGGCATCGGTGATGAGGGCGGTGCGGTCGGCTCCCTTGATTTTATAAATGAGTTTGAGCAGAGGCGCGGGTAAATGAATGCCGTCACCGATGATTTCAACGTCTAAATCCAACAAAAACGCACTTTCAATCACGCCCGCGTATCGAAACGCATTTTTGCGCGTCACACCCGACATGGCTGAATACAAGTGCGTTACGAGTGAATAGCCGTTTTCGTATGCCGCCAACACATCGTCATAAAACGCGTCGGTATGAGCGATGGCTGCTAAGATGCCTTTTTGACGCAAACGTTGTCCGAACGCAATCGCGCCTTCCAACTCGGGCGCTGCACTCCACCGTACAATGGACGACGAATGACTGAGAATCTCTTCGTACTCAGTCGGGTCAGGATTGCGGATATAGCGCGGGTCCTGCGCTCCCCGTTGGCTCAGCGCAAAATAAGGACCTTCTAAATGGATTCCGAGGAGATTTGCGCCTTTTGTGTTTTGTCGAGTTGCTTTTTCATACACATCCAACGTTTGCAGTAAATCTTCCTTTTCAGCCGTCAACGTTGTAGGAACCAATGAAGTGGTGCCGTATTGCGCATGAAGTTCTGCTATTTTCAGAAAAGCTTCTTCGGTTCCGTCCATGAAATCAAAACCGCCGCCGCCGTGTACGTGAATGTCAATAAAACCCGGTGCTATGTATTGGCCTTTTGCATCTATTTCGGTGGCATCAGGCACTTCCATATTCCCTTCGTGAACGCCTGAAATCTGACCATTTTCAATGACTACCGTTCCGCCTGTGATGGCTCGGAAGGGGGTAAGTATGATGCCGTTTGTGAGTTTTTGTCGCATTACAATCCCCAGCGTTTTACTTTATGACCATAAGCGGCGTAATAAACCAAATACAAATAGCAGGGTAACAAAACCCAATAAGCGGTGCGAACATCGTACAAATCAGCAACATAGCCGTAGAGTAACGGCATGAGTGCATTTCCGCAGAGACCCATAATCAGAATAGAAGCCCCGAGTTTGGTATAACGCCCCAAGCCATCCAATGCCAACGGCCAAATTCCTGCCCAAACCAATGAATTGGCTAAGCCCAATAATACCACAAACCAAATGGAAAGGTCGGCCGTTTGTCCTAGGAAATTAACGGAGCCTTTGGCAAAAATAATGAGCAGGGTAAAAGCCGTTCCCAACAATGTACAAAACCGCAAGGCATTTACCTGACTGACCAATTTGGGAATGGTAATAATGCCAATAATGTACCCGCAAATGGTGCAGGCCAAGGTATAGGAAGGAAATGTTTTGGCTTTCAATAAATCAATTCCCATTGAGTTGGCGTAGCCGATGATGGTGTCAATCGCAATCACCTGCGTGCCTACGTGCAGAAAGATAGCCACTGCCCCCAAAATCAAATGCGGGAATTGAAAGATGCTTGTTTTGCCCGCATTGGCCGTAGCTACTTCGGGACTTTCGTGTTCGGTGTTGATTTCCGGCAACGGCGAACGGTAAACCAAATAACCCAATACAAACAGGAATATCCCCAGTACGGTATAAGGTGTAATCACCCTTCGTACCAATTCATCCAAAGCCGCGCTGCGTTGCAGGTCATTCATGGTGCTGAGTTGGGCGAATAAATCCGTATCCGTCGGGCGCAAAATGACGGCAGCAAAGACCAAAGGAGACAAAATCCCAGCGGCTTTGTTGCAGATTCCCATGATGCTGATGCGTTGTGCTCCGCGCTCTTTGGGCCCCAAAATCGTGATGTAGGGATTGGCGGCGGTTTGGAGGATGGATAACCCAATGCCAATCGTAAACAATCCCATCAGAAAAATACCGTAAGTGCGCGTCATGGCGGCGGGAATGAAAATGAACGCGCCTAAGGCCATGAACCAAAAACCAATCATCATTCCTTTTTTGAATCCCTGCGTTTTGAGTAAATAAGACGCCGGCACCGACATGATGAAATAGGCAATGTAAAAGGCAAATGCCACCAGATAGGCCTGAAAACTGGTGAGTTCGCAGGCAATTTTGAAATAGGGAATCAGAATAGCGTTGACCCATGAGATGAAGCCAAACATAAAAAACATGACTCCCACTAAAAAAATAGAAATATTGGTTTCTCGTTTGGTAAGACTGCTTACGTCAACTGCGGTCGGGTTGGCTTTCATATTGTTGTTGATGGCAAGATTAGCCGGAATAATAGTACGGTGGTAGATTCAACGTCGGCGAGGTTTTGAGCCTCGCCGACGTTAGATTTGGCTAAATCGTAGGTTCCCAACCCTTTTCATACTCACGTTTCCAAAGTTTTTTAGCGGCTTTATTATGGAGAATATGTCCGTTGGTAGGGTCAATCTCCAAAATGCTGTTGGAACGCAAGGCGATATTTCCCAATTGACAAAGCAACGTACTTTGATGTCCGCCGACGATTCCTGATGCCAATGTTGCTCCTTCTTTGATGGCTGAAACGAAGTTTTGGAAGTGGAAGGCATCCAAGGCTTGTGAAGGGTCCATTTTATTACGAGGGTCAATCACCAAATCATTTTTTACGTCTTTGACAATCTTATTGTCCAAATCGTAAATCTTGTAGGCGTTGCCGCCGCCGTACTCCAATGTGCCTTTTTCTCCGTAAAAAGAAACGCCCACGCTGCTGCCTTCTATGTTGCGACTGTTACAACTGCGGCCTTCCCAAGTCATAAATTTATCATTGCCAAATTCAAGATTAATTACTTGTGTATCTGGTGCTTCCCAGTCATCCTTGTAGCGATAGCGACCACCCGAAGAGGAGACTTTGGTGGGGTATTCCACGCCCAAGCCCCAACGCATCAAGTCGAGCATGTGGGTGCCGTTATTGAGGGCTTCGCCCGTGCCCCAATGCCAAAACCAGTGCCAATTGTAGTGGAGTATGTTGTCTTTGTAGGCGCGGCGCGGCGCAGGGCCTTGCCATAAATCGTAATTCAGCCACGACGGAACGGCGGCTTCTTTGCCCACGCCAATGGAAGCGCGGTTGTTGGTGTACCAGCCTTTGGCAAAATAAGGCCGACCGATGGCGCCGTTCTGAATGTCCTGAATGGCTTGTTTTACATTCGGCCATGAGCGGCGTTGGTTACCCATTTGAATCACATTTTTATACTTGGCGGCCACCGCCATGAGCAATTCTCCTTCGTTCGGATTGTGGCTGCAAGGTTTTTCAAGGTAAACGTGTTTGCCTGCTTTTGACGCTAGGATGGCTGCTGGTGCGTGCCAATGGTCAGGTGCGGCGATGATGAGCGCATCTACGCCTTTATCTTCTAGTGCATTACGAAAATCGGGAACGTCTTTGGGCTTGGAATTTTGAATTTTTTCAACGGCTTTAATGCACTTTTCGGAAGCGCGGCTATCTACATCCGAAATCGAAACGACTTCACAGTTGGGTTGCAGGGCAAAATTACTCGCCAGTGCATACCCGCGACTATTGACGCCCATCACGCCGAGTCGGACTTTTTCGTTAGCGCCCAAAATACGACCGTAACTTTTGGCACTAAAGCCCGGTAAGATACCGCCAACGGTCAATAGAGCGGTTCCTGTCAGTGTTTTTTTGATAAAATTGCGCCGAGATTCGCTGTTTGTAGAAGTTTCCAGAGTGTTCATGAAAGGTGTTTTGTGTAAAAAAATAAATGGGTCTGTTGAGGAGCCAATTTACTACACTATTTAAAGATAAGTAGGCTACCGAACAGTTCTTTTTGGAGAAGACTTTTTTGATTTTTACCTACTCATAATCCTGCAATGTTAAGCAATTCAATTTTGGTGTGGTAGTGTATTTATAAAGCAATTTTGACCAAATCCTGAATCTCGTTTCCATTATGGTCAAATCGGGCTAAAGTATAGACTGCGCCGTCGGCTCCAATAGCGATGGAATTTACGTAGGTTGGGCGGTTTCCGTCAGCGTAAAAAATCGGACCGTGGTCTTTGTAGGTTTGGGTCGGAATATGGAATGTGATTAAATGCAGATTTTCCAATCCTTTGGCCGCGCCCTTGGCAATTTGGTCGGCCCCTTTTAAGCGCTTGCCGTCGATGTATATCGGGCCGCCCGTTAGGTAATGAATCGTTTCGCCATCAGGGCCAAGTTGAAAGCCCAAATAGCCGTAGCTAAACTGGTCGAACATGCCACTTTTGCGCGAAGGCTCCGACGTAAGCCGCTCTACGATTTCAATTTTAGGTGTTTTTGGATCAAAACGAAACAAATACCCCGAATTTCCGTGAATACCGTAGGCGACTTGTTCGGGCGCGTGCCAGAAAATCTTGCGCCAGTTATAGCCCATACTGCCCGGATGTGTGGGGTCATATTTTCCGAAATAGTCAATCCGTAAATCAATATCTTCTACTTTGCGTAAGGCTTCGTTATCAGGATGATACGTGAAAATGTCGCCTTCGGACGTAGAGAAGTAAACGGCTCCGTCGCGTGGGTCAACCACCATCGAACGGCACAATACGCGGTAATCATTGCCCGGAATGCCAGCTTCGCCTTTTGCCGATACCAGACCGACTTTTTTGAGGGCTTTGGCAGAAATATCGTAATGAATAAAATAACCCAAGGGCCAAGTAATGCCGTACAAATGCCCCCTTTCGCGGTCAATGGTCATGGTCAGGATTCCTTCACCTTCGGGCGCGATGGCAAGGTCTTCAAATACACCAGTTGCCAAATCATACGACAAAAAATGCCCGCCTGGGTAGAGGTTTTTGCCGTTTGGAGCAGTCGTTGGCAGACGTTCCATGCCTTCAATCATTTCATAGACGCCGATGTGCGTGGCGAAATACAGCTTGCCATTGTTTTCGTAAAAACGAACGTGACTTTTGCCCTGCGGAATGGCGTTGGCGTTTTTTTCGCCGCAGATTTCGGTCAGGTCGGCTATCCATTGTGTTTGGTCGGTAGCAGGGTCGTAAGCGTACATTTGGCCGCCGACTTCGTAGGATTCCGAACAAAGGACATAGTATATTTTGCCGTTGCTTGCGGCTGTAATGGCGTTGTAAGTATCGTGCGCTAATTCAAAGCCCGAAAAGTAAGCTTTGGCAGTAAGTGAATTCATGTTTTAGGGTGTTATAAAGCAAAAAGACTTTAAAGAATGGAGTGCTTGCGCTTAGTGCTTTTTACGCCATTCTTTGTGAACTTTGCGGTTAATTATCACTTAGTTTTAGTAATTCCAATTTGTTGGGCGAGTTTGTCTATTTCAGTATAAATCAATTCAGGTACTGAAGCTTCCCAAGTGCTCGGAAGCCCGTAGACCATTTGCGAGGAAGCGCCTTCGTAGCCACCTTCTTTCAAAATTGTTGCCGATGGAATATAGCCCATCACATCGTTGGAGTAGGCCATCACAAATGTGTCTTGTCCGAATCGCTTTTTGCATTCAATGGCGTATTCAATAACGAGTTCTCCGCCAAAAATAAACATCGATTGCTCCCCCAATTTCCACGCTTGCAACGGGTATGAATACGAAGTAATGAAGGGTTTACCTTGCTTCATTTCTGACAAAACCCGGGTGGCCCAACGTTTGAGATAGGGAATATTTTCGTTTTGAGTTTTGAGTAATTCTGCTTCTGTCGGCGGAGCCGAAAGCGGCAGTTGTATTTCTGAGTAGGCCGTTGTCAGCGTGGCCGATAAAGGTCGCATGGGTTCTTCAAGCACCCGGTCCACGGCTGCGGCCAATTCTCTTCCGTACTGACGTGCCAAAGATACGGTGCGCCGGGGTAAAGGGTTTTGGTCGCCAGCAGCTCCCTGAAAAAATAGCGCCGTTGCTTCTGGATGGGCTTTTTCTAATTCCAGTTGGGCAAAACCTGGGAAGTCACCCGAAAATTGATACAGGTCAAGTACGGTTGGGTGACAGGCGTACCCAAAAACAATGGCTTTGAGCACTCCTTTGGGAGTCAGGGCTTTGATGACGGGCACGGCATAGTCGTTGGGGCCTTTCAGCTCGGTTTGCTCACGTAACGCTCCTTCTTTATTATTGCGCCGATTCACCTGAAACCGTGTCACGCCGTTTTGAGCAAACAGCTCGACAGATTCTAAATCTTTTAGCGCCTGTCCGACCAGAGCAATTATCTGCGCTTCTAATTGGCGTGAATAGCGGTTAATCTTGGTTTGCTCGTTGGCATCAAGTGGATAAATGTCAAGCAGGGCGTCGTCCAACACTGGCCCAGAGTGGGTGTGAGAGCTGTTGAGAATAATCTGCGCGTTGGGCAGTCCAAACTGACGATTGAGTTGGGTTCGAATGCGGTCAGACATGGCCTTGGGAAATCCCAGCATATCGGTCGTGACGAGCACCGCGCGCTTGCCAGTTTCATCTTCTAACGCCAACGCTTTGGCCCACAAATCGTGCAATTTCCCTTCTGATGCGTGCGTGCGGGAGGCATATCCTGCCTGCCAAATGGCTTCTTTGGGCGTAATAATTACTTTGGCTACGCCCGCTTTCCAGCCTTTTGCCCACGTGGACGAAACAATCAAAAAGCCAATTAACCACAGGTGCTTTCTCATTTGACACTCAACAGTTTATCAGCGTGCGTGTAGATTTTTTCGATGGCGTTGGCAATCTCGTCCATGTCGGTGCGGGTTCCGAGCATCATGTTTTGCGTAAACCACACGGCCTCTTCGTTGCAAAGTCGGTCGTTTTGGGGGCAATGATTGCGCTCTACGTAGCTTTTGAAATCAAGCTGCGCTTTGGGATACATTTTTTGGAAGTTTTTCGACTGAAACGCGTCGTTCAGATACGGCATATTATTAAGTGTAGCGTAGCCTTTCGAGCAGGGAATCCCCTCAGCCGACAGTGCTTTCAGGAATGTATCACGTGATAACCCTTTGAATCCTTCTTTTTTGTAGCGGAACGGAAACAGGTGAAACGCTGCGCGCGTCACGTTGTCGTATAATTTATAGGGAACGATGCCCGGAATCTTCTGAATTTTGGCTTTCAGGTACGCCGCATTTTCGTTGCGAAGCGTGGTTTCGGCGTCCAATCGCTTGAGCTGTGCCAAACCGATGGCCGCTTGGTATTCGGTGAGTCGCTGTTTATTTCCCTGAATGATCGTGCCCGCGCCAATCACGCCTGACGCCATGCCGAAAGGGTTTCCGTAGTTATGGTACGAAAAACAGCGGTCCATAAATAAATCATTGTTGCTGACAATGGCACCGCCTTCTCCGATGGCTAAGTTCTTGGAATTCTGGAAACTAAAGCAGCCCGCATCCCCAAATGTACCCACTTGTTTATGATCAATTTCTGCTAAGTGCGCCTGACAAGCATCTTCAATCACCGCTAGCTTATGCTTTTTTGCAATGGCTAAAATTGCGGGCATATTGGCGGGTAAGCCCAAAATATGCACTGGAATAATGGCTTTGGTGCGAGGCGTAATTTTGGCTTCAATTTTGGCCGGGTCAATCTGAAACGTTTCGGGGTCCACATCTACAAAAACAGGCATGGCTCCAGTTGCAATGACAGGTGCTACCGTGCCGATAAAAGTATAAGGTGGAATCAGTACCTCATCGCCGCCGCGAATATCCAACTGCATCAAGGCTGTTATCAGCGCATTGGTACCATTTACGACCGCCAGTGCTCGTTTTGTCCCGACGGTTTGGGCCCATTTGGCTTCAAATTCGTTTACCACATTTGCGCGCGACCATATACCGCTTCTTATCACTTCGAGAAGTTGTTTTTCGTCGGTTTCGGGCTTCCATATCGGCCAAATGGGCCAACCTTGGGTTCGTACAGGCTTGCCACCCAATAAGGCTGGAGGCTCTGCCAACGAAAAAGAGGGCGTAATAGAAGGTTTGGTAGGCTGATTTTCAACAGTTCTGGAGAGAACAGAAGGCGTCAGTACTGCACCTAAGCCCGTCAATGAATTTCGTTTCAGGAATTCACGTCTTGAAAAATGGTTGGAAGGCATATCGGTGAATTTTAGTTTTTCCAAGGTTCAAAACCTTGGAAAGGTTGTTTATAGATTGAATGACTATTTACGAGCTTTTTTCATCACGCTTTCGAGCGTAACGACGGCTCCGCCTTGTCGTTTACTTTCGTCAGCCGCTTCCATGAAGGCAAAGATTTCAATGGTTTCTTCGGGTGATACGGGAAGGTTGCCCGTCTCAAAATAATTGACAATGTCTTTCAACAGAGGTTCGTAGCCACCGTAGGGGCCCAGTACAATGTTACCGTTTTTGGTGTAAACCGTGCCACCGTAGTCGTGTTTACCCGTGCGGGTACCGCGAAAAGTGCCTACACGCCCGTCGGCCCAAGTGCCTATTACAATGTCTGTCCCTTCGTTATTGACTCGAACAACTTGCTTGCAGCCTGTTCCCATGACGGTGTAAAGCGTTTCGACGCCGTGGATGCCGTACCAAAACAAATCTGGGTGCGTTTTTTCGAGTACCGCTGGGCTAAATGTGTCGGCTCCTACGACGATGCTTTTATCCACTTTTTCCACGCCTTTGATGTGCCGTAGCGACGAGGCCGAAAATAGGGGGATGTTGTATTTTTTGGAAGCCTCAAAAATGGCAAGGGTGTCGGAAAGCGAAGCCGCAATAGGTTTATCAATAAAAACGCGTTTGCCCGCTTTAAGTACCTGAAGGGCCTGTTCGAGGTGGAGGCGACCATCGTTGGTTTCCAACAGCACAACGTCCACTTTTTTGAGTAAATCAGCGATAGAATCGACGATTTCTACATTCTGTTTTTTGACTTCTTCCGTATAAGCCGGCACGCGTTTGGTGCTGCTTTCGATGTCTTTACTGCCTTGTGGGTAGGCGGCTACTACTTTATACCCCAAAAAATCAGCGCTTGCATCGGGTGCGTTGAGGGCTTTGACGAAAGCTGTGCTGTGGGAAGTATCCAAGCCGATGATGCCGACTCGTTTTCCGGCTACCGCCGATTGAGCATTTGCCCATTCGGGGCCCAAGATGCCGAGCGCTAAACTGCCTAACGCCGCATTTTTGACAAATTTTCTTCGGCCTTGTATTGAATTTTGCATGATAAACGATTGAGGTTTAAGAAATAGACAATCAATATATCTATATTTAGTAAGTCATTTCGTACTATCGCAACGAAATTTTAAGAGAGAAATTTTTTAACTTTACAAAGTTAGTTAAAAATTGTTTACATTTTTGCCTAAAATTAGATTACAAAAAATGAAAATAGACTCGCTTGCCAATAAAGTATACAGTGAACTTAGAAAAAAAATCCTGTCGAATCAACTGGTGTCTGGCACGAGGCTTAAAGAAGATATCTGGGCTAAACGACTGGATGTAAACCGAATGGCAGTACGCGAGGCCTTGACGAGGCTTTTGGGGGAGCAGTTGATTGAAACTGGCGAAAAAGGCGGCTATTTTGTGAAATCAATGAGTGTAGAAGATGTACGGCAAATACGTGAATTGCGGGAGATTCTTGAATTAGGGGCTATTCGGTTAGCGATTCAGAAAATTGACGAAAAAGGAATTCAGAAGTTGGAGGAGATATGTAATGATTTTACCTCAATGGTGGAGCGTGGATATTTTGGAGGTGCCTGTGAGGCAGATGTTAAGTTTCATGAAACCCTCATAGATACGGCACAGAATGATAAACTGAAGGATATTTACGAAATAAGCAACATTCCGCTCTTCCATCAGAAGCTCGGAAAGTCGCAAACGCACATGGATGATTATGAACTGACAGACCAAGAGCATCGGCAGTTACTGAAGGCAATCAAAGAAAAGGACGTTAAACTTGCTGAGGAAACGCTTACCAAGCACCTTCTTCGCGGTGAAGTAGAGGCGCTGGAGTTGGATTAATTTGTCTTTCATTTCAACGTTGGGTTGACTCACCCGCGATGCTGAAGCTATTTCAGCGTCGCGGGTTTTTCTTTTGTAATGATATGTGACCAGGGTATAAAGGTAATTGTTGGGGATCTCTGAATTTTTGGTATTTACAAAAAAAATAACAACAACTTTTTTTGTTTACAAAAATATAGTTTCTTTGTAAACAAATTCTCCAACTATTCATTGGTTATCGTGATCGGATTATCTAATGCATTTTGGTGGATTTGCCAAGAATAATCAACTCACTAAAATTACATTCGCACAAACCCTATTCACTAGTAACTCTTTCCTTAAACAACATTCTACACATGAACAACTTTTTCCTACTCCGAAAAAAAGGGGTAAGTATGCTATTGCTTTGCTTGCTTACGTCCATTGCGGTGTACGCTCAAACCTCCATAACGGGGAAAGTGGTGGGTTCTGATGACTCGCAACCCATCGCGGGCGCTACTGTTTTAATCAAAGGAAATACGACTAACGGAGCCATTACGGCCGCCGATGGTACCTTTAAATTATCTGCGAGTCCGAATGCGGTATTGGTCGTTTCGTACATTGGGTACCAGCTTCAGGAGATTCCCGTGGGTAACCAAACAACCTTTAACATCTCCTTGATTCCATCGAGCACTACGCTCGGCGAAGTGGTTGTGACGGGATATTCGTCGGAACGAAAAAAGGATATTACAGGCTCCGTATCGGTCGTTGATGTGAAAGCACTGAAGTCAATACCTGCGGGATCGGCGGTGCAAGCCCTTCAGGGCCAAGCAGCTGGTGTAACGGTGCTTAGTTCGGGAGCGCCGGGAAGTCCGAGCAATATTTTTGTGCGGGGTATCACGTCTTTCGGAAATACCCAGCCCTTAGTATTGGTAGACGGAGTACAGGCCGAACTCAATGATGTAAGTGCCGACGACGTTGAGTCTATCCAAGTGCTGAAAGATGCAGGGGCGGCAGCCATTTACGGGGTGCGTGGTTCTAACGGCGTAATTGTAGTGACCACCAAAAAAGGTAAGTCAGGACAACCGACGATATCGTACGACGCCTACTATGGCAATCAACAGCCGTTGTCGGGGAATGTCTTTAATTTGCTCAATTCGCAGGATTTTGCCCGTTTGACCAAAGTAGCTTATCCAAGCACGGGCCTGTTTCAAAACGGTCTTCCTGACTTTACGTATAGAGGCCCGGGTGCTACGGGCGTGGGCAATGCTGGCAGTCCTGCCGTTGACCCTTCCAAGTATAACTTTGATGCCGCCAACCCTGGGGCCAATTACCTGATTCAATCGGTTAATAAAACAGGCACCGATTGGTTTCATGAATTGTTTAAAAATGCACCCATGACGAGTCATAACCTAACCGCAAGTGGCGGGACTGACAAGTCCAACTATATGGTTTCTTTGGGATATTTCAACCAACAGGGTACGATGCTGAAAAGCTATTTGGAGCGTTATTCGGCCAGAATAAATACGCAGTTTAAGGTTAAAAACAACGTTCGGATTGGCGAAAATCTGTATATTTTCTACAAGAAAAATCCTGGTTTTGATAACTTAAGTACTGGAAACCCCATCGCTTGGACGTACCGCGCCATGCCGACGATTCCCGTCTATGACATCAAAGGTAACTTCGCTGGAACCTTCGCTGGACCCGAGTTGGGAAGCTCTTCCAACCCCGTAGCGGTGCAGATGAACACCGTTAATAACAAAACCAACGCGTGGAATGCTGTAGGGAATGTGTTTGCAGAAGTGGATTTTCTAAAGCATTTTACGGCCCGCACCAGTTTTGGTGGAAGTATTGATAATCAGTACGCTACCAACTTTACGTTTACCCCTTACAACAACTCCGAAGGTAATACCAACCCCAATTCTTTCTCGGAAATTGCGCTGTACAACAGCAATACCATGTGGACGAACACGCTTTCGTACACCAATGCATTTGGCAAACATAACCTGAAAGTAATCGTCGGTTCGGAAGCTATCCGTAACTATGGACGCTACCTGATTGGATCGGCCAGTCGACTGTTTTCCACCAATTTTGATTACCTGAGCCTTTCCAACGGAACCACCAATATTACCAACGCTAGCAGCGCGTACAACAATACGCTGTTCTCGGTTTTCAGTCGTTTGGATTACGCTTACAACGACAAATATTTAGTAGGCGTCACGGTTCGTCGTGATGGTTCGTCGCGCTTTGGGTCTAATCGCCGTTACGGAACCTTCCCTTCGGTATCTCTGGGCTGGCGCTTGTCGGGCGAAGAGTTTTTGAAGGATGTGACTTGGTTGAATGAGTTGAAACTGAGAGCCAGTTACGGTGTATTGGGTTCTCAAAACAACGTAAGTCCGCAAAATGCCTACACGCTCTTTGGCGGCACGTTTGCCAATTCTTATTATGACATTGGCGGAAATGCTTCACTGGCACAGGGTTTTGCCCAAACCAGCATCGGAAACCCAAATACGGGATGGGAAGAAAACATCGTGACCAACGCTGGTTTGGACGCGACGATTTTGAACAACAAACTGGACGTTTCGTTTGAGTATTACCAAAAATCCATCAACGGACTGTTGTTTACCCAACCTCTTCCGGCCACGGCGGGCGGTGCCACGGCTCCAACGGTCAACATTGGCGATATTCAAAATAAAGGGGTGGATTTGGCACTGAACTACCGTCAAACCATCAATCCAAGTCTTAAATTTAATATCGGAGCCAACATCACTACCTACAAAAACGAAGTGGTGAACATTCCAGGACCAGGCTATTTTGACGGTGCCAATACTCAAAACTTAGGAAACGTCGTCAGAAATCAGGTGGGTCAGCCTGTGAGCTCTTATTTTGGGTATCAAGTGCTCGGTATTTTCAAAAACGATGCCGAAGTAACGGCGTCACCTACGCAAAGCGGCGCAGCTCCTGGTCGTTTTAAGTATGCCGATATCAACGGCGACAATAAAATTGACGCCACCGACCGTACATTCCTCGGTAGCCCTAATCCTGATTTTACCTATGGTATCAATTTGGGCGTAACCTACCGCAATTTTGATTTTTCTACGATTTTGTATGGCTCACAGGGGAATGAAATTTACAATACCATCCGATCATTTACCCACTTTTTCAGTACCTACGTAGGGGCCAAAAGCAACGACCTGCTCAACGCCTGGACACCCGAAAACCCGAACAGTTCGATTCCTAAAATTGAGTCAACGGGTTCGTTCAGTTCTTCGGGAGTTTCCAATTCTTTTTACGTAGAAAACGGTTCCTTCCTCAAAATGCGCTCGTTGATGATCGGTTACACGGTGCAACCGGCCGTTCTGAAAAAATTCGGAATGAGCAAGCTGCGGGTGTACGCACAAGGAGCCAATTTGTTTACATTGACCAAATACACTGGCCTAGACCCTGAATTGAGCGGAAACAGTTCGGCGTTTGGGATTGATTACGCCAATTATCCCAACAATCAGAAGAACTTCATCCTTGGACTTAATCTCTCCTTCTAAAAATCCTGACTCACATGAAACGATTTAATTATTTTTTATTCATAGCCTGTTTGGCGTTGGTCACGACCACCAACTCCTGCAAAGAAGATTACCTCGAGATCGGAGCGTTGGGCTCTACGAGTGAAGCAACCCTGACCAACAAAGCAGGTGTAAAAGGTCTCCTGACGGGGGCGTATTCGCTGCTCGACGGTTGGGGTGTGCCCAATACAACCTACTATTTTGTGGGGGTTAGCAACTGGATTTTTGGTGGAGTAACCTCCGACGACGCCCACACTGGTACGCAGGCTTCGGCTTTGCCGCCGATGGAAGCCGTTGAAAGTTACAACTACGATGCGTCCATGTTGCCGTTCAACAATAAATGGATAGTGTTGTACGCGGGAGTTCAGCGTGCCAACGACGTGTTGCGTGTTTTAGCCAAAACGACCGACGTATCGATGTCGGCCGAAGAAGCCAAACAATTCAAAGCTGAAGCGATATTTTTGCGCGCAGTGTATCATTTGGAAGCAGCCAAAATGTGGGAAAATGTGCCGTATTTGGATGAAAACGTCAGTTATTCCAATGGGAACTATAACGTAAGCAACGCAACGCCCGTATGGCCGAAGATTGAAGCGGATTTCAAATTTGCCGCTGAAAACCTAAGTGCCACCAAAACGGAAGTGGGCCGGGCCAATAGCTGGGCAGCAAAAGCATTTTTGGCCAAAACCTATTTGTTCCAAGACAAATACACCGACGCCAAACCGATATTGGAAGAAATCATTGCCAATGGCGTGACGTCTTCGGGTGCAAAGTACGCATTGGTTAACTATGCCGACAATTTCAACCCTTCCAAAAAGAACGGCCCCGAGTCAGTTTTTGCGGTGCAGATGTCCATTGCAGAATCGTTCCAAAACGGCAACTACGGCGATGCACTCAACTTCCCGATGGGTGGCCCCGCTACCTGCTGCGGCGCGTACCAACCTTCTTTCAGCTTGGTCAATTCCTTTAAAACCGACGCCGAAACGGGTTTGCCGTTGATTGATACCTTCAATGATTCAGATGTTAAAAATGATCAGGGCATTGAGAGCAGCACGCCGTTTGCACCTTATACGGGTACGTTGGATGCGCGCCTTGACTGGACCGTTGGGCGTCGCGGAATTCCGTATTTAGATTGGGGCTTGCACCCAGGCAAGGCGTGGATTCGCGTTCAGGCGGTGGCAGGGCCGTACAGCCCTATCAAAAACATATATTACCAAGCGGCGGCGGCGACAACCTCGTTTTCTTCGCGTTGGACTTCCAACAATTACAACATGATTCGTTTTGCGGATGTGCTGCTGTGGGCAGCGGAAGTGGAAGTGGAAATCGGAAGTTTGGCAAAAGCGCAGGAATATGTGAACCGAGTACGCGCCCGGGCGGCCAATCCTGCGGGTTGGGTGAAAAAATACGTGGACAACACCAGTCCATTGAAAGGTTTTACCAACGAGCCGGCGGCAAATTACAAAGTAGGTTTATATACTACAGAATTTATGGCCAAAGGCAAGGAGTTTGCCCGCGAAGCGGTTCGTTTTGAACGCAAAATCGAATTTGGCATGGAAGGTCATCGCTTCTTTGACCTGCGCCGTTGGGACAATGGAACGGGCTACATGGCCAACACCCTGAATGCGTATGTGAAACACGAAACATCTATTCCAGGCTACGACTTTACGTACATGAAAGGGGCTACGTTTAAGAAAGGAAAAAGCGAGCTGTACCCAATTCCTCAGGCACAAATTGATCTGAGTGTGGTAGATGGTACTTCGGTCCTGAAGCAGAATCCAAATTATTAGGTTATAGATAAATGAACAGTTAGTATTCACACCAGTTATTAGGATTCTTTGTCATTCCCGATTTGGAAGAAATCCTTTTTCGGAATGGCAAAGAAATTATCAAAAAAAACTATATTTAGTGCGTTCCTAAACTTATAAAGTATGTTGTTTTATGCCTCCACCTACGCTGACCTCAATCAGGCAGCAAAAGACAAAATAATAATTTTACCTCTGGGAGCCATAGAACAGCACGGACCACATTTGTCGGTGTCGACCGATACCGATATAGTCACTCAAGTCGCTCAGCAGATAGAAAAAATTTTACCCGAGGTAGTGTTGCTTTGCCCGACTTTGCCTTTTGGGTCAAGTCATCATCATTTGTCTTTTGGAGGCACCATCAGCATTGCCCCCGAATTGTATACACAAGTACTGATTGATTTGATAAATTCATTGGTAATCAGCGGATTCAAAAAAATCATTTTACTCAACGGTCACGGAGGAAATATTACACCTGCGAAACAGGCATTGGCGGTGTTGAGCAAACGTTTTGATGTGAGTCATCAGCCAACAATTGCATTAGCAACGTATTGGGAAGTGGGCGGAAAAGCCTTTGCGGGAGAGCCTCCGATGCAAAGCTCTGCGCTTAGTCATGCCTGTGAATATGAGACCAGTATGATGCTGCATCTTTTTGCGGATAAGGTATGGATGGACCGAGTGGAGCGCGCTCAACGGCCCGAAAGCAACGGATATATTCCGTGGGAAGACGACGAGCCTTACCGAGGAGTAACGGTCTTTAAGCAAACGGAATTTATTTCGAGCAACGGCAGCAGCGGTGAGCCGCAACTCGGCACGGCCGAAAAAGGCAAGCACTTAGTTGACCACGCCGTGAAAGCTCTGGTGACCTTTATCGAATCATTTAAAAATTGGCCTTTGTCGGAGCGGTTGCAAGTATAAAAAATTCACTCAGAGCCGCAGAGGTGCAAAGAGTCTGCTTAAAGCACACTGCATCTCTGCTCCTTAGCCACTTTGTGTGAGTAAAACCATATAATTATGTCAAAGAAAATCGAAATAAAACATCCTGACAAAGCTGCCAATACGGGGGCTTATTCGGCGGGCGTATTGGTAGGTGAGTGGCTGTTTATCAGCGGACAAGGCCCGTTGGACTTGACTACGGGCGAAGTCATTCACGGCACCATTGAAGAAGAAACGTTGCTGACGTTGTCGCACATTCAAAAAGTGGTGGAAGCCGCCGGAGGAACGATTGATGATATAGTCAAATGCACGACTCATTTGGAAAATATCAACGATTTTGACCGATACGATGCCGCTTACGCCTCCTTTTTTAAGGGCGTTAAACCCGCCCGAACCACGGTGCAGTCAGTGTTGTCGGATGGAATAAAGATTGAAATTGACGCAATTGCGATTATTTCTAAAAAAGGGTAGGGGGGACAGAGAGAACCACAAAGGTTTCTCAGAGTTACACAAAGTTTTAAGTTGTATTACTCTGTGAAACTCCTTTCAAATCTCTGAGCAACTCTGTGTAAAAAAGTTTAGTATGAATCAAAAAATACGCATCGGTACGGTCGGTTTGGGCTTGATGGGCAGCAGCATTGCCACCTGTATTTTGGCGGCGGGGCATGAGGTAACGTCATTGGTAAAAGAGATGGCCATTGCGGATGAAGCCCGCCATCGAATCCAGGGCTTTCTGCAACAACTTTACGATGAAGGGATTTTAACGGAAACGCCCGAAGACGTTTTGGAACGTCACATCATTACGGATAACGTGGCGCACCTGCACGACCATGAAGTGGTGATTGAATCCATTACTGAAAATATCGACGAGAAAAAAAGCGTCTATCACAAACTCGAAACGGTGCTTTCGCCCACGGCGATTATCGGCAGCAATACCTCGGCGATTCCCGTTACGGTGCTGCAAAGCGGGCTCCAACATCCCGAGCGAGTTTTGGGGATTCATTGGGCCGAACCGGCCCACATTACGCGGTTTATGGAAGTGATTTGCGGCAATGAGTCAGACGTACAGTACGCCTACCAAATCGTGGCTTTGGCCGAAAGCTGGGGCAAAGAACCTTCGTTGCTCAAAAAAGACATTCGCGGCTTTATCACCAATCGTATCATGTACGCCATGCTGCGTGAAGCATTTCATTTGGTGGAAAACGGCTACGCCACCATGGAAGACGTGGACCGCTCACTGCGCAATGATCTGGGTTATTGGATTACGTTTGCGGGACCGTTCCGCTTCATGGATTTGACGGGCATTCCCGCGTATCTCACTGTGATGAAAGACCTGTTTCCCGAACTTAGTAATGCCACTCAAGCTCCGAAATACATGGAAGAGTTGGTTGCCTCTGGAGCCAAGGGTGTTAGCAATGCCCAAGGCTTTTATCCCTATACTTCCCAAAGCGCTGAGCATTGGGAAGAACAATTCATTGAGTTTAGCTATGATATCCGAAAATTGGCGAAAAAGTACTCACAAAACACCTCAGAAGACCAGAAATGACGATTATTCACTCCATAAAAGCCACTGAAGTTGTAGTGCCAGCCAAGCCTGGCAGTTTGAATTCTGAAGAGGTGATTGACAAAGACGCGGCGTTTGCGCAGAAATTTTTGACGGGGGAACGTTGGACAGAATTTGCCAACCAGCCCAAATGGATTCTTGAAATTACGCTTAAAAACGGCCTGACTGGCATTGGCGAAACCTACCGCAGCGCATCAAAAGAGTTGTTATACGAAGCCATGCAAGCCTTTGTTGGACAGGATGTGTTGAAATTAAACTGGCGGCGGTTGCCCGTCAATGACCAACGAATTTATGAAGCTTTTGAGACGGCAGTACTGGACTTGGTGGGTAAAATCCTGAATGTGCCTATTGCTCAATTGCTCGGTGGCGCTTACCGCGACCGCATTGATTGCTTTGGTTGGACGGGCCGCCGTACGCCAGAAGATGCCGCCCAAAAAGCCTTT
Organism: Runella rosea; assembly: GCF_003325355.1. Taxonomy (GTDB): domain Bacteria; phylum Bacteroidota; class Bacteroidia; order Cytophagales; family Spirosomataceae; genus Runella; species Runella rosea. The sequence continues at coordinate 4,387,614 of NZ_CP030850.1, forward strand.
GAGGCCATGCAGAAAGGGCATAAAGCCTTTAAATTCAAATGCTCCGACGAAGATCCCGTGCGACTTTGGACCGAAGAAATCAGGAAAAAGTGCGGTGACGGTATCAAAATTCTGCTCGATCCCAACCAACGCTGGACTGACGTGGATACAACCTTGAAATTGATGGAAGGCGTAGAGAAAGACATCATGCTCGGCTTGGAAGATCCGATTTTGCATGCCGACGTAGCAGGTTTCAAATACCTCCGTGAGACGTTGGGTATTCCGATGTATCGTCATATTTCGTTGCCATACACCCAAGATATTCGCGATATGATTGCTTTTGTACGGGCCGATGCAGTGGATGGTTATAATTTCAACGGCTCGGCGTACAATTGCGTTTTGCTGGCCGAAATCGCGCATTTGGAAGGCAAATCCTGCTGGCGGGGGTCGGAAGTAGATTTAGGAATTTCGGAAACAATGGGGCTTCAGATTGCGGCCGCAAGCGTCAACTGCACCGTTCCTTCCGATATTTTCGGGGAGCTTGTACGGGAAGATGATTTAATTGTTCAACCCATCCGATTTGAGAATGGCGCGGCGCTTGTTCCGCAAGGTGCCGGCCTTGGGATTGAGTTGGACAGAGAGGCGTTGAAGAAGTATAAAATAAGTGAAATGAACGCTCAGTAAACCCACAAACTATGAAAAAATCGGTTGTGTCTTGGTCCATTTTGTTTGCCTGTAACTTCATGTGGGCGTTTCATTTTACGAGCATCAAACTGACTCAGGATCAGGTCGGGCCGTATTTTACAGTGTGGGCACCTATGCTGTTGGCCACGATTTTACTGGCTCCGTTTGTAGTCCGAGATTTTAAAAAAGGCGGCAAAAAGCTGAAAGACATTTTAATTTTTGTTCAGTTAGCGGCATTGGGTGCGTTTCCCTCGCAGGTATTGATGACTTGGGGTACGCAGTATTCTTTGGCCAGTAATGCCGCCATTTTGGTCCTGACCCTGCCCGTCATTACTGCCGTTTTTGCGTTCCTCATTCTAAAAGAAAAAATGAATGCCGCCCGTTGGGTAAGTTTTGCCATTGCCATCATCGGGGTTGCTTTGTGCTCTACCGACGACATCAAACGTGCTGATTTGAGCTCGCGCTATGCCTTGGGCAATATCCTGATTTTTCTGGCCATTCTGGGCAATGCGTACTACAACGTCGGCTGCAAGAAAATTGCCGAGAAATACACCGAAATCGAAATGGTGTTTTACACCTATCTGGTCATGTGTATTTTGTTGACGCCTTTGGTGCTGTATTATGAACCCGAAATGTTTGGCAAGATTCCCGAATTCACCACTAACACCTGGATTGGCATGATTTCGCTGACGGTATTCCATAATTTCCTTTCCATGGTGTTGTTTTTCAGGGCTTTGAAGTATTTGGACGCTACGCAGGTCGCCTTGTCAAATTACCTTATTACGTTTATGGGACTGCCCATTGCAGCCCTTTGGTTGGGCGAAAAGCTTAATACACAGGCCATTATCGGAGGGATATTGGTTCTGGTTTCTACCCTTATTCTCTCCATTGTTGATAGTAGAGTACAGCAAAAAAAATTGGTTAATAACAATCCATAATCAGTAAAGTTATGTCAGAGCTAACAAACGAACTTTTCGGCGTTGTTCCGATTATTCCCACTCCATTTACCGAAAACGAGGAAATCGACGAAGATGCCCTCCGCAATTTGATTGATTTCGCCATCGCGGGCGGTATCAAAGCCGTTTGCCTTCCCGCTTACGCAAGCGAGTTTTACAAATTGACCGACGACGAAAAACTGCAAGTCGTACGTGTAGCAGTCGAGCATGCCGCGGGGAGGCTTAAAATTGTGGCGCAGTCAAATCATCCTTCTTTGAAAGTGGCCATAAAACTGGCGCAGGCCAACGTGAAAGCAGGAGCCGATGTGGTGTCGTTGGCGGTGCCGCGTATTTTCAGCCTACCCGAAAGTTCGTTGAAACAATACCTATCGGAATTCCTGCAATCCATTCCCAATACTCCTGTTTTGATTCAGGATTTTAACCCCGGTGGGTCATCCATCAGCGTGGAGTTTATCAAAGAATTGATGGATGAAAATCCTAATTTCAAATACCTGAAACTCGAAGAGCCGCTTTGCGCGCCCAAATTTGAAAGCATCATTAACGCTACCAAAGGCAAAGTCGGCCTGTTTGAAGGTTGGGGTGGTTTGTACATGCTGGAACTGATTCCTATTGGTATCAGAGGGGTTATGCCAGGGCTGGCGGTTTCTGATATTCTGCAACGCGTGTTTGATTTGCGTCGCAGCGGCGAAGATGGCAAGGCGTTTGATTTGTTTGAGAAAGTAATGCCACAAATTTTCTTTTCGTTGCAAAATATGGAACTTTTCCATTATGCCGAAAAAGAATTGCTCATCGCTCGCGGCGTATTGAGCAACAGCATTGCCCGCAAGGCAGCCTATATTCCCGACGCGTCGAGCATCAGTTACATTCGTGAATTAAATCAACGCGTTCTTGACGTACTAAATGACGAAACGTATGCAATTCGTCCTGCGGTGGCAGCGGTAGTATAAATAAATTGGTCACAAAGTATCACTGAGTTATGCACAGAGGTACACAAGGGTTAGCACTGAGTAGAACTCAGTGATCCCAATTTTAATAAGATGATAAACATGAATGAATTTAGCGGACAGGTAGCATTGGTGACGGGGGCAGCCTCGGGCATCGGATTGGTGGTTGCCCATAAACTTCTTGACGAAGGTGCCCAAGTGGCCTTACTTGATTTTAACGAAAAAGGATTACAACAGGAGTTTGAAAGCTACGGCGACCGAGCATTACTCATCGGCATTGACATCACCGACGAAGCGCGGGTACAGGAAGTGATTCAACAGGCGTTGGCGCATTTTGGCAAAGTGGATATTCTCGTCAACTGCGTGGGAATCACGGGCGTAACCAACCTCAAAAGTCACGAAGTAAGCAGTGAGAATTTACATAAAGTGTTTGAAGTCAACTTTATGAGTTGCTTTTATACCTCAAAAGCCGTTTTACCTTCCATGATGGCGCAGAAATACGGACGTATCCTGCACATTGCGTCAATTGCAGGCAAGGAAGGAAATGCGGGCATGTTGGCGTATTCGGCTTCCAAAGCGGCGGTCATTGGGCTGACGAAAGTACAGGGCAAAGAATACGCAGAGTACGGCATCACGGTCAACGCCTTGGCCCCGGCCGTGATTCAAACGCCGTTGGTGGATGCCATGCCTGAAGTACAGGTAAAATACATGACCGACAAAATTCCGATGAAACGCTGCGGCACGCTTGACGAAGCCGCCAATTTGGTGGCCTATATCGTATCGTCCAAAAACAGCTTTACCACTGGCTTTACCTTTGACTTGTCGGGAGGAAGAGCTACGTATTAAGTGTGTCACTACGCAGTCGCTCGCAAAACGCGAGCGACTGCGCTAAACCTTTAATTTTCTGTTCATGAAATCCCTTTTGATTGTTTTTGGCACCTGTTTTTGGGCGTTTACAGGGATTTTTGCCCAAAATCGCCCCGTTTTATACCCCGAACCGACTTCCATTCGATACGAACAAGGCGAACTGTTGCTGCAAAATCTCTCACTTTATGTAGCGCCGACGGCTTCTAAAGACTTTGTTTTTGCCCTGAACGAACTCAAACAAACGATTCGGGAGCGGAGTGGGAAAACGCTTAAAATGGCCAATACCGCCAATACAGCAAACATTCGGTTTACAGTCAAAACACCGGGACGGGAATTGCCCGAAACCAACGAAGCGCAGACTGGAAGCATGCGGGAACATTACTCGCTTTCCATCAATGCCAAAGGAGTTGAAATCATCGCCCAAACCTCAACGGGCCTGTATTATGCCGTTCAGACGATTCGACAATTGATTCAGGGTTCGGGAGCAAAAGCAGCGTTGCCTTTTGTGACGATTCAGGACCAACCTCAGTTGGCTTTTCGGGGTGTGATGATGGATTTTGCGCACGGGGGATTGTTAACCGTGGACGAAATCAAAAAACAGATCGACTTTTTGGCGCGTTGGAAAACCAACCAATATTATTTTTACAACGAAGTCAGTATTGAACTTGCCGGCTATTCCACCCTCAATTACAAGGCAAGCTACACCCAAGATCAAATCAAAAGCATCATTGCCTATGCCCGTGAGCGGCACATCGACGTGATTCCGTTTGTGAATTTTTACGGGCATTTGCACGAACTGATTCGAAACGAAAAATACGCTTCTCTGGCCATTGGGCGCTACGGACACGAGCTTGACCCGCGTAACGCTGGCGTACAGACTTTGCTCAAAAATTGGATAAAACAATATACCGCGTTGTTCAAAAGCCCATTTATTCACGTGGGTTTTGATGAAACTTGGGAAACCAAACGCTTAAACAGCACTGGCGAAATGTCTTTGAATCCCGAAGCGCTGTTTATTCAGCAACTGACGTTTGTAAGCGACGAACTCAAGCAATACGGTAAAACGCTCATGGCGTGGACGGATATGAATTCGTTTTATCCCGACATCATGAAGAAATTTCCTGCCGAGGTCATTCCGGTCATTTGGCAATACTCTCCCGATTCTGCGGCTACGTACCAGTATTTGAATCCCGTTTTGAAAGAGAAAAAGCCCTTTTTTATTCAACCGGCCGTTTCGGGTTGGGGACATATTTATCCCGAAGCCGATTATACTTACGACAACATTGATTTGTGTTTGCGAGCAGGTTTGCGTCATAAAACACTAGGTTTTATCACCTCCGTTTGGACAGATTCGGTAGAGCCGTTTGTGCGCTCATCGTGGATGTTTATGGCCTACGGCTGTATTTCCGCGTGGCAGGGCAAATCCCCTGATAAACAGGCATTCGCCCGAAACTACGCGTCGGTGATGTATCCCAATGCTGGCAAAGAAATGGGTGATGCTTTCGACAATATTGCCACCTCAGTCGAATATTTGAAGAAATGCCTAGGCAAAAACACCCAAAGTATGCCGCGTGGCACGTTGGTAGAAGCGTGGTCAAATCCTTTTTCAGCCTATTATCTGGCCAATACCGAAGCACACGCGGCGGAATTCAGAGAAGTTCGGAAATACAGCGAAGAGGCTCAGGCTAATTTGATTGCTGCTCTGCAAAAAGCATCTAAAGCCGACAGTGCTTTTATCAGTTCATTGCTGGTGTCGGCGCGGCTCATTAATTATTCGGCCACGCGATTTATTTGGGCCAAGGCCATCGTAGACCGTTGGAATTATGCCATGCTCGTCAAAAAGAAAGAAGATTACGTGATTTATGATTTGACGTATCCCTGCCACAGTTTATTGGTGGATGCGATGGACGAAACGGGCGAACTGAAACAAATTTATGCTCAAACGTGGCTCTCGGAATACATGCCCTATCGGCTGAACTCTATCTTGGGGCGATTTGATGTGGAATATAGCCTTTGGCGAAAACTGCACCTGAAAGTCGTTGATTTTCAAATTCAGCGTAAAAAAGAAGAACCTGTGCAGTCATTTGAAGCAATGTTTAAACCCGATTTTTAGAAAATGAACACTATAGAATTTATCAGTCCCATCAACGGTGATATGCTCCATTCCTATGATGGTTTGGTGGAAAAGGGAACGCTGCATACCATAGTAAAGGTTAAAGCGCCGTTGCAGCATTTGATTGTGATTAACGGCGTAGAAGCAAGAGAACGGAAAGGTGTTTTTGAAGCACAAATCACCCTGAGTGACTATGAAAATTCGGTAGAAGTTCACGATAGAACCACAGGCGAAAACCAACAGATAACGGTTTTTTGGCTACCCAATTTCGCAGGTCACTACCGCCTTTCGATTGACGATAATATCTGGTTTTTGCGCGATATTCACCAAAATTCAGCTCGTTATACATCTATTTTCGATAATGAATACTTGGGTTTTTTGAAACAGGTTCACGATACCTACGGCACCAAAATCCACCTGAATCTTTTTTACGAAACAGAGGGCTTCAACCTGTCGCAGTTGACAGATAAATACAAATCAGAATGGACAGCCAACGCCGATTGGCTTCGTCTGAGCTTTCACGCACGTGGTGAGTTTCCCGATATGCCGTACCGTACGGCAGGCTACCAACAAGTGGCCGAAGATTGCGAATTGGTCAACAACGAGATTCAGCGCTTTGCGGGGGAGGCCGTGATGGGCCCTGTCACTACATTGCATTGGGGCGAAGCCACCGTGGAAGGTTCCCGTGCCTTGCGAGATGCGGGTTATGTAGGACAATTGGGGTACTTTAATGTAGATGATGATCTGTTCGCGGTGTCGTATTATTTGACCGTGGAACAGCGCCGCCAGGTGAAAAAACGCTTTGTATGGCACGATACACAGGAGGGAATTACGTTTGTCCGCAGTAGCATTGTCATTGATAAAAAAGAGTTACCCGACATTGTACCCCATCTCGACAATTACGCCAATCTGCCCTCAGGCTTGCCGCCGTACGTTGATTTTTTGGTACACGAGCAATATTTCTATCCGTTTTACGAAGCCTATCAACCCGATTTTCGCGACCGCATTCTCACCTGCGTTCAATGGGCTACCGACAAAGGCTACACCCCTGCATTTTTAGGGGATTGTATTTTGTGAGATAAAGGGTTGAGTAAGAAAGAAAAAGTGCAGGAAAGAATAATAATCAACCTAAAATCTCTGATTTTTTAGTTTTCTAGCCTTCTCGTGAAACGTCTTGTAATTTCGGATAAAGCGCAACGCGCCCGAAATTACAGAGCGTTGAACGAGAAGGCGGGGCCCAGCGGCTGGGAGCGACCTGCAAAGTTTCAAACTCAATGGCATTAGGGCATACACAGAAGAAGGATAAACCGCTAGAAATATGGAAAACAACCGCAGAAATTTCTTGAAAACGGCAAGCGCAACAGGTTTAGGGCTTTTTGCTTCCAATCCCTTTGCGGCATACGCCACTACGCCCGACGAATGGGCAGAAGTGCATGAACAGGCCAACCGCCCCCGCGTCCAAAAATTCAACATGAGTGGCTACGCCGCTCCCAAACTCGACAAAGTACGCATCGGATTCATCGGGTTGGGCAATCGTGGTATGGGAGCCGTAGAGCGCATGAACAAAATCGAAGGTGTAGAAATCAAAGCCCTGTGCGACCTTCGGACGGAGAAAGTAAATGCCGCTAAAAAGTTGGTGGAAGCCTCAGGTCACCGTCCCGAAACCTATGTTGGCAGTCCCGAAATCTGGAAAAAACTGGCCGAACGCACCGATTTGGATTTAATTTATATCCTCACGCCTTGGGCTTTTCACACGCCGATGGCCGTATTTTCGATGGAAAACGGCAAGCACGTATGCGTGGAAGTGCCCGCCGCCAAAACCGTTGAAGAAGCTTGGCAATTGGTCGAAACCTCAGAGCGGACCAAAAAGCATTGCATGATGGTCGAAAACTGCTGCTATGATTTTTCGGAATTGCTCACGCTCAATTTGGCCCGCAACGGTTTCTTTGGGGAGATTGTCCACGGCGAGGCGGCTTATATCCATAATTTGCAGGAATACGTGTTCTCAAAAACACACTTCTATCAATTGTGGGAACTTCACGAAATGTATCAGCGCAAAGGGAATCTGTACCCAACGCACGGACTCGGACCTATTTGTCAGGTGATGAACATCAATCGCGGCGATAAAATGGAATACCTCACGTCCATGTCGAGCAACGATTTTGTGTTGGGGAATTTAGCCAAAGAACTCGCTGCCAAAGATGATTTTTACAAACCTTACGTGGACAAGCAGTTCAATGGCAATATGAGCACGACGACCATCAAGACCCATAAAGGCAAAACCATTATGGTTCAGTACGATGTCTCGTCGCCGCGACCTTATTCGCGAATTCAATTGGTAAGCGGCACCAAAGCCGTAGGTTTGAAATACCCCGAACCGGCGCGGTATTCCACGGGGCATGAATGGATGAGTGCCGAAGAGTACAAAACCTTGGAGCAAAAATACCTGCCACCCATCGTGAAAAAGATGGGCGAAGTCGCCAAGAAAGTCGGCGGGCACGGTGGCATGGATTTTCTGATGGACTGGCGCACGATTGACTGCCTTCGCAATGGCCTACCACTCGACCAAGATGTGTACGATGCCGCGCTGTGGAGTTGTATTGCACCGCTGAGTGGCTGGTCGGTAGCCCATCGTTCCAATTCTATTGAAGTACCCGATTTTACAGGAGGCTCGTGGAAAACCAACGCGCCCGTTGATATTTCGATGACCAAAGGTGGTACCACAAAAGCGAAAGTTTGAGGAATGCCCCCAAATAGGATTTTGCCTTGACTTTTTGAATTTTATATGGCATTTTGCGTTTATTATTCTGTAAAATCAGTTCAAAAATCTAAATCTCTTACGTTCCATGGCAAATCCAACCTTATCGGAAAAATCATTTATAAAAGCCGCGCGGGAAGGTGTTGGGCAGGGCCCAATGACCGTGCAGGGTACCGTCAATAAAATCATCCTGATGGGGGCGCTCGTACTCGCCTCGGCGCTAGGAAGCTGGTTTCTGTTTGCTTCCAATCCAGCGTTGATTATGCCTTTGGCCATTGGCGGAGCCATTGCGGGCTTTGTGATAGCGTTAATTTTGGCTTTTAAACAACACCTCGCTCCTACGCTTGCGCCCCTGTATGCAGTAGTGGAAGGTGTTTTTGTAGGCGCTACTACGCTTATTTTTGAAAGTATGTATCCTGGCATTGGCCTTTCGGCCGTGTTGCTCACATTTGCGATATTGGCTGGAATAGTCGGTTTGTACAAAGCTGGTGTGATTCGCGCCACGCCTACATTTAAGCGGACTATTTTAGCAGCTACTGCAGGCGTTGCTATCTTCTATTTGGTCGCAATGGTGTTGAGGATGTTTAGTATTGAGATGCCGCTTATCTACGATAATGGTTGGTTTGGTATAGGCTTTTCGCTTTTTGTGGTAGGCTTAGCAGCCTTTAATTTAGTATTGGACCTCGACATGATTGAGCAAGGTGCCGAACATGGTGCTCCTAAATACATGGAATGGTACTGTGCTTTTGGCATGATTGTGACCATTGTGTGGCTGTACATCGAAGTACTTCGGTTGTTAGCGAAGCTTTCCAGCCGCGATTAAAGAAACATATTTTAATTCCCTTTTTTCAAAGACGTCGGACGTAACTGTCTGGCGTCTTTTTTTTGGTGGCGTCTGATTTTTTTTAAAGTAGCGACTACTTTAAGGTATATACGTGTATTTGCGAGAAATTATAGGAATAATTATAATTTTTGTTTGTTAATAAAAAGTAAATAAGTTTTAAACAGAATAATAAGTGTTTGAGCTAAAATATTTAAGTAATTTAATTAGGTATTTTTATGAAAAAAAAGTTTATTATTTTGTATAAATAAATATATTTAAAATAATATTTGGAATAAAGTTGTAATAAATCTAAAATTGCATCTTTATTACTGCCAAGTAAGAAAAGCTCCTCGCTCTTTAAAATTAAGTTTTATTCAAAATGGCCGCAAACTATTAAGAATATTCAATGGCATAAATCTGTAATAGAAATGTGCTGTTTAAATTGGAAAAATACAAATATTGCCCAATAACTTAATATCCATTAACCATGAGGAAGTTTTTTACCACAACCTGTTTAGTGGCCTCTATGCTTGTCTCTTTAGCGAGCTATGCCCAAGATCGACTGTTGAAAGGCCGTGTCCTTTCTAAAGACGGCTCAAGCCTACCAGGCGCCAGCATCGTCATCAAAGGTTCCGACCGCGGAACCAGTGCAAATTCAACGGGAGATTTTTCCATCTCGGGCCCTCCTAACGCCGTTTTAGTTGTTTCTTTCATCGGCTACAAGCCGCAAGAAATTGCCACGGGCAATCAAACAACTTTTGATATTTCGTTGGATGAAGATGCCTCTATTCTGAGTGAAGTTGTCGTAACCGCTTTGGGAATTACCCGCGAGAAAAAAGCCTTGGGCTATTCGGTTCAGGAAGTAAGTGGCAAACAAATGACGCAAGCGCGTACCACCAACTTCGTAAATGCGCTTTCGGGGAAAATCGCTGGGGTGCAGGTCACTGGCTCCAACGGCGCGCCGGGTGCTTCTTCCCGGATTCTGATTCGGGGCGCAAGTTCCATCGGGAGCAACAACCAGCCTTTGTTTGTGGTTGATGGGATTCCTATTGATAATGGTAACTATGGCTCAGGAACGGGCGTAGACTACGGCAATGGCGCGGCATCTATCAACCCCGACGACATTGAAAACGTAAGCGTTCTGAAAGGGCCAAGCGCGGCGGCTTTATACGGCTCACGAGGGGCGAATGGCGTTATTTTGATTACGACCAAAAGCGGTAAAGGCTCGAAAGGTATTGGCGTTTCGGTCAATTCAAACACCGCATTTGACAGTCCGTTCCGTTTGCCTGAGTGGCAAAATGAATACGGACAAGGCAACAAAGGCCTGTTCTCATTTGTGGATGGAACTGGAAAAGGAGTAAACGACGGCGTGGATGAAAGCTGGGGCCCAAAAATGGACGGCCGACTTTTGCCGCAATTTGACTCGCCGATTGCCGCCGACGGTACCCGCACGCCTACCCCTTTTATTCCGCATCCTGATAACGTCAATCAATTCTTCCAAACAGGTAAGACTTTCACCAACAACATTGCCATTACGGGTGGAAACGAAAAAGGTGATTTTCGTCTTTCATATACTGACCTGAATCAAACGGGGATTTTGCCCAACACCGATTACAAACGCCGTACTGTATCGCTGAATGCGGGTTGGAATCTGACCAAAAAATTGAGCATTCGAGCAACGGGTAACTACGTAGTAGATGGTAGCGACAATCGTACGAACTGGGGCCTTTATTTTATCTGGTTCGGCCGTCAGGTGGACATGGAAAAATTGCAGAATTATCAGGCACCGGGCAGCATTTATCAATACAACTGGAACTACAACTACTGGACCAACCCGTATTATGTGTTGAACCTGAGCACCAAATACAATAAGCGCGACCGCGTGTATGGCAACTTAGCCGCTACCTATAAATTTAACGATTGGCTGACGCTGACAGCACGCTCAGGAACCGACGTATACATTGACCGTCGTAAAACCAAAAACGCCGCCCGGATTGATAACCTCAACGGTTCTAAACAGTACGATAGCTACAACGAAGAGCAGATTTTTATTCGCGAATCTAACTCAGATGTTCTGTTAACCGCTACGCATAAATTCGGTGAGTTTGACGTGGCCGCCAATTTTGGTGCCAACCACCGCAGCAATTATTATCAACGCAACTACATGGGCGCTACGGAGTTGGCAATTCCTCGCGTATGGAACTTGGGTAACTCGCGCCAAGCCAAAGTTGCCGAAAACTCGTTTACCGAAAAACAAGTAAACAGCGTATACGCGGCCGCAAACATCGGCTTTAGAAATTACCTCTTTCTGGATTTGACCGCTCGTAACGACTGGTCAAGCGCTCTGCCTTCCAACAACCGTTCGTACTTCTATCCTTCGGGGTCGTTGAGTGCGGTATTGACGGATATGTTTAATATCAAATCTACGGTATTATCATTTGCCAAAGTACGGGCGGGGATTGCGCGCGTAGGAAACGACACCGATGCCTATCGTTTGATTCAGGCATACAAGTACGAAAACCCGTGGGGCAGCACACCTTCATTGTCGGAAAACAACGCCATGTTGAACGCAAATTTAAAGCCAGAGTTGACCAATTCGTATGAGATTGGCGCAGAGGTTAAACTGTGGCGCAACCGCGTTGGATTGGACGTGACGTACTATGACAAACAATCGTTCAACCAGATTTTGGACGTAAATATTTCACAATCGACGGGCTTCAATTCTAAACTTTTGAATGCGGGTAAATTGCAAAATAAAGGTATTGAGATTCAACTGAGCGCCACTCCTGTAAAAGCGGGACCGTTTCAGTGGGACATTGCAGTCAACTGGGCGCGTAACCAAAATAAAGTCATTGAATTGGCCGAAGGCTTAACTACGTATACTTTAGGAACGGTGCGGGGAATGAGCATCGAAGCCCGGGTAGGACAGCCGTACGGAACTTTCTTCGGGCAAGGTTTTGCCCGTGATCCAAGCGGCAATATCATTTATGACAAGAGCGGTTATCCTACATTAAATCCTACCCGTCGAATTTTGGGGAATTTCACCCCTAAGTGGATTGGTGGTTTCCAGAATACTTTCACTTACAAAAATGTTTCTTTGAGTACCCTGATTGATGTGAAACAGGGCGGTGATATTTTCTCGCAATCGGTAAACATCGGCCGCTATACGGGTGTATTGGCAGAAACGGTACTGGGTCGCGAAGGAGGCATTGTCGGAGAAGGAGTTGTAAATACAGGAACTGCTACGGAGCCAGTATTCGTACCAAATACCACGCGGATTTCTTCGGAAGAATGGCACCACAAATATTACGCGCTGACCAACAATGAAGGAACTATTTTTGACGGAAGTTTTGTGAAACTGAGAGAAGTGAAGCTGACCTATGTGATTAGCGGTCAGGTGTTTAAGAAACTTCCGTTCCGTGATATTTCGCTCTCTGTAGTGGGTAGAAACTTGCTTTTGTTGCATAGCAATGTGCCGCATATTGACCCCGAAACCAGTTTTTATAACGATGGAAACCTACAGGGGATTGAGAACGGACAAGTTCCAACCACCCGCAGTGTTGGTTTCAACATCAGTTTTAATCTGTAACGAGTTGCTCAAGCTTTGGAAAGTCTACAAACTTTCCAAGGCTTGTTGGTTTGCTTCTAATAAATCTCAAAATGAACATTCACATGAAAAATATATTTCACTCTTTTCGCTATAAAGCCCTCACTGCTGCACTCATGCTCAGCGTCACGGCTTGTACGGATAAATTTGACGAAATCAATACCAATCCCAATGCACCTTCGGTAGCCACGGCCGACTTGTTTTTGCCGCACGGTATTCAAAGTGCCGTTGATGCCTATTGGGGCGGATCGTTGGGGATGGATATTGGCAATTTGATTCCCCAATATTGGGCGCGTATCCAATACACCGACATCGACCAGTATTCAATCTCCAGCGATGTGTACAGCGGCGCATGGCAAACCTTCCACGTGGAGGCATTGCCCGACTACCAGCGGATTTATAAGCTAGGCGTTGACACAAAAAACCCCAACTATCAGGCAGTAGCCATGATTATGCGCTCTTGGGTTTATTCATTGTTGACCGATATTTACGGGGATATTCCTTATACGCAGTCACTTCAAGGCTTAGAGGGTGTTTTACAACCCAAATATGATACCCAAAAGGAGGTATACGCAGGTATCATCAAGGAGTTGAAGGCGGCCAATGACATGATTGACGCTGTCGATAAATCCAAAGCCATTGCGGGCGATATTCTTTTTGCCAATAACCTGACCCGTTGGAAGAAATTTGCTAATTCGTTGAGTTTGCGTCTGCTTAACCGGATGCTGAGTAAAGCCGATGCGGCAATGGATGTTAAAACCGAAATCGCTCGTATCTTGGGTGACCCCGCTAAATATCCCGTCATTGAGTCTAATGCCGACAACATTCAACTTAATTATCTGGATGCAACCAACAATAACAATCCCATCAATCAAAACCGAAAAACCCGCGATGACCACCGCGTGAGCGCTACGATTGTGAACAAATTGGCGGCAATGAAAGATGCACGTTTGGCTGTTTATGCCGACAAGCCAGCCGATGGTGGTGATTATAAAGGTGTTCCGAACGGTCTTTCCAATGCCGATGCCAACACCTTGGGTTTATCAAAAACCTCAAAAGTAGGCGCTTATTTTGTGAGTGCCACCGCTCCTGGTGTTATTTTGAGTTACTCGGAATTACTGTTTATCAAAGCAGAAATGGCTTACAAAGGAATTACGGCGGCGGGCGATGTCGCGGCCAATTATACCAATGCCATTACGGCTTCGCACACGCAGTATAAATTGACGGTAGGTGCTGATTATTTGGCGGCCAACGCGTTGAAAACGGGCGCAGACGGGTATACGCAAATCATGGAACAAAAATGGATTGCTTTGTACGGGCAGGGAATTGAAGCATGGACGGAGTTTCGACGCACGGGAATTCCTGCTTTGAAGCCTGCGGTGATCAACGTAAACGGAGGTGTGATTCCGACGCGTTTGCCGTACCCAGGTTCTGAAGAATCGCTGAACTATACTAACTTTAGCGCCGCACTTAAACAACAAGGAGGAGCAAACGACATGAAGTTGAAGCTCTGGATTGCAAAGTAAAAATACTCGGGTGGTCTGCCGGGCGGCGAGGAGCAGTTGCGGGAATGGTTTATTCTCCTTCAGCTTCTCGCTTAACTGTTGATTAACTCCTTACTTAAACAAATCATCACAATGAAGACCCTTAACCAATTTACACTCATTTCCTGTTTTGCATTTACGGCCTTATCGGTGGCAGCACAGGACGATGCCGCTTTGCTGAAAAAAGCGAAGAAAATTCACGAAAAAGCTTTTACCGTAGATACCCACGCCGACACGCCGATGTTGCTCTCTCGTGGTGGGTTTGACATTACCAAAGACAATGACGCCCGTACCAGCAATAGCAAAGTAGATTATCCGCGTATGAAACGCGGAGGATTAGATGCTATTTTCTTTGCCGTTTATTTAGGTCAAGGACCGCGTACGTCCGAAGCCCACGAAGCAGCCAAAAAACGTGCTTTGGGTATTTTTGATGCGGTCAATACCACGTTGAAACAAACGAGCGAATTGGCCGAACTCGCTACCACGCCCGAAGATGCCTACCGCATTGGAAAAACAGGCAAACGGGTGATTTTTATCGGGGTAGAAAATGGCTATGCTATGGGGCATGATTTACCAATGTTGCAGAAATTTTACGATTTGGGAGCCCGTTACATGACGCTTTGCCATTCAAGTAACAACGATATTTGCGATTCCTCGACGGACCCCAAAGGGGCCGAATACCAAGGGTTAAGCCCATTGGGTGAGCAAGTGGTCAAAGAAATGAACCGTTTGGGTATGATTATCGATGTGTCGCACGTATCAGACTCTACGTTTTATGACGTGATTCGGCAGTCTAAAGTGCCTGTTGTGGCAACGCATTCTGGCGCAAAGGCCATCTGTAATCACCCGCGTAATCTCACCGACGATATGCTCAAAGCATTGGCTAAAAATGGCGGGGTGATTCAATTAAACTTGTTGAGCGATTATATCAAGACCATTCCGCCAAGCCCCGAAAGAGAAGGTGCGCTGAAAGAACTATACGCAAAATACAGCATCAAAGACCGCCGTGGAATGATGACGTTGCCAGAGGCGGAGCAGCAAAAAGCGCGCGCCGATTTTATGGAATTGAATAAAAAATACCCGATTCAGTTGGCTACCGTCAAAGACGCCATCGATCACATCGACCACATCGTGAAGGTAATCGGCATTGACCACGTGGGCATGGGGGCCGATTTTGACGGCGGCGGCGCATTGGCAGACTGCTTCGATGTGAGCCAATACGAAAACATGACCATCGAATTGGTGCGTCGGGGTTATTCTAAAAAAGACATTGAAAAAATCTGGAGTGGTAATTTCTTCCGCGTGATGAAGGCCGTTGAAAAAGGAAAAACGCGCGAATTAAGTCTCAAATAAGCATAAACTGATTAAAATCCGATACCTTTAACCGTTAATTTACACTCACAACAATCTGAAACGAAAAGAGTCGAGCACTTGCCCGACTCTTTTTTATGGAATTTTGATGAAAACTTCCCAAGTTTTAGAGATTTGGGAAGTTTCACAATGTCGATTTTTTTACCTCAAATGTAAAGGTTTTACTGCCTACGAAACCATTTTCAGTCATCCCCTGAATGACGGCTTTATAGGTGCCTGATTGGTCGGATGAATAGAAACTGAGCGATTGTCTACCCTGAGCATCCGTGATGACCTGCGGTGCCCAAAACAATAGGTTCCTTAAATCAGGAGTGCGACTTTTCTGTTGTTCGGGGGTATCATAGACGGGCGCATAAAATGTTTTTTTCGCTTGAACACCTTCGTACGACTGCACCAATGCCCGTGGGTCGAGAGGGAAGCCCGCCAAATCTCCTTTATAGGTAGAAAAGCTCACAATACCCGAAAAAGCCATCGGCCCCAAGTAATAAATCCCAGTAATTACTTCCAATTTTTTGATTTTTAGCGGGTCAAACGCCATGATTTTGTCGGTATCAAATACGGGCACGCCGTCAACCAGCATAAGTGGGTCTTCTTCAAAAAAGACGCTTGGTTGCAGTTTATCAAAGACTAAAAAATAGAATTTGCCGCGACGTTTGCGAACGCCCACGCCCGGTACATATTCACGCAAAACCTCTTCTACCGTCGGAAAACGGGTAAAAGCATCTAGGAAATATTTCTCGTCGGGGATGCCGTAAAAAGCCAGCGTATCGGTTTCGCCCGTTGTGGTTTGCAGTGCCGATTTGGGCAAAAATGCGTTTTGGGCCTGCATATTGATGCTTCTTGTCAGCAAGTCGTTTTTCCAGCCAGCATCAAAGGCAAACGGAGGGAGCGAATACGACGAGATTTTATCGGAAAAAGGACTATTGATTTCGATGCGGTAGGTACTGTCGTACTGGGTGTTGGTTTGGACAATGATTTCTTTTGTCCCGAAAAAGTGTTTCACCTCGTACGAAATCCGACCAGCGGTGTCGCTGCGTGATACAAACAGCTGCGGCCGCTTGCTTGGAGCGGAAAGATAGGTGGCAACATACGGGGCGGGCAAGCCCGTTTGGGTATGTACAACCTTTCCCGAAACAAAATGCCCACCCTGCTCGGGAAGGTGGTTATAGATTACTTTCTTATCAATATCTTCCCAATTGAACCGTCGCCATCCGTGGGTAAGCATCAAGTTATCAAGAGCTTGGTCAACTTCCTGTCCTGAATTGATAAAATAATAAGAGGGCGACTCAACGGTTCCTTTTAGGTCGGAGGTCAGGGCCAGATACGTATCAATCAGGGGCGGGTCTTCGGTGGGTAGGGAGTCTATCAAAAATACCGAAACCGACAAATCGGCCACGGTGGGCGTGTTTGATTTGAGGGAAGACGTGAGTTCAAGATTGATTTTTTCGCGCGTATTGTACTGCTTTTTATCGGGTTGGGCCGAGAGAAGGAGCGGTTGCGTGGGGCGTTTAAAATAGAGCCGTTCACAAACGGGTTTTTGGTTTTCGTCAAAAATAGTGATGGACGTAATGCCGTCTCCTAATGCGCTTTTAGGAAGCGCAAATGTTGCTTTTCCACTGGTAAGAGCCTTCTTTTCCGTTGCCTTTGGAACAGATTTGGTATGGGCCAAGAGGTAAACTTCCGAAGTGCTGGTTTGGGTAGGTGCCGAAACCGTGACTTCTAGCGCCAACGTCGATTCTTTAACCTGCATTACATAGCCCTGCGTTTTGATGGTTGGTAGAGTATACGTAAACCATTGTCTTTTTGCATCCTGGAGCAGTACACGGTAGGCGTCGCCTTCTTTGGGCGTAAAGGAAAACGTGCCAATGCCGAACTTCAAAGGTTCAAAATGGGCAACCGTATCATTTTGTTGATTGACGATACTTCCCCTGAATTTTATCCCTTTGCCATCTTGACCCACGGCGCGAAAGGCCACATTGCTTTCCAGCCCCTGTACCAGATTTCCACCTTCGGGAAACAACTGCAAATCGTAAGCAAGCGTAGGTTTTGGAGCGGACGAAAGGCTAGGTTTGCTGAACGGATTAACGATGCTGACGGTGGATTCAAAATAAAAATCGGGACTAAAATTTTTCATCCAGTGGGTATAACTACGCACCGAATACTGCCCACTTGCGACAAAAGGCGGAATAAAAACTGAGCCGAAACCCTTGCCACCGTCCAAGGCAATTTTTGTTTGTAACACTGGGTTATGGTCGCGGTCTAGTACTTCCAGATAGGCTACTTTGCTCATGTCTAATGGTGTATGCAACGAAGCATCCAGACAAAAAGTCTTAAACCACATCGTTTCACCCACTAAATACAGCGGTCGGTCGAGGTGGACAAATACTTTTTCCTGCACGGCCTGTTGGTTATATTGAACAAGCTGCTGAGATAGTGATTTACTTTGTCCAACGCCAAGGGTAGGGGTCAAAAGACTCACCCAAAGTGCTGTTTTTTTTAAGAATGAGAAAGGATTCATGGAGGCGGGGGAATTTATCATAACAGCATTATGGCCAAAAACTTGGACGGGTGGTGTTTCCGCCCTTGGTGCGACAATCTCCGCAGCCAGGGTCACCGGTGATGTACTCAGGAACCCGGGCACCATCTGCCCAGTATTGTGTAAGTAGAAAACTTTGGGCTTTGATGGCGTCCGCAATACTCAGGGTATCGAGTGGTTGGCACGATTGAGGTATCCCCAAAGCGGGTGACAAGAAAATACGTTTTTCTTGCGGTACGCCTGCGCTAAAAAAGCCGAAAACAAGCTCTTGTGAGTTGGTGGTGCATTTAATGTTTCCGGTGATTTGCGAAGGCTGCGAGTCAAATAAACCGCCCGTTGTTTCGGTGGTTTTGGCGAGCGCGTTCCAATATTCATAGCCTTCCTGTGTCAATCCGAATTGCTTAACAATGATGCTATACTTGATGAGCAACTTGCCAGCCGAGGCGGGAATGTGGGTGATAGGCGCATCCCGAATCACATCTTGGGTGAGTTTGATGGTGGAGCCAAGCAAAATGGTGGAAGGGGTTTCGGTACGCCAGCAGGTGTTAATGTTTTGAAGGCGGTCAATGATGGCATTGTTCTTTATTTCATAGAGCGAATAAAGCGGCATGTTGTACTCCCAAGTTTCTTCAAATTTCCAGCGATAAAAACGCGTTTTGTTGAGCGGGTCGTGGGTGTTGATGTTGATTTGGAGGGAGCTTCGGTCGGCGGCTATTTTGTACGTAATGCTATCAATCGGCGGCGTTTGTTTAGGGGTTGTATAGTCAGAAAGGAATTCTTTTTTACCCGTAGTTTTAACCCTGATTCGGAAATTTTCGGCGAGGTTAAAAGTTCTGGGGGCCAATCTGTAAAGCCCTTTGCCAATTTCAGTAAAGAGAAAAGTGCTGCCTTTGTCGCCCTCCACAATCACTTGGGCGCGTAGCTCGGGCGTGAAGGAGTTTTTGTTGGACACCAACTGCGTGTAGGTCAACGTAATGCGGCTGCTGTCTTTACCGCCTGTGTTCAGAAATCCATCGATGACTAAAAAACGGTCGGCCGCCGTAACTTCAGGCGGGGTAAATGGCAAAACGCAGCCGTCCAACATCACCAGACTGACAACCACTGCGATAAGAGATAAGAGGGTTTTCATAAGAATCAATAACGATGTTGGCTAAAATCTAAAATTGTACGTAACGGTCGGAATCGGTTGCCCGAAAATGGACAACATATAGCCTTTTACGACGCCGTTTTGGCTTCTAAAATAAACGGAAGACGGGTTTTTACGGCCTAATACGTTGAAGATGGCAAAGGTCCAAGAGCTGTGTGCCAGCTTTTTGATTTTGTGATTTCCTTCAATGTTCATCGAGAAATCGACGCGGTAGTAATCAGGAATTCTGAATTGGTTGCGGTCGGCGTAGTAAATACGCGGTACGCCTTCCAAAATATATTTGCCGATGGGCGGTGTATATGGTCGGCCGCTGCTGTAGGTAAAATTGAAAGAGAGACTGAACCGGTGCGAAAACTTATAATTGCTGACTAGGGTAAAATCGTGCGGTTTGTCGTAGTTGCTCGGATAATAATTGCCTTTGTTGGGCGCGTCGGAAGAGGTGCGGTCGTTGGCGCGCAACAGTGAGCGGGCGTACGTGTAGCTTACCCAACCGTTGAGTTTGCCCGTCAGTTTTTTCAGCATCACTTCAATTCCATAGGCTTTTCCCGTGGTTGAAATCACGGCAGTTTCAACACGATGATTCAGAATAAGCGAGTCACCGCCTTTGTAGTCCAGAAAATTCTGAATGTTTTTGTAATAGGCTTCGACCGAAAGTTCCAGTTTGTTGCCTCGCAAATTACGGTACACCCCCGCGGCCAATTGACTGCCCAGCTGCGGCTTAATGTACGAATCACTCAATTTCCAGATGTCGGTCGGTGACATCACCATCGTGTTTGTAAGCAAATGAATGTACTGACGCGTGGTGTTATAGCTCACTTTGACCGAAGTGCTGTTGTTAACCAAATACCGCGCCGAAACCCGGTATTCGGGTCCTTGGTAGGTTTTGATGTTTTGGCCTGCGGTGTAGGTTTGGCTGCCGTCACTGTAAATCTTTTCAATCGGGAGGCCGGGCGTATAGGTGTAGACGGTTTTGGGGCCAAGGTAATTGAACAATGAAAAACGAATCCCGCCGCTCAATGAAAGTCGGGCATTTACGTCAAATCGGTCTTCTAGGTACACGGCACTTTCGATGGCTTGCTCGGATTCCATCACGTCAGAAATCAGCAGGGACTCGGGATGTGATGGCCGCAACGAGCCTGGGTACAGCTTGTAATAAACGGTATTGACCCCAAAATCTAACGTATGCTGACGGTGTAAGAAATAAGTAAAGTCGGCTTTGGCAGTGGATTGGCTGATGTCAAATTTTAAATCAAACGCAGCGGTGGGCACCCGTTGGCTGCCGATGTCGTATTGGTAGCGGCTGTAAGCAGTCGTAAAAACGCTGTAAAACTTGGGATTAAACGTATGTTTCCATTTCAGCGAAGCCAATTGATTTTGGTAGGAATAGGCCGTATCACCAAAAAAGCGGAACTTATCTTTACTCAAATAACCCATCAGCGAAAGGCTGTTTTTTTGGTTAATTTCGTGGTTAACGTGAAGATTTACGTCATAAAAAGAAGCCGTACTTTGGCTGAACGAAGCATTCTCCAGTTTTTTGAGTACCCAATTAGAATACGTAGAGCGTCCGGCCAGAATGAACGAACTTTTTTCCTTTATAATCGGCCCCTCGATGGCAAAACGCCCAGTCAGAAGGCCAATGCCACCCGAGCCGACGAATTTTTTCTTGTTGCCGTCGCGGCTGTTGATTTCCAACACTGACGAAAGTCGCCCGCCGTATTTGGACGGGATGGTGCTTTTGTACAATTCTACTTCCTTAATCACGTCGGGGTTGAAGGCCGAAAAGAACCCAAACAAATGCGAAGGATTATAGACCACGGCGTCATTGAAGAGAATGAGGTTTTGGTCGGTAGAACCCCCGCGAACGTTGAGCCCTACGCTGCTTTCGCTGACCGCTTTTACGCCTGGCAAGGTAAGCACGGTGCGCAGCAAATCGGTTTCGCCAAATGCCGTAGGTACTTGTTTCATGGTTTTGATGTTGAGCTTCACCTGCCCCATCTGAGTTCCTGCGATGTTGACGTCGCGGCCAGCAGTGATAGATACTTCTTTCAGAGCCGTCACGCTTTCTTGCATTTCGATGTCGAGTTTGCCGTCGCCATACAGCACGATGCGCCGGTAGGTATCGCGCATTCCGATGCTTTTGATTTTGAGCGTTTGCTTTCCGCGCGGCATGGTCAGAGAAAATAACCCTAGTGCGTCGGTAGAAACCCCCACAGAAGGTGATTCGATGTAGACTGCCGCGCCGATGACAGGCTCGCCCGTCACGGCATTTCGGACGTAGCCCGAAACCGTCGATTTTCCTTCAGTGATGCGTTGTCGTTGGGCACCGATATTGTAGAGTTTACTCTCGGCGGTCGATAGTAGCTTGTCTTGTTCTTCCGAAGTTGGCGCTATGTATTGATTTTGATCCGACTCTTTGTTGGGCGTATTCAGGTTAAACAGGTCGTTGGGCAGTTGCGTAATCAGTGGTTGCCCCGATGTCACAAATACCCGTTGTTGGTCATCAATTGAAAACTTAAATTCGGTGTCTTTAAATACCTGCACCAACACCGACACCAACGTTTGGTCTTTGACTTGCAGGGTGATTTTTAGGCTGTCGAGTTGCGAGGCATCGTAGTAAAAATAGTGTCCAGTTTGCGCTTCGGCTTCTTTGACAAATTGGCCAAAGCGCGCCTCGTTTAAATCCACGGTTAGACGTTTTTCTGCCTTTGTTTGGGCCAACAAAGCGGAAAATGTGAGCGAGAAAAGGAGGGTTGTAAAGAGTAAAGAGTGTTTCATGGGCGTAGCTTATCATACTGAGTGGCCATCTGTACCAGCGCCTGTTCACGGGCTTTTCGGAAATTGATTCGGTTTTCACGGAGCGCTTTTCGGAGCGCAATTTTACGGTCGTTGTAGAGATTGAGGGCGGCTTTTTTTGAGCGAATTAGGTGATATACCCCGTCTTTTTTGATGTAAAAAAAGTTTTTTGGAGGAAAATAAACCGTCACTTTATTGTTCTCAATCTGCTCTTGTCGTTCTTTTATGCGCCGAGCAAGCACTTGCGTTTCTCCGTCGTACAAAAGCTGATAAAACCCCGTAGGTACTTCTATCCCTTTTTCTTCATTTTTTTCTATTCTGATAAAATGATTTTCGGCGACTGAAAAATAGCGGATTCGTTCGCTTTGTAACTGTACCAGTCCTGAGCGTTCTGGATGCCGCGCCACTACGTAGCCTTTTACAATGTCATAAAGGAGGGAAACATTCTCAAACAACTGCCCGTCGTAATGCACTGAGCCTTTTTGCCAATCTTCGACCTGAAAAAACTGATGTTCTTTCGAGCGGCTGTCATAAATATGATAGCGGGGACCGTTGTATAAATGCGGAGAATAAATCGTTGCCGCCTGATAAAGGGCCAATGGCGAGTTTGCCGCATTTTTAGCAATGGTGCTTGTATCTGCGCCTTGACCTCGACCCAACAAACTCATCCAAAGGGATGCTGTAAGAAGGAATAAAAATTTTTGCATGTGGTGTGAATAATGCAGTTTTAATAAAAATAGAAAGCACTTTGATGACTTATTTTACTCCTTTGATTTTCACGGTTTTAAGGGCTACAAAAGTATTCTTGATAGCCCTTTCTACGAAGAATACTTTTGCTTTTTTACTTATCACTGACGCCCTTGGCAAATGCAACGGATAGCCCCGAAACTGCGGGTTTCGGCATGCCACTCAAAAGCGGCATTGTAGCGATTGTTTTCCCAAAAAAACTTCTGTCGGGGGCGGTTATAATTGCCCGTTTCAGTCATGGTTTCGGCATCGTACAAGCGTCCGTTTACCATTACGTACTTTATGCTTTCACTGTTGCGAAGATTCTCCAATGGATTTTTATCAAGGACCAGCAAGTCAGCTAATTTACCAACTTCTAACGAGCCAATTTCTTTGTCCAAGCCCAAGGTTTTAGCGGGGCCGATGGTGGCTTGTTTGAGCGCTTGCAGATTAGTTATGCCGCCCTGACCTAGCATCCAGAGTTCCCAATGCGCACCTAAGCCTTGCAATTGTCCGTGGGCTCCCAAATGAACACTGACGCCTGCATCGGTCAGTTTTTTTGCAGTTTGTGAATTACCAAAGTGGCCAAAATCGTCGTCGGGCAGCATTTCGCGGCGGCGCGAGCGACTGTCGACGATGGAGCGGGGAGTAAAGCGTAACAGTCGAGATTGTTCCCAAACATTGGTTTTTTGGTACCAATAATATTCGCCCGAAACACTGCCGAAACTCACAATCAGCGTGGGTGTGTAGCCCGTTTTGCTGTTGCTCCACAAAGATACCACGTCCTTATAAATGGGATCAACGGGAATATTGTGCTCAATGGTGGTGTGACCGTCCATAATCATGGTCATGTTGTGGTTGAAGAATGACCCACCTTCTGGAACGACCAACATGCCCAGTTCGCGGGCGGCCTGAATGATTTGCTGGCGTTGATTGCGACGCGGTTGGTTATAGCTTTTGACCGAAAATGCTCCCACAGCTTTCATCCGACGTAAATGCGAACGCGCATCGTCGAGGCTGTTTACCACGGCTTTAAAATCGCCGTCTGCTCCGTACAAAATAGTTCCTGTGGAGTATATACGTGGTCCAATCATCCGCCCCGATTTTACCATTTCCGATTGACTAAAGACCATTTCGGTATTGGATGATGGGTCGTGAACGGTGGTGACGCCGTAGGCTAAATTGGCAAAATACGACCACTGCTGTTGCGCCGATTTTTCGTTGCCTGTGCCGATGTGCGCGTGGGCATCAATGATTCCAGGCATCAGTGTTTTCCCCGTAGCGTCAATGACTTTTGCTTCAGCGGGAATTTTAACCTTTCCCGCCGCACCGACGGCCACGATTTTGTTGCCGTCAACAACCAGTGTTCCGTTTTTAATTACTTCCAACTGCCCTTGGGCGTTTTCTTTCATGGTCAGAATGGTACCGCCCTTAAAAGCGACCATGCCTTTGGGTACATCGGTCGAAAGCATGAGCCCAATGGGAATGCCCGTGGAATCAATAGCGGGCAGTTTTTCGGGCGCCCCCTCTACAAACAAAAAGCTTTGTTGTACGGAGCGTGTGAAATAATCGGGGCCGATGGTCCAGTGCAGTTTTTGGCTATCGTTGGACCAATGCAAATAATCGCCAGCGTCGCGCGTGACTTTATAAACGGGAAATGCCTTGGTATTGCCTGATAAATCTATGGCTTTGCCCGTGGCGGGGAAGGCGGCGATGTAGAGATGAAATAATTCCTGAAAGGCAATCCACTTGTTATCGGGGCTGGGAACAAACTTAGTGGCGTATTGGGAGCTAAAATGGGTTTGCTCGTCGGTATTGCTCAGGGTTACGCTTTTAAAGGATTTGGTTTGCCCGTCTTCCAGAAAGAAAATGCGGTCGCCAGTGGCGTTGAAGAGCGGCTCTTCGCCGCTGTCGCGGAGCAAGGTTCCTTCGCCGCCAGTGGCGGGCATGAGGTATAATCCGGGTTCTTTGCCGAAGGCGTAGCCCATGTAGCCGTTGCCCGTTCCTTTTCGATAAACGATTTTGGAGCCGTCGGGCGAGAACGATGGTGTTTGGTAAAAGCCTTTTTCGGTTGTCAGTGTTTCAATGGAGTTATTGGTCAGATTCAACTTTCGGATGCTGCCCGTCAACGAATCATTCCAAGTGGTGTAAAGCAAAAACTTTCCGTCGGGGCTAAACGTTGGTTCGTATTCAAACACGTCGGTGGCGGCAGTGAGGCGTTCGGGTGTGCCGTTGGGCAGGGATTTTTTGTAGAGATAGCCCGCCGCGTGGAATATCAAGGTTTTTTCGTCGGGTGAGGTTCGGGCGTGGCGAATCATTTTAGATTGGAACGTGGGTATAAAAACGGTTTGCGGAAAACGAACCGCTTCCTGTACCGTCAGGCTGGCATTGACCGTAAACGGAATTTCGGTGGCTTTCGCGGTGGCTATGTTGACCCGAAATAATTTCCCTTTGGCCCAAATGATGATGTCTTTGCCGTCGGGGGTCCAGTCGTAGTTGGGATAAAGGCCCATGATGGCCCACGCTTCCTGCTGGTCTTTGTTCAATTGGTCAAAAACGGGAAATTCTTCGCCTGTTTTTAAGTCATGAATGTACAACACTGACTTGGTGCGCACACGTCGCACAAACGCCAATTGCCTACCATCGGGCGAAATCTGCGGCCGTACCGCACCGCCGGGGCCTGTCACAATATTTTTTAAGGCTCCTGTTTGGCGGTCAAAACGACGAACGACATAAATTTGTCCGTTGGGGTCTTTGTTGTACTGAAAGAAAGGGCCTTGGCTCATGTCTTCGCTGAAATACACGTAGCGACCGTCGGGAGAAACACAGGGCTCGCCCGCGTCTTGTTGGTCGTTTTTACGTTTGGTCAACTGCAATCCCGCCGTACCACCGCTGGCGTGATACATCCACATTTCGCCCGCCCCCAATGAGCGTGATGCCGTAAAGTGCTTACGCGCAATGAGATACTGCCCGTCGGGTGTCCAAACGGCATTGTTGAGCAATCGAAAATCTTCGTTGGAAATTTGTTTCAGGTCTGAGCCATCGCGTTTCATGGTCCAGATATTGTCGCCGCCGCCTCGGTCGCTTGTAAAAGAGATGCGCTTACCATCGGGGCTGTAGCGCGGCTGTATCTCCAGCGGCAATCCGCCCGCCAGTAGTTTGGCTTCACCGCCCCCGATTGGCAGCGTATAGAGGTCACCGAGTAGGTCAAAGACGATTTCCTTGCCATCGGGACTGACGTCGAGGTTCATCCATGTACCTTCATTGGTAGTGAATTTTACTTCTTTTGAAGGACCCTGAGGTTTGGAAACATCCCAAGTTTCTTTGGGTTTTTGGGCCATGGCCTGACAAACGGCCAAGGCCGCTGCAAGGGCGAGGGGAGCGGTTTTTTTCAAGGGAAAAGGGGCTTGGAATGATGAAATGTATGCTAAAGATTGGCGAACCAAAGTTTCTCAAAAATAACGTTAATGTACGGTAATGGCAAGTTGGAAGACATAATGGCTCAAACTACTCCTTTTTTACCCATCTGTTGCGCAATCATGCTCCCCGCCAACAATTGCAGTGCATGATAAATCATCAGCGGTAGCAACGCTACACCCAGCGTGACGGGGTTGGGAAACAGCACTTTGCCCATCACTGCACCCTGCACTAACGATTTTTTAGAGCCGCAAAACAACACCGTGATGGTATCTGGGCGGTTGAAGCCAAGCCAACGACTGACCAAAACCATGATTCCGAACATTACCGCAAAAAACAACAACATCCAAAAGCCTAGCGCCAGAATTTCAGTAAAGGATTGATGACTGAACATATTGTTGGCAAATGATTCGCAAAAAGAAGTGTAAACAATCAACAAAATAATGACTTGGTCAAACATCCGTAACGTGCTGTTGTAGCGCTCGGTCCATTTGCCCCATTTTTTGTGCATAAGAAAACCGAGGATAACGGGTAATAAAACTTCTAAACATAGGCGCAAAATGATGGAGGAGATGTCAAAATCGGCGTCCTGTTTTTCCAGTAACCGACTCATCCACAGCGGTGTAATAAAAATGCCGATGATGCTAGAAATACTGGCGTTGAAAATTGCAGCGGGTAGGTTCCCGCCCGCAATCGCCACCATCACCACCGAAGAAGAAACGGTGGATGGGAGCGTCGCCAAATAAAAGATACCCAACCACGTCAACGAAGAAGTATCAATGTTGAAGGCTTCTCCGATGCCAAGAATAATGAGCGGAAATAATACAAAAGTGGTCAATTGAATCACCAAGTGGAGTTTCCAATTGCTCAAGCCACTTTTTAATTTTTCAGGATTGAGTTTCAGACCGTAAAAAAAGAAGATAACAGAGACGCCATATTCGGCGATGTCGGGTAAGTGTAAAGGGCTTTGTTCGGTGCCGAATGAGGGAAAAAAATAGGCCAATGCTATCATTCCAAGCAACGCGAAGAAAAATCCGTTGATGCCGACTTTTGCCAATAACTGAATCATTCGTATTCTATTTATCTATCGGCACAAAGTTAATCCGATAACGCAAATAAGTATGAACGAACCTTTAGAATGGGAAGAATCAGCGAAAACAATCGGAGATTAAGTAAGAATAGGTCACTTTTAGCGGATTAGTGCTCAAAAACCAACCTTTTTTGTTCCAATAAATACATCGAACAAAAACAATTTTTTAGTGAAAAAATTATATTTTTGTTGTAAACCCTAAATCTTTACAAACGATGAGAACAACGGCAACTTCTAACGTGTCAGAGTTGAAAACGGTCGTAGATTATTTTTATCAATGGGAAAAGACGCAGCCCGACAAGGTTTTTTTGCGCCAGCCTTTTGGAAAAAAATTCAAAGACTTTACGTGGGCTGAAACGGGAGAGCAGGTAAGGCGATTGGCGGGATACCTTCTTTCGTTGGGTTTAGAGCCACAAAGCAACATCGGGTTGGTTTCCAAGAACTGTGCGGAGTGGATTATTGCCGACCTCGCCATCATGATGTCTGGGCACGTTTCGGTGCCGTTTTATCCCACCCTGACCAGTGATCAGTTAAATCAAGTGTTAACCCACAGTGGTTGTCAGGTGCTTTTTGTTGGAAAACTTGACAATTGGCAAGGGATGAAAAAGGGGATTCCCGCAGGCGTAAGCTGTATTTCTTTTCCAACGTATAATCCTGACCCTGAGCATGTACAGTGGGATGATATCATTGCTTACAGCAAACCGATGACCGAGTCGCCCCGGCCGAAGTTGGAGGATTTGTTCTCCATCGTTTACACTTCTGGTACCACTGGTAATCCCAAAGGAGTAATGCTTACGTACAAAGCGATGGCATCGGTTATGCACGTCACCCAAGACATGATGCTCTATCATTTGCCCGAGACCCGTTTTTTTTCGTATCTGCCGCTATGTCATATTGCCGAGCGGAATGTGGTGGCAGTAACGGCGGTGGGCACGGGAGGAACTGTGTACTTTGCAGAATCATTGGATACTTTTGCGGCTAATCTGGCTGCCGCACAGCCCACACACTTTTTTGCGGTCCCACGCATCTGGACTAAATTCCAATTGGGAATTTTGGCAAAAATGCCCCAGAAAAAGCTGGATATGTTGCTCAAAATCCCTATTCTGAGTGGTATTGTCAAGAAAAAAATTCGTAAGGGTTTGGGACTCAATGACGCGAAATTTATTTTGACGGCAGCTGCTCCGATGCCGGTGTCACTGATTACGTGGTTTCGCCGCTTAGGAATAAAAATTCAGGAAGCGTACGGAATGACCGAAAACATGGGAGCGGTATGTATGGCCCCCGCCGATGCGCCCAAGGATGGAACGGTAGGAAAGGTATATCCAGGAGTGGAAGTAAAAATAATGCCCGATACGGGCGAAATCCTGACGCGCACTGAATGGAACATGACGGGCTATTATAAAGAACCTATCATGACATCTGAAACCATCGACGAAGAAGGGTGGATTCATACGGGTGATGTAGGCGAAATTGATAGTGAAGGTTACATCAAAATTACAGGTCGGGTAAAAGAAATGTACAAAACTTCCAAAGGTGAATACGTGGCACCATCACAGATAGAATTTGGATTTGCCGACAATAAGCTGATTGAACAAATTTGCGTAGTGGGCCAAAGTTTACCGCAGCCCATTGCACTGGTGGTTTTGTCGGAAATAGCCCGGTCCGTTGAACGCGACGCCGTCGCTCAAAGTCTAGCTGCTACACTTTCAGATGTGAACCCCAAACTTAAATCTTACGAGCGCGTACAAAAGATTGTTGTAATGAGAGAAGCTTGGACAGTCGATAACAATATGCTGACGCCCACCATGAAAACCAAACGCAATGTGATTGAAAAAACCTATGGCCAAATGATGGAGCCTTGGTACGAAGGAAAAGAGAATGTCATTTGGGAATAGTTGGTATACAGGCTTAAATAGCGCGATTTTGTCTCTAAAGGCGTAGCCCTCTGCCTGTTTTTTTCAATGGGCTGGCGTTTCTGAAAAGCATTGAGCCGCAGGCAGAAAGAAATCAGAAGTAGTAAGGGAAAAGTACTTTTTTTCCGTATGCCGAATTATCTCAAGCAAGGATGTTGCCTTTTTGCTATTTTTAAGGCAAAAAAACGACACCATGTCTAAACCCCAAGGACTCCTTACTATTGACCAACTACGCGAAGCGGTAGATCAACAAACCATTGAAACCATCATTGTAGCCTTTACTGACCATTACGGGCGGCTCGTCGGAAAACGTTTCGACGCTGATTTTTTTGTCGATGATATTTATAAACACGGCACCCACGGTTGCAATTACCTACTCACCACCGATATGGCCATGGACCCAGTGCCAGGGTTTTCGTTTGCGAACTGGGAACTCGGCTACGGTGATTTTCATTTAGTGCCCGATCTTTCTACGCTGCGGGTAGCGGCGTGGCTTGACCGCACCGCTATGATTATCTGCGATGTTAAAAATGAAAAATCGCACCAATACGTTGAAATCGCGCCCCGCTCCATCCTGAGAAAACAGCTTGATAAAGCCGCTCAACATGAATTTGACGTTTTGGCTGCTTCCGAGTTGGAATATTATTTATTTGAAAACAGTTTTCGCGAAGCCCACGAAACAGGCTTTGCCCAACTGCGCCCCGTAGGCTGGTACATCGAAGATTATCATATTTTGCAAGGCACCCGCACCGAGCCGTTCAACGCGGCGGCGCGGCGTTATTTGAAGCAATCGGGCGTGCCCGTTGAAAACTCCAAAGGAGAATGGGGCTTGGGCCAACACGAACTCAATGTACGCTACGCCGAAATACTGGACATGGCTGATCGCCACGTGGTGTACAAACAATGCCTAAAAGAAGTGGCCGATGCCATGGGTTGGAGCATTACGTTTATGGCCAAATTTGCCGCTGACCGCGCAGGTTCTAGTTGCCACATTCACATCAGTTTGTGGAAAGATGGCGAAACGGCCTTTGCAGGCGACAATACGCTGGGGCCCGTTCAGTGCTCGGATACATTTCGTTGGTTTTTAGGGGGTTGTATTGCCCATGCCCCTGATGTTATGGTATTTTATGCTCCAACCATCAACTCATACAAGCGCTATGTAGACGGTTCTTGGGCCCCTACGCGTCTGGCGTGGAGTTATGATAATCGTACTGCTGGTTTTCGGGTAGTAGGTCAAGGCAAAAGCCTACGGATTGAGTGCCGGATTCCAGGTGCAGATTGTAATCCTTACCTAGCTTTTGCGGGATTGTTGGCGTGTGGATTGGAAGGAATTGAAAAACAGATTGAACCACCGGCCATTTTTGAGGGTGATATCTATGCCGCAGCGCATTTGCCAAGGGTTCCATACACATTGGCCGAATCCATTGCGATTTTCTCCAACAGCGAGTTTGCCAAGCGGAGTTTTGGACCCGAAGTAGTGGAGCACTACACGCATTTTTATAAAACAGAGCAGGCCGCCTATAATGCATCAGTGACGGACTGGGAGCGGAAACGGTATTTTGAGCAGATTTAAGGGAGGGGGGAATCGTTGTTAAGTGAATTTTTAAATTTTTTCTTGAAATAATTCATTTAATCAATTTATCTACTACTTTTGCAACGATTATTTCTAAACCTCTACTACAAATACTTAAAAAAGCCTTCTGCATCGCGCAGAAGGTTTTTTATTTTTACGCAGAAAATAACTTTCGCTGCTTTTCTTGCGTTGTATTCTACGTAATATTGCACATCATTCATTAATCAACTTTTTTTAGCAAAATGACAACTAAATTTCTCCGCAATGCATTTGCAATAGCATTGGCCGCAGGTTCGTTGCAGGCTATGGCACAATTTACGCAGGCTCCGCTTCCGTACGCATCTGATGCACTTGAGCCAAATATTGATAAGACTACCATGGAAATCCACTATGGACGTCACCATAAAGCCTATATCGACAACTTGAACAAGGCCTTGGCGGGTAAGCCAGAAGAAAAATTGACTCCTGATGCGCTGGTAAAGGGAATTACGAAAGAAACCGCTCCAGCAGTGCGTAACAACGGTGGGGGGCATTGGAATCACACCTTCTTTTGGAGCATCATGGGCCCTGGAAAAGGCGGCGCGCCCAAAGGAGCCTTGGCCGATGCCATTACCAAAGATTTTGGTTCGTTGGATGAGTTCAAAAAGAAATTTAAAGAGGCTGGTACTACCCGTTTTGGTTCAGGGTGGGCGTGGTTGATTGTAAAAGACAAAAAACTGGTGGTAACTTCTACGCCAAACCAAGATAATCCATTGATGCCTGTAGCGGATGTACAGGGCGCGCCGATTTTGGGCGTTGATGTGTGGGAGCACGCATATTACCTCAAGTACCAAAACAAACGTCCTGATTACCTAGACGCTTTTTGGAATGTCGTGAATTGGGATAAAGTAGCCGAATTATATGCGGCAGCGATGAAATAAAAACTTAATTTTATCCGTAATATAAAAAAAGAGAATGCCGCAGGGCATTCTCTTTTTTTATTGAGTTAATTTTGTAATCTATTCTTTAGTAGGCACTTGTGTGCTAGTGTTGTCGTTTGTTGGTGGAAGGGCCTCCAAGGCAGATTCGGGCGTTTCTTCTTCCAACGTTGAAGTAGGCTCGGTGACATCTTGTGTTGAGATTACCTCCGTTTCTGAAGCGGGTGTTTCGGGTTCCTCTTCGGATGAAACGATTGATGGAACCTCGGCTATTTCATCCGTTTTCGGAGCCTCTTCAATCTCTTCGTGCTCATCCAAACGCGGAAAAAAAGTGCCCTGAAACATCAAAATGATACAAACACCGATGAAAATGCAGGCGTCGGCAAAGTTGAAAATAGGCGTTGTGTAGTATTGGCCGCCCCAAACAGGAACCCAATCGGGTACAAAACCTTCCCAAAAATCAATGAATACCATATCAATGACCTGTCCGTGAAACCACGGAGTAGGAGAGCCGTAAGGGGCATTATCAATGAGTACTCCGTAAAAGATACTGTCGATCAAGTTGCCGATGGCTCCCGCCAAAATCATGGCCATAGCCCAGAGGAGTCCGTTGGAGGCCCCTTTTTGGGCAAGGCGTAACATGTAGCCCGCAATAAAAATCATGGCTCCCAGCCGAAATACCGTCAGGAACAATTTACCGTATTCGTGGTCAATTTGCATCCCAAACGCCATGCCTGGGTTGGTTACGTAATACAGCTTGAACCAATCTCCGATGAGTCTGATTTGTCCAGCAAATCCTGGAGACATATACTGGTGTACGAGCAATTTTGAAGCTTGATCTACACCGATAAGCAACAGGGCGAACAAAAAGAATTTGAGTGGGCCTTTGGGGGATTGAGTCATGGAATGGGGATTAATGAATAACTTTCATGGTGTGGCGACGACCCACTTCACGTTTGATAAGCAAAAACTCGCGGCTGCTTTGTCCAGCAATGGATTTATTTTCTTCGGCACGACGGAACAAATACGGCATAACCGTCTCAACAGGCCCATAAGGCACGTATTTGGCTACGTTATAGCCTGCATTGGCCAAATTGTAGGAAATATTGTCACTCATTCCGAGCAACTGCGCAAACCATACGTGCGGGTCGTTGTGCGGAATGTTGAGTTTTTGCATTAATTCGATACAGTAAAAACAACTGCTTTCGTTATGGGTACCCAAACAAATCGAAATTACGTCACGATTTTCGAGGGCAAACAAAATGGATTTGTTGTAGTCGGAGTCGGTGTCTTCTTTGGTAGCGTGGATTGGGTCTTGGTATTCGCTTTCGTAGGCGCGTTGGCGTTCTTTTTCGAAATAGGCACCTCTTACCAATTTAGCTCCTAAAAAATACCCATCTACTTTTGCTTCGTGAGTGGCTTTTTTCAGATTTTCCAGCATATCGCGGCGGTACATCTGGAATGTATTGTAGACGATGGGCTTTTTGGTGTTGTATTTTTGCATTGCCTTGTAAGCCAGTTGGTCAATTACGTCTTGAATCCAGCTTTCTTCAGCATCGACAAAAATT
Source organism: Runella rosea (assembly GCF_003325355.1). GTDB lineage: Bacteria > Bacteroidota > Bacteroidia > Cytophagales > Spirosomataceae > Runella > Runella rosea. The sequence goes on from NZ_CP030850.1 coordinate 4,420,940, forward strand.
TTGACATCTAGGTCATGGGCTTTTTGGCATAATTGGTCCACACGTACTTTGAGGCGTTCAAAAGCAGCCTGCTCGTTGGAAGTAAGGGGCTCTCCCGCCTGAATTTTCTCCATTAGAGGGGTTGAACCAATACCCGTTACCTTAAAAACAGAAAAAGGAATCCCTTCGGTTTGGCTCGCTTTTTCGATAGTTAGCAGAATTTCGCTAGCAGTTTTATCAAAACTCTGCTCATTGTCTTCCCCCTCGACAGAATAGTCTAAAATTGTTCCAATTTTAGATTTTGCCAAATTATTTATGGTTTTGTTGCACTCTTTAATGTCTTCACCTCCACAAAATTGGCCAAACAAAGTTGCTTTTATGAGGTTTTTGACGGGGAGTCGTAACAAAAGCGCGAGTTTTATAAAAAAAGTTCCTAATTTTACAAGCCAAGGTTGATTCATTAATGCAAATAGCCAGTAAGTTTTCTTTAACTGGAAATTTGACTTTGATGAGAATGCAACCGAAGTGTCATCAAATGAAACCCCTACTTGGGGCGAAGCAACACTTATAGACATAATTTTAACGTGTGTTTGTTGTTATAACAATAAAACAAATGCAAAATTACAAAAGTTGTCCTTAGCTATCAAATTGTTAATATCAGATTGTTGTACTTAATTAATTTTTTTAATTTTTCTCGATTATGAGTGCCACCTTAGAAATTTTACCGATGAGTTCGTGGGTTGATACGGGAGGGAAACCACTCGTCATTGCAGGCCCATGCAGTGCCGAAACTGAAGAGCAGGTTTGGGAAACCGCGACCCAGATCAAAGCTTTAGGATATGCTAACGTACTGCGCGCGGGCGTGTGGAAGCCGCGTACCCGTCCTGGAAGCTTTGAAGGAATGGGCGAGGCTGCGTTGCCTTGGCTTGCTGCCGTAAAAAAAGAAACAGGTTTGCCGATTGCCGTTGAAGTAGCTACTCCTCAGCACGTTGAACTTGCCCTTAAATACGGAATTGATATTTTATGGATTGGAGCCCGTACCACCGTTAACCCGTTCAATGTTCAAGATTTGGCGGATGCGTTGCAAGGGGTAGATGTGCCAGTGTTGATCAAAAACCCAGTCAATCCAGATTTAGCATTGTGGATTGGAGCATTTGAGCGTATTAACCGTGCTGGTATCAAAAAACTCGGAGCTATTCACCGTGGATTTTCGAATGCCCAAGAAACAAAATACCGCAACTCTCCCATGTGGAACATTGCCATCGAACTCAAAACGATGTTTCCAGAGTTGCCGATGATTGGTGACCCTAGCCACATGGCTGGAAAACGTGCGTATTTGTTCGAAATCGCCCAACGGGCGTTGGATTTAAACTACGATGGGCTCATCATTGAGTCACACTGCAACCCCGACAAAGCTTGGTCGGATGCGGCTCAACAATTGACGCCAGCTGCCTTGGGCGAAATGCTGCACGAACTTCACGTGCGTAAGCCTGAGTATGGCACAGATTATATCAATCAGTTGGAACAACTGCGCAGTAAACTCGATAATCTTGACCGTGAATTGTTAGAGATTTTGGGTACACGGATGTCGTTGGTGGAGCAATTGGGTGAATATAAGCGTGATAACAACGTGGCCGTTTTACAAATGGATCGTTGGAGACAACTTCGTAAAAACCGCGCCGATTTGGGTAAACAAATGAATTTGTACCCTGATTTTGTGGAAGAGTTGTTTGAACTGATTCACATGGCTTCTATCCGTAAGCAAACAGAAGTAATGAACTCTACGCCAGCTGCTTAATTTCGGCTTAGGCATGATTATACCACGAGGCCGCCCCAATTGGGCGGCCTTTTTTATTTCTTAGAAAAATTAGAACTACGTTTTTTTGGGGGCGGGGTTGTCGTTGTTGACTTCCAATCGATACCCGACGCCGTGTACCGCCGCGATTTTTAGCGAAGTATCTTCTTGAAGCAACTTCCGCAGGCGCGACACAAAAACATCAATGCTGCGTCCTACCGTAACACCTTCATCTTCCCAAACGGATTTAAGAATGAAATCTCGTTCCAAAACCTGATTTTGGTATTTGATGAACAAGTGCAGCAATTTAGCTTCTCGGAAAGTAAGATTGTGTTGTGTATGGGAAGTATACAACATTTGATTGTCCAAGTCCATGCTTGATTCACCGAAACGAATTCGGGTAGATTTTTCAATCGGCTTTTCATCAGGTGTTTCAATAAGCGGAGCGAGGGGCGTTTTTCTTCGAGAAAGTACAACATACGAAACGCCAATAAAGGCAATTCCCAACCCCAAAGTCCACCAAACAGGGTTGGACTTTGGGTTGTTTGCGGTAGCCAAGAAAGTTATTTTTACATTATAACAATCTATGACTTGGTCGCGCCCGACGCAGGCTACTTCCTTGCTTTTGGAGTAATCGAGAAAGTTATAGCCCAATTGTACCTCGTTTGTTTTGCAGTCCATGACCGTTACATCGTAGTTGTTTTTGATACCATGAAGGTCGAATGATTCCTGCAATAAGGAAGGTAACTGGTTGTAATCGAACGATTTGCTTAATTGAAGCACAAATGTACCCTCCTCTAATTTTTTAACCGCAGGAATATGGGAAGTGGAATCGCCGCTTGCCAACAACAGGCGGTGGCCTGTGCGGCGAAGCGCGAGGTTCGTCTTTTCTTCAAATCGTTGCGAGTTAGTGGCATCAGTGTCAGGAGTTATCCAGGCAAACTGCCCAAACAGTAAGCTGATCACTAAAAACGAAGCCACGATTGCCAATTTACCTGCCATGATTTCCATAAGTTCTTTATCAAATTTAGCAGAAATAGCTTAATGGTCGAATCTTTCTATTGAGTTATTTCTACGAAGTTAGAGGTTAAATCGTTGTATTTTATGTCGATGACAAAACTTCCGCCGGTGATTTTGCTATTGGCAGATTGGGTCAGCATTCCTGATAAAAACTGCAAGGTTCCTTCGTGGCCATTACTTCCAACTGCATAATTTCCTTTTCCCAAAATCGTGCTTTCTTTGACGGATAAATCCGCTTTTCACTGCGAATAGGCAGAAAAATGGATTAATAAAGTGAGGATAAATAGTTTTTTCATTTATTCCGAAAAGTTAGTAAAGGTTTTGCCATTATAACGGCTCAAACCAAAGCCCCTTGTGCCAAACCAAATGTTTCCGTTTTTGTCTTCTAAAATACTTTTAACAGAATCGTTGATTAGCCCGTCTTTTGTAGTAAAATTTTTGAAAGTTTTTCCATCATAAGAAAACACGCCATTCTTATCTGTAGCAAGCCAAATATTTCCCTTTTTATCTTCTAAAATTGAAGATATTCCATAACTTACAAAGCCTTCCTTTTCTCCAAAACTTGTAAAGGTTTTCCCATCATAACGGCAGGCTCCGTGCCTTCTGGTGGCAAACCAAATATTTCCTGCTTTATCTTCGGTGGCAGAGAAAATCATATCATCTGTGATATGGTCTTTCGATGGAGAATAGAAGGTACTTGAAAGATAATCGGAAGTATTCTGTGGATAATTGTGGTTTCTTTGGTCTTGGTTTGTTTTATAATAGTTTGCAGATGGAAGAAAGCTCTTAAAAGATTTTCCGTCATATCTCCATACACCACCGCCATTCCAGGAACTAAACCAAATATTCCCATTTTTATCTTGTATAATATCACTGATATATTTCTCGTGCCTATCACCATAGAATGGATGCTCATACTTATAAAGAAAATTTGAAACATTTGTTCCATCATACCGATAAATTCCTTTATTTATCACGCCAAACCAAATGTTGCCCTCTCGGTCTTCTAAAAGGCTGGTGATTCCAAATTTAGTCAAACTATCTGATTTGAAATATTTACTAAATTTTCCCCCATCATACTTACAGATTCCACTTTTAGTGCCGAACAAAATATTTCCTGTTCTATCTTCTATTATTGCACTCACATCATTGCTACTCAGTCCATCTTTCGTTGTAAAATTGGTAAATGACTTCCCGTCGAAGCGATAAACACCTTCGCCAGACGTGCTGAACCAGAGGTTTCCTGCTTTATCCTGCAATTCACAACCCACATTCCCAGATACGACACCCTGTGTACGTATCATTTTCGGCGGACTGTTCGTGATCGTTTTTGGCGCACTTAAATCATCTTTTGACAAATTAGTTTTCACCTGTCCGTTGCAGACCATTATACCTACAAACAAAAGTAGGAATGTGTAGATTTGAGTTGGTAAATAATGCTTTTTCATTTTTTTGTCAATTATTTTAGTTCGTGTTCTATTCAGAAAAACTGGTAAAGGTTTTTCCGACTGCCCGTCTGGGATCGTAGCGGCACAAGCCAGTGTTTCTTGTGCCTACCCAAATATTGCCCGATTTATCTTCAAGAATTGACCATACATCATTATTGATTAACCCATCTTTTGTGGTAAAACAAGTAAAGGTTTGTCCAACTGCCCGATTGGGATCGTAACGACAAATTCCACGACCACCACCTCCAAACCAAAGATTACCTTTTTTGTCTTCTATAATTCGGGTAACAGGATTATTAGATAAACCATCCATTTTTGTAAATGACTTGCCATCATAGCGGTAAGCTCCGCTCCAATTGCTGAACCAAATGTCTCCTTTTTTGTCTTGCAAAACAGGCCAAGCCCAACTGTCACCATTTGGTTTAAGATTGGTCATAGATTTACCAACTGCCCGTTTGGGATCATAACGATACACACCTTCATTACCTCGCCCACCAAACCAAAAGTGGCCTGCTTTATCTTCTAAAATGTATTCCACGTTATTGTTACTGTTCCGATAGCCACCTGCTCCCTCACTAATTATAAATGGAGTAAAGGTTTGGCCATCTGCTCGTCTGGGATCGTAGATATAAACACCGTCAATTGTTGCGAACCATAGTTTTCCGCTTTTGTCCTGCATTATACTGAATACATCATGCGTGTTTTGAAACTTGTTCGCAGGCATTTTTTTCCGTAAAGGAATCCGGATTTCAGCAAATGTTTTACCATCGTAAAGAACAAGCCCCGCTTCAGTGCCTATCCAAATTTTACCATCTTTATCTTCCAATATATGGTTAACCGAATTACTGTTAAGCCCATTTTTCGCTGTGATTTGGGTGAATGATCTCCCATCATATTTATAAACGCCATCGCCTGTCGTGCCGAACCAAATGTTACCCGCTTTGTCTTGCAAACCGCAATGAACATTGTCGCCAGGGTTTGTACTTTGTGATTTAATCAGGCTCAACTGACCTGATTTTAAGCTGGTTTTCATTTGCCCATAGCCAGAAGAGGCCAATAAGGCCAACCCTTGCCATAAAATGAAAAGATATTTTATTGGTTTCATTTTATGTGTTTTGTATTCTGTCGTCTCGATTTGCTTATACTACCAAGGGCCTTTCTTTTTAACTTGATAAAAGCGTTTGCCATCAAAGCGATAGAGCCCTTGCCCCGTACCCCACCACATATTTCCTGACCTGTCCTGATACATACTTTGAACGCAGCAGTTTAAGCCGTCGGCAGGTGTAAACACAGTAAATGCTTGGGGATTGGGCAAGGGAATGGAAGGGTCAAATCTCGTAGTGGCGCCTCGGGCGGTAATCCAAATGATACCCGACTGTTCAATAATGAGTCCCCAAAACTCCGTTCCGCCTAATCCGTCTTTGGCGGTGTAGTCGGTGAACGTTTTTCCATCATACTTGCAAATGCCGTTTTTCATGGTAAACCACATATTCCCGTCCTTATCCTCTGCTATGCCTCCGGCATAGTTTTCCCCCAAACCTTCCTTTTCATTGAAGTTTACAATCGTTTTTCCGACTGCCCGTCTGGGATCATACCGAAAGACACCTTTATCAGACGAGGCAAACCAGATGTTGCCGGCTTTGTCCTCCATAATGCCTGACACATTTATCGGAGGAAGCTGTTGAAATAAGGAAAAACTTTTATCGCCCTTGCCATCAGCCGTTGGGTTATATTGATAAACGCCGCCGTGGGTGCCTACCCAAACGGTACCCGACTTGTCAACAAGGATGCTTTTGCGACTTATATCAATATGGTTTAGCCCATCTTTTTGACTATAATTTTTAAAGCTTTTTCCGACTGCCCGTCTGGGATCATACCTGTACACGCCTTGATCGGTACCAAACCACATATTGCCATCTTTATCTTCATTGATAGCATAAACAGTTTGGTTATAGAAACCATCCGGATTGGAAAAGTAGGTCAAGGTTTTTTCATCATACCGCACTACGCCTTCGCCTAAGGAACCAAACCATAAATTTCCTTTCGAATCCTGAAAAATACTTCGGAAGTATTGACTGACTAAGGTAGTGTCAAAATCGGGAGACAAGCCAACGGCTTTAAAGTTTTTGATAACTGTTGGGCTTGGTTTTGATGCCTTAGTCGTCTCCTTTGGCTGACCATTGCAGGAATTTATAATCAACCCCACTAAAAGCCAGAGGTAAATTGGATGGTGAAACTCATGTTTTGTCATTTTTCTCTGTTTTTTGGCTGTAAAAATGTTCGTAAAAAGCACTTATTTCTGACCGGCTGCACTTTTAAAGTCCGTTAGGGTCTTTCCATCATAACGGTAACGGTTAGCTCCAATCCAAATACTTCCATCATTGGCCCATAACATCCCAAAAGGCAGATTCCTAGGCCCTTCATATTTTGTCTTTATTACTGTTACATGCGGCTTTTTATCAGACAATGACTGTTCATCATAACGGAAAATAGGCCCACCTATACTGGTCAAAACGTTTCCCTTTTTATCTTCGATTATAACGCCAGCGCCAACCTGATCGATTTGAGTAAAGGAACTGCCGTCATAGCGCCAAAGACCATCGGCGCCGAACCAGATATTGTCTTTTTTGTCTTTAATCATAGACCATACGTTCCTGAAAGTTTTGCCATCTTTATCGGTGAGAGTGGTAAATGATTTTCCATCATAAACGGAAATATCACCCCGTGATCCAAACCAAATTTTGCCTGTTTTGTCTTCAACAATAGCGTGAACATCATTATTGGACAGTCCATCCGCAGTTGTAAAATTTCGAAACGATTTACCAACTGCCCGTCTGGGATCATAGCGGCTTACACCACCTGCAGTGCCAAGCCAAATAATGCCGGCTTTATCTTCATAAATAGGCATAACAGAATTATCGGCAAGTCCGTCTTTTGTTGTAAAATGTTGAAAGGATTTTCCGTCTGTCCGTCTGGGATCGTAATAAAAAACACCTGAGCCATACGTGCCGAACCAAAAATTTCCCTTACTATCTTCAAAAACAGAAAAAAAAGGCTCTGAGACCAGTTGGCCTGTGATTTTGGTAAACGATTTTCCATCTCTGGGATCGTATCGAAAAACACCATCGCTCGCTGCAAACCAAATATTCCCATTTCTATCTTGCTCGATATCCCAAATGTTAGAAGTGAGTGTGTCTGTGGTTTCAGACTTGATATTATCTTTTGATGTGTTTGTTTGGTCTTGTCCATAGGATGTGTGAAAAACAAACATCAAGAACAAAACATACACGTGTGCGTATTTCATAATTTATTTACTTAGCAACGGCCTTTGCGAGGTGTACGTTTAAAAATTACTTTACCATCTAGCTCTACATATTCGCCTGATACTATTGGATAGGCATACTTGGGCGCGTGCGAAACGCTATGGCTTCTTATAATTATTTTGTCGTTAACTTTCAGGCTATGCAATTGCTCAAGTTGAGACTTTTCTGGCTCAAATTTTACAATATAATCGTCACCATTAATCCTTACCATCACTCCGAAACCTAATCTTGAGCCCAGTGGGAGAGAAAGAGAGGTTACAACAGCCTCCATATTGGTAAAAGCACTTATATGCTTTCTTATTTTAGCTTCACCTGCATACACTTTTTTACCTGCGGGAGACGCTTCCCATTTTTTGAACATTACACCATCAGGGGTAGCCTCCCATTTTTTCAATGCAGATTTCCTTTCAGCATCAGAGAGAGGAACGCCGCCCGACGGCTTTGGGGTTGATTTTTTAGAAGTTTCATTTTTGATTTCGCGATTAGCAAATACCGCTCCGCCTACCACAACCAGCGGTAATAGCAGCGTATAAATGATTTTTTTCATGTTTTTTACAGGTTTAAATTTCATGGCTGTTCATTTCTTCCAAAATGATAAAAGAGAATTTAGCAACCGTCGCCGCTTTTTTGTTTTGCCAACAACGGGCCTAAGATCATGTACATTAGGTCAATTTTTGCAAGTTTAATAACGCGCTTGGCCTTTGCATCACTTTTCTGAGCGGGTTCGATGATGAGTTCATCGCCAAAATGGGCTAATGCTAGAATATGGGCTATTTCTACTTCGTATAATTCTCGCGTATCAGAAGATAGCCCCTTGTTGACAACCTGTCCTTCGTGTTTAAGATAAACTTTAAAGGGAACTCTTGTGGCATCTGATGAACTGGGATTTCCTTTGACTAACGCCAATACGCCTTTAGTTCCTTTCCAAAAAGTGCTGTAATCCAAGGGTTTTCCGTTCAGCACCAACGGGTTTCCATAAAAGTAGTTTTCTCCGCCTTTGGAAAAGGTAGTGGTGCCAACCATGAATAAAATCAGGACAATAGCTAGTCGGTAGGTGTTAGTGTATCTCATTGTTTTGGTAGTTTAAATAATTACTTGATTAGAATCTCATTGTGCGGCAACGCATATTGTTTTTCTAAGGTAAGCAGCACGATAGAATCACCTTTCTTGCATTTTGCCAACACCTTTTGAATTTCAATTTTTCGGAAATCGTCGCCAGAAAACATCGTCAGCGTTCGCGTGTTTTCGTCACGAATGGCAATTTTGAACGAGACGATATCAACGGCTTTGCTTTCATTGGAAGATAGCTCGGCTGTTGCTACCGTCAGCTCGCCTCGGGCTGTTAAGGGTAAACTGCATTTGCCTTTTGGAGTGTATTCATCCACCACCATTTTATTGTTTAAAAAAGCGGCGGAACAAACTTGCTGACCGTGGCTTACGAGTGCGAGGCCAGAAAGAAGGAGACCTCCCATTAGTGCTTTTACTGTTTTCATTTTTGTTGGTTGTTTTTGGCTTTACTTTGATGTAAGCAAAAGTAGGAGGCCGAAACCAACAAAAAGAAAAACGCCCGTAAAAGAATGTAAACGAAATGTAAAAGTTTGTTATTCGGAGCGTAACGACTGGGTTGGGTTCATTAAAGCGACTTTAAACGTCTGAAAACCAACCAAAAAAACGATGATAATTCCAAAACTCAGAACGACTGCGGCAAACGAAAGCCCACTGACCTCAATGCGGTAAGCGTAGTTTTGGAGCCATTGGTTCATGGCCATCAGTAGCAACGGAAAAGAGATGAAAGCTGCAATGCCGATGACAATCAAAAATTCCTTCAAAAACAGCAGCACCAACCCTACTCCCGAAGCGCCCAATACCTTGCGAATACCCAATTCTTTGGTACGCCGTGCTACGCTCAACGACACCATCCCGATAACCCCCAATAAGACAATAATGATTGCCAAAGCGGTTGCCAATTGAGCCGCTTTTTTGAGTCTTACTTCCGATTGGTACAAATTCTGAAGCATTTCATCCAAAAAAGTAAACTCAAACGGCGCTCCAGGCAATAGTTTATTCCACTTTTTTTCGAGTGCCGCAACCGATTTATTTAAGGACGATGATTGAATTTTGAAGGACAAATAACGGTAATTGTTGAGCGTATTGAGGTGAATAAACGCCAGAGGGCCAATGTTTTGACGCATGGATTCAAAATGAAAATCATCGGTTACGCCAGCCACGGTAAAGGTTTGTGGGAAGCTCTGCAACCTCACTTGCTGTCCGATTGCCGCCGCAGACGTGGCAAAGTTGAGCATTTTGGCCGCTTTGGCGTTCAGTACAATGAGGTTGGGGGCTACAGCCTGTTGGGATTCCTGAAAAAATACGCCGTTGCGTACGGGGATTTGGTAAGTACGTGCGTAATGTTCGTCCGTTTGTAAAACAGGGACAAAGACCGCTTGAGTGGAGTCCTGCCCCGCGCGGAAAAGACCCGTTTGAAATCCCGTTTTTCCGTTTGGAATTTCAAACGAAAGGCTGGCTTCGCGCACGTCGGGCAGGCGCATCATTTCTTTGCGGATGGTTTCCATTTTTTCAACGCCCTTCACCGACCAGTCGCGCGGAACGGGCGCCCAAACGATGGATTCTTTGGAATAACCCAAGTCTTTTTCGAAGAAATAGTTGACTTGTCGGGCAATGACCACGGCCGCCCCAAACACAAACAGCGCAATGGCAAACTGCCCAGTCATTAACGAATAGCGCAAAAGGCTTTTTTCCTTAACGGTTTTTAATTTTCCTTTCATCGAATCAATGGAAGGCAACGCCGACAGCACGAAGGCCGGATACGCCCCGGCAATCAGCCCGACAAAAAGCCCTAAAAGAATCGCACTGCCTAAAAACGTCGGAAGCGCACTGAAAATAGAACGGAGTTCTTTCTCAAGAATTTCGGCAAAAAACGACCGTGTACCTTCGTATAAAACCAAAGATAAAAGCGTGCTAAAAGAGGCAATCAGGATTGATTCGGTTAAAAACTGCCCTATCACCTGCCCTTTTTTGCTACCCAATACTTTCCGAATGCCGATTTCTTTTAGTCGGCTCGAAGAGCTGCCGATGGAAATATTGACAAAGTTAACCACCGCCATAAACACAATAAACAGAGCCACTAAGCCGAGCGTAAGGAGTGTTTTGTTGACCAAGCCATTGTTGCTTTCCCGGTGGAGCGAGCTCAGGGGTTTGAGCATTACTTCAAGGTTTTCTTTGACCTGAGCTGAAGCATGGGTAGAGATGAGTTGGGCAATGGGTTTTTGTAAATCAATGGGGCGTATCCCCTTTTTCAGTTCTATATAATTGGCTACATAGGCGTTGTCCCACACCGTCATGGCGGCATCGCGGCCAAAAAATGCCAGACTGCTCATCGGCAGCAACACTGGAATGTCGGTACTAACATAATGGGTGATAGAGTTGAAGGAAATCGGGGCCAGTACGGCCGTAATCATAAAATCCTTACGTTCTCTCGTAAAAGATTCGATTTGAATGGTTTGGCCAATAACATCCGTTTTTCCGAAGTACTTGAGGGCCATTTTATCTGATAGTACTACCGAGTTGGGTTGATTCAGCGCCGTGCGGGCATCTCCGTGCAGCAGCGGAAACCCGTACATGGTCAGCAGTGTAGAATCACCGATTTGAATATCTTCCCTAAAATGTTTGTCGCCTTTAGAAATTGTAGTGGAAACCCCATCAAAACGGTAATAATTTTCAATCAAATTGGGGTATTGCTCTTTCAGGGTTTTGGCCAACGGTGCTAAGGAGGTAATTTCTATGCCCATGTTGGGCTGCTTCCACTTGCTTTGGATAATGTATTGATTATCAATATTTCGTAAATCGGCATTGACCTGCCATTCGTCCCATACGTAGCTGCCAATCAGCAATGTAAACGTCAGCCCCACCGATAGCCCCAAAATGTTGATGAGGGTGTAAATTTTGTTTTTGCGCAGGTGGCGCCAACCGATTTTGAAGTAGTTTTGGAGCATGGTTTTGTACGTTTAAAATGGCCTTGCAAGGTACGTACAAAACATTTTTGGGGTTTGTTAAAAAACCTTAATTGTAGGGGTGGGCTTTACGTCCGTCCTCTTGTTTACAAGCCGGGCAGACGTGAAGCTGGGCAGACGTAAAGCTGGGCAGACGTAAAGCCGGGCAGACGTGAAGCCTGCCCCTACCTTGACGGGGGGGTAATTACTTTTTACACTCCCCCTTTGAAACAATGGCAATACCTACCCGGCCTGCTTCGCAGGAGTTTCCATAAGTTTTGCCGTTGCACCCGCAAACTGGGTCATATAGGGTATAACAGGCCATTCCGTTGTCTGGTTTTTCCACACATTCACTGGCTACTTCTTCTTTTTGACAACCCGCCAAGGCCGCAATCAAAACGGCAGCAAATACTTTTTTCATGGGATTTTGGAATTATTTAAATCTATGTCATTAGCGTATTATGCGTATTTCTGAAATCTCAATTTCGTCCATTTCGTTGGTTTTTCCCCAGCCGCATTTAACGGTTTGTTTTTTGCCCGTAAGCGTGTATTTCATCTCTACATCAACCGAATACACCCCGTACTGGGCAGTGGCAGCCTGAATGATGGAATTTACTTTTTCCTTCGACGAATCGCTCGGTAAGTAAGAAACCATTTCATCTTTCAGGTCAACTGTAAAGTGCCAGTCGCAGCCATCAACCGCCAGCGCGTTCACTAGTTTAGCCTTGGTAATTGTCGTTTCCTGAGGCTGAACTTTGGAGCAAGAGCTAAAAGTGATTGCCAGTAGCAAAATATTGAGAAAAGTAATCGGTTTCATGTTCGTTGGTTTTTAGCTAGGACGAAATTGGAGAATAAAAAGTTGTAATCCGAAGAAAGAAAGCCGCCAATGGATAATTTCTCTAAAAAAAAATCCAAGCTTGATTTCTGAGAAATCAAGCTTGGATTGGAATGGGTAGAATTTCTCTTTTAGCCTTATTCGGAGCGCAAAGAAGTGGTCGGATTGGTTAGCGCCGCACGAATGGCTTGAAAACTAACGGTCAAAAATGCAATCGCGATAGCGATAAAGGCCGTGAGGGCAAATACCCACCACTGAATTGGGGTACGATAAGCAAAATCGGATAACCACTGACTCATGAGCCACCACGCCGACGGCGACGCAATGAGAATGGCAACGCCGACCATTTTGAGAAAATCGAACGATAACAGTGTCATAATGCTCATGACCGACGCCCCCAACACTTTGCGCACACCGATTTCTTTGGTGCGTTGCGATATGACCATGATAGCAATGGCAAACAGCCCCAAGCAGGATAAAATAATGGCCAAGGTGGCGGCGCTGAAAAATATCTGAGAGATGCGTTCTTCCTTTTGGTATTGTTTATTGGTGTTTTCGTCCAAAAATGAACCCAGAAATTCAGATTTGGGGGCCACTTCGTTGTACGTTTTTCGCAATAAGCCAATCGTCTCATCCACGTGGTCGGGGGCAATTTTGACGAAAATATAATTGATGGGAAAACCATTCATAAAAAAGGAAACGGCTTCAATTTCGCGGTGTAGCGATTCAAAATGAAAGTCTTTGACCACACCGATGACTTTGTGTTTTTCTTCGGTATTGAGCGTCACGCCAATCGGGTTTTTTACGCCCAATTGTTTGGCCATTGTTTCATTGATGACGGAGGCGCCTGCGGTATCGGTGGCGAATGCTTCCGAAAAATCCCGTCCATCAATCAGCTTCAGGTCGAGGGTTTTTACGTATTCATAATCTGCCGTCCGCATGTTGGTTTTAATGCTTTTGCCATTTTGTTCAAAACTCAAGACCGACTTAGAAAAAGAGCCGTCTTGCCCGCGTCCTAGATTGACATCGGAGCCTGTCATGCTCAAGATGCGCGGCTGATTGGCCAATCGAGTGCGAAAATGTTGCAAAAGACGTTTGCCCGAGATTTCATGCCCAATCGGAATGCTGTATACTTGGGTAGTGTTAAATCCTAACGGTTTGGAACGCAGGTACTTGATTTGGGTCCAGACAATCATCGTACAAGCAATCAGCAGGACTGACATCGTAAACTGGAAGATAATGAGCATGTTGCGAATACCCCCCGAGCTGCCGCTTACTTTAATTTTTCCTTTCAATACCTCCACCGTATTGAACCGTGTTACGGCCCAAGCGGGATAACCACCCGCAATCAGCGTAATGAGGACAAAACACAAGAAAATAATACCGACTAAAGCAGGCGTTTTTAGCATATCAAGCGAGAGGGTCGTGCGGAAAATGGCATTATATTGGGGGATAAACAGATAGGCCAAAACGATTCCTGTCCCAAAAGCGGCCACGCAAATCAGAAAAGCTTCTCCCCAAAACTGCCCCACAATTTGAGACTTAAACGCCCCGAGTGCCTTGCGCATACCTACTTCTTTGGCGCGGGTAAACGATTTCGCGATGGATAAGTTAATAAAATTGATGGCCGCAATCAGCAAAATCACGATACCGACAATGAGTAGCGTATAGGGATATATTTTGTTAATGGCTTGTCCGCGCCCACCTACTTTGGTGTCAAAATGGCTATCGGCCAATCCCATAATTCTGGTGCTGATGATTTCGCCTCGGGCATCGGGTTTAGCTCCTTCTTTTTTCAGTTGCTCGATGTTGCCTTTGTAATATTTGGCCGTGAAAGGTTTCAGGCGATTTTCAAAAGCGGCCAACGATGTTTTTTCGTCAAGTTTAAGATAAAGTGCGTGTTGAACGTTGTCCCATCGGTCTTTATTGAGACTATAATCACTGACATTTTCGATACGAACCAGTATTTCATTGTCAATGCTGGTATTTTCTGGGCCTTTTTCCAGAATACCCGTCACCAAAAATGATTGCTCTTTGTTGTCATGATTGATGGTGAGGGTTTTCCCCATCGGGTCTTGGTCCCCAAAAATATTCTTTGCGATGTCTTCGCGCAACACTACATTGCTTAAATCCTTCAGTGCAGTATTGGGGTCGCCTTTCAACAATTTATATCCAAAAACCTGAAAGTATTCCGGGTCGGTGAATATAATAACTTCGTTGATAAGCTTGTCACTTTTCAGCAATTGCGCATTTCCAGTCAGGATACGTGCCGCTAGTTTCACTTCTGGGTATTCTGCTTTCAGGGCAGCGCGCATGGGTAGAGGCATGTTGTTGCCGTATTGTTCACCCTGTGGCTCGATTACTTTCTGGTAAACGCGGTATACAGCACTATTTTCCTCGTGAAATTGGTCAAATGTTAATAATCCGAATGCTGTCAAAAGCAATAGGGTACTGATGCCGAATGCTACCGAAAGGCCTATCAGATTAATAAAGAGGTAGGTCTTGTTTTTCCACAAGTTGCGGAAAGCGATTTTGAGGTAATTGCGTATCATGGTTGTTAGATTAAAACAAAAAATTCGTAGGGGCAGGCCTTGCGTCTGCCCGCCTTGCGTCTGCCCGCCTTGCGTCTGCCCGCCTTGCGTCTCGTCTGCCCGCCTTGCGTCTGCCCGCCTTGCGTCTGCCCGCCTTGCGTCTGCCCGCCTTGCGTCTGCCCGCCTTGCGTCTGCCCGCCTTGCGTCTGCTCTGTATTTTGGCGACATGGGGTATGCCTTGCGTCGAAAATGTTTATTTGGGCTCTATATCTTGTCGATATTGGGCAGACGTAAAGCCTGCCCCTACGGCAGGATGTTAATTTGCCCCCGTCAAAATTTGTCGTTGTTTGATTAAATCTTCTTTTTTTACGAACGTAATAGGTACGAATTCATCTGTGGGTGCGCCTATATAATAGAGCGTCCAGTCTTGATCGTACTTGGAAAGAATGTGACGAAGGCAATCTGCCCGGTCAACGGTCGGAATACCGCAATCCTCCCAGTAGAAAAGCTCTACACGATAGTGCAGCGCCTGTTTTTGGCCATTGATAGTGACTTCGATTTCGATGTCCTGCTTCCCCAATTGGGTCGGAATTGGAATTGCAATATGTGCCATGTGTTTAAAGGTTTAATAAGGAGTATAAAAAAGGAGATAACAGCAAAGTCTCTTTTTTTCGAACAAACGTAATCGGAATGAATTGCTCCGTGGGCGAACCCATATAATAAAGCGTCCAATCTTTGTCATACTCAGAAAGGATATGGCGCAAGCATTCAGCGCGGTCAACGGTTGGCATACCGCACTCATTCCAATAAAATAACTCAACACGGTAGTGCAGTGCCTGCCGTTGACCATTGATGGAAACCTCCACTTCAATGTCCTGTTTTCCGATTTGAGAAGGAATTGGAATCGCAATGTGTGCCATACGTTATGAATATAATAGGAATTTTAAAATGGCTGTTTTTACAATAGCTCAAACCTTGTACCAAATAGTGAATATCGCTGATTGACAGTGTTTTGCGTGTAGAGGAAAAATGAATAATTGTCCGAATATGGACACTGTTTGTTCGTTGATGGACAGCGGACAAACAGTGTAAATCATATGGGTGAAGATACCGCCGTTTGATTATTCTGAACGGAGTGCTTTGACGGGATTGGCAATGGCAGAGCGGTACGTTTGAAGACCGATGGTCAGGCCGCCGATGAGAAACAAGAGCGCAAGACAAGGCCCAAAGGTTTCGATACCAATGGAAACATGGTACGAGAAATTGAGTAAAATAGCCATGCCCGCGAGGTACCCCAACGGAATCGCAACGGCCGAGGCAATGAGCAACAACCGTACAAAATCCCAGGATAGGCTCCAAATAATTTGGTGAACAGCGGCCCCCATTACTTTCCGGATACCTACTTCTTTGGTGCGGGTTTCGGTATTATATGTCACCATTCCCAGCAAACCCATGCAGGCAATGGAAAACGCAATGGCCGTCAAAACACCCAGAAAATTATTATCATCGTCGTGAGAATGGCGCTCCAGAAGGTAATCGTTGTACCACTGCCCAGCAAACGGTTCGTAAGGATACAGTTGTTTCCAAACTTTCTCAATCGCGGCCAGAGAAGTGGCAGCGGTACCAGTGGCCACTTTTACGTTCAGGTACTGAAATCGTTCGGGCTGGTACTGAAGCAGCAATGGTTTTAAGGCCCAAACAAAACTGGCATAATTGAAATTTTTCACCACACCCGCAACACTGACCTCACGGTTGTCGCTCAATATAATTGTTTTGCCAAGGGCCTCTTTGGCCGTTCCCAACCCGAAACCTTTAAGCGCTTCTTCGTTGATAATGACCCGATTTTTGGAGGCGTCGATGGGCCTAAAGTTCTGCCCCGCCAGCAGTTTTAACCCCAAAGCGGGTATCAATTGATGGTTGATGGAAAAGCAGTCAATCAGTATTGAGTCGGTTTTGCTGCGTTGACGGTACGCCCATTGGGTATCCTGTGGGTGCGAGCCAAATAAATCGGAAGTTGTCGCTACCTGCGTAACGCCCGCCTGCTGATGAAGGGCATTTACTAATTTATCAGCAGATTGGCCGGGCAGAATAGGAATTGTCAAAACCTGTTCGCGCACAAAACCGTAATCTCCTTCTGCCATGTAGGTCTGCTGACGATCTAGTACATACAGCGTAATCATGGCTAACAAAGACACCGAAAATTGCACCACAATCAGCGATTTTCGCAACGAAATCCCCCGAATAACCTTCAGGCCAGTGTGGCTGCGGAGTACTTGAGCTGGTTCAAAATTGGAAAGAATACGGGCAGGAACCCATCCTGCCAGCAGGCCCGCTACAATACTGAAAACCACAAACAACAGACCCGTTTCCCAGCCCCACTTTACGCCACCAATGAGCCAACGCTGTACAAATTCCATCGGCTCAATCATTTTTAGCCCCACAAAAGCCAACGCTAATCCCAACAAAGACAAAATCACCGATTCGGCCATAAACTGCGCCATCACCTGCCAGCGTAGCCCGCCGACCACTTTGCGAATGCCTACTTCCCGCGCCCGGCTCAGCGAACGGGCCAGTGTAAGGTTGATGTAATTGAAAACGGCCAGTAAAAGGGTCAGTAAACCCACGCCCATTTCTGTGGCCAATTTGCCGTAGGTCGGTTCGTAGGTGCCGCGCATCAACTCTTCATGCGAGGGCGCAATGGCCGATAGCGCCTGAGCGCGAAAGTGGTAGGAGTTGATTTTAGCATTTTGAATAATTTTGGTCGTACGAGATGCCACCGACGCGAGACTTTTCTCGAATGTCTCCTGCGTTACACCTGGCTTGAGCAGAATGTACGTATAGCCTTCCTGGTGGTTTTTCCAGTCGGTGAGGGCTTCACTTTTTAGGCTTTGGGCCGAAAGCAGCAGGTCAAACCTCTGGTGCGACCTTCCGGGCGTGGTGTTGTCAATGATGCCAGTCACGGTAAATGCCCCAGCTTCACCATATTGAATCACTTTCCCGATTGGGTTGGCTTTTCCGAAAAACTTCTCGGCCATACTCTTAGTAATGACTGCCGTGTGCGGTGCAGTCGCTGCTGTGCCTGAAATAATCGGGTAACCAAAAACCCTGAAAAAATCCGCATCTACCCAAAAGGTCATGGGCTGTAGGCGTTTGCGTCCGTCGTCAAACTCGCCGTAGGCACGTATAAAATGCGTAGCACCTTCGACAAAATCATAGTCTTTTTTTAGTACATCGGCCAATGGCAACGGTGCTGTGGCAAAAGCCATCCGGTCGTTGGTTTTGCTGACTACATCCGTCAGCAGCCGATACGTGCGTTCGGGATGCGGATGGAAATTGTCGTAATCAAAAGAGCCTTTGATGTCAATCAGTGCCAATAGACAAATCATCATTCCCGACGCCAGCCCAAAGATGTTGATGAACGAAAATAGCTTGTATTTTCGAAGATTACGAAAGGCGATTTTGAAGTAGTTGTAGAGCATATCGGGTAACTGCTAAATGAACTTTTTCTGATTGATGCTTTTATTCGCTCAAACCTCGTACCAAGAAATTAATGCATTGATTATTAGTGGTTTGTTGAATGGAAAAGGCGTTTGTTTGTCCGATTTTGGACATGTCTGTGCGGTTATGGACAACCGTAAATGGGGTTTGTAAAGCTATCGAAGAATCAATTCGACGCGGCGGTTTTGGGCACGCTCCGTTTCATTGGCATTGGACGTGAGCGGCCGCGTGCCGCCGTAACCTTGAGCCGTAATTCGATCTTCTGCAATTCCTTTTTCAATAATATAATGACGAACTACCTTGGCGCGATTTTCAGACAAGGCCAGATTCAGGCGTGGGTCGCCGACGTTGTCGGTGTGGCCGACAATTTCTACCGTCAGGTTAGGATTCTTAGTTAAATAATCAGCCAATTTATCCAATTCTGGATAAGAACTTGGAAGTAGATTGTAGCTACTCTGCTCAAAAGTAACGTTGTTCAAAACCATTGGCTGCCCTTTTTCGGGGGGGAAACCCACTTTCTCAACAGCGTCTTTGGGTAGCTCAGGGGTTTTGATGGGGGGCGTATTGACCTCCCTTTTTAGGGGCAAAGAAGTGGGTGATTTAGAGGTTTTAGGGCTTGGTTTCAGCGTTGATTTAACCACAATAGGGGGCAAATCTGTTTCTGGTTTATCGGGGACGACAACGGGTTTTGGAATCGATGCTCCAGCTTTGTATAAAAAGCTGGTTTGGATAGGTTGCGGTTCCAACGCATTGGGCATTTGCCAATAAATCTGCACTTCGCCTTCCAGCATCGCGTTGAAGTATTCGATTTTTAAATCATAGAATTTTCCTCCTTCAAGTTTTACATTTCCCCGAAAACTGCCCGAATCGTGCAAGCCCCACGCGTCCATGATTAGTTTTCCGCCGACCCATATTCGAACGCCATCATCTACTTTGGCCGAAAACTGATACACGCCCGTGGTGGGAGGATGTAATTTGCCCGTCCACCGTACGGAATAATAACTGTTGTCCATGTTAGGCCCAGGATTGCGGCCACGCCACGAAAAATTGATCTGAGGATCGACGCGGGTAAATACCTTGCGTTCAAAATTTTGTCCATTGTAGTACTCTCCTTGCAAGCCGTGCTGCGCCCGTAGTTGCATTGCCAGCAAGGCAAGGCTTAAAAATAATATCGTTTTCATGCTGTTTTCTTAAAGGCTGCGTGTCGTTCTGACTAAACGAAAATAACACAACTTTCAGAAATGACGAAACAAGAAATGATGAGCGGTGGCCGTGAGTTTTGGGAAATGAGGGTAGCGCTATTTTTTTAGCGCATAAACGGTCCCGTCAAAGCAGGTAACGACCAATAAATCGTCGAACAGTGCAGGAGTGGAAAAAATGGCACCCAATTGTTGATACATTGTTAATTGGTCTTCGGGAAAGGGTAACAGCTGCCCGATGTCGTCGCGGTAATCGCCGTTTTCTTTGAAATACTTGGCTTGATGGGCACGTGAGGCGTTGTTGGTAAAAGTCCATTTAACCGCCCCTGTTTTCAGTTCTATCCCAACTAATTGGCCTTTCAATGTGCCGAAATAACCCATTGTTTTTCCCAAAGCCGTTCCTCCGAAAATATTAAAATTCGCATCTGCTTTCCAATGAACTTTACCCGAAGCAATGTCAACGGCAAACAGCTGTCGGTCATCGGATGTGCCGAGGTAAATCACTGAATCATTGGGCGTAACTGGCAGCGCCCAACCACGCGGGAAGGTTTTTGTCCAATGGCAATACCCACTGTTTTCATCAATGGCGTAAAAGTTAAAATCGCGGGAGCCAACCAATACCAAGCCCTTCGCGACCACAGGGTTGCCCATGATTTCCCCCTTAGGAAAATAACGTTGTCCCGTTGATTTGAACTTCCAGTGAAGCGCCCCAGTTTGGGCATTCAGGGCGTATAAATAGCCATCAAAAGAGCCAATAAAAAGTCGATTATTGTGCAGGAACGGTTTGGTATGCACGACGTCATCGGTTTTGTAGTTCCAAATCAATTCGCCATTGTTGCTTTTGAGGGCGTAAACATAGCCATCGCCCGAACCAAAATAAACGATGCCATTTTGAACGATGGGCGAGGAATGGTAATAGTCGGCAAAGTCGTTGTGGCGGTCTCCTAAGTAGCCCGTTGCAGTTTGAAACTTCCAGTTTTGTTTCCCCGACTTTTTGTTTAAACAGTACAAAACGCCGTTGCCGCTGTAGAAAAATAGGTTGTCATTTTCGAGGCAAACGGAAGAGCGAATCACGCCGGAGGTCGGGTATTCCCATTTTAAGATACCAGTCTTTGTTTCAATAGCATACAGGCGTCGGTCGAGGCTGCCAAAGTAGACCCAATCTCCATCTATGACAGGCGAAGAAATAATGGGTCCGGCTTTGAATTGCCAAGCTGGAGAAGGAAGTTTTTCAAAATCAGTAGATTGTGAGAAGGTATTTCCTGCACACGCAAGTAGAAGAAAAAGGAAGATTTTCTGCATTGGACTCAATTACCATAGTTTAAATCTGAGCTCTTTTAGTCCTTTTGATTGCAGATAATCGAGCATTTCTCTAGCATCTTCGCCGCCGCGTTGAGCATGATGAAGCAACGAAAATCCGTGCGCACCTTTGGAGGTTATGAGTTGGGGCATAGCTTCAAGTTGTGGCTTGACCAAAGCGGTTTTGCCAAGCATGGTCAACACGAAAATATTGGGACGTGCACCTTGGCTTAGTAGATAATTCGCAATTTCTTTGTTGCCCACGTGTCCAGCGGCTTCGAGCGCCGTTTCAAAATCACCGCCGCCCCAATCCCATGCCGCAAAGAGTAAATTAGGGTGTTCCTTGTGCATGGCCTGAATTTTTGTCAAATCTTTATGCCCAGCTCCCACAAAATCGCGTACCAAGTCTGGGGCGTAGGCAGCAGGCTTTTCTTGTTGGGCCATAATCAGTTGCGGAGCGGTGGCAAGGCCCGTTCCGAAGGCTATTTTCTGTAAAAAATCAATTCTTTTCATGAAGTGTAAAAAGGTTTATCACTAAAGGGCGTCTGCTAAAGGCAATTTAATCAGAAACCCTCATAACTAGTGAATCAGCGTGTTTAAGTTGTGCTAAAATCCCACGATTTGGGGGAGGTTTTAGGATGCTATTCTGATTTTAATGACTTCACGGGATTCATCAACGCGGCTTTGATACTCTGAAAACTCACGGTCAAAACGGCGATTCCCATCGACAACACACCTGCCGCCACAAATACCCACCATTCGATGTCGATGCGGTAGGCAAAGTTTTGCAGCCATCTATCCACGGCGTACCACGCAATGGGAGAAGCGATGACTATCGCAATCAGTACCAACTTGATGAAATCTTTAGAGAGCAGCGTTGTGATACTCAACACCGAAGCACCCAGCACTTTTCGAATACCTATTTCTTTGGTGCGCTGCTGAATCACGTAGATAGCCAAGCCCAGCAAACCCATGCAGGCAATGAAAATGGCCAATAACGAAAACACCCCGAAAATACGTTGCGATACCTGCTCCGATTGGTACAGGGCATTCCAATCGGAATCTAAAAAGGAATAATGAAATGGCTGGTCGGGCTGGTAGCGTTTCCAGATACTTTCTATTTGACTGACCAACGGCTTGGCTTCCTGCGACTTGACCCGCACCACGATTTCGTTGTTAAACCGCCTGATTAAGCGGTCGTTAAGGATAAACAAAGGGACGATTTTTTCGTGCAATGAACTGAAATGGAAGTTTTTAACCACACCCACTATCGTATAAAAAACGGGTGGGCCGTCCTGTTGTGCAAAATTGTCGGGACTGATGATTTGCTTGCCTATGGGGTCGGTTAGGCCTAGTTTAGTGACGGCTTCTTCGTTGAGAATGACCGATACGGAGTCGTTGAACGTACGCTCAAAGGGTCTGCCAGCCAGCATGGTCATGCACATGGTTTGCAGGTATTGCTCATCCACGAGCGTCCCGCGTCCAGTCACGCTTTCATTATCGCCGTTTTTACGGAAGGTAATTCCGAAAAATCCTTGTTTTTCGCCAGGCGTTGACGAAGTTCCTCCTACACTTTCTACTCCCGAAATCTGCTCCACTTCCCGCTTAAAGGTTTCGGTTTTGTTCCCTAGAAAACCAACGCCTTGTAATTTAATGATGGATTCTTTGGTAAAACCGAGTTCCTTTTCCTGCAAATAGTTCAGCTGACTGTACACGATGATGGTGCCGATAATGAGAATGATGGAAATGGAAAACTGAAAAACCACCAGGCCATTGCGCAGCCAATAGCCTTGACGAGTAGATAAAAATTTGCCTTTCAACACCTTAATAGGCTCAAACGCTGAAAGCACACCCGCTGGGTAACTTCCCGCCAGCAAACCCACAAAAATGGCCAAAGCTGGTAAGAATGGTAATAAAGACCAATTGAAAAAATAGCTAAGAGCCAATTGCTTGCCTGCCAGATTGTTGAAAGAAGGAAGAAACAACGCCACCAAACCAACGGAAACCAAGAAACTGAACACACTCAGCAAAACTGATTCGGTCAAAAACTGTGCCGCCAACTGCGCTTTCGTGGAGCCCATGGCTTTACGAATGCCTACTTCGCGGGCGCGCTCAGATGAGCGGGCAGTGGCTAGATTCATGAAATTGATGCACGCAATCAGCAAAATAAACAGCGCGATGACCGAAAATAAATAAACCAGCGTGCGGCTACCGTTGGGTTGTAGTTCTGCTTCTATGTTGGAGTCAAGATGAATGTTGCGGATGGGTTGTAAGAAATAGAAATAGCCGTTTCCAGATTTGACGTAATCTTTGTACGAAACCCCGAAATTGCGCTCTACTTCCCCAGCGGCGTATTTTTCGACCACCTTTGGAAACTTCGCTTCTACGGCAGTGGCCTGTGTATGCGGTTTCAATAATAGATATGTGTAGGCTGAAAAACTAATGTGGTTAATTTGGTCAGCGGGTTGTAAGTTGACCGTAGAAGTCAGAAAATCAAAGGTAAAATGCGCATTGGTTGGCACATCTTCGCAAACACCAGAGATTTCTAGTTTCGGCCCCTGAACGAGTTCGACGAATTTGCCGATGGGACTCACTGTGCCGAATAAACGTCGGGCGGTACGTTGGGTTAACACGACCGTATTGGGCCGAGATAGTACTTTGGTCGGTGCACCTTCGATTAGCGGAATTTGAAATACTTGAAAAAAGGCCGAATCGGCAAAAAGAAAAGCGCGCTCTTCGAGGGTTTTGTTGTTATGACGCAGCAGCGTGGCGCCTTCTCCATTAAAATTAAAGACGCGAATCGATTGCTCTATTTCGGGGATTTCCTTGCGAACCGACTGCGCATAAGACGCGGGTATGATGGCGTATTTGGTGCTGCGGTCGGGGTATTTTCGTTCCAAAGCCATGCGGTAGATGCGCTCGCCCTGCGGCCAAAAACGGTCAAAATTCAGTTCGTCGGCTACGTACAGCACAATCAGCATACAACAGGTCATACCGATGGACAGCCCCGTAATGTTTATGAACGTATTCGTTTTGTTTTTCAACAGATTACGAAGCGCGATTTTGAAGTAGTTTTTTAGCATGGGTTTTAGGGTTTGTCTATTGGAACAGGGAAAAACGGAACACGTAGAAAGTAGGGGTTCATAATTCCGTTCTTCGTGTTCTGTTTCTTCCGTTTTGCAATTTTATTCCGATTTTAGCGACTTAACTGGATTCATTAACGCTGCTTTGATGGCTTGAAAACTGACGGTTAATAGGGAAATAACCACTGCTAAAACTCCCGCAAGGAGAAACATCCACCACGAGATTTCGATGCGGTATGCAAACTCCGTCAGCCATTGGCGCATGGCAAAATAAGCGATGGGTGAAGCAATAACGACCGCAATGACGACCAACACCAAAAACTCTGCTGAGAGTAAACTCACAATATTAGGGACACTCGCACCCAATACTTTGCGGATGCCGATTTCTTTGGTGCGTTGCTCAGCCATGTACGTAACCAGCCCAAAAAGCCCCAAACAGGCAATCAAAATGGTAAGAATAGCAAAGGTGAGGGCTACCTTGCCCACGCGCTGCTCGGCGCGGTACATTTGGTCAAATGATTGGTCTAAAAATTGGTAGCTGAAGGGCATGTCAGGGGCCATTTTTTTCCATTTGGCCTCCACTTTACTCACCAATCCTGGTACATCATTAGTGTTGATTTTGAAGGCCGTAGACCAATTGTTGTTGCCCAAACGCATGCATAAAGGCCCGACCGTTTGGCGGAGCGATTCGTAATGGAAGTTTTTCACTACTCCCACGATTTCGTACACCATGTCCAGACCAACAGACGGGCCACTTGAAGTATATATTTTTTTGCCGATAGGATCGTCGTAGCCCAGTAGTTTGGCGGTGGTTTCGTTGATAATCACGGCCGAAGAATCTGAACCGAATGATTTTGAGAAGTTTCGGCCTTTGATGATTTCCATGCCCAGCGTAGGTACGTACTCATAATCTACCCTCCAAACCTGCATATTAAAGCCGTTTTTCATGTCCATAACGGCCTCTTTAGAAAACGTATTATCGTTGCGAGAAGAGCCCGCAACGGGTAAAAAACCCGCGAATGAAGCACTTTTTACGCCCGCTATTTGCGCTATTTCATTTTTGAAAACTTCAGCGTTGGTAGCCAAGGCGCCTGTGCCATTGATGATGAGTACTTGGTCTTTATCAAAGCCCAGTTTTTTGGTTTGGATATAGTTGAGTTGTTGGTAAACAATAATGGTCCCGATGACCAAAACCAGCGAGGTTACAAACTGAAACGTAACGAGCAAATTGCGGAGATTGCTGCGCTTAAAACCTGCATTGAGCTTGCCTTTCAGGACTTCAATGGGCCGAAACGATGACAGGAAAAAAGCAGGGTAATAACCAGCTAAAAGCCCCACCGCAAAAGGTAACAGAAGCAGAAAGGGCAAAAGACTGGGTTGAAGCAGTGAGAAAACCGAAAAAGTCTTGGCCGAAATATCATTAAAATAAGGCAGTAATATAAACGTCATAAGCAGGGCGAAGGTAAACGCTAGGTAACTCGTCAGGGTGGATTCGGCAATGAACTGACCGATGAGTGTTTGCCGTTCGGTGCCCAGCACTTTTCGGATACCCACTTCTTTGGCGCGATTGGAGGAGCGGGCGGTGCTCAAATTCATAAAATTGATGCAGGCAATGAGCAACAAAAACAACGCTACTGCCGAGAAAATGTACACGTATTGAATATTGCCATTAACGCCCAGTTCGGCCGTAAGATCTGAATGTAAGTGAATGTCGGTTAGTGGCATCAGGCTGTATTCCAGTTTGTTGCCTGCTTTTTTAAATTCATCCATCGTCTCAACCTGCATAAATTGTTTGGCCTGCGGGAGGATATACCGTACTACATATTCGTCAAATTTTTTCTCAAAAGCCTTATAATCAGTGTCTTCTCGGAGCAAAAGGTACGTTTGGAAATTGTGGCTTAGATAACTCCCGAACCGATAATCAACATTGTCCATCGAGAAAATGAAGTCAAAATGGAAATGTGAATTGACGGGAATGTCCTTAATGACCGCCGTGATATTGTACATCGTTTTATCTTCCAGACCTACCTCAATGGATTTTCCGACGACATTGGTGGTGCCAAAATACTTATGGGCGGCGCTTTCGCTGATGACGGCGGTGTTGGGGTTATCGAGCGCCGTTTTGGTATTTCCGGCGATGGCTGGCAGCGTAAACACATCAAACAACGTTGAGTCGGCATAGGCAACACGTTCTTCCACAATGTACTCATTGCCCTTTTTGATGTGCCTTGAGCCGCTCGACGCATAAAAACGGACGAACTGTTCTACCTGCGGATAGTCTTTTTTGAGCGTTGCACCCATCGGGTCGGAGGTGACGGCGAGGTTTAAATCAGTGCCACCAAAACGGATACTGGAGTGAATGCGGTAAATCCGGTCGGCTTTTTCATGAAAACGGTCATAGCTTAGTTCGTCGGTCACGTAGAGCGCAATCAGCATAAAACAGCACAGACCAATGGCCAAACCCGCAATGTTGATGAATGAGAAAGTCTTGTTCTTCATCAAGTTTCTCCAAGCGATTTTGAAATAGTTTGTCAGCATGATTTTAGGTTTTCAATATAAGATGAACTGCCTGCCTTAAGGGTTACACTTACATTACTCCGATTTCAATGATTTTACTGGATTCATCAGCGCGGCTTTGACGGTATGAAAACTGACCGTCAATAAAGTAATCAGCAATACCAAGCCCGCAGAAAGCAGAAAAGTAACGGGACTGATGTCGGTTTTGTACGGAAACGGTTCAAGCCATTGATTCATAAAATACCACGCAATTGGAAATGCAATCAGGCAGGAAAGACCTACTAAATAAATAAACCCTTTGGAAATCAGTGTAACGATGTGTCCAGTTTCGGCACCCATCACTTTACGAACGCTGATTTCTTTGCGGCGTTGCTCAGTTGTGAAAGCCACTAAGCCCAATAGCCCTAAACAGGCAATTAGCACTGTCAGTGATGAAAAGGCGGTGAAAATGGTGCCGCGTTTTTGATCGGCGGCAAATTGCGATTGAAAATCTTGGTCCAGAAAATTATACTGAAACGAATGCTGCGGGAATACCTTTTTGTAAGACTTCTCCAAATGAGCCAATGTGCCGGGAATGTCGTTAGGGCTGATTTTGGCTTGTACAGAGCCATTATTTTCACGGTACATCAAAATGAGCGGTTCGATAGGATTGTAAAGCGATTTTTGGTGAAAATCTTTGAATACGCCTACCACTTCCGCTAAGTTGGCAGTATCGCCCGCGAAACGAATTTTCTTTCCCAACGCATCGGCCCAACCCATTTTTTTGATGAGGGCTTCGTTGACAATCATACGACGCAGCGAATCGGCTCGGTCTAATTCGGTGAAATTGCGTCCTTTGGAGAGTTGAATGCCCAATGTTTGTAAATAATGAGGGTCAACACCATACACTTCAACGCCCAAGTTGACAAAGCCTGTTTTTCCTTCGATTTCCATCAAATTGAAACTCTGGCCGTTGCTGTTGGGTGTATACCACGACGAACTCGCCGAAAGTACCTTCGGATTTTTCAGAAACTCTGATTTCATCAACTTGATTTCGTTGCGGCCGTCGCGGTTGATGGGCGGCATGTTTATCACCAACACTTGGTCTTTGCTGTAGCCCAAGTCTTTGTTTTTCATAAAGTTGAGTTGGTCATATACCACCCACGTGCTGATGAGCATTACCATCGAAATGGTAAACTGGAGTATCACCAAGGTCTGCCGCAAAGGGGCATTGCTAGATGCTTTGGCTAGGTTGCCTTTTAGCACCACCAAGGGATTGAATTTGGCCAAATAAAACGCTGGATAACTGCCTCCCAATAGGCCCACGACCACCACAATGGTCAAGATACTGATGAGGGTAATGGGCTGAAAAATGGTGCCGAACGTGAACGTTTTGCCCGAAATATCATTGAAAACAGGCAACAATACGGCAATCAAAAGAAGGCTTAAAATAAGTGAGGCAAGCGTAATCACGGTCGATTCGGTCAAAAACTGCGCAATCAAGTGCCGCTGCAATGACCCCGATACTTTTCGAATGCCGATTTCCTTGGCCCGTCGTGCGGAGCGTGCCGTTGTGAGGTTCATGTAATTGATACAGGCAATCAAAATCATGAACAGCGCCACCGCCGAAAAGGTATAAATATACGACATAGTGCCCAGTTCTTCTGGCTCATTGTTGAGGTCTGAGCGCAGGTGAATATCAACAATGGGCTGAACAACGTAGTTTATTTTGACATTATAAGGAGAAAAAATAGAGGCCATGTATTTTTCGTACATCGGCACTAATTTTTTCTCAAATGACTTATAATCACTGTTTTTGGTGAGTAAAGCGTAAGTGTAAAACCCAAAATTGCCCCAGTTATTGCCAAAGTCTTTTCCCAAACTTGAGGCAGAAATTAGCGCGTTAAATCGTAGATGCGAATTTTGCGGTACATCTTCGATAATGGCGGTGATGTTGTAAGTGTCCTTTTTTCCTTGCAATGATTTCCCTACCACATTGTCGGTTGTTTGGAAGTACTTTTCAGCCACTGACCTTGTTAGCACGAGCGAGTTGGGAGCAATAAGCGCTCTTTTGGCATCGCCAGCAATGAATTTGTACGTAAATACATCGAATAGATTGCTGTCGGCAAAGAAAACCTTGTCTTCAAAAAATTGCGTATCGCCTTTCTTAAATAACGTTTTATCGCCATTTCTCACAAAACGAACCGCGTGCTCTACCTCAGGGAATTCTTTTTTGAGGGTAGGCCCTAACGGAAATTGTGTAACGGCGACTTTGTCTGCCCGCTCGGGTTCTTTGATAGCGGCTCCCACGCGATAAATACGGTCGGCTTTTTCGTGGTAACGGTCGTAACTGAGTTCGTCGGTGATGTAAAAAACCAAAAATAGGCTGAAAGTCAGCCCAATGGTGAGGCCCAAGATGTTGAGGGCGGCGTAGCCTTTGTCCTTCAAAAGGCTTCGTACGGCGATTTTAAAATAGTTCTTTAACATGGCTTTGGGTTATTAATTGGTAGGGGCAGGGCTTGTCTCCGCCCAGTTTTTTGGGTAGATGCAGGCCGCACCCCTACGATTACTCTGATTTCAACGATTTCACGGGGTTCATTAATGCGGCTTTAATACTTTGAAAACTCACTGTCAGTAAGGCAATGACAATTGCCGCGATTCCCGCCAATACAAATATCCACGCGCTGATTTCGATGCGGTAGGCAAAATCCTGCAACCATTGATTCATGCCCCAGTAGCCCAATGGAAACGCCACGACGCAAGCAATGACAATCAGTTTCAGAAAATCTTTGGATAACAAACCGATGATTTGTCCCACGTTGGCACCCAGCACTTTGCGTACGCCGATTTCTTTGGTGCGTTGTTCAGCGGTAAAAGTAGCCAAGCCAAACAATCCCAAACAGGCAATAAAAATGGTTAATCCCGAAAAAAGACTCAGGATGGTGCCTGTTTTCTGTTCGGCGACGTAGGTTTTTGCGAAAAGGTCATCCATAAATGCGTACTCAAACGGCTCATCGACGCCAAATGCTGCCCAACGACTTTTCATAGAGGCCAGCAATTCAGACACGTCGCGGGTTTTTACCTTTACGATAAGCCCCCAGTTGTTTTCATAGACCATCAGCAGCGGTGAAATGGACTCGTGGAGCGATTTAAAGTGAAAATCTTGCACGACGCCAATCACTTTATAGACTTTCTTGAAGCTGTTGTTACGTGTGATATGATGGCCTACGGCGTTGTTGCCCCAACCAAAGGCTTTTGCGGCGGCCTCGTTGATGATGATTCCCGCTGAGTCGGAAGCAAACGCTTTCGAGAAGTTACGGCCTTCAACGATTTTCATGCCCAACGTGGGAATGTATTGGTCGTCAATGCCGTATTGTAGCGTACGCATGATTTGCGCTTCGTTGTTTTCGGGATACGCCAGCGAATTGTTGGAGTTGGTGGGGCCAGCGGGTCGATAGGGTGAGGCTGTTACGTTCACCACCCGTGAATCTTTTAAGAGTTCTTCTCGAAAAATGGCTTCGTTTTTACCCAACGCCCACGAGTTTTGCAACACCAGCAATTGGTCTTTATCGTAGCCGAGCTTTTTGTTTTGAATGTACGAAAGCTGTTGGTAGACCACCGTGGTACCCACAATAAGGCAAATCGAAATGCAAAACTGAAACACTACCAAACCGCTACGCAGGCCAATGGTTTTTTTGCTACCTGTAAACCGGCCTTTTAGCACGGCAACGGGCTTAAAAGAAGAAAGAAAAAAGGCAGGGTAGCTCCCCGCCAAAACGCCGACCACCAGACCAAAAGCCAACAGTCCCGCCAACGTGAGCGGATTAGCCATAAAGTCAAGGTGCAGGTTTTTACCAGACAAATCGTTAAAAATAGGCAACGCCACTTGAACCAAAAGCATCGAGAGTGCCACCGCAAACGACGTCAGTAAGATAGATTCGAGCAGAAATTGGCGTACTAATTCAAGCTTAACGGAGCCGAGTACCTTCCGAACCCCCACTTCACGAGCGCGTTTGGAAGCCCCCGCCGTGGCCAAATTCATAAAGTTAATGCAGGCAATAAGCAGCATAAACAGGGCAATGGCCCCAAAAATATACACGTATTTTATATCCCCACTTGCCTCCAACTCATTGGTGCCTTCGGAATAAAAGTGAATATCGGCCAATTTCTGTAAGTGTAAGCCCAGTTCATTGCCTTTGGTGCGAAACTGTGATAGGCTCATACCCATGGCCTGCAGAATCTGTGGACCCATGTATTTTTCGACCGTAGCGGGTAGTTTGGCTTCCAGTTTTTTGTAATCGACACCTTCTGCCAATACCAAGTAGGTGAAGTAATTGGAGGTCAGCCAAGAGGTTGATTTTGCCTCGTCGTCCGACGCCATTGAACCCAATAAATCGAAATGAAAATGAGAGTTAGACGGAATTTTATCAAACAGCCCCGTCACTCTAAACGCTGGCGCATCGGCGCCTTTTTTAAAATAAATGACTTTGCCAATGGGGTTTTCGTTGCCAAAATACCTTTGAGCCGCCGCCTTGGAAAGCACTACACAGTTGGGTTGAATCAAGGCCGTTTTTGGGTCTCCTTGCAAAAAAGGAATGGTGAATACGTCAAAAAAGTTGGCGTCAACGTACGCCATTGGGGCATCGTTGAATAGTTTTTCGCCTATAACTACCCTCGGTGTGCCCAAATTGCGCAGTCGAGTGGCCTCTTGTACTTCTGTATAATCATTTTTTAATGCCTGTGCTGTGGGAGGCATTACACACGATTCGTTGATTTTTCCGCCGTTGATATTAGCTTTAAAAACAACCCGTACAATTCGGTCAGCTTTTTCGTTGAAACGGTCGTAGCTCAATTCATCCTGCACAAATAGGCTGATGACCAAGCACGTAGCAATCCCGATGGCTAAGCCGAAAATATTAATAAACGAATAGACCTTGTTTTTGATAAGGTTACGGTAGGCGATTTTGAGGTAATTTTGTAGCATAATTTTTACGTTTTTAGGTAGGGGCAGGCCTTGCGTCTGCCCTATCAGAGCTGGGCAGACGCAAGGCCTGTCCCTACTCCGATTTCAATGACTTCACTGGATTCATCAAAGCCGCTTTAATGCTTTGAAAACCAACGGTTAAAAACGCAATCAGTACGGCCAGACTACCCGCGACGGCAAATACCCACCACGAAATGGAAATTCGGTACGCAAAATCTTGTAACCATTTGTCCATGAAATAATAGGCAATGGGCGAGGCAATCAAAATGGCCAACAGCACCAACAACAGAAAGTCTTTGGATAGCAGCGCTGTAATGCTTGCCACTGAAGCGCCCAGCACTTTGCGGATACCGATTTCTTTGGTGCGCGACTCTACCGTAAAAGTAGCCAAGCCAAACAGACCCAAGCAGGCAATGAAAATCGCCCAAAGCGAGGCTGTGGTGAAGATACGGCTATATTGCTGCTCTGAAACGTAGAGTTTGTTGAAGTTCTCATCGACAAAAAAGTAGTCAAACGGATTGCCAGTAAAGTACGTTTTATAGAGTTTGTTCAAAGACGCTATTTTTTCGGGCATCCGGTCAGCAGTCAGACGAACGGTGAAGTAGGCGTTGTTGTTTTGCGGATAAAAAATAATGGGGTCAATGGCTTTCTGTAAGCTGGTATGGTGGTAGTCTTTGACCACGCCGATGATTTCGAGGTAGCGCTCATCCCATTTGATTTTGGTGCGAAGTGCCTGCTCGGCGGAGGTGAATCCCAATTGTTGAATGGCACGCTCGTTCATGAGCACTTTGCTGTTTTGATTCCACTCTACTTTACATTCTTCGGCGGTAAAATTGCGTCCGGCTTTGAGGCCGATTTCGTAGGTTTTCAGAAAACGCTCGCCGATGATGGCAAACGAATAAGTTTTGAATTCATCGCCCGACTTGGAATTGGGCTGGGTAAAACCAGCGGTGGAAAAATTGTACCAACCACTGGGAATTGTTCCCGATGTACAATAGTCTTTTATGAAGCTCTGTTGCGTCAATTCGTTCCAAAAAGCGTTTTTACGCGCTGCGTAGGTGCTGTCTTTGCCGATTTCGGGTCCGCGTATGACCAATAACTGCTGCGTGTTCATGCCCAGATTCTGGCTTTGCATGAAATTCAACTGGTTGTAAATCACTATCGTTGCCAACACCAGCGTAATGGAAATGGAAAACTGGACCACCACCAGCGATTTGCGGAGAAAAACCCCTTTAGCTGTTTTATTCAACTGTCCTTTCATCGTTTTGATAGGGTTGAAATTGGATAGCGCAAAGGCGGTATACGCGCCTGATGCCAACGACCCAATCAATACAACGGCCAATCCCCATATCCAAACGGGAGTATAGCCTAATGTTTTGAGAGACAGTGGTTTGTCAAGCAATTCGTTGAAGAAAGGTTGTAGCGCCGATACCAGCACAAGCGCTAAGACAAAACCCAATAGATTGACCAACATGGACTCGCCCAAAAACTGCTTTACCAAATGCCACTGGGTGGCTCCGATAACTTTCCGCACACCTACTTCATTGGCACGTTTGAGCGAATTGGCGGTTGAAAGATTAACGTAATTGAACCATCCGATGATTAAAATCAAAAAGGCGATTCCCCCGAGCATGTATACGTATTTGAGGTTGCCCAAGGTTTGAAGGGTATCGTTGAGCGATGCCGACAAATGGGTATTTTTGAACGCCTGTAATCGAAAGCGTACGCCGTCGTTTTCTTTGCTCAATTCGTTGCGCATGGCCGTCAATTTAGCTTCAAACGCGCTAGGATTTACACCTTTATTGAGCAAAAAGAACATGTTTATGTATTGAGAATCAATATTTTCGGTGTCGGCCCAGCCGTTGCCGACCAAATTGGCGGAGATTTTTAGGGTTTCCAATGAAAACACCAAGTCGTACCGAATGTCGGAGTTGGCAGGCATATCGGCGTAAATGCCCTGGACGGTAAAGGGCATCGTACCAAATTGATTTGACAACGTCAGCACTTTGCCCATCGGGTTTTCGGTGCCAAAATATTTTTTTGCGCTGGTTTCCGACACAAAAACTACGTTAGGCTTGGCCAGTGAGGTGGGCTGTCCAGATTTGAGCGGAAAGCTGAAAAATGAGAAGAAATTACCTTCGGCGTAGGAGATGTTCGTTTCACGAAATGATTCGTTGGTGGGTCCTTCTTTTTTGACAATTCCTTGCGCCATGCCATCGGCAAAACGGCAGTAGGATTGAATATCGGGAAAGCGCTGCTTGGCCCGCGAAGCCCAACCGGGCTCCACTTCGCCCCAAGTAACTCCTTTGGGGTCTTCATTGAGCAGCCGGTACATATCTGGCAGATTGGTATGAAACTGATTGAAGCTTTTTTCGTGGCTAACGTATTGGAGTATCAACAAAAAAGCCGAAATGCCCATGGCCAACCCAGCGATGTTGATGAAGCTGTACACCTTGTGGCGAAGCAGGTTACGGAATGCTATTTTGAGGTAGTTGTGGAGCATGGTTTCATGAGTTTGGGCGAGAAAAAAAGAAGGAAAGAACAAAGATTCATTCTTTCCTTCACAGGCTTTTGTTTACAGATTACACGATGGCGTGCATGGGTTGATTAAAATACAAAATTCGTTCATGGCTGTATGAAACGGAAAATGCTTTATAATGATTGAGAGGTAATGAATGGCTGTTAGTAACCTCTATTAATTGCTTACTACTCTTGTTTCCAAATCCGTACCAAAAATATAAGTATTTGATAATCAATAATTAAAAAAAATGTCAGGGTAAAAAAATGTCCATAAACGGACATTTTCAGTTCGTTTATGGACAAAGAGATTCGTAAACATAAAACACGGAGAACGTACCCATTCCGTGTTCCGAATACTTACTCCGATTTCAAACTCGTCACAGGATTCATCAACGCGGCCTTGATGCTCTGAAAACTGACCGTGAGAAAGGCAACACTTACCGCAAGGAGCGCCGTGGCCGCAAAAACCCACCATTCAATGTCAATTTTATAAGGAAAATCAGCCAGCCACTTGTTCATCACGTACCACGCCACTGGCGACGCAATAATCAACGCAATTAAGACAAGACCGATGAATTCGACAGAAAACAGGCTCACAATTTGACCCGTAGAAGCGCCCAATACTTTGCGGATTCCCACCTCTTTGGTTCTTGATTCGGCCATGAAAGCCACGACGCCATATAGCCCTAAGCAGCCAATAAAAATGGCAATGCTTGCCAGCAATCGGAAGAGCGCATACATGCGTTCTTCGTTTTTATAAAAGTTATTCAGTTTGTCGTCCAAAAACTCATACTTAAACGCAAAATCAGGAAAAGTGGCATTCCAAGTAGTTTCTACTTGGCCGATTAATTGGCTGATGGCTTCAGTTCCACCCCGTTGCGTCGAAAGTTTAATACCGAGCGATTGGTACGTATCGCGTCGGGTGGTTAGTACACACGGATTGGTCTCTTGGTGGAGCGAAAAAGTGTTAAAATCTTTGACCACTCCAACAATCGGCTTTTTTACCCTGCTGCGGCCGCCGACACTTAGGTGCTTGCCGATAATATCGTTCGGGTTTTGAAAGCCCATTTTTTTTACAAACGATTCATTGACAATAACTTCTCGTATTGTGTCAGCGGGTAGGTACATTCGCCCCGCAATCAATTTCAACCCGTAGGTGTTGATATAGGAGGTGTCTGCCATGCGCATCACGATGCTGAAATCGGCTGGCTTTTCGGCGTTTTCAAACCGAAAACTCGACCACCAGTTGCCGTCTGAAGAGGGAACCGAAATGCCGTAGCTTAAAGACTTCACGTTGGGCAAGGCGGCCAATTGGGCCCGTAGTGTTTCGAGTTGACCAGGCTTGCGTTCGGGGATATTGATTGTGAGCACTGCTTCTTTGTCATAGCCTAAATCCGCCGAACGAAGGTGGGTCATTTGGTTGTAAGCGATGATGGTGCCGATAACAAGCATCTGTGAAATGGCAAATTGAAATATAATCAGCCCTCGGCGAAGCGATAACTGGTTGCCACCTGTCGTGCGCATTTTGCCCTTCAGTGCCAAAATAGGTTGATAACCAGATAAAACCA
Organism: Runella rosea; assembly: GCF_003325355.1. GTDB lineage: Bacteria > Bacteroidota > Bacteroidia > Cytophagales > Spirosomataceae > Runella > Runella rosea. The sequence goes on from NZ_CP030850.1 coordinate 4,456,528, forward strand.
ATGCCGGGTAAAAACCAGCTAGCACGGTTGTGACCAAAGCCAATAATAGTACAAAACCAACAACGACGGGGTCGAACAGCACGAGTGCAGAAGCTTTAATATCAAGTAATTCGGCCACGTGGGACATGGATAAATACGCTACTAAAAAGGCCAACACAATGGCGAAACCCGTCATCAGGCCCGTTTCGCTCAAAAATTGACGCACCAACTGAAATCTGGAGCTGCCTAGTACTTTGCGTACCCCTACTTCTTTGGCGCGGCGCAGTGCTTGGGCGGTAGCCAGATTGATGAAATTGACGCAGGCCGTAATCAGGATAAACAACCCAATCAGAGCCATGGCCCAAATCATCTGTTTGCTGACGGTTCGGCTCGCAGGGTTCTCGGTACGGGTATCAAAATGGAGGTCAGTCAGTGGCTGTAATTCATATTGGATCTCTTTGGCATCGTCGGATTCGAGGTATTTGTTGACAAATGGCACCAACCGTTGCTGCATTCGGGCGGCGGTTACTTTTTCGGGTAAAGCCAGATAAATCTGAGCACCGCTGTAGGTGGAGCCCCAAGATTCCCAGTCTCCGTTGGCACCGTATTGTTTGAGTGAAGCAAATGATAGCAGAACCTCAAATGGGAGACTCGTCGTGGCTGGTGGGTCCTTTACAATGCCCGTTACGACGAAATCCATTTTGTTTTCAATCTTGATGGATTTTCCCATCGGGTCAGCGTCGCCGAAATATTTCTTCGCAATGCGTTCCGTCAACACAACCGTATTTGGATTCTTCAAGGCCGCTTTTGCATTTCCCGCTTTCCATTGATAGTCAAACAATTGGAAGTACTCAGGCTCTATAAAAGCGATAACGCTGCCTTCTTCCTGAAACTTGTTCGCTTTTTGATTATTGACCCTTACCAGTGCACCGTAGAGGTCATAAACCATCGTCACTTGGTGTTTTAGCTCGGGAAAATCATTGCGGAGAGCGGCTAAAGCGGGCAACGGAAGGCCAGTGTTTCGGTCATCTCCTTCAGAAGTTTTGTTGAAGGTAATGATTCGGTACGTGCGGTCGGCATTGGCGTTGTGTTGGTCGTAGCTTAATTCGTAGCGAATGGCCAAAAACAACATGAGGCAGCAGGCCAGCGCGAATGTGAGTCCGGCGATGTTGATGAGCGAGTAATTCCAATCGCGCTTGAGGGCGCGGAGGGCAGTTGTGACATAATTTTTTAACATGGCTGTTGGGATTGTATTATTCTGATTTTAAAGATTTTACGGGATTCATTAGGGCGGCTTTGATACTCTGAAAACTCACCGTCAGAAATGCGATGCCAACCGCCAGAAAGGCAGTTACGCCAAAGACCCACCACGGAATATCAATTCGGTACGCAAAGTCCTTGAGCCACAGGTGCATGGCATACCAAGCAACTGGCGAAGCGATGAGGAGAGCGATAAGAACGAGTTTGATAAAATCAGTTGAAAGGAGCGTTACGACGCTGCCCACGCTGGCACCCAGCACTTTCCGAATGCCAATCTCCTTAGCGCGTTGCTCGGCGGTGTAGGTGGCCAGTGCAAATAGGCCCAAACAAGAAATGAAAATCGAAATGGCCGCAAAAATCAAAAAGAGTGTGCGCTGTTTTTGTTCGGCTTGGTACTGGTCGTTGAAGCGTTCATCCAAGAAGGTGTATTCAAACGGATTGTTCGGAAAAAACTGTTTCCACACCTTTTCAACGTGAGCAATGGCCGCGGGCAAATCGCCCGTTTTAGCGCTCACCGATAGCCGACTACGCCAGCTTGGACGCATAAACATCACCATCGGGGCAATTTTCTGGTGCAGCGATTCAAAATGAAAGTCCCTGACCACGCCAACCACTTGTCCGTCGAGGTTGCCGTATTTGAAGCGTTGACCAATGGCCGCTTCGTTGTTTTTCCAACCAATTGCTTTTATGGCCGCCTCATTCAGAATAAAATTGGTGGTATCAGCCCCGAAAGTCCGTGAGAAATCACGGCCAGCGGCGAGTTGTATTTCGTAGGTGTTGATAAAATCATAATCGGTCGAAAGTCCCTTGATTTCGGTGCTGACGGGCGTGGTGGTATCACCTTTGGCAACGGAAGCTCCCATCGAATCCAACAGCCGAATCGTAGGCACGCGCGAAGAATGCGTCACGTTGGTAATGCCCGAATGTTGTTTGAGTTGTTGCTTAAGTGTCTCAAAATCAGCCGCAGAACTTCCCACGCCCGACATGACCAAAATCTGCTCCTTTTTATAACCCGTCTTTTGGTTCATCATAAAATCAAGCTGATTGTAGACTACGCTCGTGCAAATAATCAAGGGGCAGGCAATGGCAAACTGCGTGATTACCAGTACTTGGCGTAGTTTGCCGTTTTTGAGGGCATTCACAATACTGCCTTTCAGGACTTGAATAGGTTGGTAGGCAGTTAGGAAAAAAGCGGGGTAACTTCCCGCGGCTAAACCCGTGATTAATACCGCTAAGGTGGCCGTTAATAAAAATTGTCCGCTGAATAATTGCGTGAAAGAGAGGTTTTTGTTGGTAAAATTATTGAGTGCAGGAAGCAACGTCGCCGTGGCAATCAGCGCCAATACCAACGCAAAAAACGTCACCAAAATAGATTCGCTCAAAAACTGCCCAATGAGCTGTTGCCGCAATGCCCCCACTGCTTTCCGCATTCCTACTTCCTTGGCGCGGCTGGCCGAGCGGGCCGTGGCCAAATTCATGTAATTGATGCAGGCAATCAGCAAAATAAACAACGCAATGGCCGAGAAAATGTAGACGTATTTGATGTCACCGCCTGGCTCAATTTCGTAGTCTAAGTGTGAATAAAGGTGAATATCAGGCACTTTTGTCAAATGAAGTTCAGAGTATTTGGAGCCTTTGGTACCGTTATGTTCGGGCAGGTGCTTGTCCTGAAACGCCGGAAAGGCTTTTTCTAGTTTGGCGGGGTCGTAGTTGGCAGGGAGTAAAAAATAGGTGGCAAAGTTGTTGCCGCCCCAGTCGCTGCGTAACCCTTCGGCACCATACAGGCGTTCATCATTGAGTGAAACCGCCGAAAACAAAACGTTGGGGTGAATGTGCGACTGGGCGGGAAGCGGTTCAAAAACGCCCGTAATACGGAAGTCGTATTGGCTGTCGAATTTGATGAGTTTTCCAACGGGGCTGACGTTCCCAAAGTATTTTTCAGCCATCGGTTTTGACAAAACCACCGTAAATGGGTCCGAAAGTGCTTTGTCAGGATTACCTTCCAATAGCCTGAAATCAAACACTTTAAAGATATTGTCTTCGGCAAAAAACAGGTTGTCTTCGGTGTATTTTTTCTCCAAATTATCGGGCAATCGCATCGTTCCCTCGTATTCCAACAGGCGGGTTATTTGTTCGACTTCAGGAAAATCATTCTTGAAATGCGGAAAAAAAGCGGGTGCTACCGTCCCCAGTCGCAGACTGATTTGGCCATCGGTCGACTTGAAATACCGCGAAACCCGATAAATACGGTCGGCTTTTTGGTGAAAACGGTCGTAACCCAACTCATCCTGCACGTAGAGTGCAATGACCAAAAAACTCGTCAGTCCCAAACTGAGACCTGCAATGTTGATAAACGTAAAACCTTTGTGTTTTAAAAGGCTACGAAAAGCGATTTTGAGGTAGTTGCGTAACATGGTTTTTGGTTTTAAATGGTAGGGCAGGCCTTGCGTCTGTCCAATTCGAGGTATTGTGACAGCGTAAACGGGCCGACGCGAGGCTTATCCTTACTCTGTTTTTAATGACTGCACGGGATTGGCTAATGCAGCTTTGATACTGTGAAAACTGATGGTGAACAGGGCGATAATCACCGCGACCAGTCCAGCCAACGCAAAAATCCACCATTGAATAGTAATGCGATATGTAAAATCGGCCAGCCATTTATTCAAGAAAAAATAAGCAATCGGACTGGCAATGAGGATAGCTACGAGGATGAGTTTGATGAAATCGGCAGACAAGAGCGCCACGACACTCCCCACGCTTGCACCCAATACTTTTCGGATGCCGATTTCTTTGGTACGCTGCCGTACCACAAACGCAATCATGCCAAACAAACCAAAACAGGAGAGGAAAATCGCGACCCCCGCAAACAACGCAATGAGCGACGCAAATCGACTTTCTTCTCGGTAGCTATCGGCGAGAGACTCATCCAGAAAGCGGTGTTCGAATACTTTTTCGGGAAAAAACTCTTTCCATGTTTTTTCCACATAAGCCAATGTAGCAGGGGTATTGGCCGATGAAATTTTAATGCCAAATTGAGAAAATGTTCCTGGGCTTACCTCCATAAATAAGGGGCTTAGGCCCGTACGAAGGTTTTCGGAATGAAAATCATTGACGACTCCTACTACTCGGCCTTTTTTGCCGCCGCGTTGGATGCTCTGGCCAATAGCTGCCTGCGGTGACCCAAAATGAAGGGCTTTTACCGCTTCGTTGTTGATGATAAAACCCTCTAAATGGTCAGTTCCGTAGGTTTTGTCAAAATCGCGACCTGCCACTATTTTCAGGTCGAAGGTTTTAATAAAGTCATAGTCTACCGAGATACCCGGAAGTACAACCCCGTCTTCAATTCTGATTTTTTCGGTCGCAATCGGGTGACGCGCACCGCCCATTCCTGGTAGGTTTGAGGCCAAGGTGACGGCTCTAATGGAAGGGTTTTGCAGTAGTTTTTCCTCAAAGGCATTGGTCCGATTGCGCAGTTGTTGGTCGCCAGGTGAAAACAGATTGTTCATATTTTGACTGAATAGCGGCACCGCCAGCGTCATGTCGCGGTTGAATCCCAAGGGGCGATTTTTCAAATAGTCAATCTGCCGCAAGACAATCCCTGCGCCTGCAAGCAGGGCCACCGCTACCGTGAATTGTAGGGTAATGAGACCTTGGGTCAGCCAATTTCCCCCTTGGCCCTTGCCACTGGCTTTTCCGCGAAAAATATCGGTGGCTTTGAAGCGCGAAGCAAAAACGGCGGGGTATATCCCTGCCAATAAACAAGCCATTGTAAATACGCCAAAAAACAGCAAAAGCATTTCGGCATTTTGGGCGAAAGAAAAGTCAGGTTTTCGTCCAAAAAAGGTTTCCATTTGGCCCAAAAACTGTTTGGTAAGCAGTAAGGCCAACAAAAAAGCGGGGAGTCCCAATAAAAAAGTTTCTGTCAACAATTGCCCGACGATTTGCCACGACTGTGATCCAAGTACTTTCCGTACGCCCACTTCTTTGGCGCGACTTAGCTGGGCGGCGGTGCTGAGATTGACGAAATTAACCACCGCAATGGCCAGAATGAGGACTCCAATCAGGGAAAATATCTGTAAGAAATCGGGGTTGGCGGTAGGAACTACTTCGCCCTCCGCTGTTGATTGCAAGTGGATGTCACGTACGGGAAAGAGGGCGAAGTTTTGTTTGTCCCGTACTTCTTTCATGCCGTTTTTGAGGACGAAATTCTTGAACCGAGCGTTGACAGAGGCGGCTTTTGCCCCTTTTTTTAGTAATACATAGGTGGTGGCATAAGATGCCAATTTGTTGTTTTGGATAACGTCTAGGATGCCTTCACGGGCAAAATCAGGCTCTACATCGACGATATTGCGAAATGGAGCCAGAAAATCAAAGGTAAAGTGGGCATTTTCGGGCAGGGCGCGTATCACGCCGCCCACCGTGAAAGGCCCCTGATTGGCCAGCATTAACTGTTTGCCTATACAATCTTCTTTGCCAAAAAAGCGCAGGGCCGTTTTATCGGTCAATACAATCGAAAATGGGGTGTGTAGTGCGCGGTCAGGGTCGCCTTGGAGGGTCTCAAAACCAAAGACCTGCATGGTGGTTGAATCGGCAAAAAAAGCATTTTCTACCTCAAAGCCCTGATCTTGGTCGGGGATTCGTACGCTGATGCTCCGGGGATAAAACCGTGTAGTTTGCTCAATTTCGGGGAAATAATTCGGGAGCATCGGCGCAAAAGGCGCAGGTGAGCGCGTGATGGTAAAAGCGCTTCCCGTAAAATTAAGCTCATAATTCAGGCGATACAGCCGGTCGGTTGTAGGATAGTGGCGGTCGTAAGAGTGTTCAAAACGGTACCAGATGAACGTCAAAAAACAAAACGTCAGTCCCAATGTCAATCCTGCAAAATTGACGAAGGAAAAGAGTTTATTTTTACGAATTTGCCGAAAAGCAATGCTAATGTAATTGCGTAACATGGTTTTTTGTTTGGAACATGGAAAACGGAGTTATGGAAAATGTACTTGTTCTGTTTTTCTTGCTCCCGTTCTCCGAAATTTCACTCCGATTTCAATGAGGTTACGGGATTCATTAAGGCGGCTTTAACTGCCTGAAAACTTACTGTGAAAATCGCAATCAATAACGCCATTGAGCCTGCTATAGCGTACATCCACCAACTGATGTCAATGGGATACGCAAAGCCTGTAAGCCACTGATTCATAGCCCACCACGCGGCAGGCGCGGCAATCACAAAAGAAACGATAACTAATTTGAGAAAGCCCTTCGACAGGAGCATAATGATTTGACTGACAGAAGCTCCCATCACTTTACGAATGCCTATTTCTTTGGTTTTTGTTTCGGCCATGTACGCAATCAATCCAAACAAACCTAAACAGGCAATCAAAATAGCCAATCCCGTAAAAATGCCGAAGACAACGCCCGTGCGCTGTTCGCGTTGATATGCTTTGGCAAATGATTCATCTAAGAAAGTATAAGTAAACGGCGTACCGGGTGCGTAGCTTTTCCACTGTTTCTCGATGGTTGTCAACACTTTGTCCACATTTTCGCCGCTGATACGGGCCAATACGTAAGAGTTGGATTCTTCATACGTTTTGGAGGAATGGTGAAACAACGCAAAAGGCGACTTCACGTTATGAACCGTTTGAACATCAAAATCTTTGACAACGCCAACGACTTTAAAACGCTGCATATTTCCGCCGGGATAGTCTATGTACTTTCCTATTGGGTTTTTCCAGCCAATTTTCTTCACCGCCGCTTCATTCAGAATAACCGAAGTCGAATCGTTGAATTCTTTAGAGAAATCGCGGCCTTTCGTGAGTTTAATATCAAGAGTTTTGATAAACTCGTCGTCCGTCATAAACGAGAAAAGCGTCAGATCTTTGGCAATCTGCTTGTCGCCGGTATGTTGTTCAGGGAGATAGAAATCACCAAAACGGCCACTCAACGGCACGTTGGTACTGATGGAAGTGTGAATAATATCGGGAATACGAGCAATTTCCTGTCGGAATGCTTCCTGACTTTGTTCCAGACGCTGTGCATTAGGAATGACAATGACGTTTTCTTTCGTGAGTCCCAAATCTTTATTTTGTGTAAAACGCAGTTGTTGGAAGACTACAATCGTACAGATAATCAACGCCGTAGAGACCGCAAATTGAAAAACGACTAAGCCATTTCGAACCAACAAATGAGCAATGTTCGTTTTAATGGAATTCGTTTTTAATACTTCGATGGGTTTGAACGAAGTAAGATAAAAGGCAGGATAACTTCCCGCCAGCACGCCCGTAGTGAGCATGAGCAACACAATAAATAAACCAAAACCACCTTCAAAAAGAGCGTTAAAAGCAATGGCCTTGCCTGAAATTTGATTGAACCACGGCAATGATACAGAGATAATTACCAATGCCAGGACCGTAGCTAAAAAGCTATACAGCAGCGATTCGGATAAAAATTGTTTGATAAGGCTACTCTGAAAAGAACCGAGCGTCTTTCGTACACCCACTTCTTTGGCACGCTTGAGCGAGCGGGCCGTCGAAAGATTCATAAAATTGACGCAGGCCAGCAAAATGATAAAGATGGCAATAATGCCAAACATATAGACCTGTTTAATGTCGCCTGTGTTTTCATAAAACACGCTTATTTTGCCCGAATGAAGATGAACATCTTGAAAAGGCTGTAGAAAAAACTCCCATTTGCCGCCTTTCTTAATGAATTCGTCATACGGTTGTCCAATTCGATTGAATGCATATTGGGCGTGTTTGCGAATCATGGCGGGAAATTTGGCTTCCAATTGCCGAATCCGCTCGGGGTTTTGAGCAATCTTATCATTGAGCACCACAAACGTACTCACGTTGAGCCATACCCAACTCCAGTCAAAATAACTGACAACCTGAACACTGCGGATAGGAACCAAAAAATCGAATTGCATCGAAGACTGACTCGGAATATCCTTCAATACCGCCGTGACTTTCCGGGGGCGTTCGCCAAATAAAAGCACCTGATTGATAGGGTCGCTGTCGCCAAAGTATTTTTTAGCCATTGTTTCAGTAATCACCACATCGTCCGTGTTTTGCAGGCAGGTAGCGGCATTTCCTTTTTGGAGCGCAAAGTCGAAGATTTCCAGAAAGTTGGAGTCAACGGCCATGATGTTTTTCTCGTCAAAGAAATGGTCTTTTTTACCATTTCGTTCGTGACTCACCACCAAATCCATGATTTGAAAGGTGCGCGTGTAAGTTTCTATCTCAGGAAATTCGGCCATCAACGTTTTGCCCGCCGGCGGTGGCGTATAGCCTCCCAGCAACTCTGAGCCGCCAAAATTTCCGTCAATATTGACCTGATAGATTTGCGGTGTTTTCTTGAAAAAAGTATCAAAATGTAGTTCGTCCTTGATAAACAGTACAATCAAAAGACACACCGCCATTCCTACTGCCAACCCGGCGATGTTGATAAAGGAAAGAACCTTGTTGTTGACAAGGTTACGGATGGCGATTTTGAGATAGTTGCGTAACATTATATTTTAAGTTTAAACCGTAGGGGCAGGGCCGCAGCGGCGGACCGCTCGCGTCTGCCCTATCCACTGCCACCGACTATGAGAAATTTGAGCCTAATCAAAGTTAATATGTGTTTGCCCAGATCAGCATTTTCGTTGTATCCAGGCAAACGTGCCCCTACTCCGATTTCAAAGATTTTACTGGATTCATCAGAGCCGCTCGGATGGATTGCGCACTAACCGTTAATAAAGCAATACCGACGGCAACAACTCCCGCCAACCCAAATACCCACCATTGGATGTCCATCCGGTAGACAAAGTCTTTGAGCCACTCGTTCATGGCATACCACGCGATAGGCGATGCGATGACGATGGCAATCAATACGAGTTTTAAGAAATCTTTTGACAACAACGCCGTGATTCCTAATACCGAAGCGCCCAACACTTTACGAATGCCGATTTCTTTGGTGCGTTGGGCGGTAGTGTATGCCACCAAACCGAACAATCCCAAACAAGCCAATAAAATAGCCAAGCCCGCAAACACCGTGAAAACGCGACTGATGCGGTTTTCGTTGGCGTACATTTGGCGGTATTCTTCGTCAAGGAAGGTGTAGCTGAATGGACGATGAGGCGCAAGCGTTTTCCATTTGTTTTCCAAAAAAGACAGCGTTTGCGGAATATTATTTCCCGTCATTTTAACCAACAATACATTACCCCAAGTGACTGGAAAAATACCCAAAGAGCCGATGGGTTGTTTCATCGAAGCAAAGTGAAAATCGCGAAAAACGCCCTTGATTTCTCCCAAGCGACCGCCTAATTTGATTTTTTTTGCAACGGCTTCCTGCGACTTCCAGCCTAGTTGTTTGGCCAGCGTTTCGTTGATTAAAAAGCGATAATCGCTCTTGGAATCATCCTCAGCGTTGAGTAGTTGCATGTCGGCCTCGGTAAGGTCGCTGCCCGCAATAATCTTGATGTCTAGGGTTTTGGCCAAATCTTCATCGCCAGGAAACGCCGTAATCATCTTCTGGACAGGATTGGACGTACCCACGGTTTCGACGCCGTCGCCCCATTGAATAAACGTGGGCGTTTCGTACGCTAGTGCTACATTTTTGACGTTAGGGTTTTGCGTAAATTCATTTTTTAGCGCCTTTAGATTTTTGTTGATGCGCCCATCGGTGGGTAGAGCAATAATGTGTTGTTTATCGTAGCCCAGTTTTTTGTTTTGGATAAAATTCATCTGATTGTTGACCACGAGTGTACTCACAATCAGAAAAACAGAAATAATGAACTGTAAGACAATCAATGATTTACGCAATAATAGCCCCGAAGCGGTATTTTTAAACGCACCTTTCAATACTTTGATGGGCTGGAAGTAAGACAGTGCCAAAGCAGGGTAACTTCCCGCCACAAAACTAACCAGCAGCCAAATGCCCATTAAGGACAGGATGCCAACGGGTTGAAAGAGAACATCGAATGAAAGTTGGCGTTGAGACAGTTGATTAAACGACGGCAAAAATGCCGCTGCCGCTGCTAAACTCAATGCCAACGCAACCAGGGTAAGCACCAGTGACTCGCTCAAAAACTGCCAAAATAACTGTCCGCGAAAGGCTCCCAGTACTTTTCTCATGCCCACTTCCTTGGCGCGCTCGGTGGCGCGGGCGGTGGTAAGATTCATGTAGTTGGTGGCGGCAATGACCAAAATAAGCAAGGCAATAACCAGAAAAATATAGACGTAGGTGATATCACCAGCGGCGCTCATGCCGCCTTGGGCTTCGGAATAAAGGTGAACATCGGCGAGCGGTTCGAGCAGATAAGTTACAAAATTGTTGCCAGTCATTTCGGTTTCGGCCGATTGCTGGCGCATGTACGCGGCAATTTTTGACTGAAGCGCAGCTACCGAAGTAGAAGGGCGCAGCAGTAAATACGTGACATAATTGGCGTTCCACCACGTCTCGGTTTTAGCGGCCGAAAGTGAGTGGAAAGAGGCCACAAAGTCAAATTGTAATTGAGAATTGGAAGGAGCATCTTCGGCAATGCCTGTCACTAAATAGTCCACTTTGTCTTCCAACCGAATGATTTTGCCCACGGGTTCTTCTATTCCAAAGTATTTTCGGGCGGTTGAGGCCGTAAGAACGACTTGATTGGGGGCGTTGAGTACTGTTTTTGGGTTTCCTTTCAATAATTTGAACGAAAAGAAATCAAAAAAAGACGAGTCGGCCCAGCAAAAGCGAGGTTCGTTAAACAATAAATCGCCTTGTTTGACCACGACGGTACTTTGAGAGTGGGCGGGGTCGGAGACCCGAACGAAGCCTTCTACCTCGGGAAAATCGCGGCGAAATGCGGGCCCGACTTTGGTGCCCGTCATGACGGTTTTGTTGGCGGTCCCTTCGATGCTGTAATGCATTACCACCCGGGCAATGCGGGAACCGTTTTGGTGAAATTGGTCAAAACTTAGTTCGTGCTGAATGTACAGCCCAATCAGCAGACAGGCCGTCAAGCCCGCGGCCAAACCAAATACATTGATGAATGTAAATGCCTTGTGGTTCCACAAGTTGCGCAGTGTGGTTTTGAGATAGTTCCGTATCATAACTAAGGAAGAAGAAAAGGCCCGACGAGAATTGTTCAAATGATGTACCAGAAGAATAAGTGATTGATAAACAAATATTTGTGTTTTTTATTCCCCAAAAAAATGTCCGCAAACGGACAGATTTAGCTTCGTTTGCGGACATTTTGTACTAATATTATTGGAGCGCCGTATAAAACAATTGATGGTGCGTTGCATTCTATAGATTGTCCGATAAAGTTTTAAGGTACGCCCGTAAAAATGGTCTCTCTGTCGATTAAGTTTGAGGTTTTCCCTAATTCATTCTAATCTTGTAGCTTAAATTAATATCATGGAATTAGGAAAATCAATCAGTAGTTTAACCGTTTTGGTGCACATCATGGTGTGGCTACTGCTTGGATTTATTGTCCTTTTTTATCCACCACTTACTTGGGATATGACAGTCCCTACATCCTTCTGGATCAAGCAGATACTGAATTTTTTTATGTTGGCGGGGATGTTTTATTTCAACGCACTTTACATGGTCCCTGCGTTTTTAGTCAATGAAAAAAAAACGGTGTTTATTGTATGGTTTGTGGGGATCATCTTTTGTTTTTTGGTATTGGCCCGAATCATAGAAATTAATCTTCATGTAAATGAACAGATGGCGGCCTTAAAAGGCAGTAAAAGCATTAAGAGTAAATATACACTCGATGTTCATCTGTTTATGGTTGCTATTTTGGTGATGGTTATCAGTACCAGTTTTGCGGCTGCTCAACGTTGGCAATCGGAAGTGAAAAAGCATGAAATGATTGAAAAACAGCACATTGCTTCTGAGTTGGCGTTGTTAAAAGCGCAGATAAATCCCCACTTTTTTTTCAATACCCTCAACAATATTTATGCCCTGACCTATTCGGATATTCCAGTGTCGAGAGAGGCTATTCTGAAACTTTCCCGCATGATGCGCTATTTATTGTACGAAACCCCGTTGGAGAGTGCCCTGTTAAGTCAGGAGATTTCTTTCATGAATGACTATATTGAACTGATGAAATTGCGCCTTCATGCCTACACAACCTTGGAAGTTCAAGAATTTAAGTCAGACCATGAATATTCGGTAGCGCCAATGCTCTTGCTGCCATTTATTGAAAATGCCTTCAAACACGGAACCAGTTCGCTGAACAAAACTGCAATTTTGATTGCGCTTAACGCCCAAAATGGCCTCCTTACCCTAAGGGTGAAGAATCAAATACATCCCAATAAAGACGCGGCTGGGGGTATTAACGGCGGTATTGGGTTGATTAATACGAAAAGAAGGCTTGATTTGCTTTATCCTGGGCGACATTCGCTTATTATAAATGAAGACATTGAGAACAAAATGTATCAGGTTGAGTTAAAAATAGAATTGTAGACACCACCATTCCCCTCAAAAAAAAGCCATGAAATTGAATTGTATTACTGTAGATGACGAACCGCCCGCGCTCGGACTGCTCAATACTTTTGTGGAGCAAACTCCTTTTTTGAACTTAATGGGCCAGTATGCCAACGGGGTAGAAGCACTACAAGCTATTCATAGTCAGTCAATTCACCTTGTGTTTTTGGATATTCAGATGCCAGATCTAAACGGAATGGAGCTTGCCCGGATTATCAGTCAAACAAACTCGTTGGTGCAGACCCGCATTGTATTCACCACGGCCTATAATCAGTTCGCGGTAGAAGGCTACAAAGTGGATGCGTTGGATTATCTGATGAAACCATTCAGTTACGAAGAGTTTTTAAGAGCCGCCACCAAGGGAAAAAACCATTTTGAGTTGGCTGAAAATAATCTTCAAGAAAACTGCATGTTTGTGAAATCTGATTACAAGCTGATTCGGGTAGATTTTGATTCTATTTTATACATCGAATCGTTCAAGGATTACGTCAAGATTCATCTTACTCCGCCTGCTGCCCCGATCATTACGCTGAGCCGCCTGAAAGCCATCGAAGACAAGCTACCTCCCTCAAGGTTTCTCCGAATACACCGCTCATTTATTGTCGCTATTCATAAAGTAGATTCAATCAGCAGAAATGCCGTTTCTATTGGAAAAACAACGCTTTCCGTGGGCGATTTGTACAAGGATGCTTTTAAGGAATTAATGGGCGTATAGAAGAATTAAGACTTATATAAGACTTATACAGGATACAAATGGGGTTGGTTTGCCCGAACTTATTTCCCTGGTTAGAGAGTGCGTCTGTCGATAAATTCGTCCTCTCTGGCTGATTTTTATTGTGGTTATTGACGCAGAATAGTAGTTTTAAAGTTGCTTAATTTATTTAAGTAGATAGATAATAGTCTTACACCCCTTTGGCGATGCTGGAGGGGCGTTTTTTTATTTTCCCCACTGATTGGATTATGTTGTTAAAGAAAACGATGCTGTCCCGAGGTAGTTAGCTGCCGAAAAGGTTTGAAAAACGTACTAAAAAAGGGTTAGAGACGTTATATTTTTAATGTAATGCGTTATAATTTAACAACTTATAATTATTTCCATGAAATCCACCATTCTACTTTCTGTTTTTGTATTGGCAATGGGATTGTCGGCTTGTGAAAAAATAGATTCCGAAGAACCACCAATCCCTACTGTACCAGAACTGACGCTTGCCGAAAAAGCGAAAAAATATACCGATGAACATCCAGATATTCAGTCTCCCTTGATAATTAATACCCTTCCTAAATCGGTAAATGTTGCGCTGGGTACTGTATTCATTGATACTTTTAAGTTTGGGTACAATTCACAGGAGCAATTAGTACAAATATCGACAGATAAAGGTCCAGTACTTGATATTACCCTTGACCAAGCGGCTCGGAAAGCTACTGGTAAATTTGGTAAGCAGGAACTCAATTTTCAACTCAATCAGAACGGATTAGCTGAAAGTGCCGTGGGTTTTTTTTCAAGTGGGAAAGAGGCCAATAATCAATATTTTTATAAAAATGGCTATTTGGTGGCCATGACGGATAAACTTTACCTAACAACATTAAAATACAGCGGAAACGGAGATTTACTGGAGTGGAAGGGTACAACGCATCAGGGGGAAAGAGTCAATATTTCATACGAATATACTGATTATCCCAATACCATTCGTCAGGAAGTTACCTATTGGACGACTAACCATTTATCTTTTAGAGGTGATTTTTTAGGGAAATACAGCAGTAAATTGTTGAAAAAGGCAGTGATTAGTGTACCTTCCTTAGGTGGCAGTACTTTTGTGCTTGATTTTGAATATACCTTTGACATTAAAGACCGTGTTTCTAGAATGCTGATTAAACGAGATGCATTGTCAGATGTTTTGTATGAATATCGTTATTAGAAACCACCTCTGTCAATATTGCTTTACTCGTCGGATAAAAACCGACGAGTTTTTTTATGGGTTTTTAAAAATAGCCACCGTTTGATATTTGCCAATCTGCTTCTACTTTTGACCTCTTGTTTTAAACTTCATTAACGTACTGCGATGAAAAAGACCATAACCGTTCTATTATCAGCAATTTACTTAACTGCTCTCGTGTCGATGGATGTTGCTTCTCAAAATCCTTTTTTTAGTAACTACAACACACCTTTTGGCGTGCCCCCCTTTGCTCAAATCAAAAATGAGCATTTTGAACCCGCTTTTATCGAAGGCATGAAACAGCAAGCGGCGGAGATTGCGGCCATTACCGCCCAAAAAGAAGCGCCAACTTTTACCAATACAATTTTGGCGTTGGAAAACAGCGGCGATTTGCTGGACCGCGTCGGAACCGTGTTTTTTAATTTTAACAGCGCCAACACCAACGAAGGTATTCAGAAAATTGCGCAAACGCTGTCGCCCAAAATGTCTAAGCACCGCGACGATATTCAACTGAATGCGGAATTGTTCAAGCGGGTGAAAACCGTTTATGACCAACGTAGTACCGCAAAACTAACGGGAGAACAGTTGATGTTGCTCGAAAAAACCTACAAAAGCTTTGTGCGTAGCGGTGCGGCTCTCTCGGCCGAGAAGCAAGAACGGATGCGTAAAATCAACGCCGAAATGTCGCTACTGACCTTAAAATTTGGTCAGAATCTATTGGCCGAAAACAACAATTATACGTTGGTCATTGAAAAAAAAGAAGACCTGAGTGGCTTGCCGGAGTCGCTGATTGCCGCCGCCGCCGATGATGCTAAAAAACGTAAAATGGAAGGAAAATGGGTGTTTACGCTGCAAAACCCCAGCATCATGCCTTTTTTGCAATACGCCGATAATCGCTCATTGCGGGAAAAGATTTTTAAAGCCTACCTCGAACGCGGAAACCACAACGACGCCTACGATAACAAAGCTATCATGACCAACATCGTGGCGTTGCGGGCCGAAAAAGCGGCTTTGCTTGGCTATGAAAACCATGCTGCCTACGTGTTGGAAGAGAGCATGTCGAAAACGCCTGCTAAAGTAAGTGAACTACTGAACCAATTGTGGACCGCCACCGTGCCCGTGACCAAACAGGAAGCCGCGGAGTTGCAGACGTTGATGGACAAAGACGGCAAAAACGAAAAACTGGAAAGTTGGGATTGGCGCTACTACGCCGAAAAATTGCGTAAGCAAAAATACGACCTCAACGAAGAGGAATTACGTCCTTATTTTTCGTTGGACAACGTGCGCAAGGGTATTTTTACGCTTTGCCAGCGACTATACGGCCTGAAATTCGAGCCACGTACTGATATTCCCGTCTATCATGAAGAGGCCACGGCCTACGAAGTAAAAGAAGCCAATGGGCAGCACGTGGGGGTGATGTACATGGATTTTCACCCGCGTGCGAGCAAGCGCGGTGGTGCTTGGATGACGAGCTACCGCGAGCAAGAAATGGAAAACGGCAAGCGCGTGGCTCCCATAGTCTCCATTGTTTGTAATTTCTCCCGCCCTTCGGGCAATGCTCCTGCTTTGCTTAGCATGGATGAAGTGCAGACGTTCTTTCATGAATTTGGGCATGCATTGCACGGCCTACTTTCCAACGTCAATTATGGTAGTCTGTCGGGCACGTCGGTGCCGCGTGATTTTGTGGAGCTGCCTTCGCAAATCATGGAAAACTGGGCCACTGAGCCAGAAATGTTGAAATTGTACGCCAAACATTACCAAACAGGTGCGGTGATTCCTGACGCACTTATTGAAAAAATGAAAAAAAGCAGTTTGTTCAATCAGGGCTTTGAAACGTCGGAATACTTGGCAGCATCGTTGCTTGATATGAGTTATCATACCCTCAAGCCTGGGCAAACACCAACGGATGTGCTGACGTTTGAAAAAGAGGCGATGGACAAAATTGGCCTGATTTCTCAGATTCCGCCGCGCTATCGCACCACGTATTTTCAGCATATTTTCTCGGGCGGGTATTCGGCAGGCTATTACAGTTATATTTGGTCGGCGGTATTGGATGCCGATGCTTTTGAAGTTTTTAAGCAAAAAGGCCTTTTTGATCCCAAATCTGCTCAGTCTTTCCGTAAAAATGTACTAGAAAAGGGTGGGACCGACGAGCCGATGAAACTTTACCTCAACTTCCGTGGTGCCGAGCCAGACATTAAGCCGCTCCTGCGTCGTCGGGGATTGATGAAGGAAGTGAACTAGGGAGTTGTCAGTTATCCGTTAATTGTTATCAGTATTAAGGAGATTTGAACGTTTGTTCAGGTCTCCTTTTTTGTTTTGGAGAAGCCCGAGTTTTTGGGGTAGATACAATAATCGGGTTTGCTTTCCATCAGCCAATACGGCCTGTCTATCCTTTTGATTCCGGGCTTTATCCTATTTTACTTTCTGCGTGAATAATTCTGACTCACCTTTACAGCATCAATCATACAACCATGAAAAAAATTTATTTCCTTCTCGCTATTACACTTCTTGCCTCTACCCTCCTGACGCCCGCAATGGCGCAGTTTCCGATGGGGGGAGCCACCCCGACCAAAGCCCTGCCAGGAACGGCGGGCGACCAAACGCCCAAAGGTAGTTCTAAAATTACGGGTTTTGTGGTGGATTCATCGGTTACCAAAGCCGTTGAGTTTGCCAATATTGCGCTCTACAACAAAGCCACAGGAAAAGCCGTAGATGGTACCGTAGCTGACGAAAAAGGGAAATTTGTTTTGAATAAAATCGTGGAGGGAGAGTATCGTTTGCTCATTTCCTTTCTGGGATTTAAGAACAAAACGATTGAAAACATAATACTAGCCAAAGGTCAAGAATTGGAGCTTGGGGTGATAAAACTTAGCGCTAATGTGCAGACGCTCAGTGAGGTAGTCGTAACTGGGCAGGCCGCTTTGATTGAAGAAAAAGTGGACCGCTTGGTGTACAATGCCGACAAAGACATCTCAGCCAAAGGAGGAGATGCGGCCGACGTGTTGCGTAAGGTGCCTTTACTCACGGTAGATTTGGACGGCAACGTATCGCTGCGGGGGAGTCAAAACATTCGGGTGCTGATCAACAACAAACCCAGTACCATTATTGCTAGCAGTGTTTCCGACGCGTTGAAACAAATTCCCGCCGACCAAATCAAAACCGTGGAAGTGATTACCAGCCCGTCGGCAAAATACGATGCAGAAGGCTCGGCAGGGATTATCAACATCATTACCAAGAAAAACAGTCTTCAGGGAATGAACCTGAACATAGACGGGGGCGTGGGCAACCGAGGCTCTTCGCTGGCCCTCAACGGAAGTTACCGCAAGGGGAAAGCTGGGTTTACGCTCGGTGGGTTTGGCCGTGCCAACTACAACATAATTACCAAAACGAGCTTGGAACAAACGGGTATCGTTAATGGTATCACCACACTGACCCGGCAAACGGGCGATGGCAGCAGCAATATGTTGTTTGGGCAATATAATCTTGGTTTTGACTACGACTTGGCCAAAAACCAAAGCATCACCGCTGGGGTACGTTATGGGGTTCGGAACATGGTAAACCAGCAAGATTTGGTGACAAGATTGTTTACTAATGGCGTGGCGGGATTGGCTTCGAGCCGCAATGTAGATGCTAAAAACCTCTCAGGAACTGTTGATATCAACGTAGATTACCTGCATACTTACAAAAAACCTCAGCAAGAATGGAGCATTTCGACGCTCTATAGCCGCAATGGCCTGACGAATGATTTTGATGCCAATTTATTGAACGGCGAAGGCAGTCTGACGAGTCGTCAACGGAATCTTAACGCAAATGTAAATCAAGAATTTACGTTGCAAACGGATTACCAAACACCGATTAAGAAAAACCAGTTGCTAGAGTTTGGGGCAAAAGGGATTTTTCGGGAAGTGACCAGCGATTACCGCTATTTGTTGGCGGGTCCAACGGGTGAATTTACCAAAGAAATCAATCAACCCTCTGGCGAGCTGATTTATCACCAAAACATAGCGGCGGGCTACACATCTTACACCTACACCACTAAAAAACGCTACACCTTCAAAGGCGGATTGCGCTACGAGCACACATTCATCGACGCCAGCACCCGCGAAGGTGGTCCCATCGGAATCGGTGATTATGGCGTGTTGGTGCCGAGCGTCAACGCTTCCAAAACCATTAAAGGCACGACCTTGAAATTGGGCTACAATCGACGGATTCAGCGCCCAGGATTGCAGCAACTGAACCCTAACTTCAACGCCGCCAACCCCCAAAATATCACAATCGGTAACCCAAGTTTACGGCCTGAATTGACCAATAACTTTGAATTAGGATTGAGCAAAACCATCAAAAAAGTATTTGTGAATGCTACCTTCTTCGGACGTGTGACCAATAACGCCATTTCGCAAGTACGACGCCCTTCCGATACCCTGGCGGGTGCGATTGTGACTACTTTTGAAAACATTGGCCGTCAACACGCTTACGGGACCAACATTTTTGCCAACATCGCCGTTACCTCCAAAATCAACGTGGGGATTTTCTCTAATGTGTTCTACACCACCCTGACTGGACAAGCAATGGGAGAGAACGGGGTCTCAGAAAATCTCACCAACGATGGTTTTAACGTAAGTGGTGGGATGTTTTCGCAGGCGCAATTTAAAAATGGCTGGGGCGCACAGGCATTTGGGTTCTTGCAAGGATCACAGGTGCAGTTGCAGGGAATGCAGGGAGGATTCGGTTTTTATACCGTAGGAATCAAGAAAGAGTTTAAAAACAAAAAAGGCAGTATAGGGTTGGCGGGAGAAAACTTTCTGAGCCGTCGTTTCAACATCCATACCGAACTCAATTCTGCCCAGTTCAATCAGGTAAGTGATGTGTACCTTTACAACCGAGGTGTGCGTATGACATTCACCTACAAAATTGGAAAAATGACCATGGAAGCTCCCAAAAAGAAAGCTCGCTCGGTCAACAATGACGATGTAAAAACTGAAGGAAACGGCCAAGCGGCGCCTGGCGCAGCGCCCGCAGGCGGTGCCTCAAGACCTTAGTAGAGTATCTTTAACCTATTCATAATTAACGCATTATAACTTAAAAATCCTAACAAAATGAAAACAAACAAACTTTTGGTTGCGACCTTGGCCGCCTTCGTTTCAATCAGTTCGTACGCCCAAACGGTGGATGAAATCGTGGATAAACATATTGCAGCAATGGGCGGCGCAGATAAATTAAAAGGGGTAAGTACAATAGTGATTGAGCGCACACTCGCGGTTCAAAACATGGAAATCCCTAACAAAACGACGGTAGTGGTCGGCAAGGCCTTACGTACGGAATCGTCGGTAATGGGTAACTCTATGGTGCAGGTGGTGGAGGGTGCAACGGGTTGGATGATACGCCCAGCCATGATGGGTGGAACGGGCGACCCTGAAGACATGCCTGCTGAAATGGTGAAGCAACAGTCGGGCCAATTAGACCCATTTGGCGAGTTGTATAATTACAAAGAAAAGGGTAGCAAAGTAGAGCTGGTAGGCAAAGAAAAAGTAGAAAAAGACGATGCGTATCACCTCAAAGTTACGACGAAAGACGGTCAGGTGATGGAGCAATACATTGATGCTAATACCTATATGTTGACTAAGCTGAAAACAACGATAAATGGTCAAGATGGCGAAATTATGTTTTCAGATTATAAAGAGGTAGAAGGCATCAAGATGGCCAATACCATGGATATGACCAGTCAAATGGGAGCGTTGACTTTTATCACCAACAAAGTGACGGTCAATGCCAAGGTAGACGAATCTATCTTTAAGAAGCCAACGAAGTAAGAAGTGAAGTGTTGAACAAAAAGCCGCTCCGAAAGGGGCGGCTTTTTGTATTTGCGGGTTATTCAACTAATTATTTTCATGGCTTACTCTCTTATGACTAACCTCGGCGATAGGGACGGTCAAATTTTTGATTGTGTTGGTGGGCCGCTAAACGTTGACGTTGCACGGGTGTCAAAACGGACCAAATTTCGCGTTGTTTTTCGTTTTCCAAACGCTGAATGTCTCGACCGCTGAGACGCCTTCCTTTCAGGATGCGGTCATAATGGTTCTCAATTCTTTTCAACTCATTCTCCTGCTTACGCGTCAGTTTTACGATGTTATCCAATCGGTTGATTTTCAGTTCTTCGTAGGCATTATCAATCCGAGGATTGTCGTATTGTGGCGCCTGGGTAGGACGTTGGTTTGGATATTGGCTGCGTTGGGCATTGACAGTTGCGATGCTCAAAAGAGCGAAAGCGGCGATGGATAAGAGGGTCTTTTTCATGGTTGCTGTTATTTGAATTGTTTGTTTTTTGTTGGTTTACGAAGGTTAGAACGAAATTGAACCCTAACGTTTAACGCATATTTAGTTTAATCTACCAATCGACTCTTCTAGTAGATAGACTCAAAAAATGCACCGATGAGTGGAAATTTATTTTTTCTTCATCATCGCCTCAGATGCCGTATGAGTAATTGATTGATTATTAGTGAGAATCGTTTTATGCCCCTATAAAGCCGCTTTAATGACAACTTTTCCCGTTCTATTTCATTCACTATTGGCTACGCTTAACACAAGACCCATATTTGTACCCATATTTCGCTGTATAGTAGCCGAGTATGTCATTAAAAGTTATTAATACAAACAGTCCGTAACGATGTATTCATGTGTAAGATGCATCAATGATAAATTTCAAATAAATAAACAATAAACCTATTAAAGCCATGAACTATTCATTGCCACATACCATCGATAATTTCCTTGGTGAAAAATTAATTTTCAAGCGTATACTACACGAGTCAGACGGTGATGTCTTGATCGGTGAGAGTTTTGTGCAACCTGGCAGCGGCCCACCCATGCATACTCATTGGCTACAAGATGAAGGTTTTACGGTATTAAAAGGGCGAATTGGGTATCAAGTTGCAGGACAGCCGAAGCAGTACGCAAATGCAGGGGAGTCGGTTGTGTTCAAACGCGGTACCCCTCACTGTTTTTGGAACGACGGCTCGGATATCTTGCACTGTGAAGGGTGGCTAAAGCCTGCCAACACCATTATGTTTTTTCTGAGTAGCATCTTTGCCGCCCAAAAAAAATCGGGCAAAGCCCAACCTGAAGTTTTTGATGCAGCTTATCTCATCACACGTTATGCAAGCGAATATGAGATGAACGAAATACCAGTTTTTGTCAGGAAAGTTATTCTGCCAGTTGTGTATCGAATCGGTAAACTATTTAATAAATACGAACATTTCAAAGATGCTCCCGAACCAGTGAAGTATCCGTAAAACCGTCTAATTGGTTGCTAAATGAGTATCAAAGAAGTAGTTAAGTCGAGAGTTATACCAGTGGTAGGGTAACGCGAAATTCGCGCCCGTCATCCTCAATGATGGGCGCGGGTTGGCCCAACATGCGGTACTTGGTAAGGATGTTACTTAGTCCAACGCCGTTGCTCAACACCCGCGTAGATTTACGCTGTATGTTATTGCTGACCACAAGCCAGTTTGATTCGTCAAGATATAAATTGATGTTTAGCGGCTGTTCGGGCAATATGATGTTGTGCTTAACGGCGTTCTCAATCAGTAGTTGCAGCGTCAAGGGGGGAAGTTGCCGCTCTTCACCGTTGGATAGAATATTTGCTGTTAATATTAGCGAGTCACCGTGGCGAGTTTTGAGCAAGTGATAGTAAGAGTTAAGAAAGTCCAGTTCTGCCGACAGTGGCACCAATGTTGCGTCGTTGCAACGGAGTAGATAGCGATACACCGAACTCAGTTCTTCACTAAATGTTTCGGCTTTCTGCGGATCTTCGCCGATTAGCGCGGTTAGTGAATTAAGGCTGTTGAACAAAAAGTGTGGATTAACTTGCTGGCGCAGCGCATCTAATTCAGTTTGCATCTTTGCCTTTTTGAGGTCCTCGGCATCTGTCAGGGCTAATCGATACAGTTTCAGATAGTAAATGACCTCGTAGACGCCGCCGACAATAAAGGCAAACGAAATGGCCATGGCGATATGGGTCAGATACACGCGGTGAGTTGGGTCTGCAACCAGGCCTGTTGGGTCAATTTGGCTGAGTCCCCAAGTTTCTATAGGCTGTATCAAAGAGGTTAGCAACGCATAACCGATAAACGTAAGTAGAACGCGCCGACCAGTATTATCAATCTGAAAATAGTTGGCTCGTGCTTGGAATACCCACCAACGCAATAACTCCCAACTTAAGCCTGTCGATATCAGCCCCCAACCAAAGGTGAGCCATACCAATGACCAATTAAATCCGTACTCACGTATATAGAAGAATACAAACGGTAAAACAGCCACCGGAACACCGATGATCCGAAACCATTTGTCGTTGGGTTTAGCACGTTGAGAATCGTCGGTAGTTATTGTTTGCACACCAAATTAAAATAGAGAATGTTATGGTAAAAATACAAATTTTGGGATGATTGGCAAAGCTCTAAGGACCTTAAAAACACGAAATCATAAATGGCGCGTGCGTTAGGCAATTTTTGTTAAATCTAAGCTGTCTTTTGTACAAAAAAGAATGTATGCCCATTGGTTCCTTCGGGCACAAAGCGACGGTCAATAATCGTAAACCCAGTTTTAATAAACCAAGATTGATACTTGGCCGCATCCGCTTGACTCCAGTACATAAGCGTACCAGATTCAATCCAGTTCGCTTCTGTGCCTGTCCACTCATCAGCCCCTACAACACACAGAAAATAGCCATTGGGCTTAAGCCATTGATAGATAGCGTTAATTAACGTAACTTGCTCAACTAAAGGAACATGAATAAGCGAATACAGCGCAATAATCCCTTCAAACGAAGAGGAAGGTAAGCTCAGTGTGGACATATCGGCAGCCTCAAAGTGAGCACTGGGAACATTGATGCGGGCCAGTTCGATTTGTACGGGAGAAATGTCTATTCCCAAGTACTCAAAATCTTGGCTTAGAAAACGAGCCGTCGGAATCCCGTCGGCACAACCCAATTCAAGAACGTTGGCTTTCGACGGTAAACGTTGGGTTAATTCGGTTAGCCAATCAATATACCGCTCTGGATTTGTATTTTCATAGTGTGCGCGGTAGCGACTGCCTAATCGGTCATAGCCTTGTTGTACAATGTGTTTAGGATTTTCCATGACATGATACGTTTGTGAATTTCCTTATACCAATTTTATCGGCAAGCGTTGCTTCTTCTCTTTTCCCTGGGCTCCGTTTTTCTTTTCCCAAACTTTACTCCGTTTTTAAACTTTTCACGGGATTCATTAACGCGGCTTTGATGGCTTGAAAACTAACTGTTAACAACGTGATGGCTAACGCACCTGCGCCCGAAACTATAAAGACCCACCAACTTATGTCGGTGTGGTATTCATATTTTTGAACCCAATTATCCATGAAATAATAAGCGATTGGAGAAGAAATCAAGCAGGAAATAATGACCAAGAGTACAAAGTCTTTGGAAAGTAATCCCCACAAATTGGTCACTGATGCGCCCAATACTTTGCGGACGCCGATCTCTTTGGTGCGCTGTTCGGCTACAAAAGAGGCCAATCCAAATAGTCCAAGACACGAAATGAAGATGGCGAGCATGGCAAAGAAGGTAGCCAATTTGCCGATGCGCTCTTCATCGCTGAATTTCTTAGCATATTCTTCATCTGCAAATTTGTATTCAAACGGAGCCGAAGGGTTGTGTTTTTTGAAAACGGTTTCGAGTTTAGCCAACGCCTCTCGGGAACTGATGGCGGGATTGATTTTGATATTAATCACGCCGACGTCATTGTAATCCAATACAAAGGAAGTGCGGAAAACAGGGCTATACGGCGACTGCATCACTAAATCTTTCACTACGCCGATGACTTGAAAAGATTTTTCGTTGATCTTTACGATTTCTCCGATAGGCTTTTTGAGACCCATAAATTTGACGGCCGTTTCGTTCAAAATAATTCCCGAAGAATCCGTTGCGAATTCTCTCGAAAAATCGCGGCCTTCTTTAAACTCCCAGCCGATGGTTTTCCCGAAGTCATGTGTGACCGATACGGCTGCAAAATTTCCTTGAATGGAAGGGTCTTTGCCGCGCCAATCGTAACCGTTGTTGATTGCCCAAATGGAAGTGATGGGACTGGACGACTCAGACATTTCAGTGACGGCACCTGTTTTCAACAGATCATTTCGGAGTACATCGTAGTGGCCCGTCAAGTCAGGTGTATTGATCGGCACCGTTAATAATCCGTCACGGCTATAGCCGATAGGCCGGCTTTTGGCATATTGGATTTGACGGAAAACAACGATGGTGCCGATGATTAAAGTAACAGAAACCGTAAACTGCACAACGACCAGTACTTTGCGAGGCACCGCCGCAAAACGTCCTGCCCGAAAAGTGCCTTTCAGCACTTTAATGGGTTGAAACGAAGATAGATACAAAGCAGGATAACTACCCGCGATTAAGCCGGTTAATAGGGTGAACCCAATTCCCAAAAGCCAAAACAGCGGATTAGACCACAAAATGAACATTTTTTTGTCGGCAACTTCATTGAACGCGGGTAAAATAAGCTGTACTAGTAGCAAAGACAACAAAAAAGCAACGATAACCACGAGCAATGATTCGCTAAAAAATTGGTTGATCAACTGTCCCCGTACCGAGCCGACCGCTTTACGAATGCCCACCTCTTTGGCGCGTTTTTCGCTGCGGGCTGTGCTCAAATTCATAAAATTGATGCAGGCCAACAATAGTACAAAGGCACCGATAATGCCAAACAACCATACAAATTCGATGCGTCCGCCAGTATTTATTCCGTTTTTAAACGCTGAATACAAATGCCATTTCGACATTGGATGCAGGAAAACGACTGGTTTGAACGCTTTTTCTTCAGGACGAATTTTGTTAAATTTAACATTTTTGATTTTTGCTGAAACCTGAACCAGGTCGGATTGACTGGCCAATTGGGCGTAGGTTTGGGTAAAATTACTTCGCCACGGATTGGTATTTTCTCTGATCCACGGATTGTTGTCGAGGTATAAGTCCCAAGGCAAAATGAATGACAAGTCCTTAAAATCGGAATTGTAAGGCAAATCTTGATACACACCCGTCACTTTTACGTTCAGTTTGTTATCTACTTTCATGATCTTACCAACGGGATCAGTCTCGCCGAAATACGCTTTGGCTGTCGATTCCGAAAGCAAAACGGAATTCATCTCTTTCAGGCCCGACCGCGTTCCTTTGAGCATTTTCAGGCTTAGCATTTCGGTAATGGCCGGTTCAAAGTAGTTGCCAGTTTTGGTCAGTTTTTTCTCCTCAAAAGTCAGCAGGTGCTCACCCGTCCACGACGACATAACGATGTATTTGAAATCACTGCCGTATTGAGCGCGTATTTCATCGCCCATCAAGTACGGATTCGCAGTTTGGGTATTGATCTCACCATCAAACGTTTGGTGTTGCATGACTTGGGCGATGCGTTCGTAATTTTGGAAAGATTTGTTGTACGACAATTCATCGTAAATCCATAAACCAATCAGCATGGCTACGGCCATGCCGGTTGCCAAACCGAAAATGTTGATGAATGAGTAACCTTTGTGTTTTAGCAGGTTACGAAGAGCGATTTTGAAATAGTTTCGGAGCATGGTTGGGCTGTATAAATAGGTTTTAGGGTATTTACTTGGTTTACGTTTAATGTATCTTGGTTTGATAAATCCCAGCACTTCCCACCAATAAAACCATTTGGCGCGATGCTCTCCGATGCGTTTGACTTGGTATTCAAACTCTTCGTGCAAGTCTCCCTGAATGTATTCCAATAAATGAGGTGCGCAGAACCATTCAAGAAGACGGTCAGCTAAGAGCGGCGGTTTGCTTTGGGTTGGCATGATACAATTATGTTGGCAAGGGGGCGGACGCAAGGCCCGCCCCTACAATTTATTCGGTTTTTAAACTCTTCACAGGATTCATCAAAGCAGTTTTGATCGCTTGGAAACTTACCGTCAACAAAGAAATTCCAATGGCCAAAATGCCCGCCACGGCAAAAATCCACCATTCGATACCAATGCGGTACTCAAAATCCTGTAACCAATGATTCAGGCCGTAGTGGGCCAAAGGAAACGCAATGCCGTTGGCGATTAACACCAATTTGATGAAATCTTTCGATAACAAACCAGTGATGTTGGTAATGGAAGCGCCCATTACTTTTCGAATACCAATTTCTTTGATGCGTTGCTCAGCAGTGAAAGTAGCCAAACCAAACAAACCCAAGCAGGCAATCAAAATCGCAAGAATAGAAAAGCTTAGAAGCAGTTTTCCAGTGCGTTGCTCAATGGCATATTGGCGTCCCAAATCTTCATTGACAAACCCGTAACTGAACGGCTGATTAGGCTCAAATTTTTTATAGATTCGAGCAATGTCTGCCAATGCGCGTTGTGTTTGGTCGGGACGTGTTTTGACCAACAGATTGAAATAACTTTCTTTAGGGCGAAAACGGACAATGAACGGCTCAATTTTAACATTCATCGGACGGAAATGAAAGTCGCGTAAAACACCTACAATTTCTCCGTCCAAGCCCCAAAAATTTACTTTTTTTCCAAGTGCTTTTTGAGGTGTCCAACCCATGCGTTTGGCAGCGGTTTCGTTGATGAGATAGGTGCCGAACTTGTTACTTGTGTCGCTTGCTATGGCGGTAGAGAAGTTACGCCCAGCGGCCAGCGCCATGCCGGTTGTTTTTAAGAAATCGGCGTCAACGTTCATTTGAGTGATCAAAAATTCATCTTTGGGCGTCTTTCCGGCCCATTCGATATACGAAGTATTTTGCATGTTGACCAATGTACTTGTAGTAGCCGAAACCGATGCAATACTGCTCTGCTTTGTCAGTAACACTTTCAGCGTCATGGCTTTTTGGCGGACATCGCCTTTTAGACGAACATAGAGTAACTGTTCTTTATCAAAACCTAATTTTTTGTTTTGCATGAATTGCAATTGCTGGTATAATCCCACCGTGCCGATGATCAAAACGATCGACATCACAAACTGGGTCACGACCAATGTTTTCCGAAAACCCGCACCTGATTTTTTATCAAAAATACCTTTCAACACGCTGACGGGACGGAAAGAGGAAAGGTAAAAAGCGGGATATAATCCGGTCAAAAAGCTGATAAAGAGTAACACACCGACCATAGAAACCCAAAAAAGCGGCTGTTGGAAAGGCACGGCCATTACTTTACCAGACAATTCGTTGAAAAAAGGCATCAATGAATGAAGCAATACCAATCCAACGCCCATTGCCAAGCTGGTCATTAACAACGACTCGCCCCAAAACTGGGCAATGAGGCTGGAGCGTAAAGCGCCCACGCTTTTGCGGACGCCTACTTCGCGGGCTCGTTGGGTAGCTCGTGCAGTGGATAAATTGATAAAATTAAAGAGCGCAATGAGCAACACAATCAACCCGACGATCACGAAAATACGAACGTAGCGGATGTTGCCGTGTTTGCCCCAATCGGTGCCGAAATCGAAGTCAGAATAAAGGTGAATATCACGCAAGGGCTGTAGTAAAAGCGGCGTTTCGTTGCCTTTATCATATTTTTTTAGCTGTCCTGCCAGTTTCTGACTGAAAACGGATGCGTCGGCATCGGGTCTGATTTTGAGGTAGGTATGATAATTATTGCTGCTCCAAGTGTAACTCCATTTATCATTCAATTCAAAGTATTTTAAGGGCAATAATACATCAAATTGAATGTGAGAACGCGCTGGCGAATTTTCAACAATGCCCGACAACCGAAGCGGGCGCTCTTGATTATAGTGGATGGTTTTTCCTAAAACGGATTGCGCTCGCCAATCTTTGCCAAAAAAATGCTCAGCAACGGCTTCACTGATTACGATTTCGTCGGGCGATGATAAAACTGTTTGCGGATTCCCTTTCAAGAGTTTGAACCCAAAAAACGATAAAAAAGAAGGATCTACCACGCGCATGGCTTCGGGTTCCACCGCCGTTTGTTGGTATTGAAGCAGTCCCGACCAAGCCCCGACGCGGACCGTCTCGGTAATTTCGGGAAAATCATTTTTAAGTGCGGGAGCCAATGGGCCGGGTGTTACGGCAACGTCATAAAGTCCGGTGGCCTGTTTTTGCCTTTCCGTCAGTCGATACGTCTGTTCAAATTGCGGCACGGCGCGGTCGTATTGGTATTCGTCCCATACGTATAGTCCAATGGCCAGACAGCAGACCAGCCCAAAGGCCAATCCGGAGATATTGATGAGTGAAAACGTACGGTTTTTAAGGAGATTTCGAACCGCAATTTTGAAATAGTTTTGTAACATATCGGGGCTGTATGAATAGGTTGTTGGATATTTTTGAGGGAGGCGTTTGAGGTAGCGCGGTTTGATAAATCCCAGCACTTCCCGCCAATAAAACCACTGCGCACCTCGTAGGCCGATGCGTTTGACTTGGAAAGCAAACTCTTCGTGGAGGTCGCCTTGAATGTCTTCCAACAAATGGGGAGCGCAAAACCATTTGAGTAGCTTATCGGCTAAGATGGGCGGTTGGGTTTTCATGCGTCAAGGTTAGTTTAAACCGATAATTTCAATGGATTCGTCAGTCGGCTCCAAAAACTGACCCGCACTTCCTGAATTTCCTGCAACGTGCGGTGGCCATAGGCCGTGACTGAAAACAGGCGTTTGCGACGGCCGCCGCGCTCGTTGGTAGGTTCGCCCATTTCCGATCGAACCATTCCTTTTTCTTCCAGACGTTGCAAGGCCGAATGCACCTGATTCAGACGCACACTGCGGCCCGTCTGTTCAATGATTTCGTGCATCAGTGCTACGCCATAGGCTTGGCCATCCAGCACAGCAACGGTCAGTAAAATGATTTCTTCAAATTCTCCCAGATACGTCCGTTTCATTGGTTTGCATTATTTCTATTTTTGCTGAGCAAATAGTTTGCCATTGAAAAATATTGTTGTTAAATAATTGATTATTATGGTTTTATAAAAATAGAACGATTGTATTGATTGTCCATAATCGGACAACTTTGTACGCTTTAGGACAGCAGGAGCAGTAGAAATCTTCTTGCGTCCATCGCGATTCTATAGCGTCTATTGTGGTTAAAGACATTTTCCAAAGGGTAAAGCGGGGTAAAGCCTTCCTTTTGTCGAAAACAAATCATGGATTCTATGAAACAAATCACACAATACCTCCTATGCGGATTGTTGCTTTCACTGGGGGCTTTATCTGTACAGGCTCAAAAAACTCCCGAAGACAAGGCTGGTTGGAAACTAGGCTCTCAAGCCTATTCGTTTCGGTTGTTTACGTTTGCCGACGCCATCCGCAAAATTGACAGCTGCGGTCTGAAATACGTAGAAGCTTTCCCCGGCCAAACCATCGGCGGCGGGCTACAAGGGAAAATGGATTTCAGCATGGACGCCGCTACGCGTACGGCGGTGAAAAAGATGGTCAAAGAGAAAGGCTTGACGATTGTGGCGTATGGTGTGGTCAACCCCAAAACCGATGCTGAATGGGCTACTTTGTTTGAGTTTGCTAAAGACATGGGCGTCTTGAACATCAACACCGAGCCTTCGCCAGCACAAATGCCGTTGGTACGAAAATTGGCCGATCAATATAAGATTAATGTGGCCTTGCACAACCACCCCAAGCCATCACGTTATTGGCATCCTGATACCGTCTTGGCGGCGATTGGCGGCAGCAAATACGTTGGCTCTTGCTCCGACATCGGCCACTGGGTGCGCTCAGGTCTTGACCCTGTGGAGTGTCTTAAAAAACTGAACGGACATGTATTGGGAATGCACTTTAAAGACGTGAAAAAAGACACGCCCGAAGGCCGCTACCACGACGTAGTTTGGGGCACGGGCGACTGCAAAGTAGAGGCCGTGATTGCCGAAATGAAACGCCAAAACTTCAAAGGTCCCATCTCGGTAGAATATGAATATCACTGGGAAAACAACGGCCCCGAAATCGCCGAAAGTGTGAAGAATTTCCGCGCAATCTATAGCCGAACGAAATAAAATCCGTAGGGGCAGGCCTTGCGTCTGCCCCTGTTCTTGGTCTGCCCTTTTTATCATGTAGTTACTTGCTTCTGCCGAGAGATATTTTCAGTCCGTGTCATTTGTTTTTTTTGAGTTTTATTGGACAGAAAAGTGTCTCAGTGTTCAGATAATCAATATTTTACGGGTTGTAACGTTTCCGAATACTAAGTTTACGAAGTCGTGTGATTTTTATTGATGGGTTTATATTAAATTTGATAAAAACTCATTTCTCACTATGAAAAAAATCGCAGCTGTATGGTTGGTGAGCATGGTATATGCCTCCACTTTTGCGCAGGGTGTTTTTCCTGATCGAGTGACGATACCCAAAATGAGCACTGTTACTAAAAATGCTTTATCCAACAAAACGGAAGGCATGATGGTGTATGATTCGGACTTGAAGCAATTCAGCTATTGGACGGGCCAACTTTGGGCTAACTTTGGTAGTACCGCCGCTTCGGGAACGGGCTGGCAATTGATAGGAAATGATTTAAGTACCACCAATGCTGGTAACGTAGGCGTGGGCATTTCAGTACCTACACGCGGCAAATTTGAGGTGTTTGGCGCATTGGGTAATGGCCCTACGTCGGCCGTATTTGGCTCCGATGGTACAGGAGTTTCATTGCAACGTAATTGGCCTACGATTGGCTTCAATCAATACCGTGATGGCAGCAATGTACAACGACGTATTGGAGAAGGCTATGCCGCTACGCAGTTTTTTGACCCTAACACGGGAGCGATGTTTATCAACACATTCGGCACTGGGGTGGCTAACTCCACATCCTCTTTCAGTGTGCCTACGGGTATTTTTACATTACTTAGCAATGGCAATATCGGCGTGAGGAATGGGGGCAGTTCAAACACTGGTATGTGGATATCGCGCGGGGCTGCCAACACAAATGGCTCATTGGTTGTCACGGGTAGTACTCACAATTCACATTTCCATTACGATATAGGCGAAGAAACCTACATACGAGCCGGCAAAAACAACGGGCGGGTGGTGCTGAATGATATTCCTGGGGGCAATGTGGTTATGGGGAATGGAAACGGAAAACTCGGGATAAACTCTGGTGATCCCCAATATACGCTTGAAGTAAGGCAGGCTGCTAATAATACAGGGATAGTGCTTATTAATGGTACGAATTTTAACAATTGGGAGCTGAGGTCAGAGGTGTATAGTACAGATAACGGAACAGACTGCCTGATGGCGTTTTACAATCGTTC
This sequence comes from Runella rosea, assembly GCF_003325355.1. Classification (GTDB taxonomy): domain Bacteria; phylum Bacteroidota; class Bacteroidia; order Cytophagales; family Spirosomataceae; genus Runella; species Runella rosea. The sequence goes on from NZ_CP030850.1 coordinate 4,488,381, forward strand.
AACCAAAGGTTGGATGCGGCCTACCGACGGTGGGTGGTCGGAGAATAGTGACCGCCGATTGAAAAAAAATATTCAAAATTTGGAGAGTGTGTTGGGTCAGATCATGCGACTTCGGCCCGCTCGGTATCAAATGATAAACAATAACCCAAATTCAACGGAATCCATTGGGTTTATTGCCCAAGAATTAAAAGAGGTCTTCCCCGAAATGGTAGAAGTAATAACAGTACCGATAAAAAATGAGGGTGCGGGCGAAATTGCTGACCTGCACGGGGTAGATTATTCTCACTTGTCGGTCGTAGCCATCAAGGCCATTCAGGAACAACAGGGGCTTATTGAAAAACTCCAAAAACAAAATGAAGAATTGATACAATCGTATGCACAATTGATGAAAGATGTAGAGATTCTAAAAAAGAAGTAATAAAAGAAGCCAACAGAAGAGAAAATCATACTGAAAATGGGCAAAAGGAAATAAATCAGCTATTCCCTTTTGCCCATTACTTTTATTCCACCTTCAAACTCTTCACGGGATTCATCAGCGCGGCTTTAATGCTTTGAAAACTCACCGTCAGGAGGGTGATTAGGATAGACATGCTGCCTGCCAACCCAATCATCCACCACTTAATCTGAATATGATACGCAAAATCTTGCAACCATTGATTCATGGCATACCAAGCCAAGGGCGACGCAATGACAATGGCAAGGGTTACCAATTTGAGAAAATCCTTGGCAAGTAGTGAAATAATGCCCGCCACAGAAGCACCAAGTACTTTACGAATACCGATTTCTTTAGTACGTTGTGTTGTGGTAAACAGTACCACTCCGTACAGACCAAGGCAGCTAATTAAAATGGCGATGCCTGCAAAAACAACGGACACCTGAAAAACCAACGTTTCGGTTTGGTAGAAATTGGCCAATTGCTCGTCTAAATATTCGTAGGTAAATACCTCATTAGGATAGCGCTTTTGCCAAGATTGTTCAATAAATAGTAGTGTTTTTTCGGGATTGTTGCCCGAAATCTTAACTCCTATTTTTTTGTATCTTTCCGTTTGAGTGGAAATAAAACAGGGTTGAATCGGTTCGTGCAGCGAGCGCAGATGGAAATCTTTGACTACGCCCACGATGGGCAAAGCCACGGGCGACAGATAGGTTTCCATTTTACGGCCCAAAATCTGTTGCGGGTCCTGAATGTTGAGTTTTTTGAGCAAAGCTTCATTGACCAAATATTCCCGGATAGTGTCGGATGGCGTAATGTTTCGTCCCGTAACCAAGTGTAAACCATAGGTTTCCAAATACTCCGAATCGGCTAGGCGTTCCCGAATCGGAAACGCCTCCCAAGTGGTTTTGCTCCCGAATTTGAACGAGCCACCGTTCATGACTGTCGCTGCTGGTGGGCGGTAGGAGGCACTCACTGATTTTATGGAAGGTAATTGGCGTAAGTCATTCCGAAACGCCTCAAAAGCTGTTTTTGAGGCGTCAGGTAAATTGATAACTAAGACATTGTCTTTTTTGAAACCCAATTCTGATTCGTGTAAATAACGGACTTGACGGGTGACGACCAAAGTGGCTACTAAAAGCGCCTGACAAATAATAAATTGAAAGACAATCAGCAGTTTTCGCAAGGATAAATTCGTCTTCGATTGAATCAATCTTCCTTTCAGCGCAGCCCACGGACTAAAGCCTGACAAAACAAAAGAAGGGTAACCGCCAGCCAATACCGTAACAATCGCCACCAGCAAAAGCAAAAATCCGATGGCTTGGGGAGTAAGTTGAAACATCGGGCCTTTGGGCAACCATTGATTGAATATCGGAATAAAAATAAAGGTAAGAATCACCGCAAATATGGCCGATGCCAGTACGATAAGGGCTGTTTCCAGCAAAAAATGAAGCATAACCTGACGCTTGGAACTGCCGAGCGCCTTACGAATTCCGATTTCTTTGCCTCGGCTGAGCGCCTGGGCCGTGGCCAGATTGATAAAGTTGATACATGCAATCAGAATCAAAAACAGACCAATCGCGCCCAATGACCAAAGTAACGAAGGCCTGACAGCTGGGCTTCCTCCGAGGCGTTGTACGTCAAAATGAACATCGGCCAGTGGTTGTACATGAAATTGAAAAACGGAGGCATTTTCGCCAAAATGCTTTTTGGACAGGGCTGGCAGAGAGGCTTCCAACTCAGCGGCAGAAAGTGGATTTTTGAGGGTAAGATAAATTCGGTCTGTCGAATTTAATGACCACCAATCATTGACGTCAAAATCAGGAATAAGACGTGGTAAAGTAGCGATGGAAATGAACAGTTGAATGTCGGTGTTGGTTGTTTTGGGCGGGTCAGCCAAAACGCCAGTTATTTTGGCTTCTGCTAAATTATTTAAGTTGATTGTCCGACCCATTGGGTCCAAATTGCCGAAATATTTTTTTGCCAACGATTCGGTAATTACCACTGTGTTGGGTTCGCGGAGGGCTGTTTTTGGTTTGCCCTGGAGCCATTGATAATCCAGAATATCAAACAATTCACCTTCGACGAGGGCAGTGGTATTGAGTTCCAAAAAGCGTTTTGGGGTCGATTGGTTGGGGAGGGGCACGCTGACCGTCAGCTCACGGTTCATTTTTAGGTAGGCAGCCTGCTCTATTTGCGAATAGTCGGTTCGAAAGGCCTTAGCCATTGGCAACGGTGCTTCTGGGTAGTATTCTACCGAACCATCTTCCAGATGCAGGTCGGTGACGATTCGGTAGATACGGTCAAATTTTCGATGGTGTCGGTCAGTAATCAAATGGTGACTTATAAACAAAAAAATAAGTAAACCACTTGCCATACCGACCGACAGGCCAATGATGTTCAACGTTGTATATGCCCGCTTGGCGCGGAGATTTCGCAGGGCGATTTTGAGGTAGTTTCTGAGCATTGTTGTAAGCTGTAACGAATTGTCGTTACAAGGTACAGAAGAATGAAAAGAGCGTACCGTTAAAAAATGTTAAGATGCTTGAGCCCCTAATCAGTCTTCAATGATTTGACTGGATTCATCAAAGCCGCTTTGATGGCTTGGTAACTGACGGTCATCAAAGCGATAATGATAGAGCTTAAGCCTGCGGCGGCAAATATCCACCAGGACATTTCGGTGCGGTAATCGTAATGCTGCAACCAATTATTCAGGAAATAATAGGCAATGGGAGCGGCAATAAAACAGGAAATCAAGACCAACAGCACAAAATCTTTGGAGAGCATTTGCCAAAGGCCGGCGATGGTGGCTCCCAATACTTTACGAATACCGATTTCTTTGGTGCGCTGTTCGGCTACAAAGGAAGCCAACCCAAACAGGCCTAAACACGAAATAAAAATGGCTAGAATGGCAAAGAAGGCCGCCAATTTTCCGATACGCTCTTCATCGCTGAATTTACGTCCGTAGACCTCGTCTACAAATTGGTACTCAAATGGGGCATTCGGATTGTATTTTTTGAAAACGCCGGCCACTTTGTCAAGGGCTTCACTTGTACCCAATTGTGGAGTAAGTTTAAGATTAATGACGTTGACTGAGCCGTAGTTGATGGTAAAAAAGGATGGGCTTACTGGCTCAAAAGGGGATTGACGAATCATGTTTTTAACCACGCCGATTACCTTATAGACTTTGTTATTCTGCACCATTTCGCCGATGGGGTTTTTGAAGCCCATGAGTTGTAAGGCGGCTTCGTTGATAATCATCGCGGATGAATCCGTGGAGAAATCTTTGGAAAAATCGCGCCCCTGAATCACTTGCCAGCCTACCGTTTTGCCATAATCATGGGTTATTCGGTTGGAATTGAGCAAAGGCTGAGAATCAGGAGACTTGCCTTTCCAGGAAACATTAGTCGTTCCTCCGTATTGACTTGTGATTGACCCTTCTGACTCAGAGAATCCCGCTACTGCACCTGTATTGAGCAAATCATTGCGCATGGCTTCATAATGACCGTGGAGTTCGGGGGTATTCATGTTGATTTCAATCAATCGGCTTTGCTCGTAGCCCGCAGGGCGATTTTTGGCGTGTTGGATTTGGCGAAAAACGGTAATAATGCCAATCATTAAGGTGATGGAAACCGTAAATTGGAAAACTACCAACGCCTTTCGGGGAACAGAAGCAAAGCGAGATACTTTAAAAGTGCCCTTTAACACTTTAATGGGTTGAAAAGAAGATAAATAGAGGGCTGGATAGCTGCCAGCAATCAAGCCAGTGAGTATACTGAAACCGAGCCCAAAGAGCCAAAATAAGGGGTTTGACCACAGAATAGCCACCCTTTTATCGGCGATTTCATTGAAAAGCGGAAGGGCAAGTTGGGTAAAAATCAAAGCTACAACAAAAGCAATGAGGGTAATGACCAACGATTCGCTCAAAAATTGGAACACCAACTGCCCGCGAACCGAACCCACCGCTTTGCGAATTCCGACTTCTTTGGCGCGTTTTTCGGAGCGGGCAGTACTCAGATTCATAAAATTGATACAGGCCAGCAGCAACACAAACACCCCGATAATACCGAAAAGCCAAACAAAGTAAACGATTCCACCGGCGTTTTTGCCATCTTTAAAATCGGTGTACAAATGCCATTGGTTCATCGGATGCAGAAAAAAAGCTGGTTTGTATTTGGGCGGGTTTGCTCTTTTCATCCGTATGTCTTTGATTTTGGTAGAGGCGGATTCCACACTGGGGCCTTCTTTCAATTGAACAAATAGTTGAAAAGAGTTTTCATCCCACTGATCTGATGCTTTTTTTGCGTAATTATCATTGGCAACAAACAACTCCCACGGGGCCAGAAAAAGTACTTCCCGGAAGGCACTGTTATAGGGCATGTCTTCATAGATGCCCGTTACTTTTACGTCAGTTTTATTCCCCATTCTAATGATTTTATTCAAGGGGTTTTCGGAACCAAAAAAGGCTTTGGCCAACGACTCTGAAAGCAAAATAGAGTGAATGTCGTTCAATCCGTCACGGCTGCCAGCGAGCATTTTAAATGACATTATATCAATAAAATCTGGCTGTACGTAATTGCCGCTTTTGGTCAATTTCTTATCGCCCGCCGCCAGAATCACGTCGCGGGTATACGTTGAAACGCTGGTAGCCTGAAAATCAGGGTAATGTGCGCGAAGCTCTTCCGCCATCGGAATAGGCACGGAATTGTAGGAGGAAATGGTGCCGTCAAAATTCACAAATTGCCATACCTGAGCAATGCGGTCATAGTTTTTGTGACTTTTATTGAACGACAGTTCATCCCAAACCCACAAGCCAATGAGCATTGCCACGGCCATGCCAGTAGCTAAACCGAAAATGTTGATAAAGGAGTAGCCTTTGTGTTTCAGCAGGTTACGAAAAGCGATTTTAAAATAGTTGCGTATCATGGTCGGGCTGTATAAAGAGGTTGTTGGAAATTTACCGTTACGACACACTTCGTTTAGTCGGTTTTCAAACTCTTCACAGGGTTCATCAAGGCGGCTCTGATGCTTTGAAAACTCACCGTCAGGAGTGCAATTAAGATGGCTAATGCGCCAGAAAGTGCAAAAATCCACCAATCTACGGTGGTTTTATAGGCAAAGTTTTGCAGCCACTTATCCATGAGCCATGAAGCCAATGGCGAAGCAATGACGATGGAAATGATTACCAATTTGAGAAAATCTCTGGACAACAGTGCCGTAACATTCAACACCGATGCTCCCAATACTTTACGAACACCGATTTCTTTGGTGCGTTGTTCAGCCGTAAAGGTAGCGAGTCCAAACAGCCCGAGGCAGGAAATAAAAATGGCTAAAAAAGCAAAGTAATTTGTCAATGAGCCGATGGTCATTTCGCTGCGGTATAGATTCTGAAACTGCTGATCGGCAAACTGATACGTAAACGGAAATTTCGGATTCAGTTCACGCCACGTTTTTTCAATGCTTGCCAGCGCCTGTTTGGTTTGGCCTGGCTGAGTTCTGACAATGATGTTTTTGTTGGATGCGTCACGGCTGAGTTTGACAATCATCGGTTCGATGGCTACGTGCATTGAATTTTGGTGAAAATCTTCCAATACGCCCACGATGGTGCCTGGTTTGTTCCACAAAGTCAGTGGCTTGCCGATGGGGTCTTGGTAGCCAATCCGACGGGCGGCGGCCTCGTTAATCAAATAACTCACGGAATCCATGCCAAAATCTTTCCCAAAATCGCGTCCTTTCAATTTTACATTCAAGGTTTTGGAAAAATCATAATCAACGGTAGAAAACTGAAAACTGACGCTGGAGTTGGGGTCTTTGGTGGGCCATTTTACATTGTTAGTACTGCCAAAGGTATTGGTAGGTGTGCCATCCATGAAGGTAATGCTCTGAATACCTTGGCTTTGAAGAAGTTGCTGTTTAAACGCTTCATACTTTTTAGGTAAGTCTCCCTCCGACGATAAATAAATCAGATTCTCCCGGTCATAGCCTAAATTTTTGGTTTGAATGAAGTCAAGTTGTCGATACACAACAATGGTTCCGATGATGAGCAACATCGATAGCACAAACTGAAATACCACCAAGCCTTGGCGGAATAGGCGGGCCCCCGCCCCGAAGGTGACAGAGCCTTTGAGTACTCGAATTGGATTCAGTGATGATAAAAATAGCGCTGGATAGCTTCCTGCCACGATTCCAGTCAGGAAAATCAGGCCAAAGAGCGTTCCCCAAAATGATAGTTGGTGAAAAGGTAACTGAATATTTTTTTCGGTCAATGTATTAAAAGTAGGTAACAGCAGGCCCGATAAAGTAACTCCGACAATCAGCGCCATTGCCGTCAGGAGCAATGCTTCGCCTACAAACTGACCAATCAATATACCTCGTACTGCTCCCACTACTTTGCGTACGCCCACTTCGCGGGCGCGTTTGAGTGAACGGGCCGTGGCAAGGTTCATAAAATTGATACAGGCAATCAACAGGATAAAAACGGCCACAATGCCAAACAGCCGAACGTACTCAATGCGTCCTCCATCCTGATACCCATCTTTGAAATTTGAATAGAGGTAGGCATCCTGATAAGGTTGTAAAAACAGTTGAATATCAATATTTTGACCAACTAAATGGGGGTTGTGCTTCTTCAGAAAAGACTTCATTTTGGCCTCTACTACCTCGGATTTGGCATCGGGGCGTAGCTGGATTCGGGTGGCGGTAGCGTTGTTGCCCCAGTCTTTAATCCATTCGTTTCGCCTGATGAAATCATCCCAAGTGAGCAGGAAATCATATTTTTCGGAGCTGTGTTGGGGCAAATCTTCAAACACGGCCGTGACCAAATAATCTGCTTTGTTGTCAATTCGAATACTCTTACCCACAGCTGCTTGCGGGCTTCCGAAATAATTTTGCGCCATTTTGCGCGAAATAGCAATGTTTGACGGTCCATTGAGGGCGGTTTGGGCCGAACCCTCAAGCAGTGGTAGACTAAACATTTTAAACCAATCTGCCCCCGCAAAACGCCCCTTTTCTTTGTTGAGCTTTTCGCCGACCAAAAAAGTGTGGGTACTTTCCCACGACAACCCCGCTGCGTGGACGATTTCGGGAAACTGTTTCTTGAGTTCGTCGGCAAGTAAGGCGGGTGTACTAGGGGCGGCATCAACTTTTCCGTCGTAGTATTGGCGCTCCATTACGTGGTACAACTGTGGTCCATTGGCGTGGAAGGCATCCATTTTCAGTTCGTCCTGTACCCAGAGCAAAATAAGTAGACTACAGGCCATTCCGAGCGCAAGACCGAGAATGTTGATGGCCAAAAAAGTGCGGTTGTGGGCGATGTTTCGCCAGGCAATTTTAAAATAGTTACGTATCATGGCTGTCTGTTTTGTTGAAAAACGTTATAACTGAAATGGGAAAGAAAAACGGAGCGTACATCTGCGTTTCAAATTTTATTCGGTTTTTAAACTTTCTACAGGATTGTTTAGAGCTGCTTTGATGGCTTGAAAACTGACCGAAAACAGCGCAATCCCCAACGCAACAACAGCGGCCAACGCCAGATACCACCACTTGATTTCGGTGCGGTAGGCAAAGGTCTGGAGTAATTTGTGTCCTAACCAATACGAAATGGGTAGCCCAATGAGTAGCGCAAGGCCGACGAGTTTTAAGAAATCTCCCGAAAGCATGGTGGCAATGCTGCTGATACTCGCGCCCAGTACTTTCCGAACCCCAATTTCTTTGGTGCGCTGTTTGGCCACGAGCGAAATCAACCCAAAAATCCCCGCACAGGCAATCAAAATGGCGAGAATCGTTACAAAACTGGTCATGCGCCAGATGTTGTCGATGGCTTGGTAAGATTTGGCCACTTCATCGCTGAGGTAAAAATGATTCAATGTTCGCCTTGCTGGAATCTTTTTAAAACGGGCTTCGAGATTGCTTATGAGGTCTTTACCTTTGGATTCGTCGGTGAGGCGTACGCTTAAAAAGCTACTGAGTTGCTGTTTGCCCGCGTACCAATGCAGGAGTGGCTCAACATCATCTTTGAGACTTTGGTAATGAAAATTTTTGGTCACACCAATCACCGTATAAATCTGGTCGTTGTTGTTTTGACGTAAGCGTTTGCCCACGGCACTCGTCCAACCAAAGGCTTTCATGGCTGCTTCGTTGATGACGACGGAGTGATTGACAGAATCGGCCGAATTGTCCAAAAATCCACGACCTTCAATAAACGGAATCTTGAACGTTTCAAAGTAGCCAGCAGTACCGCTCACGTGGCGTAAGATGACCTTTTTTGCCTCGTTGCCTTCGGGAAAATAGTTATTGAAATTTTGCCAATACTGTACGGGCGTAAGTTCGGAGGCCGTAAACGACACCACATGAGGGTTTTGGCGCAGTGCGTCCAATATCGCTCTTCCCTCCGAAAGCGCCGCATTTTCGTTGCGATAGGCCAAATCGGTGTTAAAAACAAGCACGTTGCTTTTGTCGTAACCAACATCGGCGGTTTTCATAAAATTGATTTGTTGGCGTAACCCAATGGTTGCCACAATGAGCACGACGGCTAGGGCAAATTGCAAGACAATGAGACTGTTTTGACGCAGACGGCCCTGGCGTGGGTCAGCGGAAATTTTTCCTTTTACTGCCTCGGCCGTTTTTAGGCTCATAAGGTAATAGGCAGGATAGGTACCCGCAATGAAGGCAATCAACAGTGAAATGCCGAAAACGGTTAAAATGGTAGGGTAATCACTGCCGAAAGAAATATCCAATTGCATGCGCCCGTCGCGGAGCTGATTGAAAGACGGAATCAGAAAATAAATCGCAAAAAGCAAGGCTAAAAACGATGAAATCAACATCACAATGCCCGATTCGGTCCAGAATTGCTTCAGAATGATGCGTTTGCTCGCTCCTGCTACCTGCTTCACGGCTACCTCTTTGATGCGTGGCAATGCCGAAGCCATAGTGAGATTGATGAGGTTAATGCTGATGATTAACAACAGAAAAACCGCAATGGCAATGGCTCCGTAAATCAGCCCTTTGAATGTCGGGTTTTGGTCATGAATAAAATTTTTGAACGCGCTGAGGCGTAAGACTTGTTTTCGGGATTCGGGCGCAAAATGCGTTTTGACCAATTGGGGTAATTTAGCTTCTAGCGCGTCTTTGTTGGCCCCTTTTTTGAGCAACACAAACACGGGCGCAAAGGTATTGTACCAGTCGGCATTGCTCTTAAACCCCGGTAGAGAAGTAAGGGTGGTTGCGGGCATCAATACGTCAAACTGCTGCGAAGAATTGGCGGGAATCTCGGCCAATACCCCCGAAATCTTGAATTGAACGGTATCATCGAGGGTAACGTTCTTGCCCACGGGGTCGATATCGCCAAAAAGATTTTGGGCTATCTTTTCGCTTACTATCAGGGCATTTCGGTCTTTGAGCGCAGTAGCGGCGTTGCCGTATTTGAGCGGAAAGCTAAACACCTGAAAGAAAGTGGAGTCCACAAAAACGGTGCTCTCTTGCACATCTTTGGTGCCGTAATGAATCCACGGCCGGTACCACGTCTGAATGTGGGTACCCGTTTCGATTTCGGGATAATCCTTCAGCAATTGATCCAAAATAGGGTAGACGGTTTGCCCGTATTTTTGGCCGTTGGAGGATTCGGTTTGAACGTAATAAATGCGATTACTTTTTTCGTGAAATGTATCAAACGTTAGGCATTTTTGGGCAAACAGCACCAAAACCACTACGCAAGCCATGCCCACCGACATTCCCACGATGTTGATGCCCGTAAAGAGGCGATTTTTCCAAAGCGTTCGTAGCGCGATTTTCAGGTAATTGCGTAGCATGGAAGAATATGTTAAAAAGGTTTATTTATTTAACTGCATACTTTATGCCATGTAGTAAAATGGTTGATTTTAAGGTGTTTATAAAATTGTATATTTAAACGAATGTCCGAAAATGGACATTTGTTGTTCGGAGATGAACACTCTTAAAAGCTACCTCACTTATTCCCGATAAAAGAATGCTGATGGGCTGGTTAATTGCCGTAAACGAAGGTTTTTATGGTAGCAGGTTAGCCCCGTAGTGCTGAATTTGAGATATTGGGGCAAAGGAGAAAGAAATCCGTGTTCTGTTCTCCTTTTACGCCTTTCTTTATTTTACTCCGTTTTCAGTGATTTCACTGGATTGCTCATGGCTGCTCGAATGGATTGAAAACTAACGGTAAAGAAAGCAATCAGAATAGACAAAACCGCCGCAATGGCAAACGTCCACGCGCTGATGTCAATGCGATAGGGATAATTTTGCAACCATTCTTTGATGGCAAAATAAGCGGCAGGAAAAGCGAAAATAAAGGAAAAACTGACGAGTTTCAGAAAGTCGGCCGAAAGCAATGTTGTGATGCTCGCCACTGAGGCTCCCAATACTTTGCGGATTCCGATTTCTTTGGTGCGCCGCTCTGCCGAAAGCGTAGCCAGTCCAAACAGACCTATGCATGAAATAAAAATGGTCAAAATCGCGCCAAATAGCATGATTTGTTTCCACTTGGCTTCTGCTTCGTACCGTTTGATGTTTTCCTCATCCATGAATGTGTATTCGTAGGGGTTAATGGGAAACAGCTTTTTGTAAGTTTTTTCCAAGTGTCTCAAACTTGCGGTTTCTGTTCCGGGTTTGATTTTGATGAATACTTTTCCATAGAGATTACTGGGTTTCATGGTGAACAATTGCGGTTTGATTTCGGCGTTCAATGGCTCAAAGTGATGGTCTTTGACGACGCCTATAACGGTATATTTCTCTCCTTCGTTGTACCAAAAGTTGACCACTTGTCCGAGGGGTTTTTTCCAACCGACTTTTTTAACGAATGTTTCATTGACCAATACTGCTTTGGTGGAATCTGAAGGAAAATCAGCCGAGAAATTGCGCCCTTTGAGGATCGGAATTTGTAGCAGTGGGAAATAAGTGGCATCCACGGTTTCATACGCAAAGCTCTGCTGGGTTTCGCCGTTTACTTTGGCTATGGTGCCCCAACTACCTCCGTTTTTAGGAGCGACATCAACGATATGGGGGCTTTTCAATAATTCTTCTTTTAACAGTTTTGCCTCGTTGCGGCTCATGTGTGATTTGCCAATCGTGATTATATTTTTGTCGTTGTATCCCAAGTGTTTGTTGGTCAGGTAGTTGAACTGGGAATAAATCGTCAGGGTTGCAATGGTCAAAAACGAAGCCAGTGAAAACTGGAGCACGACCAATCCTTTTTGAAGGTAATTTTTTCCCGAAAGATTGAAGCGGCTGTAGAGGGTTTGCACTGGACTGTAATTGGATAAAACCAGCGCAGGATAAAAACCGGCCAATAAACCCGTGGCGATAAATAGGCCAATATAACCCAAAACCAACTCGAAATCAAACAGGTACGAAAATGAAAGGGCTTTGTTGGAAAGCTCGTTGAAGATGGGTAATACCAGTTGTAGCAAGGCCAGCGCAAAAGCAAAAGCGGCAAAACACAGAATAAACGACTCGCCCAAAAATTGCATAATCAACTGACCCCGGCCGCCGCCCACTACTTTACGCACGCCGATTTCTTTGGCCCGTTTCAGCGAACGTGCTACGGTCAGATTCACGAAATTGATGCAGGCAATCAGTAAGATGAAAAGTGCAATTCCGCTTAGAATGTACGAAAACATGGGATTACTGCTGTCTTGCAGACCATTTTGGGCCGGCAAATCTTTGCTCAAGTGCATGTCCGTAAAAGGCTGAAATGCATAAACGACTTTGTTTTTATCCCCGTATTTCTCGGCCATCATCTTGATGGCTTCCTTAGCATCGGCCAGGTAAATTCGGTTCATGGTCGCTTCGACCTTTTTAAGATCGGCAGTGGGTTGAAGCACGACAAAGGTGTTCTGAAAAACATTGAACCAGTTTTCGTTGCTCTCTATTTCTTGCTTACTCACCACGTTGGGAAAAAGCACATCAAATTTGATAGAGGAGTTTTGGGGGCAATTTTTAGAAACGCCGGTCACGGTATAAGGCTCAAATTGGTTTCCTTCGCCAAAGGAATCTTTTACGAGGAGGGTTTTTCCTAAAGCCTCTGTTGTTCCGAAATGTTGTTCGGCCATTTTTTCTGAAATCACCACTGATTTAGGTGCGTTGAGCGCCGTTTTGGGATTGCCGCTTCTCAACGGAAACGAGAAAATAGAAAAGAAACTGCTGTCGGCGACAAAAGATTCATAGCTTTTGACTTCTGTTCCCTTCTTAATATCCCTGCGGTCGGCTTTGTAACGCACAAAAGCGCGTATTTCCGGAACGCCAGCGCTGAACTTGGGGCCTTGGAAATGTCCGGTATTACCGTCAACGTTTTCTGCACCTTCGGGCGTAATGGATTTGCTTGTTATCCGGTAAATATGCGGGTTATTGGCATGAAATTGGTCAAAACTGACCTCATCTTTGGTATAAAGCATGATCAGCATGGCGGCCGCCAAACCGATGCTCAAGCCAATGACATTGATGGCTGAATACACCTTGTTGTGCGCTAAAGTGCGGAGGGTGATGGTTAGGTAGTTGCGAAACATTGATGGCTGAATTAAGGATGGCTGATGGTATTTATTTTTTCGTTGACGTTGCTTTACAAAAGGAGGCAGTACCGAGAGCACATTGAGCAGATAGCGCCAGGTTGCCTGTTGTTTTCCCGCTCGCTGATACCAATAGGCGTATAGTTCATCTAAATCACCTTCGACTTCTTCGAGGGTCTCTTCGGGATGAAACCACCGCAAAACGCGTCGGGGCCAGTGTGGAGGATGGAGCTCATTTGCTTTCATAGTCCAGTAAGCCTAAGTTTGGTGGGAGGCATCATTTGCCAGAGTTCGTGACGGAGTTGTTGAATTTCCTGCAAAGCACGATTTCCTAAAGCGGTTGCTTGAAATATCCGCTTGCGTCGTCCGCCGCGTTCATTGGTGGCCCCGCCGAGTTGAGAACTCACAAACCCTTTTTCTTCCAGACGAATAAGTGTATTGTGCACGGTGCCAAAAGTCACAATCCGACCTGTATGCTCCTCCAACGCTTGACTGACTGTAACGCCGTAGGCTTCGCCGTCGAGGATGGCCACCATGAGTAAAACCACTTCTTCAAATTCACCTAAATAAGTGCGACGCATAGCTTTAGGGTATTAGTTTCTATTTTATCGTACAAATAGTTTGCCAAGATATAAAAAACGCCTTCAAGAGCGATTGAAGGCGTTTTGTTAAGTATAATCTGTCCGTTTACGGACAAACATTGTCCCGCAGTGGACAGGGAATTTTATTAACACAGGGTGGAAGGTCAGACCATAAAAGAGAAATGGTATTTTGTCTTTACCACAATCCAAATCTAAATGGCGACCCCGTTTCGCCCCTTCACCTCTACACTTTTTTTTATTCCGTTTTTAAACTCTTCACTGGATTCATCAACGCCGCTTTAATTGCCTGAAAACTGACGGTCAGGAGTGTAATAAGCAATGCTCCTACTCCCGCTACTGCAAAAATCCATCCTGAAATCTCAGTACGATAGGTGTATTTTTGTAACCATTCTTGTAGAAAATAATAGGCAATGGGTGCGGAAATAACGCAGGAAATGATGACCAAAATGACAAAATCTTTGGAGAGCATTTGCCACAGATTCGTCACCGATGCCCCCAATACTTTGCGAATACCGATTTCTTTGGTACGCTGTTCGGCAATGAAAGAGGCCAGTCCAAATATTCCCAAACAACTGATAAAAATGGCGAGAATGGCAAAGAAGGTAGCCAGCTTACCGATTCGTTCTTCGTTGTCAAATTTTTTGGCATATTCCTCATCCACAAACTGATATTCAAACGGTTGGGAAGGGTTAAATTTTTTGAAAACCGTTTCTACCTCGCTCAATGCTTTGCCAGCACTTGTCAAAGGATTGATTTTTACGATGATAACCCCTCCCGGATACGGAGCCAAATGGTAAATGGAAGGTTTTACCTGTTGAAAAGGAGATTGTACAATCATATCTTTCACCACGCCGATTACTTTGTTAGAAGTTCCGTACCACTTAATGGTTTCGCCTACTGGATTTTTCAAACCCATAAATTTTACGGCTGCTTCGTTCAAAATCAACCCAGAGGAGTCGGTAGAAAATTCTTTCGAGAAATCACGCCCTTCTTTGAACGACCAGCCGATGGTTTTGCCATAGTCAAACGAAATAGCTATTGTCTGAAAATCGACGGATAGATTAGGGTCTTTGTCTTTCCATTCAATCGTGCTGGTGCTTGAATAATTCTCCGTTGGGGGACTTCCAGCCTCGGCCATTTCTGTAATGGCCCCTGATTTTGTCAAATCGCGTTTTACGGCGTCAAAATGGGTATGAATTTCGGAAGTGTACATGGGCAGTACCACTAAACCATTGCTGTTATAACCCATCGGGCGATTTTGGGCAAATTTTACCTGACGAAATACAATGATGGTCCCGATAATCAACGTCACCGAAACCGTAAATTGTATCGTTACTAGCACCTTACGTGGTAAAGCTGCCCAACGGCCTGCGCGGAAGGTGCCTTTTAAGATTTTTAGGGGCTGAAAGGAGGATAAATAGAAAGCTGGATAGCTGCCTGCCACCAGTCCACAAAGCAAACTGAAGCCTAAGCCTGTCGCCCAAAACAAAGGATTGCTCCACGGAATAGACATGGTTTTGTCGGCCACGCTGTTGAAAAAAGGTAAAAGGAGTTGCGCTAAAAGCAAAGCAAACCCAAAGGAGCAAAACACCATTAAAAGGGATTCAAAAAAGAACTGGTAGACAATTTGGGCGCGAACCGAGCCTACTGCTTTGCGGATGCCTACTTCTTTGGCGCGTTTTTCGGAGCGTGCCGTGCTCAAATTCATGAAATTGATGCAGGCTAACAACAGTACAAATAAGCCGCTGATGCCAAACAACCACACATACTGAATTTTTCCGCCCGTGTTGAAGCCATTCTTAAAGTCAGAGTACAGGTGCCATTGGCTCATGGGGTGCAGGAAAACTTCTGGTTTTTTCTTGGCCAGTTCCTTATTGACTTTGTTCAGCTTGGCATCTTTGATTTTGTGCGAAACCGTAGCGGCGTCAGCGTTTGGAATGAGTTGAGCATAAATATGAAACGCATTGGGTCGCCATGGGTCGGCCATTGTTCTAACCCACTCATTGTTGTAGTAATACAGCTGCCACGGGGCTATAAACGTTAGGTCGTGAAATTCAGAATTATGAGGCAAATCTTCATACACTCCCGTTACTTTTACATCCGCTTGGTTATCTATTCTCATGATTTTATCCAAGGGGTCGGCCTCGCCGAAAAATGCCTTGGCGACCGATTCAGACAGCAGGATAGCGTTGGGATTTTGGAGGCCGTTTCTTGTCCCTTTTAGCATTTTTAGCGTCAGCATTTCGGTGATTTGAGGTTCGAAATACGCACCTTTCTTACTGAATTTCTTCTCGCCGTAAGACAAAATACTGTATGCATCTTGCGAAACAGTCACGTGCTTAAAGTCGCTCCCGTAACTTTTGCGGAGTTCTTCGGCTAAAGGAAGCGGTGTATTGGGCCACGTTTGCACTTCACCGTTGTTGGTCACGTGTTGCATGACCCGCACAATGCGGTCGTAGTTTTGGTGATATTTGTTGAATGATAATTCATCCCACATCCATAGGCCGATAAGAATTGCCACGGCCATTCCAGCTGATAATCCTATAATATTGATGAAAGAATACACCTTGTTTTTGACAAGGTTTCGGATTGCGATTTTCAGGTAGTTTCGAAACATGGACGTAGGAGTGTTTTATAGAGAATAGAAAAAATGCATTTGTCTTATTCTCATTTTTTATTCCGTTTTTAAACTTTTAACTGGATTCATGAGTGCCGCTTTAATGGATTGATAGCTAACCGTCAACAACGTAATCGCCAACGCGCCAATGCCGGCCAGCGCAAAAACCCACCAAGAGATTTCGGTATGGTATTTATAGTCTTGTAACCAATCGTTCAAATAATAATAAGCGATGGGCGTAGCGATGAAGCAGGAAATGATGACCAAAACCACAAAATCTTTGGAAAGCAATCCCCACAAATTGAATACTGACGCACCCAATACTTTTCGGACGCCGATTTCTTTGGTTCGTTGTTCGGCGGTAAACGAGGCCAAGCCAAAAAGACCCAAACACGAAATCAGAACGGCCAATACGGCAAAGCCACCCGCCAATTTGCCGATGCGCTCTTCTGAAACAAACTTTTTACCAAACTCTTCGTTGACAAATTTGTACTCAAAAGGAGCCGACGGAATGAGTTTTCGGAAGGTGGCCTCAATCTTGGCGATGGATTCGGAGGCACTTTTGTTGGGGTTCAATTTGAGCGTCATCCAGTTCACATTTTCGTAGCCCATAAAGTAGATTGTCTGCTTTACTGGCTCGTAGGGAGATTCCATGAGCATATCTTTGATGACGCCCACAATGGTAAACTTTTCGGCCTCTTTTCCGCTACCCCACTGCACAACCGTCCCAACTGGATTTTTAAGTCCCATAAATTTGACGGCGGCTTCATTGATAACAATAGCCGCCGTATCGGTCGAAAATTGCCTTGAAAAATCCCGTCCGTCTTTGAATTGCCAGCCTACTGTTTTTCCAAAATCGTGCGTGACCCAAATCGTGGCAAACTCCGCTTGCAGGCTGGGATCTTTGCCTTTCCAGTCAAACCCACCATTGTTGGACCAAACGCCGGTTAATGGACTGGAAGATTCGGTCATTTCAACAATGGCACCCGCGTTTTTAAGCTCAGTTCGCAGCACCTCATATTTTCCGTAAAAATCAGGCGACATCATCTGCATCATGATTAGCCCGTCGTTATCATAGCCCATGGGACGGTTTTTGGTGTGTTGAATCTGGCGGTATACGATGATGGTACCAGTAATCAATGTGACAGAAACCGTAAACTGAACCACTACCAATACTTTGCGCGGCACGGCCGCAAAACGGCCCGCTTTGAAGGTGCCTTTTAGCACTCGGATAGGTTGGAAAGAAGATAAGTATAACGCAGGATAGCTTCCTGCTAGCAAACCCGTGATAAAAATGAAGCCAAGGCTGATGAACCAAAAGGTGGGTTCTGTCCAAGGGAAAACCATTTTCTTGTCGCTGACTTCGTTAAACCAAGGCAACAGGGCCAATATGAACGCCACGGCTCCGATAAACGCAAATGTCACTACCAAAAAGGATTCACTAAAAAACTGATTGATGAGTTGGGCGCGAACCGAACCCACGGCCTTTCTGATACCGACTTCTTTGGCGCGTTTTTCGGAGCGGGCCGTGCTCAAATTCATAAAATTTATACACGCGAGCAGCAATACAAATGCTCCAACGATGGCAAAAAGCCAAACATATTGGATAAAACCGCCCGTTTTGATGCCTTCGTCAAAGTTGGAGCGCAGGTGCCAATCGCGCATGGGTTGAAGAAAAATTTCGGCTTTAAATTTCTTCTCCTCGGCATCCACTTTGTCCCATTTGACATTTTTGATTTTGGCGCTCAATTTGTCCATGTCGGCATTGTCCGCGATTTGGGCATAAAGCTGAAACGAATTATTGCCCCACTGATTTTCGTCGAGCGCTCGCTGCACCCATTTTTGGGAAGAAACGTACAGTTTCCAGGGCGCGATAAAGTTCAGCTCCCGAAACTGCGTATTAAATGGTAAGTCCTCATAGATTCCTGTCACTTTTACGTCGAGCTTGTTGTCAATTTTGATAAACTTACCCATCGGGTCGATGCTCCCGAAAAGTGCCTTGGCGGTGGAGGCCGAGAGCAAAACGGAGTTGAGTTCTTTCAAGCCATCGTAGGTTCCTTTCTGCATTTTCAACGAGAGCATTTTAGGAATATCCACATCCATATAATTGCCCGAACGAGTGATTTTGGCCTCTCCAAATGTTAAAATTCGGTTGCCTTCCCAAGTGGCCATGGCCAGATGCTTGAAGTCACTGCCGTATTTGGTGCGGAGTTCGGTTACCAAAGGCATCGGAATAGAGCGTTCGGTTCCTTTATGTCCGTTGAAAGTTTGGTGCTGCATCACCTGTGCCAAATGCTCGTAGTTTTGGTGATATTTGTCGTATGACAATTCATCATAAATCCACAAACCGATCAGCATCGCTACGGCCATCCCTACTGCCAAACCGCCGATATTGATAAAAGAATAGACCTTATTTTTAGCAAGGTTTCTAAGAGCAATTTTAAGGTAGTTACGAATCATAGCTTTTCATAATTTGAAGGTTGAGGCTATTTTTTTTTCTAAATCCTATCCTCCCAGATCTTTGAATTTACTCCGTTTTCAAACTCTTTACTGGATTCATTAATGCCGCTTTTATCGCCTGATAACTAACTGTTAATAAGGATATTGTCAAGGCTGAAGTGCCTGATACGACAAAAATCCACAACGAAATATCGGTTCTGAATGCAAAGTCTTTCAGCCACGTACTCATGGCATAGTATGCCAAGGGCGAAGCTATCACAAAGGCAAGGCAAACCAATTTTAGAAAGTCTTTTGAAAGCAACCGAACAATGCTCCAAATACTCGCTCCCAGCACTTTTCTTACGCCAATTTCTTTGGTACGTTGCTCGGCTGTGAAAGTGGCTAAACCAAATAAGCCCAAACAAGCTATCAGAATCGCTAAAACCGCAAAACTGATAAAGACTTTTCCGATGCGTTGTTCGGTACGATACATATTGTCGAAGGCATCATCTAAAAATTGATAATTGAGGGGTGTTCTGCCCGCTCTTAACTTCCATCTTTCTTCGATTTTGGCAATGCTCTCTTTAAAATCATTGGATTGCACCCGTACTGAAATCATGCCGTAAGGATTTTTGGCAAGGCACATTGAAAGGCTTGCCACATTCTCTCGGAGAGATGCATAATTGAAGTTTTTGACCACTCCAATAATTGTATATGGAATCAAGTCTTTTAGATTGCTGCCATAAGCGTATAATTTTTGACCGATTGGGTTTTTATAGCCTGTTTGTTTTGCTGTGGTTTCGTTGATGATGATAGCCGACGAATCCGTAGACATCGTTTTATCAAAGTCGCGTCCAGCTACAAACTGCATTTTAAGGGTTTCGGTGTAGTCATAGCCTACTTCCCAGAATTGCATCGAGATACCATTATCGGCACCGAGCTGGCCTTCTGTCCAAAAAACGGTGTTGTTTCGGTAAGATGGTGTAGGCAAAAAAGCACTTATGGTCGCCGATTTTATGCCTGAAATTTGTAATAATTCGTTTTTAAACGATTCTAAGCCTTTCTCTAATAGATTTGTATCGTTGATAACGATGACTTGTTCACGATTGAAACCAATGTTTTGTTTCTGAATAAAATCTAACTGACGATAAATCACAATCGTAGAAATGATGAGAAATATTGAGGCAAAAAACTGAAAAACAACCAAGCTACTTCGTAAATAACCACCTTTGTTAGTGGCACTTAGTTTGCCTTTTAGGACGCTAATTGGTTTGAATGAAGACAAAAACAGAGCAGGATAAATACCAGCTAACAAGCCTATAAAAACAGCAAAACTAAACAATATGGATAGTAAAAGTGGTTTTTTGATGAATGATAGGCTTAGATTTTTGGCTGATAAATCATTGAAAAATGGTAAAATCAAAGTAGCAATGCCAAGCCCCAATATGAATGCTATTAAGCTCATCAGGATGGATTCTGACAAAAACTGATTCATCAGCATCGCACGTACTGACCCCATGACTTTACGTACGCCCACCTCTTTTGCCCGATTGACCGAACGTGCCGTGCTAAGATTCATAAAATTGACACATGCTATCAACAAAATAAAAAGAGCAATCGCCGAAAAAATGTAAACATACTGAATACTACTATTTGGTGAAAGTTCAAAGAATTTGTTAGAATGGAGATGAATATCTGTCAGTGGTGTCAATCCCAAAGCTACTCGATTGCCCGCTTTTTCTAATTCTTCTATGCTCTTGATACCCATTACACTCTTAAATTGGGGCATCATGTATTTCTTGATAACTTTATCAAACTGCGATTGTAATTGCTCAGGTTTTGTACCTTCTTTGAATACTAAATAGGTAAAAAAATTATTGTTCAACCAGTTATTTGCCCTGCTATCTGCCGAACTTTCCATCGAAAGAAACATATTTCTGCCCCTGAAATGCGAGTTTTCGGGGATATTTTTCATTACACCAGTTACTTTATAGGCATTTTCGTCAATGGTCATTGTCATGCCCAAAACCTGTGTTTTTCCAAAATATTTTTGAGCAGTTTGTTCGTCTAAAACTATCGTAAATGGTTCTTGCAACGCCGTTTTTGCGTCGCCTTCAATCAATGGAATATCAAAAACTTCAAAAACTGAATTATCAACAAACATAGACATAGACTCACGGATATTCTGATTTCCTTTTTTGACCAAAATATCAATGGGCCTGAATCGGGTAAAGGTTTCGATGAATGGATAGTCGTTTTTTAAAGCAGCCCCCATACCATCCGAAACAGTGGCAAATGACCTATCTTGCCCACCAAACTTGACATCAAAATCAATCCGATAAATTCTGTCGGCTTTTTGATGATAGCGGTCGTAGCTGATTTCGTCTAAGACATAAAGCGTAATCAACAAACAAGTGGCCATACCAATAGCTAGTCCACCGATGTTAATGGCCGAATAAATCTTATTTCGTTGTAGATTTCTGAAAGCGATTTTTAGATAATTGCGTATCACGATCGGGCGGTATTGAGGGTTGCAAAGGCGTATTAAGCTCTAGTACGACAAATTGTTTGCCAGCTCCAATAAAGCTCAAAAAAGCTATTTTCTGTAAATTGGTCTGTCCGAAATCGTACACTTATTGTACGAAACTGAACAGCATAGAGCTGACGGTTCCTTTTATTCCGTTTTTAGTGATTTTACGGGGTTCATCAACGACGCCCGGATGGCTTGATAACTGACGGTCAGCAAGGCAATCGCTACCGCCGAAAGCGCCGCAATGGCAAAATACCACCATTCTATGTCGATGCGATAAGCGTATTTTTCGAGCCAATTTTTGAGGAAATACCACGCCACTGGAAATGCAATGAGCGTGGCGATCAAGACCAATTTGATAAAATCCAGCGATAACATTCCTACCAGATTGGATACGCTTGCGCCCAGCACTTTACGCACGCCTATTTCTTTGGTGCGTTGCTCCGCCGTAAACGACGCCAGTCCAAATAGCCCAAGACACGAAATAAAAATGGCCAAAAACGCAAAGTAATTGGATAGCTTATTGACCACATTCTCGCTTTTGTACTGATTGGCGTATTCTTGGTCGGCAAAAAAGTATTTGAATGGAAAATTAGGGTTAAACTTCTTGAACACTTTTTCGGTGCTGGCAACAGCATCGGGAGTTTTGCCGCCTTCGGCGCGGATGATGACGACGCCCCAATTCTCCGTTTTGGGCTGTAAACGCAAAATCAACGGCTCAATGGCAGAATGAAGCGTGTTGTAATGAAAATCTTTCATCAGCCCGACGATGGTTCCCTTGCGGTCCCACATGGTCATTTCTTTGCCTACAGGGTCTTTATAGCCCATTTTCTTGGCGCTGGCTTCGTTGATGATGTAGTTGGTGGTGTCGGTTCCGTATTGATCGCTGAAATCCCGCCCGCCAATCAGTTGAATGCCCATCGTTTTGATGTAGTCGTACGAAATGGCGTTGTTGGCGAAAAGCAATAACTGGGTTGTGTCTTTCCCAGGCCATTTTACGCCTTGTGTAGAAGAGCCTACTTCTAGCGGGTCTGATTGGGAGCAGGTGACAGATTTGATGCCGGGCTGATGTTGAAGTTCTTGTTTGAACGAGGCAAAATTCTTCTGCAAATCCCCCTCCAATGGCATATAAAGCAGGTTTTCGCGGTCATAACCAGCATTTTTCGTTCGTAAATAATTGATTTGTTCGTGAACGATAATCATGCCTAAAATGAGCGTAATTGACAAGGCAAACTGAAAAACTACCAGCCCTTTGCGAAAATAGGTGGCGCTTGGCTTAAATTTCAGGGAGCCTTTCAACACCACAACGGGGTTGAGCGAAGACATGAACAACGCGGGATAGCTCCCCGCTACCAAGCCCGTCACCAACGTTAGACTCACCAAAACCACCAGAAAACTCGGGTCGGTAAAGTTGAGTGAAAGCTCTTTTTCGGTCAGAAGGTTAAAAGTAGGCAAGAGCAAAAAGACCAGCAGAATAGAAAAGAGGAGCGCACAAAATGCAATCAAAATGGCTTCCCCCATAAATTGCCCAATCAGAATGCCTTTGACGGCGCCAATCACCTTGCGCACGCCCACTTCCTTGGCGCGTTTGACGGAGCGGGCCGTGGCCAAATTCATAAAATTGATGCACGCAATCAATAAAATCACTATGGCAACGATGGAAAAAATACGTACATAATCAATCCGCCCGCCGTTTTGTTTGCCCGAATCCCAATTAGAATACAGATACGATTCTTGGTAGGATTGCAGAAATATTTCGACGTTGCTGTCTTTGTTTTTGGTCTTGATGTAGCCCTTAATTTTGGCGTTTACTTTGTCTAATGATGCGTTTTTGGCCAACATCACGTAACAGCGTGGCCCGTTATTGCCCCATTCTTTGGCCCATGGGTTGTTTTTGAGCCAGCGGTCGAAGCTCATCAAGAAGTCAAATTTTAGCGATGAGTTTTTAGGGATGTCTTTCAAAATTCCCGTAACCATCACGTCTTCTTTGCCGTCAATTCGGATGGATTTGCCCAGCGGATTTTGATTAGGAAAATACTTCTGGGCGAGTTTTTTTGATATAACCACTCCATCGGGACGTTTTAGGGCGGTTCGGGCATCGCCCTGCTCCAGTTTGAAACTGAACATCGTCAGAAAATCCCCTTGTACGTAGCGGCCCTTTTCTTTATCGAAAGCAGTGCCTACCGTAAAAAGCGGCTGCTCTTCCCACAGCATTTGGCTGGCCTTTTCGATTTCTGGAATGTCTTTTACGATGTTTTCGGCCAGAAGCCCCGGCGTTGAAGGGTAGGTTTCGATTTTGCCCGAATAATACTGGTTTTCCATTACCCGATAAAGACGCGTGCCGTTTTGATGAAAGGCGTCCATGGCTGTTTCGTCTTGTACCCATAGCATAATCATCAGGCTGCAGGCCATGCCGAGTGCCAACCCCATGATGTTGATAAAACTATAGACTTTGTTCTTCCACAAATTGCGGAAGGCGATAGTGAGGTAATTGCTTAACATGGCTGTATGGGTTTTGAGCATAGCGGAAAAGGCAGAGGGCCATTGCCCAATGCCTTCACGCACTACTTATATGGGTGAATATGTGTTTATACGCGCATTTTTTCAGTCACCACTTTACCGTCAAAAAGATTGACGATTCGGTGGGCAAAACCTGCGTCATACGGCGAGTGAGTCACCATGATGATGCTCGTGCCTTCGTCGTTGAGTTGGGAGAGCAATTTCATTACTTCTTCGCCGTTGGCGGAGTCTAAGTTTCCTGTGGGCTCATCCGCAAGGATTAATTTGGGCTTGGCCACCACCGCGCGGGCAATGGCGGTACGTTGCTGCTGTCCCCCCGAGAGTTGTTGCGGAAAGTGATTGCGACGGTGCATGATGTTCATGCGGGTCAATACAGTTTCGACCATTTCTTTGCGTTGGTCAGCGGGTACTTTGAGGTAAAGCAGCGGAAGTTCGACGTTTTCATACACGGTCAGCTCGTCGATGAGGTTAAAGCTCTGGAACACAAACCCAATGTTCCCTTTGCGTAGCTGCGCCCGTTGACGTTCCGACAGTTTTGCTACCTCGGTCCCGTGGAAGTCATAGCTGCCTTCGCTGGGGTTGTCTAAGAGTCCTAAGATGTTGAGCAATGTAGATTTGCCACAACCCGAAGGGCCCATGATGGCGACAAATTCACCGTCTTTTACTTCCAAATCAATTCCGTTCAAGGCTGTTGTTTCCACTTCTTCGGTGGTGAAGATTTTCTGGAGGTTAGCTGTTTTTATCATTGTTAAGTCAAAATTATGGATTCTGGAGTGTATGCTGTATGATTCAATTTCTCAACGTTTTTGCGTTCTCAGCGTCTTGGCGCCTCAGCGTGAATTTTTACTGACTCACGCAAAGATGCAAAGAATATAAGTTAGCAATTATTTCAATTCAAGCACTTCTTTGTCGCCAAAGTTTGCGTAGCTGCTGGTGATTACTTTTTCACCGGTTTGTAGCCCTTCCAGTACTTCATAATATTCAGGATTTTTGCGTCCTAGCGTGATGTTACGCTTGATGGCGCGTTTGCCGCTATTGTCCAGCACGTACACCCAGTTGCCGCCTGTATCGGAGAAAAACCCACCTACTGGCAAGAGTACCGCTTTTTCGGCCTTGCCTAATTCTAGGCGAATCGGTGTAGATTGTCCGCGTTTAATGCCTTCGGGCGTACCTTTCGGAAAACTCATATCTACTTCAAAACGTCCGTTTTTTACTTCGGGATAGATGCGCGTAATGGTCAGTGGGTTGTCTTTTCCATTGAATTCAAAACTTCCGCCCAACCCGACAAAAATTCGCGATACATAGTGCTCATCAATCGCGACGCGCATTTTAAAACCGTTGAGGTCGTCAATCTGCCCGATGTTTTGGCCTTGGCTGATGTTAGAACCTACTTCTACGTCTATTGAGGAAAGCAATCCACCCACGGGCGCTTTCACTACGAGGTTATCGAGTGTTTGGCGCCACAGGTCTACGTTGCGTTGGGTCCGCAAAAGCGTTCCTTCCAATTGGCCAATCTGCATTTTGGCGTTTTCTTCCTGATAGATTTGCGATTCAGTTTCGATTTCTTTTTGTTTTACCAACAATTCGTAATCCCGTTTTGAACGCAGAAAGTCAGATTCAGGAATCACCTTGTCTTTGAATAATTTTTGATTACGTTCGTAAATATCTTTGGCTTGGTCAATTTTAAATTCCAGTTCGTTTAAAGTCCGACGGATATTAAAACGCGCCACTTTCAATTGTTGACGGGTATTTTGAAGGTCATTTACCAGTCGACTGGCCTCCGTTTCTGATTGTAGGAAGTTAAGTTTGAGGTTTTGGTTTTCTAGTTTCAAGAGCACTTGGCCTTGGGTCACCATGCTGCCACCTTCCACGATTTTTTCCCGAACATAACCGCCCACGATGGCGTCCAGACGAATGATTTTGAGGGGTTGGACTACGCCAGTTACGACAATAAACTCATCAAAAGAGCCCGTTGAAACACTGGATACCGTGAGTTTTTCGGCTTCTACATTGAGTTTGGAGCGTTTATCGGAGAAAAATAATTGATACACAATAAAGGCAATCAAAGCACTGCTTCCCGCAAAAATGGCAATGCGTTGGGTGTTCCAAAATTTCTTTTTACGTACGCGGTCCATGGTGCCCTGAGGGTTGTTTTGGCCGATGATCGGATTCTTAACTTCCATTGTTACTATGCTGATTGATGAATGAGTACTTTGTTAAAATGCAGTAAGGAGTTGATTTCTTTTCGACTCCTTACTGCTTCATTTTTTAATGGCTGTATGTGTCTGTTTAGTATTCTGCCAATACCCGTGCCGGAAACATAAGTTATTGGTTATGAATGAATTGGTATTGTCTATGAATTTTAAAATTGTCCGAAAACGGACATGGGTTGTACGCCATTGGACAAGAATAAAAAGTGCACTTTATCTTAATGGTTGATAATGAGGTATTTTGTATTTTGGCACTCTTATTGGGTAAATTTATACATACCGTTAAAAGAGTTGTATTTTACCGAAATTACTAATTAGCTCATTTACAAATATTTCAAATGCTCACCGCCAAAGTATTGATTGTTGACGATGATGTCGACGTTTTGAGTGCTGCCAAATTGCTCCTCAAACGGCATTTCAGTCAAGTGGATATTGAAAAAAATCCCCAACGTATTCCCTTTTTAGTTACCAACGGCAATTACGACGCTATTTTGTTGGATATGAACTTCACGCGTGACGTTATCAGCGGCAAAGAAGGTTTCGATTGGTTGGACCGTATTTTAGACATTGACCCGCTGGCGGTAGTGGTACTTTTTACTGCGTTTGGTGATGTAGAAATGGCCGTTCGGGCCATGAAAGCGGGAGCCATGGACTTTGTTTTGAAACCTTGGGAAAACGATAAACTGCTGGCTACTATGCAGGCAGCCGTGCGGAAAAGGGAGGAAAATAAAGCCAAAGTGGGCGGTAGTCCAGGGGCTTTGGCCAGTAAACCGACGCCCGGGAAGCCGATGTCTCAGCCAAATTTTGTGGCTTCCAGCGCTGTTATGCAACAGCTGTATGCCACGGCCGAGCGCGTTGCGGTGACGGATGCAACGGTACTGGTGTTGGGAGAAAATGGAACGGGAAAAAGTGATTTGGCCCAGCTTATCCACCAAAAATCTAATCGTGCTGATAAACCTTTCGTCATCGTAGATTTGGGTGCAATTCCCGAAAGTTTGTTTGAAAGTGAGCTTTTCGGCCACGTCAAAGGGGCTTTTACCGATGCCAAAGAAGACCGCGCGGGGCGGTTTGAAGAAGCCCACGGAGGAACGTTGTTTTTGGACGAAATCGGCAATTTGTCCCTGCCCATGCAGGCCAAACTCCTCACCGTACTGCAAAACCGAACGGTGACGCGTGTGGGTTCCAATAAAACCAAACAAATAGACGTCCGGATTATTTGCGCTACCAATCAGCCCATTGGCCAAATGGTTGCTGAGCGGACCTTCCGTCAGGATTTGCTGTACCGCATCAACACCATTGAGTTGCGTATTCCGCCGTTGCGGGAGCGTCCCGAAGACATTGTGCCGCTGACGGAGCTTTTCCTGAAACAGTACCGTCATCAATATAAGCGCGTGGTAACGGCCCTGAGTGCGGCTTTGATTAAGCAATTGCAACGTTATCATTGGCCGGGCAACGTGCGTGAACTCCGCAGTGCGGTGGAGCGAGCCGTTATTTTGACCCAACAAAACACGTTGCAACCCGAAGATTTTTTCCAGAATGCGTTTACCGAAACCTCGCAGTTTACCGAAACCTACCAGTTGGAAGAAATGGAAAAACAGTTGATTGTAAAAGCAATGAAAAAATACAACGGCAACATCACCGAAGTGGCCAAGGAGTTGGGGCTTTCGCGACAGGCATTGTACCGTAGAATGGAAAAATACGGGCTATGAAACACTTCTCAATCGGCATTTTGTGGCGTGTTTTTTGGCTAACCCTGAGTTTATGCGCACTACTTTACTTTGTTCCTGATGAGCAGTGGATATTGTCGGCATTGATGGCGTTTATGAGTGCCATTGCGGTATTTCAGTTGTATTATTATGCCACCAGTACAAACCGAAAACTGGCGCGTTTTTTTGAGTCCGTTCGCTACTCAGATTTTGCCGTAAAGTTTCGTTCAGATGATAAAATGGGCGAAAGTTTCCGAGAAATCAATCAGCAGTTTAATGAGGTTTTGGAGGCATTTCGTGTGGCTCGTGCTGAAAAAGAAGCCAATCTTCAGTACCTCAATACCATCGTTCAGCACATCAGTACGGGGCTGATTAGCTTTGGCAGCGATGGCCGCGTGGAGCTGGTCAACAGCGCCGCGCTCAAGATGTTGGGAATTTATCGGTTGCGTCAGCTGGAAGATTTACAGGAGCCACACCCGCAGCTTTTTACGTTGATAGCCACGCTTCGCACGGGTGTACGCCAACTTTACCAAACCTCCGACGACGAGTCGTTGTCGGTGCAGGCTACGCAGATTCAGTTGAGAGGCAAGGTATTACGGATTTTAGTTTTGCAAAATATTCAGTCAGAATTGCAACAGAAGGAGATTGAAGCTTGGCAAAACCTGACGCGGGTGTTGCGTCATGAAATCATGAATTCGCTCACACCGATACTGTCGTTGGTAGGAACGATGAAGGAAATTGTACAACTCGACATCGCGCCCGTCGCGCCCGACAATGAAGGGGTTCAAGACTTAACGGAGGCGCTGCAAACGCTGGAAAAACGCAGCGCGGGTATTATCCAGTTTGTAAATGCCTACCGCGATTTTACTACCTTGCCCAAGCCTACGTTTGTGGAAATTCCTGCCCGCGAGCTACTCAGCGGGGTGCTGCAATTGTTTCAAAAAAGTTTGCAAGAAGCATTTATCAAAACGACCTTAACGATTGTACCTGATAGCCTTGTTATCACGGCAGATGCGGACCAAATCGAACAGGTGTTAATTAATCTCATCAAAAACGCCATCGAAGCTTTGCAGGGACATGCCAATGCGTTGTTGACGATACGTGCCTATTCCGACATGAATCAGCGGGTATACATTGAGGTGGCCGACAACGGCCTTGGCATTGAGCCAGAAGCCTTGGAGCGAATTTTTATTCCTTTTTATACCACCAAGAAAACGGGTTCGGGCATCGGACTGAGCCTTTCACGCCAGATTATGCAACAGCACGGCGGTCAGCTCAGTGTGACCTCAGAAGTAGGCAGAGGCACCACGTTTGTGATTATATTGTAGAGACGCAGCGGGCGTTTCTACAATATAATTCCGTCTTTTTTGAGCCAACCTATTTCTACAATGGCTTCAGAATTAATGGGACCATACACGTGCGGAAATAGTTCGGTGCCGTTGGGTGCTGCTTCGTACAATAGGGGAGATGTAAGCTTGGTCTCGTCAATGTGCATCAAAAATAGGTTGTCTACTCCACTGTAATATCTTTCCAAAACACCCGCTATTTGGGTTTGCGTGCTGCAATGGATGAATGTTTCAGCGTCGAGTGTCTCGCTTTTGTAGGCGGGGGCATACTCAAATTGTGCCCAATATTCTGGCGTAACAATGTGATAAATCATCAGCTTGGAGACGTAACAGGTTCTTCTTTTTTGGGAAATAACAAAGAGGCGATAACGGCAACGGCCAAAATTCCCACAATGATATAAAGCGAATAAACGGTCTTAAATCCCCATTCTTCTAGTTGATGATGCCCCAACATTTTGAGTCCAATGAAAGAAAGCAGAATTCCCAAACCGGGTTTGAGGTAATGGAATTTGTCCATGATGCTGGATAAAAAGAAGAACATCGAACGTAACCCCATGATGGCAAACACATTGGAGAAAAAGACAATGTAAGGGTCTTTGGTGATGGAGAAAATGGCGGGGATGGAATCAACCGCAAAAATTAAATCCGTAAAAGCAATCACAATAACGACCACAAAAATGGGCGTAATGTACCATTTGTTGTAACGTCGGTGGAAGATGAAAAAATGGTCAACAACGTTACGGTTATATACGTTAAAATACTTAGAAGCAAATTTTACGGCGATGTGCTCACTCGGATTGATTTCTTCGTCTTCTTCCTTCTGGAAGAGGATTTTGGCACCAGTATAGACCAAAAATGCGCCGAAAATATAGATAATCCATTCAAACTTTTGCAACAGCGCTGCGCCGACAAATATAAATACGAAGCGAAGCACTACCGCCCCCGAAATTCCCCAAATCAATACCTTTTTGTAAAACTTTTCGTGAACACCGAAAGAACTGAAAATCAAGATAAATACAAAAATATTGTCGGCAGAAAGAGAGTATTCAACCAGATAACCCGTGATGTACTCAAGGGCCATGTTGTTCTGAAAAATCTGTAAGCTGGCTTCAAAATTGCCTGGAACAAGTACTAGATGGTCGGCATATTTGCTTGCAATTTCCTGTAAATGAGTCATATCTGAGACATCATGCACGAGATAGCCGAAATTTTTGATGAAGAAATAAAATCCAACAGATAGTACCACCCAAACGGCACTCCAGATACCCGCTTCTTTAAAACTGACAATGTGGCTTTTTTGCTTAGTAAATACACCGAGGTCGATGAGCATGACGAAAATGACAAATACCGTAAATGCTCCAAAAAATAGAAGTTCGTTAGAAATCATCGCTTACGCGTGGGTTAATTAGTGAAATCGTTCTTGGCTAATAAGCTTCAAACAGCTATCAAAGTTCCGTAGATTCTTTCACATTGACAAACGGTTTCTATCGGGCCCAAGCGGGCGTAGGTGTGGTTTCGTCAAACAGCTCATCAATATAGTACTGCCGGCGGGCGCGTTTGTCGCAGTCATTGCCGTTGTCGATGGGGTATAAACAGATAGAATAAACTTCGGTATTGTCAGGGTTCATCAGGCTAGCGTAGGTGCCGTCGGCGAATGCTTTGGAGGTATGCAGGCGCGCTAAATAGCAGTGGGCGAGTTCATGAAAAACCAGTCCTTCGCGCGTTTGGGTGGTGGCTTCTTTCCAGCAAAACTCCTGAATACCAAGGATAATGTGCTTTTGCCGCGTTTGGAGACCTTTACACATTCCGCATATATAGTTGGCGTCGGGTTGGGCAAACTCAACAATAAGGTTATCTATTTTCAACTCCAATCCGCGTAGTTTAGCTTCTTTGACAAACGCTTGCACGTAAGGTTCAACTTCGGTCGGTACGCGGTATTCGGGGTCGGCTTCTTTTTTACAACTTCCGAAACAAATCGTCAGAAACAAAAACAAAAGAGTGTGCTTTGCCATCGTTTTA
This sequence comes from Runella rosea, assembly GCF_003325355.1. Taxonomy (GTDB): domain Bacteria; phylum Bacteroidota; class Bacteroidia; order Cytophagales; family Spirosomataceae; genus Runella; species Runella rosea. The sequence continues at coordinate 4,519,327 of NZ_CP030850.1, forward strand.
TTTATTAAAGCGGGAATCAACTTTGATTTTACTTTATCCTAAAAGCAGATGGGTTGCTGATTATAAGTATTTTACCTTAAAACATCAGCGCTGTCTAGGCGAAGTTGTTCGTAATTTAAAACGCAGACGACGCTGATGTTGGCTTACTTTATTCTAAAGTGTTTCCATAAACTCCCTGATGGCTTCTGCCGAAGCTTTTGGATCTTCGACCATTCCCATGTGGCCTGTTTCTTTGAGCACCAAAGTGTGGGTGTTGGGAGAAAGTTTAGACAATTCAATGTTCTTTTCAAAGGAAATAAGTTTATCTTCTTCCCCAAAAACAAACAAAACTGGAAGGTTGGAATCTCGAAGTACCGCCGTACGGTCGGGGCGATTCATGATGGCCTTAAATCCCGCAATAACGGCTTCTGTTGGCAATTGAGCGTATTTTTCTACATGATTTTTGATGACTTCTGGATGGGCCTTAGCATAGGCTTCGGCGTACATGTTGGGTCCCGACTGGCGGATAAAGGCGGCCGCTCCGTGGGTTTCCATAAATGTCAACGTCTTTTTTCGCTGTTCGGTTTTGGCTTCATCGTCGGCATAAGCGGTGGAATGAAACAAGCCAAATCCTTGAAGGAGTTGTGGGTATTTTTCGGCAAATGCCAAAGTGAGGTAGCCGCCCATTGAGTGCCCAATAAGCACGCATTTTTTTATGCCTATTTCTTCCAACCAAGCGTGCAGCCCATCGGCATATTCTTCAATATTTTTAAATTTGGTCTCGGTCGACAAATCAGGAGTCAGTACTTGATATTCCTGAAGCAGTGGCTTTATGTCTTCCCAAATGGAGGCGTCAACGCCGTGGCCGTGAATCAAAACGAGTGTTTTCATGCTGTGTTGGAGTGGTTTTGTAACGATTAAAAAACAATAGCCCAACAGATTTCTGCGGGCTATTGTCAAAGATACTCAATAATTAGGTTTATGCCACTGATTTCAGGACATATAATGAGGAGCGCTCAAATTTTTCGCGGGCATAATCCAGCGTGAGCGTAAACTCCGTCACGTCTTTCATGGATGGCAAATCAAACATGGCGTCGGTCATGATGGCTTCGCAAATGGAGCGTAAGCCACGCGCGCCTAGTTTGTAAGACAACGCCTGCTCCACGATGTATTCGAGTACATCATCATCAAAGGTCAATTTAATGCCTTCCATGGTAAACAATTTCTGGTATTGTTTGGCCAGTGCATTTTTAGGCTCGGTCAAGATTTGGCGCAATGCATCTCCGTCCAGAGGATTGAGGTAAGTCAATGCAGGCAAACGCCCGATGAGCTCAGGAATCAAACCAAATGATTTCAAATCCTGCGCGGCTACATAGCGCAATAGGTTGCCTTTGTCGAAAATTTCGCCCAAACGACGGTCGTTGGTAAAACCAATCGGACGCGAGTTGATGCGCTTGGCAATGTGTCGGTCAATGCCGTCAAACGCGCCGCCGCAAATGAAAAGAATGTTTTCGGTATTGATTGGAATGAGTTTCTGGTCCGGGTGCTTGCGTCCGCCCTGCGGGGGAACGTTTACGACCGAGCCTTCCAAAAGTTTTAGAAGTGCTTGTTGTACCCCTTCGCCACTCACGTCGCGGGTGATAGAGGGATTATCGCTTTTCCGGGCAATTTTATCAATTTCATCAATGAACACGATGCCCCGTTCGGCGGCTTCGGCGTTGTAGTCGGCTGCCTGAAGCAAGCGTGTCAGAATGGTTTCTACGTCTTCTCCCACGTAGCCAGCTTCGGTCACCACGGTTGCATCGGCAATGCAAAATGGCACTTGCAGCATCTTGGCAATGGTCCGCGCGAGGTAGGTTTTTCCCGTTCCAGTTTCGCCTACCATAATGATGTTGGTTTTCTCAATGTGCACCTCATCGTTCGACTTTGGCTGCATGAGGCGTTTATAGTGGTTGTAAACCGCCACCGAAAGCGTCTTTTTGGCTTCGTCTTGACCAATGACGTATTGGTCGAGGTAGCGCTTCATTTCGAGCGGCTTGATGAGATTAAACTTGGGGGTGGATGGTTTTTCCTTTTTCTTTTTAGGATACAATTCTTCCTGAACTACGCCGTAGCCTTGCTCAATGCAAAAATTACAAATATGGGCATCAATACCCGAGAGCAGTAGCTGGACCTCATTTTTCCGTCTGCCACAAAAAGAACAATTTATTGCTGCCATGAAAGGAGTCAAAATGACCTAATGTTTAAAATTTACGTTGCAAAGTTAAGTTTTAACAATAACAAACCCCAATTAGTTTATCTAACGGACTACGCAGGTTGGGCGGAGTTTGTTGCACAGACGTTTTTCTTCTCTTTTGACAATGAAGGTCTTCGAAGTGTTATGAGCTTTTTTGTCAGAATAGAATACAATTTACGAAAAATGGGCAAGGCATAAAAAAGAAAAGTTTTACCTTCCCGTCCTTTGTCTGTTACTTTAAAATCCAATTCCAAAGCGTTGATAGCATTCCTAGCCTAAACCTCTATGAACAATAACTACCTTTTTATCCTTGCCCTGCTCGCCCTGCTCGCCTGCCAAGGCACCACCGACCAAACTGGTAACGCGCCTGACAGCGCCGCGACGGTCGCTGAGGTGGGTCAACCAGAGAGCTCACCGAATAATTTTTACTGTATTCCTGGCGTTCAGGCGGGCAATGTAAAGGCCAACAGCAGCGAAGCGAGCCTCATTGCGCTGCTGGGAGCGGAAAATGTGGTTCGGGATTCGGTCTACATCGGAGAGGGTTATTACGAAAAAGGAACGACGCTGTTTAAAGGTACGCCCGACGAAGCCCAAATTTTGTGGAAAGATACCGTCAACTACGCCAATCCTAGGAATGTGATGATTCGTTCGGCTGAAGCAAAACCCAATCAGTGGTTGGTAGACAGTGGAATCGTGATGGGAATGACACTGAAAGAAGTGGAAAAGATAAACGGAAAGCCCTTCAAAGTTGCAGGCTTTGGGTGGGACTACGGCGGCTTTGTGACCGACTGGCAGCGCGGAAAACTCGCTGGTAAAAATGAAGTGGAGAATCTCGTGATTCGATTTTACTATAACATCGAAGATGATAAACTCGGCACTATTGCCGAAAAAGTACAGGGCGAAGGACCGTTTTTATCCTCCCATCCAGCCATGCAGCAACTAAACCCGAAAGTAGTGGAGATTACGATTGGGTTTGAGTGAGAAACGAAGCTTGTTTATCTTTTTAACATTCGCCGAAAATCGTAGAAAAGCCGTAAATATTCGGTGTGTTTATTTCTGGAGTTAATAAGTCTTGATGTAAATCTCATTAGAATGAAAACAAAGGTGATTCCCAATTTCGAAATTGTTTGTTAGTACTAATGGAGATAAGAGAATATCAAATTGAAAAGGGTTAAATGTAACTTTGTAATCCCCCTTCTCTCTCAACATAAATTCCAAATTCCAAAAAACAGTTTGCCGGTCACCAGAACGTAAAAAGTAAAATGCTAATGTTGAATCATAACGTGATACATTTTTCGTAAAATGTTTTAACTCCTGTAAAGTAAGACCATCGTTTAATTTTCGAGAATACGTGTCTTGCTCAAAGGTGTCCCAATATCTATAAAAATCTTTCCCAAGACTGGGTTCAAAATTATAATCTATCCCCATGAAATTGGCTATTGTCCGATGATTTTTCATAAGGTATTCCTGAGTTTTTTCCTGTTGTTCTTTTTGTAAAATATAAGGTTGAGTTATTAATTCATATACTCCAGCTCTGTTTCTACGATAAAATTTTAATTCTTTCTGGTAAAAAAAACCTGAGACAGGAAGTGCTATATTTTTGGTAGTATGATTTGTCACTTCAACGATTAATCCTATTTCTGATTTAAGTGTTTTAGAAGTGTCCATTGCATTTTTATGAACCATCTGCAAGGTTACTTCTACCACACCTGCTTTTTGGCTAAAAGCAGGTGTGGGTAAAAAAAATAATTTAACAAATAGCAATTTAAAAACAAAGAATTGGGCTATAGGTTGAATTGAACGTGTAGGTGTTTTTTTGGGAAGGAAGAGCATTGTTTATTTGTTTTAATATAGGGTCGCTTTTCACTATATCAATATACCTTTGAAAAAAATCAATGCTAAACTGATAAGCGGCATACTCTGAAAATTGTACAAATTGTGCCCTATCATTGACGAACAAATTGTAATTATCTTTCATGTATCCAGATCCACACGGTTAGAGCTACCAACCTCCATGTTACAACAAATTTCATACAAGAAAATTGTAGAAATCAGTTCAGACTCTCGACACTCACCTATAAAAGGTTAGCAATTTCTTTATATACAGGAGTATAATGGCTTTCGTAAAAAGTAATAAAAGGGTTAGCTAATTGCCCGAAAACAAATAACCCGAAAGCCGTTTAGCTTTCGGGTTAAAAAGAATTGAATTTCCTATTTTTTAGGCGCCTTTAAAAGTAGCTTCTGCTTTGTTCCAGTCTACGATGTTCCAGAATGCATCCACGTAGTCAGGGCGCTTGTTTTGGTATTTGAGGTAATAGGCATGTTCCCACACATCCAGACCGATGATTGGCGTACCTTTTACATCGGCGATGTCCATCAGTGGATTGTCTTGATTGGGAGTAGACGTAATGGCTACGCCGTCGGCGGTTTTGATTAGCCACGCCCAGCCCGAACCGAAACGACCCAAAGCGGCCTTTTTGAATTCGTCTTTAAATGCATCAAATGAGCCAAACTTAGCATCAATCGCTGCCGCCAACTCACCTACTGGCGCACCTCCACCGTTGGGTGAAAGGATGTTCCAGAAAAACGTATGATTCCAATGACCGCCGCCGTTGTTGCGAACCGCCGGTGAAATGGCACCTGCGTTGGCTACCAATTCTTCGATGCTTTTGCCTTCGTTGGGAGTGCCTGCAATGGCGTTGTTGAGGTTGGTCACGTAGGTATTATGGTGACGACCGTGGTGGATTTCCATGGTAGTTTGGTCAAAATGGGGCTCCAACGCATCAGAGGCGTAGGGCAGAGGGGCTAATGTAAAGGACATGACAGTTATAATTTAAGTTTTAACGTGTTACTCGACTGCAAAACACCGTGCCAGCGTTTTATGTTCGCAGCCTGAGAAAAAATTTCTTCAGGAGTTGGGTAATTTCTTGCTCCAATATGCCCCTTTTAACGGTGGTTTTGGGATGAAGGATGTTTTGGGTTAACAAAGAATAGCCGCGTTTGTCGTCGGAAGCCCCGTAGACAATGCGCCCAATTTGGGACCAATACAGCGCCCCACCGCACATTACACACGGCTCCAAGGTGACATATAACGTGCAATCTTTGAGGTATTTGCTGCCCAGATAGTCGGCGGCGGCGGTGATGGCTAGGATTTCGGCGTGGGCGGTTACGTCGGTCAACTGCTCGGTTTGGTTGCGGGTTTTGGCGATGATGCGATGCTGACACACAATGACCGCTCCTACGGGGATTTCTCCCGCTTCGGCGGCCGCTTCTGCTTCATAAAGAGCGAGTTGCATGTAGTATTCGTCCGAAAAAAGAGGGTGCATATTTCCGACTTTAGGCATCGTCTGTTTAAATAAACCAAGGTATAAAAATAACAAAAGAGGATACAACTACGTAGTTATATCCTCTTGTTGGGTTCTGTGGTGAGTGGCTTTAGGCCGCTTCATACATCACGCTCTGCTCTTCTTCGAGATAAACCATCAACTTGTTTAAGGTGGATAATTTGTGATAATCTTCGTCGGGGATTCGCAGGCCAAATTCCTTTTCAAGTTTCATCATCAAATCTACCGTGTCCAAGCTATCAAAGCCCAAATCTTTTACAAAATGAACATTGTCGGTGACCGATCGGCGTTCTACACCAAAGTCTTCTAAAATAGTTAAAATACGTTCTTTCATGGCATTGTATGTTAATGTTGATGTATTAATCTACATTTATCTTAACGCCAAAAAAGAGGCAAAAATTTCACGAAATAAGATGAAACCAATAACTATTTCAGAGGGTTTGTTTCAATGTTCTTTAAATCAATAAGATATAAAAAAAGATTTTTGTAAAAAAAACAGAACTAAACTGTTGAAATAGCGATTATTTTGCACTTTTCTTCAAAATAATGCCAGCCAATGGCGGCAAAGTCAAGACCACTGATTGAGGCTGATTATGCCATTTTTCGGGTTGGGTTTCTATCACTTGAGTATTGCTTACGCCGCTTCCGTAAAATGAAGGGTTGTCGCTGTTAAACACTTCTTCCCATATTCCGACAGACGGAACGCCGATTCTATAGCCCTGTTGCGGAACGGGGGTCATGTTGAGAACCACCACAATGGTATCGCTCGGATTGAGCCCTTTGCGGGAGTAAGCCACAATGCAATTGTCGCGGTCTTGGGAGTCAATCCACTCAAAACCTTCGGGCGAAAAGTTATAATCATGCAAGGCGGGCTGATTGCGGAGAGCCGAGTTGAGGGCTTTAACGCATTCCTGAATGCCTTTGTGAGGTGCTTGGTTGAGCAGGTGCCAATCCAACGATTGCTGAAAATTCCACTCACGGGCTTGGGCAAACTCCCCACCCATGAAGAGCAGTTTGGTGCCAGGGTGGGTGTACATATAGGTAAACAACAACCGTAAGTTTGCAAAACGTTGCCATTCATCGCCTGGCATTTTGCCAATCAGCGAACCTTTTCCATACACCACTTCATCGTGAGAGAGCGGCAACATAAAATTCTCAGAAAAAGCGTACACCAAACTGAATGTGATTTGGTCTTGGTGCCAACGACGGAACATGGGGTCTTTTTCGAAATACTTGAGGGTATCGTTCATCCAGCCCATCATCCATTTCATGCCAAATCCCAGTCCGCCTAGATAAGTAGGTCGCGACACGCCTGGAAAAGCAGTGGATTCTTCCGCAATCGTTTGGGCATCGGGAAAATCTTTGAAAACTGCCTCATTCATTTCTTTCATCAACGAAATTGCCTCTAAGTTTTCACGTCCGCCAAACTCATTGGGGATCCATTCACCGTGTTTGCGCGAATAATCCAAATAGAGCATCGACGCAACGGCGTCTACGCGCAGACCGTCGGTGTGGTAGCGGTCCATCCAAAAAACGGCGTTGGAAACAAGGAACGAACGAACCTCGTTACGACCATAATTGAAAATATAGCTTTTCCAGTCGGGGTGGTAGCCTTTGCGGGGGTCGGCGTGCTCGTATAAATGCGTGCCGTCGAAGTTGTATAACCCGTGGGCGTCGCCGGGAAAGTGCGATGGAACCCAGTCCATGTACACGCCGATGTCTTCCAAGTGAAGACGCTCAATGAGGTACATTAAGTCTTGCGGATTTCCCATCCGGGAGGCGCACGAGAAATACCCTGTGATTTGATAACCCCAAGAAGGTGGATAGGGTGCTTCCATGATGGGCATCAACTCTACGTGGGTAAAGCCCATTTCTTTAACGTACGGAACCAAGCTATCGGCAATTTCGCGGTAATTCAAAAAACGCTCTGGGTTGTCGGGGTCACGCATCCACGAAGCCAAATGCACTTCATACACGGAGATGGGAGAGGTCAATGAATTGTGTTTGCGACGGTTGCGCATCCATCCTTCATCCTGCCACTCGTACCATGTGTCCCACACCACAGAGGCGGTTTGGGGGGCTACTTCGCACCAAAGGGCAAAAGGATCGGATTTTTCTAATTCCAAGCCATTATTCATTGACTTGATGAAGTATTTATAGACTTCACCGCGCCCGATGTTTGGCACAAAGCCTTCCCAAATGCCCGAGCCATCCCAGCGAGAGCTGAGTGGATGACTGCCGCGCTCCCAGCCATTGAAGTTTCCAATGACCGAAACGTAGTGAGCGTTGGGTGCCCAAACGGCAAAATAAGTGCCGATGACTCCTTTGTACTCGGCTACGTGAGAGCCTAGTTTTTCGTATAATTTAAAGTGCTTGCCAGATTTAAACAAATAAATGTCAAATTCCGAAAAGCGCGAATAATTTTCAACAGCTTGCAACTGGATAGGGGCTTCGGCGATGGTGAGGTCTTCCACCGGTTCGGTTTTTTTACGGGTTTTCTTCGGAACGGGCGTTTCGGCTACAACTTCAGTTTTAGTTTTTGCTGATTTTGCCATAATATTGAGTTTAGGGATGGTTCACTATAGGTTGTATGGTGCAAAATAGATTTTTTCGAGCCAAAATTGCACTATAAGTACTAAAAAATCTTTTTCTTTTTCTTTAAGCCTCTTTTTCAAAACCTAGAACCACTTGAATATGAATTTTTTCGACATCAACTCCGTCCTTTTTGAGGCCTGGGGATACAGAATGAGCCACCTAGAGTTTTGGGCTACCGTTACGGGTGCAGTGGCCGTTTGGCTATCAGCGCGTGAAAATGTGTGGAGTTGGATTATTGGGTTGTTGAATGTAGTGCTGGCGTTTGCGCTTTTTTACCAAATTCAGCTTTACCCCGATATGTTTTTGCAGGTTTTTTTCTTTATCACCAATCTCATCGGCTGGTGGCAATGGAAATTCCCCAAAGCCAATGAGGCCAACTCAAAAAATGAGTTAAAAATCAGTAAGTTAACCCTGCATCAATGGCTGGTGTTGGGCGTAGGCGGGCTGGTGTGTACGTTTGCGATGGGTAGTTTTGCCAAAAATCTACACGAATTTTTTCCCGTACTGTTTAGTCAACCCAGTGCTTTTCCTTACATGGACTCGTTCACGACGGTCATGAGTATCGTGGCTACGTTTATGTTGATTCGTAAAAAAATCGAGGCGTGGTACGTGTGGTTGGTGATTGATGCCATTGCTACCTACATGTATTACCTCAAAGAAGTGAAGCTGTACGCGCTGCTGTATTTTCTGTTTTGCTTCATTGCGGCGTTTGGGGCATATCATTGGACCAAAGAATACCGCAGCTACGATAAACGATGAAAAAAGGATTGGTTTTTGGGAAATTCATGCCTTTGCACAAAGGGCATTTGGCATTGATTGAGTTTGCGTTGTCGTACTGTGATAAAGTCATGGTTTCAATGAGTTTTACCCCCGACGACCCTATTCCTGCCGAGATACGCTTTGGGTGGCTACACCAAATCTTTGACCAAAATCCGCGTATTGAGCTATTTCAAGCACTGGATGATTTTCCTGATGAGGGGTTGCCTCTCACAGAAGCTACCAAAATGTGGGCGGATTTTATTCATCAAACATTTCCTGATGTAGAGGGCGTTTTCTGTTCTGAAGCCTACGGTGTTCCATTATCTCGTCATTTGAATTGTCAGGTGGTATTGTTTGATTTAGACCGCGTTCAAGTTCATATTTCTGCCACGGCTATTCGCTCCAATCCGTATCAACATTGGGATTTTATACCGCAGCTGGTGAGGCCGTATTTTACGAAAAAAGTCTGTCTTTATGGCCCCGAAAGCGTTGGAAAAACAACGCTGACGCAGCAGTTAGCGGAATATTTTCAAACAACTTTTGCGCACGAAGTCGCTCGTGAGATGCTCACCTCCAATGAGTTTGAAATAGAAAAAATCATCGAAATTGGTGAATTACAAACTGCATTGGTCAAACAAAAAATACAGGAAGCCAATCAAGTACTTTTCTGCGATACAGACTTGATTACGACGCAAATTTACTGCCAACAGTATTTTGGGTACGTGCCAGAAGAGTTACAAAAATTGGAGGCAGAGACTACATATGACCTGTATTTGTTATTAAATATTGATACGCCTTGGGTGGCCGATGTACTGAGAGACTTTGGTGAGCGGCGGGCAGAAATGTTCGACCTTTTTAAGAACGAATTAGAAAAGCGAGCGCTTCCGTATGTGTTGATTGAAGGAAATTGGGATCAACGGTTTATTGCCGCACGAAAAGAAGTGGAAAGAATGATGCGGGGCAATTAACCATTTTTGGGCTTACTTGGAGCTATAAAACTTTCTTTTGCTGAGAAGAACACTAAAAGGCATATAATTGAATCTTCATATACAAAGATTTGTTATAAAAATTCTTTGTATATGAAGATTCATAGATGTTTAATGCTATTTTTTACGGTTTTTATTTTCACAAAAAGCACAAGCCAAAATAAAATAGATACAGTGAATGTTGGGTTGATTATAAAAATGACTCCATTTCAGTCAATTTTTGGAACAGTAGTTTATGGGAAAATAAGGGTTTCTAGCGATAGCTTATTTTTTAATACAACCCCTTGTAATGAACTGACAAAGAAAATATCCCCCGTTTTTCCTTGCAACGCGCATCTTATCAAGCCAATTGGGGTATCATTCAAGGAAATAAAGAAAATGAAGCGAAGGGCTTTCTTATTTTTGTTTCCTAACCGGCTGTTCATTCAGACCAAAAGCAATGTTACTTATCTTTTTATCACTTACAAAAGGCGATTAATTAAAAGAAAATACCAAGCTTATCTGGATAGTTTGTAGCTTTTTGGCGGCCTCATCAATCGTTCGGAGTGATTCATCAAGGGCTATTTGATGCGCCATTTGGGAGAGATATTGTATCGGATCCCAATGCCAGCGGTAAAACCAGCCCCTCGCGTCACAAATTCGGCATTTTCGATGGGCTCCTGATTGTTTTTGATTGACACTTTCACGTTCGCAATACTCGTAAGACCCATGACCTGACGGGCATATACACTCAAGGTCCACCGTCTCGACATGGCCCAGTTGAAACTAGCCGCCAACTCGGCGTTGATGGAGTGTTGGCGAAGTACTCCTACCGAGCCTGAATAAACGAGGGAGTCGGTCCAAGTATGCCCACGGGTAGTAATGACGCCGTTGAATGTTTTCTGACTTATTTCGCCATTGGCCCAAACGTATTGCAAGCCGCCGCCTAAATGGGCTTCAAGTTTATCGTAAAAGACCCGGGCGCGCCAATTGGCCCGCAACGGAAACGACATAAATTGCAGGGGATTGGTGCCAATCGCGCGGTTGGTCTGATAGAGATAAACGAGGTTGAGCGGCAAAGAATAGATGCCCGTTTCGACCGACATATAGGGGTTAACTACTCGGCCCACTTTCATGCCATACATGGGCATAATTCCCGACCCGCCAGGGTTGTATTTGCTGAGCTCTCCCGCAATCATGCGCGTTTGATTACTGAAAATCCCGATGTCTGTTCCGACATACCAATGCCCTCGGAATAGCTTGCTCTGACCAAATCCCGACAATGCAAACAGACATACCAATCCAACTATCGCGTAGCAGTGTTTCATGGGTAGGCAGGGTTAATGACCTGAATGTGTGGCTAATATACGAAGTTTTGAAATTCGGGTTGCAAAAAAACACTGTATTATTTAGCAAAAAGCACTAAAAACAATGAAGGGCCGCTTTTCAGCAACCCTTCGTTGTTTTTAATATTTAAAACCAACCGCCTCCGAGGTTGCGGAAAGGCCAGGGAATGGAGATCAAAATAAGGAGTAATGCCACCAGATAAAAGGTAAAAACTTTGCCGTGGTTCAACTTTTTCGCCTGTGCGTGGCCGATGGTAATCAGCACAATGGCTACCAACATTCCGACGATGTGCTCGACGGTGTAAAAACGATAGAATTTATCGCTCATCATGTCAAAACGCACTTTTACTCCCCAGTCTAACGCGTAGAGAATCAGCCCGATGAGCAATTGAGTATGCGTGGCAATCATGGCAAACAAATATACTTTAGAATAGGGCGCATTGGGTTGGCTGCGTTTGGTAAAAGCGGTGTAAATCGCGGCAATCAGAAGCGCAAGAACTACGTAGCGAAGGCCAGAATGGGCGCGTACAAGAATTTCCATAGTTGGTTGTTTATGTATAAATGAATAAAATGCAGTGTTTAAAAAATGAATTTAGGATGGGTGATTGGTCAGGTGTTGCCAGCCTTGGGCTTTGATCGGAAAACGACTGCCACCTTTGGTTACCAGTTCCACGTTTTTCGGGTCGTTGGTCATAAATCCGGCAAAGCTGATATGGGGCGAATTCTTGATTTTCTCGTAATCTGATTGTTTAATGGTAAACAGCAATTCGTAATCTTCGCCACCGTTGAGGGCAATGGTCAATGGGCTGATTTTAAACTCATCGGCGGTCAGGAATGTATCGTCGGCGATGGGTACATTTTCTTCAAAAACCTGTGCCCCCGTTCCCGATTGGTTACAGAGATGCAGAATCTCAGAGGCCAATCCATCCGAAATGTCAATCATCGACGTAGGTACCACACCCGCTTCGAGAAGTTCATAAACAATATCCGTCCGTGCTTCGGGCTTGAGTTGACGACCTACCAGATATGATTTATCTTCCAACTGCGGCTGCATCTCAGGGTTTTCCAAAAACTCCCGTTTTTCTCGTTCCAGCAGTTGAAGCCCCATGTAGGCCGCGCCTAAATCGCCCGTTATACAAATGATGTCGTTGGGCTGGGCACCGTTTCGGTACGAGATTTTGGTTTTATCTACGACTCCCACGGCCGTCACGGAAATCAACAGACCTGAGCGCGAAGACGTAGTGTCGCCGCCAACCAAATCTACTTTGTAGGCTTCGCAAGCGGCCTGAATACCCGCGTATAATTCGTCGATGGCTTCGACAAAAAAGCGATTGCTCAGACCAATGCTCACCGTCACTTGACGAGGAATACCGTTCATGGCCGCGATGTCGGAGACATTGACGGCAATGGCCTTGTAGCCCAAGTGCTTGAGTGGTACATAACTAAGGTCAAAGTGGACGCCTTCTACGAGCATATCGGTCGAGACCAACAAATACTCATCAGTAGCGGTATCAATGACGGCGGCGTCGTCGCCGATGCCTTTTATGGTTTGGGGAAGCACGGGCGTAAATTGCTGATTTATACGCTCAATCAGTCCAAATTCACCCAGCGTTGCAAGTTCAGTTCTAATCATTTTGAGGAAGATGTCGGATGCCCGACATTTGGTGTAAAGTAATAAGTGAAAGTTTGCATTACAAAACTTTTCGGTGCAAAGTTCGTTAAAAGAATGGCTTTTCCCGTATATCCAATGAATCGTTTTTAAACCCATTAGTAACGGCAAAGCTCCGTAATCAGAACTTAATACTTACTTTTTTGTTAGAAATAAATATGAAGACAATCATCAAAAAACTCATTTTCGGCACGTTGACGTTGTCATCACTTAGCTCGTGCGGACAGTCAGCCAAAAAGATTGAACAAATGGAAGAAAAATCAAAAACCCTCACGGGGCTGGCCACAGCCACGTTTGGTACGGGGTGTTTCTGGTGTACCGAAGCGGTGTATCAGGAAATGGAAGGCGTTGAATCGGTAGTATCGGGGTATTCGGGCGGATTTGTGGAAAACCCGACCTACGAACAAGTCTGTGGCAAAGCTACGGGCCATGCCGAGTGCGTAGAAATCAAATACGACCCCAAAAAAGTGACCTATGCCGAACTGTTGGAGGTGTTTTTCCGGGTGCATGACCCAACCACCAAAGACCGTCAGGGCAACGACGTAGGGCCGCAGTATCGTTCGGTGATTTTCTACCACGACGCGGAGCAAAAAGCTTTGGCCGAAAAAGCCATCAAAGAGCTCAATGCCTCAGGTGCTTTTAGCAAGCCGATTGTGACGGAAGTATCCAAAGCCGAGAAGTTTTACGTGGCCGAAGCCTATCACCAAAACTTTTTTGCCAACAACCCCAACCAAGGCTACTGCGCATTTGTCGTAGCGCCCAAAGTGGATAAGTTTAAGAAAGTGTTTAAGGAGAAGTTAAAAGCGCATTAATTAGTCTCTCTTAACGTGATTTCACAAGAAGCCCGATTTGTCGGGCTTCTTGTGTGAATAACGCACCTCTTGTGATCGATATATCTCCCTATACCGCCTAAATAATGGCATAAAAGAGCAGAATATCGCAATTGCTCTCAACCGAAAAATCTCAAAACAAGTAACTTTACGGCTTAAAAAATCGTGCAATTACGAGGTTCCGGCTTCGTCCGCAGGCGTACAAATATTGTCCGTTTTCGGACGATTTTATAATACTAAAATAAATCAATGTGTTGATTTTCAGTAATATGATAAGTTGGCACAACTCGTGCAAAATACATTACACTATCCTTAATATTACTTACCAACAGGTCCATGATTCAGTTAAAAGGCATTTCAAAGCATTATCCGGCAGGTTTTGGAAAAACGTACGTATTGCGTAATATCAATTTGGGAATAAATGAGGGGGAATTTGTCTCCATTATGGGGCCGTCTGGCTCGGGAAAATCCACTTTACTCCATATTTTGGGTTTGTTGGAAGAGCCTTCGGAAGGCGAATACCTGTTTTTGGACGAAAAAGTAGATAAACTCACCGAAAAGAAGCGCACCGAATTGCACCGCCACCGCATTGGGTTTGTGTTTCAGGCTTACCATTTGATTGACGAACTAACGGTGTACGAAAACATCGAAACGCCGCTGTTGTACAAAGGAACCTCGTCGTCGGAGCGCAAGAGTCGGGTGGCCGAATTGTTGGATCGTTTTAACATGGTTGCCAAAAAAGACTTGTTTCCCAGCCAGTTGTCGGGCGGGCAGCAGCAATTGGTAGGCATCGCGCGGGCCATCGTGCATGAGCCCAAAATCATTTTCGCCGATGAACCAACGGGAAATCTACACTCCGAGCAAGCCAAAGAAATCATGGAATTGTTTAGAGAACTCAATCAAAAGGACAAAGTTTCCATCGTTCAGGTGACGCACTCAGAGGCCAACGCCGAATACGGAAACCGGGTTATTCGCCTCAAGGACGGTTGGGTTTCAGAATAGTCATTTATTTATTGTTAAAAGAATTTTTCATGTTACAGGTATCTAAAATACGGTTTGCAGTCATTGGGATGCTGTTTTTTGCCTTGAATGCAAGTGCCCAAAAGACGTTGACCTTGCGGGAGTGCGTTGAATTATTGACAAAAAACAACCTCACTTACCGTGAAAGCCAGTTGCAGGCACAAAGTGCAGGGGCTCAATTGCAACAAACGAGGTCGCAGCAATTGCCGCAAATCGGATTCAGCGCTGGACAAAACCTAAACTTCGGTCGCAGTATCGACCGTTTTACCAATGCTTACATCGACCAGTTGTACAATACCAACGGGATTGGTTTAGGCTTTCAGGTTCCGTTGTTTCAAGGATTTCAAATTCAGCATCAAGTGCAGCAAGGTATTGCGCTACGCGATGCGGCCTTGAAAAATCAAGAGGCCATCCTTAACCAGCAAATCATTCGAGTGCTTCAGGCATACGTACAGGTGCTGGCCACCAAAGCTCTATACGATGCCGCGCAGCAGCAGGTGGCATCGTCGCAGCAGCAGGTAGATCGGGTAGAAAAGCAGGTAGCGGCAGGAACTGTGGGTCAAAATACATTGTACGAAATAAAGGCGCAGTTGGCCAATGATAAATTTGACGAAGTTACCGCGCGCAACAACGAGCAGTTGGCGAAATTGACGTTGTTTCAGTTGATGAACATTCAACCCGAAAAAGACGTAGTGCTGGAGCCCATCGCCGACGCGGCCACGGCCCTGAGTGTGACTCCCGCCGCCGATGCTATCTATGAGGAAGCGTTGAAGCTGTTTCCAGAAGTGAAAAGCAGCGAGCTACGTTTGAGCAGCTTTGCGAGTCAGATTAGGGCGGTAAAAGCAAACAGCCTACCTTCGTTGAATCTTTCGGGAAATTTTGCCGCTTTTTACGCGTCTTCCAACTCAGAGCGCAGTTACTTCAAACAGTTGGATGCCACCCGCAACGGCTCACTAAGTTTAGGCCTGAATATTCCCATCATGGGGCGCTGGCAGGTTCGTCCGCGCGTAGATGTGGTCAAGGCGCAGCAAGAGCTGGCCCGCAATCAGGTAGATGGGGTGAAACAACTTTTGCGTCAGTCTATCGAACTGGCGGTGCAGCAGCTAGATGCCACCACCGACCGCTACGCCGCCGCGCAGAGTCAGGTGGAATCTTTACAGGCCAACTTTTCGGCGGCCGAAAGCCGCCTGAATGCGGGCACCATCAATGTGTTTGAATATACCCTTGCCAAAGCAAATCTGGCCCGGGCGCAGGCAAATGCCATTCGCTCACGATACGAATACGCCCTTCAGCGTCAGATAATTGAATTTTATCGGAAAGGTAAATGGGAGTTTTAGGGATGAACGGTAAATTAGTAAATAGTTAAAAGCTAGCTAATGTTTGATTATCAGTGGTTTGTAATTAACTTTTAACTTTTCGTTCCTCACAATTATGTACTTCTAATAATCTTTCTTGATTTTTGTGGAGGTTTTAGTATCATTGATACCTTCATTCAAAATCGGTCACTTATGTTTGGCTATATTATCTGGGATGTAAATCCTGAAATTTTCAGTATCGGTAGTTTTTCCATTCGGTGGTATGGTCTGTTGTTTGCCTCTGGTTTTTTGGTAGGTCAACGCATCATGACGCATGTTTTTCGTAAGGAAGGAATCAAAGAAACGTTGTTGGATTCGCTTTTGCTCACCATGGTTATTGCTACCGTATTGGGCGCGCGTTTCGGGCATTTTTTGTTTTATGAACCCGAAGTATTACTTAAAAATCCACTGCAAGTCATTACTCCTCCTTTTGCTGGTTTGGCCAGCCACGGAGCGGCTATCGGTATTTTGTTGGGGTTGTTTATTTACGCCCGCAACAAGAAAATGAGTTTTCTGTGGGTTTGTGACCGCATCGTGATTGTGGTGGCCCTTGCGGGTTGTTTTATTCGCCTCGGCAACCTGATGAATTCGGAGATTGTAGGAAAAGTAACGGACGTTCCGTGGGCGTTTGTGTTTACCCGCAACTATGAATTTACCCAGTATCCTCGTCATCCGGCGCAGTTGTATGAAGCTATTGCTTGCTTGGTGCTTTGTTTTATATTATTTCGCTTGTGGAGCCAACGCAAATCGCAGACGCCTCAGGGAATGTTGGTCGGAATCTTCTTGATTTGGGTGTTTGGGCTGCGTTTCGTGATTGAATTCTTCAAAGAAAATCAAGTGGCTTTTGAAAACGAACTTGCCTACAACATGGGACAGATTTTGAGTATTCCAGTCGTGTTGTTAGGCGTTATATTTTTAATCTACGCGTTTAGAAACAAAGATAAAAAGCAGGTGACTTTTACCGACAGCGCCGCCGAAGAGGCAAACCGCGCAGAGTCGCAGGTGGCCAAATCATAACCGCTCAATAAATTTAACTTGTTGAGCGTAAAGCAGGTGTATAAAAAATGTAATTTCGGGGGAACATGTGTTCCCCTTTTTTTATTCATAAACCTAAAATAGTAGCAAATGAAAACGATTAAACTCCTTGCGATTTTCCTGTCTTTGGCGGTTCTGACTTGGAATTGTGCCAGTAAAGATGCCGAAGAAGAGGCGAAAGAAGAACCTAAAAATGGTCTAGAAGCCCTTCAAAAACTGGGTGAAGAAGCCGAAAGAATGTCGAAAGAAGGCCCAAAAGAGACAGTTGATCCTAAATTGTTGAAGGAGCTACTACCAGCAGATGCCGATGGCCTCAAACGCAAGGAGGCATCGAGCGAAAAAAGCGCCGCGATGGGTTTTGGGGTTTCGACCGCCAAAGCTTCTTATCGCGATGACAACGGACAGGATATTGACGTAAATATCACCGACGTGGCGGGCATGGGCGTGGCGCTGATGGGCATGGCAGCGTGGTCGATGGCTTCGATTGACAAAGAAACCGAAACGGGCTACGAAAAAACCACTGAATATAAAGGCCACAAAGCGTTTGAGAAATATAACACACAATCCAAAAACGGTGAAATATCGGTCATTGTCGCCAATCGGTACATTGTTCAGGTAGAAGGCCGCGATGTTGCTATGGACAAAATCAAGTCTGTTTTGGATGACATTGACTTGGATAAACTGGCGGACATTAAGTAAGCACTCAGGAGCCAGAAGCGAGGAGTGAGAATAAATGCACATCTAGAAAAAGCTTTGAAGGATAAACTTGTCCTTCAAAGCTTTTTTTGGGGAGTTAGGTTTAAAAATTCCAATAATTTTCCAGTGCTTCGCCAACTTTCCATACGTCTTCAAAACAATTATATAAAGGAATTGGGCTAAGACGGATGCAGTTGGGCTCGCGCCAATCCCCAATGATTCCCTGCGCGGTTAAGTAATCAAATACTTTTTTACCTTCATTGTCAATCAATAACGAAAGCTGACAGCCGCGTTGGGCGGGCTCGGAGGGAGTCATTAGGCGGATTTTTTCCGTTTCTGCTTTTTGATTGAGGCGTTGTATCATGACTTCTAAAAAGCCCGTTAGCGCCACACTTTTTGTTCTTAAATTTTCAATACCTGCTTCTTCAAAGACTGCCAACGACGCGCGATGAACCGCCAGCGCCATAATGTTGGGCGTGCTTAATTGCCAGCCTGCGGCGCCTTGCATGGGCACGAAACCTTTGGTCATTTCAAATCGTCGGGCTTCATCGTAGCCCCACCAGCCGGCCAGTCGTTGCACCGAAGCATTATGATGTTTTTCGTGAACAAATACCCCCGATACTCCTCCTGGGCCTGAATTGAGGTATTTGTACGAACACCATACCGCAAAGTCTACCCCCCAGTCGTGTAATCGGAGCGGGATATTTCCCGCCGCGTGCGCCAAGTCAAAACCCACTATAATGCCGTATTGGTGCGCTAAAGTGGCAATGGCCTCCATGTCGTAGACCTGCCCCGTATAATAATGCAAGCCACTCATGCAAACCAACGCCAACTCGTTGGCATTTTGGCGGATAGCATCCAACAAATCTTCGGTACGAACGGTATATTCCCCCTTTCGTGGCGCTACCTCAATCAGGGCGGTGGCGGGGTCATAGCCCCTAAATTTTAGATGAGTTTCAATGGCATACTGGTCGGATGGAAAGTCACCCGCTACCGTCAAGACTTTATAGTGTTGTGCAGTAGGTTGATAAAATGACGTCCACATCAAATGCAAGTTGACGGTCAAGTGATTCATTGGGCAAACCTCTTCAGGAAGTGCCCCTACTATTTTGGCCAACGATTGTTGACAATAACGGTGGTAGCCTAGCCACGATTCTTCCCCTTCAAACCATCCCTCCACGCCGTAGTTTTGCCACGTGGTAAGTTCGCGGTCGATGGCTTCCCGAGCAGATTTGGGTTGCAGTCCTAAGGAGTTGCCGCACAGATAAACCAACGTTTTTCCGTTGTGTTGCGGATGGTAAAACCGTTCTCGAAAGCTGCGTAGGGTATCCTGTTGGTCTTTTTCCAAGGCCCAATCGTGCAGTTCTTGAGAAGAGAGCGGAAGTAAATGTTTAGGATTCACGTGTTTTTTGGTTTACCATTAAACAAAATAAAACCCCTTTGGTTGAGGCCAAAGGGGAAGAACGCACAGAATGTTGCAGGAAATTATTTTTTGCTTGCCACCATTTTGGCAAACTTAATGAGCTCAGGCCCGTCCATTGCGCCTAAATGCATGGTAACAACTTTGCCGTTTCCATTGATAAAAAACAATGAAGGATAACCTTCAATTGGGTACATTGTGGCCAATCGGGGGCCTTCGCCCTCTTCCATGTCTTTTTTGATATTGATGAAATTAGCATTGAAGTATTCGCCAACGTCGCTGCGGGTAAAGACGTTTTTTTGAAGCATTTTACAAGGACCGCACCAACTGGTATAAGCATCAAAAAAGATTAATTTCTTCTCTTTTTTGGCTTTTTCAAGTGCTTTTGCCCAAGGTAACTCAACAAACTGAATACCGGAAGCGGCGGGAGCTGTTGTGACCTTTGGGGTTGTAGCGGCAATGCCTGACAGCATCAGGAGGGCTATTGCTAAAGCAGAGATGAAGCGTTGCATTGGTATAACTGTTTTTGTTTTAAAGTATGTTTTGAATTTACAACGCAAATTTCGTGCAAAATGGTTTATTGCGTCATGAAAACTTACCAAATCAAGGAATAATGCAATGAGCCAGTAAGTGGTAACAGCAGTTCTTGTTGTCCTTTGACGGTACGAACCACGGGCTTGCTTTTAGGGTCAATGCGCACATAATACCTTTGGCCGTCAATTTCATACAAGCCTTTTTCTAACAATGAAATGCTCTTGCCCGCTACTAACCGAACGTACGTATTCGGCAGATTACTAGCAGTGATGGTACGCGTAAGTCCGCCGTTTTCGGGGGCTATTTCGTCGGTGATGTCGCCGTTACGAGTACGGTAAGTTAGTGTGGGGATTCCTGCGGGGTTTAGGCGATACCCTTTAAATGATAAATCAACCGACGAATCGGGCCACGCGGTGTTGAGGTCGGTCAACACGGCAAAGTCGGTTTGACCAGCGGTGAGGATGGCCGAGCCCATCGGATGCAGAATCTGCGGTTCGCCGCGCTCGTACCACATCTCGGTCACGTTGGCAAATCCACCCTTCCAAAATTGAAGAATAGAACCGCGATTAAGGTCTAAGCTGTAATGAATGCCTTCGGGCGTACCGACCGAAAGGCAATGCGTGCGCTTGTTTTTTTCGCCTTCGCGTTGAATGAACGAGCGTACTAATTCAGCTTTGCCAGTAGCGATTACTTCAATAGTAGGGATGGGCGTGGGTTCGGGTAAAGACGAAGTCACATGCAAAGGATACTGACGTACACCCTGCGTAGCCACAAACATTCCCAACCCAGGCCGACGCCACGTAAACTTGTGATGATGGAGACGGAAAGGGTGCAAACCTTTGGTTAAATGAACCGTAATGGGTACGTAATTTTGTAGGAAGTCATTCCATTGGTAAGGTAAGACCGTTTTGCCGTCAATCTCAAGAGCAGCGTTGGACATATAGGCCAGTTGGAAGGTATAATCAGCTTCCTGCGCCACGTCCAGTTGGCCGTCGTACAGTAAATAATAACTGTTGTTTCCCATTCCCCATTCGCGGGTCAGTATAGACGTTGTGTCTTTTTTGAGAAGGTTTTCGGCCAAAAGTTCTTTGGGTTTATCATTGCCCGCTTTGTACAACATGTAGGAAAGGTTGCGTAGCGCTACAGGGCGGGTATCATTCAGCAATTGATAAAAGACGTTACGGAAGGCGGCCATACCCGACACTACTTCCAGCGATAGGGCTGTTTCGGTCGTGGGTGGAGTGCTAAGAAAAGCATTCTCCTGAACGGTGACGCCGTTGAGGACCAGTTTTTCAATTTGTGCGGCAGTGGTTTGACCTGCTCTCTTAAATTGGACTGTCATGCTCTGCCAAAGGCCAGGAGCTTTGGCGGCATTTTGCAGGGGGGGCAATGCCCCAATACCCGCGCTGACGTTTGCGTCCAATCGGGGGCTTTTCCAGCTGTCATTGAGTCGTATGGCGTAGCCTCCGGGAAGGGTTAAGGCAGCATTGGTGCCGGGTGCCAGCATGAACTCCATCTTCAGCACAATATCACCTACCCCAAGGGCAACGGCGGCTTTGGCTCCCGTTTTTCCCAAAATAAGGCTGGTGTTCTTATCGGTAGAAGGAGTGGTTTTAACAAACGATGCTTTTTCTGGATGCAAGGTCACCGATCCCGCCGCTTTCCAGTCGCCCGATAGTTGAAAGGGGGCGTTTCCGTCGGTGGCGAGTTGCGTCATGCCCTGGTTCTGGGCATTGAGCGAAAAAATCAAACCGGCCGCCAAAAGTAGGCAGCCGGTTTGGAAAGCAATATGTATTTTCATATTCAAGGAATGTCGTCGTTTTATGTATTACTAGTCAAAAACGTTGACGTATTATTTCTACTGTACTTTTAAGATTTTTCGTCGGGCAATTTGACCATCACGCTCGGCATTTAGGAAGTACATTCCAGGGGCCAGATGGCTGAAATCCAACTCGTCTTTGTTTGACGTGGTTTGTTGACGTAATATAATTCGTCCCAAACCATCAGTTACAGTCATCGAAACCGTCTTGCCAGTGGTTCCGTCGATTTCGATGGTACAGCGAGCCTGAACTGGCACTGGATACACTTTAATCCATTCACTGCTGAGGGCAGGCTCTACGCCCAACACAGGGTCTACGATGAGCACAAACCGAGAGGTAGCAGGTCCGTTTCCGCAACTATTACTGATGGATACTACGCTGTAAGTATTGGTCTTGCCTGGTCTGACGGTAAATTCATAGGGTGTAAGGGAGGTTGAGAAAGTAGTATCTTTTGTTGAAAGACTATCCCGATACGTGATGTTCCAAGGGGTTTCGCCCGTAAAGGCAATTGCCAGTTTAGCACTCTCATTTTCATAGATTCTGGTAGGGCCAGAAATGGTAGCGGTCGGCAATTCCCGGATATTGATTTGAACAGGACTTAGTTTTCCTTTTATCGTAAAATTATTTCCTGCTACCGAAGCCAGACCCACAATTCTCAAATAATAAGTACCGCCCAAAGTAGCATTGGGAATAGTAGCTCTAACGGGACTGTTGTTTCCTTCTGTCGGAATCGTTTGGAAACTGGCATCATCCATTGTTTTAGAAATTTGCACCCGGAATTGTGTACTAGAAGGGAAAAAGTCGGATGAGAAATAAGGAATCGTAAACGTTTGGCTAGCACAAATGGTGGTAGCACTTGGATTTCCAACATCAATGGTGGCTATTTTTACCTGCACAGAAGCACTGCCCGCAGGGGTTCCTTCCCCGCAATTGTTGGTAATTTTTGTGACGTTATAAATGGTTGACTCAAGGGGATAGACTTGAATCGTTACGGGATTCTGAGGAGTCGTGAATGTTGAGCCGTTGGAAAGCGTATACGTCCAAGGGCCTTGTCCTGTAAAAGCAATGGTTAAATTGCTGGGCTCTCCCTGTGTAATTGCGCCACCGCCCGTAAGGGTTGCGCTAGGAAGTGGTTGAATCACTACGGTAATTTCTGCTCTTGGACTTTCGCAGGTATTAGTACCAGTTTGGGTTACATAAAACTGGTAGGTGCCGGGCGTTTGGGTGGGCGGAATGTTAGGCGTATCTTGAGGTGTACCGCCTGTTTTGTTGGTATTGTACCATTTTAATCTTTCTCCTGTTGCCTGAAGTGGCTGAGGGGTAGAATTTTGGCAACTTACCACTGGAACACTACTTACCATTGGTAGCGGAGTGGTACGAACGTTGACTTTGATTTCAGTACGCCCACCTCGGCAGCCGTCTAGTACTTGCAACACGGCAAACGTTCCAACAAATCCTGCATCGGTCGTAATCACAGGCGCATTACCCGTTTCGTTGCTGTTGGGTAAAATCCAGACCAAACTTTGTCCAGTACCTTCCAATTTAGCGTCTAATTGAACCGACGGGTCAAATTGGCAAAGCAAATATTCCTGTTTCGGTACATTTGGAAAAGGAGGTAAGGGTTTGGTGGTGACCTGTATCTGAGTGCGCGGGCTTTCGCAATTGAACTGGTTAGTTTGCGTTACATAAAAGCTTGCCGTTCCAACTGTTCCCGTTGAAGGAGTAGGGGCAAATCCATCTCCTGTCCCTCCAGTGGGCTGATTATACCACCTCAGATTCTCACCGTTGGCGGACAACTGCTGTGCATTTGCGGTATTGCAATAAAAAATTGGAGTGCTTGCACTTGGATTGCCAGGGGTTGGATTGACCGTGACCACCAACTGACCCCGAAGACTTTCGCAGGTGAAACTGTTGGTTTGTGAAACGTAGAAACTAGTTTGCCCTGGAGAAGTCGTAGACGGCGTTGGGGCTGCGGTGTTGGAAGTGCCTCCCGAGGCGCTGGTGCCGTACCATTTCAGGGTGTTGCCCGCATCAGCAGAAGCATTTAAAGCAACTGCGGTAGCATTTTGACAATACTGAATAGGGTTTACGCCAGGTCTGCCGGGCGTAGGGTTGATGGTAACCGTAATTTGCGCGCGCGGACCTTCACAGTTAAACCCATTGGTTTGGCTTACATAATAATTAATTGCCCCTGCATTTGCAGTACTTGGTATAGGCGCTGTTGTAGTGGCTGTTCCGCCCGTGGAAACTGTATACCACTTGAGGCTATTTCCAGTAGCTGTTAGTGGGCTGGCTCCGTAGGTTTGGCAATAAGGAGCTGGATTAGTGGTACTGGGAGCTGATGGCAATGGATTCGTATTTACGGTAATTTGCGCGCGTGGGCCTTCGCACCCTGCAAAACCTGAAACAGCATATAACGTCTGAGAAACGTAAAAATTGGCCGTTCCTACGGTGCTAGTCGATGGCGTGGGGGCTGTTCCGCTGGCCGAACCGCCTGAGGCTGCGGTGTACCAGTTAACGGTAGCACCTGAACCCGTATTGGCGCTTAAAGCTACGGATGGGGCATTTTGACAATAAGCAACTGGTGAGCTAACGCCTGGGGTGGGTGTTACATAAACCGTGGTGGTTATTTGAACTTTGGGACTTTCGCAGTTAGCGGGTGAGCCCGAAATTTGCGAAACATTATAAGTCGTAACTGCGGTACTTCCTACGTTGGTGGAAGGTGTGGGGGCCGTTGTGCCGATGAAGGAATTGCCATTGTACCAGCGAAGTGTATTGCCACCGCTCGCCGTAGCTGCCAGAGGGGTTGCGGAAGCATCTTTACAGTAAAGTACGGTATTTGTTGCCACGGATGGCGCTGCGGGGATGGCATTGATAACCACACTAATGGGCGCCCGTGAGCTTTCGCAGGTATTGCTTATTTGACTAACATAATAGGTCGTCGTGCCTACACTTCCTGTAGTAGGTGTTGGGGCGGTCGAGCTTGATGAACCTCCCGAAGCGTTTGTTCCCCACCATAGTAAGTTGGCACCGCCAGAAGCAGTTGCAGATAGCGGGCCTGCCCCTGCGTTAAGACATAAATTGACAGGTGAAGTGACCGACGGAGCGTTAGGGATAGCGTTTACTTGTACGACAACTCCAGTTCGAGGACTGCTTTCACAACCTGTTGTGTTATTCTTTTGGGTAACATAATACGTTATCTGGCCCGTTGAGGAGGTACTCGGAACGGTTGCGGTAGTTGAACTGCTTCCTCCCGAAGAAGAAGTTCCATACCAAAGTAATGAATTCCCGCCCGAGGCGTTTACGTAATTGCCCAACGATGTGGCGGTTCTGTTTTGACATTCATTAATCGGTAATCCTACCGAAATAGAAGGAGGAGCGGTGTAATTGACCGTAACTGTCACTTTGGTACGGGGCACAAACTCGCACCCAAACGAAGTGGCTTGCGTTACATAATATTCCGTAACCGTAGTGTTGTTGACGTTGGTATTAGGAGTGGGAGCCCCGCCAAGCTGGGTTGAGTTGTTGCTTGCGTACCATCTTATGGTATTGCCAGAGGTAGGGGTCGCACTTAACGCAGAAGCGGACTGTCCTTGGCAATAAACCACGTTTGTATTGGTGACAGGGGCGGTTGCAGCCCGTTGATTTATGTTGACAGTGATGGTGGTGCGGCTACTTTCGCAATTATTTACCGTTTGACTCACGTAATAAAGTTGTGTTCCTGCCCCACCTGTATTGGGCGTGGGGGCGGTTGTACTTCCCATTCCGCCTGACGAAGTGGTGTACCACTTCAAATTGCTACCGTTTGCCGAAAGCGGCCCAGGTGTATCTCCCTGACAATAATTGAGGGTGCTTTGTGAAACGGTTGGGGGAGCGGTAAAAATGACATTGACGGTAATTTGGGTACGACTGCTTTCACAACCATTGACGGTTTGACTCACGTAATAAAACTGCGTCCCCGCACTACCCGTATTTGGGGTGGGGGCGATCGTATTTCCTGTTCCTCCCGAAGCAACAGTGTACCACTTTAGGTTACTGCCAGTAGCGCTTAACTGCGAAGCGGTAGCTCCCAAGCAATAATTGACCGTAGTGGATGGAACCGTAGGGTTGGAGGGTGGAGTGCCTATTTGTAACGTTTGAGTGCTGGCTGCCGACGTGGTCGCTCCTGATATTACCCGAACTTTGAATCCGTTGCCTGTGATGTTGGGAAGGGTGGCCGATACAGGGCTACTGGTACCAGTACCGATATTGGTGGGAGATGCAAAACTTCCCGCTGAGTTTGACAGCTGTACCGTAAACGTGGTAAGTGCGCTGGTAAACGTCACTCTGATGCTTGTACCCGTACAAAAATCAGACGTTGGTACGTTTGAGGTATTATTCACGGTTACGTTCGTAATCTGCGCTACACCCGTAATTGCTAACCCACAGACCAGTAAAGTTGCGTAGCTAAGAATAAGTAGTTTTTTTAACATAACTTAAATTAGAAATAGGTTTTTTTTGTAAAAAACGCTTAAAATTAGTGCTTTATTGAAAACAGTCCTCTTTTCTGACGACAAGATTTATTTTCCGGTAATATCCATGGACTGATAAACATACTCGTGAATCCGTCGCCGAATCTTCTGCCGATTGATTTCATTGTTCTCGGCATTGGGGTGAACACGGTTGGAAAGAAACACAAAAACGAGGTCGTATTTAGGATCTGCCCACACCATCGTGCCCGTAAAACCCGAATGGCCAAACGAGGTAGCGGAGGCCGAAGGAGCTACATAATTACTTTCTCCTTTGGTAGGAGCTTTGTCCCAACCAAGACCCCGGTGGTGAGCCGTATCGTACATTTTTGCGAATAATGGAACCGTTGCATCCTGAAAATAACGCCGGTCGCCGTAGAGCCCTTTTTGTAAATTCATCTGCATCAAAATCGTTAAATCATACGCCGTGCTGAACAATCCCGCATGACCTGCCACGCCGCCATAGACCGCCGCCATCTGATCATGTACCGTTCCGCGCAAGAGCTGGTTTCGGTACGAAAAATCGCTTTCAGTGGGGGCGATTTGCGTTTCTGGAAAGCGTTCTAACGATTTAAAGCCTGTTTGCATCATGCCAAGGGGTTCGTAAAAATTTTGTTGTAAAAACTCGTCAAGTGGTTGGTTTGTGACGCGTTCAACGATTTTTTGTAACATTAAAATGCCTAAATCACTGTAAACAAAAGAATAACGACCTCCAGGCTCTCGCTTATTGTGGAGCGGAGATTGAATCACCCACTGCCAAACCGAATCTTTTAACGCGGGTTTGGCAAATAACTTAGGCGCGATTTGCATTGAATAAACACTGTCACGCAGTGAACTGTAATATTCGGTCATCAGGCCACCTCCTCCCGTTTTGGTTCGCTCCCAGAGTTTAGGATAAAAAGCCACCATCCCTGAGCGATGCAGTAGCAAGTCCTCCAAAGTAATCTGCGATTTGTTTGTCCCCACTAACTCAGGCAAATAGTGTGCCGATTTTTGTTTTAGGTCAAGTACATTTTGTTCTTGCAGGTACATCACGGCCTGAAGGGTGGCCGCTACCTTGGTGACCGAGGCTACATCATAAAGAGATTCATTCTGAACTTTTTCGGTGATTTTGTCATAACTGAGGGTTCCGTAATTTTTTTGGTAAACAATCCGCCCCTTTCTCGCCACTACAACCTGACAACCTGGAAAGATGCGTGCATTGATAGAGTTCTGAATCAGGGTATCCATGCGGTTGAGTAGCAGGGTGCTCATGCCCACTTGCTCGGGCAAACCCAGCGTAATGCGGTTGAGGGGTGTGGTTTCATACCCCGTTCCAATTGCGTATTGGCCTTCAATAGAGACGGGCAATTTTCCTTTGAAAGGCAATGCCCCGAAGATTTGCTGCGCGGCGGTTACTTCCAAATCAGCCAGATTTTCGTACGCACACACGACTGCCGAGGTGGCAGGAAGCTGCTTAAGGGCGTAAGGTGTGGCAAACAAACTGACAATAACTTTGGCTTTTTGCTGTAACCTCGTAATCAATTCAATGGTAGCGGGGGTTATGACAAACGGTCGGTTGAAATTCCGCCGTGTTTCGTGCAGACTTACGATAACGACGTTGGCGTCGCCGACCTGCGTGAGCAAACTCTCCACTTCTTCGTTGGTAGTCGGTTTGTCGGCGTACATGATGTGTTTGAAGGGAGCGTAGCGACTTAGGGTTTGCTGAAACTGATTGATGCCGCCACCGCCGATGGCGATAGATGCAAATGCGCAGGTATCAACGGCGCTGATGGGCAGAAGTTGGTTGTCGTTGCGAACCAGCGTAACGGCTTGCTCGCACAATTCGCGCGAAAGCGCTCGTACTTCGGCTTTTTGGATATCGTTGTTCAAATGCTTCATCACAACGGGCCGAGATTTATGCAACCCCATCCAGTATTTGGCCCGAAGTATTTTGTGGACTTTTTCGTCAATGACATCTTTGGGAATTCGTCCTTTTTCTACTTCTATTTTGATTTTTTTAATGGACTCCGCCACGTGCTCGGGATACAATAAAATATCATTTCCCGCCAGCAGGGCTTTTATGTTGGCATCAACGGCGGTGCGTCCCCGCATGACCCCTTGCATATTCATGGCGTCGGTGAAAACTAGTCCCTGAAAACCCAATTTATTTTTAAGTAAATCAGTGACTATTTTTTCGGAAAGAGAGGAAGCGAGAAAGGGAGTATTGTCAAGAACGGGTACGTATAGATGCCCCGTAATGATGCCCGTAAGGCTGTCGGCGATGAGCTTACGGAACGGATAAAGGTCGGTCTCGTCCAAGCGGTCGCTAGAATGTGAAAGAACGGGTAAGGTATAATGAGAGTCAGAGTCGGTATCGCCGTGTCCGGGAAAATGCTTAGCGGTGGCAATGATGCGTTGATGCTGAAGGCCTTTCATGTAGGCGGCAGCTTTGTTGGTCACATTGTCGCGGTCTTCTCCAAACGAGCGTAGCCCAATCACTGGATTACGAGGGTTGCTGTTAATATCGGCGACGGGCGCAAAGTTCACGTTTACCCCTAATCGTTGGCACTGGCGGGCTATTTCCAAGCCCATTTTATAAATGTATTGATTATCTTGGATAGCCCCCAACGTCATTTGTTTGGGAAAATCTTCGATGCTATCAAGCCGCATTCCTAAGCCCCATTCGCCATCAATGCCAATCATCAATGGCACGTTTGAGAGCGCCTGATACCGATTAATCAGGCTTGCCTGTCGCGCAGGGCCTCCTTTAAAGAAGATAAGTCCCCCAACTTGCTGATTTTTAATCAATACATCGAAATGGCGATAGTAAGACTCACTGCGGTCAGAATGCGTGGCGAGCATAAAAAACTGCCCTATTTTTTGTTCGAGCGTGAGTGATTTAAAAACACTATCGACCCATTTACTTTCAGCAAATATAAATGTGCCTCGCGGTGTGTCATTTTTAAAACTTGTCACGCCCAGTAGGCAAGCAAGAGTACACCCCAAAAAGGAGGTGCTAATCAATATTTTTTTCATTAGGTGTTGGTAAATACAGACAAAAATAATAAAAAATAAAGTTACGGCATCCTAAAAAAATAGTACAAAACTCATTTCAAGGGTGAAAGAGGTTTTTGGGTGCATTATCCTGTATCGGTATTGATAGCTAGTTAATTTTGTGCGTAAATATTTGATATTCAATTACTTATTATTTGGGTTTTAATGGTAATCTACTCTTAATGTTGGCTTAACATTGGCATAATATTGTACCCGTACTTTTGCACCCGACAAAACACTGATATGAAAGTTAAATTTAAACATTACAAATCCATGAGCAGATTACTGATATTTGCTGCCATTATTTTTGCTTCGATTCAGTCCTTTGCCCAGTCGGGCATCGTTCGCGGCACCATTACTGATGCTAAGAATAAAGAAACGCTTATTGGGGCTACTGTAAAACTCACAGGAACCCAACTTGGGGCCGCCACCGATATTAACGGTTTCTTTTCCATTGCCAAAGTTCCCGCAGGTAAGTACACGTTAGAAATTACCTACGTTTCTTACAAAACGGAAATCATTGAAAATGTGTCTATTGAGGCTGATAAAGTAACCGAAGTTAATACAGCCCTTTTGGAAGCCGCCGCTACTCTACAAGAAGTGAGAGTAGTAGCTACCCGCCAAACCAATACGGAAGTTTCGGTCATCAGCGAAATCAAGGCCTCCCAAAATATCGTCAGCGGGATTTCGTCTCAACAAATTGCGCGTACCCTTGACCGCGATGCGGCGCAGGTGGTGAAACGCGTACCTGGAATCACCATCGTTGGCGACCGTTTTATCAATATTAGAGGATTAAATCAGCGTTATAACAACGTAATGCTACACAATGCCTTCACGCCTTCGATGGAAACGGACGTGAAGTCTTTTTCATTTGACATCATTCCGAGTTCACAAATCGACCGTTTGTTGGTGTTTAAAAGCCCAGCGGCGGATTTGCCCGGCGAGTTTGCGGGTGGAGTAGTGAAGATTTTTACCAAAAATATTCCTGACCAGACGAGCATTACGTTTGATTACAGCACGAGTTTCCGCCAAGGAACGACATTTGGGGATTTTGACCAGCCCGAGCAGGGCAAAAACTACTGGATGGGTTTCAACAACGGCTACCAGAGTATTCCGAGCAGCTTCCCTAATAAAAACCTCAATTTCGCTACGCCAGCTGAGTTAGAATTGGCTGGCCGCGCTTTGCGTAATAACTGGACTACACAGCGGACATCGGCGATTCCTGACCAACGCTACTCGTTGACTGGTAACTTTAAATTACAAGCAGGCAACGTCAAAATTGGAAACGTAACGGCGCTTACGTACAGCGACAGCCGTACCGCTTTTGAAATAACGCGCAAAGACTTCAACGAGAGTAACAACGATGTGCAGTCGGTCATCTATAACTACAACGACGCCCAGTCTAACCGGAATATTCGGGTGGGGGTTTTGCACAACTGGTCGGTAAGATTTAACGAAAATCACTCCATTGATTTCAAAAACCTGTACAATCAATTGAGCAATTCGAGCACCGTAAACCGTACGGGACGCAACCTTGAATCCAACTTCTCGCCCGATAGTTATTCTTTTGACCAAGTGTACCGAGGAATTTATACGGGGCAATTATTGGGAAAACACGAGTTTAACAACGATAAAACGGTGGTTGACTGGGTTGTAGGTTACAACAATGCCTATCGCGATCAACCCGACTATCGCCGCTACCGGTCCGATTTAGACGAATCAAACGGACAAAGAACACTTTATGTGCCTCTTGGTACGGCTGCGGCCTTTTTCTTAGGTCGTTTTTCTTCAAAAATGAATGAGCAGGCTGTGACGGGCGGTGTAAACCTGACGCATAAACTGGCGACCAAAAATGGTTCGGATATTGAGCTGAAAGTTGGCGGTTATTATGAAGATAAAAGCCGTGAATTTAAAGCCCGCAACTTAGGTTATGTGCGCACCAGCCGTACCAATCCCGATATTTTGAGTGGCTCAATTACACAATTGTTTCAGCCTCAAAACATTAACAACACCGACGGAATTCGGATTGACGAACAAACCAACAATAGTGATTCGTACGATGCTGATAATAGCTTAATTGCCTTCTACGGTTCGGCAAACATTCCTCTGTCGAAAAAATTCAACATGATTGCGGGGGTACGTTATGAAGCCAACACGCAACAATTAAAATCAGCAACCATTAACGGAGACCCCATCAACGTAAGTTTTCCCGTTAATAAGCTTTTGCCATCTCTGAATTTAACGTATAATTTCTCCGAAAAAACACTGATTCGGGCCGCTTACGGACGTACCCTCAACCGCCCCGAATTCCGCGAATTAGCGCCGTTTGCCTTCTATGATTTTGATTATAACATTGTTTATAAAGGAAATCCAGATGTTCAAACGGCCAATGTTGACAATTTTGACTTGCGCTACGAGTGGTACCCTACGCCCAATGAAGTGGTGAGTATTGCGGGTTTTTACAAGTATTTTACCAATCCAATTGAAGTAATCGTGGTACCAGGTGCTGGCTCGGGAGGCGCAAAAACGTTTACGTTTGCCAACGCCAAAAGCTCAGTAAGCTCAGGTTTAGAATTAGAAATTCGCAAAGGGCTAGGCTCGCTTGCTCCGTCTCCCATCTTGCAAAACATGAGTTTGTTGTTCAATGCAGCCTTGATTTTCAGCCGCATCAAGTTAGGTACTCTAGGCTTAGGTCAGTCTGACGACCGCCCATTGCAGGGCCAATCGCCGTACATCGTCAACGTGGGCTTGAACTACAACAATCCTAAGTCTGATTTTCAAGTAAATGTGCTCTATAACGTTATTGGACGCCGAATCTTCGCCGCAGGCTTTGAAGGTTATCCCGATATTTATGAAATGCCCCGCAACGTATTGGACCTTACATTCTCTAAAGCCATCGGCACGCGTTGGACGGTGAAGGGCGGGGTGACTGATATTCTGAACCAAACCAACGTGTTGTTGCAGAATGGAAATGGCGACAAAAAATTTGACCGTAACAACGACCAATTAATCCAGACGTATCGTCCGGGACGAATGCTGCAATTGGGCTTCTCTTTCCGCATTCTATAAGTTTTATGCTTTAACCATCAAGTAAGTCAATTATCCCAAACTATGAATATGTTTAAATCCATCAAAATGTTGCGAACGATAGCGCTTTTGCTCTCAACCGCAGTAATCTTCAATGCCTGTAAAGAAGAGGAAGAAGTTTTTCCTGCACCGACCATCGCGGCGGGTGCCGCCGCAAACGCCAAAACAGGTGATGTTGTAAAAATTACGGCTACGCTTAACGCTCCCGGCGGTTTGAAAACATTGACCGTTTTGAAAAATGGGCAGACATTTGAAAGTAAGGCACTTACGGGTGAAACAACACTTTCTTATACCAAAGATTACACGGTAGAAAGCCTACCAGTAGGCTCTACAGTTGTGTTTACATTTCAAGCTACTGACAGCAAAGACCAAGCTTCTACGATTGCTACGCAAATCGTTACGGTTTCGGCCGTTCCGAGCAAGCCTATCGTGGATGTAAGCGGTACTTTAGAAGGAAACATCAGCTGGACAAAAGGAAATATCTACCGTCTGAAAGGATTCGTTCGGGTGGGTGAAGATGCCAAAATTGACGGAACTCCCACCAAAACTGGCACCCTGACCATTGAAGCAGGTACGGTGATTATTGGTGAGCGCTCTTCAAAAGCAACGTTGATTATACAGCGTGGTAGCAAAATTATTGCCAACGGAACTGCCGATGCCCCTATTGTATTTACCTCTGAGCGCGCTATTGGTGAACGTGAAGCAGGCGACTGGGGTGGTTTGGTTATCTGTGGTAAAGGATTAAACAACTTAACCACGGGTGGTGTAAAAGGAGTAGCTGAATTGGAAGGCCAGTACGGCGCATTCCACGGTGGTACTGACAACGCCGACAACTCAGGTTCATTGAAATACGTTCGGGTAGAATACGCTGGTATTCCCATCAACCCCAACCAAGAAGTAAACTCGTTTACGTTTGGTTCGGTAGGAAGTGGCACAACGCTAGAGTATTTACAAGCATCTTATGGCGGTGACGACTCCTTTGAGTGGTTTGGCGGAGCGGTTAATGCTAAGTATTTGATTGCTTACCGTGGTTTGGACGATGATTTCGACATTGACAACGGTTTCAGCGGAAATTTACAATACGGAATCGGTCTTCGTGGTGCGGCGGTTGCTGACCAGTCAGGTTCAAACGGTTTTGAAATCGATAACGACGGAAGCGGTACAGCCAACACGCCAGTGACATCGGCTACTTTATCGAACTTCTCGCTGATTGGACCAAAATTGGATAATACAACGGCCATCAGTGTTCAGTACCAAAACGGTATGCACTTGCGTCGCAATGCCCAAGTAAAGATTCATAATACCGTCGTTACGGGCTTTCCTAATGGTATTTTCATCGACCCAAGTGGCGCCGTTTCTACATTGCAAAATGCCGCCGATGGTAAATTGGTGTTGAATCGCGTAGTGGTTTCTGGCGTAAAAAGCTGGGGTTCAAACAGCTTCGGAGCTGGTGCGGGTAACCCTAACGGTTTTGCGGTTCGTGATGTAAATACCGCTACTACGCCAGTAGCCCTTGCCAACATTGGCACGCAAAAACCATCTGAGTGGTTTGCTGCTCAACCAGGCAATAAAATCTTAACGGACTGGACGCTTACTGGTTTAAGCAATACCTTGTTTGTTGCAGGTACACCTACGTTTACCGTTGGCGCTTCTGCTACGGAAACTTTAACCAAAGGTGGACAAGCTCCTGCGGGTGCCTTCTTTACAACGACCGATTTTATCGGCGCGTTTAAAGATGCCGACTGGACTGCAAAATGGGCTAACTTTAATTCAGGCACGACGGATTATACCAAAGTGCAATAATTAGTATATTTCGGGAAGTCATTTAAATTCGACTTCCCGAAACTTATGAAAACACAATTTTCAACCGCGTTCTTTCTTTTATTTATTGCTTTTGGACTAACTGTTAGCGGCGTGAGTTGCAAAGACGGCGACCCTTACGATGTAAGTACGTATTTTTCCGAAAATGAAAAAGATACGCTGCTCGCCAATATCATTACCTACACCAGTCAGTATGCTAAAGGAGCTACCAACGCTACCCGTTTTGAGCCACGTTTTCGCAAAGAATATGTGGCTCGCTTGGGGCAGTACAAGTTTGAGAGCTATTTTGTTACGCCTGATTCCACGCACTACTTTTTCATCAACCGCCCTGTGGGCAGTGGCCATTACAAGCGTGGGGTGGGAGGTAAGTTTAAGATGGGCAAAAATTTAATGCCTATGCAGTACGAAGAACTATGGTGTACGCCTCATTTTAAGAGTGATAGTTTGGTGGAGGAACGAGGCGAGTTTTTGTTTAAAGCAATGATAAAAGAAGGTAATATCGACAAATACGTGACCATGAAGCATTATGTAGAGTGGCCCGATTCGACGCTGGTCTACGATAAAAAAATACATGAATGGGTTGCGCCCGCCAAAGTGCAGCCTTAACATAAAGAATTCATATTGGTGTCAGATTATAAAAAAAGCCGAGGACGACTGTTCTCGGTTTTTTTATGGAGTAGATTTAAGGAATGTCATCATTTTCAGAGTGTTATTCCTTAAATCCTGCCCAGATTATGCAAACCTGCTCTTTTGTTTCTCAAAGAACCTCTGACAGTGCAAAAATTTTTGCGCTTCTATTCCTTTATCTCTATGTTGTTCCAGTGGAGCTACACGCGCAAAAAAAGCTCAGTAGTGACTTGAAATCAGCTTCTGAGCAATTTTTAGGAACCCTTTCGGCCGAACAAAAAGCATTGGCCAATTTGCCTTTCGACTCGGAGTGGCGCTATGATTGGAACTACACGCCGCGTCAACGCAAAGGATTGCCTCTCAAACAAATGGACGAAACCCAACGCAAAGCGGCCATGAATTTGTTGAAAGTGGCCCTCAGCGACCAAGGATTAGCCAAAGCCGAGGCGATTATTAGCTTAGAATACGTATTGCGCCAAGTGGAAAAACGGCCCGAAAATGACACATACCGCGACCCTGAAAATTACGCCTTTGCCGTTTTTGGTAGTCCCGAAGCCAAGCAGCCCTGGGGCTGGAGCGTGGAAGGCCATCATTTGTCGTTGCATTTTACGATTGTGGATAACAAAGTGGAATTTATGCCGAGCTTTTTCGGGAGCAATCCAGGCATTGTACTTCCAGGCTACGTTCAGGAAGGAAAACAGGTGTTGAAAGAAGAAACTGATGCAGCTTTTCGATTATTGGGCTCTTTTGACGAGCAACAACTCAAAAAAGTAATGCTTGCTGACAAAGCGCCCAATGATTTACTGACCACCAATTCTCGAAAGGTAAATCTCGAAAATCGGGAAGGATTGGCACTGGGCGATATGACACCTGCACAACAGAAAATGTTTCAGGAATTGATAAATATCTATTTAAGCCGATACCACGTAACGCTCAAAAATCAGGAATTGGACCGCCTGCGTCAGGCAGATATGAACAAAATTTCGTTTGCTTGGATGGGCGACCGCGAGCCGATTCGGGGGGCAGGGCATGGGCATTATTTTCGTGTACACGGTCCCACGTTTTTGATTGAGTATGACAATACCCAAAACGGCGGCAACCACGTTCATTCCGTGGTGCGAGATTTAACCAATGATTGGGGTGAAGATTTATTAAAAGCGCATTACGACGCAGCCCATAAAAAGTAAATTATTTCATACTGACCGCTGCTTGTTTGAGGGCTGAGTGAGTACAATCGTAAGCAGTAGCATCGCGCGAAACATTCTTAAATTTATTGGCTGCGTCGATATTTACAAAGGTTGCGTTTTGATTGTTACGAACACAAATACGATTCTCAGCTTTAATTTGGCCATTTTCTAAAGTTTTGGCGTCTACGATTCCGTCGTAAATGATATGGGGGACTTTTTTACCGAAACGTAATTTATACCGAAACAACTGGCCCATGCGGCCTTTGCCCTGATAGCGCACTCGGTCGCGCTCATAGATGTTGTCGTGGATATAAATACCCGTGGGATAAGGGTAATAGTCTTTGTCTTTGATGCGATTTTCGGTCAGAAAATAACTGATAATACCCGTGCCGAGGCTGTTGTTGCCAATGATTTTGTTGTTGAAAATCTCCACTTGATTGGTCGCCAAAATCATGACTCCCGTTCCCTGCGGCACACTGGCTACGATGTTTCCTTTTGGGGCAAAATTGGGGAAATTATTATGGTGAATATGATTGTTGTATACGCGCACGTTGCCACCTTTTTTCTGAACCAAATCAGGTAAGTCAAACACTAAGATACCGCCCGTATTTTCGGTGGATTCGTTGTCGTAGACGTCGGCCATGAGTGAGTTTTCGATTTCAATGCCCGCTACGTTGTGGTAAGCCCTGGAATTGCGTACGATGATATTTTTAGATTGCCCCACGTAAATACCTGCATCAGAAGCACCGATGGCTACGCAGCCCTCGATCAACACGTTTTGGCACATAACTGGGTACAACCCGTAGGCACCGTTGGTGGCTTTCGGCTCACCTGTCCATTCGGTTTTGACGTTTCTGAATGTTATCTTGTTGACATTCATGGTTTTGATGGCATCTCCTTTGGCATCTTGGACGGTAAAATTTTCTAGTATTATATTTTCAGCGTTGCTCACCCGTAATCCTTCCGCACCGTCGGTTTGGCCTTTGAAGCTCAGAATGGTTTTTTCCATTCCAGCCCCGCGAACAATAATGTTTTTTTTGCCTTCCAGCGACAAACTTCCACTTAATTTATACGTACCTGCGTCAAGGGTAATAGTGGCACCATCTTCAGCCATAATGAGTTGACGCTGAAGTTTTTTTTGAAAATCAGCCTGCGCAAGGGCCGTAAAAGAAGCAAAACTGAGGGCAACAAACGATAAAAAACGCATAATTTCGAAAGGTTTAGGAAAGACGAAAGTACGAAAAAATAGAAACTTCGCAGCAATACCCTAATTTTGTGATTCACTGTTGTAAAATTATAGACAATTAACCGTAAACGGACTGCTAAGAATGTCATCTGCTCACAAAAACCTGAGTGTATTTAACACGGAAGGTCTGCCCGATATAAGTGCTAAAAAATTTGTAATTGTTGTAGCCGAATGGAACGATGAGGTCACTGGCGCGCTCTACGAAGGAGCCCATAAAACGTTGCTCGAATACGGTGCCAAACCCGAGAATATTCGGAGAGTGAATGTTCCTGGAAGTTTTGAATTGAGTTTTGGTTCACAGGTATACGCCCAAAAGCCCGACGTTGATGCCGTTATTGCCATCGGCTGCGTGATTCAGGGTGAGACTAAGCACAACGATTATATCAACCACGCGGTTGCTCACGGCCTCACCGACGTAGCGTTGAAGTATAACAAACCTGTTATTTTTGGCGTCTTAACGCCCAATACGCTGCAACAGGCCCTCGACCGGGCAGGGGGTATCCACGGCAATAAAGGCGATGAAGCCGCCATGACAGCCATCAAAATGTTGGGCCTTCAATAAAAACGATGAAAACAGTTATTATCAAATACAACGCAGGCAATGTGCAGTCAGTGATGTACGCCTTGGACCGAATCGGTGCGGCCTACGAATGGACCGACGACCCAGACACGATTCGTTCGGCTGATAAAGTGATTTTTCCGGGCGTGGGAGAGGCAAGTACCGCTATGGCGTATTTGCGGGAGCGCGGGCTTGATAAATTGATACCCTCGCTCAAACAGCCGTTGTTGGGTACTTGTGTGGGAATGCAGCTTATGTGTCGTTATTCGGAAGAAAACGATACAACTTGCATGGGAATTTTTGACGTGGATGTGTTGCGTTTTCCGCGCACCAATGGCTTTAAAGTGCCT
The DNA here is from genome assembly GCF_003325355.1 of Runella rosea. Lineage (GTDB taxonomy): Bacteria > Bacteroidota > Bacteroidia > Cytophagales > Spirosomataceae > Runella > Runella rosea. The sequence goes on from NZ_CP030850.1 coordinate 4,557,351, forward strand.
CAAACGGGCTGGAATGATATTTATTCGCTCGACAACCCACTTTGCGCTGGGTTGAATGAGCACGATTATGTTTATTATAATCACGGCTATTATGCACCGCTTTGCGACCAAACAGCGGCCAGGACCAACTACATCGTTGAATACTCAGCAATGTTACAAAAGGACAACTTTTTTGCGGCCCAGTTTCACTCCGAAATTAGTGGAAATGTGGGGCAACGCATTTTTGAAAATTTTTTAAATCTGTAAACTCTTTCAACCGCTTTACCCTTGCGCCGCTTCTTTTTCTTGTTAGTAATCGGAGTTTGGCCTTTCATTTCAGAGGCACAAAAGCAGCATTATCCTCACCTGACGTTTTGGTCACGGGTGCAGGTAGCCAAAGAACCGAATCCGAACTGGAATATCGTAGGGACGTTCATGTGGCGACGTCAGAATAATTATCAAGAGAATCCTCATAATCCAACCGCTAGCCCGCTGACGATGGGAGGGCAGGCGCTGGTTACGCATCGTAATACCCAAAATACGGTATGGGTGCATATTGCCCAAATGAGTTACATGGTTTCCAATCAGTTATTGGGAAAAGAGGAGGATTTTAATGCGCCTATTGGCAAGGAGTTTCGTTATGCTGGAGGGGTGGAGTTTAATCAAGAAGTGAACGAAAAACTCACGTTTCGGCAGCGGTTTATGCAGGAATTGCGTTTTTTTAAAGCCAATGATTTTCATCCCGTTGGCCGGGTACGCGGTAGAGCCAATATTCGTTATCAATTCACCCCTTTTGTAAGTGTGAATGGAGTTACAGAGATTCTTTTTCATGACCCGCCGCTGTTGAGCGGCCAAAAGCCTATGCGTTTTCACCAATTTTGGCTTGGGGGAAGCTTGTTGTGGAGTTTGAGCGAACGTGTCAACCTCGAAACGGGTTATACATTTATTCATGGTCGTCGCGCTACATTGGTGGAGTTTGACGAACAAAATGTACTGAATCTCCATTTAGCGTTCGAAATCTAATGCGAAAGCTCCTTTTGTTACTGATGTTTTTTTCATGGTTTAAACCCAACGCCCAGACCAACAGTCGGGCTTATAAAGTAATGTTGGAGGGGATGTATAAGCATACCGTTCCGACTATAAGTTGCAAGGATTTGAAAAAAGAACAGTCTCAGGTTGTTCTGTTAGATACCCGCGCCAAACGCGAATTTGAAGTGAGCCATTTGCCTGAAGCTAGATGGGTTGGATATGAAGAATTTGACCTTAAAAAAGTAGATAATCTCCCCAAAAATACGCCGATAGTGGTATACTGTACCGTAGGAGTTCGCTCCGAGCGTATTGGAGAAAAACTCAAAGCGGCAGGGTTTCAAAATGTCCGAAATCTTTATGGTAGTATTTTTGAATGGGTAAATCAGGGAAACCCCATTGTAGATACGCAGGCAAAACCTACCCAAAAAGTCCACGCTTATTCGCGGTCTTGGGGGATTTGGCTCAATAAAGGTGAAAAAGTGTATGAGTAATTTAGACCAAAATTTCTGGGATGAACGCTACCGCGCTGGCCAAACGGGTTGGGATATTGGTTACGTATCGCCGCCTTTGAAAGAGTACATTGACCAATTAACCGATAAGAATCTTCGCATCCTTATTCCTGGCGGTGGCAATAGCTATGAGGCAGAATATCTTCTTCAGCAGGGATTTATGGATGTGACTGTGGTGGATATATCGGCCGAAATTGTTAAAAAGCTTCAGGGAAAATATGCCTCAAAAGGCTTAAAAGCTGTTTGTGAAGATTTCTTTGAGCATTCAGGGCACTACGATTTAGTTTTGGAACAAACTTTTTTTTGCGCCATCCACCCTTCGCTGCGGCCGCTTTATGCGCAGAAAATGCATGAATTGTTGAGTCCAAGCGGGAAGTTAGTGGGGCTTTTGTTTAATCGTTCGTTTGAAGGCGGTCCTCCCTTCGGCGGCACTGTCGAAGAATATAAACGCCTGTTTGAGGCGACTTTTGACCTAAAACGTATGACTCCTGCCCTCAATTCCATTCCTCCCCGGCTGGGTTTTGAGGTATTTTTTGTAGCTTCTCCCAAGGATAATTAAAAAACAAACGCCACCCAACCGAGCAGCGTTTGTCGCTTTTCCTAAACCCTAACTACAATAATATTTTTACTGCTGAATGTTTTTTGTGGAGTGCTTTTGTCATTAGGCAGAAACCTGCTGACGGTGGAAGTACTAGTGCGTAATTTTGATAATGAAGCTTACAATACGCCCAACGGTAGAAACAGCTTGGCGAGTTTCCTCCACGCCGTCCTGTGCTCGTTGTGTAACGTTCTTAAGAATAGAACCTTGCGGAATCACAGTCTTTTGGGGTTGAGAAACAACCGTACGCTCGGTCATGGCTTTGTGGGTCGCAAAAATATTGTGCGGCCGGCCAATTGAAAAAGCTGCGGTACTCAACAAACACAGGGCGACGACGAGGGTGATAGCTTTCATGACTGTATGAGTTTTTAAATGGATTCGTAACGAGTATTTATTTTCAATGGCTGAATTCGGACCGACGATTCGGATGAAACAAAGATATGGGTTTGGGATGGTATTATGCAATACAAAGTACCTTGTTTTTGGTTAAAAAGTGTTAATCGGCAAATTTTAAGGATGAATGGTAGGTGATTTTTCTTGTCGTTGAAAACTGCCTTTCATCACATAACCATTGACCACCAAACCTCTACAACTATATGATGTAAAGGTGGATGAAAAGGTTGCACGTTACCCAAAAAAAAAGACAAACCTGTGGTTTCGCCTGATGAAACCAATAAAATAAGGGGTGAAATGAAATGCGTAGAGACACAACGCAGTGCGTCTCTAGACTGTACGTGTAAAATATAATCGTTTTCCTCTTTCTGACTCATCAAAAACCCCATTGGCATACACCAAATGTCCTGAAACAATTGTGTGGGTAATGCCAGATTGAAAGGTATTACCTTCTAGTGGTGACCAACCGCACTTGAATAAAATATTTTCTTTAGTCACGGTGGTAGGTTGGTTTAAATCGACCAATACTAAGTCGGCCCAATAGCCCTCACGGATGTATCCGCGCCGGTCTATCTGAAATACGTCGGCTACGGCGTGGCTCATTTTCTCTACTACACGTTCTATCGAAATCTTACCCTGCTGCACAAATTCTAGCATGATATTGAGCGAATGCTGTACCAAAGGCAAACCAGAAGGAGCGGCCCAATAGCCTTTTGATTTTTCTTCCCAAGTGTGTGGAGCATGGTCGGTAGCGATGACGTCGATGCGGTTGTCAAGCAGTGCCTGAAAGATTTTTTCTTTGTGATGAGGCGCTTTGATGGCAGGGTTACACTTGATTTGGGCACCCAATCGATGATAATCTTCGGCGTCAAACCATAGATGATGTACGCAGGCTTCTGAGGTGATTCGTTTTTGCCGTTTATCACTTTCACTTACGGTGCTGTTTCCGTAGCTGCCGACTTCAAATAATTCGGTTTCTTCACCCGTCGAAATGTGCAGGATATGCAGTCGTGTACCGTGTTTTTTTGCAAGCTCAACCGCCATAGAAGATGATTTATAACAAGCTTCTTCGTTGCGAATGAGTGCATGAATATTGTACGGAACGTTGTCGCCGTATTGTTGTTTAAACATTTCTGTACGTTGCCGAACCGTGGGCTCATCTTCGCAATGCGTGGCAATCAAGCAGGGAGCATTAGCAAACAGTTTTTCCAGCACTTCTGGCGCATCTACGAGCATATTGCCCGTGGAAGAGCCCATAAAAATCTTGATGCCGCATACGTCGGGGCAAATCGTTTGCATTACCTCATCATAATTATCGTTGGAAGCTCCCATAAAAAAGGAGTAATTAGCCAATGAAGTCTGCGAAGCAATTTGGTATTTATCTTCCAATAAGCTTTGGGTCAGTGCATTGGGTACAGTATTGGGCATTTCCATAAAAGAAGTCACTCCGCCCGCCACAGCCGCTTTGGCTTCCGAATAAATAGTAGCTTTGTGCGTCAGACCCGGCTCTCGAAAGTGAACTTGGTCGTCTATCACCCCTGGAAGTAGGTATTTCCCAGCGGCATCGATGATTTTGTCGGCAGCAAAATGTTTTAAATCACCCCCGATTTTTTCAATCAAACCGTTTTTTATCAGAACGTCCTGTTCCAAAATACGCCCTTCGTTGACCACGCGGGCATTAATGATAAGAATAGATGACATAATTATTTTCTAAGTTGGTTCCAACCTTTTTGGCTACTTAACAGACTATGTATTAAAAAGGAAGCGTTATACATTAAACCGCCAAACTTACAACTCATTACCTGAACAGCCATATCATGCGTTTAATTTTATTTTTTAGTCTGCTTACATTTTCGGTCTATGCCCAATCACGTTTTACGGTCAGTGGTTATATCCGCGAAAGTGGAAGCCAGGAGCAATTAATCGGCGTAAACGTTTATTTGCCAAATACTACCACTGGCACGACTTCCAATACCTACGGTTTTTATTCCATTACCCTTCCCGCGTCCGATTCCGTTACGTTGGCTTTTTCATTTGTTGGCTATGGCACAGAAATCCGGACCGTAAAACTGCGTAGCAACCTCCAACTTAACGTGCAGCTGGCGGCTATCGGGCGAGAGCTGAATGAAGTGGTTGTGTCGGGGAGACGTGAGGCCGACAAAGTTAGCCAAACGGCACAAATGAGTCGGATTGATATTCCGGTACAACAAATCAAGAAAATTCCCGCGTTTTTGGGCGAAAAGGATGTGTTACGTGTGCTGCAACTCATGCCTGGCGTACAAAAAGGCTCAGAAGGCCAAACGGGTATTTATGTGCGTGGTGGTGGTCCCGACCAAAATTTGGTGATTCTCGATGACGCGCCAGTGTATAATGTAAGTCACCTATTTGGATTTTTCTCCGTTTTCAACGGCGACGCTCTCAAAAGTGTCGAACTGACTAAAGGAGGCTTTCCCGCACGATTTGGCGGGCGGTTGTCGTCGGTGGTAGAGCTGAATATGAAAGAAGGAAACAAAGAAAAGCTGCACGGTGAAGGTGGCGGCGGACTGATTGCTAGTCGTTTAACACTCGAAGGTCCTATCAAAAAGAAAGGAGTTGCAGTGGCCAAGTCATCTTTTCTAATTTCGGGGCGACGTACGTACTTGGACTTATTGGCGCGGCCGCTCATTGCTGCCCAAACCGACGACAATACGATGGGAGGCTATTATTTCTACGACCTCAATGCTAAATTCAATTATGATTTTGGACAAAAAAATAAGGTATACGCCAGTGGGTATTTTGGGAAAGATCGATTTTTCTTTCGCGAAAAAAACGCATCTTCTGGAAGTGAAGGGGGATTGAATTGGGGCAATGCGACTGGTACACTGCGCTGGAACCACCTATTTAGTGAGAAACTGTTCTCCAACGCTTCGTTGATTTTTAGCAACTACAAATTTCAGATTTATGCCAAAGAAAGTGAAAGGTTTAATAATACAGAAAACGAGTTTGAGCTGCGCTATACCTCAGGGGTAAGGGATTGGGGGCTAAAGTACGATGTTGATTATTTTCCAAATCCTCAACATGCCTTACGTTTTGGCGTGGTGACTACATTGCACCGTTTTACGCCGAGCGCCGTAGTGGTCAAAAATTCAGATATTAATCAATTCAAAACCGAAGTAGAAGCCCTCAACAACGTTGAGTCGGGAATCTATGCCGAAGATACTTGGAAGCCTAATCGTTGGCTCAAAATGAATGCTGGCTTAAGATTGAGCCATTTTAGAGCAGAGAACCAAAATTATTTTCGGCCAGAGCCACGCATTTCAACCGCCCTGATGTTGCGTCCAGATTTATCGTTTAAAGCATCGTATGCCCGCATGAATCAGTACATTCACTTACTTTCTAACACTGGTATTGGTCTGCCAACGGATTTGTGGGTGCCGAGTACCGCCAAAATTGCACCGCAGCAATCGAGTCAGGTAGCGGCGGGTTTTGCTAAGGATTTTGAAAAACAGGGTTTGGCACTGACGTTGGAAGGATATTACAAAAACATGAACAATATCGTCAACTATAAAGAAGGTTCTAGCTTTTTGTTGATTGATGACCCCTCAAGTGCTGAAAAGGTTCGTTGGGATGAAAATATCACCAGCGGGCGCGGCTGGTCGTATGGGGCAGAAGTATTATTACAGAAAAAAACAGGCAAACTTTCGGGTTGGATTGGCTACACACTTTCGTGGACGCAATGGAAATTTGCCGAGCTCAATTTCGGACAAACATTTTATCCTCGTTATGACCGCCGACATGATTTATCAATTGTGGGGATTTACGAATTTAGCCCCCGTATTACGCTTTCTGGCACGTGGGTGTATGGCACTGGCAATGCCCTCACATTGCCTCAGAGCAATTATATAGCTTATCCTCATAATCTAAATCCGCAAGTGCAATATGGTCAAAATGCAAATGCTCCGTCGATTGTCTATAGGTCGTTTGGTGGTGGATGGAGTGTGAGTGATTATGGGCCCAAAAACAGTTTTCGCGCCGAGCCTTACCACCGCTTTGATTTAAGTTTACAGTTTCACAAGAAAAAAAGGCATCACGAGCGAACCTGGGAATTGAGTGTTTATAACCTCTACAATCGTCGAAATCCTTTTTTTTACAACCTCACTTCCCGTCAGGTGTTTGATGCCAACGGAAAATATGTAAAAACGGAGACGGTGCTACAACGCATTTCTATTTTCCCGATTGTACCGACTTTGAGTTATAACTTTAAATTTTAAACGCCATGAAAAATACCATTCTAGCCCTCTTGGCGATTTGCTCAATCAGCCTTTTTTCTTGCGAAACCCTCGTCAATGACGTGGACCCTGACCGCCTGCCGCGCAGTGACAGCAAATTGGTGGTTCATGGTTATCTATCACCACAGGATACTACAATAAGCATTAACGTTTATTATAGTAGTCAATTGATTGGGGGCAATAATTCACCTTATTGGTTGAATGGGTCACCAATATCACTAAACGACGCCGTTGTCACGCTCTCAAACCAAGGTAAAAGAGTAACATTACCATTTGATTCCAAAACAGGTACGTATAGTATTAAAGCTACAACTATGCCGATTTTGGAAGGACAAACGTATGAATTGAAAGTAGAAAGAGGCGGCCAAACCGCCGAAGCCCAATGTACAGTTCCCAAAGCCGTAGCTATTCAGGAAATAAAACAAGATTCTGTAGATTCCAAGATGATGGATCCAAGTAATCCTAACTATGTTCCTCCCAAAGAATACCTTTATCGTATTGTTTGGCGTGACATTGCTGGGCAGGAAAATTATTATCGGGTAGGGGGGTATGTGTTTCAGAACCAGACGGTTCAGACAAACCCCAATATGGTTACGGTCATTCCATCCATTCAAGACCTGAATTTTGGAGAAAATAATCGTTTGGGTGCTTTTTCGACGGACGCTAGTGCCGACGGCCTAGAAATGATATCCAGTACTGCGCGCACTAGGCTGTATAATTATCCTGGCTCAACGTTGGTTTTTAAAGTGAAGTATGTCGAGTTGACATTACTTAATTGTGAAAAAACCTACTATGATTATCATCGTGCGGTGCAGGCGTTTGACCGAAATAACCCCTTTGCGGAGCCGTCATTGATTCCTTCAAACATTAAAAACGGACTGGGTTGCTTTGCCGCATTCAATCGAAGCTCATTTGTGTTAAAGTAAAAAAGGTCCCTGTCAGAGTAGCAAAATATACCCTCTGACAGGGATGGTTTGCTTATGGCTTCAACAGTACCTTTCCCCAGCGGCCGTGGGCATCGGCATGGGTAACGGCGGCTTTTATTTCATCCAGGCTATAAATAGCCTCAATCGGCATTTTAACCTGCCCAGTAGACAATAATGTAATCACCTCCTGCGATACCTTTTGGCGCGTACTCCCATCTACTCGTCGCATCCAATCTGTAAGCCAGAAGCCTTTTAGGGTCAGCTCGCGGAAAATCATCAGGCCGATATTGATTTTAGGGTCTTGAAGGCTTAAAACGCCATAAATGAGCATGATAGCGCCGCGCCCCATGCATTTTACTGCTTCGCTTGCTGTGTCACCTCCTACGCATTCTAAGACGGCCCGTACGCCTTCGTAATTGGTAATATGCTGCACGCGTTTCGGCAAGTTTTCTTCGGCGGTATTAATAATTTCATCCACACCGAGCGCTTTCAGTTCGTCATTATGGTCATTGCGGCGTACCGTACCTATGGTTTTGATGCCGCGCATTTTGCAGATTTGGATGACCATTTTTCCTAAAGCCGAAGTACAGGCCGTAATCATGAGCCATTCTCCTTCTTTGACGCCCGAGTCTTCTACCATGGCTACGGCTGTGAATGGATTCACGAACAATTGGGCGGCGGTTTCATCGTTCATGGCATCTGGAACAGGAATTAATGTTCGATGGTTAGTGACGATGTATTCACTCCAAGCCCCAATCCCCGTAAAACTTACGCGTGTACCGACCGCAATTTTGGCATTAGTGCCTACGGCTTCCACAATTCCTACCCCTTCAAATCCTGCGCCTGACGGCAAATGCGGACGAATCCCGTACAGGTTTTGTACAAACATAATATCGGAAGGGTTGATGGGGCTGGCCAAAACTTTGATGAGGACTTCGTCAGGCCCAGGAGTGAGGGTTTCTGCATTTTCAGCGTTTAAAATATCCGCTGGTTTACCGAAGTGATGGAATACGACTTTTTTCATGATTATAAAGAGATTAACTTATTTACATCAGTGTTTGTCAAATTGAATACAATGTTCAATATTCGGCAAATACTTTTATATTTTTCATTTTTACGCAATGAAAGTTATTTATACAATTTGGTGTTTTTTTTGGTTGATTCTCATTTTTTTGCTTCTATTTCCATTCACGTATATCTGTTTACAACGAAAAGAATGGAAACCGTACGCCCACTGGATAAACCGACTCTGGGGGCGACTGTTTTTTCCATTGGCAGGGATTAGGTTTGAGATAGAATATCGGGGTCAACTTGCTCCAAAACAGGCCTACGTTTTTTGCGCCAATCATTTTTCGTATTTGGATATTGCAGTAATGGGCGTTATTGTAGAACATTATTTTGCTTTTGTCGGAAAAGATGGGGTCAAAAACATCCCGCTTTTTGGCTATATGTTTCGGCATTTGCACATTCAGGTAAAGCGAGAAAGTACCCAGAGCCGGGTGTCTTCGCTGAATCGTGCCATCAAAACCTTGGCGCAAGGAAGAAGTATTGTGGTTTTTCCCGAGGGGGGGATTAAGGCAAAACAGCCACCTCAAATGCATCAACCTTTTATGGATGGCGCATTTAAGATGGCTATTCAGCAGCAAGTACCGATTGTTCCTATCAGTCTGCTGACAAATTATAAAATTTTACCAGACGTAAATCCTATCCGAATGCACCGTTTTCCAATGCAGGCGGTAGTACACGAAGCAATACCAACAGTCGGCCTAACTCCTCAGGATGTTGTATCTTTAAGAGACAAATGCTATGGAGTGATAGACGACGAACTGAAAAAACATCATCTCCCTCAACAGAAGGGAAGCAAAGAGTAATTCGCAAACAAAAAGCAGTCAATCGTTGGCAATTATGCCACAGATTGACTGCCTGTATAGTTTCGCGAATACTCCAGAATGTTTGAAACTGCGCGGTTTGAGGGCGCACGTTCAATTTTGGTCATTAAGCTTTTTATCTCAAGTGTATCGAGATAAAATTCCAATAGCTCTTGGTCGCCGATTAAGGCATCTTCAATGAGCGTGTTTTCTTCATCGGTTGTTTCTTCATAAACATACCGAATGACATCATCTGGGGTAAACGTTTGTATCATATATAGGAACGCGTTTGCTGAGTTGCTTTCGCAGATTAATCAGCGCGTAACGCATTCTCCCCAAAGCCGTGTTGATACTCACTCCTGTGGCATCTGCAATTTCCTGAAAACTCATGTCTTCGTAGTGCCGCATAATGAGCACTTCCCGCTGAGGGTCAGGCAATCGTTGAATCAGTTCGCGTAGGTGTTCATGCGTTTCTTGACGAATCTGGAGCGACTCAATCGAGTCTTCCGAAAAGTCTAACGTATTAAACACGTTGCTTCCGTCTTCAAACACTATCTCGGGGTAGCGTTTGTCGCGCCGAAAATGGTCAATAGCCAAATTGTGAGCAATTCTCAGTATCCACGGCAAAAACTTGCCCTCATCGTTATACTTACCAGATTTAAGCGTTTCAACAGCTTTAACGAAGCTATCCTGCATTAAATCCTCAGCTACGTACTGATCCTTAACAATCAAATAAATAGTGGTGTAAATCTTGGACTTGTGACGCTGAACGAGTTTTTCAAAGGCTTTTTCGTTGCCATGAACGTACAATGAAACCAGATCACTGTCGCTAACTTGGTACTTTTCCATTTCAGTATGTACAATTAGTTAACGTAAATCTTTGTTTCGATATTGTAGCCCCTCGTTGTTTTGGTTGAAGAAAATTATTTTGCGTCTTAACTTTATGACCCAAAGATAAAACAATAAAAATTTATTGTGCAAGCGTTTGCCAAATTTTTTTTAAAGTGTAAGGGAAACACCAAATATAATTCCGAGTATTCTTTGGAAACCAGAATTATTGTCGGTATTACACTTAATCAAGAAAAAATTGTACAGGCAAATTGTTTTATGAAATTCAAGGATATTTATTAAGTATTTTTTCCAATAGAAATTACTTAATAGACCATCGTTGCAGCTCTGCCAAAGTTACTTTGCCTTCATAAATGGCTTTCCCAACAATTACGCCAAAAAGATTCATTTCGGCCAACATCTCGATATCGCCTAAGTTGCTTACGCCTCCGCTGGCAATGATTTTTATGCCAGGACATTGGTCCTGCATATTTCGGTACAATTCAAAAGAAGGTCCCTGAAGCAATCCGTCTTTGGCAACATCTGTACTTATAGTATACTGCGCGCCTTTATCAATCCATTTTTGTACAAAATCATAGACCCATAGTTCGGTTCCTTCCTCCCACCCGCTGACGGCTACGCGCTCATTGCGGGCGTCGGCACCTAAGATGATTTTGTCACCGCCGTAATTTGAAAGCCATTTTTCAAACAAGTCTGGATTTTTTACGGCAATACTCCCACCCGTTACCTGTTTGGCACCAGATTCAAATACTACTCGTAAATCATCCTCTGACTGAACGCCTCCGCCAAAGTCGACATGAAGTTTGGTTTTGGTTGCAATAGTTTCCAAAACTTTCCAATTGATTACTTTTTTAGCCTTGGCACCGTCCAAATCAACAAGGTGCAGGCGAGTGAGTCCCGCATCCTCAAACTGCATAGCAACCTCTAACGGATGCTCATTGTAGATTTTCTTTTTTTCGTAATCACCTTGGGTTAGGCGTACACACTTGCCTTCAATTAGGTCTATGGCGGGAATGATATGAAACATGAATTTAGTGAGTAATCCACCGTCAAAAGTGGAGTCTGTGGGTGAGTTTTGACCGTAAAATTAAGTAGTAACCGTGGGTTTAACAATACTTGATTGTATAGTGACTACCTTTGTGGGAACTTTTCGTTGAACATTTGTCATTTAGCATTGGCTATACATTTTGATAAATGTTCAAGGCCTTATGTTGAATGACAATGTTATACCCGCAAGATTTAGAACAAAAATTAGGATTTGACCGCATTCGCGAACAATTAAGTGAGTTGTGCCTGAGCCCACTCGGGCGGGCCTTTGTGCAGAAGATTCGCTTTTCGGATAATTTCGCCGTGATTGATAAATTGACCCGTCAAACTGCCGAGATGAAAGCTATTCTCGAAGAATCGACGGGCGAGTTTCCTTCCCAAAACTATTTGGATGCTACTCCCGCGTTGGATAAAATGCGGGTGGAAGGCATGGTTTTGTCGTTGGATGAGTTTTTTGATTTAAAACTTTCGCTCCGCACCATTCGCCAAGTATTAAAGTTTCTGGCGGATCAGGAAGAAGGGAGGTTTCCCTTTTTGACCGAATTGGCGGGTAACGTTAAAGTGGAAAAATCGGTCAGTGATGCCATCGACCGTATCATTGATGATCGCGGACAAATTCGTGACAACGCTTCGCCTGAGTTGGCAGATATTCGTCGTCGATTGATTTCGGAAGCGGCTGGTGTGCGTAAAAAACTGGATTCAATGCTCAAACACGCCAAAAGTAGCGGCTGGGTAGGCGATGACGTATCCTTAACAGTTCGTAATGGCCGAATGGTGATTCCGATCTCTGCCGAACACAAACGAAAATTGAAAGGCTTTGTGCATGATGAATCGTCGACGGGGCAAACGCTGTTCATTGAGCCAGCGGATGTGTTGGATTCTAATAACGAAATCAAAGAGTTAGAATACGCCGAACGACGGGAGATTAACCGTATCTTGATTCAATTGGCCAATCAGATTCGGCCGCATTTGCCTGATTTGCAGAAAGCTTGTCAGTTTTTGGGGATGGTAGATTTTATTCGTGCCAAAGCGAAATTTGCGTCACTATTAGGAGCCGTTAATCCCGCTTTTGTGAATCAACCTGTGATTGACTGGCGCATGGCTCGGCATCCACTGTTGTATTTGTCTTTTCAGAAACAAGGCCGAAAAGTAGTTCCTTTGGGCATCGAACTGCGTCAAAATCAGCGCATTTTGGTGATTTCTGGCCCAAACGCTGGAGGGAAATCCGTGGCCTTGAAAACGATTGGGTTGGTGCAATATATGCTTCAATGCGGTCTGCTCGTGCCCATGCGCGAAGATTCTACGGTGGGGTTGTTTCAGAATTTATTTATTGACATCGGCGACGAGCAAAGTCTGGACAATGATTTGAGTACGTACAGCAGCCACCTGACCAATATGCGTCATTTCCTGCAATTTGCTCATAAACGTACGCTGTTTTTAATTGACGAATTTGGAACTGGAACCGAGCCAAGCTTGGGCGGCGCGGTTGCCGAAGCAATATTGGAAGATTTGACCAAGTCGGGCGCCTTTGGCGTAATCAATACGCACTATACCAACCTCAAAACCTACGCAGATAAAACGCAGGGCTTGGTGAATGGAGCAATGCGTTACGATGGAGAGCATCTGGAGCCGTTGTATCAACTCGAAATCGGTAAACCTGGCAGCAGTTTTGCATTTGAGATTGCGACCAAAATCGGCCTTCCTAAGTCCGTTATTGAACGCGCCAAGGGGAAGTTAGGTACACAGCAGGTCAATTTCGAAAAATTGTTGAAAGAGCTGGATATTGAGAAAAAAGTGTTTTCGGAAAAGAACATTGAAATAGGAATCAAGGAGCGAAAACTGGCCCAACAATTGGTCGAAACGACCGCCTTACAGACGCGTCTGGACAATGACCAAAAGAAAATCATTAACGATGCTAAGCAAAAAGCCAAGCAATTGTTGGCTACGGCCAATCAGCGCATCGAAAGTACTATTCGGGAAATAAAGGAAAACAAAGCCGAACGCGATACCACAAAACTGATACGGCAGGAACTGGAGAAGTTTGAAAAGCAGGAACTGAAAATTGAAGCAGTTGCCGAACCTGAGCGTGAAGAGTTTATTCCCGAAGGCGGAGAAATCGCCGTTGGGAGTTTTGTACGTATCAAAGGACAGGCTACAGTGGGGGAAGTGCTGGCCATGAAAGGCAAAGATGTGGAGATTCGTATTGGCGATTTAAAGTCCAATGTGAAATTGAATCGCTTGGAAAAAGTCTCCAAAAAAGCCTTCAAAGAAGCAACGGGGGAAAAAGGAGCAGCTCCGAGAACGGGCGTGGGTGGGATTGATATCAACGAAAAAATGATGAATTTTAGCTTCAATCTTGATATTAGAGGGAAGCGCGGAGAAGAAGCCATTGTCGAATTAGACGACTTTTTGAGCAATGCCCTGATGCTTGGTTTTAATGAGTTGCGGATTGTACACGGAAAAGGCGACGGTATTTTGCGTCAATTGGTTCGTAATCACTTAAAATCATATAAGCAGGTAGGGAAAATGCAGGATGAACACCCAGATCGCGGAGGAGCAGGGGTTACGATAGTGCAAATGCGATAAGAAATGATAAATTGCATCAGCTATTTACCCATTCCTTAACCTACTATGCCCTTATTTCAAGATTCACTGCCTATTTTGGCGGTATTGATGGTTAATATCATTATTTCTGAACGATTGGCGCGCCTGCCGTACCTGCGCCACATGGGTACCGCGCTCATCGTCATTATATTGACCGCGATTACTTCCAATCTAGGCTTAATTCCAGCTTCAACCAATTCACCGCCGATTTACGACGGTATTTTTACGTATCTCGCCCCTATTTCGATATTCTATTTACTACTGACGGTTAATCTGAAAGGGTTGAAAAAGGCCGGGACACCCATGATTCTGAGTTTTTTTCTGGGAACAGCTGGAACCATGTTGGGCGTTATTGCTGGTATTTGGGCTATTTCAGGCCCCAAAGGTTTTGGGGAGTTTTATTATGCGTTGGGAGGAATGTTTACGGGTACGTACATTGGTGGCAGTACAAATTTCAACGCATTGGCGCTGCATTACGAAGTCAATAAAGAAGGAAATGTGTATGCCGCAGCCGTGGCGGTGGATAATATCCTGACGGCTTTATGGATGGTGGCGACATTACTATTACCTCAGCTCCTCAACCGTTATTTCCCGCGACGCATCGAATATAATCATACCGCCGAACAGGCGCAACAGTTTGAAAAAGAGGCTTCGGCGCAAGTGAGTGATGTTGAAACCTTCAATCCACAAGATTTGGCCATTCTGGTAGGCATAGGGGCGGCGGGGCTGTATGTATCAAAGCAATTGGCGGTGATGATTCCGCAGGTACCTCAAATCCTTATTTTAACAACGTTAGCGTTGGCATTGGCCCAACTTCCAGTAGTACAGCGTTTACGGGGAATGAAGGTATTGGCGATGTTTTTTATCTATTTATTTTTGGCCGTCATCGGCGCTTTTTGCGATATTGAAGCCTTGCTCAAAGACGGGCCTTTGGCCATTAGTATGATGGTTTTTGTGAGTATATTGATTGTGATTCACGCGCTGGTCATCTTTGGAATTGGGGCGATTTTAAAACAGGATTGGGATGTGTTATCCATTGCCTCACAAGCCAATATCGGAGGTTCTGCGTCGGCGCTGGCTTTATCCAAAAGCTTGAATCGTCCAGATTTGTACTTGCCAGGAATTTTGGTGGGTGCTTTGGGAAATGCCATTGGCACGTATTGCGGTCTGTTTGTGGCGGAGTTTTTAAAAACAGTATCTTGGTAATTTTTAAATAAACATCAATGCAGGGGCCGATTGGGGTTTTTGATTCGGGTTATGGTGGCTTAACAATTTTAAGAGAGTTAGTTAAGCAATTGCCGCAGTACGACTACCTATATTTGGGAGACAATGCACGTGCACCCTACGGCACGCGCTCGTTTGATACAGTGTATCATTACACCCTCGAATGCGTCAAACATCTTTTTTCTAAAGGCTGCCATTTGGTCATTCTAGCGTGCAATACGGCTTCGGCCAAAGCCTTACGCAATATTCAGCAACTAGATTTGCCGCATATTGCTCCTGATAGGCGGGTTTTAGGCGTTATTCGACCTACCACCGAAGTGATTGGAACTTTTACTGATACGCAGCATATCGGAATTTTTGCCACGGCGGGTACGGTCTTGTCGGAATCGTATTTGGTTGAAATAAAGAAATTTTTCCCAGACATACACGTAGTGCAGGAAGCTTGCCCAATGTGGGTACCATTGATTGAAAATGGGGAGTTTGACAGCGATGGAGCAGATTATTTTGTCAAAAAGCACGTTGAGCATTTGCTAGCGCAGTCGCCCGACATTGACGCTATTTTGTTGGGGTGTACGCATTATCCGTTGCTAATCAAGAAGATACGGCAGTTTTTGCCAGCGTCTATTCGCATCATCAATCAAGCCGAAATTGTGGCGCACAGTTTGACGGATTACCTTCAACGCCACCCCGAACTGGAAGCTAAATGCAGTAAAAATGGCGAACGGACATTTTATACCACGGATTCGACCGAGGCATTTGACCGTCAATCAGCTGTGTTTTTTGGGCAAGAAGTAAAGAGTTTACATCAGGATTTAGGAAGTCCTATTAAATGAAAAGAAACCGCTGACTAGCATTTTACCAATCAGCGGTCTTAAGTGTAATCTTTATTCTTCAGCCAATGTCCGCGACAAATTGATGCGATAGATGCCCAACGAAGGAATGGCGGCGGCTAAAATTCCAATCAATATAGCACCGCCCAGAAGCATAATTTCTTCGGGTAAAAGACTAAAGTCGGCAAACGAATAGTGATAATCCGACTCAGCCGCCCGACTGAATAGCCATAGCCCCACGCGACTGAGCAAAACTCCTGCGCCGTAGCCTACGAGTGCCAACATAATTCCTTCCAGTAATAACATTACAAAAAGTTTGGTGCGGGTGGCGCCCATCGAAAGCATCAGAGCCATTTCGTATTTACGTTCTTTCAGTGAATTATAAAGCGAAATAAAAACACTCACGCCCGCAATGAGGATGATAATCAGCGCAATAGCGCGTAGGGTATCAATGCCGATGCCCAATAATGAAAACAAACGATTGATTTCAAAGGCTACCGAAGCGGCCTGCATTTTGGTATTTTCGTTGATAAATCGCGGTAAGGCTACCATGCCCATTGGATTTCGGAATTTAACCAGTAGGCTCGTGATTTCTTGACTTGGCTCATCGGTTTGGGTAGAATCGCCGCCCGTGAGCATATCGGTTACGTTGGCGCCTTTGCCGGGCTCATCGGCGTGTTCATGAATGGACCATACGCTCGAAATATCGGTTAAAATAAGCTGGTCAATGACGGAATTATTGGTTTCAAAAATACCAACCACTTTGTATTTTTTGTTGCCGTGAACATCATCCATGTTGTCAAAACCGTGCGCTCCCGAAAAAGTATCCCCGATTTTTAAGCCTGTCACACTTGCGGCTTTTGACCCAACGGTCGCTTCCATTGTGGTCGAAAAGAGTCGGCCTTCTTTTACTTTTGCTTCAAAATGATTGGGGTATTTTGGGTTTGTTCCCACAATCCGGTACGACATATAATTGTCGCCCATTGCCAAAGGAATGGCCGTTTTGACCAGTGGGTTTTTCATCACCCGTTGAGCTTCGTCGAGCGATACATTGCCGGTGGGAGAGTCGATTTGATAAATACTCGACAAAATCAGTTGCAGCGGGCTGCCTTTTGCCCCCACGACCATATCAATGCCTTTGATATTGCGGCGAAACTGCTCATCCAACTGCTTGTTCAACAACAATAACATCGAAATAATACCTATTCCGAGCGTCATCAGGAGTGCGCTTAGAAAACTGTTCAGCTTTTTATCTTTGAGATTGGCCCAACTTATTTTGAAAAGGTTCATCGATGGTTTTGTTAAATGGATATTGGTTACCAAAATTAAGCAGAGATTGATTGATAGACATCAGGTTGGTGACATATTTTCCGATGAAAAGTGATTAGTTGATGTAAATCAGTCAGTTGCCTTGATTTTTGTCAGCATTTGAATTTCGTAGTAAATGTACATTTACTATCATTTTTAAATCAACAGATGTACTGCAATGAAAAAGATATTAGTTCCTACTGACTTTTCAGGTTTTGCGCAAAGTGCCCTTGAAGTGGCGGCCGATATAGCCTTTAAAACAAATGCCGAAATAATGTTGCTCCACGCCAACGAAAAAATGGTGACAGCAACTCCACTGGCGGAGTATTATCTCTACGATAAGGCCATCGAGGATGAGTATTTAGACATGGTAACGGAGAGTCTGAAAAAAACACTGGCCGAAATTGCCGAGAATGGAAAGTTTTCGAGGGTAAAAGTTAAAACGGCTGTTATTGGGGGGCCGATGGTAAGTGTTATTGAAGATTTTGTGAAAGACCATGCCATTGATTTAGTTGTGATGGGAACGCGCGGCGTGTCGGGGATGGAAGAAATTATCGTAGGTTCAAATACTGAAAAAGTGATTCGACGGGTAAAATGCCCCGTTTTGGCAGTGCCTTCTCCAGCAGTATCGTTTGGTAAAATTGTTTTTCCAACAACACTTAAAGAAAGTCAGCTTCCAGCTTTTAAGGCTTTTGCGGCTTTGCAGAAAATTTTTAGCGGAGAGGTGTCTTTGCTGTACATCAATGATCCTGGAAACTTTAAAAACACGGCGGCGATGGAAGCCCAAAAAGATTTTTTGGTAAAAGAATCAGGCTTAAAAAATGCCACGCTGTTTGTGTCTGATACCGAAGTATTCAATGAAGAAGATGCTATTCTCGACTTTGCGCACCAGAACCATGCGGATTTGATTGTGATGGGTACGCATCAACGTCGAGGACTGGCCCACTTTTTCATGGGTAGCATGACCGAAGATACCGTCAATCATTCGGATATTCCAGTGCTTAGTTTGAGCATTAAATAAGATTAAGGTATACTTACTTCAGCAGGACGATTGCTGTGCTTCAAGGGGAGGGATAGGAAAAATGTGGTTCCTGTCCCTTCTTCTGTTTCAAACCAGATGGAGCCTCCAGCATGTTCTACACCCCGTTTGGCAATGGCCAATCCCAAGCCTGAACCGTCTTGCTTGGTGCTGAAATTGGGCAAGAATACCTTTGGTCGAATGGCTTCAGGAATGCCATTTCCGTTATCTTGAACTTCAATATATACATTGCCTTCATCGGTCCTTAATCGAAGGAAGATTTCGGGGCGACGCCCTGTTGGTACGGATTGAATTCCGTTGATAATCAGATTGGTGATGATGCGTCCGATGAGTTGCCGGTCACCGATTACGTTTACTCTTCGGGTTTGAATATCTCGATGAAGGGTGATTTTGGTGTCGTCGGCGTACAAATCAGCGGCCTTATTCAGTACAGATGAAATCTCAAACAACTCATTTTTTGGAAGCGGCATTTTAGCAAAATCTGAAAATGACGTGGCAATGTCACTGATGTTGTCTATCTGGTCAATCAACGATTCAAATGTGCGTTTTATGCGCTCATTTTGGGGTAAATTAGGCGGCAAATCACGCAGCATCGTCCGCTGAAGCTGTTGAATCGTCAGCTTCATCGGTGTTAGAGGATTCTTGATCTCGTGTGCTACCTGTTTGGCCATCTCGCGCCATGCCGACTGTTTTTCATTTTTAGCGAGTTCTTCTTTGCTCTCATCCAGTTTCTTCAACATTTGATTATAAGAACCAACTAATAAACCAATTTCATCGTCTGACTTCCAATTGACAGGCTCGTTGAGTTGGTGCAGGTTAATTCGTCTGATTTTCTGCGTCAGGATGCGCAGCGGAATGGTTAATAGGTTGGAAGCCCAGTAAGAAATTGCCAAAAACAACAGAAACATAATGGCAAACACGCTCAAAATCGTTGAAATTACTTCAATAATTTGTCGGTCAAGTTCGGGTTTTGAATCAAAATATGGAATGCTTAAAATACCCAATGGCTTGCTAGTGTTACGAGCCCTGACGGTCACGTATGCGGTGCGATACTGCTTTTTTCCAAGCGACTCGTCCAATAACACTTCGTTTTCGCGGTCCTGAATCAGGTGAATATAGGCGTCTGGATTGAGCCATTTGGATAAAAGCTTAATTTCATAAATCAGCGGTTCGGTGGTGATGCTGAGGTTACCTTCTTCATTAAAGAAATTGATGTCAACGTTGGCATCACGGGCAATTTTCCCAAGTTCCTGTTCCATTGCGTCTCGGCTTCTTTTTCCACTAAGGTACTCTTCCAGATAAGGGGCAAAATTGTTGCCGATGTTTTTGGTACTGGTGAGGTACGTATTTTCTTGATTGCTGTTGTAGTTGGCCGTAATAACTTGCAATGTGATAAGTACAATAAGTAATAACGGAGTGAAAAAAGCAACATTGAGCAAAATCTGAATTTTGGTCGTATAACTGATTTTTAGCCGCCTTAAGCCATATTTTAAGGCGTATACGCCAATGATTCCAATGACGTATAGGACCAATATGAGGTATAAAAATGAGAAATTGGAGATAATGCTTTTATAAGGATATGACTTAGACGACACAACCATGTATCGTTTGTTTTTATCCCGACTTCCTATGTGCTTATAATCATAGAGTTGAAGGCCGCGTTGATATAAAGCTGGATTGTCCAGCTCAATTTGCGGCATTTTTCGGTCATAGTTGTAGCTTCCTGAGCTATAAATAAGGTTTTTGGCCGTATCATAAACGGCATAGCTGTACTGACGTGTTTCGGGTGCCTGTACAAACTTTTTATCCATCAATAACTCTGGGTATACATTTCTGGACTGGTCTTCGCGCGGATTTAGGTTGAGTACAACCCGCCCAACCAAGGTTGAGCCTTTGCGAATATCAATCAAACTCAAATACTGCTTCTTGAAGTTATTGACAAGATCATTGATAAAATAGAGTGAAGGGTACTTGGTCTGGTATTTGGGCAACTGGTAGAACTTAGTATAGTTGTCAAATGTCTCATCCGAAATTGAGGTGTCCAACGGTTGCCCATCGGCCTGAAACGATACTACTTCAATATCATACTTATCAAAATATTTATCTAAGTGAATGCTCTTCACGATTTGCTGAATACGCTCTCGGGATAAAACCGTATCGCTGACAAATGAATTTTGTATTTCGGGGTCTTTGCTGATTGACTCTTTGGCGCGGTCCAACAAAAATTCACCCAAACCGTCGTTTTCAGAAAAAATTTGCTCTCCAAATTCTTTTTTGTTGGCAATGTCTTTTTGCTCTTCTTCATTGTAAACTACGTAGGTCGTAACGATGGCCCAGAAAAAAGCACCCAGAAAATAATAAATGGTGGTTCGGTAACGGAAAGTATAGAGAACACGTGGAAAACGTGAGAAGTATAACAATAAAAAATAAGTACCATGAACACCCAAAATCCATTTAAGGTCGATACCAGAGATAACCGCCAAAAGCAGAAAGATAAGGGCGCCAATTGAAAAAATCAGTACACCATATATTTTTTTTGGGTTAAGACGAATGAATAATCCTACCAGTAAGTGGGTACACAGAAAATAGATGCTCGAAATAAGAATAAAAATAATGAGGCAGGCTATTTTTAGGACCGAGAACGAAATACTTAACGTGATGTCGAGTGTGAATTGCGATTTTTCGTAGATGTTGTTCAGTTCTAACAGACTGACGTAGAAGACCCCAAAACTGAGAATAATAAATAGAACTGATAAAAGAGGTTGTGCCTTTTTGGAGATATTTACTAAAAACAGGTAGGCCTTAGAACGGAAATAAAAATCGGCTACATAAAGCGATAATATAAAGCAAACCAGGCAATTGAGCAAAAAGTCGCCGAGCGAAGGCGCAATAGGCGAAGAAGCATAAAACTTGGGGTTAAATAAGTCGTTTTCTGAGAATAAAAAAGGAATTCCAAAATAAAGCATCCCTGCCCGAAGGAGCACCAAATACATCATCAGCAGCAAAAATGCCATTTCATAACGCTTTTGTTTGCTTAACGTAATGACCCATTGGATAATGTATATCCCGAACAAAACTGCCGCTAGTATCCCCCACGTAATGGTATTGACAGGAGCTGTTTGATTATGGTAGGAATCAAATTTGGGAGGAATGATGGAAAACAAAAACCGATTTTGGTTGTCCAGAACGTTTTGATACGCTGGCCCGAAATTGGTTGAAATTAATTCGGGGTCTACCGTAAAAAGAGTCGTGTTGTAGCCCGATTGTAAGTAGTTATTTTCATTCTTGTAGTGTCGGTATAGATTAATTACCGAAACTACATCAATACGGGTATTGGGGCGAGTAAACTGCCGACGACTGACCAAATACTTGCTTTGGTCAAAGCTAACAAGTTGGGTTTGAGATATTTTATGAATAGCTTCATAGTCTGGAATAAACCGGTAATCGGACCAAAAAATCAAACGACCGTTTTGGTAAACGTAGTAAGGGTATTTGGTGGTCTGACGAAGGTCTGAAAATTGCGTATTTGTATTTTGGGCAACCAACGCTGTAATGCGTTCAATCTCCTCCTGAGAAACCGAAAGTTCATGCTTTATTCGTTCTTTGACAGCGGAGAAATAAGTCTCTTCTGCCGCACCCAAAGCCCCTCTCTCAAAGAAAAAGAAAGACAATAATGCTAACAGTAACGAACATGTAGCCAAAATGGCTGGTATATGTTTCCTAATTTTCTGCACGAAGTTCCAAAAAGGGGTTTTGCCTGTTTTTATGTATTTAGTCTATTACAGACCTAAAATCGTGCCAAAAGTTACTGTTGCTTATAATTAAGTATTGATTTAAAAAACGGAAAGCTCAGAGCGGTTAGCCATCAAGAGGAGGTTATTTTACCAAGGTAAACCCCGCCCCTTCCTCTGTTTCTTCATAATCTACCTCTGTACCGATTACGTACATTAAGTGGCGTTTGTCGATAATGACTTTGATGGTATCTACAACATACACGTGGTCGTTTTCGGTGGGTAGGTCAAAACCCAATAAAAATTGGGCACCGCATCCGCCGCCTTTCATTCCGACCCTTAATCCATACGTGTCTGGAATCTTGTTGATGTGTAAGGTATCCACTATCTCTTGGTGGGCAATGGGGGAAATTCTAATGGGGTTTTTTGTAATCATGGGAGTTTTATGCGTTAATCCGTAAAAATACGTACTATTTTGCCGACAGTTTGCGTTCTTTGCGGAGACTCTTTACTGGTAAACAAACAATAAACGAATGGAAATTGTCACCGACCTTTTGAAAATAGTACTTCCTGCTGCTTTGGTGTTATACGCGGTGTATTTGACCGTAACTGCTTTTTTGAAAAAACAATTTGTGGAAAAACAGCTAGAAAATCGAAGTAAAAAGTTGGAAATAACCCTGCCGATTCGCCTTCAGGCTTACGAGCGTATGTGTCTTTTTTTGGAACGAATCAGCCCCAATAACCTTATTGTTCGTTTGAATGGTTCGGCTACTCAAGCCATTGAATTTCAGCAGATTTTAATGCACGAAGTGCGCGAAGAATTCAATCATAATCTTTCGCAACAAGTCTACATGAGTCATGAAGCATGGGAGCAAATAAGGGCAGCCCAGCAGGAAGTGATTACGCTTATCAACCAAGCCGCCTCGGAGGTGGCCCCCGACGCGCCCCCGCTTGATTTAGCCAAGAAAATTTTTGAGAAAATTATTCAGGAAAACCGCAATCCTACGGCTTCAGCGCTCAAGTTTATCAAAGAAGAAATTCAACAGGAATTCCTGTAATTTAAACTGACTCTTTTTTGAGTACTTATTTACTAACCCACAGCTTTTGGGTCAACCTTCCTCGTCCCATAGCGTCGGCATAGGTGATAAAATAAAGTCCCGTTTGAAGTTCGCGTAGCGGTTTAATGGTCAAACTGTTGGTATTATTGGCCTGAATTGCAAAAGGAATTTCCTGGCCAAGTAATGTCGACAAACGTAGCCCGTCTAATTCAAGGTTATCAAATTGCAGTTTTATGGTTTGTCCATCGGAAGGATTTGGATAAATAATAAACCGTGAAGCAGCAGTTTGAGGACTAACGGCAATGATTTTTGAATATTCAGAAGCACGGTCTTTATCCACCTGTTTCAGTCGGTAATAATTCACTCCCGGCAAGGGTGCTTCATCCAAAAAGTTGTACTCGACGCGTTGCTTTGAATCTCCCGCCGACGAAATGCGTCCTATCGACGTAAATTCTTTCAAGTCTGTACTGCGCTCTACCTGAAAATAATCACTGTTGGACTCGTTGGCAGTGGCCCAATTCAGGCGTACGCGGTCGTTTTCTGCTTTTCCGCGAAAATAAATAAGTTCAACGGGTACAATGCTGGCCCATGATAAGTCTGTCAGGAAGATACTTTGCGCAGTAGTGGCCCCGTTACGGATATTATCGCCGCTGTTGAACGCAATGGTCACTTTTTTAATACCAGTACCTGGGAAAGTAACCGTGGAGCGAGTACTGTCTAAGGGGTCTGAATTAAAACCAGACAGAATTCTGACAAAAGGGTCTATCCCGTTGGTTAAAAAGGCAAAATTAGGATTATAAGAAATGGCAGGTGTGACTCCAATATTGTTGTCGTCATAACCTGCAATAAGAACACGGTCTTGATAATTACTAAAACTTAATTCACGGTCGATTCCCAAAATTCCAAATGATAAATTGGTGACTGGTTCACTAAAAGTGAACGTAACACTGACGCCTTCTGTACGGTTTCCCAATGCGATGTTTAACCACAACCCACGGGAGTCATTGCGGGGAGTTCGGTTACGAAGTCGATTGGTGTTCCCCTGAACGGTGGCCGTAACGGTCACTTGCGGGGTGCCTATATTATTGAATGTTTGCAATAAAGCACCATCGGGCGTCCACGGGGTCACTTCGGTATTTGAAGAAAGGTCAATATATCCCTGTCCAAATGCGAGTGTGGAATAAAAAATGATCAGCAGTGTAAAAAGTCTCCTCATACCGTAAAAACGATTATGCATTATACTTTCGTGTTTGATTACAGAATATATACGCAATAAACGAAACAAAGATAGACAAACTTTGGAAAAAAATCAGTTTCGAATTAAGGACGATTTTTGTGTTTCGGTGCTTTATTACAATTCATTGGCCATTTCAATGGCATTGCGGAGAGCCGCTAGCTTGTTATGCACTTCCTGCATCTCAGAAGCAATGTTTGATTTGGCCACCACGCCCATTCCTGCCTGATAAAACAACGTATTGTTTTTACTCAAAAAAGTCCGAATCGTAATGCAGTGGTTGAAGTCTCCGCTGAAACTGATGTGGCCCAATGCGCCGCCATAAATACTTCGATTGGTGGTTTCAAGACGATCAATGATGGTCATCGCGTTGTGTTTGGGGGCCCCGGAGAGCGTTCCAGCGGGAAATGTATCGGCAACCAATTGGAGTGGATTGACTCCCGCACTCATTTTTCCCGTTACTTTAGAAACCAAGTGAATCACGTGGGAGAAAAATTGTGCTTCTTTGTAGGTTTCTACTTTGACCACATCGCAGCTCCGACTCAAATCATTGCGGGCTAGGTCTACCAACATTACGTGTTCAGCCGTTTCTTTGGGGTCGGCGGCCAGCTGGCGCGCCAGTTCAGCATCTTTTTCGTCATCGCCCGTGCGTCGGAAAGTGCCCGCAATGGGGTGAATTTCGGCATGTCCGTTTTTGATGTAGATTTGTTTTTCGGGGGACGAACCGAATACTTTGTAATTGCCAAAATCAAAGTAAAAAAGGTACGGAGAAGGATTGATGGATCGCAAAGCCCGGTAGACGTTGAATTCATCGCCTTCAAATTTCTTGCTGAAACGGCGCGAAGGGACAATCTGAAATACATCGCCGCGCAGACAGTGATTGATGCATTGCTGGATCGTACCCGCCATTTGCTCATCGGTTACGTTGCTTTCTTCGGTGGCATTGGCTTTAAAGCGGAACGTCGCCATTTTGGGCGCTTTAACAATCATCTCCAAAGAATCCAAATCCATGCCCATACTTCGGCTGTGGTTGGAATCCTGCCTTGTTACGCCATAATCATGTTCAAAAAGATACACTTCGTCCTTGAAATGATTGAACGCAATTACAAAACGATAGATACGATACACCATCTGAGGAATGGCGTTGTCGGGTGTTTTGGGCTGAATCTCAATGTCTTCAAAGTATTTCACCGAGTCGTAGGTAATGTGTCCAAACAAACCGCCATTGATAAAAGGGTAATCATTTTTTGGGGCGTCAAAGCGTTGAATAAAATCCCTTAGGGTTTGCATGGCGTGTTTGCGATGAGGCAAACCAAACGACTCTTCGGAGCCGTCAGGAAAGGTTTGCGTTACCACATCTTCGTCCAACACAAACGAGGCGACGGGGTCGCAGGCAATGACGCTAAATCCGTGCTCCATGCCGTGGTATTCGGCACTTTCGAGCATGACGGTATAGGGGAATTTATCGCGGAGTTTGAGATAAACGCCAACGGGTGTGAGCATATCTCCTAATAATTTACGGCTTTGAGTGGTGATTTTGAAGGTGGTATCGGTCGTTGTCATTACCTATATCGGTTGAATGTGTTAGTTATCAAGTTTGGGAATTGAAAATAAAAAAAGCTCGCTGTGCGATGAACAGCGAGCTTTTTGGGTTAAAAATAAGCATAGCATTACGTGTTCATCTTTTTCGAAGAAGAACGCCACCACCATGCGCTATTTTTGACGTTTAAAATCATGTTGCAAAATTACAATCGGGATTTATAAATCCAAATTTTATTTATTCTTCCTCACAAAACCCTTTGTGGCTTTCCTAAACTACTTCTTCTTGTACAAATTGTAAATGACCGAAACCTGTAACGTGCGATTGTAAAGCGACTCGGTTTTGGACGTTGACAAATTGGTAAACCCGTGAATGTAGCGAAGATTCAGGCTGAAATCTTCCGCCATATCCATAAAGTCAAACCGAAGCCCCGTGCCCATGCTGAATTCGTTTTTACGAAGCGGAACCACACTCCTGAGATTGTTGACCGCATAGCTAAACTCCGGAGCAACCTCAAAGGTTAAGCCTTCAGTAAGAATATATCCCACCACTGGCACAAAACTGGCGTAGTTGAAATTGTTGCGTACTACTTCAAGTTCTCCCTTAAATGTACCGCCGCGTACCGAAAGTTGTACTTCTGGTTGAAAAACCCATTTTTGATTCCGAATACGGTAGAAAACACCTAGATTAGGGTGAGACTGGCGTTTGAGACTATAAATAAAGTTGGGAGAATAGGTACTGCTAGAAATGTTTAGTCCTGCGCGCAAACCCAAATGGGGTTTCATGTAAACAGTCTGGGCCTGCGCCCCAACGGACACAATCACCAAAAGTAGAAGTAATCTAAGGTTCAAATTCATGATACAATTCAAAAAGTTAGTTTATGGTGGTTTGCAACCCACTTGGCTGTGTTAGTAACAACCTCACTATTGTTTATGTGATTGATTATTAATTGTTTGTCTTTAATTTAGCCTTGGGTCGGTGGGATAATGTGATTTGACCCGGTACTCTCCGCCCATTTTTCGTAAAACTGCCCTCCAAAATTGGTCAACTGGGGTGTCAAATATAAAACCCGCATCCGTGTCGGATACAATCCAGGCGTTTTTACTGAGTTCTTCGTCCAATTGCCCCGCTGACCATCCTGAATATCCAATGAAAAAACGCAAATCTCGCTCGGTTATTTTCCCGACGTTGAGCATGCTCATAATTTGTTCAAAATCGCCGCTCCAATATAAGTTATCTCCTACTGGCACGGCATCTTCAATAAATGACAACCGATGAAGAAAATGCAATGTGTTCTGTTCGACTGGACCGCCCAGATAAAGTGGCATATTGGTCACAACGGGCTCTTTCAGAACGTCGTTAAGGTGTAAGTTGGTGG
This sequence comes from Runella rosea, assembly GCF_003325355.1. Taxonomy (GTDB): domain Bacteria; phylum Bacteroidota; class Bacteroidia; order Cytophagales; family Spirosomataceae; genus Runella; species Runella rosea. Next base: position 4,584,763 of record NZ_CP030850.1, read on the forward strand.
TTTGATTAAAGACCAGTCCAAAGGTTCCTTGTTCGTTGTGTTCGCACAGAAATACCACGCTCCGTTCAAAATTGGGGTCACCCAAAGTCGGTTCGGCAATTAATAATTTTCCTTGGGCAGGTTTTAGCGGAGGCATTTGGTACTGGTTCAGTGTCTCTTTTAAGGAGATAACGAAATAAAAATCAAAAATAGTGGATTTTCAAGAACAAATGAGCACGTTGTGATTAAACCGCTTCCAATTTTTGTGCTTTGAAGGCAGGACGCGGCCTGATATTCAGGGTTTGAAACATCTCTTGGTCGGCGTCAACGTCTGGATTGGGGGTTGTTAACAGCTTTTCTCCCGCAAAAATAGAATTGGCCCCTGCCATAAAACAAAGTGCCTGTTCTTCCATCGTCATATTGACGCGGCCCGCCGAGAGGCGAACCATGGCTTTGGGCATCAGAATACGCGCTGTAGCTATCATCCGAATCATATCCCAAACCGATACGCGTTTTTGATGCTCCAGCGGCGTGCCTTCTACGGCAACCAGTGCATTGACAGGTACTGATTCAGGGGCCTGTGGAAGCGACGCCAGGGTATGAAGCATTCCAATGCGGTCATCGTGGGTTTCGCCCATGCCGATGATGCCGCCCGAGCAGGCTGAAATACCCACTTTCTGCACGTGATTGATGGTTTGGAGGCGGTCGTCGTAGGTACGGGTTGAAATAATATCGCCGTAAAACTCCTCGCTCGTGTCAAGGTTATGGTTGTAGGCGTAAAGCCCAGCGTCTTTCAGTTTTTGAGCTTGGGTTTCGGTCAGCATTCCCAACGTGCAGCATACTTCCATGTCGAGTTGATTCACGCCTTTGACCATTTCCAATACTTTATCAAAATCGCGGTTGTCGCGGACTTCACGCCAGGCCGCACCCATGCAGAAGCGCGTGCTACCAGCGTCTTTGGCGCGTTGGGCGGCGGTTAATACTTCATCCACTTCCATCAATTTATGGGCTTGTACTCCCGTGTGGTACCGCGCAGCCTGTGGGCAATAAGCGCAATCTTCGGGGCAACCACCCGTTTTGACAGACAACAAAGTACAGACCTGTACTTCTTGCGGGTCGTGGTGTTGGCGGTGAACTGTAGCGGCGCGGTAAATCAACTCCAAGATAGGGGATTCATAAATTTCGCGTACCGCGTCTTTCGATAACGTAGGATTCATCTTGCGCAATGACTTTAAATGGGCAACAAATCTGTAAAAAAATAAGTGGAAGTCAAGTCTTCTCCTTCGGCATTTTGGAAATTATAAGTTTTCTCGACGGTTTCTCCTTTTTGAAAATCAATGGGTTGGGAGAAATAAGGAGCTTCAAAAACAAAGGTGTGAAATTCGCCGTTTTCGCCGCAGGGGTCGATATTGGCGGGCAATTCGCTGACAAAATCGCGGTCTAGCACACGGCCGCAAAAGGATTGGTCCAGTACATTCCCGTTTACGCTGACGACGATGGTTTTGAATCCTAAGTCCCAAAATTCTTCCAGCAATTCTATCGAAGGACGTTGCCAGAGGGGGAAAATGCCTTGCATTCCGACGGTCGCTAGTTGATTTTCGCGATAGAGCCGTAAATCTTCCAGAAAAATATCACCAAAAATGGATTTTGTAATGCGTGCGTCGGCTAAGGGTTGAAGAATTTCAGCCATACGAACTTGGTATTCTTCCATAGATGTGGTTTCGGGCAGGCGTAGTTTGAGCAGTTCGATGCCGAGCTGTTGCGCCTGTTGGTCGAGCAGTTCTTCACGCACGCCATGCATCGAGATTCGTCGGAAGGAGTCGTTTAGGGAAGTCAGGAGGTAACGAACGTCGTAGGCGTTATTCTGCAAACTATGATACAATGCCAGCGCCGAGTCTTTGCCTCCCGACCAATTCATGAGAGCCGCCTGCATTATTCAGCAACGGCCAGTTTGGGGAAACGCATTTTCAGAACTTCAAATCCGCCAAAAAGCAAGGCGCTGTAGGCCAATGTGCCCGCCAGAAAATTACGCATAAACAGCACGCCCTGCGTGAGGCATTGTACAAACCCTGCCCAATCGCGGCTGAGGGGCAAGCCCGTGCGCAGATCAATGCCACCGCTCAGCCACACGCTGCCATCCGACAAGACCCAATGCGATAACGTGGCAATGACGGCGGCCAAAACGACATTTTTGACGTTGATTTTTTGTAATAATACTTTTCCGTAAAAAACAATCAGCGCAAAAATGCCATATACCCAATACCAGCCCTCGTAGATGATGCCGTAGCGGCCTTGGTAAATGACGGCGTTGATGAGTAAATCGCTGATAAAAAGGGTGATAAGCGGAAAGGAAAAGGCTTTCCAACGAGTGGTGAAATACGCACCACTGAACAGTGCCATCGCGCCAAGCGGTGTAAAATTGGAAACGGGCGAGAGCTGCGCCACGTTCAGAATACGAATCAGCGCGGCGGCCAGCATAAAGCATAGCAACGTCAGCAGACGGGGATTGAGGGTGTTTTTCATACTATTTAAAAGAATAAAATCGGTTTAGCTGCGCATCCTCCGTGCGCGGCGACTAAATAGTTCATTGGGCAGGTCTCCTGACTTGTTTCATCGCTCTTGCACCTTCCCGGCGTGGAGTTTACAGTTGGCAGTTTACAGTTGGCAGTAAAAATACTGTAGACTGTGAACCATGGACTGTGAACTGAAAACCAGTGGTTTATGCAGTTGTTAAGAGCGACCTTGGATGAAACTTACAGTTGCGGGGACAGTTTTCGTTTTGCACGAAATTCCCTTTTAAGCCGTCAAAGCCCGCCACGAAGCAGGCATGAGGCACCCAAGACGAATACAAAAGTAGGGAGAAGTCGGGAGTGAGGAGTAAGAAAGGAGTGTTTATTTTTTTGGGGAGGAGCTTAGTATTTTTGAAAAAGCCCTGCTTTTCCCATTTTGATGGAGGTTTCCTTGTCGTAAAATTCTAGAATTTTTATCAAATCACTTTCGACAGAATAATCCAAACGGTTGGATTTAACAAACTCCGCAATCATAGACGCTTTATCGCTTAATGCCTCCAAAATCGCCGATTTTTTTCGTTTGATACGACGAATTTGTCCCTCTTTTACGAGGTATAGCTCTTCTTCCCGGACAAATTTTGAGGGTACTGATACGCTTTCCATTTTGCCGTGATTTGGTTTCGCCCTCTTTTTGATGAATTTAATTCCTCAAAAAGATAAAGTCAATTGAGTTTGTAAATTGACTTTATATGAACGATAATCGGGGAAAATGGTTCTGTTTTGTGCTGTATAAACCTGATAATATACAGAGGGCTGAATAATCCAGCTCACTGAGTGAGTGACCTTATAGCTAATTCCAGCTCCTAATGCGATTGCTAGAGTCAGGGGAAATTTTCCTTTTGTAACATCAGACTTGATATAGGGAGGGGTTGAATAATCCTTTGATTGTATTCTTTCCATGATTATTCCAGTAGAAAAATAAGGAGAAAGCCGTTTTAAGGAAGGCTGATAGTTAATAAGTACTGGAATTATTAGGTCTTTTGTTTTTATTTGTGATGTTTCAGGAATAACTCTATGGTATTTTATCCAATTATAACTAATACCTGTGGAAATAGACCATTTAGGGGTCATGGAATAGTTACCCGTAATTCCTAACAATATACCCTTTCCCTCTTCTTGAAATCCAAGTTCTCCCGTAAAAATATGAGTAGAGGCATTGCCTCCTACAAAACCAATTGAAGGAGTTACTGAAAAACGATTTTGTCCTACTGTTGAGGTAACGAATATTACTTGTAAAATCAATAAAGAAATTTTTTTAGAAGCTTTCATGGCATTAATTTGTTTAATTCCAGATAGTTGGATGCATTTTTGGGGTAATGTGCATTTGACAAGGTGAATCAGGACAATAATCTCCTGTTGAGCAGCTAGCGCTATAAGTTTTTGAGAACTAAATAACGACATGTTTTATGGCAGTGGAAACTATAAATTTAACTTTGATTTATAGTTTCCATACTCATAAAACTAGAACAGGAATTAGTGATTTCAAAATAAAATAAAGGAAAAAGGAGTCAAATAAAGTGAAACCTAACTATCTAACCAGAGAATAATAGCGAAAGGGCTAATTGCCTGCTGTTTCACGAATTTGATTGGGCATTTTCAGACTGGGAGCAATCAGAATCACAAAATCCCTATTTTTGCTTTTTCGTAATCAACCGCCCGTATGAATTCTCCGCTGCCCAAACCCACCTTTGCCGATTATCTTCATTTGCATTTTTTAGTACTTATCTGGGGCTTTACGGCCATTTTGGGGAAACTGATTAATCCGCAACTTTCGCGTATTAGTCTTACGTTTTTTCGAACCTTATTGGCGGCCGTTGGTTTGGCTGTGGTGCTGTGGTTGTGGAAAGAATGGAAGCGCGTACCTGCCAACGACCGCTGGGCCATGCTCGGGGTGGGGGCCATCATGGGGCTACACTGGCTGACTTTCTTTGGCTCGGCGCACGTATCGAGTGCGTCGGTGTGTTTGGCGGGAATGTCTACTACGTCGCTTTTTACCTCTTTGTTGGAGCCGTTGTTTGCGAGGCGGCGGGTGCGGCCGCTGGAAATTTTGCTGAGTTTGTTGGTGATTGTAGGGCTTTACCTTATTTTTCGGTTTGAGGTAGACCAATCGTTAGGCTTGGGGTTGGCCCTGGTGTCGGCTTTTTTAGCGGCTCTTTTTACCATTGCTAACAGCCGTTTTGTACGCCGACACAATGCGCTTCTGATTACCTTTTATGAAATGAACGGCGCCACCATCGCCATGTTGATAGGTTTGGCGGGCGTAGCTTTTACAAGCGGGCTGACCGCCCAAGAAGTGATTCCGCAATCGGCTGATTGGCTCTGGCTCATCATTTTGGCTTTTGTGTGTACGGTGTATGCGTACTCGGCAGGGGTGCATTTGCTGCGAAAAGTCTCTCCTTTTACGCTCAATCTGACCATCAATCTGGAGCCTGTTTACGGCATGGCGCTGGCCTATTTTATACTCAATGAGCGCATGACAGCAGGCTTTTATGCAGGCTCGGTGGTGATACTGCTGGCCGTGATCGTATACCCGATGCTCAACAGTCGTTTTGCCAAATAAGATCAGTTAAATACCTTATTCCAAATTTTGCTCCAGCCTTCACGGTCGGCGGGCAGGGGCGCATTGCGACGGATATATTTGCCGTTGGCATCCATCAAAACTGCATAAGGCACTTGGGTAACGGCCCATTCGGCCACAAAATAATCGTTTTGTGATTCGTCCAATTTAAGGTGCAAGCCCCTGCTTCTGCTTTTTATCGCGGCTTCGCGCCATACATCGTCGTTAGTTTTGTATTCTGAAACATACACAAATTCGACGCTGTTGGGCGGCAGGCTTGCCCGCAATGCGTTGGCTTCGGCCAATGCGCGGCGTCCCCATTCATCGTTGGTCCAAAAAAGAAAATACACAATCTTTCCTTTAAACTTCCGTTTCAACTGACTCCATACATCCAAGAAGGGTGGGATATTGGTCAGAAAAATGCCAGGCAGCACTTCTGTGGGGTCATTCAATGTGGCTGCTTCTATTTTAGATTCAACCGCACGAATCACGGCTGAATCAAGGCTCTCAATGTGGTGAAGTTCGTCCAACGAGCGTACATAATACGGGTTTTTGAGCCCAGGACGCAGGTGATTATACCAGAGCGTCAGGTTCTTTAAGGCGAAGTTGTTGATGTTTTCTGCATAAAATGCCGCCTTCAGATAATCCAGTTCTTTGGCAGAATGGGCCGCATCGAATTTGCGGGTGTACAATTCATACGCAGCAATAAGCCGAAGTGTATCTTCTTTTTGATTGAACAGATTGCTGAGCCACCGCAACTCTCTCATTTTGGCCGTTTCTCCTTGCACATACCCCACCAATTTTAGGCTATCGGTGGTCGAAATGTTGGGGACATACTGTAAAATCAAACGGGCCAAGGTATTAACGGGCAAAGACGATTCGGGAAGATTAGGCGTGGTCGCTATGGCGTAATTGGTAAATTGCCGGTAACTGTCGGCTTTGGCAAACGTAAAAAACCGGTTGGTGTCTAATTCGGTCGATGCGGATATCGCCAACGGGAGTTTTTGTTTTTCTTGCGATAAATAACTGTAAAATCTCGCTTTGGCAGCGTCATTGAGCGAAGAAATCACCCACTTGTCAAGCAGCGTATCTTTGACAGTTTGGTAGGTGCGATAAAAATCAATTTTACGGTCGCGCTCTTGGGCCACTTTTTCCCAAAAGAGAAAGCCAGTCGCTGCTTTGATGGGCTTTTCGGGATTAGCTTTGAGCCACTTATTGAAAGCTACATAAAAATGAGCGTGTCGATTATTGGTAGTTGCATAAATGCCTCCAAAACGGATAGGAACCTCACTTTTGGTCAGGGAGTCGCCGTTGAGGGTGATTTCCACCGTGCCTTTTTCGCCCAAAAAAGGCATCACTACGTTGGCGTAGGTCAGATAACATTCTTCCAACGGATACACCAGAGGCATTTTCAATTCAAAACTACCATCGGGCTGGAGCTGGGCGGCGCGTACAATTTCTCGATTAGATTGTAAAATATTGACCCGGGCCACCGTAACCTCGGGGGCCTGCCGGTACAATCTCACCGTCAGATTTTCTATTTTTCCACGCACCGTTAGGGTGTCGGTTTGGGCGTATGACGAAGAGAAGAACAATGTGCCAGAGGCGATCAGCAAAAGCAATAATAAACGAAGTTGTAGGCAGGGTCGAAAAAAACTGATTTCTGGAAGAACGATGCGATGCAGATGCTTATAGAATGACAAAGTTGCTTTATTTCGCTTATTCATTGTTTTGACTTTTGGATGTTCAAAATTAATAATTGCCCATGCTCACTTGGCACTTCTCGCTCCTTACTTCTGATTGTTGCCCCGACTTATTTCAAACACATGCTTTAAAATCTCCTCCTCTATTTCTCCGAAGGCTTCGCCCCGCCGGCTTACGGTTTCATAGGCTACTTGGAGGGCTTTTTCGATGCGGTATTCTGTAAACCCTTCGGCCGCGCCGCCCCACGAAAAAGACGGAATATGCTTGGGCTGAAAGCCTGCTCCGAAAACGTTGGTATTCACGCCTACCACCGTACCCGTATTGAACAACGTACTGATGCCCGCTTTGGTAAAATCACCCATAAAGAGGCCGCAAAACAGACGGTTTGTATCTTCCAACGTTTCGGTGGCGTAGCTGTAAAGTTTTACGTTAGTATAATCATTTTTGAGGTTGGAATTGTTGCAATTCGCTCCTAAGTTACACCATTCTCCCAAAACAGAGTTGCCCAAAAAGCCGTCGTGGCCTTTGTTGCTAAAACCAAAAAGTACCGAGTTGCTGACCTCGCCGCCAATTTTACAATGCGGCCCTATACTGGTATTCATGCGCATTTTAGCACCCCAGTTGACGGTAGAGTCTTCGCCCAACGCAAACGGCCCCATGATAACGCTACCCTCGTTGACAGTCGCATTTTTTCCGATGTAAATTGGCCCGTTTTCGGCATTCAGAATGGAGGCACGAACCCTAGCCCCTTCTTCTAAAAATACATTTTCTGGGGCGTAGACGTGCGTAAAAGGGTCTGCCACAGGCTGGCTGACTCTACCTTGGGTAAGAGTCGTAAAATCTGCTTTGATTTGTGCGCCGTTTTCGCCATAAATATCCCAAAGACGTTGAATCGTAACAATAGGTTCGGGAAAAAGAACCGTTTTCAATTCACTCACGGGTTTTACCACTTCAAACGGTGAACGATAGGCAATGACTTGGTCGTTTTCGAGGGCAATCAATGCTTCCCCTGCTTTTAATTGGCCGACGGCCGTTGCGATGGAAGCAGTTGCGCAGACAGCGCCGTTGAGGAAAATATTATCGTTGGTGGCAACAAACGGGAATTTATGCTGAAGATAAGGTTCGGTCAAAAAAGAGGGTTTCGCATGAAGAAAATGCGCCCACTTTTCGGTCAATGTCAGGATGCCGCAGCGGATTTCTGACACGGGACGCGTGAAAGTAAACGGTAGCAGATGCGGACGGACGGCGGCATCGTCGTAAAGGATATAATTGTTCATAAGAATGATTTTAGCGGTTCAATTCTACGAAATTTAGACGTGCTTAGATGGCCTAAAATCCACGGAATGAATAAAATCTATTAGAGTTTTGACTGCTTTGGTCGCTACAAAGATAAGTTTTGCCCAAAATTTATTAGGTTTGCCAATACAAACATTTTTGACCTGCCAAACTGTTAAATATACCATTAACTATGCCGAAATTAACTAAACAAGTCATTGATAGCGGAACGCAATATACCTTTGATTTACCCGTAAAAGTATTGCAATTTGGAACAGGAGTGCTTCTGAGAGGGCTTTGTGACTACCTGATTGATAAAGCAAACAAGCAAAATATCTTCAACGGACGAATTGTAGTGGTAAAATCTACCGCAGGTTCGGCCGATGATTTTGCCGAGCAAGATGGCCTCTACACGGTTTGCGTACGTGGGGTGGACAATGAAGGCCAAACCATCGATGAGGCCACGGCCGTTACGTCTATCAGTCGGGTTATTTCGGCGCAGGACAGTTGGCAGAGCATCCTACAGGTGGCGCGTAATCCGCATTTGGAAGTGATTATTTCAAATACCACTGAGGTGGGCATTCAGTACGTAGAGGAGAGTATTTTTCAAAGTCCACCGCAATCATTCCCTGCCAAGCTGACCGCGTTTTTGTATGAGCGTTTTCGTACTTACGGAGGCAAAAAAGACAAGGGATTGGTGGTAGTTCCTACTGAGTTGATTACCGATAACGGCCTCAAACTCCGTGAGTGCGTAGAAAAAATTTCGGTGTATAATGAGCTGGGTAAGCTGTTTAATAAATGGCTTAAATACCATGTAAAATTCTGTAACTCATTGGTAGATAGGATTGTGCCAGGTAAGCCTGATGCCGTTACTTATGCCGCATTGCAAGAGAAAATTGGCTACGAAGATGCGCTTTTGACGGTAGCAGAGCCTTATTTGTTGTGGGCGATTGAGGGAGATGAACGAGTGAGGAAAGCCCTTTCGTTTGAGCAAATTAGCGAAAATGTCATTGTCGACGAAGATATTTCTTATTACCGCGAGCGCAAACTGCGTATCCTGAACGGAAGCCACAGCGCGGCGGCCCCGTTGGGTTATTTAAGTGGGTTTGATATCACGTTTCAGTGCATGAACGACCCCGCTATGTCTAAATATTACGAGGCGATTATCTACGACGAAATAGTACCGACGTTGCCGTTTGAGGAGCAAATGGACGAGCTGAAAGTGTTTGCGGGAGATATTCTTAATCGTTACCGTAACCCATTTATTCAGCAAAAACTCATCGGGATTACGCTCCAGCAATCGTCGAAAATGAACGCGCGGAATGTAGCTACCATTCGTCGTTATTATCAGCAATTCAATAAAGCGCCTAAATTGTTTACGATCGGCTTTGCCGCGTACTTGCTGTTTATGCGGGCCGTTAAGCAACAGAACGAGCATTATTTCGGTCAACGTGGCGAAGAGTTTTACGTCATCAACGACGAACAAGCGGCGTATTTCTACGAGCAATGGCAGGGCGTGACGGTCGAAACCGTACCTGCATTTGTGCAAGCCGTACTGAGCAATACCAAACTTTGGGATACCGATTTGACCAAACTCACTGGTTTTGCCGAAACCGTGGCGGAGTATTTGGTGGAAATGATGAACACCAGCGTAAAAACAACCTTGGAAAAAGCAATTCTTTAATCATAAATGTAAGCGTAAAGGGGGTTAGGTGTTAGGTATTGACTTAACTTCTAACCCCTTCACTTTTAGTGCTAAATCCTGAAAACTATGTTGAAAAATAAATTTTTACAGTTACTGATTGCCATCGTTATCATCGGGGTGATTGGGTATACTTTTTTTGGGGAAGAAACAACGGTTTCGGACGCCGATTATGTGGCGCAGTTGGAGAAAGACCGCAAAGAAAAAGATAAGTTTTACCAAGATTCCGATACCTCTCCCATTGGGGATAAAACGGCTTTTAAGGGACTTAATTATTTTGTCCCAAATCCAGCCTATAAAGTGGTCGCTACGGTGATTCCGTACCACGCTCAGGACAAGCAAGTAGCCGTACCCATGACCGACGGCAGCACCACCACCTACGAAAAATATGGTTTTGCCGAGTTTACATTGCCTGATGCAAGCAAGGCGGCCGAGCTGAACGTTTATCGCCTGCTCATTTATAAACATGAAAAAGGCCTTTCTATCCTGTTTCGCGATGCCACGGCCCCAGAGGAAACCTACGGCGGGGGGCGTTATTTGGATTTTAAAACAGATGACGTAACCGATGGCAAACTCACCCTCGATTTCAACGTTGCCTATAATCCCTACTGTGCTTACAACCCTACTTACGCCTGCCCCATTCCGCCCAAAGAAAATACCCTGCCCGTGCGGGTGGAAGCGGGAGAGAAGATTTATGAGAAGTATGAGTAAATTTGAAGAATAAAACCTGCCATACGTAAATATCGCTCTTGGAATGAGATAACACAGGGTACCTATAATACGTGGAAAGGTAAATCTTCACTAGAGTGTTTAGTGGCAATGGAGGTAGTGGTAGAGCGTATTTTTATGGTTAGACCTGAACTTCTTCGACAACATGCACGACCATGTCCTGACATTTATCCGATTGTTAAACGAAGAAAATGTTGAGTACGTTGTTGTAAGAGGATATGAATATCGTTTTAAAGATCCTGTGGATTTGGAAAACTTACCTCTATTGGAAGAGTAGTATTTCAATGCTTTTCCCCAAAATCCCCTAATTTTGCGGTGCCTTTGGGCAAAAGTTGTCGGTGATCGGGTTCAACGTTGATTTAGAAACGTTTGCTGAGCGCTGGCAACCATGAACGATTAACAAATTCTCAATGAAAATTTCCTATAACTGGCTTAAAGAACTTATTGATATTCAGGAGTCTGCCGAAGAAATCGGTAAATTGTTGACCGCTACGGGTCTCGAAGTGGAAGGCATTGACCCCGTCCAACGTGTAGAAGGAGGATTGGAGGGCATCGTGATTGGAGAGGTGCTTACTTGCGAACCTTTTACCGTCAAAGAAAAAACATTGCACCTTACCACGGTTGATATTGGCGCGGACGTGCCGTCCAATATCGTGTGCGGGGCGGCCAACGTAGCTGCCGGGCAGAAAGTAGTTGTAGCAACCGTGGGGGCTACGATTCATCCGACTGGCGGGGAGCCTTTTACCATTGCCAAGCGCAAAGTGTATGGTCATCCTTCTGAAGGAATGATTTGTGCCGAAGACGAAATCGGCCTGGGTACATCACATGCGGGCATTATGGTATTGGATACTGATTTACCCAATGGAACATCGGCGGCGGAGTACTTCGGCTTATTGCCTGATTACGTCATTGAAATAGGCCTGACGCCTAACCGCGCCGATGCGGCCTCTCACCTCGGCGTGGCCCGCGACTTGAAAGCGGTATTGAACCGAGCGCTGAAAATGCCAGCAGTTGAAAACTTTACGGTTTCAACTACAACCTTACCAATCGAAGTAAGTGTCGAAAACTCGGAAGCCTGTCCGCGTTATGCTGGAGTGATAATATCGGGCTTGACCGTGACCGAATCACCAGATTGGCTGAAAGAAAAATTGCAGGCGGTAGGTGTGCGGCCGATTAATAACGTGGTAGATATTACCAACTACATTTGCCATGAACTTGGCCAACCGTTGCACGCTTTTGATGCAGCCAAAATCATCGGCAACAAAGTAATCGTAAAAACACTGCCTGCTGGTACGCCTTTCGTGACCCTTGACGGTGTAGAGCGCAAGCTGTCGGACCGAGATTTGATGATTTGTAACGCCGAAGAACCCATGTGTATCGGGGGCGTTTTTGGCGGTACCAAGTCGGGGGTTTCAGAGCAAACGACGGATATTTTTCTGGAAGCCGCTTATTTTTCTCCAGCTTGGATTCGTAAGACGGGCACTTTCCACGGCCTGAAAACTGACGCCTCTTTCCGCTTCGAGCGCGGAACTGACCCCAACATGCCAGTCTATGCGCTCAAACGCGCAGCGCTTTTGATTCAGGAAGTGGCAGGTGGTCAAGTATCGTCGGAAATTGTGGATATTTATCCCAATCCGATTCCCAATCATGAAGTGAAAGTTAAGTACAAAAATGTCGATAGACTCATCGGCAAAGTACTAGACCGTGCGCTGATTAAGCAGATTTTAACCAGCCTCGACATCGAAATTCAAGACGAAACCCCCGAAGGCTTTTTGGCTTCTGTGGCCCCTTACCGCGTGGATGTGACGCGCGAAGCCGACGTAATTGAAGAAATCCTGCGAATTTATGGATTCGACAACATCGAGCTTTCCGAAAACTTAGCCACGGACTTCCTATCAGGTTTTCCGATTGTGGACCCTGACAAACAGAAATTACGCATTGCTAACCTTCTAGCAGCCAATGGGTTCAATGAAACCATGGCAAATTCATTGACGAAACCTATGTACAATGACGCGGTTCGGTCGAGTTTACCTGGGGAAGATGTAGTGATGCTCAACCCTTTGAGCGAAGACCTATCGGTGATGCGCCAAACCATGCTGTTTTCAGGATTGGAGTCATTGGCTTATAACCTGAACCGTCGTCAGCGTGATTTGAGAATCTGTGAATTTGGAAAAACATACCATAAAGTCGAATCGAAGTACAAGGAACTTTCCCACTTGGTTTTATTGATGGCGGGGCATCAACGGGCCGAAAGCTGGTTGGCCAAAGACCAAAAACTGGCGTTTCATGATTTGGCAGGGATGGTGCATTTGGTTTTGAATGCCTTTCGGGTGGCGCAGGTAGAGAAGCAGGAAATTCAAGACAAAACAATTTTTGAGTATGGCTTGTCTTACACGATTAAAAAGAAGCCTGTGGTTAGTTTTGGGCAGGTAAAAGCAAAGCTGGCCAAAATCGCCGACATTAAACAACCCGTTTTTTACGCGGATTTTGATTGGGCCTATTTGTTGAAACAATACAACGATAAAGTGCGTTTTACGGAAGTTTCTAAGTTCCCAGAAGTACGTCGTGATTTGTCGTTGGTGTTGGATAAAGCCGTCACTTTTGAACAAATTCGCCAAACTGCCCATAAATATGAGCGGGAGTTGTTGACCAACATCAACGTGTTTGACGTGTATGAAGGAGAAAATATCGGAGCAGATAAAAAGTCGTATTCGGTGAGCTTCACGCTTCAGGATGAGACCCAAACCCTGACCGACAAAGTTATTGATAAGACCATGCAGAAATTAATGATGGCCTTTGAAAAAGACTTAAATGCAGTAATACGTAAATAACAAATACCGGATGAATGACCTTGGACGTTAGAAGAGTGTTCGTTTTTAATGTCTAAGGTTGAAGTTTTACAGGATAACATAACGCGGCATGAAACTTGTAACCTTCGAAGACGATAGACTTTTAGATGAGCTGAATTTTCAATTTCTGTTCGTGGAGAGAAGTGTGAGTGCGTTGCAAGCGGCTTATGCCCACGAAAAAGCGGCGCACAGCGAACTAAAGTCACGCTTCGAAGTCCTTCAAAAGCGTTATGACAAACAAAACGAAGAGCTAAAATTTGAACGCCAAGAAATTAAAATCTTAAAAACGGAAAATAAACAATTGCGAGAAAAAGAACTTTCTTTGAAAGAAAAGTTAAATAATTTCAAACAATTGTCTATAATTGTAAAAAACCCGAAAAACGTAGACGCGATTACGGAACTGAACACCAAATTGGACGAATACATTCGATACGTAGAAGAAACCATCAATTTGTTACACACGTTGTGACCCAGACGCAATGGAAACCATAAAAAAAAGGCGAATCGTAAGAGTAAAGATTGCCGATAAATCTTACGAAGTCTGGGCTGACTCAGACGAAGATGAGTCTTTTATGAGAGAAGCAGCCAAGAAAGTTGATGCACAGGTAGAACTTCGAATGAAAGGAGAAGCAGATCTTCAGAAGGTTTTGGCAATGGTTTGCCTTGACTCAATGGTAGCTCGCCTAAAAGGAGATAACGATTTAGAAGTCATACAGTCAACAGTATTTAAACACTTAGACTACCTACAAAGACACTTCAATCCATCGGGCCAAAACTAACCTTTTGGTCTCTTCAAATACGTTCAAAAAGGGATAGGTTTAGTACGTTCAAGACTGCGTTTAGGGAATATATGTTGAACCTATAAACACAGACACAGATGCCCGATATATTATTGTTTTTACTCGATGCTGCCGTTTCGGCGGTTGTGGGTGCAGTAATTGTCTACTTCGTTATTAAAAAGACAACCAAAAAAACCGAAGAAGACGCCCAACAGCGCGCCGCCGAAATTCTTAAAAATGCGGAAATTACCGCCGAAAATATCAAGAAAGACCGCATTCTTGAAGCAAAAGAAAAATATTTGAGGTTGAAATCAGAGTTTGAAGACGACACAAATAAAAAGAAGCAGATTATTCTTCAAAACGAGCAGAAAATCAAGCAACGTGAGCAGCAACTCAACCAAATGACGGAACAAAACAAACGCCGTGAGAATGAGTTGGAAACCCTTAAGAAAAACCTCGAACAACAAACCGAGGTGGCTACGAAACGCCGTGATGAAGCCGAAAAAATGCACCGCTCGCAAGTCGAACAATTGGAGCGAATTGCCAATCTGACTGCCGAGCAGGCCAAGCAACAATTGGTGGAAGCCCTTCAAGCCGATGCCCAGTCGCAAGCTTCTGCTTACATCAAAAATACTATTGATGAGGCCAAATTAACGGCGACCAAAGAAGCCAAGAAAATCGTTATCGAAACCATTCAGCGCACCGCTTCCGAGCATGCTATCGAAAATACTGTTTCGGTGTTCAACATTGAAAGCGATGATGTAAAAGGAAAAATCATTGGCCGAGAAGGACGCAATATTCGGGCACTTGAAGCGGCTACGGGTTGTGAAATCATCGTTGATGATACCCCAGAAGCAATCGTTATTTCAGGTTTTGACCCTGTTCGTCGTGAAATAGCCCGATTGTCGCTGCACCGATTGGTGCAGGATGGACGTATTCACCCGGCGCGTATTGAAGAAGTAGTTTCAAAAACGAAGAAAAATATTGACGACGAAATCGTCGAAATCGGTGAGCGTACCGTCATTGATTTGGGGGTTCACGGTTTGCACCCTGAATTGGTAAAAATGATTGGACGGATGCGTTTCCGTTCGTCGTATGGCCAAAACCTGCTCCAACACTCGCGCGAAGTAGCGCGGCTTTGTGCCACAATGGCTTCAGAGTTGGGATTAAATGCCAAACTCGCCAAACGTGCTGGGTTATTGCACGATATTGGAAAAGTATGGCCCGAAGAATCAGAACTTCCGCACGCTATTCTAGGGATGGAATTAGCCAAAAAGTACAAAGAAAATCCAGAAGTATGCAACGCCATCGGTGCTCACCACGATGAAATTGAGATGACGAGTATGATGTCGCCCATTATTCAGGTGTGTGATGCTATTTCGGGGTCACGCCCGGGCGCTCGTCGCGAGATGATGGAGTCATATATTCAGCGTTTGAAAGATTTGGAGGCATTGGCTACCAACTTCCCGGGCGTTGATAAATGCTATGCCATTCAGGCGGGGCGTGAGTTGCGGGTGATTGTCAATTCAGATACCGTCAATGACGATACCGCTGGTAAGCTTTCGTTTGATATTTCGCAAAAGATTGAGAAAGAAATGCAGTACCCAGGCCAAATAAAAGTAACGGTAATCCGTGAAATGCGCTCCGTGGCCTACGCAAAATAAAGGCTGAGTTTGTGTTAGTTTATAAAACAGAACTCGTTTTAAGTATGAAAGAAACCCGTCGCTGATAACGACGGGTTTCCTTTTTTAGCCCAAAAGACAAATGGGGAAAAGTCAAAAAAGCTTCGGAACGGCCTTTGTAGATTCGGATGCGTCAGTTTAGGGATTTTGAGCCTCATCGCTAACAATACATCGCTCATTTTTGAGCAGATGCAAGTTCTCCTCCAATTTCATCCGCGTTTTTTCATTGTCGAATTCACCCGCGTAGGTGGTTTTCAATTCTTTGCGTTTGATGGCTTCCAGAAACCGTCGTGTATCTTCTTTGGTTTCGAGGTTGAGCGGAGGTACTTCGGTGGGCTTGCCTTCGTCGTCCTTGGCAACCATGGTAAAATAGGAGGTATTGGTATGTTTTTGAACGCCCGTTCGAACATCTTCCGCAATCACCCTGATACCCACCACCATCGAACTACGACCTACGTAATTGATAGAGGCATGGAGTGATACCAATTGCCCTACTTCGATGGGTTGGAGAAAGTTTACCCCTTCAACCGACACAGTTACTACGTACGTGCCTGCGTGTTTGGATGCGCATACATAAGCTACTTTGTCCATAAGTGATAACAAAATTCCTCCGTGGATTTTACCACCGAAGTTGGCGTACGAAGGAATCATTAATTCCGTAATGGTTGTACGGGAAAAGTTGACAGATTTGGCGAGCATGGGCAAAAAAATAGGTTATTGCAGACTTTATTAGAGAACTTCTAACAAAAATCTACAATAACCTGAGGATTCGCAAACTTACTTTTTGCCGTCTTTTAAGCTTACACTTGTGCGCGACAGTTTTTCGGCTTCGTCAAAAAGGGTTACTGCTTTTTTATAGCCTTCGTCTAAGTCAGACATCACTTGGTAAAATTCATTGTTTAAGCCTGCTTTGTCACGTTTTTGGTAGGCATAACGCCCAATCATGGCTTTCAAATAAGTACGAATATACGGCTTTGAGCGCTTGTATTCTTGTTCGTTAAACTTAATATCGTCGTTATTGGCATTGCGAAGAATAATCTCCATGTCTGCCTCGCTCGGGGTGAAGGTTTTGAGGTAGTCGGCAAAAGTGAGTTTTTCCAACTGTTTTTTATTTTCGCCCACGTATCGTACGGCATAATCGCGAACGATGTTTTTGCCAAACAATTCATACAAATACGGCGTCATCATGCTGGTATCGCGGGGCACAAACACATCGGGGGTGATTCCGCCGCCGCCATAGACGACCCGGCCTGCATCGGTACGGAACTGGAGTTTGGGGTTGTTTTTGATGCTGTCAGCAATGAAAAGTTCTCCGTGTGAAAAACGATTTTTGATGTCTTTTTCGTAACTTTCTACATCACCATGGGTATAAGGCTTTTGGATACTGCGACCACTCGGGGTGAAATAACGGGAAATTGTGAGACGCAGCTCGGAGCCATCTGATAAATTGACGGGCATTTGCACCAACCCTTTTCCAAACGAGCGGCGGCCCACAATCAAGGCACGGTCGTGGTCCTGCAATGCCCCGGCCACAATTTCAGAGGCCGAAGCACTTCCTTCGTCGATAAGGACTACCACGCTTCCGTTCTCAAACATACCCACGTTTTTGGTGCGAGTTTGGCGGTCATACCGGTCATCTTTTCCGTCGGTATAGACAATCATTTTATCGCCCGAAATCAATTCGTCCACCATATTGGTGGCACGGTCCATGTAGCCGCCTGGATTGCCTCTCAAATCCAACAGGAGTTTTTTCATTCCCTGTGTCTTGAGGCTGCTTACGGCATTTTTAAATTCGTCGTAGGTTGATTCAGAAAAACGAGTCACCTTAACATATCCTGTTTCTTTATCAATCATGTAAGAAGCATCTACCGAATAAGTAGGAATTCGGTCCCGTTTCAATTGAAAAGCCAACGGTTTAGGCACACCTCTGCGCAAAATCTCGATTTTAACTTCGCTTCCTCTCGGGCCGCGCAGCTTAGAAAAAATAAATGCATTGTCAACCTTTGTTCCAGTAAAGACCTCGTTATTGACTTTCAAAATCTTATCGCCGCTTTGAATGCCAGCTGCTTCTGAAGGGCCGCCTACGAGTGGAGAAACCACATACACGGTATCTTTGTACAAGTTGAATTCAATACCGATTCCGTCAAACCCGCTTTCTAGCTGAGAACGAGCCGCAACGGCATCTTTGGGGTTGAAATAGTAGGTGTGTGGGTCGAGCTTTTCGAGCATTTTAGTGATAGAATAATCCACCAGCTCGTCGGTATTTACCGTGTCAACGTAGTTATTATCAATCAGTTGAAGAACCTCTTTGAATTTGGTATAGCCTCGGGCCACATCAGTGATTCCCTTGCTTCCCCCAAAAAACGTAGCGCCCAGAAATACCCCAGCGGCTAACGTAATACTCAATAAAATCGGCAACCGTACGGTGCGGCGATCATTTTGGATTGGATTTTCCATGTTACTTTTACAGAATGCGAGTCGTAATGTACAGATAGTGCATAAAAATAACGCACAAACGCCATAGGTAGTTTAACAACTCGTTAGAAAAATCAAAAATCCCATTAAACTTTCCTTTCTTTGCATCATTTACTCATTAAATGACCCATGAAGCCTGACAAAAAACTGTTTCTTTTAGATGCTTTTGCGCTGATTTATCGTGCTCACTTTGCCTTTCTTAAAACTCCCAGAATTACTTCTAAAGGGTTGAATACAAGTGCGGTATTTGGTTTTGTGAATACCTTGAGAGAAGTCTTGAAAAACGAAAAACCAACCCACTTGGGGGTAGCATTTGATACGCCCAAGCCTACATTTCGCCACGTACAGTTTGAGGCCTACAAAGCCCAACGGCAGCAGCAACCCGAAGACATTACCATCGCCGTTCCGTATGTGAAGCGATTACTAAAAGCCTTATGTATTCCTGTGTTGGAGGTAGATGGCTATGAAGCGGATGATGTGGTGGGAACACTTGCCAAAAAGGCCGCTCGTTCAGGATTTGAAGTGTTTATGATGACGCCTGATAAAGACTACGGTCAGTTGGTTGAGGAACATATTTACCTTTACAAACCAGCCATCATGGGAAAAGGCGTTGAAATCATGGGGCCAGCCGAGGTATGCGCGCGGTGGGGGGTGAAAGATATTAGTCAGGTAGTGGATATGCTGGGTTTGCAGGGTGACGCGGTGGATAACATTCCGGGCATTCCAGGCGTGGGAGAGAAGACCGCTCAAAAACTAATTGAAGAATTTGGCTCTATCGAAAACCTGTTGGCCAATACTGATAAATTAGCCGGAAAGCTCAAAGAGAAAGTCATCGAAGGCGCGGATAAAGCCATTTTGTCAAAGCATTTGGCCACAATTGATATAAATGTACCGATTGAATTTCACGAAGAAGACCTTCTCATGTGTGAGCCGGACCGTGATATGCTGTCAGCTTTGTTGGATGAGTTGGAGTTTCGCACGTTGCGTAAAAGCATGTTGGGCGAAGATGCTGCCGACGTAAAACCTATTAATTCTCCCGTAACCTCATCTACGGCCGATAAAAAAGGCCAACTCAGTTTGTTTGGAGAAAATGCTCCTACCCCCGACAGCAACGCACAAAACAAATCAGCAGTGTATTCGGAAAGCGATTTGCCGTTTCAAACGCCCGAATTTTCTTCGGAGCGCCGTACGGTAGCCAATACGCTCCACCGCTATCATTTGGTTGATACTCCTGAGTTGAGGCAGTCGTTGGCGCATTATCTGAGTTTGCAGGAGGCTTTTTGTTTTGATACCGAAACCAACTCCCTAGATGCTATTGATGCCGAATTGGTAGGAATGTCGTTTGCCTACCAAAAAGGCGAGGCGTTTTACGTCAGCGTTCCGGCTGACCGCGAAGAGGCTCAAAAAGTAGTGGAAGATTTTAGGTCGGTGTTGGAAGATGAAAAGATTGAGAAAATCGCCCAAAATCTTAAATACGACCTGCTCGTACTTCAAAACTACGGCATTGAGATTCGGGGACCCATTTATGATACCATGCTGGCGCATTACCTGATTGAACCTGACAAACGCCATAATATGGATATTTTGGCTAATTCGTACCTAAATTATGAGCCCGTGTCGATTGAGGCATTGATTGGTAAAAAAGGTCCGAAGCAGCTTACGATGCGGGATGTTGACATTGATAAGTTGGTAGAATACGCCGCCGAAGATGCCGACGTAACGCTGCAATTGAAAGAAAAATTGAATCCCATATTGATTGAAAATCAAGCGGAAAAGCTTTTTAGAGGGGTGGAAGTGCGGCTGGTACCTGTGTTGGCGGGGATGGAGCGCGAAGGTATTAAAGTAGACATGAACGCCCTAAAAGAAATGTCGGGCGTGCTGGAGACAGACATGAAATTGGTAGAAAAAGATATCTATCAATTGGCGGGAGAGGAGTTCAATATTTCTTCGCCGAAGCAATTGGGCGTAGTGTTGTTTGAAAAAATGCAATTGATTAAAAAGCCTAAAAAAACGGCAACAGGTCAATACGCTACGGGCGAGGATATTCTGTCGGACTTGGAAGCTGAGCACGAAATAGCGCGTAAAATTCTGGATTATCGTGAGCTGCAAAAACTAAAATCCACCTATGTGGATGCCTTACCCTTGTTGATTAATGCCAAAACGGGGCGAATTCACACCTCCTTTAATCAAGCCGTAGCGGCTACGGGGCGTTTGAGTAGTACCAATCCAAACCTCCAAAATATTCCGATTCGAACGCCGAGAGGGCGCGAAATTCGCAAAGCTTTCGTGCCGCATAGCGATGAGTTTGTGATTCTTTCGGCCGATTATTCCCAAATCGAATTGCGCATTATGGCGGCTTTCAGTCAGGATGCTACCATGCTAGAGGCGTTTAACCAAGGCTTAGACATTCATGCCAGTACTGCCAGTAAGGTATTTAAAGTAGCGCTTGCCGACGTTACTTCTGACATGCGACGTAAGGCAAAAATGGTCAATTTTGGCATTATCTACGGTATCTCAGCATTTGGATTGGCCCAACGGTTGGGGATTCCGCGTGGTGAAGCTGGCGAAATAATCCGTGCCTATTTTGAAGAATTCCCCGCCGTAAAAACATTCATGGATTTATCGATAAACAAAGCCCGGGAAAACAAATACGTAGAAACCATTCTGGGGCGTCGGCGGTATTTGGCCGATATTGATTCTCAGAACCAAACGACGCGGAGTTTTGCCGAGCGAAATGCCATCAACGCCCCCATCCAAGGCTCGGCGGCCGATATGATAAAAGTGGCCATGATTAATATTCATGATTTCCTGAAGAAAGAGAAACTCCGCTCTAAGATGATTCTTCAGGTACACGATGAATTGGTGTTTGATGCCCACCGCGACGAGGTAGAGCTACTGAGCCAGCACGTAAAAGAGTTAATGGTCAACGCCATTCCACTTCCCGTTAAAATGGATACGGGGATTGGTTTGGGGAATAACTGGCTGGAAGCGCATTAAAAAAGGGGCCGAAATGCCCCTTTTACACGTTTTCTGTTTCTTCTAAACTTTGGGAGTAAAGAGAGTTAATGACTTTTATTGTATGTTGGTCACGTAAAATTTCTTTTATTCTTTCTTTGAAGGTTATTTCATCTTCACAGATAGTAATCCCGTCAATGGTTACTGGGTATAGGGTAGCGGGATTGTATTTTATATGAAACAGTTGATACTTATAATTATTTAAATAGGGGGATGTGATGGAAAATCCAACAGTTGTTTCATCATAGGCTGAAACAAACCCAATTTCCCCTTTTAGAATGTTATTGGTTTTCTGTGATAATAGCTCTGCCTGTTCTTTTAAGATAGTTTTAGGACTCCTTACTGTTACTGGTGTAAAGTCGGGCCAAAGGTCAATAACATCGTTCATAATAAGTTCAATTTTATCGTGAAATAAAGCGGTAAGTGGTCAGAATAGTCTTTATTCGGAAAGCCACTTGCCGTTAAGAGAGACTTTACTCCATCTTTGTCTAAAATTTGTAACGCTTCTTTATCAAAATTAGGAATTAGTTCAGGACGAATCAATACCTGATCAAAAGTATTCCAAAAGTAATTTTCATAGTTGGATGTATTATAGTAATAACTTCCAGTAGCCTCGCTCCTTATATCTCCTAACCAACTCCATAATGGATTATAGAAAAATTTATAATCTTTCTCTTGAACTCTTCGAGTTAATTTCTCTGCTATTTTAGAAGAAGATACTGCATGGAAAATGGTAGACTTAATCATCGCAGATTCAAAAGGATTCATATTAAAATCACCTACAATTATCGTTTTGTCTATGTTTAATTTTTCTTCCTGCTGCTTAATCTGTTCAACAAAAAGCCGGGAAAACTCCTCCTGTTCATTGGAATTATTGTTGGATTTATCGGGAATATGAACACTTGCCAATAATATTTTTTCACGCAAAGGCAATTCTAAAATATTGATACTGTAACGCCTACGTTCGAAAACAGGTTTTAAAAAATTACTCTTAAAACGGGTTAAGATTTTAATCTTATCACATTGTGATATTGGATTATGAAAGAAGTCATAGCCTTTTTTTGCTAATTCAACGACTAATATCGCTAAATTGAAGCTTACTTCGGCCATTATCAGCACATCAATTTGGTGATGCTCAACTATATTGATAATTTCTTCAAAAGGCCGATTACGGTTCAGATTCCAAAATAAAAAGCGAATTTCCTGCATAAAAGCGTTTGACAGTTTTCGCGCAATATACTACTGATTTCCGTACTTCACTGCGGTGCCTGTCATGACAAAACCCTGATAATCTTTGGCGGTATAGTATTGATATTTAACGTTGACGAGGGCGTGCGCTCCCATGCCTACGCCCTGCAAGATAAGTTGGTCGAGCAACGCCCGCTTTTGATCTTCGTCGTTTCCTCTGAACAGCATTCGACCTTCCTTGGTTTGTCGCTCACTCAGCGGGACTTCCTTCTCAACTTTGACAGGACCAATGGGGGTATAAAGACGGGTGGTAGGTTGGTTCTCATAAAATACATCAATGGGATACTCTGCTTTGGCGAGTTTGATGGGGATGCCCAAGCCACCGTCGGAGGTAGTGACGGGGCGTGCGCACGACAACAAAAAGGTGAAAGCAAAAAGACAAAATATAAAGGAGGTAATTGACTTCATCAGATTCATAGCATTCTTTTTAAGTGTTCTCGTTATACACCGCAAACGAAAACAATGTTTCAGTAAAACGAAAATTTTTGATGTCGTATTGTCGGTTCAAAGCAAAGGATTATTATTCAATAAATGCATACATAACCAACGAAATGCATCGGTACGTGCGTTTTTTGGACGCATTTACAAAAAAATAACGAGGCTGATTGCATGAAAATAGGGGTGTTTTCTGAGTTTGTATGATATTTCAGAGAAATAGCTAGACAAAATTGATAATCTAAAACGAAGAGGCTATTGTTTTGCAAAAAAAATGGTACGAACTTTGCGAGCCCTTTAAAAACCTTAGACCATTATTGGTCGAAATGGTGCTTAAACCAAAGAAATGAAACAACGCAGGTTTTTTACGCAACTGACTTCCGCTGCCTTGGCGGTACTGTTATTAATAACAGCTACTGCAGGTAAGTCGTTGTTGTTGCCCAAAGCCCCGGTCAAAAAGCCTGTTTCGGAAGAAACTTCTAAAAGCAAAAAAGCCAACCAAGAACGGCCTGTAGTGCAGGAAATGTCGTTGGTGGCAGTCGTAGCTCCCGCGGTTTCGTTTGATTTTGAGCAATCCTTTTATTTTTTACCTACTATTTTCAGTATTGAACTGCCGGGCACTAATGCCCTTCCAAAGCGGTTTGACATCTTTTATTACTTCTTCTCCTTTTTCCGAAATGTATTCGGACATTTTATTGCGATTAATGCGCCTTAGTTGAGGCAGAAATGACGGTGATTTTGTCACTTCGATTCACTGTGCAGTTGTGAAAGCACATTGTATTTTCCTTTTGGGGCGTATTACAAGGCCCTTTATGGGGATAAAACCCCTCGCTAGTTTCACAAATAATTATTTCAATAATTTATTTACTTCAATAAAACAATGCAAAACAGACTTGGCATTTGGATTTTGACCGTAGTTGTGGCGGTATTGAGTATCTATTATCTGTCCTTCACGTTTGTAGCGCGCGGGATTCGTAAAGACGCTGAAACCTTCGCTACGGGAAAAGACGGTCTTGTAGACCAAAAGAAAAAAGAGCGCTATCTCGACTCACTTCGTCGCGAGCCCGTTTATTTAGGAAGTACCTATCAGGAAGTTACCCAACGTGAGTTAGGATTAGGTCTTGATTTACAAGGTGGAATGCACGTGGTGCTAGAAGTGGCTCCCACCGATATTTTGAGAGGACTGGCAGGTGGAAATGCGCGTAACAGTCAGTTTAACGAAGCACTCAAACAGGCAACTGAGGCTCAGAAATCGAGCCAGTCTAATTTTGTAGACTTGTTTGTAAGTTCTTACAAAAAGGTGGCTCCAAGCGCAACCTTGGCGCAAATCTTCTCCAACAGCACCAATCGGGGTAAAATCAGTAACAGCTCATCGGACAGCGAAGTAACGAAGTTTTTGAAAGAAGAAGTGGACGGCGCTACGAGCCGTGCGTTCCAAATCATTCAACAACGTGTTGATAAATTTGGGGTAGCCAACCCTAATATCCAGCGTTTGCCGGGTTCAGGACGTATTTTGATTGAATTGCCAGGGGTAGATAACCCCGAGCGTGTACGTCGACTTTTGACGGGTTCGGCCAAGCTTGAATTCTGTGAAGTATACACATTGGATGAAGTTTCGCCAGCGCTTAATGCATTGGGGGCTTATCTGACACAGTTGGATTTGGAAAAGAAAATCGCTGAAAAAGGTACTTCTGCTGCCGATACTTCGAAAGCTGGTGGATTGGCGGCTCAGTTGGCCAAAGGTGCAAAAACTGATTCTACTTCAAAAGACACAACCGCTAACCAAACGGGGCTGGCCAGTTTGTTTGTTCCCATTTCGCAGGGACAACTAGGCGTTTATGCCAAAGATACTGCCCGTGCTAATGAACTATTGGCCCGTACAGAAGTAAAGGCAATGTTTCCTTCTGATGCCGTTATTATGTGGGATCGCAAAGGAATTGAGACAACTGATAAGCGTAACGAAATCGTTGGTATCTATTTTATTAAGAAAGCCAACGGACAGGCGCCGTTGGAAGGGGATGTGATTGTAGATGCAACGGGTAACAACTACGACGACCGCGGTCGCCCAGAAGTATCGATGCGTATGAACGCCGAAGGGGCCCGTAAATGGAAAAACCTGACTGCCGCTAACGTTGGCCGTCCAGTAGCGATTATTTTGGACGGGTTTGTATATACCGCACCAAACGTACAAAATGAAATTCCTAACGGAAACTCAAGCATCACGGGTAGCTTTACCATTGATGAAACCAAGGACATGGCCAATGTGCTAAAAGCAGGTAAGCTTCCCGCACCGACCACCATCGTAGAAGAGGCCATTGTAGGAGCTACGTTAGGCTCGGAGTCAGTAAGCGCAGGGGTAATTTCCTCGTTGGTAGGTTTGTTGGTTGTATTGATTTTCATGGTCATTTACTACAACAAGGCGGGAATGATTGCCGACG
The DNA here is from genome assembly GCF_003325355.1 of Runella rosea. Taxonomy (GTDB): domain Bacteria; phylum Bacteroidota; class Bacteroidia; order Cytophagales; family Spirosomataceae; genus Runella; species Runella rosea. The sequence goes on from NZ_CP030850.1 coordinate 4,610,200, forward strand.
TTGCGTTGATTATCAACCTGTTTTTCTTAATGGGAATTATGGCTTCGTTGGGAGCAATCCTTACCCTGCCAGGTATTGCGGGTATCGTGTTGACCATTGGTATGGCGGTGGATGCCAACGTGTTGGTGTTTGAACGTATCAAAGAAGAATTAGCGGCGGGTAAGGAGTTGAAATTAGCGATTTCGGATGGTTTCAAAAACTCTCTTTCTTCTATTCTTGACTCAAACGTAACGACTTTATTGACGGGTATTATCCTTTTCTTCTTGGGTACAGGCTTGATTTTAGGTTTTGCCACGACCCTCGTGATTGGTATCCTGACGTCATTGTTTGCGGCATTGTTTGTATCTCGTTTGATTTTGGAATGGTGGGTTGGCAAAGGCCGTAAGATTGAATTCTTCGCTTCATGGTCGCAAAACCTGTTCAAAGATGCCAACTTCGACTTCGTATCACGTCGTCGTGTGTATTATATTATTTCTTCGGTCATTATCGGATTGGGAATTATCTCTGTCATTTTCAAAGGATTTGGGTTGGGTGTTGACTTTAAAGGCGGCCGCAGCTACGTTGTCCGTTTTGAAAAAGGAGTTGAGACTTCCGAAGTGCGTGAAATTTTGACGGGAGTATTTGGAGCCGCTCCTGAAGTAAAAACATTTGGGGGAATCGGTATCGGTGCTAATGAGCAGGTAAAAGTAACGACCAGCTTTTTGGCAGATGCCACTACACCAGATGCCGATAAACAGGCCGAAGCCAAATTGAACGAAGGATTAAGTAAGTTGCCTGGCAATAAGGCCACGATTCAAAGTTCACAAAAAGTAGGTCCAACGATTGCGTTTGACTTAATTATGACCTCCTTGAAATCGATTTTACTCGCGGTGCTGGTGGTGTCGATATATATTTTTATTCGATTCCGTAAGGTCGCTTTCGTTTGGGGGGCTATAGTGGCCTTGTTCCACGACGTACTCGTTATTTTGGCGGTATTCTCTATCTTCAACGGTTTGCTGCCTTTCTCATTGGATGTTGACCAGGCATTTATTGGGGCGGTTCTGACCATTATGGGTTATTCAATGAACGATACTGTCGTGGTTTTTGACCGGGTTCGTGAATATTTGAGAGACAATAAAGGCAAGAAAGAAACAATTCCGGCCATCATCAACAACGCCTTGAACAGTACGCTTAGCCGTACTGCCGTAACGGGTCTTTCAACGATGTTTGTGTTGATTGTATTATTCTTCTTTGGTGGAGAGGTAATTCGCGGATTCTCCTTTGCGATGTTGATTGGGGTAATCGTGGGTACATACTCTTCGTTGTTTGTGGCTACACCAATCGTGGTAGATTCATTGACCCGCGACCAAGCCAAAGATGAAGCAGCTGGTGATGCGAAAAAAGCAGCGCCTGCTCGTTTGATTTCTGATTTCCCTGATACTCCTCGCGGTGGTTTGCAGCAAGTAGAGATGCCGCAGGAAGAAGAAGAGGAAAAAGAGAAAGTGAAGAAAGAAAAGAAAGCACCTTTGATTAAGCCTTCTTTAAAAAAATAGAGTAACTCAAAGTGGTTAGTCGCGAATGTCGCATGAAAAGTTGGATAGTTGTTCAGCAAATCATTCGTCATTCTACTAACCACTTTTATTTTGCCTTAAAATAAGAATACGTTGTATTTGTTTGGTACTAAGGTATTAAGAGCGTATTTTTTAATTATATTTCAACCGCAAACCAAACTTAATCTTCTAAACCCAAATTATATGGATAAATCTATTTGGCGCAGAAAGCCGATATCGGCCTTTGAAGCAGACATTAAAAACAATCAATTAAAGCGAGTACTCGGTAAGTGGAGTCTTACCGCTATTGGTATTGGAGCTATCATCGGGGGGGGGATATTTGTACTGACCGGAACAGCCGCTCATTATCATGCAGGCCCGGCTCTGGCCCTTTCTTTTGTAGTAGCAGGTATAGGCTGTATTTTTGCCGCTCTGTGCTATGCTGAATTTGCCTCAATGTTGCCCGTTGAGGGTTCTGCCTATGCCTATGCATATGGTACGATTGGAGAATTATTTGCTTGGGCTATTGGCTGGGGATTAATACTGGAATATGCCATGGGAGCCATGACCGTGGCTGTAAGCTGGTCAGGTTATTTTAATAAATTATTACACCTATTTGGTATAGAGATACCTTTTTGGCTACGCAACGACCCTGTTTCTGCTGGGCAATTTGCCAGAGATAACGGCTTAGCTGAACCCAGTTTTGCGCTCAATCTACCCGCTTTCTTTATTGTTTGGGTAGTTACGTATATCCTGATAAAGGGTATTAAAGAAGCTGCCAGCGCAAACAACGTCATTGTGATTTTAAAATTAGCAGCTATTATTTTCATTATTTTAGTAGGTGCTTTTTTTGTGCATACCCAAAATTGGGTGCCTTTTATCCCGGCAGTAGAATTAGTAGAACACGCTGATGGTACCATGAAAGAAGCATACGGTTGGGCAGGTGTTTTGAGTGGCGCTTCTGCTATTTTCTTTGCCTATATCGGCTTTGACGCTGTTTCTACCCAAGCGGGAGAAGCCATCAACCCAAGCAAAGACATGCCTTTCGCTATTATAATGTCGTTGGTGATTTGTACTGTTTTGTACATCTTAGTTTCGTTGGTGCTCACAGGTATGATTAGCTATAAAGACATTACAGGTGACGCCTTGAAAGCTCCCGTCGCTTTTGCATTCGATAAAGCTGGCCAACCATGGGCCGTATTTATCATCACAGCAGCGGCTACTGCAGGCTTAATTTCTGTAATGCTGGTCATGATGCTTGGTCAAACACGTGTATTTTTGGGGATGGCTAAAGATGGTCTGATTCCTGGGTTCTTTAAAGAGATTCATCCTACCTATAAAACCCCTTGGAAGAGTACTATCTTAGTCGGTACATTGGTTTCTGTGGTAGCTGCATTTACTCCTATCGGACTGTTAGGCGATATGACCAGCTTTGGTACCCTCTTTGCCTTTGCGATGGTTTGTTTGGCTGTACTTATCTTACGCTTTCGTGATCCAAATCGTGAGCGCCCCTTCAAAGCACCCTTCTTAACGATTGTGGCTCCTTTAGGCATTCTTGTCAATACGGTACTCATTTTAATGCTTGACGGATTGGCGCAAAAATTGGCTTTTGGGTGGCTATTATTGGGCTTGATTGTATATTTTGCTTACGGTCGTCCAAATAGTTTTTTAAACAATTATAAAGAAGACTAAATAGCGTTTTAATCATAAAAGCCTTCTAAGTGTTTCAATGCTTAGAAGGCTTTTTCTTTATCGGGCCAAAGGTATTGCGAAACCAGCTAAAACACTAAAGCTTTGGTTATGAACAGGAACCCTAACGAGCGGTGTATCGTATAATCGAGTGAGGCCGCGCTCGTAACGACCTTCAACAAATATTTTACTGCTTCCTACCGCAAAACTAAGTCCAGCACCGCCTGCAGCCCCCACTTCAAAGCGGTTAAACGTCCCTAGGCCAATTTTTGTTCGGGTAGGTTGGGTTTGAAACAGGATTAAATCCGCCCGAGAAACGATTTTTCCATCGGCCAGATAATTGAACGTTGGCCCTGCAATGAGGTAAGGTTGGACGGGGCTGTCTTCGTAGCCAAAATCGTATTGGAACAACATAGGCGCCTGAATGTAGGTGAGACGCTGCTTGATGCTTCCACCCAACGGGATATTTACACCGACGAGATCCAACAGATTATTGGAAGAAATCCCCGCTCCGCTTTGCTTGTATCCAAGCTCAGGACGGAACGATAAGCCACCCGCAATGGGCACTTTTAAGAAAATAGCACCGTTACCGCTCACGATATAATCAAGGTTGCCCGTAAAATTTTCGATAAATCCGCCGTTGCCCGTGGTTTTAGCAAGCGATACTCCCCCGCGTGCCCCAATGGATACTTGTGCGTGGGTCGATAAACCTACACATACTACGGAAAGGGCGGTTAATAGATGACGTAATCTTTTCATTTTGTCAGAAGATGGTTAATTAAACAATAAAAAAGTTACGTAAAGTTGGCATCATGTCTAAAGTTGTTTTATCACTTAACGACGTTTAGACGCGGGTATTTTAGCTTGTCACGGAATGTTTGGTTAACGATTGTTAACGGTTCATAATCCTTAAACCCGCCTGAAAACCTACCCAATTGGTCAAATCAAGGCCATTGCGAAGCGTTGTGTTTGGAAAGACTTGATACAGAGTAGACTTGTCTACTTTCAGATAACCAGATTGGGCTGTCAGGACGGTAAGTGAGGCCGCGCTGAAGAGGGCAAGTCTCTTGGCGATTCTTTTTTCAAGTCCTAAACTTGCCCGGTAAAAATGGCCATTGGATGTATCGAAGCGATTGGTGGCTTCCATGATTTTATTGGCGGTGAGGTCGAAGTTTGTCATCCAGCCGCGCCCGAAGTTAATAGCGGTTCCAAGGCCATAGCCAAAGGTGTAGAGTGGTTTGTCGGCCATGCCGAAACTGCCGCCAATGGTGACAATATTGTACAAACGTCGAACGCCCGTTTTGAAGGTAAGGTTGGCGTAATTAAGTTCGTCAGTGCTGATTTCAAAACGACGATATCCGTTACGCCTTACAAAACTGAATATCCCGATGGGAACGGCACTGGATGAGTCGGCATAGTTGAATACCCCCAATTGGAGCCCTTTTTCATGGATGGTTGCGTAATTTATAAAAGGACTTATCTGAACACCGCGAAATTTCCTCAGTGCTACGTTGCCAAATCCGCTTATCTGCCAGCCGCGCATGTTACCGAGCGTTACGTTTGCAAAGCCACTCATCTGCCAACCGTACATTTTGCCCATAGTAACGCTCGCAAAGCCAGCGGTTTGGAAACCGTTATAGAAATTTTGACCCGTTAAGTTGGCAAAACCCGCCACCTGCACCCCGCTGTGATTGCCTCCCGTGGCATTGGCAAAACCCGCTAATTGCATCCCTTCAACATTTTTTAAAACCGCGTTGGCAAAGCCTGACGCCTGCAATCCGTATACATTGCGCCCCACCAAATTGGCAAAGCCCGCAAATTGAGCGCCGTGTACATTCCAACGGACAAGGTTGGCAAACCCACCCACTTCCAAGGCGTTGACGCCCAAAGAATAGCCCGCGATGATATTAAAAGACATTGAATTGACGACGTTCCCACTCATGACGTGGTTGGTCCCGACAAATGGCAGCAATGAAACCTGAAACGGTCGATAAAGCGTATCTCGTACGTTTTGAATGTGAACCGCCTGTTTAGCCGTGGCAAAGGCATCGACAAAGGTTTTTTCAACTTTATCTAAATTGATTCGCTTGGGTTTGGCCGTGGTAAGTGCTGTATCATTTGAGGCGATTAATATCGGTTGTACGGTGGGAACTCGAACGACTAAGGTATCGGTTGCGGGGCGAGAAATCGTCTTGAGCTGCGGAGCAACTGCCTGTAATCGATCATCGAGCGGCATTTGTACCAAACTGATGTCCAAAGAGCGTTCGGTGACCGCAATGCTAGAACCAAAATATCGCTCTTTGCGAACCTCCAGACGCGGATTGGTAAGGGTGGCGGGGATTTTTAGACGATAGTATCCTGCCTGATTGGTCACGGCTGAGGCCAGGGTACGTTTTTCGAAAATACTGACTTGGGCAATTCGCTCGCCCGTGGCGCGGTCAAAAACGTAGCCGTTGATGATGATATCCTGCGGTTTTTCGGCAGGTAATTCAGCGATTTTTTGGAGAATAATGTGCCCACGCCGCTCTTTATAGGCGGCTCCCCCCTTAAATATTTCATCCAATACCTGACGAATGGCTTTTCCATTGGCATTGAGCGTAACGCGTCGATTCAAATCAAACTCGTTGGGATTATACGAGAAACTAAAATTACCCCGTTCACCAATCACCCGCAGCACTTCTTCGAGGCGCTCGTTGGTGACCCGTACGGTAATGGCTCGGTCGAGAATCGAGGCTTTTTGAGCGAAGCTTAATGAACTGTTAAACCCAAAGGTTAAAAGAAAAATGACGTAATTTACGAGGCTCCGCAAGTTGAGAAAGCGGAAGATGTTGAGAGTCAATACGTGTTTCATGGCTAGTATGTTTTAAGGACACCCCTGCCCGTCGAGCAGGATGGTTTGCCCTTTTCGGGTGACTTGTAGGTGAAGCGTTTCGGCAATAACGCTCAGGGTAGCGTCCAGACTTTCGCGTTCGAAGCGAGCCGTTAATTGGCAATTTTTTAAACGACCGCTCAGTTGAATGTCGGTTTGGTAACCTTCTCGTAGCGACGCAACCACATCGCCTAAGTTGGTTTTATCAAACACAAACACCTTGGTACGGTACGCCATTGCGTTCAAATCGACGACAGGAAGTTTGATGATGGTATCGGCTTGGGCGGTGGCCGTTTCATTTTTTACCAACAGTGTTTTGGCTCTTGGCGTCGAAAACTGCACTTTTCCACTCGTTACTGCCACGTTTACCTTTTGGTCGTAAGCACGTACGTTGAAAGATGTGCCCAAGACCTTGACTTCCGTTCCGTTAGCTTGAATGATAAAGGGGCGGTTTTCGTCGCGTTTTACGTCAAAATAGGCTTCTCCTTTCAGAACAACCGTACGCGTATCTTGCCCAAAATCATCAGTGAACGAAAGAGTTGTGTTTTGATTCAAGAACACCTTTGTTCCGTCGGGTAATGTCTGCTCGGTGGTTTTTTGCTGGGTTTTCAGGACGTTGGCAATGGCAGGTTCGTTTGCTTTTTCAAAAAAACGGTACCCCAACCAACCAAGGCCCATCACGATTAAAATGCTCGCTGCCGCCCGCCAAAAACGGAAGTTGGAAGGCGATTTTCCTGAGCGAAGCGGCCGAACGGCATCGTCGTTTTTATGAGTTGTAAACGGAAGCTGATTTTGGATGGTAACTTCCGAATCGTTTATGGCAGGCTGAACCGTAAATCGACTACTGACTTTTTTCCAAGCGGCATCTACGTTGACTTCGGCAACGGGTTTTATAATCTCTGCTGCTTCCCATATTTTTTGAAAACGAAGCAATTCTTCCTCATAGCCAGCCGATTGGCCTAGCCATGCTTTTACCTGACGGGTTTCGTCGGGGGTGGTTTCCCCTGCCACGTAACGCGCCAGCAAATCGTCAGGAATATGTACGTTCGAATTCATTTAGTAGTTGTCAATCATAAGCAGTCGGTTAAACCCAACCAAATCAAAACGGGTAAATAATCAGCAAGTTCAGCTCGTAATATTTTGAGGGCTTTTCCAATTTGGTTTTCGACGGTTTTGACCGAAAGACCCAGTTGGTCGGCTATCTCTTGGTATTTTAATTCATCAAAACGGCTCAATTTAAAAATGATTCGGCATTGTTCGGGCAATTTTTCAATGGCTACCGATAGCTGTTGCTCCAACTCATTTTTATAGACCGTCTGGCTTACCGATTCATACGTTGTTTCTTGGTGATACGCGGCGTATTGTTGGTGTTCATCCCTTACTTTTTGGTGTTTTATTCGGTTAAGGCAATGATTATGCACTGCCCGGTACAAATACGATTTCAACGATTGGGTAATTTCAATCTCGGTTCGTTTTTCCCAAATGTTCACAAACACGGTTTGGACAATTTCCTCCGCTTCGTCAGAATCCCGCAAAATCGAACGTCCGTAGGCGCATAGGCTACCGTAGTGCTTTCGAAACACCTGTTCGAAAACCCCTTCATTTCCCTGCCCAATGGCTATAAGTATTTGTGTATCCGATAATTGCACGAAATGACGAATCGTTTTGGGGCAAAGTTAACGCTTTACCCTTAACGATAGGGCCGTTTTTGTGACGAGTTGTTGAAAATGATGGTTGGAACCGCATTTTAGGTAGGACAAGCGAACCAAAGTTTACCCCTACGCGGTGCTTACATTTTTTTGGTGTTTTTCGAATATGGTGTTTTTTCTAAAAAAGAGAATATTTTTTTCACAGTAGCATGGGGGAAGATTAAATATAAGTTGTCATAGGTTCAAAACAGTTTAATTAATACCATAACAGTCATGAAAAAGTTACGTGTTGTTTCTGCCCAGTTGGCAAGTTTTGTCTTTTTTATTTTTGCTCTTCAATCCTGTGTTTTTATTGACGGGGATGCTCGTTTAGATCCTAAAAATCCTGACAGTGAAACCTTCGACCTCCGTGATTTTGACCGGTTGGAAATGGGCAGTGCCTTCGACGTAAAGGTGCGACAATCGGGCCAGTTCAGTGTTTTTGTGCGTGGTGACCGCCGCGATATTGACGACTTAGAAGTGTTTGTGGACCGCAGCGGTAAATTAGTCATTCGCTACCGTAATTACCGGGTTCGGCGCTATGACATGGACGTCGATATTACGATGCCTGTTTTACGTGGAGTTGATTTTTCAGGAGCCACTGTTTCAACCATTGACGGATTTACCAATACCCGTGATTTGGAAGTGGAATTGTCGGGCGCATCGAAATCAACGATTGACGGTGACTGGGAACGCGTGGATGTTGACCTTTCGGGAGCCTCCAATTTGACCCTACGCGGAGAGGGCCTGAGTCTTATCGGTGATTTGTCGGGGGCTTCTAAGTTAAATGCTTTTGATTACTTGGTGGATAATGTTGACTTAGAACTTTCTGGTGCAAGTAGTGCCAATGTGTCGGTTGATAAATCCTTAAAAGTAGATGCGAGCGGCGGTAGCAGCTTGCGCTACCGTGGCGGTCCAGAAGTACGCTCCAATGTATCAGGCGGAAGCAGTGTGAAGAAAGATTAAAATAGCCGACGGAGCCGTTGTTTAGAGGGCTCCGTCGGTAAAATTTATTGTTTACTAATTTTGAAAGTAGCTTTACGGGTGCCAACTTTTAGGTTTAAGAAGTAGGTGCCTGCGGGCCAAGTTGTAGTGTTGATGGTTTCGTCATAAGAAGAAAGATTTTTTTCGTCTTTCTTTAATAATATACGCCCAGCATTGTCAATCACCTGCCACTGAATATCGCTTGAGGTGGTGTCTGAAATCACAATATGGAGAAAATCTGTGGTTGGATTGGGATAAACCCGTAACTGAGCGACGCCCCAATTGTTAACGGCCGTAATGAGCGTAACGGTCACTCTGCCCGATGCTTTCCCTTCTCCACATACATTGCTCACCGAGCGTAGCGTGTACACATCTGATCCTTTGGGCTGAGCGCTCCTCAAAAGCGGCGTACGGGTGGTGCTACCCGAAAGCGTGTCGGAGGAGCCGTAGCCAATGACATAATTCCACGGAGAACTACCTTTAAAATCCAGTTGAAGGGTGATAGGTTCGCCCGTTAGAATGCTTAAAGAGTCTTTCTTTTGCGCTTCTACAAGGGTACCGCTGGGCAAGATTCGCATCCCAAAAGGCACCGAAACAACTTCTTCTGTAGGAAGGGTGGTAGAGGTACTTACGCGGATTTGGTAGGCCGTGCCCATGGAGAGCGTATCAGGCAATTTCGCTTTGATGACTCCGTTAAATGGAAAAACAGGATTGGTAACGGAAGTGGTTTCGAGCGTGATTGGGCGGTTGAAAAGACCGTTTTTGTCGGATAAATAAGCCGTAAACTTGTACGTCGTTGCGGTTGGAATATCGGCTTTGAAGCCTATTATTATTGAATCAGCAGGACAGTAATTTGTTTTGTTTAAACCAGTTATTTGGACGGTAGCCTTCTTGACCACTGCATGCACCTGACCCACCACGCGACCCAATCCGCAGCTGTTTTTCATGGTTACGGTGTAGGTTAGGCTTGAGTCGGGAGTGGCACGAAACAAGTAGGTATTTTGGGCGGTCTGGTCTGTTAGGCCGTTTGAAAGTGTAAAACTCCATGGGGGTATGCCCGTAAACTTAATTTGCATCGGAATACTCTCGCCCTTCCATATTTCCGCACTTTGTCGGTTTTCTTGGGTTGAAAACGTAACCTTAGGGGCCAGTTGGATGGTATAAAAAGCCGCTTCTTTTGCTTCAAAAATAGAAGTTTGGGCAGGTACCACCGCGATCCGATAGTCGCCATAAGGCAATGAATCGGGTAGTGTAATTTTCATAGGACTGGTTTGACCAGTGCCAATAACCGTGTTTCCTGTGTAAAAACTGGCGTTTGAGGCTGAAAGGTAGGCTTTGTAGATGGTATTAACGCTACTGTTTTTTACACTGAAAGGAATGTTGTAGCTATTGCCCGAACACAATGTAGGATAGGGCAATTTATTGGTTTGTACTTCCATAACTGCCTTCAGAGCAGGGGCAGGTGCTGCGCCCGTTAGACCTGAGAGTTCAGCATCCAACAGATAGGGCGTGTAGTTGCGCCCACCGCCGCATGACCACAGCGGACGGGTCTTCAATGCAATAATATTCACACCTTCCTTAAAAAATTGAGTCGGAATGTTAAGGGTATTTTTGGTGAAAATATTTCCAGATTGAGCCAGAAGCGTATCAACTTTCACGCCATTGATATAAATACCCACGGCCGCGTCTTGGAAGCGGGAAATCTGTAATTGAAAGCCCGTAAAGTTGTTTTTTTGCGATAAAGTAAAGATTTTTTTGAAATACGCATTTCCACCAATTTCAAGGTCTCTGTTGAGGGTTCCGTCTTTGAATCCGTTGACATTCCAAGCCGTATAATCTACAAATGGTGCCTGACCGTACCAATCATTGTCACGTTGGGGATTCCAGACGGTATCCTTGCTCCAAGCGGTAAAATTGCTCCATTCGGGGGCGTAATAAGGGCCACCACTGCCGCTAACGCAAGAATGCAACTCCACGTGCGAAAACCACGTGCTTGCAAAAGGCATCAGGCGCTTTACATTTGGGTCCTTGATGATGCTAAACGAATCTGCAACGACGAAGGTATTGCTACCTTCGGGTTCCTTGATGAACTTAACATCCAGGCGATTGTCATTGAAAAGTAGTTCGACAGAGCCGCCAGTTACGTGGTAAAAATCATTGCTCGACGCCAGTACATCCAATGGAAGCACTGAGGTACTTGGGGATTTGACCAAATTGGCATCGGTAGGGTTGTATCCACCGTCGTTTAAAGTGGGGCTGTAAAAACCTCTACCTGCCGAACCTGTCAAAATGTAAGAATAAGCCGTTTCGGCACTTGTTTTTATGTAGGGTGTTGTGCGGCCCAAATTACCGTTTAGGCTGAAATCAGTTTTACGAGTAGTGCCGCTTTTTCTGACCATACCCGCCCGTAAGTACGCATGAGTATGAGAAACCACGATGGCATCTACGTGGTAGACGGGCTCTTCAAGAATAGGCAGCAGGCGCTCTCTCACTCTTTTTAAGTCAGATTCGTCTTCGAAATGCCCGATGGTAGAAAAAGGAGGAATGTGAAAAGTGACGACAGTCCAACGTTTGGTGTTGGTGGCCAAATCGTTTTTAAGCCACTGTATCTGAGGGATTTGATTGACATCGCCTTCGTTAGGGTCCCGTACAATAGAGAGGTCGCCCCATATTTGTTTGTATTCTGCCTGATCGTTGGGGTCGATCCATAAGCTATGCCCCTCAATGAGGTAAGGATTCAAAACCACAAAGTGAACATCCCCCTGATTGAAAGAATAATATCCCCTTTCAACCCCCAATGTAGGACGTGGATACGAAAAGGCCGAAAAACTTGCCGCCGTTTGTTTGTGGTAGGCTTTTTGGATTTTAATGGTTTGCCCGTTGTAGATAAAGGCGTTGTCGGGGTCATAATCATGATTGCCTAAGACTGTCCAAAAGGGGATTTTGGACAAGAGAGGCTTGTCGGCGAGGCGGTTATAAAACTTGAAAAAAGTCGTATCCAAAGCCTGTTGTAACCCTTCAAAAGGCTGGGTGTTAGAATTATCACCTAAAAACAGGATTCCATCTATGTTGGGGTTCCCTTTTGATTTGAGGTAACTCAAATATGCATCGCGGACGCGGTAAGGTCGTTGGTTTTGGGCTTTTCCTGCTCCCGCATCTCCCAAAAGCCAATAACGCAGCGTAGTAGATGTGCTGGATAATGTCTGGAACTGATTGATCTCGGGATTGTTCTGTAACACAACGGGGTTTTCGGGGTCGCCGTAGCCCACCGAATAGTAGTATTTGGTACCGCTTGCCAATCCTTCTAGCTTGACAATCTGAACCGTATCAAGCGTATAATCCTGCGCCACTAGGTTTAAATTAGCGGGGTCGGTTCCGTAGTGTACAATGCCGTTTATGGCCTCGGTGGTGTACCAGCGGATGGTCATGGTATTAGGCCCCGGTAGTTGTAAATAGGGCTGGCGAGTGAGACCTAACGGAATTGTTTCCAGTTGAAAATCAAACAATAAATCGCTACTCGTTGGGCCGTTTTGGTAGACCACTATGGCTACCTGATTGGTTTGGGTGGTTGAAAGATTATTCAGTCGTAGGAGGGTGTCGGTCAATACCTCTGAGCCGTTTGGGTAGTCTACGTACCCGTCGCCGTTGGTATCTGTCGCGTTTTTCTGATAGACGGGTTTGCCATTAACAAAAACGATAATTCCATCATCAAACCAGAGTTTTAGGCGAAAGTTGGCGGTTGTTTTACCCGAAACAAATTGCTTCCGGAAATAATATTGTTTGTGTTGAGCACTAGTAGGGCCTTGTGAAAGCAGAGTTATGGGTTTATAGTCTAAGTTGGCCCAGCGATTGTTGCGGTCAAAGCCCAGCGGTGCGGTACCAGTTTTCCAACTACCTTCGTTGTAAGTGTGCGTTTGCCAATCGGTGCCGTTCAAAAGCGTTCCATTATCTAAATAAGCCCATGAAGAGCCTCGACTGATGAGTTTTGTGCTGCTTTCGACGGTAATACACGCCTGATTATCGGTAGCTTTTGATTCTCGTGCGTATTGATAATAGATAGAACTGCATAGCTGAAATTTGCCATCGGGTTGTTGTGCCGCGTCCAATTGCACATAAAATTGAAGCGTTGCGGACGTTTTAGGAACAACATACGGAATGTACCAATCGAGGGTGTCGTTCGACACCGTCAGGTCTCCCAAGACAACGCTGTCGGATTTACGTCGGTAAAACTTCATGCCTTTGGGAAGCGGCGTACGTACTTTTATACGGGTTGCGCCGTAGTTGCTTTGCTCGCTGACGGTTATCGTGAGGAGTTGCAGGTTTTGCTCTCCATACGTAACGGCTTCCGTTTTGACAGCTGCTTTTAAATCGACGGAAGGCACCCAAATTTTATTCATGTCGTTGAGGTGGCTCATCACAAGATTTTTAATGGGTGTATAGCCCTCGAAGGTATATTGTCGTTTGATTCCAAGCCCTCCAAACAACCATAAACTGCCGAGCGAATCTTCCCAAACGGCAGCAATGCTTCGGGCGCTGGGGGCATTGTCTTCATCGGGGTCGGTGCGGCTTATTTCACCATCAGAATTTACTTCGTTACTTCCTGATCGCCAAGACCATTCCTGCGTTTTGGGATTGTAGTACCAAGTATCGTTGAGCAGATTCCCCTGCTCCGTTCCGCCACCAAACACTACCAAATAGCCATCGTTATTCACCCACCCAGCGGCACTCTCACGCGCCCTTGGGATGTTGTTGACGGATGGGGTCCTCAGTGTGCCATACGTACCTTTGTTGTTATAGGATTGCGTTCCGCTCATCCACACCCAGCGGTTGGTTGTGAAATTGTATTTCCAGAGGTCATTTAGGTAAAAATCATCATCGTCGTCATTGTAATGTTTACCGCCAAAAATCCAGAAATCACCGTTGGCATCCGTAAAGCCCGTGGTACGGGTACGGCTGTCGGGTAGATTTAGCGGATATTCAACTCCCTTTTGTCCATAGCTACCAGCAGTTTTGGGGGTATTATTGCCTTTTATCCACGACCACACGTTTGCATGGACGTCATATTTCCAAAGGTCATTGCCTTCGTTGCCGCTAAACAGCCACAGATCGCCGAATTTATCCTTGAAGCCCGTACCGAAGTACCGCCCACCGGGCGTGTTTTGGCTCGTGGGTACTCCCAACATACCATAGATAGCTTTGTTGGCGCTTTGCACAGTTTGATTGGAGCCGTGCATCCAAGTCCAGGTTTTAGTGGTGGGGTTATATTTCCATAAGTCGTTACCAATGATCATAGAGGTAGCAAAGTCGTCTGCTAAAGGGCGGCTGCCACCGTAGAGCCACAGGTTGCCGTCGTTGTCGGCCCACATGGTATGCCCAACTCGGCCGCCTGGAGTGTTTTCGGTGGAGGGAACTCCCTTGGTGCCGTGGTTTGCTGCTCTGTTAGGCAAATTGGAGCCGCCTTCCCACGTCCATTGATAAGTGCTGACGTCAAATCGCCATAAATCATCAAAGTTATTCCCGCCCGTTCCTCCGCCGTAGAGCCAAAGGTTGCCGTTTTTATCGGTACATGAGGCGGCCCCGATTCGTTTGCCAGGCGAATTCTCGGCGCTAGGGATACCTTTTATCCCATAAATACCCTGACCGTCGGTGGTGGTGGTAGTCAATACCCATTCCTGCGCCCAAGTAAGGGTATTAATGAAAATACTGATGCTGATGCCGACCCATTTTGTAAATAAACGCATGTGATGTTGTCTGATTTGGAGTAGATAAACAATGCTATAAAAATGATAAATCGCATAACCAGTTACGCAGATAATGAACGCAAGGGTCACTCGATGGCCCTGTTTTCGTTTGAAACTTAGCCAGTATTTGGTTGGGCTACAATGATGGCAGTGGGCCTATACAGGTGATTAAAATCAGCTTTGGAAAAATGGATTTAGATTTTAAGGGTTAACAAGTAGAGCCAATGTTCTTGAATAAGCTCCCAAAAGAGACGCTTTATGGCAGTAAAAAAGCCCGTAACGGAGATTATTTTCGCCGATTAGGAAGGAATTGAGAAATGTTTGTAAAACCGGATTAAGTTAAAAAATTCATAACTTTGCACTCCGTTTTCAGAAATTTGTCAATTGAAGTCGTTAATGGTTAATGGTTGAACAAGAAGGATGGCCAAAAAATGGTCTCACAACGTTTAACAAATGACGATTAACGGCATTTTTATAATCAAAAATGCCGATGAACTATAAAGAGTATAAAGGCTTGGACTACGCACAGCTGGGCAAAGACATCCTTGAGTTTTGGAAAGAAAATCGAATCTTCGAAAAGTCAGTAGAAGTACGTGAAGGCGCGCCTTCATTTACGTTTTATGAAGGTCCTCCGTCGGCCAATGGTACTCCGGGTATTCACCACGTCATGGCGCGTACCATTAAGGATATGTTTTGCCGGTACAAAACCCTGCGCGGCTATCAGGTAAAGCGCAAAGGTGGCTGGGATACGCACGGCTTGCCCATTGAGTTGCAGGTTGAGAAAGAACTGGGCATCAAGAAAGACGACATCGGAATCAAAATCAGCATCGAGGATTACAATAAAAAATGCCGCGAGGCGGTCATGCGTTTTACTGACCGTTGGCTGACCATGACCGAAAAGATGGGGTATTGGGTGGACATGGAAGACCCGTACGTCACCTACAAAAATGACTACATCGAGAGTCTCTGGTGGTTGCTGAAACAGCTTTACGAAAAAGGATTACTGTACAAAGGCTACACGATTCAGCCGTATTCGCCCGCGGCTGGAACTGGACTCAGCTCGCACGAGTTGAACATGCCAGGCACCTATAAAGACGTAAAAGATACGACCATCGTCGCGCAGTTTAAGATAAAACTCACGGGCAAATCGGGCTATTTGTTTGATGCTGCCGACAGCGACGATATCTACATTTTGGCGTGGACGACCACCCCGTGGACCCTTCCTGCCAACTCGGCGCTGACCGTTGGGAAAGACATTGATTATGTGTTGATTACAACTTTTAATCAATACACTCACCTTCCCATCAACGTCATTTTGGCGAAAGATTTGGTGGGAAAATATTTTTCTGAAAAAGGAAAGGACGCCAAGTTGGGAGTCTACAAAGAAGGCGACAAGGTGATTCCGTGGTCGATTGTGATGGAGTTCAAAGGCCAGCATTTGGAGGGGATTCAGTACGAACAATTGCTCCCGTATGTGCAACCGCTGGAAGATGCCGACAAAGCTTTCCGCGTTATTTTAGGCGATTTTGTGACCACCGAAGACGGAACAGGCGTGGTGCATACCGCACCTACCTTCGGAGCGGATGACTTTAGAGTGGCCAAAGCCAATGGTGTGCCGGGCATTATGGTGCGCGATGAAAATGGCAAAGAAGTGCCGATTGTGGATAAGCAGGGGCGTTTTGTGCCCGAGATTGGGGAGTTTGGCGGACGATTTGTAAAAGAGCAATACTACTCGGCCGAAGAGCAGGAAGACCCTGATTTTAAGCCGACTGACGTGTTGATTGCGATAAAATTAAAAGAAGAAAACCGGGCGTTTAAAGTCGAGAAATACGAGCACCCGTACCCACACTGCTGGCGTACGGATAAGCCCGTGTTGTACTATCCGATGGATAGCTGGTTTATCAGAACAACCGCGCTGAAAGACCGTTTGGTGGCGTTGAACAATACCATCAACTGGCATCCAGAAAGTACAGGAACGGGGCGCTTCGGTAACTGGCTCGAAAACCTCGTGGATTGGAACCTCAGCCGTAGCCGCTATTGGGGTACTCCTTTGCCGATTTGGCGTAATGAAGAAGGCGATGAAAAGTGTATTGGCTCCGTTGAAGAACTGACACTAGAGCTTGAAAAAGCCTTGGCAAGCAGTGTTTTGACGGATGAACAACGGGCCAAAAACGAGTCATTCCTTCAGTCAAAAGGAACAGAAACCTTTGATTTACACCGTCCTTACGTGGATGAAATCTTTTTGGTGTCGGATGCGGGCAAAGTAATGACCCGCGAAACTGACCTCATTGATGTATGGTTTGATTCGGGTGCGATGCCCTACGCGCAGTTCCACTTTCCGTTTGAGAACTTGGATAAATACCCCCAAAGTATGGGTGGTACGGCAGCCAATGAGTCGCTTACTTCATATCCTGCCGATTTTATCAGCGAAGGCGTTGACCAAACGCGTGGTTGGTTCTTTACGCTACACGCCATCGCGGGGCTTTTGTTTGATTCGGTTGCTTTCAAAAACGTCGTTTCTACGGGCTTGGTATTGGATAAAAACGGCAACAAAATGTCGAAACGCCTCGGCAATGGTATTGACCCGTTTGAGACCATTGATAAATACGGTCCTGACGCGCCGCGCTGGTACATGATTACCAATGCCGAGCCTTGGGACAACCTCAAATTCAACATCGACGGAGTGGTAGAAGTGCAGCGTAAATTTTTCGGTACACTGTTTAACACCTACAACTTCTTTGCGCTTTATGCCAACTTAGATGGGTATAAAATTGAGCAGTTCAATCGGGTGCCAAAAGAGCAATTATCAGAACTTGACCGCTGGATTATTTCAAAAGTGTTTAGCTTGGTGAAAGACGTCACCGAGCAGTTTGATAATTATAACCCCACAAAAGCAGGTCGTCTGATTCAGGATTTTGTGTGCGATGATTTGTCAAACTGGTACGTGCGTTTGTGCCGCCGGCGGTTCTGGCAGGGTGAAATGACGACCGACAAGCGGGCCGCTTATGAAACATTGCAACACTGTTTGGCGGCGGTGGCGCAGTTGATGTCGCCAATTGCACCGTTTTTTGGCGAATGGCTGTATCGGAATTTGACCGACCACGTTCGCGAAGAATCCATTGAGAAAAACACACCGTTTAAGCATGAATCGGTGCATTTTACGGATTGGCATACTTACGATGAATATTGGGTAGACAAGGATTTGGAGGCGTCGATGCAGTTAGCGCAAGATATTTGCTCGTTGGTGCACTCGTTGCGCAAGGGCAACAAAATTAAGGTGCGTCAGCCGTTGTCGAAAGTATTAATTCCAGTATTGAGTGAAAAAATACGCGAACAAATTGAGCACGTTGCGCCCATCATTATGTCGGAAGTAAACGTGAAAGCCGTTGAGTTTGTGAGTGATGACAGCGGGATTTTGAAGAAAAAAATCAAACCTAACTTCAAAGCATTAGGACCCAAATACGGTCCTAAAATGAAGGAAGTCGCGGCCATCATCAACGGATTGAGCGCTGCCGATATTTCGGTGATTGAAAAAGAAGGCGTACTTGTTTCGGGGGATTTTTCGCTGCTCCGCGACGACGTCGAAATCATTGCCGAAGACGTACCAGGCTGGTTGGTGGCAAGTCAGGGAAGCCTGACGGTGGCGCTTGATGTGACAATTACGGAAGAGTTGCGCCGCGAAGGTTTGGCCCGCGACGTGGTCAATCGTATTCAAAACTTGCGCAAAGACAGCGGCTTTGAAGTGACCGATAAAATCAAAATTACGGTGCAAGACAACAGCCCCGAATTGGCCGAAGCCGTTACGTCCAACAAAGACTACATTTGTCAGGAAGTGCAGGCGGTTTCGTTGGATTTGGTTGCTGATTTGAACGGCTCCGCGACCGAGATAGAAATCGACGAATTTTTGTTAAAAGTAAAAATTGAAGTGGCTAATTAAACAGCCAAAAATACAAAAATCAGGGGATGATTTGACGGCGTTGACAGGCGGTTAAATCATCCCTTTTTTATTTATCGAAATAGAAAATACTTCATAAAGTCTTCTTTATGGCTTCGGCCAATGGGAATTTGAAATTTGCCAATGTTGAGGTCGTGCTCATCGAAAGAATCAATTTTGTCAATATTGACGGCGTACGAACGGTGCACTCTTATAAATTTGGTGGCGGAAAGCCGTTCCAAAACGGTGTTTAGGGTGAGGCGCAGGGCAATTTTCCGGGACTCGGTATGAATGGTCGTGTAGTTTTTGTCGGCTTCAAAAAATAGAATGTCGGTCAACTGTATTTTTTGAAACTTATAATTCTCTTTGATAAAAACGTAGTCATTGATTTGTAGAATGGTTTCGCGGTCGGGGAGTTTAGAGGTTGGATGTAATGGTTTTATCGTCTCTTCTTTTTCTTTGGGAAACGGCTGATTTTGAGCGCGTACTGCAAAGTTGTTGATGGCTAAATCAATGGCTATTTTAAGACTTTCGTTATTAAAAGGCTTCGTGATATAGGCCGAAGGATAGGTCTTCATGGCGGCTTCAATGGTGGAGCGGTCGGCTTGGGCGGTCAGGTAAATGACGGGAGCTTCCCGAAATGCAATCATTTCTTGAACGGCTTCAATGCCCGTCATGTTGCCGATAAGCTTAATATCGCACAAAATAAGATCAACTTGTTGGGATTTATAGACTTCAATCGCCCTGGGACCGTTATTTACCACATTCACGATGTCGTATCCTTCGGCTTCAAGGCGGGCCTCCAAATCAAGCCCAACAACGGCTTCATCTTCTACAATTAGGATTTTGATGGAATGCATAGTGGGTTAAATAGTCAAAAGGGAGTAGCTAGGGCGATACATATTTTTTGATTAAGCTGCTGTTTTCAGGCGTGTACTCGGAATATGAAGATGATACCAAGTGCCGTTGTCGTTTTGAACCTGTGCTTCGCCACCTAGTTGTTCCGACAGCGATTTTATCAGTTTTTTGCCGAAAGAACCTTTGCGACCTCCCCACGTGGTAAGGTCGATGCCAGGGCCATTGTCGCGGACATCCAGCAGAATTCCATTGTCATTCTTTAAAGATACCGTCAACGACGGGGCATTGGTTGTTTGGTAGGCATATTTGAACGAATTTGTTACTAATTCATTGACAATGAGTCCGATGGGCATCGCTAGTTCCACGTCTAGTTCGCGCTCCTGAATATCTAGCGTAAGGTCAAAATCCTCAGGGGTATGGCCGTACGTTTTCATGATACTTTCGACAAGGTTGCTCAGGTATTCCTGCATGTCTATCGTGGTGAGGTGTTCTTTTTGGTAGAGCCGCTGATGGATAAGCGACATGGCCTCGATGCGTTGCTGCCCTTCACGAATCGCCTGTACGGCTTTTTTGTCTTCGAGGTTGTAGGTTTGCAGATTGAGCAGACTGGACACGATTTGCAGATTATTTTTGACCCGGTGGTGGAGTTCCTTCATCATCAATTCCAGTTTATTGGACTGTTCGCTGATGGTTTGGTTTTGGGTAGTTAGCTGATTGCGTTGAGTGGCAAGCGTAATATTTTGTTTTTGTACTTTTTGGTAAAGAAAAATCATCCCGCCCAACAGCAGCGCCAATACGCCCACTCCGGCCGCGAGCCATTGCATTTGACGTGTTTTACTCTGATTTTCTGAGTTTAACTGCTGAATTTTCGTTTCCTTTTGTTCAGTCGCATACTTTGTGCTGATTTCAGCAATCGAACGGGTTTTTTCAACTTCCGACTGCGCTTTAATGAAGGCCAATTGTTTTTCTTTTTGGACGTTGAGCATGGCCAAATATTCGGCTTGTTCTATTTGGAACCGTTGTTGCGTCTCGGCTATTTTTCGCTGGTTGAGGGCGTTAATCATGGCCGCTTCTCGCGCTTGCTTGGTTTGAAATTCGGCTTCAATTTTGGCAATGGCTTTCTTTTTTTCGTTGTCCCGCACACTGTCATTCAGCGCTACGGCACTTTGATAATAGGAGAGTGCCTGAGCAAAATCTTTTTTCTGCTCGTATGCTCGTGAAAGAAATTGATGAAAGTCTTTTTGATGCTCTTTTTGTTCGGACTGATTTTTGGAAAGCGTGATGCCGTAGTTGGCCACTTTGATGGCTTCATCGGGGTTATTGATGGTAAGGTACACTTCGCAAAGGCCTTTCTGAACGTACATTTCCAAATAACTGTCTTTTGCTTTTTTAGCATACTGGGCTATCTCTCTAAAACGGGCGGCGGCCTCATCGGTGCGTTTCAAATGCGCCAGTTTAAGGGCATAATTGTACATTCCTGAAAAGTAAGCTTCTTCGTCGTTTTCATGTTTGTAGATTTCCAAGGCTTGTTCATTGAAAACCAATGCTTTCGCATGGTTTTTTCGCTTTCCTTCCACCGCTGCAAAGCTTTCGAGAACATAGGCTAAGAAATTCTTGGGGAGTTGAGCCGTATGAGCTAAGTAGTACTGATGCGCTTTTTGGTAATATTTTTCGGCTTGATTAAACTCATGTTCGTTGAAATAGGCATACCCTACTTTATGAATACTCAGAAAAGCACCTCGGTAGAACGCATGACGATCAAAAAGCTCGTGTGCTTTTAAATAATGCTCAACGGCCTTGGGGGTGTCGTGCTGGTGCAGGTAGAAAAGCCCGTAGTGAGAAATAATATCTGCTTCGCAAAATTTGGAACGTACGGTTTTGTTCATTTTAACCGCCGCCTGAAGATAAGCACTTGCCTTGTCGAAATGACCACTGAAAATAAAGTTTTGGGATAGGTTAGCTAAGGAACGGATTTTTAGAGAATCATAAGGCGCGCGTAAAAGGCTGTCGGGAACAGCGACGCTTTGCGCCCATAATGTTCTAGCAAACAGACTCATACAAGCCCAAATCAGCAGACGATTCATAGTGGGATAAAATGCGGGGCGGTGAAAAATTTATAAAACCCCGACAAAGGAAGAATGTCTTTGCCGGGGAGACTTATTCAAATCGTTGAGTAGAGATAATCTACTTCACAAATTCGGAAATTATGCTTTTTTGTCAATACTTTTGGGGATGAATGTTGGTAATTTATGGGTGAAATATATGATTTTGGTATATATGAGAGGTTGGAATCAGTGTTTACCTCCGTCATTTATATACCAATATTTTAGTTTGAGATTCCCATTTGAGATAAAATAAAAGCAAAATTAAAAGCCTCTTCTTTCAAATAGTCAAACCGTCCAGTGGCGCCACCGTGGCCCGAATCCATGTTGATTTTCAACAACAATATATTATTGTCGGTTTTGAGGTCACGGAGTTTGGCAACCCACTTGGTAGGTTCATGAAAGCCTACTTGAGAATCATTCAGACCGCCAGTGGCCAGAATTGCGGGATAATTGGCTTTTTTAAGGTTATCGTAAGGAGAATACGTCATCATGTAGTCGTAGTCTTTCTTGACATTGGGGTTTCCCCATTGCTCATATTCTTGCGTAGTGAGGGGCAAACTGCTGTCGAGCATGGTGTTTATGACATCAACAAAGGGAACTTCGGCCACTACTACTCTAAATAAATCAGGACGTAAATTGGTGACTGCTCCCATCAAAAGCCCCCCTGCACTTCCTCCGTTGATGGCGAGTTTTGAGGAAGAGGTATATTTTTCCTTGATTAGATGCTCGGCGCAGGCGATAAAATCAGTGAAAGTGTTCATTTTCTTCTGCAACTTTCCATCTTCGTACCATTGTTCTCCTAAGTCAGAGCCGCCGCGTATGTGGGCAATGGCATAGACAAAGCCTCGATTTACCAGACTGAACACATTGGCGTTAAAATTGGCGTCGGTTGAATACCCATACGAGCCGTACGAATACAACAGACAAGGATTGCTCCCGTTCAATTCCATCCCTTTTTTGTATACAATCGACAACGGTACTTTTACCCCATCTTTGGCGACGGCCCAGAGGCGTTTTACTTCGTAATCGTCGGCATTAAAACCACTCGGCACTTCCCGCTCTTTGAGTTTTGTGGCTTGGTTGGTCACCATGTCATAATCATAAATGGTGGTTGGCCGGTTGAGAGACGTGTATGAATAGCGAAACTTAGTTGAAGTAAACTCGGGCGTGCCGTTGGAGTAGGCCGTGTAGACGGGTTCGGGGAAATTGACCGTTTTGGTAGCTCCGCTTGCGATTTCCCGCACATTCATTTCTAATAATCCGTTGACCCGTTTAGTGACGACCATGTATTTTTCAAAGACTTCGATTCCTTCAATCTTAGCTTTTGGGTCGTGAGCGATGATTTCTTTCCATTTGGAGCGGTCTTCATAACCCTGTTTTGGGGCTTCATATACCTTTTGGTTTTTGTTTTTGGGGTCTTTCCAAGTGATGAAATAACGGTCAAGATAATCATCAATCCCATACTGTATGTCTTTCTGACGGGGCAAAAATGACTTGAATTCATCGTTGGGGCGGTCGGCGGGGAGCAGGTAGGCCTCGGAGCTTGTAAAACTCGTGGCGTAAATGGCAATCATTTTTTTCGTTTTGGAACGACCCACGTAAGCGTTAAACAATTCGTCTTTTTCTTCGTAAACTAAGGCGTCGCTTGGGTTGCCTAATACGTGTTTATAAATGCGGTGCGAGCGTAATGCTGCGTTGGGTACGTTGTAAAAAACAGTTTTGTTGTCTGCTGCCCAAGTAATACCGCCAGCCATGCGGGCTATTTTGTCGGGCAATTCTTGCCCAGTGCGGAGGTCTTTAAATTTCAGTTCATACTCAGCATACGAGCCAGTGGTGTTACTCACGTACGCCATTATGTTGTTATCATCGCTTATTTCAAAACCGCCAAAAATGAAAGCGGGTTTTCCTTCCGCCATTTTGTTTTGGTCTAAAATAACCTCTTCGGGAGCGTCTAAACTTCCTTTTTTGCGGCAATTGATGCTGTATTGTTTCCCTTTTTCTTGGCGAGAATAATAATAGTAGCCGTTGTCAAGAGACGGTACAGATTGGTCTTCTTCTTTGATACGCCCTTTCATTTCCTCAAAAAGCGTTTTTTGCAACCCTTTTGTGCTGGCCATCACGGTGTCGGCGTAGGCATTTTCAGCCTTTAGATAAGCGATGGTTTCTGGGTT
The DNA here is from genome assembly GCF_003325355.1 of Runella rosea. GTDB lineage: Bacteria > Bacteroidota > Bacteroidia > Cytophagales > Spirosomataceae > Runella > Runella rosea. Next base: position 4,633,768 of record NZ_CP030850.1, read on the forward strand.
GGATTTGTCTTTAAGCCAAAAATAATCGTCGGAGCGTTGGTAGCCGTGATTGGTAAATATTTGCGGTTTCTTAGGAGCTTTGGGAGGTGCTGGGAAATCAGCTTGGGTAAACACTTTGGTTTGTTCAGGCGAGGTCTTGCAAGCTGAAATACAGAGGAATAACAGCACGTAAAGGCCAAAGGCCATTTTGATTGTTTTCATGAAAAAAAAGGGTTGAGAATTAGGAGACCAAATTAGTGAAAAAATGTGCATTTTTGTTTACTCTTTCATGCCAATCCTACTTTATGATGTATTCGTTGTGTAAAACTTTCCTTATCGCAGGTCTTGTGACCGTGGTGGCAACAGAAATTTGGGCTCAAAAAATCGTTCGCGGGCCTTATCTCCAACTTGGGACTCCTACGAGTATTGTAATACGGTGGCGAACCGATGTTCCTGCCAATAGTAAAGTTAGTTTTGGACTTGCTGCCGATCAGCTAACCCGCATCGCTGTGGATGAAGCCGTTAGTACCGAGCATGAAGTGAAATTAGGTGATTTACAGCCTAATACGGTTTATTTCTATTCGGTTGGTACAACCAGCAGTGTGCAGGGAAGTGGCAATGATTATTATTTCAAAACCGCCGCCCCTGCTGGCAGCAAACAAAAAATACGTATTTGGACCATGGGCGATATGGGCAGCGGTACACCCAATCAGCTGAGTGTTCGTGATTCGTACATGAACTTCATTAAAAAAAATAACCGCACTACGGATTTGGTGTTACTGCTGGGAGATAACGCTTACGGTACTGGAACAGAAGAAGAATACCAGAATAATTTTTTCAATATCTATCAAAATCACTTTTTGAAAAACAATGTACTTTGGGCTGTTCCGGGCAACCATGAGTATTATTCGGGAGATCAAAACAAGCGGGAAGTTGCGTTCTTCAACGTTTTTTCCTTCGCTCAAAATGGAGAAGTTGGAGGGGTGCCGTCTGGTACCAAGATGTATTATTCATTCGATTACGCCAATGTTCATTTTGTGGGCTTGGACTCCCATGGCATAGAAGAAGGAAAGTACCGACTATACGATACGCTTGGCCCGCAAGTAGCTTGGTTGAAGAAAGATTTGGCCGCCAACAAACAGCCTTGGACCATTGTGATGTTTCACCACCCTCCATACACTAAAAATTCGCACGACTCAGATGCCGAAATTGAGCTTGTCCAAATGCACAAAAACCTTACGCCTATTTTAGAGCGGTACAAGGTTGATTTGGTCTTGAGCGGGCATAGTCATTTATACGAACGTTCAAAACCTATGCGGGGGCATACCGAGCATTCGAGCACATTTGATCCTAGTAAGCACGTCGTCAATATGTCATCAGGTCGATATGATGGATCGCCTAATTCCTGCGCCTATATCAAAAACCCCTCTACTGAAGGAGTTATATACGCGGTCGTTGGTTCTTCGGGCCAAAACAATGGTTTCAATGGCATACCTCACCCCGCGATGCCTTTTAAAAATGCGACGGTTGGCGGGTCAGCGTACATTGATGTAGAAGACAACCGTTTGGAATTTAATTGGTTAGGTTCAGACCAAATTGTTCATGACCAATTTACTATCTATAAAAATGTGAATAAAACTACCGAGCTGAAAGCCCGACATGGTGAAGTGGTAAAACTGGCGCCATCGTGGAAAGGAAGCTATTTCTGGCCAGATGGCAGTCGCAAACCGACCAAAGAACTGTTGCTTCTGGGTGATACGACCATCATCGTACGCGATAGTCTTGGGTGTTTGGAAGACCGTTTCAAAATCGAGGTATTTCCCCGCCCCAAAATTACGACCGAAACCCTTAAAACTGTTTGCAGCGGGGAGCAATTGACGGTGCCATTTTCGGTTACCGATACCGACGCCGCCAAATGGACCTATACCGTGCAGCTGTCGAATGCAATGGGTGGCTTTGAGAAGCCCATTGCATTGGGTAGTGGCAGTGGAACATCAGTTACTGTCAACATTCCCGCAAATCTTTCGGCTGGAGAAGGCTATAAAATAAGGGTCGTTGCCAACGCACAGGGGTTTGATTACACACCTTCGGCGGCGTTTAGCCTGCGCCAAAAAGCAACCGCCACGCTGAAGGGAGATGCAACCATTGACGCTGGCAAAACTGCGAATCTCACGCTGACTTTTACGGGTTCAGCCCCGTGGACTTATCGTCTTTCTGACAATACGGGCGGTACTACCTCCGCCAATCCGTTGTTGCTGACTGTTAATCCGTTGAAAACCACGGTGTATTCTTTTTCCGCCCTTACAAATGCCTGCGGTGATGGCTCTACTACTGGTAATGCCCGGGTAGCGGTGGTACCGCGTATCGAGACAAGTGTACCAGCTACGGCGGTTGTGTGCAACGGAGCTACGTTGGATGTGTCTTTTGCGCAGGTAGGGCAATTTGAAACAGTGGTGAATTACGTAGCGCAATTGTCAAACAAAGATGGTGATTTCTCTACACCAACGCTTATCGGTTCGGGCAGCCAAAGTCCCATCAAAGTCACCATTCCACTTTCGGCGACCGTTGGAATGGGCTATCGAATTCGAATCGTTCCTGAGAATAATACCGCCACCAACATTGCGCCTTCGGGGGCATTTGCCATACGTCAGCGTGCTTCGGCCACCATCAGCGGTGATACTGCCATTAAATTTGAAGAACGGGCTTCTTTAACCTTGCGCTTTGAAGGTACGCCGCCGTGGACTTATGCGCTTTCCGATAATTCAACGAATACCGTCGATATTTCACCATTTACCGTTGCGGTTTCCCCGACCGTTCCCACGGTTTATACCTTAAAATCAGTCACGAATGTATGCGGCGCGGGGGTAGTGAGCGGAAGCGCGTTGGTGAAGGTGATTATTACGGGCACCGTGCAGGAAGAAGAAAATAGGATAAAAATATTCCCCAATCCTGCCCAAACAAAAGTGAAAGTAGAGGTGAATACTCCTCAAAGCCAATCACTGATATGGGAGTTGGTAAATGTAGATGGTAGAATAGTGAAAGAGGGGAGTGTAAGAAAAAGTCAGCGGAGCAGTTTTGAGATAGACGTCGTAGAATTACAGTCAGGAACCTACGTGTTGCGAATTGCGCTGGGCGAACAAACGATTGTCAGAAAACTGATTAAACTCTAACCTTTGATTTATTCCAGCAAAGCGCTCGTTGTTCTTTGTATTTGAGATAAGTATCAATTACTTCCAAATCGGCATCAGCCCAGTCTACTTTTGAAAGTTGGTCGATGCGTACCCATTTGTATTGCGCATGTTCGGTAAGAATGACGGGTGAGCTGGTCATGCGACAGATATAAGGCACCAAACAAATAATACGATTACGGCTTGGATCTTCTTTGTAGGCAGGAGCGAGGCGGGGGCCGATTTCAATTTCGATGCTCAATTCTTCCATGATTTCTCGGTGAAGGGCTTCGGTTTCAGATTCGCCTTCATCCACTTTTCCGCCGGGAAATTCCCACTTGAGCGGTAACGACATGGCGCTACTGCGTTGAGCGGCAAACAATTGCCCATCTTTTTCGAAAATGGCGCAGGGAACCATCACGATGTTTCTCGAATGTTCAGATGGGGTAGACATATAATGGGTGATTTTTTGCACAAAGGTACGACGGAAAATCATTTGTGAAGGGTTTTTTTATCAAGCGGTCGTCAACTTGAGAAATATTTTTTACTTTCAGCCCAAGTTACAAGTGGTTTTTGACCTGTATTCCCTTTATTGTGTAAGATTTTATTCAACCCTTTTATAAAATTATGTTTACGGAAAAAGATTATCAGCAAATTGCCAAACAGGGCATTCCAATCGAAACTATCCAACAGCAAATCAGTCACTTTGTCAACGGTTTTCCGTATCTCAAAGTGCTCAAAGCCGCTACCGTAGGGGATGGAATTGTACGGGTCGAAGAAAACGAATTGGAGGCATTGGTGAAGGCGTTTGACGCGCAGGCAGACCAAGTGTCTTTGTTGAAATTTGTTCCCGCTTCGGGCGCCGCTACGCGTATGTTTAAGGCGTTGTTTGCGTTCAAGGATGAAGGTAAAAGCGATAAATCCATCGTTGAGTTTAGCGAACGCTTGCGCGATTTTGCCTTTTTTGAAGACCTCCAAACCATCATGTCCACGGAGGGCGGAGCCATTGAAGCCGATATGGCCGCGGGAGAATTTCGGAAGATTGCGGATTATCTGCTCACGGGCAAGGGCCTGGATTACGGCAACTTACCTAAAGGACTCCTAAAATTTCATGCCTATCCCGACGGGGCCCGTACGCCTGTAGAAGAGCATTTGATTGAAGGTACAAACTATGCAAATTCGGGTGGCAAAGTGCGCATTCATTTTACCGTTTCGCCAGAACACCGGAGCCGTTTTGAAGCCTTGATTGATGCTGTAAAACCACTTTACGAAGATAAATTTGGGGTGGTTTATGACATTAGTTTCTCAGAACAAAAACCGTCGACAGATACCATTTCGGTCAACTTAGATAATACCCCTTTCCGCAATGCCGATGGCAGTTTATTGTTCCGTCCTGCTGGACACGGAGCATTGTTGGCCAACCTCGACGAGCAAGACGGTGACGTGGTCTTTATCAAAAATATTGACAACGTGGTTCCTGATAGTCTGAAAGAAACCACCTTTACGTACAAGAAAGTGCTGGGGGCTTTATTGCTGAACTACCGTCAACAAGGTTTTGATTTTCAGAAGCGAATGGAAAGCGGTGAAACCAGCGATGCCCTGCTGGAAGAGTTGACCCACTATTTTGAAAAAACCTTGTTTACATTACCTCCCGCAGGATTTGAAACGTCTTCTTCGGCGGAGAAATTAGCCTATTTCCAACAAAAACTGGATCGTCCATTCCGTCTTTGTGGTATGGTTCAAAACGTAGGAGAACCTGGCGGCGGGCCGTTTTGGGCGAGCAACCCCGACGGAACGACGTCGCTCCAAGTGGTTGAATCAGCGCAGATTGACATGACAGATGCAGCCCAAAAAGCCCTGTTTGATACGGCTACGCACTTCAACCCTGTCGATTTGGTGTGCTCGTTAAGAGGCTATAAAGGCAAGAAATTTGAATTGATGAAATACGTAGACATCAATACGGGATTTATCACCCAAAAATCAAAAGATGGTAAAGACCTCAAGGCGCAGGAGTTGCCGGGATTGTGGAACGGCTCCATGTCTGATTGGAACACGGTATTTGTAGAAGTACCTTTGATTACGTTCAACCCCGTAAAAACTGTCAATGACTTGCTTCGTAAAGAGCACCAGTCATAGGAAAGTGTTAGAGAGGTTAAAGGTTAAGGTGGCTAAATTCAAAGTAAGAGTCCAAAAACCTTTAACCTCTCAATAGTATGATTCATTTATCTATTCCTTCACCATTTTTGTGCTGAACCAACGGTCGTTTATTTTTACCTTCATAAAATAAACTCCAGGGGGAAAAGAATGGGTATCCACGGTTTCTTCATACGTGGGGCGAGATTCCCAACGATTGCTTTTTAAAATTCTTCCCTGATTATCCACCAATTGCCATTCGGTTGTGGCAGTACTGGATATGCTGATATTTAGTTGTTTGGCTATAGGATTAGGAAAAAAATTGATTCCGCTTTTGATGAGGTCGGCGATGCTGGTGATAATCACGTTGGCAAACGCACTTCCCGAAACATTCCCAGTACCGCAGGTATTGCTCACCGATTTGAGGGTGTAAGTGGTGGGCAATTGCGGAGCAACCGTCAGCAACGCTGGGCTGATAGAGGTGGTGCCAGTGGTATTATCCGATAAAGTGTACGTCCACGGGCCATCACCGCTAAACTGAATGACCAAAAAAACATCTTCTCCTGGCTTGAGTGGTGTTGTGCCACCACCGCTTAAAACTGCTCCAGGACGCCGCCCCAGAAAGAAAGCATTGGTAGGTACTAAGGTGATGGCCGAACCTCCCGTGGCAACTACCCTGATGCGATAGCTACCACCTACGGGCGTAGTGGCAGGAATAGAAGCAATGATTGGGCTTTGGGTACCAGTGCCTATCAGCACCGGGTTGGTAAATGCGCCCAAGCTGTCAGAAAGTTGCACCTGAAAACCAGTCGTGCCCGACAATACGCCGCCAACCGTAAATTTGATTTCCACGTCTTTTCCCGAACAGATGGCAGTACTTGGATTCTCAGTCAACAAACGGGGAATGACTGTGACGGGTGCACTGCCCGATGTAGTGCCTTCCCCACACACGTTTCGTACCGAGCTTACCACATAGGTTGCGGTTTGGGTGGGTATGATATTGACCGTAAAAGGGGTTTTGGTTGCGGTGGCAGTACTGCCATCAGAAAGGGTAAATGTCCAGGGATTTTCTCCCGTAAAATTGAGCGTTAGGGAAGCTGTTTCTCCGAAATTAACGGTTGAACTTCCGCTCAAAATGGCAGTAGGGCGTGCCCGAATCGTAAAGGCTGGGCTATTAATAGACGAGGCAGCTGCACTAGCCACTACGCGCAAACGGTATCCAGTGCCTGCCACAACGTTGGTGGGAATGCTAACGGTGATGGGGCTACCCGCTCCTGAAGCTAAAACGCGCGGGGTGGAAAAACTTCCGGCTACATCTGAAAGCTGTACGGTATACGTAACGGGGGTGGTGAATGTACCTGTTACCAAAAAAGGAAGGCTTATGTTGGTTCCGACACAAACCCCGCCCAAAGCCACATCTGCTACGCTGATTTTAGGCACTACCGTGACGGTAGCGGTTCCTGAAACCGTTCCTGCCCCGCAAGCGTTGCTGACCGACATCAAGCTGTAGTTGGTGGTTACCGTTGGATTAACAACGAGTTTCGTGGGGTTAGTGGAAGTTGTCGTTGCGGGGCCAGAGGCAAGTTGGTAGGTCCAAGGTGCATCACCCGTAAACGCAATGCTTAAACTTGTCGTATCTCCTATACCTACAGCGGTCGTTCCACTGAGGGTTGCAGTTGGTAAGGGTTTGACCGTAAATGCGTTGCTGCTGACATACGTAGCCACCGAACTCGCAATAACGCGAACCTGATAATTTCCTGCGGCCAAGTTGGTGGGTAAGGTTACATTCAAAGGACTGACAGTGCCTGAGCCGAGGGTGATGGGTGCGAGAAAACTTCCTGCGGCGTTAGAAAGTTGAGCGGTATACGTGACTCCAGGGCTAGCAAAAGTGCCCGTAACGGTGAATGGAACCGTTACGGCAGCACCTGCGCACAAACTTGTGGCGGTGAAATCTGTCGTGATGCGTGGAAAAACCGTGACTCGTGCGCTGCCAGATACGGTGCCGGGGCCACAAATATTGGTGACGGATTGCAGCGTGTAGGTGGTTGAAACCGTGGGTTGTACCAATCCTTTGAGTGGGTTGAGCGAGGTAGTTGCCGTGTTGGTATTGGTAAAGGTATACGTCCACGGGCCGTTGCCTGTAAATGCAATAGATAGTTGGGCCGTACCACCAACGTTGATACTTGTATCACCGCTCAAAAAAGCGGTGGGTGGTTTGAGCATCATAAAAACCGCGGAGGGGGTGTAGCTCACGCCCGTTGTGTCTGTAATCACGCGCAGGCGATAGTCTCCGCCTAAGGTACTTGCGGGGAGCGTTACTTGAATGGGGCTTCTGGTACCCGTGCCTATGGAGGTTAGGTTGGTAAAAACGCCGGCAGCGTTTGAAAGCTGGACAATAAACAGCCGATTGGTCGTGGTCAGATTAGATGTTACAAACGATACGGGTATGGTAGCGCCCGCGCAGGCCGTACCTCCGCTTACGTTGGAGGTGACAATGGTGGGTAACTGAGCAAAAAGGGCGTTTTTTGCCAACACTAACAACAAAATCAGTACTAACTCAACACGTATAGACAATCTCATAAAACGTTTTCCGTTAAATGTTATTCGCTCGGTATAACTCCTTAAAAAGAGGATATTATCCTTCGGACATTCAAACTGCATTTTTTCCTGCTGACAAAGATACAAGACCCTACGCGAGAATTTTGTATTTTCGCCCCAATTCTAGAAAATCATGTCCATTCGGATTCAACATTTAACCAAAGTATACGGCAGTCAGAAGGCTGTCAATGATGTAAGTTTTGACGTTAGTCGCGGCGAAATCGTCGGATTTTTGGGGCCAAACGGGGCTGGAAAATCAACGACGATGAAAATCACAACCTGCTATTTATCGGCTACGAGCGGTCAGGTGGAAGTTAATGGTTTTGACGTGGCGCAACATTCTATGGATGTACGCCGGAGTATTGGGTATTTGCCCGAACACAACCCGCTTTATACCGACATGTACATCAAGGAATTTTTGCGATTTGTGGGTGCTTTATACCATTTAAAAGGCGAAACCCTGACGAAGCGGGTGAGTGAAATGATTGAAATCTGTGGGTTGGAGGTTGAACAACGAAAAAAAATAGGCCAACTGTCCAAGGGCTATCGCCAACGCGTCGGACTTGCGCAGGCGTTGATTCATAATCCGCCTGTATTGATTTTGGATGAAGCCACAACGGGTTTGGATCCCAATCAATTGGTGGAAATTCGCAACTTGATTAAAACCGTGGGCAAAGAAAAAACGGTTTTGTTTTCATCTCATATCATGCAGGAAGTAGAAGCGATTTGTGACCGGGTCGTGATTATTAACCGCGGGCAGGTCGTGGCCGACCGTTCCCTGAAAGACTTGCAAAACGAAGGTAAGCCGTTAGAGATGGTTTTTCGGGAACTTACGACGCAATAGTCGACCTTTATTCTTCGTTTTGAAACATAATTTTCGATTTTGACGTAATAGTAAAAGAGCGTATTTATTTGAAAAACAACCATGAGAAAGACTTATTTAATACTCGCATTTGGTGTGTTGTTGACCTATTCGGCAACGGCCCAAAGTACGGCTAATCCTGATGCCCCGCCGCCGCCCGTTCGTCAGAATGAAGGCCCTATCAAGGTGCTAGACGCGCCGCCTCGCAAAAGCGAAGACCCTCAACGCCCCCCTTCGGCACTTGATAAAATTCGTTTGGGCGGTAGTATCGGCCCGTTATCGTTTGGTACTTTTACAAGTATCGGAATTTCACCAATAGCGGGCTACCAAGTAACCGAACGTTTGTCTTTGGGAGGAGGCCTTAGCTATACTTATTCAAGTTATAAAAATCCATATACGAGGGTTAAAACTAACTCAAATAACTACGGCGGTCGTTTTTTTGGGATGTTCAATATATTTGAAAGCATTAATTTAAATGCTGAATATGAATCATTAAATGTAGAATATCCTGATTTTACCTCCCAAATTTATAGAAGAACTTGGCTGAATTCAGCGATGGTAGGAGCCTCTTATTCTACCCCCATCGGAGGGAGATTTGTTAGGGCGTTTAACTTGATTGTTTTGTATAATTTAAGTTATAATAACTTGGTAAATCCAAGCGACCGAACTCAAAACATCTACCCAACGTCTAGCCCGCTGGTGATTAGGGCGGTGTTGTTTTAGGCCCAAAAGGATTATAAACCAAAAGCGCCTTACTGAGCAAGTAAGGCGCTTTTGGTTTAAAAAAACAGGGTATTATTCTTCTTTGACGGTCGTGAACTGCGTCAGGCGGTGCCCCATTTTGTTGTATTTGGTCCGAAGATAATCCTCATTGTGGGGATTAGCGGCCATTTCGATTTGAATATTGTCCACAATTTCGAGCCCGTACCCCATCAATCCAACGCGCTTCTTGGGGTTGTTTGAAATGAGGTTGATTTTGGTCAGGCCCAAATCCCGCAAAATTTGCGCTCCTACACCGTAGTCGCGTTCATCCATCTTGAACCCTAATGCAAGATTGGCTTCCACGGTATCCAAACCGTTTTCTTGTAATTTGTAGGCTTTGAGTTTGTTGATTAAACCAATACCTCGTCCTTCTTGATTCATGTACAAAACCACCCCTTTTCCAGCACGTTCGACCATTTGCATGGCGGCGTGGAGTTGAGGGCCGCAATCGCAGCGGCATGAACCGAAAATGTCGCCCGTGGCGCAGGAAGAATGGACGCGTACCATCACGGTTTCGTCTTTTTCCCAAGAACCTTTGATTAATGCCAAGTGGAGTTCATCGGTGTTTAACTGGCGGTAAGCAATCATGTCAAAATGGCCCCATTCGGTGGGCATGTCGACCGCTATTTCGCGTTTGATGAGTGATTCCGTGCGGAGACGATAGGCAATCAAATCTTTGATAGACACCAACTTCATTCCGAATTTGTCGGCCAAAATGCGCAATTGAGGCAAACGTGCCATGGTGCCGTCTTCGTTCAGGATTTCGATAAGCACCCCTGCTGGTTTTAACCCTGCAAGTCTGGCAAAGTCAATGGTGGCTTCGGTGTGACCAGTACGGCGCAATACCCCTCCTGGCATAGCCCGAAGCGGAAAAATATGTCCCGGACGGCCCAATTCTTCAGGTTTTGTTTCGGGATTCACCAGCGCTTGAATGGTTTTGGCGCGGTCGGAAGCGGAGATGCCAGTGGTGCAACCGTAGCCGAGCAAGTCGACAGAAACCGTAAACGGCGTTTCGTGGGTGGAGGTGTTATCACCCACCATCATTTTAAGACCCAATTCTTCGCAGCGCTCTACGGTGAGTGGGGCGCACATCAACCCACGTCCTTCGCGGACCATAAAATTCACCATTTCAGGGGTAATTTTTTCGGCAGCACAGACAAAGTCCCCTTCATTTTCCCGATCTTCGTCGTCTACTACAATGATGATTTTTCCATCCCTAATATCGGCAATGGCATCTTCAATTCTATCAAGTTGTATGGAATTGGTATTATTATTGCTATCCATGTATCAAGTAAAAAATAGTTTGTCAAAAATTACGTTTTATGCTTACTTACCCGCTTGAGTTGATTCATTGTGAGCATGGTTGTGCAGTTAAAACAACTGTGGGCAAAGATACGTTCTTTGAACGGAACGAAAGAAGAATAACCAAATCTATGAGAATCTATCTTTTACTTGCTTTGTTGACGCTGTCTTTTGTAAGGTCTTATGCCCAACAACTGGTCGATTTATGTGCAACACCTGCTGCACAGTCGGGCTTTACTATTGTCGGGCCTTCTGTGGGGTGTACTCCTTTTGAAGTAAAAGTTGAAAAAACAGTAGGAGAAAACTATACCTATGTTTATGATTACAAGGGTGGAACCATTCCTCAAAGCATAGCACGTGGAGATACTACAAAAGCCACGACTTTTAAATATGCTAAACCTGGAACTTATAAAATTTTACAATATGGCAGCAACGGAGCTGGTGCAATCACCTGCAAAACGGTAGAAGTACTTCCTCCGCCAAACTATACGGCTAAAGCCTGTAGTAATCGAAAAATTCAAGTCACGATTGCCGATGACAGTACCACCAAACGCTATGAAAGTTTTACCATTGATTGGGGTGATGGCAAAGAAAATGTTTCTAAAGCGGGAATATATACGCACTCCTACAATTCAGCAACTAATGTAGCGACGGTTTTTGTCACGGGGAGCTTCGGGGGGCAATCATTAGGTTGTTCGATTTCTGTTGCGCCTATTGTTCTTAACAGTACGGACTTATCAACCACTTCAATTCGTAAAGTAACTCTAAACAACGACGGCTCAGTAGCGGTATTGATTAAAGCACCGGTAGGAACGACAACAGCGGTGCAGGTAAGTCAGAATAACGGAACTTTTACGGGCCTTCCAGGACAAATAACCCTCACAAGAGACACAGCAACCATTACAATCAAAGACGTAAATGCGCTGAAAGATACGTACTGCTTTCGACTGAATACCAACGATGGATGTGCCAATAATGCGGCTTTAACCTCCAATGTGGTTTGTGCTACGCCTTTAGAAGTAAAAGCCGAAAACCGCCAGAATGTGGCTGCATGGAAAGAATATCCCAACGCTGCCGATTTTCAGAGTTATCGTATTACGCGTAATCTGGTAAGTTTGGGCGGCGCAAGTGTGCGTACTAATACTACCCAAACCGATGCCAATGTGACCTGCGGGGAGCAATATTGTTATCAGGTAACGGTCCGATTAGCGGGCGGAGCTGAGTCGGTTTCACCTTCGGTATGTGTAAAGGCCATCTCTACGGAGTTTCCGTCGGTGGTTCAAAATGCGTTTGTTACGGTAGAGGATGAAGGGAAAATAAACATTTTTGCTACCCCTCCCGCTTCGGGAGCGACCCCCGCTAAGTTCAAAACGATTTTCTTCCGTACAGAAAACGGTAGCGGAGACTTTAAAGAAATAGCGTCGTTGGACAATGCACTTTCGTACGTTGATAATGCCGTGAATTCCAACCAGCAATCCTATTGTTACAGGATTGCGTACGAGAATTCCTGCGGAAACCGCTCGCAGCCTTCCGAGCCTCTTTGTTCTATTTATTTATCTTCCAAATCAGGTTCAACGGTCGATTGGACGCCAGAAACGCCGTTTTTGGTACCTGTCAATCGGTATCAACTGGAGATTCTGGACGAGCAGGGAAATCCATACGACCAAGTTCCAGTGGGGGTCAATACCAGCTATTCGCCTAATGTTTCTGACCAGCAGCTGTTTCGGTACCGGATTTTAGGGTTTGCGCAGGGCGGCGGCGGCAACAGTTACTCCAACTATTACGTATTCAAGAAGAATGCACTGTTGTTTATTCCAGATGCTTTTTCTCCCAACGGCGACAATGTCAATGATATTTTTGCCCCTAAAGGTCAATTTGTGGATAAGTCGCGGATGATTGTGTATAACCGCTGGGGACAGGTTCTTTTTGAAACCAGCAACGCACTCGAAGGCTGGGATGGCACTATCAACGGGCAGCCTGCCGTGGAGGGAACGTACGTATTTCGGATTGAAATAACCGACTCGTTGGGCGCTAACTTCGTCAAAACGGGGACTGTTTTGTTAGCGCGTTAGCGTTTTGTACGGTGAGTTTTATCCAATGCGACGATAAATGACTGATGCGCCCTACAAAATTGAAGCAGCAGAAGTCGTGCTTTGTATTTTTTTGTAAACTTCTCTCTCTATTTCGCCGTACAAATAGGCCAAAGCCTTTCTCGCCGGTGGTTGTAAACTGCCAATAAATAATCATCGATTACCTTCAATTCGAAACCTTCCAACGCATAGGTCTGATAGGCTGTGTCGAAAATAGGCATCAGAAACTGCCTCTGGTGATAAGGTTTTTCGCAACGATGACGCAAAAACTTGCGTATACATCAAAAAATACCTGAACACCAATAAACACTACTATGAAATCGATTCACTATACGCTGCTTACTGCTGCGCTGTTATGGGTAGCCTCGGCCTGTAAGGATAAAACCACAGACTTGGTGCCGCAAAATGCCAATTCCGATTGGACCACAGAATCGCACAGTAATGATGTAGCCCCCAATTATGACATTGTTTTTCCGCAAAATCAGGTAAATACCTTGGAAATTACCATGACGGCCGCCGATTGGACTGCTATCAAAACCGATATGCAAACCAAAAGTGGGACAGCTTTTGGGGCGGGTGGAGGAGCGAGTCAGGGAGGAATGGCTCCTGGCGGAATGGTGGGCGGCGTTCCTCCTGGGGGAAATGGAGCTGGAGGCTTGGATATTATTCCGGGAGACCCTATTTACGTGGCTACCACCATGAAATTTAACGGAAAAGTTTGGAACAACGTCGGACTCAGACTCAAAGGCAATTCTAGCCTTTCGTCTATCTGGCGGGCTGGAATTTATAAATTACCGTTTCGCCTCAAAATGGATGAATACGAAGACAAATATCCAGAAATCGACAATCAGCGTTTTTATGGATTTAAGGAATTGTCAATGTCGCCAGCCTTTTCTGATAACTCGCTCATTCGAGAGAAAGTAGTAGCGGATATTTTTAGAATGGGTGGCGTTGCAGCGGCTCGGACGGCGTTTTATAAAGTATATCTAAATTTTGGCGATGGTCTTAAGTATTGCGGCGTTTATACCATGGTCGAAATCATTGATGACACGATGGTCAAAGACCAATTTGGGGAAGGTAAAGGCAATATCTACAAACCTGAATCAACGTTTCAGACGTTTGTGCAATCGCAATTTGAAAAGAAAAATAACGAAACCACCGCTGATTACAGTGATGTACAAGCATTTGTGGCAGCCCTCAACAGTACAGACCGCACCACTAATGCCGCCCAATGGCGTAACAATCTGGAGAAAACGTTCAATGTAGATAACTATCTTAAATTTTTGGCCATCAACAATACGATTGTCAACTGGGATACCTACGGGGCCATGGCGCACAATTATTACTTGTATAATTCGCCCACCAATAGGCTCACCTGGATTCCGTGGGACCATAACATGTCGATGACGAGTACCACTGGTGGCGGAAATGCGGGCGGTGCTGGTGGCGGCGGGCGAGCGGCGGTGTCTCTGGCCATGACCGAAGTAGGAACGGGCTGGCCGTTGATTCGCTACGTGGCGGCTGACCCTGTGTATTATGCCAAGTACAAACAATATGTTAGAACATTCGCGGATGAAGTATTTACGACGGCCAAAATGAATGAGTTATTTGATAAGTATGCCAATTTAATTACGCCGTACGTCAACGGAACGGAAAAAGAGGTGGCACCGTATACCAATCTTACCAATACGGCCGCTTTCGCCACCGCTCTCACGGTGTTAAAACAACATGTATCAACGCGAAATCAGGCCGTTAATACCTTTTTAAAATAGATGGCAGCGCAATTCCTCACCCCCACTATTGTACAGAAAATAGGATTATATGATTCTATTTCGCTGGCCGAAATGGACGGCGTCAAACTCATGAACCGCACCGATGCTAAGTTTTTGGTTCCCTTAAAAATGCTACCTGCGTTGTTGGAGGATTTGCGTCCGTACTATCGTTTGTTGGAAATCAACGGGCATCGGATGTGTGATTATGAAACGCTCTATTTTGATACGCCTGATTTACGGTTTTATCACGATCATCAAGCAGGACGGTTGAACCGGTATAAAATTCGGCAACGCAAGTATGTTCATAGTAACACGATTTTTACGGAAGTAAAATTCAAGAATAATAAAGGACGTACGATCAAGACCCGGATTCCGAATCAAAAAACCGTCAATACTATCCTGACCGAGGAAACGAACACGTTTCTAAGCCTACAAACACCAGTTGATCCCGCTACGCTGATGCCAGTCTTGCGGGTGGATTATACCCGGATTACCCTTGTAAGCCGCACGACCACTGAACGCTTAACGCTAGATTTGAATTTGACGTTTCACAATGAGGGAAGCCGCAAAAGTTATGAACAATTGGTGGTGGCCGAAGTAAAACAAGATTCGCTAAAACATTCCCGATTTTTGGATTTAATGAAGAAGTATCAACTGCGGGAAGGCTCACTGAGTAAGTATTGTTTGGGCGTTATTAGTCTTAATAAAACCGTCAAACACAATCGATTTAAAGCAAAGTTGAAACACGTGTTCAAAATAAATGCCCGATGTACTTCCTTGCCCGAAAATAGCCATTATTCTGCTTAACATTGTCTGATACCTAACGATAAAAAAATGATTTTTCTCCAAGAGTTTGCCACTGCCGACACCTTTGAATGGTTTAATAAACTTCCCGAAAAGTTTTTCGTACGCTTGTTAGTTGATTTGCTGACGGTCACGATTCTGGTCCGACTGATTTATTACCGCCTCTACCGTCGTACTGACTTGTTCCTGACGTTTTTCGGTTTCAATTTGGTCATTTTTCTCATTACGTATCTGCTCAATAAAGTGCAGATGTCGATGGGAGCGGCCTTTGGGTTGTTTGCCGTGTTTTCGATGCTCCGCTACCGCACCGAAGGGCTTTCGGCCAAAGACATGACTTATCTTTTCATCGTCATTTCGCTGGGTCTTATCTCAGCTATTATCAAAGGAAGTTGGGACGAACTGGGCTTGGTCAATGGTATGATTGTACTGACTGTGTGGCTGTTGGAGGGTAATTGGCTTATCAAACGCGAGTTGACCAAGGTTGTGCAATACGACAAAATTGACCTGATTTTACCCGAACGGCGTGCCGAATTGATTCAAGACCTGCGGGCACGCACGGGGTTGAATATTCACCGGGTAGAAATTCAAACCATGGATTTTCTAAGAGATTCGGCCCTTATTATGATTTTTTACTACCAAACTGCTGCCAAAAATGAAAAAAAAGTTGAAGAAAATATTTTGGAAAATGCATAAATTAGAAAATAACCCTGCGCTTTTTAAAGGATTGCCAAGGCATTGGTTTATAGGAGTTTATATTTCATTGTTGCTGTTGATTTTGCCAATGGTGGGTTATTCGCAAGCCGCAGATATCGGCCTTTGGGCGGGTGTGGGAGTGGAGAAAAAAATTACAAAAAAATGGTCGGTCAATGTCAATGTGCAATCCCGTTTTACGGACGATATTTCTGTTTTAAAAGCGTATTTGGGGGAAGTCGGCCTTTCCTACAAACTTACCAAGCATTGGGAAGTGAGCGGGTACTATCGCTACATAGCCCGGCGTAAAAGAAATGAGGATAAAACTGGCTATGAATACCGTTCGTACAACCGTTTTTATGCTGATTTAGCCTATGATCATAAGCTTTGGAAGTTGAAATTTGATTATCGTCTTCGGTACCAAAATCAGTTTCAAGATGATGAAAGTGCGGCCGAAAATAACAGCAGCTACATCCGCAATAAATTTGAGTTGTCGTATCCCAATAAATCGCGTTTTACGCCCTACATTTCGACCGATTTTTTCTACGAAATCGGCAATGGTTTTGACCAAATGCGTAATAAAGCGGGCGTAGAAATTGCGCTCAATAAGCACCATAAACTGGAATTGTCGGGCTTTACCGATTACCGTTTGATTGGAAGTCAGGAAAATCGGTTTCTGATTGGCGTGGGCTATAAAGTAAAATTTTGAGGTTTGGGGCGAACTGGGGCGAGTTTTTGCCCCGTTTTATATACTTTTTTGTTTAACCTTCTCGCCTATAATGCGCAGTCCATCAAGCGTCAGGCTTCGATTTACTTCCACAAACTCGCCGTGTAAGGTATCAATAATGGAGGATAAACCACCCGTAGCCAGCGCAATACAATCTCCGTCGAGTTCGCGGCGGATGCGCGTTACCATACCCCGCACCAAACTTTCATAACCCAACAAAATCCCCGCCTGAATGGCGTGGGTTGTATTTTTTCCAATGGCGGATTCTGGCAACTTCAACGGTACTTCTGGCAACTGAGCGGTGTTGGAAAACAAGGCTTTGACGGCGGTTTTCAGGCCTGGCGCGATGGCAACGCCCAAGATTCGGCCATCTCCTGATACAGTCGTAAAGGTAAGTGCTGTACCGAAATCTACCACCACGGCATTCCGATTGTATTTGGTAAAAGCCGCTACGGCATTGGCCACGAGATCGCTGCCGATTTCGTGCGGATGGTCTATTTCCACTTTTAAATCAGGGTAAATATCGGGCCCGACCACTACGGGAGGCTCCCCAAAGAGGTTGGATAGCATGGTGCGCAGGGTGGGCGTCAGCGGCGGAACCACACTGCTTAAAACCGTAATTGTGACATTCTCCAAGGCTAGGTCAGCCTCTAAAAAATGAAGCCGTAATTTACTTTCAAAATAATTCGGAGATTCTTCGGGCAGTGAACGCGTACGGAAGATGTGCGTCCATTCTTCATTTTGCCAAATTCCAAAAACGGTGTCAGTATTGCCTACGTCAACGGCTAAAAGCATGATAGACTGAGGTTTGTGGTGGTATATTTTTTGTAAATATGAAATGTTTAGTAGGGCAAAATCAGCTCAAAAATTCAATGGAATCTATCAAAAACGCCGATGCGATTCGTGTGTATAGGTCATTTTTATCCAATATTTAGCCGTGTTTTTTCGTTGTCTTTCTATTGGTTCAGCCAAAAGTCCTTTATTTTGTGAAACTGAGTTGCGTTCTGGAAAATTTAACCCGCTAATGATTTATGCGCAAGTTAAGCGTTTTTTTATCCCTCTTACTACCTTGTGTTGGATTTGCTCAAGATTTGCCCGACTGGGAAAACCCATCGGTTATCAGCCGAAATACCGAACGGCCTCATACGACGATTATCCCCTACGCCGACGAAGCATCGGCGCTTAAATCTGACCGTGCGGCGTCGCCTTTTTTTAAATCATTAAACGGAACGTGGAAATTTAAGTGGGTTTCTCACCCCTCCAAAGTGCCTGGTGATTTTTTTCAGGTCAATACTAATATCTCAGGTTGGGATGATTTGCCCGTTCCTTCCAATTGGCAGGTGGTGGGCGCGCGCGAAGGCCGCGCGTATGATCGGCCTATTTTTACGAACATAAAACATCCTTTTCCGACCAAACCGCCTCGTATCACAAGCGATACCAACGCCGTAGGGCTGTATCGTACGTCATTTACGATTGCTCCCAATTGGCAGGGGCGTGATGTGTTTTTGCATTTTGCGGGAGTTCAATCTGCCTGCTACGTGTGGGTCAACGGATTGCAGGTGGGGTACCACGAAGATGGTATGACGCCCGCTGAGTTTAACGTTACAAAATATTTAAGAGCGGGCGAAAATCAACTTACGGTGCAGGTCATCAATTGGTCGGATGGAAGTTACCTCGAAGACCAAGATTTTTGGCGTATTTCAGGTATTTTCCGTGATGTTTACCTGTACGCTGCACCTACGATTCACGTCAGAGATTATTACGTGGTGACTGATTTGGATGAAAACTACCAAAACGGTACCCTTAGAGTATCGGCTTTCGTCAAAAACTTTTCGGCGCAGGTTCAAGATAAATACCAAGTCAAGTTTAAACTTTATGACCCCGACGGGCGAATTTTTCAGGGAGAATTCGTGAAAAACGTCCCGATGATGGACCCCAAAGATGAGTCTTATCTGACCCTCAATGTGCCTATTACCTCGCCCGCACGCTGGACTGCTGAGACGCCAAATCTTTATAAATTGGTGATTCAGGTGGTAGATGGTGAGGGAAAAACGGCAGAAGTGCTTAGTACCCGTGTGGGTTTTAGGGAGGTGACGCTCAAAAACGGACAGTTATTGGTCAATGGGAAAGCTGTTATGTTTAAAGGGGTGAATCGGCACGAATTTGACCCCAATACGGGACGGACAATCAGCCGTGAATCCATGATAAAAGATATTTTGTTGATGAAACAGCACAATATCAACGCGGTACGCACTTCTCACTATCCCAACGATCCTCTTTGGTACGACCTATGCGACGAATATGGCTTGTATGTCATTGACGAAGCCAACATTGAAAGCCATGAATTGTGGCAACAAAAAGGAATTGTGCTGGCCAATAATCCCGATTGGAAAGATGCGTTTATTGCCCGTGGCAAAGCCATGGTAGAACGCGATAAAAACCATCCTTCGATCATTATTTGGTCGTTGGGCAATGAGTCGGGGATGGGTAGTAATTTTCAGGACATGGCGCAGATTATCAAGTTGATTGATCCGACGCGGCCTATTCATTACGAAGGACGGTCCAATTATCCCAAAACATTTGAAGAGATTAACCAACCAAGCACCAATTTCGACATTAATGGCACGATGTATCCTTCGGTGAAGGTCATGGAAGCGATGGTTGAAAAAGACCCGAGCCGACCCTTGATTATTTGTGAATACGCCCATTCGATGGGAAACAGCGTCGGTAATTTGCAAGAATACTGGGATGTTATCGAAAAACACCCACGGATGCAGGGTGGATTTATCTGGGATTGGGTTGATCAGGGGTTGTTCGTTAAAGATAAAAACGGACGCTCGTACATCAATCACGTCAATTACATCGACGGCGCCAATGCGGGCGACGGCCTGGTGAATCCAGATCGCACCCCTCAACCCGAAATAAACGAAGTAAAGCACGTGTATCAGTACGTAAAATTTACGCCGAAAGATACAATCTCCCCCCAAAGTCAGACCGTCACGCTCATTAATAACTACGATTTTCTGAGCCTTAGCCCTTTTAAATTGGTGTGGCAATTGCTCGAAAATGGAAGGCCGATTCAGCAGGGCGAAATCGCTTCCCTAACAGCCGCCGCTGGAAAGAGTCAAAATGTGACCATTCCGTTTACCATTCCAGGGGGCGCTGGAGGTGAATATTTCCTGAATTTAAGTCTGAAACTGAAAGAAAATATGCCTTGGGCGTCGACTGGGCATGAAGTGGCGTTTCAACAGATGTACATTAAAACGTCGCCAACTCCTAAGCCGTTTCTGACGTGGCCTACCAATGCTACGGTAAAAGTAGGACTCATTCGGGGAGGAGGGATTCAACTGACCAACTCACAGTTTAAAGTGGTGTTTGATCGCAAATTGGTGGGTATCAGTTCGTTCGTTTATAAAAATCATGAGTTAATTGGGCAACCGCTCCAACCTGAATTTTGGCGGGTCCCGACCGATAATGACGAAGGTGGAGGAAGTGCGGGTTTTGCAGAACGTTGGCGTATGGCTGGCCTAGATAGCCTTCGGCGCATAGGCGGTGATATTCGGGTGGAGCAGATAAGTCCTTCTATTGCCCGGGTACACACCCAAACAACATGGGTGGGAAAAGTAGGTACTTCAATTGTCCACAAAACCACCTATACGGTATACGGTTCGGGAGATATGCAGGTCAAAAACAGCGTTCTCGTGAATGGGAATAATGTACCTCCCCTCCCAAAAGTAGGGATGCAGATGCAACTCCCCTCCGTGTATCGTAACCTGAGTTGGTATGGCCGAGGTCCGTTTGAGAGTTATAGTGACCGCAAAACCGCAGCACTTATTGGAGAGTACAGCGGCAAAGTGCTAGACCAGCACTTTCCGTACATTATGGCACAGGAAAATGGTAATAAAACGGATGTGCGCTGGGCGGCAGTGACGGATTCCTTGGGTTTTGGTTGGCTGGTTATCGGTGAGCCTACGCTCAATTTTAGCGCCAAAGATTATACCGATGCGGATTTATTAGCGGCTAAAACAACGCAAAATCTACCGCGTGGAATGGTCACAGTATTGCATTTTGATCATCAAATGATGGGACTTGGTGGGGATGA
This sequence comes from Runella rosea, assembly GCF_003325355.1. Classification (GTDB taxonomy): domain Bacteria; phylum Bacteroidota; class Bacteroidia; order Cytophagales; family Spirosomataceae; genus Runella; species Runella rosea. Next base: position 4,654,756 of record NZ_CP030850.1, read on the forward strand.
CAGTTGGACCCCGCGTACACATCCTGAATTTCTTTTGACCGAAAAAGAATATAATTATTCCTTCCGGTTACGTCCTTTGGATGCTACCGTACAAATCGGAACGGTGGTCCAGACGGTTTTGCCCGAAATAACGGCCCAGTCGCAGGCCGCCTCCGAATTGGGCGCGCCAGCGGCAATTGTGAAGGAAGCACCTACGGGTGTCGTATCGGATGAAGATCAAGAAGCGGCCATCAAAAAAGCGGAAGCTCGGAAGTACGTAAAGAAGAAGCCAACTCGTAGAAAATCTTCTTCCAAAAAGAAAAAGTCTTCGTCAAAAAAGAAGAAAAAACGCTAATGGTTGCTAGTTATAAACAAAAAAGCCGGGATAGCCCGGCTTTTTTGTTTTGGTATTTTTGTGGATTTACCACGGATTATTACTTTTTCTCTGGCAACAACACCGCTTTGATAAAGTTGGCGTCGCTGAGGTATTTGTTGGCCGTTGCCTTGGTGCTTGCTACGGTAATTTTGTTCAATTGCTTCTCCCAGTCCAACAGCGCTTTTGGATCTTCGCCTTTGGTGTAGGCGTCGATCAGCTGGTTCTGCCAGAAACCGTTTTCTTTGGTTTGGACTTCCATGGCCCGGCGGGTTTCGGCTTTAAACTTGTCAATATCGGTCTGTGTAGCACCATTTTTCTTGATTTCGTCAATGACCGCTAGGGTTTTGACGGCCAATTCTTCTACGCGCTCAGGGCCTGTGCCATAACCAATACGTAAACTGTAGCGAGGAGCTGGAATCTTGCTGTAAGCTGCCCGGGCGCCGATGCCGTATACGCCGCTTTCTTTCTCACGAATGACTTCAATCAACTTGATATTCAGGATTTCTTCCAACGCATCCAATTGCCAGTTGTTGTCATCATTGTATTCATAATCGCCGCTGTAAACCAACGTCGCCTGGCTTTTTTGCTCAATGCCTTTGTAGACTTTCTTCTCTATTTTGCCCTTCGGAGCACGAATACCCAAGTCACGGAACGACTCTTTTTTGCCCTGTGCTGGCAAAACGGCTAGGTATTTTTCGAGCAAAGGTTTGATTTGTTCTATGTTAAATGAACCCGTAAAGAAAAAAGTGAAATCGGACGCATCGGCAAAACGCTCTTTGTAAATCTCGTACGAGCGGTCTGGGTTTGCCATGTCCCAACGTTCTACGCTGATGGGCAAACGGCGGAAATTATAGTTGCCCAACAAGGTATTCAAGGTGTCCTGAAAAACCATTTCTGGCGACGGCGACGCTTTCATGTTTTGAATGGCCGAGCGCTGCGTGGTCATGAAGCCTTTGATGACTTCGTTGTCTTTGCGGGGTTTTGTAAAGTAGGCGTAGACCAGTTGGAGGGCGGTTTCAAGGTCTTTGGGACTGCTGCTACCCGTAAAACCTTCTTCGTTTTCGCTCACAAAAGGACTGATATTGACCACTTTCCCTGTCAGGTATTTTTTGAGGGCGTTTTGGCTAAATTCACCTACACCGCTCTCTTCCACCACTGCGTCCGAAAGTCCAGCGCTCATAAAATCTTTATCATTATAAAGCGACGTACCTCCTTGACTGCGGGCTCCGATGAGGATTTCGTCATTCTTGAAGTCAGTGGGTTTCAGCACCACTTTGACGCCGTTGCTTAACGTAAGTTCGGTCACGCCCAGTTCGGCGATTTGTTTAGTGGAAGTTGTACGACCTGCCGCTGGTAAGTTTTCAATCAACGGTTTGTTGATGACTTTGTCTTCGTAGGCGGTTACTCCCTTGCCTGCTCCGTTGACCCATTCCAGGATTTGGGCTTCGGTCGGTAGCTTCGCTTTGTCTTTTTCCGAGGCCATGATAATCACCGTGCGGTTGTCGGGCGTTAAATATTTGCCAGCCAATGCGTTTACTTCTTCTATTTTGATGCCGTTGAGTTGTTCTTTTACAAATTCGTAGTAAAACTCAATGCCTGTTGAGGGCGCATCCTCCAAAAAATGATTCATGTATTCATTCACATAACTCGCTGATTTGGTTTTGTCTTTTTCTTTGAAGCGCTTTTCAACGCCCGTCAACAACTGCGTTTTGGTACGTTCCAATTCAGTGGCGGTAAAACCAAAATTTTTCACGCGGATTCCTTCATCCAACACCGCTTTGACGGCCAGTTCTAGGTTGCCATCTTTGGCGACTGCAATGTTGCTGAACGAGTCATAATCTCCAATAAAACCGCCGTAGCCCGCTCCTCCAAACAAGAAAGGAGGGTTGGCCTGCTGTTGTAACTCCTGCAAACGTGCCTGCAACATTTGGTTGAACAGGTTGCGTTTGATGGTTTCGCGCGAGTCATTCAAGGTTTTTTCTTCCGCTTTTGGCAATTTTGTTACTATTTGAGCAATCATGTAAGGCTGCTCTGGGTCGGTGACAATCGCCACGCGGGTTCCTTTAAAATCAGCTACTGGATATTTTCCGAGGGGTTTAGCATTGGTGGCTTTCGGAATAGCCCCGAAGCGCTCTTTAATGGTTTTTTCTACCTGATCAATGTCGAAATCTCCCACTGCTAAAATTGCTTGCAAATCAGGTCGATACCAGGTTTTGTAGAAGTTGCGGATGGTTTCGTGCGTAAAATTTTTAAGAATATCTTCAGTTCCAATCACGGTACGTTTGCCGTATTTTGAATCTCCAACAAGAATGGGAAGCCACTTATCGCGCATACGTTGTTGTGCGCCTTTGCCCCCGCGAAATTCTTCCAGAATTACGCCGCGCTCCTTGTCAATTTCGGAGCCTTCCATCGTAATGTTGTGCGCCCAATCTTCAAGTACGACGAACGCTTTGTTGAAAATGTCGGCGGAGTCGGTCGGTACAGGAAGTTGATATACCGTCTGGTCCTGACCTGTGAAGGCGTTTAAGTCATCGCCAAATTTAACCCCAGCGCGTTGGAGGTAGTTGACCAATTCGTTTTTTGGGAAACTTTTGGTGCCGTTAAAAGCCATGTGCTCGGTGAAGTGGGCTAAACCATTTTCTTTGTCTTCTTCCTGAATCGCTCCTACTTTGTTGACTAGATAGAGCTCAGCGCGCTTTTTAGGCTCTTCGTTTTTACGAATGTAATACGTCATTCCGTTGGGTAATTTGCCATAGCGGACTTTTGGGTCAAAGGGAATGGGCTTTTTAAGGTCGGCCTGGGAAAAGGCTGCATTTGCCCAGCCGAAAACTACCATAAATAGTAGTAATTTTGTTTGTTTCATGGATTGTGAAAGTTTAGATGAAAAGAGAAGTAAATGATAAAACAAGTTGTTTACGCACTTGTTCACAAATTTATTGTGGATAAGTGGTCGAAATCAAGGTTTGCTGTTAAATAAATTGTCATAATAGCAGGCTAAAAACGAAAAAATTAGTTTTTTAACAAAGTTATTGAATTGATGCTATTTGACGATAGTTATAAAACAATAGTCACCCCGATAGAGGGATTTTTTCGGGACCGTGGTAGTAAATTTTTGGCTTTTGGCTACCCAATCCAGAATGAAGAAGACGTAAAACAATACCTTACTGCTTTACGTGAAATTCACCCCAAAGCCAACCATCACTGCTACGCCTATCGCCTAGGGTTGGACCGGATGCATTTTCGCGCTAATGACGACGGCGAACCGTCTGGTTCAGCGGGAAAACCCATTTTAAATACGCTTTATGCTCATGATATCACCAATCTTCTGGTGGTAGTAGTTCGTTATTTTGGGGGTACGCTGCTGGGTGTTCCAGGTTTAATTAATGCCTACAAAGTGGCGACCGAAGAAGCGCTCAGTCAAGCTCAAATTGTGACCAAACACGTGCGCGATGTGTACACGCTGACGTACCCGTACGAACAGATGAATGAGGTCATGAAAGTCATCAAAGCGTTTGACCTGACGCCTCAAAAACAACAATTCGACAATGAATGCAGCCTTCAAATCGAAATCCGCAAAACGCTCCTGAATCAAGTATTGGGAAAACTGGAAAAAATTGATGCATTGCGACTTGATTTTAAAGGAACGATTTAATTGATGTGGCAGAACACGGAAGTACGTATTCTCCGTGCTTCCGTGTTCTGCCACTCCTTTCTGCTAAAAATTACAAATTCTTCAATACCCAATCTGACATCATTTGATAACGGTGCATGAGGGTATTACCGCCACTGATGCCGTGATTGCGGTTGGGGTAATAAAAGCTGTCAAACTGTTTGCCTGCCTTGATGAGAGCATTGACAAAATCGACGGAATTCTGAAAATGCACATTGTCGTCGCCCGTTCCGTGAACGATAAAGAATTTACCTTTCAGCTTATTGACGTGCTGAATTGGGGAGTTGTCATCGTAGCCCGAAGCATTGTCTTGTGGGCGTTTGAGGTAGCGTTCAGTATACACTGTGTCATAATATCGCCACGTGGTCACGGGCGCGCCCGCTATGCCCGCTTTGAAGTAATCGGCCCCGATGGTCATGCACAGCGAGGCCATGTAACCTCCGTAGCTGTGGCCATGAATTCCGATGCGAGAAGCGTCCACGTAGGGTAAAGTGGCCAAATATTTTGCCCCTTCAATTTGGTCTTCGGTTTCGTATTTGCCAAGTTGCGCGTAGGTAACGGTCCGGAAGGCATTGCCGCGCGCGCCCGTGCCGCGCCCATCTACCGATACAATCATGTAGCCTTTGCTGGCCAATACCTGAAACCAATAAAACAACCCACCACCCCAAGTATCGGTCACGGTTTGTGAGCCGGGACCGCCGTAAACGAACATTAAAACGGGGTATTTTTTGGTGGGGTCAAAGTCAAGAGGCTTCATCATCCAGCCGTTGAGGCTCGTGCCCTGCGTAGTGGTAAATTTGAAAAATTCTTGTTTAGAAATGCGATATTCCGTCAAGCGTTCGCGGAGTTTTTGATTTGCTTCCAACGTACGTACCGCTTTGCCTGTAGGTGCCTGATGCAGACTGACAACCAACGGTTCTTGCGCCGACTGGTTGTAAATCAAATAATAACTGAAATCAGGACTCATATTGACCGTGTTTGAACCTGATTTCTCGGTCAATTTTACGGGTTGAGGTACGGGAATGGGTTTCTTTGATTTTTTGTTGACGGGAGGAGTGGCAAAACTCAAACTGTACAAATGCCGCTCCATCGGCGAAACCATCGGTGAAGTAAAGTATAGTGTCTGCGTTTTTTCGTCGATTCCGACCAAATCCGTCACTTCCCAATCGCCAGAGGTTAGGGTTTTGAGCAACGTCCCGTTTATGTCGTATTGGTACAAATGCTTATAGCCGCTGCGCTCGGAGGATTGAATAAAGGATTTTCCATCGGCCAAATAGGTAAGGTCATCTGTAAATTCCAAATCCACGTAGGTTTTGCTTTCTTCGCTCCACACGGTTTTGGATTGGCCCGTAGCGGCATCACTGTGCAGAATATCTAACCGATTTTGCAGTCGATTCATGCGTTTGACAGACAATAAACCAGGGTTCTGCGTCCATTTAATGCGCGGAATGTATTGGTCGGTTTCGGGGCCAACGTCTACTTTTGTTTTTTGGTTGGAAGCTAAATCATGAACCCAAATCTCCACCAGTGAGTTGGCCTCTCCCGCCTTTGGATATTTATAACGGTAATCTTTAGGGTACAAATCGCCCCAAAGTTGCATGTTGTATTCAGGAACGCGGCTTTCATCAAAGCGATAAAAAGCAATTTTCTTGCCATCGGGAGCCCATTCAAAGGCCTTGGCAAAACTGAATTCTTCTTCATAGACCCAATCCGAGGCACCATTGATGATTTCGTTGCGTTTGCCGTCGGTGGTGATGGCTTGCTCGGTGAGGGTAGAAAGGTCGGTGAGGTAAAGGTTGTTGTCTCGAACAAAAGCCACTTTGCTGCCATCAGGAGAAAGCGTTGCCAACATTTGTTTTCCGTTTTTGGAGAGCTGCACTAGCTTTTTGCTCGCCAAATCATACACATAAAACTCGGCCTTAAACGAGCGCCGATAAATACGCTCAATGCCCGTGGTCAACAACAGTTTTCGCTCGTCGGCGCTGAGTTCGTAACTGTCAAACTGGATGTTTTGATTGGTACCTTCTACCTTGACGGTCGATTGGTCAAAAAGCGTTTCGACGGCCTCGCCCGTGGCAATGCTGTATTTAATGACTTTCCCGCTTTGTTGGGCGGTGTAAAACCCGCCAGCTTTCATCCAGTTTACTCCAGATACGCTACGCGGGGTAAAGACAGAGCCTTGTGGGCCGTAAATGTCATTGAGGGTAACGGTTCTTTGCTGGGCTTGGACAAGCGAGACAAAAAACAAATAAAAAATAAAATAGGGAACGGTAAACCGATAATGGGTTGAAGGAAAGGTTTTTCTCATGAAATTGATGAATAAGTGAACAAATAAGACGCAATGAGACAAAGATAGGGAAAACTTGGGCAACCATTAAATCACCCATATTGCGGGAAAATTCCTCGCGCATTTCCTGTTTTAAGCTTCTTATCTAAAACTCTATGTTTTCAAGGGGGTACATTTTGAGGAAACAAGTATCTTTGAAGGCTCAAAAAAGGGCTGTCCAAACCTATGCAAAAGAAAGAACGCTATCGTCTTTTAATCGAACATTTCTCGCAAAAATTTCCTGAAGCTGAAACAGAACTAAATTATTCCAATCCATTTGAACTATTGGTAGCCGTGATTTTGTCGGCACAGTGCACCGACAAGCGTATCAATATGGTTACGCCGGCACTTTTTCAGCGTTATCCTGACCCGCAGGCCATGGCCGATAGTACCGCAGAGGAAGTATTTCAATTGATTCGTTCGGTGTCGTACCCCAACAACAAAGCCAAGCACCTCGTGGGAATGGCCCGAATGCTGCTTGATAAATTTGACGGCGAGGTTCCGAGCACGATTGAGGAATTGCAACAAATGCCGGGTGTGGGGCGCAAAACGGCGAACGTCATCGCTTCTATCATTTACAATCAGCCCACGATGGCGGTCGATACGCACGTTTTTCGGGTTTCGCACCGGCTGGGTTTGGTTGCCAAAACCGCCACTACTCCTCTGGCCGTTGAGAAAGAACTCGTCAAATATATCCCCGATACGGTGATTCCTTTGGCACATCATTGGTTGATTTTGCACGGGCGTTATGTGTGCGTGGCGCGCAGCCCTCAATGCAACAAATGCGAACTGACGCACGTCTGTAAGTTTTATGAGACACTGCAAAAAAAATTGAACGCTCCTAAAAAGAGGCAAGAATTGTAGTAATTGGTATAAAAAACGGGTTTTTAGCGTAATTTTGCCCCCTCAAACCAAAGGCCTTACCGATAGGGCTCCAAATCAGATGAAACAAGTCTATTTTACAGCCGGGCCGGCTGAGATGTATCCTACGTTTGAGAAGCACTTATTGACCGCCGTTGAGCAGCAATTGGGTTCGATTTCGCACCGCAGTCAGAAGTTTCGGAGCATTTATCAATTTACGGTAGAGCAACTTCGTACGTTGATGAATATCCCCGATACGCACGGTATTTTTTTCACGGGCTCCGCCTCGGAAGTGTGGGAGCGGGTGGTGCAGAATTGCGTCGAACACGAAAGTTTTCACTTGGTCAACGGGTCTTTTTCCAAGAAATTTTATGAGTATAGCGCGTCGCTTCGGAAATACGCCCACAAGCAGGAAAAGCCTTTTGGCGAAGGTTTTGACTACGCCGAAGTAGAAGTGCCCGAATATGCGGAGTTAATTTGTGTCACGCACAATGAAACCAGTTCGGGCGTACAAATGCGCGAGCCCGACATTCACAAACTGAAGCGGAGCAATTTAAAAAAACTCATTGCGGTCGATATGGTCTCTTCGGCGCCTTATCCTGAGTTAGATTTTGGGGTGGTAGATACGGCGTTCTTTTCGGTTCAAAAAGCCTTTGGCTTACCAGCGGGTTTGGGTGTATGGATTGCCAACGAAAAGTGTCTCGCCAAAGCTGAGCGTTTGCAGAAATACGAAGATGCTACCATCGGAGCGCACAACAGCCTGCCCATGTTGTGGAAGAATTTTAAGAATTACGAAACGCCCGCTACACCCAATGTGATTGGCATTTATCTGTTGGGAAAAGTAGCCGAAGATTTGAACAAAATCGGTGCTGAAACGGTGCGTAAGCAGACCGAAGAAAAATATAAATTGCTCAATAAATACATTGAAACAAGTCGGGCTTTCAGCCCATCGGTAGCCGAAGAGCGGCATCGCTCGCGTACAGTGGTAGTAGCCAATACCCGTATTCCCTCTCCTGAAGTAATTGCTCAGGTAAAACAAGCCAATATGATTGTCGGAAGTGGTTATGGACCTTTCAAGGAAAGTCAAATTCGCATCGCTAATTTTCCTGCGGTATCGTTTGAGCAGGTAGAAGCGTTGATTGGCGAATTGAAGAAATTGGAAAATTAATAAACGAGGTGAGCGATTAAAGCTCACCTCGTTTAACATAATTCTTATTTGTGCAGACAAAAGTTTATGGCTTAGTTACTTCACATCCTTTAATTTCAGCGCTAAATAGTGTTTGGCCTTCGGTTTTGAAGCCGGGAGTTAATTCTATGGATTCTTTAGCAGAAAATAACGTGTTGTTTTTAATGACCGGAGCGCTGCTTTTAATAGTACTGTTGGAATAGTACTCGTTACTGTCCGAATAGATATAGCCCGGATTTACGTCTCCATAACACCTTTTTACGCGTACTTCACCTATTGCCTGACCATAACCGCATACGCTTTCAATGTCGGCTAAAGTATATACATTACCTGGCGTTGACGAAGCCCATATAGTCGTCACTTTTGTGTATGCCTGTATGGTTGTTCCTCCGAAAGTAGTGGGATTTACTACCGTTTTGCCGTTCCAACGAGGAGTGTTGGAGTTAATTGTTTCGGCTTTCAGGTAGACAGATGAGTTACTGCCATCAACCCATAAGATAGAGGTGCCATCTGAAGCGGTTAGTTTGACCTGATGGCGTTTATAAATAGAAATTCGAGGCAAACGATAGTTTTTGGCGAAATGACCTTCATGGCTTAATGGCTCTACCTCAACCCCAAAACCTCCCTCATAGGGCATATCAGGAATTTGGATGGTATAATGAAAAGGGCGCTTTGTGACAACAAGGGCCTCAAATCGAAGGGAATCAGGATATATCTGAGCATAAGGCGCAATCGGTCTGAAATACACTTTGTAGTCAGTCGGTACATTTTGCTGATTGCCCTCGATAGAGAACATTACATCCACTATATTTTGCTGACATCTTATACCTGCTTCGACAAGTGCGGTTTGGATTCGATAAGGTCTTACCTTGATTATTACAGTGTCATTCAGGGATGTAACTCCGCAAATATTTTCCAGCGCATTTAATACCAACAGTGTATCGTTGGAGGGCTTTATATTAATGTAAAGACTGTTTATCATGCCTGAGTTATTATTCACGTAGGCGGCATAATTATACCAAGTACTATTGATCTTAACATTATAAGGTTCATTGGAATTAGAAGTGGAAGATTGTATAATAAGCGGCACACTTTCTCCCTTTAACAGATCAATAGTTTTACTTAAAATCTTATTTCCGTTTAAATCAAATGTATTCACAAACAGAGAAGCTGTTTGGTTGACTGTAATATACGAAGACGCTTCGCGAAAGGCGGTTGGCAGATTGTCGGCTTCTGTCTGAACCGAAGAGACAACAAATTTGCAGAAATTGTTGTCTGCCGAAACAGGTATATTGGTCGGGATCTGAATGGATAAAATTTTTGACTTGCCTCTGCCTACTTCATAAACGACAGGGACGTAATTGATATATCGTACCAACCGAACTAAATACTCATCTTCTGTAGAAAAAGTCCCGGCAGTTTTTATTTCAATTGTATAGGTGCCTCCCAAACAAACTTGTTTCGGACTTTTTACGATGAAAATGTTTTTCTGAGTGGTATTGTCAACGGTTATCGTAACCTCCGGAACAGGGAAATTCTCGGTTTTTCCACAACTGTTTTCGATGGACTTCCAACGGAAAGAAGTGGTTTGTACAATGAGCGGATTTAACGAAATCTCTCTTGTAAGTTCATTGGTGACGCTGAAGACAGACACCGTATCGTCGCGTTGCCCATCGGTAAATATCAAGGAAGCAGGGGACCCTCCTTTGAATAAAAAAAAGAGGTAACCGTTTCCGGGATTTGTCAGCGGAGTAGTTGCCCATGCCGTTACGGGGACAGGTTTTTGAGTCACGTTAATTTGTTGCTGATACAACGAACTTAAAGCTGCCGGGGAATTGGATTCCAGTTGCAATTGAAAATAAAAGGCTGTGGACTCAAAAAACGAAGCTGCGGGAATCGTAAATTCCAAACTGTCGGTGGAAATTCGAGTGGTTGGCAATGCCAAAACCGTACCATTGCTCAAATATATTTTAGCGATAAAAACCGTACTCGCGGTAAAAGGAAGTGTCGATTTTATTTTTAACCTTAGTTTTTCGCCTTCACAATAGATGAGTTTTGGTAAGTTTTCAATGTAAAAATCGTTTTTTACAACCAATTCCCGCTCTCCGGAAACGGTATATTGTCGGGAAATTCCACACGCTGTGATCAACGAATCAACTTTATAATAATGTGTTTTTTCAGGGTTAAGGAAAACGTCGGCCATATATCCGGAACTTGCACCACTATATCCACTAAAATTATTGACAATGGTGCCATCTGAGAGTTTGAGTGTCAAAGGTCTGCCGGACTCTGTTGCCCCAACACTGCGTATTCTAAGCCAAACTTTATTTTTATATCCCACCGGATTTGTGACACCGTCCAGCCAATCTAACTCAATTTTCGGGGCACTGTTCATAAAGATCGGAACGAAATCAGTGGCGGCATCAGGAGCAATGGATCTTATTCGTACAAAATAAGTTCCTGATGAAAATGAATTATCTAAAGTACCGGTGAAGTTGCGGGCATCTACAACCGTCGTGGAAAGTTGTTTGATGGTGTCGCCTTTAAAATTGGCGACTTCGATCACTACTTGTTCAGGGTTAAGTTCACCTGTGTAATCTATATTGACGTTAATTTTTCGATCCTCGCAAATTGCTTTTGGATATACAGATGTTATTTTCAGTTTAAATGGATTTACTTTCACAGTAATGGTATTAGGGGGAATAACTTTGCCTATACCGCACCTGTTCTGAATTTGAACCAGTTGATAAACAGTTGTTTGATTAGGTGATAATGCCCATTCTCCCCCTAAGTACCAAAGGGTACTGTCAGCCAACTTACCGATTACATTGTCATCGCCTCGGTATATTTTATGGCCAACATACCGTGCTTGTCCTGCATTGGTGTATTCATTAGGGAATCTTGAAATAGGGAAAACATCAATCGCCTGCATGGGCTGTTCCAATTGAATAGTAGGCAAAAGGCCAACATTGAAATATTTTTCATTGCTTACTGTTACAGGGTTAGTGGAACTGATACTTGCAATGGAAAACAATTTCGATGATCGATTCTTATCAGCGTATAATTTTGGTAACTGAAATTGTAAGGGAGAGGAAGTATTATCGGCGGTTACATAAATAATGGTATCTCCTGAGATCGAATTCTCCCTAAGTTTAAGTACAAATTTATTATCAGGGGCCCAAGAACCTGACAATGCAACAGGAATGCTGATGGTTGATCCTGCACAAAGAGAATAGAAATTGTCGGAACTAATGGAGATAGATTGGCCTTTGACTGAAATAGTATTTAGGGCTGATAAATATAATAATAGTACTACCCAATTAATACGAATCTTATTCGCCATTTATATTAAATTTTAGTGTAAGATTTATGGCTATATCAAATATAAAAAAGTTGTTTTTGGTATACTTTATACCGTTTTATGCGCCAAAAAACTATTTTTTCTTTAGAATTTTATTAAAAAGATGATTTTACAATTGAATTATTAAAAATTAGTACTTTTCAAGCGTCAGCAACCGAATCACTTCCTCATGTTGTGGATAAGTTGCTAATAAATCTACCCGTTCGGCCAGTTCAAAATCAGCGAAATCAAAGCCCGGCGCTACGGTGCAGCCCACCAGCGAATAATCACTTTCTGCCGCAGGCTTAGAGCCAAACCACGTCCCTGCTGGCACTACCGCCTGAAACACCTCTCCGTTGTCGGGATTAGAGCCTAATTTGATGATTTCCAGCTTTCCGTCTTCATGAATAACGTAGACATTCAACGGCCCGCCCGCGTAGAAATGCCACATTTCATCGGCCTGAATGCGGTGGAATGCCGAAAAATGATGATTTTCGAGTAAGAAATAAATGCCCGTGCTAAAACTTCTGTCGCCTGAGAAACGGCTCGGAAGCGCACTGAGTGGGATGCTTTCCGTAGAACGGTAGGTTTCGGCAAAATAGCCACCTTCAGGATGCACCTGCATTTGGTATTTCTCCACCCAATACTGCGCTTGTTTCATGTTCAATTCCAAATCTCGTTGCTTTCGGTAAGTATCACGGGTTTTCCGTCGGTAATCATAATGGTATGTTCGTGTTGAGCCACAAAACTGCCATCGTTGGTCACAAACGTCCACCCGTCACCATTTTGGTGCGCAAGCGTGGCTTTGGTCGAAATGAACGTTTCTACGGCTACAATGGAGTTTTTTCTGAAACGGCCCGTATTGAAGCGGTCATAGAAACAAGGAATTTCGGAGGGTGCTTCGTGCAAACTTCTACCTACGCCGTGTCCGACTAGGTTACGGATAACCCGATAGCCTGATTTTTTCGCTTCGGTTTCAATCAATTTTCCAATGTCGGCAATTCTGACGCCTCCTTTGATTTGATGAATAGCTTTGTGTAAAATTTGCTTCGAGGCGTTGACAAGTTTCAGGTGATTGTGTTTGTCTTCGCCCAATACAAAAGAGCCGCCATTGTCGGCCCAGAACCCGTCGAGTTCGGCCGAAACGTCGATGTTAATCAAGTCGCCTTCTTTTAGAATCTTGTGTTCGGTGGGAATACCGTGCGCTACTTCATTGTTAAGGCTGATGCACGTCCAACCAGGAAAACCGTAGGTAAGACGCGGAGCAGATTTGGCTCCAAATCCTTGCAGTATCTGTCCGCCGTAATCGTCCAGTTCTTTGGCGGTTATGCCAGGGCGGGCATATTCGCGCATTTTCCGGAGGGTAGTGCCAACGGCTTCGCTGATTTTTTTCATGCCGACTAGCTCGGCAGGGTTGGTAATGGACATGAGGTTACTATTAGTTAAAAGAAACAGTATTAAAAACTAAAGATATTGAGAACAAGTCGGTCAAAAAACTAGGCTTTTACCAATCCATACCCCGTCACCAATTCCTCAAACTGCTCCAATAGCTTTAAGGTTCTGACACCTGGCTTGCCGTCACCTACGATTTGGCGGCCAATTTGCACCACGGGCATTACCCATTTGGTCGTGCTGGTAGTGAAGGCTTCGTCGGCTTCTTCCAGTTCTTCTACTTTTAACGGACGAATTTCTACCTTGAAATCCTTTTTTGCCAGTTCCAATACCACCCTGCGTGTAATCCCGTGCAGAATGTTTTGGTCGGGTGTGATGAGCGTATCGCCTTTAAAAATGAAGAAATTACTGCGGGTCAACTCGCTTACTTCACCGTCTTTATGGTATAATAAATCAGCCGCTCCTTGCGATTTCATCTCGGCGGCGAGGCGAATCATGTGGAGATAATTGGTGCTTTTAAGCTCGGGTAGGTCTCGTACAAACTCAAAGGGCAACACTTTGATGCCTCGGTAGCGCCCTTCGGGATTGTCTTTGGGAAGGTTTTCGGCAATAATCAAAAAATTGGGTTGTACCACGCTGACGCTATCGGGCGAGTAACCGCCAGTCAAAACAAAACGATAGGCAATATCGGGCTTGTCAGCCAGCTTGTAGAGTTCTGCCAATACATCGGCGGTTTGGGCTTGTGTAAGCGCTACGGGCAGGCGTAGGACTTCGGCCGAACGGGTAAAGCGCGCCCAGTAGCCATCCCACTCAAAAGGAACACCGTTGTAGGTACGAAAGTAGTCAAACAAGCCGTAGCCGCGCAATAAAGCAAGATCGTTGATTTTGACAGAGGCCTGTTCTACAGGGATAATGTCGCCGTTGAAGTAGCAGTGCATGGTGATTGAAGATGTCTAAGATGAGTGTTTGCAAAGATAGGGTTTTTGGCATTAACCTTAATTAACATTGTTTCTACGACCATTAACCTACTTTGGTTGGGAGGCTCATTAGTTTTGTCCCGCAGTCATTCAAAAACCCATTACAGCCATGCATTATTGTTTTAAAATCGTTAGAGTAAACTCCCGGCAGAACATGACGTTGACAAAAAGAAAAAAGACAACTTCTTTTTTTCAATGTTATGCCCTGTCGGGGCTTTTTTTTCTGGTACTATCGTCGGCTTCACTTGCCCAAAAATTAACGATCAGAGGAACGCTTCGCGACACTGCCAACCGCCCGCTCGAAGGCGCGACGGTGATGTTGTTGGATGGAAAAGATACGTCGCTTGTCTCTTTTTCGAGGTCACAATCGACGGGGGCGTTTGAGTTTAAAAACATAACCAATGCCCCGTATTTTCTCAAAGCCACCTACATGGGCTTGCAACCGATGAGTCAATTGATTCAGGCACAAACAACAGATTTATTGGATTTAGGGGCGATTCAGATGGCACCTGTTCCTAAGGATTTAAAAGAAGTAATTGTCAAAGGCGAGCGCGACCCCGTGACCATCAAGCAAGACACGATTGAATACAATGCAGGCTCGTTTAAAGTACAGCCCAACGCGGCCGTGGAAGAATTGCTCAAGCGCCTGCCGGGCGTAGAAGTAGACCGCGACGGAACGGTTCGTGCCCAAGGGCAGCAAGTGCAACGGGTGACGGTCGACGGCAAAGAGTTTTTTGGCCGTGACCCCAAAATGGCGACCAAAAATCTGCCCGCCGACGTGGTAGATAAAGTGCAGGTATTTGACCGAAAATCAGACCAAGCGCAGTTTACGGGTATTGACGACGGTCAGCGCGAGAAGACGCTTAACCTTACGTTGAAAGAAGAAAAGAAAAAAGGAATCTTCGGCAATGTTACGGCAGGCGTCGGCGATGCGAGTCGCTACTCAATCAAGGGTAATTTTAACCGTTTCAGCAAAACCCGTCAGTTGTCGTTTTTGGGAATGGCCAACAATATCAATCAACAGGGTTTTTCAATAGATGATTACATGAACTTCACGGGAGCGTCGCAACGCATGATGGCTGGCGGTGGGGTGCGGTTGCAGTTTAACTCAGAGGAAGATGCCGCTATTCCCCTCAATTTCGGCGGACGCAATAATGGCTTTGTCACCTCGGGCGGGGCGGGCTTGAACTACAATGACCAGCTCAGCAAAAAGACCGAGTTGCAAAGTAACTATTTCTATAATCAACTCGACCAATTGATTGAACGTGAGACCAATCGTGAGACTTTTCTGCCGATGGGTAATTTTAAAACCAATCAAAACACTGCTCAGAAAACCACCAATGCTACGCACCGAGGAAATGTAACATTGGACCATAAAATTGATTCGCTCAATTCGTTGAAATGGACCAATAACTTCAACTATTCCCAAAATTCGTCCAACATAGGCAGCAGCAGCCTTTCCACCAACGGCAGCGGCGTGCCCGAAAATGAAGGTACACGCCAATCAAATGCCCAAGGCGATACGTGGAGAATCAACTCTGAGTTGTTGTGGCGACATAAGTTTGGTAAAAAAGGACGGACGCTTTCTGCCAATTTTAGTTTGGGGCTCGAACAAAGCGACCGTGACGGGACTTTGCGCGCAGTCAATACTTTCTACAACCCCTCGGGTCAAAAAAGCCGTGTGGATACGCTACGCCAGACCAATACACAGACCAACAACCGCCAAAGCTACGGTATCACGGCGTCTTACACAGAACCCTTAGGCAAACGTAGGTATTTGGAGGTCAATTATGCGTTGAATCTTTCCCAAAACGACGTTGACCGGCAGGTTTTTGACGTCAACGGCGAAGGGCGCGCCCCGCGCTTCAATGCGCAGTTGAGCAATCAGTTTCGCAATGGTTTTACGTATCAACGCGGTGGGTTGAATTTTCGGATGAATTCTCAAAAAGCTAACTTCTCCACTGGTGTAAGCGTGCAGCAGTCGGTGTTGGATGGTGAGTTGATTTTGCAGAATACCCGCATTGCACGAACGTTTGTGAATGTGTTGCCCAATATACGTTATCAATACAATTTTGCCACAAGCCGCAACCTGAATGTAACGTATGATACCGATGTGCGTGAACCGAGTATTCAGCAACTTTCACCGATTGTGGATAATAGTGATCCACTTAATATCATCACAGGAAATCCAAACTTGCGACCAGAATACAACCACCGCTTAAACTTGAATTTCTTTAACTTTAATCAGCTAAAATTCAGCAACTTTTTTGCTTTTGTCAACCTGACTTATACCACCAATAGAATCGCGAATGCGCAGCAAGTAGATGCTAATTTGGTGCGCACGTATCGCCCCGTCAACGTGAAGGATGATTATACCATCAACGCCAATATCTCGAAGGGGTTTCGGATTAAAGCCCTCGGTACTCGGGTGAATTTTACCACCAATTTGGTCTTAAATCGGGGTATTACGCCCGTCAACAACGTAGACAACCTCACGCGTCGGCTCGAAAGTCGCAACCGGCTTCGGTTAGAATACCGCTATAAGGAAGTTTTGGACCTTTCGACGAGCGCGGCCATTACCTACAACCAAACGGGTTATTCGCTCAATCCCAATCTGAATCAGTCGTTTGTGAATCAGGTATATGATGTGGAAGGAAACTTAAAAGTGACCAAAACGCTGACTCTTAACTCGACACTAGACTACAGTATTTACGACTTTGCGGGTTCAACTTTTAACCAAAAAGTGCCCATCTGGAATGCGTCGGTGTCTAAGTTTTTCCTGAAAGGGAACCGTGGAGAACTCAAGTTATCGGTGGTCGATATGCTAAATCGCAACGTGGGCATCAACCGCATTGCGCAGGTAAATTTCGTACAAGACGAGCGGATTCGCTCCTTGGGCCGCTACTTCCTATTGAGTTTTACGTACAGTCTCAAAAGCTTCATGGGCGGCATGCCATCGGGCGGAATGCGCGTGATACGCCAGGGGTAAAATCATTCATTTCTAAACAAATAATTAAATCATAAACCAATGAAAAAGACAAGTTTAAGCTTAATTTTGATATTTTCTTTGTTGCAAGCTTTTGGCCAACAAAACGAAGGGATTGTGCTGTACGACCAAAAAATCAACATGCATAAACGTATGCAAGACGAATCGATGAAGGCCATGGTGCCCGAGTTTCGTACCAATAAAATGCAACTTTTGGTTCGTGCCAGCGAATCGTTGTTTAAGGCTGCCACTCAACCCAACGAAGACGAAGAAAATACGGATGCCAACGGAAATACGGTTCGCATGGTGATTCGTGTTCCGCAAAATGAAACCTATCGTAACTACGAAACCCAAAAATCCGTAGAATTGCGCGAATTGGCGGGGCAAAAATTTCTGATTGAAGATACCCTGCGCCGGATGCCGTGGAAATTGGCGGGAGAGACCAAAAAAATTCAGGGCTATGACTGCATGAAGGCCACCATGACCAATAAAGTAAATAACCAGCCCATCGTAGCGTGGTTTACGGAGGCCATTCCTGTGCCGAGCGGACCCGCAGGGTTTGGCGGATTGCCTGGCTTAATTTTGGAAGTAGACGTCAATGACGGCGACATGATTTACAGCCTGACCAAAGCGGAGTTTAAAAAATTAGCGGCAAACGATATAAAACTGCCTTCAGGTGGAAAGAAGATTACGGAAGCCGAGTTTACTAAAAAACGCGACGAATTCATGAAGGAAATGGGTGGACAAGGTGGCATCAGAATCATTCGGAATTAGCATTTTGTCCCACTGAAAGTGTCTATTTGACTCATGTACTATTAATAAAATTGGTAAAAATGAGGAATACTAAGTCAGCTATTACTTCTTTGTCCTTGATGGTCGCCAGTATGCTTTTACTGGCGGCTTTTCAGGTGTTTTGGCTGCGCAAAGAGTATACCGAACAAAAAAGTATTTTGCAGAAAGAAGCCGATATTTTGTTCAAAAATACCATTCAGGCTTTAGAAGACTCCGTGATTCAGAAGAAGATAACGTTTCCGATGCGAAAAGCATTTGCGTTGGATTCGCAAGCTGGAAAACCAAATAAAGTTGCCATTGACCGAAAGTTTACCTTTAGATACACCCACGAAAGTTCGCCTCCTACACCTATCGTTTATTCAGACAAAAAAGCGCGTGACGGCAAAAATGAAAGAACAGAAGCTTTCAACTTATTTTATATCCAAACGGCGGCTCGAATGGCTCAATTGTCAGGCGTAGATACTACAATCTCAAAAAGTAAACTGCACGACGTTTTACGAAAAACCCGACCTGAAGATATTCGCGCCATTAAAATGAATTCAGTGGGCAACTTGGATATTACCAAACTGACCGTTGCCGATACTACACCGCAGGGCAAATCCGAAATTGTCATTGTAAAATCGCACCAACCGTCTGACACGCTCCAACGAATGCTCGGCCGAATGGCCAAGGTTGTGATGTATAATCGCCCAAATCGCGACAGTGTTTTGTCATTTACGCCACTGGCAGAAGGAACTAATAATTTGAAAATCTCGGTGATTGAGCGGAGTGAAAAAGCGCCATTGCGCCCTAAAAACAAATCAACCATCAAGCCCATTGAAAATCAGTTTATTATTAGGCTAGACCACGACTCCTTGAAAATCCAAGACATTAAGCGGGCGTATGTTCGTCAAATTCAGAAGTCAAAAATTGACTTGCCGTTTCAGGTGGTGCGACAATCGACAAAACCATTGCTTGAAAAACAAGAGATTGCTTTTCCTAAAAATACCAATGAGCAGGTTTTAACTACGTCGGCCGTTCCGACGACAATTCCCTTTGGAAGTACCTACACGGCGGTGTTTTCTGGTTATGAGGGTTTTTTATTGAAAAAAATCCTTCCGCAAAGTCTATTTTCATTTTTTCTGTTGGCCATTACAGGCTTAGCTTTTGGGGCGATTTACCAAAATCTTCGTCAGCAGCGTCGACTGACTGAATTAAAAAATGATTTTATCAGCAACGTGACGCATGAACTTAAAACGCCCATTGCCACCGTGAGCGTAGCGATTGAAGCGTTGCAGAATTTTGGGGTTTCGCAAAACCCCGAGCAAACCAAAGAATACCTTGAAATATCAAAAAGTGAGCTCAATCGCCTAACGTTGTTGGTGGATAAAGTGCTTAAAATGGCAACCTTTGAGCAGCACGGACTGACGCTCTCGCCCGAAACCGTTGATTGGGCCGAACTCACACAGTTGGTGCTAAATTCGATGAAATTACAATTTGAGAAATACGGCGCAAAAGTAGATTTTAACCAAATAGGACATTCTTTTAAGCTCTCTGCCGACAAAATTCACCTTACCAATGTGGTCTATAATTTGTTAGATAATGCCCTGAAATACACCGAAAATCGACCCAAAATTGCGTTGCTTTTACAAGAAACCGATGCTGAATTACGCCTTTCGGTCAAAGACAACGGCATCGGTATTCAATCGGAGTTTTTGGCGAGAATTTTTGATAAATTTTTCAGGGTGCCCACGGGCGATACGCACGATGTAAAAGGGTATGGACTAGGATTGAGCTACGTATCATCGGTCGTCAAACAACACCACGGCCGCATCGAAGTGGAAAGTGAAGTAGGCAAAGGCAGTATTTTTACCGTCATTATCCCCAAACCGTAGGGGCGGGGCTCGCCTCCGCCCATAACAAACTATGACCAAGATTCTGTATGTAGAAGATGAGCCCTTTTTAGGGAAAATTGTAAAAGAAAGCCTCGAAAGCCGCCAATTTGAGGTGTGCATGGTAGCTGATGGCCGAGATGTACTTGCCCAATTTAAAGTATTTCAGCCCGTTATATGTGTGTTGGATGTCATGCTTCCGCACCGAGACGGCTATGCATTGGCGCAGGATATTCGTCAATTGGCTCCTGAAATGCCCATTATTTTTCTGACCGCCAAAACCCAAACCGAAGACGTGCTGAAAGGGTTTCAGGCGGGAGGAAATGACTATGTTCGGAAGCCTTTTAGCATGGAGGAACTGATTGTCAGGATTCAGAATTTACTTCAGTTGACCAACGCTAAGCCCGTCTTAGCTGCTCCAAATGGCAATATTATGCTTGGTAGCTATACTTTTTATCCTCACAAGTACGAACTTCACCGCGCCGATAGTCTGCGCAAACTCTCGCACCGCGAAACGGAACTGCTTTCTATATTGGCCGAAAACCGCAACTTCACGGTACCTCGGCGCGATATTTTGATGCGGGTTTGGGGCGATGATTCTTTCTTCAATTCCCGTAATTTAGACGTCTATATCACCCGCCTACGCGACTATCTGCGCGAAGACCCCGCGCTCGAAATTGTCACCCTCAAAGGAGTTGGTTATTTGTTTAAGTGTGAAGGCCGAGAAAACTTCTAAAAATCCCCGTAATGATGAGGGATAGTGCCATTATTTTTTATAGTATTGTTGGGAAAGAAATTTTATTTTTTTTCCATTTATGCCTTTATTGAACGATATGGGCATTATCTTTAGGAACTATGATATTCTTGCTGAGAATATTAGAATGCTATTAGAAAATAGACTCGTCAAAATAGTTGCCGATAAAATAATATCAAATAATTAAGTAGTGTAACGGGCAAATCTATTTTTAGATAGTAAAACCACCTTAATGAAAATGAGGTGGTTGAGAGGGGATTTTTGGAGGCTGTCAAATAAAGCGTAAGGTATCTTTTGAAAAAACAGAGCTAAAAACCTTCCTGACGCATGTTGTAAGTATTTCAATCAACTTTATCCTTAGTGTTTGTTTTCCTTGAATAAAAGCAAATAAACATTATTATTGCAATTCAAAACTGTAAAATTGTACATTTTAAATTAAAAATTGTACATTAAAAATCTTCATTAATCGTGGAAAAGAAACCTAAAAAAGCCCTCTTATTTGAAGTCGCTTGGGAAGTCTGCAACCAAGTGGGAGGAATTTATACCGTAATTCGGAGTAAAGTCCCTGCAATGGTCGACCAATGGGGGGATGATTATGTATGCTTGGGGCCTTATTTCCCCCAGCGTGCTTTAACAGAATATGAGCCTATCACTTCAGACGACGGGTCGGGGATTTATCAGACCGTAGAAAAGATGCGCGAGGCGGGATTTGTGGTCGAATATGGCTACTGGCTCATTACCGGAAAACCTCGCGTGGTACTGTTTGACATTAGAAGTGTAGCGGCGCAGCTAGACCGTATAAAATATGGTCTATGGGAGCGGCATAAAATCTCGACGGTCAATATTGAAGATTTGGTCAATCAAACGCTGGGCTTTGGCGAAATGGTGCGGGTTTTTCTGACCCAGTTTGCGGAAGATTACGCCAAGAAATTTGAAATTACGGCCCATTTCCACGAATGGATGGCGAGCTCGGGACTGCCAGATTTGCGTAAAGATGATGTTCGGATTGCGACCATATTTACCACTCATGCCACTATGTTGGGGCGGTATATCGCTTCCAACGAGCGTGATTTCTACACCAAACTTCCTTCCTTTGATTGGCAGCATGAGGCGCGGTACTACGCCATTGAGGCCCAGGCTACCATCGAACGCCTGGCCTACCTGAGCGCCCACGTGAGTACCACCGTCAGCGACGTAACGGCCCGTGAATGTGAAGTGTTTTTAGGGAAATATCCCGACTTGGTGTTGCCAAATGGTCTTAATATTCAGCGCTTTGCGGCAGTACACGAGTTTCAGAACCTACACATGAAGTACAAGGAAAATATCCATCGGTTTATCATGGGTCACTTTTTCCAAAGCTATTCTTTCAATCTTGACAAAACGCTTTATTTCTTCACGTCGGGCCGCTATGAATTTGTCAATAAAGGCTACGATATTACGATGGAAGCCTTGGCGCGGTTG
Organism: Runella rosea; assembly: GCF_003325355.1. Taxonomy (GTDB): domain Bacteria; phylum Bacteroidota; class Bacteroidia; order Cytophagales; family Spirosomataceae; genus Runella; species Runella rosea. The sequence goes on from NZ_CP030850.1 coordinate 4,676,727, forward strand.
AACTGGAAAATGGTGCAAGCCAAGATGGATATGACGGTGGTGATGTTTATCGTGACGCGTCAACCTTATCATTCTATCAACCCAGACGTGCTTCAGTCAAGAGCAGTTTTGGGTGAAATACAGGATACCTGCGAAGCAATTGAAAAGCAATTGGGCGATAAATTATTTTTGGCTTCGGCTTCTTCTACCGACCATCATTTGCCTGATTTGAACCAATTTGTAGATGAATATTGGCGCTTGCGTCTCCGGCGGACCATTCAAACTTGGAAAACAAAACGCTTGCCGCCTTACGTAACCCACGACCTAAAACAACCTGACTCTATCACGGAATATTGCGAGCGTTCGGGCCTCAAAAACCATGAGCAAGACCGCGTCAAAATCGTGTACCATCCTGATTTTATTGCCTCCACAAATCCACTTTTTGGATTGGATTACGGCCAATTTGTGCGAGGATGTCACTTGGGGATTTTTCCAAGCTACTACGAGCCGTGGGGCTATACGCCGTTGGAGTGCGTAGTACGCGGTATTCCAACCGTTACGAGCGATTTGTCGGGTTTCGGTGATTTTATCATGCAAATCATGCGTGATTACGAAAACCGAGGTATTTATGTGATCAATCGCAAAACACAAAACTTTGATCAGGCCGCCGACCAATTGGCAAATATCATGTTCAAATTTGTACGTATGAACTTGCGTGAGCGTATTCAACAGCGTAACAAAGTAGAGAATATTTCGGATGTATTTGACTGGGGAAATCTACGTTCATACTACGATACGGCCCACGATTTGGCCGCGAAAAAAGCCTTCAAAACTACGGTGAATTAATTTTTATAGCTTGATTTATCCTCGGCAAGGCTTTAAGCTTTGCCGAGGATTTTTTTATAATTCCTTCCAAGTCTACAACTTTATCACTTCTCCAACGCCCGCCAACTGAATTAATCCCTGATTCTGGGGCGCTTTCTGCAATTTTTGGAGCGAGCGGTAGCAATCTCCCAAGGGTTCATCTGACAAATCGAACGTGCCGTAGTGCATCGGAATCATTCGTTTTGCTTTCATTTCGTGGGCTGCTCGTACGGCATCCTTTGGCCCGGCGTGACTGGCAGACATAAACCATTCGGGTTTATAAGCACCAACCCCCAACAAGGCCACATCAACCCCGCCAAAATACTTGGCAAAATCCTGATAGTGCGTTCCGTAGCCCGAATCTGAGCCAAAATAAATACTTTTGCCATTGGCTCGAATCAAATACGCCCCCCATAGATTTTTATTGGTGTCGTTTAAATAACGCCGCGCCCAGTGACGGGCGGGCAAATAGATGATTTCAATTTTAGAAGTATCCGTTTGGTAGGTTTGGTACCAGCCCGCCGCCTGAATGTTAGGGTTTTTTGTAAAATTATTGAGCAGAGTATCTAGCCCAAGACCCGTCAAATAAGTGGCATTTAGGTTTTGGGGGGCCAACGTTTTGAGGCTTTTTTCGTCGCAATGGTCGCGGTGGTCGTGCGAGACGATGATGTAATCCATATCCTTTAATTCCGAAACCGCCACGGGCAATGCCGAATACCGTTTCATCAGCGCGGAGGGACTTTCCAGCACAGGGTCGGTTAAAATTCGGACGCCGTTGAGCCGAATAAAAAACGTAGCATGACCTAACCACACGACACAATCTTCGTTGTTGCTCAGGAAATCACTGTTTTTTGTCACTTTCAAGCGAAACGTATCCGTTTTTTTCTCGGCTTTTTGGGGATTGGGTTCGCGTTGCCATTTCAATAAATCACTAAATCCAGGCAACGGCTCCAAGTTTTCGTTCAAAAAACGTCCCTGCGGATTTACGGGGTTGCCTTTCCAATCAGGTCGAACGGTTTTTAAATCAGGGTTAGAACGATAGCCGCTTATCTCCCACGTAAAACGCTCATACATAAAGAAATAAAAACCTCCTGCCAGCGACAGGACAAAAACGAAGCTGATAATCATTTTTTTTAGGGCGAGAAAAGGTATCAACGGATTGAAATTCAGTAGTATCAAAAACAGGGGATGTTACAGCATAGTTCGCCTATAAGTTATAAATTCACTTTTGTTTACTTTAGGTATACAAACCCTGTTATGTTCCTAAACTTTTTCTTAACGCTATGGCGCCCACTTTGCCCGTCCGTATCTCGTCGGTAGATGCTTACCGAGGTTTTGTTATGTTTTTGATGATGGCCGAAGTGCTCGAATTCGGTCATATTTCCAAAGCCCTGCCCGATAGCTCTTTTTGGGCGTTTTTGGCCTATAACCAAGACCACGTCGAATGGGTGGGTTGTTCGTTGCATGATTTGATTCAGCCGTCGTTTTCGTTTTTGGTGGGTGTGGCATTGCCGTATTCTATTGCGAGTAGGATGGCTAAAGGGCAAAACTTCGGAGCCATGTTTGGGCACACCATTCAGCGCTCGTTGATTCTGATTTTTCTCGGAATTTTTCTGCGTTCTATGCACCGCGAACAAACCAATTTTACGTTTGAAGATACACTCACGCAAATTGGCTTGGGTTACCCCGTTTTATTTTGGCTGGGTTTTCGCACATTCCGTACCCAACTCATTGCTTTGGGCACTATTTTGGTAGGTTATTGGCTTTTCTTTGCCGTTTACCCGCTTCCAGGGGCCGATTTTGATTATGCGGCGGTGGGTGTTACTGCCGATTGGGAACATAATTTAAAGGGGTTTGCGGCTCATTGGAACAAAAATACCAATGCGGCATGGGCATTTGACCAATGGTTTATGAACCTTTTTCCTCGTGAGAAACCTTTCATTAGAAATGGCGGAGGGTATTCTACGTTAAGCTTTATTCCAACGTTGGGTACAATGATTTTAGGGCTGTTGGCGGGTCAATGGCTCAAATCAGATTCGGAGCCGATGGAAAAAGTGAAGCGGTTTGCGACCTTAGGCGTAGCCCTTTTGGTGGTGGGTTCTCTTCTCAGCTGGCTGGGTATTTGTCCCAATGTTAAACGTATTTGGACGCCTACTTGGGTGCTGTTTAGCGGTGGATGGTGTTTTGTGCTGCTCGCAGCTTTTTACTGGTTGGTAGATATACAGGGGTGGCGAAAAGCATTTATTTGGTTGATAATTATTGGCACCAATTCCATTGCCGCCTATGTTATCTCCCATACCATAGTAGAGTTTATTCATCACTCTATTCAAACGCATGTATCTCAAACCTACGACCAGGTGTTTGGAATCACGTATGAGTCCTTGGTTAGGGGTGGATTGATTCTTTTAGTCGAGTGGCTGATTTTGCGCTGGATGTACCGAAATCGGATTTTTGTAAGAATTTAATAAGTTTTTAAGCTCATTTCTTGGACTTTTTAACTATTGCTCCTACTTTTGTAATGCCGCCCCAAAAAGCGGCATTTAATTTATATTAATTTCTCTACATAATCAATATACTATATCTGGTATTAGGTGTTTAAACTTCTGCTTATCTTTCAAACTAATCGCAGGAATTGTTCTACCAGCATAAATTTCAGAAACGGCTATGAGCTCCATGACAAAACCACCAGTTATTCCTGTCGAGAAACCAAGAGATATTGAAGATTGGCTGTGGGTTGGTATACCCATTGCGCTCTTGACCATTATCATAGGATACCTTATCTACAAACACGCTGGAAGTTTTACTTTGGAATCTTTTAAAGCGGGTTTTAATTCAGATTTGGCGTTTTACCTGATGGTTGGAGTTATGGCTCAGTTGGTAGATGGTGCGTTGGGCATGGGCTACGGCGCTACGGCAACGTCTTTTTTATTGACCTTAGGCGTTCCTCCAGCGGTAAGTAGCACGAGTGTTCACTTATCAGAGATGTTTACCACGGGCGCTTCGGCCATTTCACACTTCAAATTCAAAAATATCAATAAAAAGCTATTCAAAACTTTATTGATTCCTGGTGTAATCGGTTCAGTAATCGGTGCTTATTTACTTTCAGATGTAATAGATGGCAACGTTATTAAGCCTTTTATCTCGGCTTACATGGTGGTGTTGGGCTGTATTATTGTGAGTAAAGGAATCAAAAAGAATAATGTTAAAAAGCCAACAAAAAGATTAGGTGTTTTAGCCATTTTCGGTGGTTTTATGGATGCCGTTGGTGGGGGAGGTTGGGGTCCGATTGTGACTTCTACGCTCATTGGCCGTGGCCGCGACCCACGCTATACCATTGGTTCGGTCAATGCTGCTGAATTTGCCGTTGCGTTTGCCAGTGGGGTTACATTTCTTCTTTTTGAAGGTATCAATAGTTGGCAGGTTGTATTGGGGTTGATGCTTGGAGGCATGATAGCTGCTCCGCTTGGTGCTTATCTAGTAAATCGAGTGAACCGCCGACCATTGATGGTGATTGTGGGTTTATTGGTGATATTCCTAGGATTAAGGGTTGTATTGAAAGCTATTTTATAGTAAATGTGTAATTTTACGGCCTAGCTCAATTAGGTCATTTAAAAGACTTGGTGTGTTTTCCATATTATTTGGTGTACAAATCGTAAGTCTAAATTCTCAAGAAAAGTATGCAACGTAAGACGAAAGCAATCCGCATCCAAACCAAAAAGACGCAATACCGCGAGCATTCGACGCCATTGTTTCTTACTTCCAGTTTCTCATTTGAGTCGGCTGAGCAAGGCAAGGCGCTCTTTGATGAAACCGAGGAGGGTAATATTTACAGCCGTTTTTCAAACCCCAGTGTTCAGGAGTTTGTCGATAAAGTGTGTATGCTGGAAGGTGCGGAAGATGGTCTTGCTACCGCCACTGGCATGGCGGCGGTATTTGCAAGTATGGCGGGAATTCTCAAGTCGGGGGATCATATCATTGCCTGCCGTGCGTTGTTTGGGTCGGCGCATCAGATTATTACGCAGATTTTTGCGAAGTGGGGTATTACTTATACGTACTTGGATGCCGATGCTTCTGAAGAACAGTGGGAGGCCGCCGTGCAGCCCAATAGCCGGATGGTGTACTTAGAAACCCCATCTAATCCTGGTTTGGAGTTGGTCGATTTGGCTATGATTGGTCGGATTTGTAAAAAACACAACCTGATTTTCAACGTTGACAATTGCTTTGCCACCCCCATCATTCAAACGCCCGCGGATTTTGGTGCAGATTTGATTGTACACTCTGCCACCAAATTTATGGATGGGCAGGGGCGTGTATTGGGAGGAGTTGTGGTTGGAAAAGCTGAATACATTGCCCCGATTCGCTTTTTTTGTCGCCATACTGGCCCTTCTATGTCGCCATTTAATGCGTGGACATTGAGCAAAAGCCTCGAAACGCTTGAATTACGCATGGAGCGCCACAGCCAAAATGCGTTGCGTTTAGCCGAAGCCTTGGAGGCATTGCCCGAAGTGAAAAAAGTAAATTATCCGTATTTGCCAAGCCACGCCCAATATGAGCTTGCCAAAGCGCAAATGAACGCGGGCGGCGCCATTGTGACCATTGAATTGGAAGGTGGTTTTGAACGCGTGAGTGCGTTTATGAAAGCGTTGACTATCCCAACCTTGTCGTCAAACTTGGGCGATACGCGTACCATTATCACCAATCCATTTACGACCACTCACTCCAAACTCAAACCCGACGAAAAAGCGGCTTTGGGTATTACGGAAGGCCTGATTCGTATTTCAGTAGGCTTAGAAGCTGTAGAAGACTTGATTGAAGACTTTACGCAGGCGGCAGTGGTGAGCGCAGAAGTGATTGCGGAGAAGATATAGATAGAAATTAGTTTTCAGATATGAAATTCCCGCTTACAGCAAGCGAATTGACTAATGAGATTTATATTTCAGTAGACAAATACCCTGAAATTGGAGATTTGCGAATTAGACAGTTGATGAAAATTTTATCAAACGTGCCTGATGAACTACTAATTGAGGGTCTAATTAAAGTTTTTGAGAATAATAATAGAAGGGAAACTGAAATTTTAGATCAAGAGTTTGCAGGGCAAATTTTGAAAGAAATTAAACCTAAAACAGATGTTGCCCTTGAAATTATTCTAAAAAAAATTTTAAGCAATTGGAATAAAAGTGTAGAAGAGGTTCCATTTTGGTTTAAAGAAAACTATGGTATAGAAATATGTAGACACACTTTAGAAAGCATTTCCAATGAAGCTGTATTAACTAAAGTTGAAAAAGAGAAATTAGAAACGATGAAGTGGTGGTTAGAAATAAAATAAGTTAGCTGTTGAATTATCGAAATGCTAAAATAAGTTGTTTCTCATTAATTTTATTATCTACACACCCCGCGGCTAAAGCCGCACCCCTCTCAAGAGGGGATTGTCGCTGATTCCCCTCTTGAGAGGGGTGCCCGTAGGGCGGGGTGTGTGAAATTAGCAATTATGGAACGTCGTCAAATCATTCCGTACAACCCTAAACTCAAAGAAATAGCCCGACAATTACGAAATAATAGTACTTTATCAGAAGTGTTATTGTGGCTTGAATTGAAGGGGAAAAAAATGAGAGGGTACGACTTTCACCGACAAAAACCGATTGACAATTATATCGTTGACTTTTTTTGTCATGAGCTGATGTTAGTAATTGAAATTGATGGAATCAGTCATACGTGGGAAGAAGTAGCCGTGAATGAGGAAATTCGTCAACGAAAAATAGAAAGCTTTGGAATACAATTTCTAAGATTTGACGACAAAGAGATAAAACAAAATATGAGTTTTGTCTTAAATACAATTCACGATTGGATAGTTGAAAAAGAAAAAATCCCCTCTTGAGAGGGGTGTCACGAAGTGACGGGGTGTGTTTAGATAAAAAGGAATTTATAAAAAAGAACACTTATTGCAACGGTACCCATGATACTCACCGAAACACATACAACAGAATCGTTACTTAGTTTACTCAACGGTAAAACCGAAGTGGAAGCATTGCGCCTTTTGGCCGAAACGTTTCCCGGACAGGTGGCTTTTTCGACCAGCTTGGGCTATGAAGACCAAGTGATCACGGATATGATTTTAGCCAATGGAATTGACATCCGAATCTTTACGCTAGATACGGGCCGCATGTTTCCCGAAACTTATCTGACGCTCCAGAAAACCAATAATCGCTACGATACCAAAATCGAAGTGATGTTCCCCAAAAACGAAGCCGTTGAACAACTGCTGACCGAAAAAGGGCCTTTGAGTTTTTACGAATCCATCGAAAACCGCAAAGAGTGTTGCTTTATTCGCAAAGTAGAACCTTTGAATCGTGCGCTGAAAGGTGTGAAAATTTGGGTGACGGGTATCCGCGCGGAGCAATCACCTAACCGCACTGATATGCAGGCCATTGAGTGGGACGGAGGACATGAATTGTTTAAATACAATCCACTTTTGCCTTGGACATTCGACCAAGTAAAAAGCTACGTGAAGGCGCACAATGTGCCTTATAACCCACTGCATGATAAAGGGTTTGTAAGTATTGGCTGTGCCCCTTGTACCCGCGCCATCCAAGAAGGAGAAGACTTCCGCGCAGGCCGCTGGTGGTGGGAAGATGAAAGCAAAAAAGAGTGTGGGTTACACGCTAAATAGAAGAGAAGGAATCCCCCGTTCTTTTAAAAGTAAATTACAAAATCAGACACGATAAATCATGTCCAATATCCAAAGTCCAGAGTCTATTGTCCAACGTCAGGACTATTTAGACCAACTCGAATCCGAAGCCATTTACATCATGCGTGAAGTGGCAGGGCAATTTGAGCGCCCCGCGTTGTTGTTTTCGGGCGGTAAAGATTCGATTACCCTTGTACGTTTGGCCCAAAAAGCCTTTGCTCCTGGTAAAATCCCTTTTCCATTGGTACACATCGATACAGGACATAATTTTCCTGAAGCAACTCAGTACCGTGATTGGTTGGCCAATGAAGTAGGAGCAAAGTTGATTGTACGTCAGGTCGAAGATACCATCAAAGCCAAAGGGCTGAAAGAGCAAACGGGTAAAAATGCTACGCGTAACTGGCTTCAGACCTTTACATTGCTTGATACCATCGAAGAATTTGAATTTGATGCGTGTATCGGTGGGGCGCGTCGTGACGAAGAAAAAGCCCGCGCCAAAGAGCGTATCTTCTCTTTCCGCGATGAATTTGGTCAATGGGATCCTAAGCGTCAGCGTCCTGAATTGTGGAATTTGTTTAACGGCAAAATCAGCAAAGGCGAAAATGTACGTTGCTTCCCGATTTCCAACTGGACCGAGCTCGACGTGTGGTCATACATTGAGCGCGAAAAAATTCCGTTGCCTAGCATTTATTTCTCGCACCAACGCGAAATGATTTTGCGCGATGGTAATTTGTTGGCCAATGCCGATTTTATTTTCAAAGATGAAAACGACGTAATTGTAACCAAGACCGTTCGTTTTCGCACGGTAGGTGACATGACTTGTACTGCGGCGGTAGAGTCGGATGCCGATACGATTGAGAAAGTAGTCAACGAAATCAAAGCAACGCGCATCAGCGAACGTGGCGAAACCCGCATCGACGACCAACAAACCGAAGCGGCGATGGAAGACCGTAAAAAGGGAGGATATTTTTAGCGTTTACAGCCAACAGTAGGCAGTTCACAGTCAGATGAACGGTCTAAAAATAGAACTAACTGTAAACCTCTCCGGCGACCCCGTGTGAAACGTAAACTGTAAATTGAACAAATGGACATTCTAAGATTTATAACCGCAGGTAGTGTTGACGACGGAAAAAGTACGTTGATTGGCCGCTTGCTTTACGATACAAAAAGCATTTTGGCCGACCAAATGGAGGCCGTAGAGCGCGCCAGCAAAACCAGAGGTGACGGCGAAATTGACTTAGCACTGCTGACCGACGGCCTTCGTTCGGAGCGGGAGCAAGGCATTACCATCGACGTAGCCTACAAATATTTCCAAACGCCCAATCGCAAGTTTATCAGCATTGATGCGCCCGGTCACATTCAGTACACCCGCAATATGGTAACGGGGGCCTCCAATGCAGATTTGGCCATTATTTTGATTGATGCCCGGCAGGGAGTGGTGGAGCAAACACGTCGTCATTCGTTGATTGCGTCTTTGTTAGGCATTCCTCATATTGTGGTAGCGGTCAATAAGATGGACTTGGTGGGTTATTCAGAAGATGCGTTTCTGCAAATTGCCCAAGAATACAAAAAACTAGCGGATAAACTTGGTATTAAAGACCTGAAAATCATCCCTGTCAGTGCGTTGGCGGGTGATAACATTGTGGATAAATCGGAAGCCATGCCTTGGTATACGGGCGAAACAATGCTGCATTTTCTCGAAAATGTCAACGTGCTGAACGACCTGAATTTGACCGATGCACGTATGGCAGTGCAATACGTACTGCGTCCGCAAACCGAAGAATTACACGATTATCGTGGCTATGCGGGACGAATTCAAAGCGGAGTTTTCAAAAAAGGTGATTCTATTACCGTTTTGCCTTCAGAACAAACCTCCAAAATCGCCAGAATCGAAGTCTATGGCGAAGAAGTGGAAGAAGCTACGGCTCCGCAATCAGTAACGATATTGCTGGAAACTGACGTGGACATCAGCCGGGGAGATTTAATCAGCGGTGCGGGCAATCAGCCGATTTTGAGTCAAGACGTTGAAGCCACTATTTGTTGGATGGACGACCGAAAAGAGTTGAAAGTGGGTAATAAATACACCCTGCAACACGGAACAAGCCTAGTACGTTGCTCTGTCAAAGGCATTGAATACCGCATTGATGTAAACAATTACGAGCACTTGGAAGACATCGAAAGCCTCAAGCTAAACGACATCGCTAAAGTGACGCTCCGCACGGCAAAACCGCTTGCCTACGATTCATACCTGAAAAATCGGGCCAACGGCGCCGCTATTCTGATTGATGAAACTTCCCACGTAACCGTCGGTGCGTGTATGGTAGAAGCCTAATTATATTTTTTGTCGTCCTGAAAGGACCTAATACGCATGAATTTGATAAGCCCTCAATTTCTTTCGAAGTTGAGGGCTTTTTTATAGCAGTCGTAAACAGGTGGGTACGGGAATGTTGATGTCGTAATTCCCCGCAACTTTGTAACTTTCCAATAAAACCAAGATTATTCCCCTTTTATACCTATGAAAACCCTGCTGTCTAGTCAAAATTTGTCGGCGCTTGGAGTGGTATTATGCCTGACAACGCCCCTTTTGGCGCAACGAAACGTGACCAATGCCAATGACTCCAATACGCCTTTGCATTTGCTGCAACCCGATTATCCAGTACCTTACGGGATTGTGAAAACCGAGGAAGTAAAGGGGGTATTGGATAGAATTCACGGATATTTAAACAATGTGACTCCTGCTGCCTTTGTCAATGCCAAAACGGGTGAAGTCCTGACCGATTTATCCAAAATTGACGAAAATACCGCCTTGCAAAAAGGCGATTATCGCTTGGTTAGCTATGAATGGGGCGTTACCTACGGAGGTATGTTGTTGGCAAGTCAGGTAACGGGAGATAATCGCTACAAAGAATATACGGATAAACGATTGGCTTTTATCGCCAATGCCGCTCCGTACTTCAAAAAAACGACCGAAGAACATGCAGATTGGGGAACGAAAGGTCCGCTGCGTGGTTTATTGATGCCCCATGCTTTGGACGATTGTGGGGCCATGTGCGCTGCTATGATTAAGGCCACTCGTGAAGGGAATAAGTCAAATTTGCGCCCGTTGATTGACAGTCACATTAATTATATTCTGACCAAAGAACACCGACTAAAAGACGGTACGCTAGCCCGCAATCGTCCCCAGCCCAATACCCTTTGGTTGGATGATATGTTTATGGGCGTACCCGCACTTGCGCAAATGGGCAAGCTGACGGGCGACAAAAAATACTACGACGAAGCCGCTAAACAAATACTGCAATTTGCGGGTCGGATGTTTAACAAAGAAAAAGGTGTATACATGCACGGTTGGGTCGAAGGCATGACTGAGCACCCGCAATTTCACTGGGCCAGAGCCAATGGTTGGGCGATTTTGACCAAAGTTGAAGTGCTGGACGTGTTGCCCGAAAATCACCCATCGCGCCCTGCGATTTTGGCTTTGTTGAAAGCGCACGCCAAAGGATTGGCATCCTATCAATCAGGGTCAGGTTTTTGGCATCAATTGCTCAACAAGGAAGATTCCTATCTGGAAACGTCGGCCACGGCGATTTATACTTATGCCATCGCTCGTGCCATCAATAAAGGCTGGATTGACGGCTTGGCGTATGCACCTATGACGCTGTTGGGATGGAATGCCGTGGCAACCAAAGTGAATGAAAAAGGCCAAGTAGAAGGAACGTGTGTAGGAACAGGCATGGGTTTTGACCCTGCTTTTTACTACCATCGTCCCATCAGCCCTTTTGCGGCGCATGGCTATGGGCCCGTGATTTTGGCGGGAGCTGAGGTGATTAGTTTGTTGAAAAACAAGCAGTTCGAAATCAATGACAGCTCAGTGCAGTTGTTACAAAAGAAGTAAATTCATTGATGTTATTTAACACCTACTCTATAATGGCAAGAATATGAAGTGGATTCATCTGACCGTATATTGCTGCCTGACGTTACTGACCCACACCTTTGCTCAACGGCAAATGGAAGCCCTCAACCGAGGTGTTGTAGCAGTGCCTACTGCCGAAGGAAGCATGTTTATTAGTTGGCGGCTGTTAGGCAATGACCCTGAAAGTGTAGCTTTTAATATCTATCGGAACAAGGAAAAACTAAATACCAAGCCAATAGATAGTAGTAATTTTACGGACAAAAATCCCGTCGAGGGGGCTGTTTACAGCATTCGAATGGTGCTGAAAGGGTTAGAACAGAAAAATGCAGCAACGGCATTAAGTTTTAAACAATCCTACTTAGAAATTCCTTTGCAAATTCCTCCTGGCGGTACCACCCCCGACGGAAAAACCTATACTTACAATGCCAACGATGCAAGCGTTGGGGATTTGGATGGCGACGGCGAATACGAAATCATCCTGAAATGGGAGCCTTCCAATGCCAAAGACAATTCCCAAGATGGCTACACGGGTAATGTGTTTTTAGATGCTTATAAACTCAACGGCATACGATTGTGGCAAATTGATTTGGGTAAAAATATCCGCGCGGGCGCCCATTATACGCAGTTTATGGTATATGACTTAGACGGAGATGGCAAAGCTGAAGTTGCCTGCAAAACTGCAGATGGCACCACGGACGGCAAAGGAAAACCCATCGGCGATGCTTCAAAAGACTATCGAAATGCCCAAGGAAGAGTTTTGGAAGGGGCCGAGTTCTTTACCATTTTTGACGGGCAAACGGGCGCAGCGCTGGCTTCAACCGAATATTTGCCGAGCCGATTTCCGATTGACAGTTGGGGCACCCCCGAACACAATGACCGAAACGGTAATCGGGCGGACCGCTTTTTGGCGTGTGTAGCCTATCTCGACGGCCAACAACCCAGTGTCGTCATGTGCCGAGGTTACTATGCCCGTACCGTGTTGGCAGCTTGGGATTGGCGTAATGGAAAATTAACCTCACGTTGGGTATTTGATACTAAAAATGGCTTTCCTCAATACGAAGGACAGGGAAATCATAACCTCACCGCTGCCGACGTAGACAAAGACGGCAAAGATGAAATTGTATTCGGCGCAATGGTCGTGGATGATAATGGAAAAGGGTTGTTTACAACGGGTTTTGGGCACGGGGATGCCATCCACGTGAGTGACTTAGACCCCACGCATGAGGGATTGGAGGTATTTGGCATTCACGAAAACAAAGATAAGGATGCTACCCGCCCAGGCATGGCGCTGTATGATGCCAAAACAGGCGCAACTTTGGTTAGAACCGCCGAAGGAAAAGACGTAGGTCGAGGCGTAGCTGCCGACATTGATCCCGTGCATTTGGGCGCAGAACTGTGGGGTGGGATGATGGTAGATGGCAAAAGTCGCTTGCTAAGCATAAAAGGCGAAGATATTGGCGAAGCGCCTAGTTCCGCTAATTTTCTGGCGTGGTGGGACGGTGATTTGGGTCGTGAATTGCTTGATGGAAACCACATCGACAAATACAAAGGCAGTCGCCTGCTCACCGCCGAAGGTTGTACCTCTAATAATGGCACCAAATCTACGCCTGCGCTCAGCGCGGATTTATTCGGAGATTGGCGCGAAGAAGTTATTTTTAGAACCAACGATAACAAAAATTTGCGGATTTATTCGACCACCATCCCGACCGAACATCGCCTGGTCACGCTCATGCACGACCCACACTACCGACTTAGCATTGCGGCTCAAAATGTAGCTTATAATCAGCCGCCTCATACGAGCTATTACTTGGGCACTGGTATGAAAAAAGTACCTAAACCTTTAATCAAGGTGGTTAATAAAAAATGATGCTTTGGCATAGGGAGAATTGAAATATCAAATTATAAAGGTTAATGAAAATACGAGGCTGGAAACGTAGGATTATTCATATAGAAAAGTGGTTCGAAGCAAATGTTTTGCCTGATTTAGAGCACTTTGAAAAGCAGAATAGTGATTACGTTAAAATCTGGATAGACCCATTTTATAGGCTTAATAAAACGAATCCGCCGTTGTGGTATTTCAGATTAATCACCAAAAAAATGGTGCTGATTTTTGAAAATTGGGAGAGTGAATTTCAAAAGCAAGGTGCTGATTATGATTTGCAACTATGGATTTTTGAAAAAGAATATATCCGCAGTGAAGTAGTTTGTGCAAAAGCTAATAGACGAGACTATTTTGATAAATCGTCTATTTTCAAGGAATTACCAATTGAAAAATTCGGAAAGCATTTACAAAACCTTCATTGGGAGTATTGCGAAGTAATTGGCGAAGACGAAAATGACCTGCCTTACAAAATTGATAATGTTTGGGTAGGCCGTAAATAAACATTCAAATTCAATAATCTATGAAATCAATAAAGCTTTTCGTTTGCCTTTTATTCATCGCTTCCACGACCTTGGCCCAAAAACTCCCCCCAAAAAAGGAGCTTTTGAAAGCCATGACGTCGGCCAATGCTTATTTTATGAACAAATGGCCTGATGTGGGTAAGCCTATCGTGGGAAAGGACCGTACGCGTCCAAGCAACATCTGGACGCGGGGTGTATACTACGAAGGACTGATGGCATTGTACAAACTCGACCCCCAAAAAAGCTATCTTAACTACGCCATTTTGTGGGGAGAAGCGCACAAATGGGGTTTGCGCAATGGAATTACCACCCGCAACGGCGACGACCAATGCTGCGGCCAAACCTACATAGATTTGTACCTCATGGATAAAAAAGAGGAGCGCATTCGTGACATCAAAGCCTGTATGGATAACATGGTCAACAGTGACAAAAAAGATGATTGGTCGTGGGTAGATGCGCTGCAAATGGCCATGCCCGTTTTTGCAAAATTGGGCGTGCTGTACAACGACAATCGATATTACGAAAAAATGTACGAGATGTATATGTTTACCAAAAATCAGCACGGCGACAAGGGCCTTTACAACCCCGCCGAAGGGCTCTGGTGGCGTGACAAAGACTTTGACCCACCTTACAAAACTCCAGGAGGAAAAAATTGCTATTGGTCGCGAGGGGATGGCTGGGTGGTGGCCGCTTTGGTGCGAGTGTTGGACATTATGCCCAAAGACGCCCCCCACCGCGACGAGTACCAAAAGACTTATTTGGAGATGATGCGCGCCCTTGCACCGTTACAACGCGCAGATGGCTTCTGGAATGTAAGTTTGACCGATGAAACAGATTTTGGCGGCAAAGAATTGACTGGAACGGCGCTGTTTGTGTACGGAATGGCGTGGGGAATGCGCAACGGCTTGTTGGATAAAAAGACCTATCAACCCATCGTAGCCAAGGCCATGAATGCCATGCTCAAAGACTGCGTACATCCCAATGGCTTTTTAGGATGGGTACAAGGAACGGGCAAAGAGCCCAAAGATGGGCAGCCGTTGAGCTACGAGAAAGAACCCGATTATGAGGATTTTGGCTTAGGATGTTTCCTGTTGGCTGGCACTGAAGTAGCGAAATTGTAGTTTTACCCACCTGATAGCTGTTTTGTTTCCCAAGTCCTGATTTTCGTCAGGATTTGGGGTTTTTTAGGTGCGGTCATCAAATGGTTCCTTACATTGGCATAAAAAAACTAAAGGTTAATACAAAAAAATCCTGCGGACATCCGCAGGATTCTTTTGTTCATCTGTTCCTTTCGATAATTATTCATTTTTAACTCTAAACGGTATTCTCAATGTCATGCGTTATCTTTTGATTTCCTCACAGTGAACCTCTCCGAATCATGTAAAATGGATTTTTTACTTTAACGCGCTGATTATTAATTAAAAGTGTGGCCGCAGTTTGGCCCATCAGTTCAAAATCGGTGGTGATAACCGTAATGTCCAGAAGCTCTTTGAGGGCGGTTTCGTTGAACGATATTACCCCAATGTCATTCCCCAAGGTAAGCTGGCCGTGGCGCGCTTTTTTGATTAGCTCGGCCAAATCATTTTCTTCCACGGCAATGTAGGCCGTTCCAGTTTCAATCACCGATTCGTCACTATTTTCTCTGACTTCAAATTCTTTGTGGTAATTGATGCAGAAATTCCGAAATCCGCGCACAATTTCGAGGGGATAATTGCCATCGCTCGGAAAAATCAGCACCATTCGCTGATATTTTGAGAGTAAATCCGTGGCATTTTCCAGCGCTTCAAAGATGTCTTTGTCGAAACGTTGATAAATACTGAGCGGCTGTTGTGGAAGCTCGGGGATTTCGCGGTCGAGCAGCACTAACTCATTGGCAGGAATGCTTTTGAGCGTTTGAAGATAATCAGCTTTGTCTAAATCTTCCGTAAAATGGGGCATTACAATGTAGTAATTGTACTTGCCCAAATTCTTGTCAATGATTTCCTGAAAACGCCCCGCACTGTAGTGATGAATCTCCAAATCTACCGTGGCTTTGTCGCCCAATGTTTTCAAAAAAGAGTAGTAAATGATTTTTTTATAGGAGCTTAACTTGTTGAAAATGAGCAGAACTTTTAGTTTTTTGTCGTGATTTGATTGAATATAATATCCTTTTCCCTGTACTGAGGTGATGTAACCACGCGCCCGCAACTCCCGATAGGCTTTTTCTACCGTGTCGCGGGCCAAAAGGTATTCGATGCTCAGCTCGCTGATGGAAGGCAATTGATCCCCTTTTTGCAAAACCCCCCTTTCAATATCCTTAATCACCGAATGGACAATTTGCTTGTATTTAGGCATCTTGTCGGAAGGGTTAAATTGCAATTGATAAAGGGCCGCCGCGCTTTGAGAATGGTCTATTCCAAAGTGGTGGCCGCGACGGCGAGAGATAGAAGCAATTGTGGTTGTCATAGCAGACTTCTTGAATTTTTCTAAGAAAACCTTAAAAAGTACCTTTCCATTAGATTGTATAATGTATTGTAATATATATAGATGATATTAAACTTTGTAAAGATAAAAGCCGATTTATTTATGCAATCGTTATCGGGAACGTTGTCAAAATGAAATGTTTTGGAGAAATTGACCAAAATTCCTGTACAGACGCAAAATTTTGCGACGTTGTCCAATACAAAATGAATAAGAAGAAAATAAGAAAAATTAGATTATTTTAATTTGTTAATCATCGAAATACGAAACACTGGGATTGTTAGAGCTCAAACAATCGGCGAACATTTTCGGCAAATGACTGCCCAGAGGTAATTTTGGAGCCTTTTTTATCATTGAGAACCAAAATGAATTTGCCGTCAAAATGCTTCTGAATTTCTCGCACATGGCGGGAATTAAGAATTGCCGACCGACTAACGCGGGTAAAATGGTCGGGAAGTTTTTCTTCTAACGTCGCCACGGTGTAGCTTGTTAGGTACTTTTGTCCTTCTTTGGTGGCTAGAAATACATATTTATCCTCGGCTTCAAAATAGCTGATTTCATCTAGAGGAATCAATAAAATCTTATCGGCAAACTTGACCGAAATTGTGTGTAAATCTTTTTTAGGTTTAAACTGTTCAATAATCTGTAAAAGACTGGAATTGAAGGTATTTTGAGTGGTTTCTTCTTGATGTGAAGCCATCCTTTTTCTTAATTTTTCCACCGTTTTCTCCAGTCGGTCGTTTTCAATGGGCTTGAGTAAATAGTCAATAGAGTTTTCTTCAAACGCCCGTATTGCGTACTGGTCGTAGGCGGTGGCAAAAATAACCATCGGCATAAACGTCAGTTGAGAAAGCATCTCAAAGCCGTTCATTAGGGGCATTTCGATGTCCAGAAAAATGACGTCGGGCTGTAATTCTTCCACCAGCGTAAGGCCTTCTGCGCCATTGGCAGCCTCGCCGATGATTTCAAACGTTGCTTCAAACTTGTTTAACAGCCGACGCAAACGGGCGCGGGCCAACGGCTCATCGTCGATAAGAAGGGTTTTAAAAGAGGTGTTCATGGCGTATGGGTAGTGGTCTTTTGTTCGGAAAAAATAGGCAATGGCAAGTTACAAACTTTTTGCCTGAACCAAACGGCGGCAAGAGGCGTTTTCATTTTGCCGAGAATAACCTGTAATTTTGAAGTAAAAATAACCGTGAGCAACCGACTGATTCATTATAGTATATTGATTACTGGCCTGTTTTTTGCCTCCTGCAACCCCGAACGGCGCGTAGAAGGCTCCAAAGAAGCGGTCGAGAGAATGAAAAGTATGCAAATCAAACGCGTCACTTCTCCCCAAGTAGTGACCATCGTAGATGACTGGGGTGAGCGGATTGTGAAGCAGGCACAGCTTGATTGGGAAGCGCAGGCCAAGAAGCCCAACGCCAATCTTGCGGCGTTGTGCCAATTGCAGGGAATTGCTGAAATAGACTCATTGGAGCAATTGTACGGAGTTCAAATCCTGCTTTTAGGAACGAAAGACATGAAAAACGGCCAACTGTCGGCTAAAGAAAAGGAGGTGTTGGATGCGTACCTTTACAATGCCGAAAACAAACTCCCACAATCCACCAATATTCAGAAATTAGGTGATTCGGTGCTGATTTACAATGCGCCGATTGCGGTGCAAAACATGATTTGTCAAAAGTGTTTTGGCGACGATGCCACGAAACTAGGACTCTGGCGCGTAAAGTTTCTAAAGAACGAAGTGATACGAAAAGTAGACGGCAAGTCGTTGGTGAAAAATAAAAAGTAAAAACTGTTTTGTAAACTGTTATCTGTCAAATATATATGAAGCGCATAGCTGCTGTTTTGCTGTTGTTGGTAGGGGCAATTTCCGCCTTTGCCCAGATTCAAAACCATGCCAAATGGTCGTTTGAAGTTCCTAAAAAAGAAGTGAAAGTTGGAGATGTTATTGAGATAAAGTTTAATGCAGACATTGATCCCACCTGGCATTTATATTCAACGGAGTTTGAGGTCAAAGAAGGCCCTAACCCTACCGAGTTTGCTTTTAAACCCAATGATAGTTATCAATTAATCGGAAAAATTAAACCTGTTGGGTTCCATAATTTTTACGAAGAAGTATGGGGAGGAAATACCAGCGTGGCCGAAGGAAAAGGGAGTTTTATCCAGAAAGTGAAAATTCTAAAGGTGGCACCCCAGATTGAAGTAGCTATTTCGTACCAAACGTGCCAAAACGATGGACTTTGTACGATGGGCACTGCCGATTTTAAAATAAATACGCTAAAAGTAGTCGCGGCATCTAATACAGAAACCCCAACCGTAGAGGCCACCGCCCCAACCGTTGAGCCACAGGTGACCGAAAATACGCAACCTGCCACCACACCCAAAGCAGATACTATTCAGGCCGAAGCCACGGCTTCTGCGGAAAATATCTCCTCTGACATTCCTGTCTCGGAGCCTGAAGAATCTCTTTGGAGCTTTTTGTTGGCGTGTTTTTTAGGGGGATTGGCGTCTATTTTTATGCCGTGTATTTACCCAATTATGCCCATGACGGTGAGTTATTTCACTAAGCAAGAGCACGGCACCGGCAAAGCTTTGGTTTACGGGCTTTCGATTGTGGCCATTTTTACGTTGTTGGGCTTTTTGGTGTCGCGTGTTGGCGGTGCGCAAGCGGCCAATTTTATCAGTACCCACTGGGCACCCAACGCAATTTTCTTTGTAGTGTTTATTCTTTTCGGCCTCTCGTTTTTGGGATTATTTGAAATAGTATTGCCCAACTCTTTCGTCAATAGTGTGGACAAACAAGCCGATAAAGGGGGCCTCATCGGGATTTTCTTCATGGCGCTTACGTTGGTGGTGGTTTCGTTTTCATGTACGGCACCGATTGCGGGTTCTTTGTTGATTTTGGCTTCTAAAGGCAACGAAGTGATGCGCCCAGTGTTGGGGATGATATTCTTCTCCCTGCCGTTTGCGGTGGTGTTTACGGGCTTGGCCATGTTTCCTAAATTCCTGAAAAGTCTGCCTAAGTCAGGCGGGTGGCTCAATGAATTTAAAGTCGTTTTTGGCTTATTAGAATTTGCATTGGCTTTGAAATTTTTATCAAACATAGACCTAGCTTATCAGTGGCAAGTGCTTGACCGTGAGGTGTTTTTGGCTATTTGGATAGTGCTGTTCTCCATCATTGGTTTTTACGTCTTGGGAAAACTGCGGATGGATAAAGATTCACCCGTAAAAGGAATCACGATTCCGCGTTTGCTGATTTCATCGGCTACGTTTGCGTTTGTGGTGTACATGATTCCGGGTATGTTTGGCGCGCCGTTGCGGGCGTTGTCGGGGTGGTTGCCTCCCGAACAAACGCAGGATTTTTATCTTACTAATGCCGTTGGCGGTGGAACTTCGGCTCCTGCTTTGACGGCATCGGGCCGCCGCAAGCCGCATTTACCACATGGATTGGAAGGTTATTTTGACTATGAGCAAGCATTGGCCGAGGCCAAAGCCCAGGGCAAACCCGTATTTATCGACTTTACAGGCTTCAATTGTGCCAATTGTCGCAAGATGGAGGCCAATGTTTGGCCACAGCCAGAGGTGTTGAGCCGTCTTAAAAAAGACTTCGTGATTGCCTCTTTGTACGTGGATGATAAGACTGAACTGCCCAAAGAAGAGCAGTTTGTTTCTACGTATGACCAACGTGAAAAAACGACCATCGGTGATAAAAATGCCGACTTGCAGATTACAAAATTCAACAACAACGCCCAGCCGTTTTACTGTTTGGTCACGCCCGAAGGCGAGTTATTGACCAAGCCCGTCGGTTATACAAGTGCCGAAGAATTTACCCGTTTTCTGGATGAAGGATTAACAAAATACAAAAAGTAAATCAGATAAGAAGGCTTTTCAAAAATATGAAAGTCTTCGAGAATCCTTCAAAAGCAACTTCCAAAAGTTTCGGCTTTGGGGAAGTTGCTTTGTTTGTTAAAAAATCTAAAAAAAGCAACCTTTACCGAATCAAAGCATAACTTGTGGAGATTTGGGTTGTACTGCAAGACGGACAACATACGACGAAAGACTTATTGCATGAAAATATTAGACCGGTATATTCTCAAGAATTTTTTAATCACTTACGTATTTACGGTACTTGTCACGCTGCTGATTATCTGCGTGATTGACTTCACGGAAAAGGTAGATAATTTCAGAAAAACGAACCCTACGCCGTACGAAATTATCGTAAACTACTACCTCAATTTTATTCCTTATTACGCCAATTACCTGAGTCCGTTGTTGGTTTTTATTTCTACGGTTTTTTTTACGGCGCGTATCGCGGCCCGTACCGAGATCATCGCGATGTTTAGCAGTGGTATCAGCTTTATCAGAATTTTGTTTCCGTATTTTGTAGGTTCGGTCATATTGGCAGCTTTTACTTTCTACATGGTAGGCTGGGTCATTCCGCGCGCCAACAAAATCCGGTTGGCTTTTGAGTACAAATACATCGAAGAACAATTTTATTTCAACCGTCGGAATTTCCACGTAAAAGTCGCGCCCACTACCTACGCCTACCTCGAAAGCTACAACAATACCTCGCAAACGGGTTATAAGTTTACTTTGGAGCGCATCGAAGGCAACCAACTGAAAGAAAAACTTACTTCCGACCGCATCACGTGGGCTCCCAAGAAGAAAAAATGGGAAATTCATGACTATAAAGTGCGGAAATTTGAAGGTCAAAAAGAGTTTTTGACCCAAGGCGTTAAGATAGATACGGCCATTTCGCTGAGTCCCAAAGACTTTGAGAATGATAAAAATCGCTTCGAAGAGCTGACCCTGAGTCAGTTAAATGAGTACATCGACCTACTCAATCTGCGCGGTGCCGATGGCGTTCAGACGTACCTGCTCGAAAAATACACCCGTTTTACACACCCGTTCGCCTTTATTATTCTGACCATCATAGGCGTAGTGGTATCAGCCCGTAAAAGCCGACGCGGCTCGGGGTGGCAGATTGCTTTGGGTTTTATTCTGGCGTTTGTGTATTTGCTCTTTTTCATGCTGGCCAAAGGCATTGCCGAATCGGGCAAAATCCCTGCGGTTGCTGCGGTGTGGTTGCCCAACATCATCTTTGCCGGCATTGGGTTTGTGCTTTATAAAACCTTACCCCGCTAATGGGTTATTTACCCCCGGATTGGGGGATATTTAGGTTGTTGTGTATTGTTTATTGGCAATATTGACAGATAAAAAACCTATTTTTGTAATCATTAATCAATCGACATTATGCGAATAATTATTGATGTGAAACCACAACACCGTAATTTGTTCATTGAAATGGCAAAAGCGGTAAAGGCGAAGGTCGAAATAGTGCCGGAAGAAAAAAAACGAACTAAAGAAGAGTTTTTAGACAATCTTGAAAATTCACTTCGAGAGGCCGAATTGCATTCACAGGGAAAAATAGAGTTGAAAACGGCAAGAGAACTTTTCGATGAGCTTTAAAATTGTGGCGGTTCAAGATTTTGACAAAGAGCTTAAACGCCTTTCTAAAAAATATCAATCATTAAAATATGATTATTTATCATTAATAGAATTGTTAGAAGAAAACCCTCTCCAAGGCACTCCTCTCGGTAAAGATTGTTACAAAATCCGTTTGAATATTACTTCAAAAAGAAAAGGAAAAAGTGGAGGGGCTCGGTTCATTACCTACGTCAAAATCATAGATGAAGTCATTTATCTGTTAAGTATTTATGACAAAAGTGAACAGCCTTCCATTCCCGAAAAAGAAATTATTGCCCGACTAAATTCAATCAACAAATTACAATGAACAAGTTTTTTCTACCTTTTCTGTGCTGTTTTATAGCCACAGTATCCACACTCATGGCGCAGCAGCCTGGTGCTGCCAACTATCACGCCAATTCGCGTTTTGAGCAAATGGGTACACAACTGCCTACTCCCAATACCTATCGTACCGCCTCTGGCGCGCCAGGTAAAGACTATTGGCAGAACCGTGTTGATTACGATATTAAAGTTGAGATAAACGACGAAAAACAACACCTGACGGGTTCGGAAAGTGTGACTTATTTCAACAATTCTCCCGATGAGTTGCGCTATGTGTGGATGCAGCTAGACCAGAACGTATTCACCAAAAACTCAATGGCCAATCTGACCCGTACGAGTTCGGTCAATGAAAGAGGAATGCCGATGAGCAGCACCATGCGCTCAATGATCGACAAAGATTATGGGCATAAGATTACGGCCGTAAAAGACCCTAAAACGGGGCAACCATTGCGCTACACCATCAACGAAACCATGATGCGCATTGAGCTTGTATCGCCTATTAAGACAGGACAATCGGCGAGCTTCCAGATTGATTGGAACTATAATATCACCGATTTTCGCTTTTCGCAAGGCCGCTCAGGGGCCGAATATTTTGCCAAAGACAACAACTTTATCTATGAAATAGCCCAGTGGTTTCCTCGTGCGTGCGTATATGATGATGTAAACGGCTGGCAGAATAAGCAGTTTTTGGGGCAAGGAGAATTTACGTTGGCCTTTGGAAATTATAAAGTAGCCATTACCGTCCCCAACGATCACATCGTAGGAGCTTCGGGAGAATTGCAAAATGCTAATCAGGTACTTTCGGCTGAGCAACTCAAGCGCATGGAACTGGCCCGTAAAACGTTTGACAAGCCAGTGTTGATTGTGAGTCAGGAAGAGGCAACAAAAAACGAAGCCAATAAGCCCACAGGTAAGAAAACTTGGATTTTCAAAGCCGATAACGTACGCGATTTTGCCTTTGCTACTTCGCGCAAATTCATTTGGGATGCGATGAATGTGGAATTGAACGGCAAAAAAATCATGGCGATGTCGTTTTATCCCAAAGAAGCCAACCCGCTTTGGGGCCAATACTCGACCATGTTGGTAGCGCATACGGTCAAAACCTATTCGAAGTTTACGTTTGATTATCCTTATCCCGTAGCGCAATCGGTACACGGTCCCGTGGGTGGTATGGAATACCCCATGATTTCTTTCAACGGTGCGCGCCCAGAAGCGGATGGCACGTATTCAAAAGGGACCAAAGACTTTTTGATTCAGGTAATTATTCACGAAGTAGGTCACAACTGGTTCCCGATGATTGTCAACTCTGATGAGCGCCAATGGTCGTGGATGGACGAAGGGTTGAACTCATTCATGGAATATTTGTCTACGAAAGAATGGGACCGCGATATGGGCGGCGATGTGGCAGAGCCGCAAAACATCGTCGAATACATGCGCACTGACCCAAGCAAGCAAGTGCCCATCATGTCGAGTTCTGACAACATCATGGGTTTTGGCCCCAATGCTTATACCAAACCCGCTACGGGATTGAATATTTTGCGTGAAACCATTATGGGCCGTGAGTTATTTGATTATGCATTTAAAGAATACGCCAATCGCTGGAAATTCAAGCATCCTACCCCGGCAGATTTCTTCCGTACCATGGAAGATGCCTCGGGCGTGGATTTGGATTGGTTCTGGAAAGGCTGGTTTTACGGTACACAGCCCGTTGATCAGGATTTGACCGAGGTGGAATGGTTTGCGTTGGATACCCAAAATCCTGAACTCAATAAGCCTTTAGCTAAAAAGGAAGCCGACGCCAAGCGCAATACAGTAGCGCGTCAGCGGGATAAAGATTATATCAAGGAAAGTGTGGTAGAAAAAAATCCCGATATGAAGGATTTTTATAATACCTACGACCCATATCAGGTGACGGAAAACGACAAGAAAAAATATGAAACCTATTTGGCAAGTCTAACGCCTGACGAGCGTAAGTTGGTCGAATCAGGCTTGAATTTTTATACCATCAAGCTGAAAAATAAAGGTGGTTTGCCGATGCCAGTCATTATCAGAATGCAATACGAAGATGGTACGGATTCGGTAGCACGTTTTCCGGCGGAGATCTGGCGTTTGAATGACCAAGACATTTCGAAGGTAATTACCAGTAAGAAAAAAGTGGTTCAATGGACGCTCGACCCGTATCAGGAAATCGCCGATATTGACACCGAAAATAACAGTTTTCCCCGTCAACCCGCACAACCGACGCGATTCCAGTTATTTAAATCACAGGGAATTCAGCGGGCACCCAACCCAATGCGAGAAGCGCAACAAAATCAGCCGCCCAAAACTGGTCAACAGGGCGGTGCCAAAAATTAATAAATGTAGGGGCGGGGTTTACCTCCGCCCTTTTTTTTGTGTAAATAAGGGTAATAGTTAGCCATTTTTTGAAAAATACGATGGTAATTTCGGGGCCCTTGAGCAGATGCAAGGCCTGGGCAGATGCAAGGCCTGGGCAGACGCAAGGCCTGGGCAGACGCAAGGCCTGGGCAGACGCAAGGCCTGCCCCTACGGGTTTTTGTCATAAATTCCTCTAATTTTGTTTTGGAATTGATTCATGAAAATTACCTAAACCCGACCTGATGTCTACCCCCAAAACCGATATACCCGTAGCAGTGCGAGAAGGTGAGCAATTGGATGTTGCCAAACTGAACGCGTATTTTGCTGAGCAAGTGCCTGATTTTGGTGTGATTACAGATGTTAACCAATTTCCGGGCGGTTATTCCAATTTAACGTATTTTTTAAAAACCTCTAAGGGAAAAGAATACGTTTTGCGTCGGCCGCCGTTTGGTGCCAAACACATAAAAGGAGCGCACGATATGGGGCGAGAGTTTCGGGTGTTGTCCTTGCTGAAAGCGGCAGAATACGCTAAAATTCCTGAGCCCATTGCGTATTGTGAAGATGAAAGTGTACTGGATTGTCCCTTTTATGTAATGGAGCGTGTGCAGGGAGTGATTTTGCGCGCCCATTCCGCGCCCAAAATGAGCATTGATGCCGATATATTCCGACGGCTCTCGGCGGCTTTGGTGGACAATATGGTGGCGTTACATTCTATCGATATTCAGGCCACGGGATTGATTAATCTTGGCAAACCCGAAGGCTACGTACAGCGTCAAGTGGAAGGCTGGTACAAACGCTACCAACACGCCCAAACCGACGAAGTGCCGATTTTTGAGCAGGTATATCAATGGCTAGTGCAAAACCTCCCCGTCGAAAATTCGCCCGCGCTTATCCACAACGATTACAAATACGACAACGTTGTGCTTAATGCCAACGATTTGACCGATATTTTGGCCGTGCTGGATTGGGAAATGACCACCGTCGGCGACCCGCTGATGGACGTAGGAACATCGCTTTCGTATTGGTCAGAGGCCACGGATGGAGCGTTTGAAAAAAGCTTTAATCTGACGTGGCTTCCGGGCAACTTTACGCGCCAAGAGTTTGCAGACCGCTATGCCCAACAAAGCGGTCGTGATGTTTCCAATATTCTGTATTACTACGTTTTTGGGTTGTTTAAAAACACGGTGGTGATTCAGCAGATTTATGCGCGCTGGAAGCAGGGTTTTAGCAAAGATGAACGCTTTGCGGGGCTAATTATGGGGGTGCACTCATTGAGCAATACGGCTGCGAAGGCCATTGAGCGTGGCCGTATTTGACCGTTAGCGGCCAGAAGTCTCAGAATAATGCTCGCTCCGTCTCGCGAGCGACTGCTTAAAAATCTAAAAGGCTCGCTTGAGAAAACCGCCTAAATAACTGCCCGCAAAAATGGGTAAGAACTGCAAAAAAGCCGTGAACTGCGTAGCATCAGCGTCAAAAGGCGGAATCAGCTGGAAGTTATTGATGAGAAAATAAAAGCCTATGACGAGTATCACCTGCTCAATGGCGAGAATCCAGCCTTTGCGCGGTTGAAGTACGCCCAAACTTAGGCCAGACATTACCCCAACTAAAAAAGGGAGGTGAATCGTTGGGCCATAGAAACAGCTCAAGGCCAAAATAGCGCTGGTAAAGACGGTAATGAGGGCGTCGCGCGTGAGGGTTTTGTTCCAAAATGACTCCATAAAACAACCTTTATTAAAGACGAACCGTTTTTAACAAAGGTAAGCCATAGCCCTCAATGGTCGTTTGGTTTTTTATTTAACGTCATTTATAATCGAACTACTCAGGCGAAGCAATTCAATCTCTGTTACTTTAACGTTGTATGCCGCTTCAATCAGGCGTGATTCGGTGGCCACGGCGTTGCGTTGTGCTTCTCGAAATTCGATGGCCGTTGAGTTTCCGAACTTATAACGCTCAAACGCCAAATCTACGTTTTGGCGGGCAATTTTAAGGTTTTGTTCTTCAAAACTAAAAAGAGCAATGCTGTTTCGGTAGGTATTATAGGTCCGTTCAAGGGCCGAAAGCAATTGCACCGTTAGATCAGATTCCTGGTATTCCGCAATCATTGTTCCGATTTTGGCGTTAGCTTCCCGCCGCCGCTGATTATAGCCGTCATAAATCGGAATAACGAGGCGAGCGCCGTAGTTGAGAGAGCCATTTCGGCTGGTTTTTACGCCAAAGCCTACCTCATTGTTGAGGGTATTGTAGGTATAACTCCCGAGCAAATCCACTTGTGGTAAGCGGGCTGCTTTTATTTCACGCTCCGTTACCGATGCAATTTTACGGTTTTGGTTGGCGGCCAGTAAATTCGGGTTTTGGCTTTTTAAACTTTGCTGCAACTGCGCCAATTCCAAATCTTTCCGAAAGGTAATGGTATCAGGAATCGTAAAATCAATGTTTAATTCCCGCATCAATAGTGCGTTCAGGGTTACTTTGGTATTTTGTAAAAATTGCTCTTGCGCTACCAAAGCGGCTTGGTCGCCGTTGTAGTCTACCTGCGCGGCCAAATACTCCGACTTCGAAGTGGCTCCCACTTCGTAATTGGCTTTGGCCAATTCGCGGCGAGTACTCGAAATATCCAAAGCATCTTTGAGCGATTCGAGGCGCTGTTTTTGGCGAATGATGTCATAATAAGCCGCTGCTACCTGCGCTACGGTATTTTCAATGTTGATTTTAACGGTAGTTTTGCCAAATTGCTCAATTTCACGCAGTCGTTCGGCGGTGGCAAACATGCCCATTCCGTCAAAAACCGTCCACACCAAGTTGATACCCGAGTTGGAGTTTCGGTTCTGTACACCTCTTTGTACGAGGGGCTCGCGGGTGGTGGTTCCTAGCGGAAAAAACGTTTGGTTAACGCTGTTGTTATTGAAGTTAGCCTGCGTTGAACCCGTCACGACGGGCAGCATACCAGCGTTGCCGCGCGTGTTGTCGTTGTGGGCAATGGCTTCGCGGCTGCGGGCTATTTTAATGGCGTAGTTTTTTTCCAACGCCACAGCAATGGCGTTTTCAAGGGTCAAAAGTTCTTGAGAAAAGGAAGCAAAAGTTGGTACAAAAAGAATAAACAGCAGTAGCAAAAATCGTGTCATACAAGCAAAAACGAAACAGGTTAGCTTTATTTTGTCATGTCGTTTAGCATCTATTAACAGGAATCTAGGCCCTCAAAGGGCGACAAAACGCGTTTGACGTTTCAAAAATAACTTTTTATAACGTAGCTTTAAGCATCAATTAAACCCGACACGATGAAAAACTACTTTTACGCGCTATTCGCCGCCTTTTTAGCGTCATGCTCAAGCCAAGATAAAGCAGACCTAATTGTCTATAATGCGGCCGTTTACACCGTTGATTCCACCTTCAGCAAAGCCTCCGCGTTTGCCATTAAAGACGGGAAATTTGTGCTTGTTGGTGATTCTGCTTCGGTGTTTGGCGCGTACAAATCCGACTCCTTGGTCAATGCCGAAGGCAAGGCCGTTTATCCAGGATTGTACGATGCCCATGCGCATTTTTATGGCTTGGGGCAGATGCTTGATCAAGCTGACTTGGTAGATACAAAATCACCAGATGAAATCATCGAACGCCTGAAAAAATACCAATCCGAACATCCCGAGGCCGTTTGGATTATAGGTCGAGGTTGGGACCAAAATGACTGGCCCGTCAAAGAATTTCCGACAAAAGAAATTTTGGATAAAGCCTTTCCTGACCAACCGGTCTATCTCGCACGTATTGATGGCCATGCTGGTTGGATTAACTCCAAAGCGCTGCAGTTGGCCAAAATTACGGCTGATACCAAAGTGGAGGGCGGTTTGGTCGTTCTCAAAAATGGACAACCAACAGGCGTGCTGATAGATCGCGCCCAGCAATTGGTAAAAACCCTTAATCCCACTCCAACGAAGCAAGAAATCACTTCAAGACTGCTCAAAGCTCAGCAAGTGTGCTTCCAATATGGTCTTACCAACGTGGGTGATGCGGGTGTGGAAACTGATTTGATTGACCACATAGACAGTTTGCAAAAAGCAGGTACGCTCAAAATCCGTTTGTACCCGATGGTGAGGGTGGGCCAGGAAAATATTGAGAAAATGCTCAAAAAAGGCGTGTACGTCACCGACCGCCTCAATGTGCGCTCGTTCAAAATCTACGCCGACGGAGCGTTGGGCTCGCGCGGGGCGTGCTTGCTCAAGCCATACAGCGATGCGCCCGAAACGACAGGCTTTTTGCTTTACAGCCCTGCTGAACTTGAAAAATGGATTGAACAATTGGCCAATAGCGAGTTTCAGGCCAATACGCACTGCATCGGAGACTCGGCCAACCGCCTCATGCTCAATTTGTATGCCAAGTATTTGAAAGGCAAAAATAACCGCCGCTGGCGTATTGAGCACGCCCAAATTGTGGACGCCGCCGATGTGCCTACTTTTGGAAAGTTTAACATTTTGCCTTCTGTTCAACCCACCCACGCTACTTCTGATATGTATTGGGCGGTTGAGCGTTTGGGCAAAGAGCGCGAAAAAAATGGCTACGCGTTTCAGGCGTTGCTTCAACAAAACGGTAAGGTGACGTTTGGAACCGATTTTCCAGTGGAGGCCGTTTCGCCGTTTTATACGTTTCATTCGGCCGTGTACCGGCAAGACGCCAAAGGTTTTCCCGAGGGTGGCTACCAAATGGAAGGCGCGCTCAGTCGGGAAGAAACCCTGCGCGGCATGACGATCTGGGCCGCTTACGGCAACTTTGAAGAAGGCCGTTTGGGCAGCATCGAACCTGGCAAAGCCGCTGACTTTGTTATCTTGGAAAAAGACTTGCTGACGGCTCCCGCCAATGAACTCCGTGACGTAAAAGTTCTAAAAACCTACGTAGCGGGCGAGAAAGTGTTTGAGCGGAAGTAAAAAAGTATGCTTTTTACCGTTTGATAACTTTTTTGATAAATGATTGTAAAGTAAAGATAAATCACAGATGTTTGGGCGTAAGAGTATTCCACAACCAACACGTATTCCAAACTTCTGTGATGCTTCCTGACCATCAGTTTGTATTGGTACAGCGGGCCGACGATTTGATCACCGCCCAATCTACGGGTAGGCCCCGCCAAATGGCCCAACGCCTTGGCCTCTCCGAAAGAGCATGGTACTACCTGCTCGACCGGCTCCGTAACGACTACGGCCTGCCGATTCTCTACGACCGCTTTAGATGCAGTTATTACTACACCGACGACGCATCTCATTGGCAAGATTTCGTGCAAAAATTCTTCAATTACCCTCTCTATAACAACAATAGGGGAAAGTAATTTATTGATTATCAATTGTTTGTATTGTAAAAGCTAAAGCTATGAAAAAAGACGAAAAAAAAATGACTCACTGCAAGCCGTTTGCAGTGGCAACTCCTAACATTGTGACGTTGATCAACGACGGCCACCGCCCAAACGCCCGCAAGAAACAAAGTTTAGAACATGTTTAGAATTATATTTTACTACTCTTACAAAAGATTGATGATAATTTGGTAATTAACCCATAAAATACACTTTGCAGGTTGTTCTTTCATAGTCTTCAGAATGTCTTCGAAAGAACGGGGGCATCCGTGCGAGTTACTCATCCAAATGTGCGTTCATTTATCCATCGCCACTTAACAGGGAGAAAGCCTCGTTGAGAAGGTGGGCGGGAGTCAAACTCAACCCTCAGGCCAATAATACTTGGATTCTACCTACCCTAAAAATATTTTTTATAGGCATCATCTACAAGTATCTTTTTGTAACAATTTGATAATAAATTGTCGATATCCACAAATGCATTTTTGGCAGAATGCTCGTTTTCGAATAGCTTTGAGCCTTTCCTTTTTTAACCTATGCTACAGTTAATCAAAAATGCCTCCCAAACCCAAGGCAATCAAGCTATTGTCGCCGACAATCAAACCTACACCTACCAACATTTACTAGAAGCTTCGCATGGATTTGCGTCAATATTACTTGAACAAACAACCGATTTGGCCGAAGCTCGGGTCGCATTCATGGTCTCCCCTGGCTTTGATTATGTGCGGGTACAGTGGGGCATTTGGCGCGCTGGTGGCGTGGCGGTTCCGTTGTGTATTACGTACCCATTGCCCTCATTGGAGTATGTTATCGACGATACCGACGCGCAAATCATCGTGGCGGGGGCCGAATACGCCGAGGTTTTAGCGCCGTTGGTTACCCAAAAAGGCCTTCGTTTCATTGTCTTAACGGATGTTAAAGACGCTGCTTTGTCTCCCAAAAAATTGCCTAATATTTCGCCCAGCCGCCGGGCGATGATTCTCTATACCAGCGGAACCACTAACTTGCCCAAAGGCGTGGTCACGACGCATCGCACCATTGAAGCGCAGGTATCAACCTTGGTAAAAGCCTGGGAATGGTCTGCCAACGATCATATTCTGTGCGTGTTGCCGTTGCACCACGTTCATGGCATCATTAACGTCATTTCGTGTGCGCTGTGGTCGGGCGCAACGGTAGAATTCTTGCCGTCATTCTCGGCAGAAGCGGTCTTTGGGACATTTTTGCAAGAAAGAATCAATGTATTCATGGCCGTCCCGACCATTTATTTCAAACTCATTGCCTACTGGGAAAGTTTACCAAAGGATCAACAACAAATAATTTCAGACAACCTTTCTGGCTTTCGATTGATGGTTTCTGGCTCGGCGGCATTGCCTGTATCGGTTATGGAAAAATGGAAAACCATCAGCGGACACACGCTTTTGGAACGCTACGGCATGACCGAAATCGGCATGGGTATCAGCAATCCGTACCACGGTGAGCGCAAAGCGGGCTACATCGGCAAACCTCTGCCGGGCGTTCGGGTTCGGTTGGTCGATGAGCTTAATCAGGTCGTCAAAGCAGGGCAACCTGGAGAAATTCAGGTGAAGGGTAAAAACGTATTTTTGGAATACTGGCAACGCCCGGAAGCCACCCAAAAGACTTTCACGGAAGATGGTTGGTTCAAAACAGGCGACGTGGCCGTGGTCGAAAAAGGCTATTACCGCATCTTGGGCCGTGATTCTATCGACATCATCAAGTCGGGCGGTTACAAAATCTCCGCGCTCGAAATCGAAGAAGTATTGCGCACACATCCCGCCATCAGCGATTGCAGTGTGGTGGGTATTCCTAACGAAGAATGGGGAGAATTGGTCGTTGCGGCTTTGATGGTCAAAGACCCCGAAATCGACCTAAAATCACTCAACCAATGGCTTCGCGAGCGTATGCCCGCCTACAAAGTACCTCGCCACTACAAAATCATCGAAGAACTCCCCCGTAATGCTATGGGCAAAGTCACCAAAAACGACATCAAGAAGTTATTTTGATTTTTCAACGTCGGCAGGGTTTGGTCGTCACAGTATCAAACCCAGCCGACGTTCTCCGTGACAACCAACTCTACCGACATAATTCTAAACCTTTAACTTCCAAAAAATGATCATTTACGGCGTAGCCATTTTGGCTTTCTGCTACATCATCGGCCAGCTCATCGGTGAATTTTTAGGTAAACTCATTGGCGTCGACGCCAACGTTGGCGGAGTAGGTTTTGCCATGTTACTGTTGATTTTTCTGAGCGATTGGCTTCATAAAAAAAGCTACTTTGACAAATCCACCGAAAATGGCATTCTGTTTTGGAATCAAATGTACATTCCGATTGTGGTGGCAATGTCGGCCATCCAAAACGTAAAAGTGGCGGTTTCGAGTGGTTTTATTGCCATTTTGGCGGGAATTGTCCCCGTTGTGATTTGTCTGCTCACCATTCCGCTTCTAGCCAAACTTTCTAAAAATACCAAGCCCGACTAAGCATGGAAATCATCGTCAAATTCCTCGAAAAAAACGGGCTAATCTTTGCCTTCTTGGTCGTAGGGCTTATCATTTATCTGTCGGGCATTATTTCCGACAAACTTACCCGCCGTAAAATCCCCGCTTCGGCCATCGCCATCCTTGCCGGTCTGGTCATTGCCTACTTCGGTGGCGTATATTCGGGTGGGGAAAAAGGCATTGCCGATATTAAGATTTTTTCGGGCTTCGGCACGCTGGGCGGCTCTATGCTTCGCGACTTCGCCATTGTTTCTACCGCCATGGGCGCGAGTTTTTTAGTACTAAAGCGTACAGGCTGGGTGGGTGCTTTATCGCTGTTTTTAGGCATTGTACTTTCTTTTTTGGGTGGTGTAGGAGTAGCATTGCTCTGGGGTTACCGCGACGCCGTTAGCCTGACCACCATCGGTGCGGGGGCGTGTACGTACATCGTCGGGCCAGTAACGGGCGCGGCCATCGGTGCCTCGTCCGACGTCATTGCCTTGAGCATTGCAGCGGGTGTGGTCAAAGCCATCACCGTAACCATCGGTACGCCCTTTGTGGCCAAATTCATCGGCCTCGACAACCCCCACACCGCCCTCATCTACGGTGGATTGATGGGAACCACCAGCGGCGTAACGGCAGGACTAGCCGCCACCGACCCCAAACTCGTTCCCTACGGAGCCCTCACCGCCACGTTTTATACGGGCTTGGGTTGTCTTGCTTGTCCTTCGATTCTATACCTTCTGGTGCGGCTGACGTTTGGGGGCTGATGCGCTTATTTTCTACAAAGGTTACGCTTCTACGAAGTTTCTTTATGTTAGGAGGCTTTTGTGTAAGCTCTTCACCTCCTTTTTTTCTCAATTAAATCGTCTATAGACGCAATTCAATCATTTCTGGCTATTAAAAATGGGCGCGTTAGGGCAATTTTGGGGCAACGAGCGCTCTGAAACGCTCGTTGATAAACTCGATTCGTTAAACTATACAGCCAAAAATGAAACATTTTCTTCCTCGATTGACCATGGGCATTTGGCTCGTGGGTCAAATTGCCTGCCAAACCCCTGGCAGTCTTGTTAATGTTGAGCCAATAGGCAACCTCCCCGCCGAAATCACCGAAAAGGGGAAGCCCATCGGTGCGCCCGTTGTCAAATCCATCGGCCCCGAAGGTGGTACGCTGACTTCCCCCGACGGGAGCCTACAATTGACTTTTCCAGCGGGTGCGCTCAGTGCCGCTACCCCCCTTCGACTACAAATGGTAGAAAACAAAGCCGCTGGCGGTATCGGGCCTGCATTTGAAGTAACGCCCAAGGAGACAAAACTCAACAAACCCGTTTCACTCGCTTGGAAATTTGGCAAGGACGGCCTAAACGGCACCGCTACCAATGTGGTGGGTTTGGCCAGACAGCGCGAAGACGGTGCTTGGCTTGGCAAGTCTAACCTCAAAGCAGACGTCGCCACTCAAACACTTACCGTACCGACATTTGACCTTAAATATCCATTGGC
This sequence comes from Runella rosea, assembly GCF_003325355.1. Classification (GTDB taxonomy): domain Bacteria; phylum Bacteroidota; class Bacteroidia; order Cytophagales; family Spirosomataceae; genus Runella; species Runella rosea. The sequence goes on from NZ_CP030850.1 coordinate 4,710,531, forward strand.
TTTTTATCAGAATTTTTATCTAAAATACGATGCCAGTGTGTTGGTTCCTAACCAACAAATAATGCTTACGGTTGCCTATCAACCCAACCACAGTGACAAGGAAGAGTCGGAGTCGAGAGAAACATTGTTGGCTTCGCTTAAGCCGTGGGAACCTGTTGACCATACCAACCTCAGAAACTGGCGTCTCAACGGTGAGCCCGCACTGTCGGCCAACAAAGCGAATGGTTCGTTAAATGTGCATAATAAAGGAGAAAAAGCACTCTATATCGCTCCCAGCAAAGTACCCGCCAACAACCCAATGGCCATCAGTGTTGACTTAAAAACGGGCGGACGTAGTCAAATCATTTTGGTTGCCAACGTGACCGTTGTAGCGGCCAATCGAATGACCATCAACGGGAAAATCTATGAAAACCCTAAAGTATCGGTCAATAACGACGAAAGCGGTAGTCGTATTTATATCAGTATGCAAGAAGTCATGCCCCCAGATGCGAGTTATCCAGCAGGTCTCAGCGTTTCCATCAAAAATTTCAAAGGAAAAGGCACCTACACGATTGAGTCTGACGAGAACTGCCGCATGGACGGCAAAGAAAGCGGAAAAACTGGAAAGCTATTTGATTCTCAATATGTTGACCCCATTAGTTTCGACATGGTTTACTCAAAAGGCTCCATTACCATCACGGAATACAACGGCAAACTTGGCACCATTGCGGGCACGTTTAGCGCTACCCTTTACCATGAACCTGGTCGTTATAAACCCGTTCAAGCAGGGGCTTTCGGGGGAGAGTTTCGCACCATTGAAAATTAAGGATTGGCGTAAAAATCGTTAGTTTTTACCCCGACATTCTTACCAATAACTTTATTTAAGATACCTTATCGGTCTGACGGTTTGGAACCGTCGGACGGGTAAGGTATCGCTCAAATCAACCGCTCCTTCCTTGCCTTCTCAATGGCTTCTGCTTTGGAGTGGACTTCGAGCTTCCAGTAGATGTTTTTGATGTGGGTCCGGATGGTTTCTTTATCCACAAACAATTCGTCGGCAATGGTTGTGTAACTTTTTCCTTGTGCAATGCGCTCCAACACCTCCGTTTCGCGGGCGGTAAGGGGAGAATGATGATTTTTCTGGAACGACGCCACCACCATGCGGGCAATGTTGGTACTCATGGGCGCGCCACCTTGTCGTATCTCACGAATGGCCTCAATGAGACGGCTGGGCGGCATGTTTTTGGTGAGGTATCCGCCCGCACCAGCACACAACGCCTTGAACACCAAATCATCGTTTTCATACACCGTCACCACAATGAGTTGGGTCTGAGGGCGCAGTTTTTTGGTGCGCTCAATGCCTTCTACACCGCCCATGCGCGGGAGTTCGAGGTCCATGAGTACCACGTCGGGGCGGTCGATGGCGAGGTTGCGGAGGTAATCTTCACAGTTGGAATATGAGCTAACGACCAAAAAATCTTCGGTATTGTTCAGCAAATCAGTAAATGCTTCGCGGATGAGGTGGTCGTCTTCGACGAGGGAGAGGCGGATGGGCATTTTTGGAATAATTTAGTAAGGGCTAACGCGCCAGTTATATCAATTTTTGGGGCTAAGTTTTGCTATAGCTCCCACTTTTTTTCGAAATTCTACGCAAGTTCCTTTGCCTGCTAGTGTTCGGATGAGGGCGCTGCCACCTATTTTTTCGGCGCGGGTCTGGATGTTGGTCAGTCCGTTACCCTGACGGGTTTGATCAGCGTAAAAGCCCTTGCCGTTGTCCTGCCATTGAATCTTCATTTCGTCGTTTTCAACACCAAAAGTAAACGAAACCTCCGTGGCTTGGGCATGTTTGAGGGTGTTGCTGATGGCTTCTTTGAAGAGTAACACTAAGTGCCTGCTTTCACCCATGTAAAGCGTCACTGCGCGGAGGTCATCGTTGAGGCCATTAACCGAAAACCGAATTCCCGTTTTATCAAACGCATCGTCGCCAAAATCTTTGAGGCGTATGGCAATCTCGTAGAAATTATCGTGTTCGGGATTAATGGCCCAAATAAAATCTTTCGTTCCCTGATACATGCGGTTGGAATTATCGCCGATTTTGGTGAGCAACGTCCCGATTTCGCCCTTGGCCTGACCATTGAGACGGGTTTTAATCATTTCTGTTAACAACGAAATCCGCGTCAACGTATTACCGAATTCATCGTGCAAGTCTTGGGCCGCGAGTTTACGTACACGCTCGTTCTCTTCTAACTTAACCCGCTCCAAATCAAATAGATGCTTAACTTTAGCCCGTACTCGATAATCGTAAAAAAGCTTGGATACGGTCACCAAAATCAACAATGCCAACCCGTAAAACCACCACGTTTGCCAAAAAGGAGGTTGGATGTACAGCGGAATGCTCAGGATTTCTTTTTCATTCCACAGCCCTTCGTTGTTGGCAGCTTTGACGCGCAACGTGTACTGGCCAGGGCTTAAGTTAGTAAATGTCAAATAGCGACGTGTACCCGCCGTGACCCATTTTTTGTCAAACCCTTCCAGCTGGTACGCAAATTGATTCTGGGTGGGGTTGGTATAATCTAACGCGGCCAATTCAAACGAAAAAAAATTCTCGTTGTATTTTAGGGTAATGGGCTCTTTCAACGCCAGCAGACTGTCAATGTCCCATTCTTTTTCAAACTTTTTGAAGGAAGTAACCGCCACTTTGGGCAAGTGCCGATTGGGCACTAATTCAGTAGGACGACAACTTAACAACATGCCGTTGCCTCCGAAAAATAATTCTCCATCGGCACTTTGGTGAAATCCCCCCGAATTAAATTCTCCACCGCCGAGTCCATCTTGGGCGGTATAATTGCGAAAAGTGCGTTTGTCGGGGTCAAAGCAAACCAAGCCGCCGTTGGTTGTTAGCCATATCTTTCCTTTGGAGTCGCTAAGCGCCCCGTACACGAAAGCATTAGAAAGACCTTCTTTTTCGGTAAAATGCTCAAACGTAACTTTTCCTTTTTCTTCAATCACTCGACTGAGTCCTTTGGTGGTACATACCCAAACGCGCTGTTTGGCATCGACATGAACGTCCAATACAATATTGTTTATCAATGATTTAGGATCGCGAGGATTATTTTGAAAGAATTGAGCAATTCCTCCGTTGGCGGGCCATTGCACCAATCCGTTTCGCATCCCAATCCAGAGCGTGCCTTTGGCATCCTTCTGAATAGCTCCGACGCTACGCAGTTCAATTTTAGTATTTTTAGCAGCAGGTAATTCCCGAATGATTTCGGGCGAACCAGTAGGAGTGAGTTTGGCCAGATAGGACTGAGTACCTACCCACATTTTCTCCTGTTTGTCTTGGTAAATCCGCAAAACCCAAGGTTTTTTATTGTCGAATGCGGGCAGAACAAACGGGGCAAAACGATCACGAGAGCGGTCATACCGAAGCAATCCCGCATTGCCACCTACCCACAGCGTACCTTTGGCATCTTCAGTGATAGTTTCGACCAAGGCATCATTGGGTAATGCATATTTTTTGATGTCCTGAGACTGACGGTCAATTCGGTACAGCTTGGAAAACGTTGCTGCCCACAAAAACCCTTGCCGATCGGTACCAATGCCGAAGTAACTTTTTCCAGCGGCATTTTCTTTACTAAATAGCCGTTCCCAATGTTGAAATGTATTTTTTGAACGTGAATACAACTGAACTCCCGCCTCGCGTGTACCTACCCAAACCACATCTTCGGATGCTTCTCGCCCTTCGTAAATGCAGGTGATATGGCTGCTTTTGAGGCCATTTTTTGCCAATAAATCTTCCTGAAAACTCCCTAAACGCACTAGTTGCCGCGTGATTTCGTCAAAACGATAACGAAAAACACCGTTTCCCTGCGTTCCTATCCAAATCACACCGAGGCGATCGGTCCAAACAGTCGAAAGTTGAACTTTAGCGGGCAACCCATCCGTTAGGTCTTCCCATGCACCCGTTTGAGGATTGGCCAACCCAAACTGTCCTTGCGCACTCACCCACAAGCCTTTAGCACGCGCACTCCAGACGTGCGTAGGAGGTTGGTCAGTGTCAAAAAGTGGCAAGGAGCGGTTGCGACTATTTTCAAAGCGTATGTTATTGCCAATCAATAGTTTGTTAAGACCTTTGGCCGTTCCTATCCATAAATTTCCTTCGGCGTCAAGGGTCATACTCCCCACAAAATCGTTCGAAAGAGAATAAGCATCGTCTGTCGAATGACGGTACAGAAAATGCTGAAATTCATCTCCTTTCGGCCGCAGGCACCATAAACCTGACGACGTTCCGACCCAAATCGCGTGGTTTTTGTCTTCCACAATGCTCGTGACCATGCCTTGGATTTGTGGAAAATGTTGAAAGCTATTCTGGCGAAACAACCGACGATTCAGCCCTTTGGTAGTGCCCACCCAGAGATGATGCCGCGCATCTTCGTATAAAAACGTAATGTCATCGTGCGAGAGCGTAGTGGAGTCAAACGGGTTGTGGCGGTATTTTTTGATAGCCTGTCCGTCATAACAATTGAGGCCGTCTTGCGTGCCCATCCACATCAACCCTCGGTGGTCCTGCACGATGCTACGCACTTCGTTTTGGCTCAGGCCTTCGTTGAGGGCAAGGTGGTCCCAATAGTCGGACGGAATCACGTTGTTGGCCCAAACGACATTTGAGATGCAGATAGAAAGCAGTAACAGGTATTTTTTCATTGTTAACCTCACCGCTTCCCCTCTTCTTAAACAAGGAGAAGGGGTATACGAGTTAAATTTTACAAAAGTAGGTTGGAACGCCCGTTGTTTCATTCACCCAAAATAGGGGATTATAATTTTGGCATTTTACTGAAATTTTAAGGGGTAATTTATTCATTTCCTGCCTATTTTCTTTTTTTAATTCCTCAGGTGGTGTATTCCACTGCATTGGATTTTGCCTATTTGCAACATTCAGCCTTTCCGAGCCGTATTTGCTTAAAAAAGGTTAAAATCACACAGATCAGCATCTTACATACTTTTCGACGCTTAAAACACCGTGCTTTGTAAAGTTGTATTTCCCTTATAACTTCACCCCACCCTTTTTCGTTTATACAAGAAATACCCTTCTTATGCACTACCGTTTACGATTCATTCTCCTGGGGCTATCCTTTTTTTCGTTGACTGGCTACGCACAACTCAAACCATTGTATTCGAGCGAGCAACGGCAGAAACTCCAAGACGTACAGAAGTCCATTGAAAATCAACACCTTACTCTAAATACCCAATTACAAACTCTGGCCCGGCAAAACAATTGGCCATTGCGACAGGATTTCTCCGACGGCAGGGTGATGATTTTGAGCGGAGTGAGCGACACGGGTCAACCTCTCTACAATATTACAACAACCAACCGGGGAGCCGCAATTACGACCCGCACCAATGCGCTCTACGATGGCGGCGGATTGGGGCTGAACCTCACGGGCGGCAGCAGTGTGATGAAAGACCGATTGGGCATTTGGGACGGCGGTGCCGTTTTGAAAACCCACAGCGAATTGACCGGGCGCATTACGCAGGTAGACGGTGCAACCAGCGTAAGCAGCCACGCCACCCACGTAAGCGGCACCATGATTGCCACAGGCATCAATCCACGGGCGCGTGGGATGGCTAATACGGCCACGCTACTGGCCCATGATTTCAACAATGATACCCCCGAAATGGCCAATGCCGCCGCCAACTTACTTGTTTCCAACCATTCGTACGGAACACTATCGGGCTGGCGGTTGAATACCGACCGACCTGGCACCGATAACAATCTTAAATGGGAATGGTACGGGGATTCAACCATCAACAGCCTTCAGGACTACAAATTTGGTTTTTATGATGCGCGCACCCGCGAATGGGACCGCATTGCTTATAATGCTCCTTATTATCTCATTGTCAATTCGGCGGGCAACGACCGGGGCACAACCGGCCCACCCGCAGGAACTGCCTATTTTTTTGGAAGTAGCAGCCGTAAAAGTACCACTCCACGCGCCGCCCAAACAGGATACGATTTAATCTCGACTTACGGAACCGCCAAAAACAGCCTGACGGTGGGTGCCATCAGTGTGTTGAATAATGGATATAATCAAATTTCTGACCCACGCATTTCAAGTTTTAGCAGTTGGGGCCCCACCGACGACGGACGCATCAAACCCGATATTGTGGGGGTGGGCGTGAGTGTTTTCTCAACCACTTCCACGGGCAATAACGCCTACACAACCCTCAGCGGTACGTCTATGTCGTCGCCCAATGTATCGGGCTCTATTTTTCTATTGCAGGAATTATACCATAACCTAAACGGTACGTTTATGCGTTCGGCCACCTTAAAAGGACTCGTGTTGCATACCGCCGACGATGCTGGCAATCCCGGACCCGATTACCAATACGGTTGGGGATTGTTGGACGAACGGCAAGCCGCCGAAGTGCTTCTCAACAAAGATAAATCGCATTTAATCACCGAGCGTACTTTATTGCCCAACGAAACCTACACAACGCAGGTAGTGGCTTCGGGAAAAGGCCCGCTCATTGCTACCATTTGCTGGACCGACCCAGAAGCGACATCGTTTGCCGCGACCACCGCCAATTTTAATAACCGTACTCCTAAGTTAATGAACGACTTAGATATCCGTATTTCCGACGGAACGACCGAATCGCTCCCCTGGGTGCTGGACCCAGAGCAACCCGCCAACAACGCAACACGGGGGGATAACATTCGGGACAATGTGGAACAAATCATGATTCCCAACGCGATTCCAGGGCGTACCTACACCATCACTATAAAGCACAAAGGCACATTAACCAACAACACCCAACTTTACGCACTGATTCTCAGCGGTATCGGCGGCAAGGCATATTGTGAATCCCGGGCTACATCCGACGCAGACACTAAAATTACGAAAGTGGTACTGGGAAATGTCACCCAACTTGCCAATAACGGCTGCCAAACGTACAGTGATTTTATGAGTCAAGTCGTAGCGATTTCTTCAGGGCAAAGTATTCCTTTGGAAATAAGCGTCGGCTCTTGCGGCGGAGATTTCAACAAAGTAGTAAAAGCGTTTGTGGACTGGAATTCAGACGGAGATTTTGACGATGAAAACGAAACGGTCGCAGCTTCGTCAGTCATGGGCAATGGCGTTTTTTCGACCGTTCTTAAAGCGCCGTCTGGGTTAATCTTCAATAACCTGTCCCGCATACGTATCGTAACGACCGAAACCAACAACCCCGCCGGTGTAACAGCCTGCGGCATATACGCCAAGGGCGAAACGCAGGAGTTTTTAGTGCGTTTTACGCGCCCCACGCGCGACGTGAGCCTATCAGCATTGGTCACACCTGAAAATAACTTTTGCAGCAATCAACTCAGCAGCGTTACCATTCGACTTAAAAACAACGGTTCGGAAGCTCTAACGGCTATTCCCGTTTCGGTTCAAGTATCGGAGCCATCAGGTGCAGTACTCGGAACCATTACCTCAACGTTTACGCAGGCTTTAACCGCTTTTTCGGAAACTGCGTTTTCATTGACCGCGCCATTTTTGAGTGAATTAAAACCCGCGACAAACTATCTCTTTACAATCAAAACACTCTTGCCCGACGATCAGGATTCGCTGAACAATAACCTGATTCAAACCAGAGCAGTGGCAGGTCCAACAATGATTACTGCGGCCACGGCGACGTACTGCGGTACCGACCCGCTTTCGCTCATCGTCAAAGGCAACGGAACCGCCTTTTGGTATGACAGTCCTTCTTCCTCTCAATTTATTGCCGTCGGCAACTCAACGAGTAGCAGTGTACGTTTGCCGGGAGGGACTTTTTACGTAGCCCTCAACGATTTCAGCGGCACCTTAGGCCCTACTACCAAATCCGCTTTTACGGGAGGAACCTATTCTGGCAATTTCGGCCCCGCGCCGCTCATTCGCACCGAAGTACCCATTTTGTTAGAAAGCGCTCGGCTGTACACCTCTTCGGCCGGTCGACTGACGTTTACCGTGTATGGTTTGGATGATAAATTTATCTCTACCACCACGATTGATGTAACCGCCAGCCGAAATCCTAACGCCCCCAATCAAGGAGCACCCACGGGGCAAATCTCCGACGACCCGAGCGACCCTGGCAAGGTATACTCGCTGAATTTGGCCATTCCCGCCGCTGGAGATTATAAAATTACGATTGAGTACGAAAACGGGGCCACCATATTCCGTAGCAATGCGGGTGTATCGGGCTTTCCGTTCAGCATTCCCAATGTTATTACATTGAAAGGGGCGTTGTTTACCCAAAACGGCGGGATTGATACCCTCACAAACGCCTATTACTATTTTTATGATTTAAAGGTTAAATCGTTGGGCTGTTCGAGCGACAGAATTCCCGTTGTATCCCAGTCCTCCACGGGGGCTACTCCGACCATCTCGGTCACGGGAAGTACCACCATCTGCGAAGGCACAGTCATTGACCTCACGGCCCCCGCAAATGGCGGCTCGTACCAGTGGTTTTTCAATAATCAGCCCGTTAGTGGAGCCACGAATGCTACCTTCTCGGCGGGCAATTCAGGCGTGTATACAGTGAGTACGTCGGTCAACAACTGCCTGCCTTCGGTGTCATCACCCGTGACCATCACCACCAAGAAAGCCGAAAAACCCACGATTACAACCAACGGCATCGAGCTTACATCCAGTGCCGTTTCGGGCAACCAATGGTTACTGAATGGACTACCGATTGCGGGTGCTACCGCCAAAACATACATGCCATCACAAACGGGTGGCTACTCAGTGAGAGGCAATGTAAATGGATGTGGCGAATTGATTTCGGACGAAGTACGGATTACAATCACGGCTATGGAACCCGTTTCTCCGATTGCGGAGGTATATAAAGTATATCCCAATCCAACCGAAGATTTTGTCATTTTAGAATATACTTCACCGACCCCCATTTTGCAAAAAATAATGGCTTATTTGTACGACTTACAGGGCCGTTTGGTACTGAAAAAACAGATGGAAGGGGATGAAAAAAAAATTAGTACGCAATTTAACCTCAAAATGCTGCAAAGCGGTACGTTTTTTGCTATAATTGAGGTGGAGGGTACACCAACGCGCATCATTAATGCCATTGTAAAACACTAAGTTGCGCACCTGTACTGTGAGAGGATGCTTGCTATTTTACCCCGTAAACTATTTTTTAGTATTTCTTCGCTGATAGGTAGGCTTTTAATGGTCTATCTATCAGTTATTTGCATTTTTGTCAAAGGCCAAACCGTCGAAACCCGTCTCAAAACACCAGAAAACACGGCTGGTTTACGCCACCTCGACCTCCAAAAACGCTACACCCTGAATCGCCAAAAGGCGCTGAGTCTTGCCAAAAAACAAAAATGGTTTATTAGCAAAAAATATGCCAAGGAGCGCATTTTAACCTTACAGGGAGTTGACACATTTGGTATACCCGTTTATTACACTGTTCATAACCTTTTGGCTTCTGCAGGTACGCACACCACCAACCTCTACAACGGCGGAGGCTTAGGTATTGATTTAAAAGGGGATTTGCCGCAGCTTAATGGCACCCTTTGCCTCTGGGACGGTGGCTTACCTCGACTTTCGCACATTGAATTTGGGGGGAGAATCCGTCAAAAAGACGGCAGTACCCTACTGAGCGACCATGCCACGCACCTATCAGGAACAATGGCCGCTGCTGGCATCAATTCACAGGTAAAAGGAATGGCGTACGGAGCTAAATTAGATGTTTGGGACTATACAGATGATGTGGTGGAAATGTCCCGCGAGGCATCAAAAATGTTGGTTTCAAATCACTCGTACGGCCCCGTTGTGGGTTGGTTTTACAATGAAAGTCGGCCGGGTAACGACCCGACTCGTAAATGGGAATGGTGGGGTAATACGAGCATCAGCACAAAAGAAGATTATCGCTTTGGGTTTTATGACGAAAAAGCGCAGGACTTGGATCAATTGGCGTACAACAACCCCTTTTACCTGATTGTAAAATCGGCCGATAACAAACGTAGCGAAACAGGCCCGCCCATCGGAACGCCTTATTTCTTACGAAATACAAACCAAACAAGTATTTTGGATCGGTACCGGAACGATGGCTACGACGTGATTCCCGCCGAAGCCAACGCCAAAAATATTTTAACCGTTGGCGGAGCAGAATTAAAACTGCAAAATGGCCGCATCGGTGGTTTCTCCGTCTCCGATTTTAGCGGTTGGGGGCCTACCGACGACGGACGCATCAAACCAGACTTATTGGGCGTAGGGACAAGCATTATTTCTTCCATCTCAAACGCCGACAACGCCTACGCAACTATGTCGGGGACTTCAACTGCTTCCGCCAATGTTTCGGGTACGTTGATTCTGTTACAGGAGCTTTTTTACCGTCAAAAAGCCTATTTTATGCGTTCGGCCACGTTAAAAGGACTGGTACTCCACACGGCCGACAAACCACTCGACAAATTGGGCCCAAGCTACGAATACGGATGGGGCTTGCTCAACGCCGAAAAAGCCGCCAAAGTCCTGATTAATTCAGACAATAACCATGTCGTGCTTGAAAAATCACTTCGGCAGAATGAAACTTATCAACAAAAAATCATTGCTACGGGCAATACTCCTTTGGTCGTAACCCTTAGTTGGACCGACCCAGAAGGTACGCCCACCCGGATTACGACCCAAACCGTAGATGACCCAACCATTAAACTCATCAATGACCTCGACGTACGTCTGAGCGACGATACTGGCAATACATGGTTCCCGTGGGTACTTGACCCCGCAAATCCCGCCAAAGAAGCAAGCAGGGGCGACAATATTCGGGACAATACCGAGCAAGCGGTGATTGAATCGCCAACGCCCGGAAAAGTGTATACTTTGACCATTCGGCATAAACGAACGCTGCAAACTGGCACCCAGCCTTATTCTCTGTTTATTAGCGGCATAAGCCCTCAGGATTGCAACGCAGCCGTTCAGTTAGTAGCAGGAAAAGACACGACGCTTTGCGGAAATATTGCCCTAAAGATGCAAATCAAAGGTGACAATGGCCTGACCTATCAATGGATGAAAGACGGGCAGTTGCTTGCTACCTCTACTTCTACCTCACTGGATATTTCACAGGAAGGGGTCTATTCCGTCAAGGCCATCGGGTATCAATGTTCGGCCCAATCAAAACCCATCAGCGTCCGTGTTTCTGGACTAACTGCTCAAATCAGCCCCGCAGGAAGTTTTGCTATCTGCGCGGGCAAGGCGGTACGACTATCCGCGAATGAAGGCTTGGGCTATCGATATCAATGGCAACGCAACGGCAGCCCCATTGCAGGCGCCACCATGTCGGTTCTTACCCCAACAGAACCTGGAACGTATAGTGTTATCATTCGGAGCAATAGTTGCACGGCCGTTTCCAGGCCGACTCAATTGCTTTCGGCGCTTCAACAGCCCGTTATTTCAACCAACACTGGTACCCTCATCCCCCCGAAAGGGAGTATTCGGCTCACAACCACTACGGGCGAAGGAATGACCTACCGCTGGTTTCTAAACGATAACCCTATTACGACTGCTACTGGAGCGCGGCTGACCGCATCATTACCTGGTAAATACACCGTTGAAATTACACAAAACGGGTGTTCCATTATGTCGGCCCCCCTCATCCTGACCAACGTTCCGTATCCAACAAATACCCCCGCCACGGTTCCTGAAATATTGATTGTGAAGGAAAACCTATCGCTTTTTCCAAACCCCGTCGTTCATACCCTGACCGTCGCGTATGCATCTGACAATACGTACGATTTAACGGCGCATATTGTGACGATGGACGGAGTTGAACTCGCGGGCAAATTGCTATACGACAACGGTAGTGTGTTTCTGAATCAGTTTGATGTATCAGAACTCCCGCCGGGTAAGTACTTCATTCAGGTCAGCGACGGGCGACGTTCCATTGCCAAACCTTTTGTAAAGCAATGATGTTTTGCGGGTATGAATCATGCCATCGAACTTAGCGTTTTGTCGCCCATGGCCTCGGTCGAATCTATGATTGATGCCTTTGAAGCCGTGCAGCAAAACGGGTTTGCCACATTGACCGTTCCTCCTTTTTGGGTCAAAAAATTACACCGCGATTGGCCTGAATCCGCCCAAGCCATTTTATCGACCGTGATTGGGTATCCTTTGGGCTACCAACGCACCGAAACCAAGCAAACTGAAACAGAATGCGCCCTTAACGATGGCGCGCGCGAAATTCAGGTGGTAATGAATACATCGGCTTGGTTTTCGAATTCAAACGGTTGGCCCAAAGTAGAATTTGCCAAACTCGCCAAACTGATTCACCAACGAGAAGCTATTTTTACGGTGATTATCGAAACCGATTTTTTTGATGAGTCCAACCTTCTTCGTGCTCTCAAAACTGCCGCCGACGCGGGAGCGGATTACGTACAAAATACCACAGGATTTTTCCAAAAACCATTTGACCTAGCAAAAGCAGTACGCTTTAAGCAGCTCACACCCGCCCGAGTTGGCTGCAAAATTTGGGCTGAGGGTGCTACCAATGAAGATTTTACGAAGCTATTGGAACACGGAGCAGAAAGGCTATGTTTGCCTTTCAGAAGCTAACGTACCGAATCTGTCCTTTTTGTTTCTGGAAAATTTTCATGCCTGTTATTTCGACCAACACCCACCGTCCGCCTTCGTGGTTGCCAAATGGCCACTACCAGAGCATTTATCCCGCTCTTTTTCGGACCGTTAATCCTTCCTACCAACGCGAGCGCCTTACCACGCCCGACGATGATTTTTTAGATATAGACTGGAGTTTTGCAAAAAAGAACAAAACAGCAGACAAAAAGGAAACTGCCAAACTACCCACCACGTTGCCTCCTTTGGTGATTCTTTCGCACGGGCTGGAAGGAAGCAGCACCCGGCAGTACATAACGGGAATGGTGAAGTTTCTGACCACCAACGGATTTGATTGTTTGGCTTGGAATTACCGAAGTTGCAGCGGCGAAATAAACCGCCAACTGCGATTTTATCACAGCGGCGAAACCACCGATCTGGAATTTGTGATTCAACACGCGCTCGCCAAAGGCTACACCGAAATCAACCTGATGGGGTTTAGTTTGGGAGGAAATGTGACATTGAAATACGTCGGCGAAAACGGAGCAAACATCCATCCAGCCATCAAAAAAGCGGTGGCATTTAGCGTGCCGATGGATTTATTGGCTTGTAGCCGCAATATCGAAAAACCAGAAAATAAAATCTATTTGTGGCGATTCTTAAAATCGCTAAAACCCAAAGTAACGGCAAAAGCCCAACAATATCCTGAGCATTTTGATTTAAACAAGTGGAAATACGTCAAAACATTCTGGGATTTTGACCACGTTTATACAGGACCACTGCACGGGTTTGAAGGGGCCGATGATTATTACCAGAAAAGCAGTTCCAAAGGTTTTATTCACGCAGCGGCCATCCCAACGCTCATCGTCAACGCCGTCAACGACCCTCTGGTACCCTATCAAAGCCTACCTGCCGATGTAATTGCAAATATGCCCAACGTGTGGCTGGAACTCACGCAGTCTGGCGGGCATTGTGGTTTTAGACCTGATACTTTTAGCCACAAAGACGCGTATTGGTCGGAAGTTCGGGCGTTAACATTTCTCACTGAGCCATGAATGCCCTGATTCTTGCGGGTGGACGCAGCACGCGGATGGGCACCGACAAAAGTCTGTTGACGTATCATCATCAACCCCAATGGCGCTATTTATATGAATTGCTGACGCCGTACTGTTCTACCGTTTTTATCTCCTGCCGAGCCGACCAAAAAGATAATTTTGACAGTTTCCCCTGCTTGATTGATACACGTGAAATCGGGCCATTGGGGGGGATTTTGTCGGCGTTTGAACATAGTCCAAACGAAGCATGGCTGGTTATGGCCTGTGATATGCCTCTTGTAGCGCCAGAAACGATTGCTTTTTTGGTCAATCATCGCCAATCCAATCAAATAGCTACGGCCTTTCAACACCCCGAAACCCTGTTTCCTGAACCTTTATTAACCATTTGGGAGCCTCAAAGTTATCAATCAATCCAAGCACAATTTCAGCAAAACCGCTTTTCACCACTGCAAATTCTAAAAAAAGCCAACGTCCATTTGATACCCTGCCCTACACCCCGTTGGCTCCAAAACATCAATACACCAGAAGATTTCAAAAATACGACTGGGCAATAATTTTGACGGACTGAAAATACCCATTTGACACGGTTCATAAAAAGCATGTAAGTTGTTTTCCGTTGCCTAAAAAGGCTTCCTTTATTTAGTAAACGGCCATTTTTTTCGCCGTAACTACCTTATTTTTGAAAAAAACAACGCTATGTTCAAAGCCATCCTTGTTGACGACGAACGCATGAGCCTTGAAGTTCTGGCCATCAAATTGCGTAAAGTTGCCCCTGAAATCAACATCTTAAGCACTTTCCAGTCGCCAGAAGAGGCGGTTGTGGGTATTCGACAACTAAAACCTGACGTGCTTTTTTTGGACATTGAAATGCCGCTGATGGATGGTTTTACGCTTTTACGCCAATTAGAACCTTATTCTTTTGAAGTTATTTTTACCACGGCCTACAACCAATACGCCATTGAAGCCATTCGTCAGAGTGCGCTGGATTTTTTATTGAAGCCCATTCGGGAAATTGAACTCAGCTCCGCACTGCAACGCCTTGAAAAAAAGCGCTACAATCAACAGACATCTCACAACGAAAGCCTAGCTTTGTCTTCGTTACAATTCAATAAAATCGCCATTCCCTCCTTGAAAGGCGTCACTTTTGTACCCATTCAAGACATTGTTTGGCTCGAATCAGACAGTAATTATACCGTATTTCACCTCGCCGCCAACGGAGCGCCCCCTCGTAAACTGGTGGCATCGCGCACGCTCAAAGAATTTGAACAGATACTTGCCTCCGCTCACTTTTTACGCGTCCACCGTTCGGCTTTGATTAACCTATTGCGGGTCAAAGAATACGTACGCGGAGAAGGCGGCACTGTGCTGATGGACGACGGCTCAGAAGTAGAAATTTCACGGAATGAGAAAAAAGGATTTTTGGAAAAACTGGGGCTGTAATCTTTGTTCATTTACAGGATTATGTACTTTTATTCCTTCAAAACCACTTAATTCTGTTTTTTTATGCCGCAGTCACGTACTAATATTTCTTCTGGCTCTCCGTGGGAAGCCACCGTGGGGTATTCAAGAGCCGTCAAAATCGGCGCTGTTATTGAAATCAGTGGAACTGTCGCCGTTGAGGATGGTCAAGTAGTAGGATTAGAAGATCCCTACGTCCAAACCAAAGTTATTCTAAAAAAAATTGAGACCGTATTAATCGAAGCGGGCGCTTCGCTCAAGGATGTTGTCCGCACCCGTATTTTTGTGACGGATATTTCTCAGTGGGAAGCCGTTGGTCGGGCGCATGGTGAGTTTTTTGGAGAGATTCGGCCGTGTACTACGATGGTAGAAGTAGCTCGTTTAATTGCCCCCGAATACATGGTGGAAATTGAAACTACCGCGATTCTTGAAAATTAACCCCACCACCCTTTAAAACAAAGCGGGGGAAGCTTTCGCCTCCCCCGAATGTTTAAATATATTGACTACCTAGTTGCTTGGCATCCGCCACAAAATCTCTGACCCGCTGCTCTTCATCTATTTTACAAATCATCAGGACACCGTCGTTTTCGGCAATAATGTACCCGTCAAGTCCCTGTACCACCACCAGCTTATCTTTGGGCGTTTTAATAATGCAATTTCCTGTATTATAGAGCTTTATGTTTCCTTCAGTTGCATTTTGCTGCGCATCTTTTGGCGAAATATCGTAGAGAGATTTCCACGTTCCCAAATCTGACCAGCCAAAATCGCTTAAAACGACATAGACATTTTCGGCTTTTTCCATGATGCCCACGTCGATAGAAACGTTTCTACAAAGCATGTAAGCTTTATCAATAAACGTCTTTTCTTGATCGGTATAGTAATCCAATTCACCCGCCACAAAAACTTCCGCTACTTCGGGCAAATAAGCTGCAAATGCTTTGAGGATGGCCTGGACATTCCACACGAATATCCCTGCATTCCATACAAAATCACCACTTTCTAGAAATTTAACCGCAATTTCCAACTGAGGTTTTTCGGTAAACGTTTTTACTTTTTTGGTCTCACTTTCGGAAGGTATAAACTGAATGTAGCCATAGCCCGTATCGGGACGAGTGGGTTGAATGCCGAGCGTAATCAGAATTTCTTCTTTTCCAGCAGCGTCGAGCGCAAACAGAATTTTTTCACGAAATATTTCTTCTTTCAGAATAATGTGGTCAGAAGGAGCCACAACCACCCTTGCTTGAGGGTCTTTTTTGGCAATCTTATAACATGCATACGCAATACACGGGGCAGTATTGCGGCGATTTGGCTCCAGCAAGATTTGGTCGTCTGTCAGGAATGGAACTTGTTTTTTAATCAAATCATAGTACTCGGCACTGGTCACGATGTAGATGTTTTCGGGAGGACATACTCCTTCAAAACGACTTACAGTTTGTTGAAGCAGTGTTTTTCCGGTTCCCAATACATCATGAAACTGCTTGGGGTTGTTGTTTCGGCTGAAAGGCCAGAACCGTGTTCCAGCGCCACCTGCCATGATAATTACAAAATTGTGATTCATAAGCGATGAGTGATGTGAAGCGTTAATAATTGACAGGAAAAGTACTGTATTCAGACGATAAATCCCCTTTTACGTTACATTTTCTGGTTTATTTTTGCTCTTGTTGGATATAGTTTTCAACTCGTAAAGCTACATTTTCCCGGATACTTTGCCAAAAAAGGTTTATGTCGGCCGAATGCCACACTTTGTTTTTTATCAAAGACCTCCCTTTTACGTAGGGTTTATTAATCCACAAGAGCCCTTGGTGAACCTGCGCATCAGCCAACTGCGGCACAAACGTAAATTTTAGGCCTACACCCCCCTTGTTCAGCGTTTGGGAAGCATACTCTTCGGTTAAACGCCACGTCAGCGGATTGGTGCAGGCTGCGGTGGAAAAGCGATTAGGAACGTATTTGTCAGGAAAGAAGCCGCGCAAATACGTGTGCCAAGAAGCAAAGCCGCCTACTTCTTCGGGAGTCTTTGCTGGTTTAATGGTTTTAAAGTCATCAGGCTGAACAGGCACGTCAGTTATATCTCCTACCAAATAGGCAAACACCAGTTTTTGTCGGAGCGGTTTGTCATCAAAAAAATCCTTCAGCAAACGTTTGGCGTGGGCCGTTCCTTGGCTGTGAGAAGCAATGACGATGGGACGACCCTGATGAAAATTTTGTAAATAATACTCAAACGCCGCTTTCACATCAGCGTAGGCCAAGTCCATTGCTTTTTGTTTTTCCAGTTGGTTTTGCGTCACAAAACTGTAGTAATGCGCCTGACGATAGCGGGGAGCGTACACTTTGCAGGAGCCATTGAAGACCGAAGCCTGATTGAGAATAGTGGAATTGTCCACCTTTTGATTCAATGCTACATCATTTACATCGGCATTCCACTCAAAAGCGCCGACGGCTGGCTGTTGCGTATAAATTGTAGGGTGAATGAAAAAAACATCAGCTTTTGCTACCGCCTGCCCATCTTTCAGACCCGACTTCAGAGGCACACTATCGGCGGCATCTTTTATCGTGGGCAGTGCCGCCCAGTAGAGTGGTTTGGCATAATCAGGAGCGGCGGGAGCATTCTCCAAAATGTATTGACTTTGTAAGGTCACTGATTTTGAGCAGCCTGTTCCAATCACTAAAAGGACTGAAAAAAGTACCGAAGGGCGATATTTTAGTTTATTCATTATTGTACTTTTCTAACAATTATGCATGCATAACACTTTTTTTTATGAATATAGGAAGAAAAAATTGTAACCTATTTTCAAAAGAACGAATATTACACAAAATTACGAATGAGTTACACCCAAAAACAACTTTAAACCTATGGATAAAATTTTAAGAAATGCCATACTCTATTCAATGGCATGGTTAATGAGCGCAGGCATAGTGTTGGCTCAAACAAAAGTCGCCGGAAATGTGACGGATGCAACAACGCGTGATGGATTGGTGGGCGTGAGCATTCAAGTGAAAGGAAAAGTGGTTGGAACCATTTCGGACGCAAAAGGTAACTTTTCACTGACTACAAATACCCCCGCACCTTTTATTTTGGTCGTCACGTCTGTTGGGTTTGAAACCCAAGAAGTACAAATTAACGGCGATCGCATGGATCTCAAAATTGTGCTCAAAGAGCAGGCATTGATTGGTCAGGAAGTAGTTGTATCGGCTTCTCGGGTTGAGGAAAGCGTTTTGAAATCGCCCGTGAGTATTGAGAAAATGGACATTCGTAACGTCCGTGAAACTCCTGCCGCTAACTTTTATGATGCTATTCGTAACCTAAAAGGGGTAGAAGTGAGCACTCAATCGTTGATGTTCAGTTCTGTTAATACGCGTGGATTTTCAGGAAATGGCAATACACGGGTGGTACAAATGATTGACGGAATAGACAATCAGGCTCCAGGGCTCAACTTTGCCGTAGGCAACATAGTTGGAATTTCCGAACTTGATTTAGAAAGTGTTGAACTTCTTCCTGGATCTGCTTCTGCTTTGTATGGCCCCAATGCCATCAATGGATTGTTATTAATGAATAGCAAAAATCCATTTCTTTATCAAGGAGTAAGTGCTTACACAAAATTGGGCTTGATGAGCGCCGATAATCGCTCCACCAAAACTACGCCTTTTTATGATGTAGCTTTTCGGTATGCCAAAGCATTCAATAATAAATTTGCCTTTAAACTCAATGTTGGTTACATCACTGCTCAAGATTGGCAAGTGAATGATTATCGCGACCAAAGTTTTCGAGGAACTACCCCTGATAACGGAACTCGCAGTAATCCTGGGTATGATGGAGTAAACGTCTATGGAGATGAGAATTCAAGCGGTGCTGGCTTAGCGAGTTTACGGGGCACATTCGGCCAGTTACTTGGGGTACCACTTGCTCAATTAAACGCTATCAGCGCTCCATTGGCTCAACTGGTTGGCGGTATTAATCAGTTTTCTACTGCTACGGGTATTCCAAGTACTCAGCTGATAAACGATATTTTACTTCCCAATGTAGCTGTATCACGTACAGGTTACAATGAGTTTGATTTAGTAAACTACAACACAAAAAGCTTGAAATTAAACGGCGCATTACACTATCGTATCAACGACAAAGTAGAAGCCATCGTTCAGGCCAACTGGGGAGCAGGGTCAACAGTATACACTTCTTCAGACCGGTACCAGCTCAAGAATTTTACCATGGGATTATATAAAGCCGAATTGAGAGGATCTAACTTCTTTGTTCGTGGCTACATGACCGCCGAAAATTCAGGAGATACCTACGCCGCTGGTTTGCTCGGCACTTATATCAATGAAGCGTGGAAACCAAGTGTACCACCGGCGTCAGCGGGTTTAGCAGGCTTGGCGCAAGGGTGGTATCCACAATATGCCCTTACGTATGCTGGTGGTGCATTCCAGACTTTTGTACCTGCTTTTCAAGCAGCATTGAGGGCTGGACAAACCCCACAAGCTGCCTATGCTACTGCCTTAGGTACAGTTAATTCAAACGCTGGCGC
This sequence comes from Runella rosea, assembly GCF_003325355.1. Taxonomy (GTDB): domain Bacteria; phylum Bacteroidota; class Bacteroidia; order Cytophagales; family Spirosomataceae; genus Runella; species Runella rosea. The sequence goes on from NZ_CP030850.1 coordinate 4,730,127, forward strand.
CTTGCATACCGCAGCTCGCGGCGTGGCAGACCAAGGCCGTGTTTTGCCAGGAGATCCGCGCTTCGACCAGATTGCGGCTCAGGTAAAAGCAAATGCCATTCCAAGCGGAGCATTATTTGTAGATCGTACCCGGTTATACCACGCTGAAGCCATGTATAATTTCAATGAACTAATTGATCCTAAGGTAGTTGAAATTATTGTAGGGGGAAATTATCGAAAATATGCGTTGAATTCTAATGGTACACTATTTTTGAAGAAATCGGATGGGAGTGAGTTCAGCATTAACGAATTTGGAGGGTATACTCAAGTGAGTAAAAATTTTAATGATGTATTTAAACTCACGGGCTCTGTTCGTTATGATAAAAATGAAAACTTTGCTGGTCAATGGAGTCCGCGTATCTCGGCCGTTTATACTGCCAATAAGAACCATAACATCCGAGCTTCTTACCAAACAGGTTTCCGAATTCCGACCAACCAAAACCAATACATCAATCTTAATACGCCCGTATCTTTATTGATTGGTGGGTTGCCTGCGCTCTGGGACAATTACAAACTTCGGGAGGGAGGTGGCTCTGTCAACATTGCTACTGGTCAGGCATGGAGTTTTCCAGAATTCAAACCTGAACGTGCTTTGAGTTTTGAAGTGGGATACAAAGGAATGATTGCCAAAAAATTGTTGGTAGACGTTTATTATTATAACACTACGATGAAAAATTACATTGGTGGCGTACTACTGAGAAATGCGGCTATTCCACAAGTAATATCAATGTCGACAAATTATACTGGAGATATTAAGACGCAAGGTTTCGGTTTAGGGTTTGATTATTTATTACCCAAAAACTATACTTTAGGCTTTAACCTATCTAATAATACCCTTGATGCTGGGGGGGTAAAAATGTTTAGCAGTGAGAAAAATCGCAACGTGCTGGATGACGGTTTTCAAGTGGGATACAATACACCTAAATATCGGCACAACGTAACTTTTGGGAATCGTAATTTAGGCAACTCAGGTTGGGGCTTCAATGTAGTATGGCGTCATCAGGCAGCATTTGATTGGTTGGACCTCCTTCAACCTGCTTTGGCCCGACAGCCCCAGAACAGTACTCAACTTACCATACCAGCATTCGGTACTTTAGATGCCCAAGTGAGCAAGAAAGTTTCATCTATTAAATCAATTTTTAAGATTGGAGGCACTAATCTATTAGGAACTCAATACCGTACAGGTTGGGGAAATCCAGTTGTCGGTTCAATGTACTATGTTTCACTTACCTTTGATGAATTATTAAATAAATAGCGCCTAAACATCGCTTTTATTTTAGAACAAAATAGGCCCCATTCGGGGCCTATTTTGTTCTAAAATAAACTAAAAATCAGTTGCTCCCACCAGTGCCTTTGGTTCCGATTGTCGTCACTGCTGGCGGAATAGAAAGCGCTGTTCCGTTGCCAGCTTGGTCGGCTCCGATGTCCAGTTTTGCGCCTCTCGCGCCGCCGTCGTAGTCTTTTTCTACCAAAATCCCCAATGCTTTTCCAGTACCAATACAAGGGCTACCCGCGGTGAGGTGGTATTGACCGTCGAGTTTTGGGTCTGTAATTATAGTAGTGGCGTCAAATTTGGATTGGCTTTTCCAGTTGGCAAAACCTTCAAATTCAGTATAATCATCATCAGATTTATCAATTCTGAAAGTGAGCGTTCCAGGTTTGAAATAAACGTTATTACTCAATTCATTGATCCCTTGAGGAATGCCTCGCAAACGGGCGATGTAGCCTTTGGCGGCGGCAGTTTGCACAAAAATATTATTAGAAATTTTAAGGTCTTTGCAATTGGGGTATTGATCTCCTTTGGGTGTGCCATAAATCTCACCCCGGGCAATTATCAACGCTGCGCTCGCTTCCTGCGCTACATTAATGAGCGTATTGTTATAAACTTGCGCATTAAGGGCGGCGTACAATCCAATACCTTCCCATTTGGTATTGACCACAATATTGTTGCGAATAATGATGTTGATGCTTTCAAAATACGTAGGGTTAGAGGTTGTATTGAACCACTCCGCATCAGTATCCAAGTAACCAGCTACCAATCCACCTTCGCCGCAATTCATGATGAGATTTTGCTCAAAAACACAATCTTTTGCCCCTCCTTTTGCGTACAGTGCGTTGGTGGCGATGTCGTGAAAATAGCAATTACGAACCGTCATATTGGAGCCGTTTACGTTGTCAATTCCTTCGGCATTCTGCGCCGATATGTTGGCGGGCCCCACGCCAGAGCGGTAAATTTCGCAGTTAAACACCTGAATGTTCTGGCATCCAGGCGTAATTTTGATGCAATCGCGGCCTGTATCGTGGATTTTGCAATTCAAAATTTTGATGTTTTTAACCCCGCGTCGTTTGTCAAAAGGGACACTGCGGTCGTCGTCCCAATTGCTTTCAAACTTGATCCCGTAGTAATAGCCCCCCATAATTTCTACGTTTTCAATGGTTATGTTTTCACTCTCTGGTTCTCTAAACCAGAGGCAGCTGGAAATATCTTCCACCGTCATTATCGCTTTGATAACTGCCCATTCGCCGGGATAGGAATGCAGATGGATATTGGAAGTTCTGAACTTTACTTCTTCGCTTAGGTGGGTGCCACCGCGCAGAATGATTTCCAAACCTTTAACTGGGTCGGCAACATCGGCGGCTTTCTGGATAGTTTTGAAAGGCTTCCCTTCACTGCCGTCGTTGGAATCGCTGCCGTTGGGAGAGACATACACCTTTCCAGTGATGGTCTGCCCGCCATTGTTGCCAGGGTCACTACAACTCGGTGGTTCCTGCGGACAGCCACAGGCGGTGGGGTCGGCGTCGCATTCGTCGGTTTTAACTTCCGCCTTTTTGCATCCTTCTATCACCGAAAAAAGGGAAATAAGGGCAAAAAAAAATAGCTTTTTCATGTAAATACCAGCTAAAATCCTATTGTTTTTGACGATTAAGGGTAACAGTAACTTTTTTATCAAAACGCGGGTCTGAACTACTCCAAAACGAAGATTTATCAGGACGACGATAACTGAAATTTAGCGTCAAGGTCATTGAATCATCGCGCCAACTGTTAGGGCTAGAATCGTTGATGTAAAAGTTATTAATTGGCAACATTTTCGTCTCATCCGTAATAAAATCAAGGGTAAACAAATGGTAATCATCCTTATTCACGCCTCCCCACAACTCATAAGTTTCCTTCCCTAACTTGCTCTCAACCAATGCAATGCCGTCAAAATTTCGGCGGGCCGAAGAACCTCGTCGACGGCGGCTTTTTCGGCCCGCTTTCTCCCATCGTTCTTCATCGGTGGTTGGAACAAAAATTTCCAATGCAAGCTTTTTAGCCACCCCATCGGGATCAGTAAAGCGGCCCTGCCATTTACCAACCAACAGCGGCGCATCTGCATCGCGACTATAAGCCCATGGTCGTTCTTTGAGGTCGGAGTAGTAGCTGTAATAGTATTTACATTCATACATGCCCCAACTTAATGCTGCCAAAACACCCAAAAAAAGCAATAGCTTTATACTCTTTGTCATTGGTTCTTTACAATTTATGATAGGTATAAATAAGCGTATTCTTTTTATACGGGCCTATTTTGGTTGCATCTACCCTTAGCGACATTATTTTTACCTCGGATGAAGTCTCAATAGCATAGGTTAAATCACCACTTTGGCCTAATGTTTCGGCCAATTGTTTTTCTTGGGTACCTATAATTTTCAACTCCCCGACATCAATATTTACCCCATTCAATCGCTTGACTTTCAGCTCCCAACGCACTTCACGGCTTTTCCCATCCTGCGTAGCGACCAATCTTCCATCGCTGAAAAATTCCCAAATGATGACAGTTCCTTTTGATTTAAGTTCTGTTCCAGTATCGATTTCAGACCCGTCTTGTTTCACTATTTCGTAAACAAAGCGTATTGCCTCCCACTTGCCAATTAATGACTGGAAATTATCAGGCTGAGGGTCTTCGGTTTTCGAGCCGCAACCAGCGCCCGAGTTGAGGACTAAGATGCTCAACAGTACGGAGCAAGAAAGTAGTTTTTTCATGGCCTTATTGGGTTCTTTTCATATACCACCTCACCAAACTATAATCGGTATTTCCCACAAATGGACTGCCATTAACTATCCATACAATCTCATTATCGCTCAGTATTTCCAAGTGCCCTGTCAGTTGGTCTCCATAAACTTCGGCGATGTCTTTATTGTCATTGTACAGCGTTAATTCGCCTGTTCCAGCGGCTGCATTTTTTACTTTGTAAGACCATCGGCCTTGCTTTTCGCAGGTTTGTTGGAAGCAGCCATCCATTGAGCCATCTGCATAAAATTTATAGCCTAGGTAGCCATCCTTAATAGTCAGCGTGATTTTATCACTTGCTGATACGGAATAGGTTTTGTACACGTCCCAGCGGCCACCAACGAGCAGTTTAACATATTCGGGCTCGGGCTCTTCTTTTTTGTCACTGCAACCCGCTCCCGAGTTGAGGATGAAAACGCTGATTAAAACAACGTACGCGGTTATTTTTTTCATGGTTGTTATTGATTAAACTTTTATTTGGTCCATCCTTCTTTTTCTACCCGTTCGGCTTCTCTTAAAAATTTCATCGCCTCTCCTTCTAGTTCGTCTGTTCTGTGGAAAACCTCTCCCGAACGCGGCCGCAATTCCCGCAGTCTCCGTTCTGGAAGTGTATTCAAATAATAACGGACTGGGTTAAAAACGCCATTTTCGTGACGGACATAGTTGAAAATTAGCTCAGGTGCCTGCTCTGTCAGATTCCAAATCAACTTTTCGTGAGGAAATTGAGAATAAGGATAGCCAAATTGGTTTGGGTCAGCATGAAGTATCAGAAATCCCTCGTCATGACTGCACATACCTGTGAGTTGTCCCTCGGTATGGTCTCTGCGTAGAACTTGCCTACCTTTTGCCGACATGTATATATTGGTCAATAAAATTGCCGCAAACTCACCAAAAGTATGGTAGTAAAAATTGGGTGGGACAAACAATGCCATATCTTGCTTGGCGCCATGATGCATAAAATAAGCATGAATAAGTTCATGTAATATTATTTCGTCAGGCATAAAACCTGGACTTTTTTTACCTGTTCCCTTCACATATTCTACTGAAATAGGGATTTCAATGGCATTTCCCCAGCTTGGATTTCGTCTATCTTCCGCACACGCATTTCCATTGATTGGATCAGGCGTAATAATGACTTTTTTATTGCTCGTCTGACCAATGAGATTGATGATTCCCAGCCCCGTCCAATTAGCTTTCATAATATCTGCCAACAACGACAGTACCCGCTTTTGGAAATCTTCAAAGTCATCTACGTATTTGGTTCCCGGTGCAACGATTATATTGGGAGCATAGATAAAAGAGACCGAATTGCTCATGGTCGTATTATTTTCCAGCATTGTAAATACTCATCAACAAAGCCTTGCTAATGCGCTGCCCTGCTTTTTTGCCGATATGCCCCTGTCCGTCGGAAGAATCAATGCCATTTACATCCGACGGGTCGGAGGCGGTGTTACGGTTTTCGGTACAAATACGCCAAACGTTATTCTGTTGACACACTCCGTTGTTGCTTTCCAATTCCTGTAAATCAAAGATGACATCGGTATTTTTGAAGGTATCTTTCATCCATTGTCCCACTTTCATTTTGGCGGCGTTTCCCTCAAACGAAGTGGTGGAATAAACCAATGGCGGCGTGACATGAACGAAGCGGAGCGTGGGCGATTGAGCCCTCAGGGCATCTACGAAGGCTTTGTATTCAGTTTTTACTTTTTCAAAATTATCGTCCATTACATCGGCATAACCAAACTTAAAAATCGCAATTTGAAGCAGGTCTTTATTGCGGGTTGCATTTTCCCGAAAAACCCTGATTTTTTCGGATGGATTTCCATTGGCAATGCCGCCTACATCCACAAAGATGCCCCCTCGCAAGCCGCCGTCGGTTTTGTCGTTGGGTCCATAATAATCAAACGGAAAGCCGTTGGCTTTACAGCCTTCTTCCAAATCTTGCCCCACCGATTGGTGCAGAAATAGGGCATTCCAGTTCTTGATACGGTCTTTTTCACTTGCAGCAAGTTTGTCCCAGGCCTCTACTCCCGCGAGACCCACCACCCCAGGCTGGCCTTTACCGAGGGTTCCACCGCCCGTATTAGAGCCATTGTTAGTATTATTTCCTGAATTATCGGGCTCTGGGTCTCCACCGCATTGAAAAAAGCTTACAGATAGAAAGACTAAAACAAGGAGAATGAGAAATCGTGACATTTTTGGTACACTGTTAAATTTTGGTCAAAAATCAGGAAAAGCGCTGTTAATCAACTGGTAAAAAACGGACATTATACAAAAATCAGAATCAACACTAACACTACGAGTAGTATATACAAAAAGCCCTCATAGATGCTTTGTCGAGTAATACGCGTCTTCATACAAAAAAAGATAGTGCCTATAATTTGATAGACGAAAACTATAAAAAAACTACAAGTAGCAACGGCAGCATTGTGTAAGTGGCTAATGCCAATGAGCCAAAGGCGGGAACGCTTTATTGAAGTGGTTGCATAGAAACCTTCCAGATGTCAAAAATCACCCGCATCGTGATAATGATGACAAAGCTCATACGTTCTGCCTCATCCTGAGCAAAATCATTCGTTTTGTTGTATTTTATCATTCAATTGTTATGTTTCAACATCTAGCTTCGTCTTAGTTTTTTATCACTGCTTACTTTTCATCAATCGTTACTTTTACTATGACGCTGACAGATTACTTATTCAGAAAACGGTTCGTTTTGCTCTTGCTTTTCATGCGGAATTAGCAAAAGTTAGATAAACTACCTTTAATCAACTTTCCTGAAATTCAGTACAAACATCTCTAAATTCCAAAACTCTACTTCCATGAATACTATTTTAGTTCCAGGCTACTCTAAAAACAAATCAATACAAACGAATGAAATCGTGAGGTTGGAAGGCTCTGGAAATTACACCATTTTTCACATGATCGATGGTCGTCATTTCCTTACTTCCAAAAGTTTGATTTATTATGAGGAGTTGCTTTCTTTTCCGTTTGTAAGAATACATAAATCCTGCCTGATTAATATTCACTATGCGTTACAAAGGAAAACGTCTGATTTCGTAAGTATGATGGACGGTACCGAAGTGCAGGTATCAAGGCGAAGAAAACCTGAACTGAAGAAGTATTTGAAATGCCCACGTAAACCTAGACGGCGGCCTGCGGAATAATATTTGCCATAGCAATCTGGTATACTAAAAATCCATTTATCGTCAGTAAAGGCTTGTTTTTTATTTTATTTTGTCATATTTTTACTTTGTATTGTACTATTTTAAATATTGAGTTTTTTTCCAAAAAAGGGAACCTCTTTTTCAATACGCGATCAATTCTATCTCAAAAACATCGCTTTCGAGTTAATTGAAGAAATCTTTCTGGGCCTAGAATCACTTCCTCTTTTTAGGTCAAATATTACGCCTCCACACCTACTATTAAACAGGCTCTTGTTAGACAAATACTTTTGGGTGAAATCATCCATTGGTACAAGCAGTGCTGCCGACAACACGAGGTCGTAGATGCTGCTGTTGCCAGTGGTAACAGCCTACTTATTGATTCTTAATGCCCTATTTATTCAATCTCTTACTCTGCATACTATGAAAACCTTTAGTATTTCGTTGGGGAAATTTTTCTTCCTTTTCCTAATTACCATCATCAGTATAGACACCTTAGCCCAAACCACTTTTGTTCCCTTTAAATCAACGGGCTGGAAATACCGAACCTCCAATCAAGAACCCGCCACTTTTGGCAGCGGGACATGGAAAACAAATGCCTACAGCGATGCGGCTTGGGCGAGCGGACAGGCTACGCTGGGTTATGAAGATGGTGGTGGCGGTACGCCTACTCACCCCCTCAACACGTGGGTATGGCCTTACAGCGCAAGCCGAACGGGCACCAACAGCTCCAAAACTCATTATTTCCGCAAGACGTTCAATGTCGGAAATTTCAATGATTACACTGCTTATCGTATCAAAACGTGGTGCGATGATGGGTTGGTGGCTTATTTGAACGGGCGAGAAATTTTCAGATTAAATATGCCCGCCACGACCATAGATTCACTTACCTCAGCGGTAGTTGCCCCGCCTAATGATTCCATTTATAAAGATACTACTGTCTATATTCCAACCGATTTACTAAACGGCACCAACATCATTGCGGTAGAAGTGCATCAGGCAGGCAACAGCATAGATAGATATTTCGACTTATCTATCGAAGGAATCACTGCACCAACTACCTGCCCCGAATGGCCCGTCGCGTTCAAATCAACGGGCTGGAAATATAGAACCGCTAATCAAGAACCCACCACTTTTGGCAATGGCACATGGAAAACAAATGCCTACAGCGATGCGGCTTGGGCGAGCGGACAGGCTACGCTGGGTTATGATGACGGCACGCCTACACACATCATCAATACGTGGGTATGGCCTTACAGCGCAAGCCGAACGGGTAATAATAGCTCCAAAACTCATTATTTCCGGAAGTGTTTCAACATTACAGATAAAAGTACGTATACCGGGTATCGTATCAAGACGTGGTGCGATGATGGGTTGGTGGCTTATTTGAATGGGCGAGAGATTTTCAGATTAAATATGCCTGCCACGACCATAGATTCACTTACCTCAGCGATAGTTGCCCCGCCTAATGATTCCATTTATAAAGATACCACTGTCTATATTCCAGCCGATTTACTAAACGGTACTAACGTCATTGCGGTAGAAGTACACCAATCAGGGTCCAGCATTGACCGGTATTTCGACTTATCTATCGAAGGGGTAGGAGGATGTCCTTCGGCAACGCTTGTACGGCAACCTTATTTGCAAATAGGCACGCCTACTTCGGTAATTGTTCGCTGGAAAACCAACGTAGCCACCAACAGTAAGGTAAAGTACGGGACCGACCCCAACAATCTTAATCTTCAAGCAACTTTACCCGCAACCACCGTTGAGCATATTGTGCCGTTGACGGGGTTATCGCCCAATACAAAGTATTATTACTCAGTGGGCTATACCTGCGGAATGGCCGAAACTACGCTAGCAAGTGGCACTGATTATTATTATTACAGTATGCCCAACAACAATACGACCGATTCGTTGAGGTTGTGGATTCTGGGGGATGTATGTAGCAATAACCCACTGGGCTTACCGAGTGTTACCGACGGAACGCGCCGGCAAGTAAACGTTCGAAATGCCTACATGAACTATCTCGGAAATAAGCGTTTGCATGGCATTCTTTTTGGGGGAGACAATTCAAAGTTAGAAGGCTTCGACGGGACTGATACTGCACTTGATTATAATCTATTTCCTGTTTACCCAAATCAATTCAGGAATACCGTTTCTTGGATTTCATTGGGAAACCACGACTATGGATATAGACCCTACGCTGATTCAACGATTGCTGGCTACAATGCCTTCTCCTACCCTACGTTGGCAGAAGCAGGCGGAGTACCATCTGCAAGTAAAGGCTATTACTCTTTTGATTTAGGAGATGTACATATTATCATGCTGAACCCTTATCATCCCGACGCTTTTCTTACCCGAGGGGCTATCCCTGGCTGTACGGGCGGTGGGTGGCTTTGTCTCACTAGCTACCCTATGTCGATGTTCTTGTTGAAGTTTGATGATCCCGCTAATCGCTTAAATATTTTCAATCAACTACAACAGGTCAAATGGTTGAAGGCAGATTTAGCCGCCACAACCAAAAAATGGAAAATCGTATTATTTCATACGCCGCCTTATACCAAAGGAACCCATGATTCTGACGCGCCTTCCACTGCGTGGGATAAACCCGAAGGGGAATTAAAGATAATGCGCGAACTGCTGGTACCTGTTTTAGAACAGTATAAAGTAGATTTAATTGTGACCTCCCATACGCACGCTTATGATCGCTCTTTCCTGATGCAAGGAGTGACGGGCACGCCAACACAAGCGCAATTCAGGTCAAATCCTAGCCAATTACTGCAAAATTGGTCAGGAACTTACGGCCCATCTTCAAAACCATACATCAAAAACAGCCCCTACAACGGTGCGGTTCACGTAGTTACGGGCAACGCTGGCAGGGGGGCTACCCCAGGAGCTGGCGATGGTAAAGAGACGAGTGTGAATAAACCTCACCCCGTCATGTTTTACAGCGATAGTACCGATGCCCTCCTTTCCACTGGAGGAAGCGTAGAGCTTGTCATCAACCAAAATCGTCTGGATGTTAGATACTTAAAACTCGTTGACGACAACAGCCTAAGTTCTACCCCTCCGTACACCATCAAAGATCAGTTTACCATCATGAAAGATGTGAACAAAAAAACCACTTACAACAACCCTACTTTACCCCTAAACTTGACGGCCTCGTGGGAGGGAAACTATTCGTGGAAAATCCTTGGTGGCGGAAGTCTGCCCAACACCACGAAGGGGATTACGGTATCGCCCGTGACCAACACCACCTACATCGTCAATGATGGCTACAACGGCGGGAATGGATTTTTGGCTGATACGTTTATTGTAATTGTGAACAACTGCCCTCCGACCATCACCCTCAACACTACCATCCCGACAAGTACGGTCTATCAGGCGTCGCAGTGGATCAAAGGGACCAATACCAATATCATTACGCCGTCGGCTACGGTAGAGTACCGGGCGGGCTACATTGAGTTGAAACCCACAGGAGCTGGAACCGCTTTCTTGGCTACGCCAAGTAGTGGTCATTATTTCTTGGCCGTACCAGTGGGCTGCAATCCCGGCGGTGGAGGCAGCAGTGACCAACCTAGTTCACCAACACAGAAAGTTTCTGAAGGCATTGTACCACCGAATACCAATAGCATCAAAAAGAAAAGAATAGAGCCTTAAAAATTTTTATTCCAAATGCGTCTCTATCAATTTTTGTGCGATGGCCTCCCACGTGTAGCGACGCCGGAGGTCATTATCAAAAACAAAGTCTTTCTTTTGGGCAATCAATTGTTGGAGTAATAATTCAAAATCGGAAGAATAATAACTTTCCAATACATAGCCGAGGCGATTTTTGGCTACAAATTGGGAGACTTTAATCTCGGCATTGATGATAACGGGCGTTTGTGATTGCACCGCGTCATAAATCTTATTGGGGCTGGCATTGAGGTTATTGTCGTTGATGGGTTCGTACACCGACAAAATATAATCACATTCCGACGCCAGTCGCATGGTTTCCTGCTGGGTTTTAACACCCCAAAAGGTCACTTGTGGATGTTGACTCAGCAACCGTGTGGGCTCGTCATAGACCCAGCCAATCATCCAAACTTTTACTTTGGACGAGCATTTTAGCAATTCCGCCAAAAGCACCGTACCTCGCGTAACGCCCAACGAACCGCTGTATAAAATCAGCAACTCGTCGGCTGCGGCTGCCTTGGATTGAACGTCATAAAAAGCGTAAGGGTAATTTTCCACAACGACAGTTTTGTTCTGGAATTCTTTCGGAACGAGGGTTTTACGATTATCGTCGGTCACAATGATGGTTTTGGGCAATCGGTACAATAGGGATTGCAGCGAGCGTACGATGGGACTGGCAGAGCGCAGAAAAATAGAATCAAAAATATCGGCCACAACCCGCCGTCGACTCCAAATCAACAACGGAAAAAATATCAGTAACAACTGCTCATTGATAACGTGAATACTGCGAAATGACTGAGTAAAATAGCGTTTGACAAACGCAAAAAAATACCGAACGAGCGTACCAAGTGATTTGTGATGGCCTTCAATTAGGCAAAATTCCGCACAATAAGGCTTGACAAACGCCTGCGAATCATCCCGACCTATGCCTAAATAAACAACGTCAAAATGAGTAGATAAGGTCTTGATTTCTTTGTTGATACGCGTGTCAGAGCCATCATTGATACAAAGATAAAGAAGCTTCGGTAAAGGCATATTCTGTGGTACGGGCCTCCTGCCCGTCATCATTAAATCAATTTTATGTTTTTATTGTATATCTGGGCAGACGCATTATTGTATGTGTGGGCAGACGCCTTATTGTTCATACGGGCAGACGCATTATTGTTCATACGGGCAGACGCAAGGCCTGCCCCTACTCGGGAATCTCCATGCGAATCCGCCAGTCTTTGGGCAGATAATTATTGATACGATTTCCCAATCCTTTGACCCAGCCCAATCCTAACCCTCGATGCGTAACCAACAGCCAACCCTTGGGCGCGTCAAAAAGCAAATTCTCTTTTTTCAAAAACTGCAATGCTTCGCCCTCCGAAAGCTCTAGGCGCGGTAGTTGAGCCGAAAGCGCCGTACTCAATGCCAAGGCGTGAGAAGGAATAAAATCGGTTCCTTTAAAAGACCCCATTTCTAAACCCAACCCTTTGGCAAACAATAAATTGTCTAGGACAATCAAATCATTTTTTTGGTTTTCCAACAAAGCAATTACTTCGCCGTTGGGTTTCTCATAAAAACTAAATTCGTCGGGTTCTTGCAGCCATCGGCTTATTTCGTTCAACTGTTTTTTGTGCAGCGGCTTGAACGAACGCGGTCGCCCGCCTTTTTCCATGTTATAATAAAACGAATCCAATTGAGCCGTTTTTCGAAACACCGCCAGAAAAAATCCTTCGCCTCTTACCTTATGCGGATAACATTGATACCCCATTTTTTTGGCCACAATGCCCCAGTCAGCGGGCCATTGCAGCTTTACTTCCTCAAACTGATGTGTATCCACCACAAACGCACTGCTGTCCTGATTTTCGGCATCATTGTAGGTACAGGTACAATATATTAAAACACCGCCCGCACTCAACAACGGCATGGCCGCACTCAAAATCCGCTTCTGTCGGCCCGCGCATATCTGCACATTTTCCATCGACCATTCATCGACGGCAGCGGGATCTTTTCGAAACAGTCCTTCGCCAGAGCAAGGGGCATCCACCAAAATTACGTCAAAAAAACCTTCGAGTTTTCCTAAATCTTCGGGGTCATGGTTGCTAACGTGGACGTTGGAGAAACCCCATTTTTGTACATTTTCTTTCAGGATCATCACCCGACTACGAATTACCTCATTGGCCAATAAAAGGCTATCCGACGATAATTTTGACGCCAAAAGGGTGGTTTTGCCACCCGGTGCCGCGCACAAATCGAGCACTCGTAACGGCTCCGAAAGATCAACGGTTTGGGCCAAAGCCTCACCAATCAACATCGAGGATGCCTCCTGTACATAATACGCCCCAGCGTGGAAAAGCGGGTCGAGCGTAAACACGGGCCGCGCCGCAAGATAACGCGCCTCCGAACACCATTTTACGGTATCTTCAGTGGGGAAATCAGGAAATTTTGCGGAATTATACCGAATACTAACCGGAGGAGATTGCTGCAAAGCCGCCTCAAAATCAGCGTATTCGTCGCCCAATTGGGCTTTTAGTTCTTGTATAAACGGTTGGGGAAATTGCATAATAGGATTACATTCAAAAAGCACTGCATCAAATGAAGCAACGGCGTCCGACGGTTTGAACGGGGGCGCCTAGCCCGTCAGACGATCACACAGTCAGGCAGTTTAAGGCTACAAAGATGCGTAGATTTCCGTCAACTCTTTCGCTATTTTCTCAGCCGCGAACTGCTTTACGTGTTTTTGCCCCTCCATTATCAGAGATTTTCGCAGTGTTTCGTCCTGCCAAAGCAGGGTTAACGTTTGGGCAAAAGCGTTCACGTCATTTGGGTCAACGTACAGACCGCCTTTGCCGCCCGCTTCTTCCAGACACGAGCCAGTTGCTGCTACCACTGGTACACCGCTGTGCAAGGCTTCTACAATCGGGATGCCGAATCCTTCAAAAAACGAAGGGTACGCAAACACCCGAGCCGATTGATATAACGCAGGTAGATCGGCAAAGGGAACGCCGTTTAAAATCTTCACTTTGGTAGTCAACTGATGTTGCGCAATGTACGTTTCGATTGCTTGCTGATAGCTTGTTTTTCCTCCAATCAGCACCAGTTCAGCGTCTGGCAATTGCGCCGCATGAAACGCCTTAACCAAATGAAGCTGATTTTTGCGCGCTTCGATGGTGCCTACACTCAACACATAGGGTTTGCCAATATTGTACTTCTGAAGGATAGGCGACACTTCCCAAGGCTGGGCGCCCCCGACTGGGCGTCCCCGTTTTAAAACTTGGAAAGACTGATGAAATGCTTCGTGGCAATCCTGATAAACCACTTTTATCTTCTGAGGTGAAGTGCCGTAAAATTCAATAATATCCCTTTTGGTCTGCTCGCTCACGGCCACTATGACATCGGCTTCGGCACAAGCCTTGCTGAATTTTTGACGGTAAAAAAAACGGTCAATCGCGGGGTATAATTCAGGATAACGCAAAAAAATCAAATCATGAACCGTCACCGCAGACCTAATGCCCGCCGCTGATAGTCCATTGGGGAGTTCATTGCTTAACCCATGAAACACCTGAACGCCATCCTGCACCAAGTTTTTTTTGATACCATAACTCCGCCACCATGCGCCATACAATTTGTTTTTAAAGCCAGGAAATCGAATGGATTTTTCAGGAAACTCGTCAAAAAGGCCCGCCTTAAGTTTTGGAGTGTAGGATAAATACTGATGTTGCGGCGCAAAGTTTTGCAGCGCACTGAGCACAAAACGACTGTAATTTCCCAGTCCAGTACGGTTATTAAAAGCTCTTTTGGCGTCAAATCCAATGCGAATCACTCTTTTTCTTCAGGTTTATGAACGTGTTTAACCTCCTGCAAATCAACCCATTCGTCACAATGAGGACATTGAATATATTTACGTCCTTTATCGCGACGAATTTGCTCCATAAATCCCGACGCAATGATACCCGTAGGAAGGGCAAACAGTGCTATTCCCAGAATCAGAACGATTCCTCCAAAAAATTTCCCAGCGGCTGTCATGGGATACATGTCACCGTAGCCCGTAGTCGTCATCGTTATCACACCCCACCAAAGTGTAGCCGGAATGCTCTTGAATCGTTCAGGTTGGATATTATGTTCTAAATAATACATTACGCTCGACGAAATGAGCAACGTAAAAATAATAAACGAAAAACAGATGAGCAGTTCTTCTTTGGTTTCCAAGAGAACGCCCCTAATCATTTTGAGGGCGCGCGAATAACGAGTGACCCGAAACAATCTGAATAAACGAAATACCCGTAGAATACGAATGATGCCAAAATCGGAGGTAAGCAACGTGAAATAAAAGGGGAAAATCCCTAAGAAATCAACGATGGCCCAGAAAGAAAAAATATACCGTAATCGCCCTTTCCAACCATTTCCATAACGCGGATTCTCGACACACGACCATATCCGCAGGCCATACTCAATGGTAAAAATGATGACCGAAAAAATCTCAAAATCGGTAAAAATGGACTCATAAAGCCCATAATGACGAATCTCGGGAACAGTATGCAAAATGATGGCCACCGAATTAATAAAAATAATCGACACCAATGCGATATTGATGTATAGGCTCAGGCCGCGCCGGCCAACGGCTGAAAATTCCAGTGTATTATAGACGCGTTTACGCAGGGTCACGATTGATACGATTTGTACAAAAGTACGGAGAAGTTGTGGTAAATTTGTCACAAAGATGGAACGAGGCAGCAGCCTGACACTCGCGCTATCAGGAGTCGGTTATTTAATTTTTGTATGAAAACGCCCCTTTGTAAAATGTAATTTGTTTGGCAAAAAGTGTCCATGAGATTTTGTTTCAAGCACAAACGTTACTCCTAATCTCTTTTGTTGAATTATCTACCTGAACAAAATTAACTTATGTTGATAAAATCTTATAGGTATCCCCCGCTACATCCCCATCGTCAGTGGATGTATAAAACATTGCATAAATAGGGGCCATCGTTTGGCAGTTAGATGTATGTATAAGGGATGGCTTTATATTTTCCAGTAAACAAAAGTGTTTTCTTAAAATAAGGTTTTCGAGTTGGAAGCCTTGTTTATTGTACCAATCGAAACTAATCCAACCATTTTTTTCTGGATATTGGTATTCTGCCTTTCCACCTTGAAAAGTATCGCCTCGAATCTCCTGAAAACCCCCAGGGTAGCTTTTACCCCAAGTACTCCCATTCATTTTAGCCAAAAATGCCCTTGCTTACTCGGTATAATGTCTTGAAAAACAGAGTAAAAGGCAAGAAGAAGGGCATAAAAGATATTGTACGCATCATCGGTTATTTAATAAGTGTGATTCGTTTTATTTCGATTCCATCTTTTTTTGAAACCTACATAAGCAGGTTCCAGCAGGTATATTAATTGTATTCCATTTTATTGTATGAAATCATCCCGCTTCAGAATTAGTATTACTAACGTAGAGAATGAATAAGCTGTCCTGACTGATTCAAAAACACATTGTCCGATGTTTAGCTGTCAGCACACTATGATATTGAGAGAGAATACTATGTTCGCAAAGACGATAGAAAGGAATTGAAAATATTTTAGGATTAGTAAATGAGGATGTAAAGCAAATAACAGATATTCTGTGGTTTCTAACGCTAAAACGGGTAATGTGAGCGTGTATGACGTTCAAAACCGCCGTTTGATGAAAGACATAGAAATATTCAATTTGGATAAAGGAGTAACTCAGATTGGCCTGCTGAAAGGCCCCAAAATCCACCCACACCCGTAGGTATTGCCATCCAACGGGTAAATACGTATATGTATACGTGACAGTCGTCAGTTATGGGCTGATTACAGTGATTGACACCCAGAATTGGGAAGTTGTACAAACTCTCAAGGTAGGCGCTTCACCAGATGGACTGTATCACTCTGCTTTAGCAGTAAAATAGCTCGGCATGCGATTAGAGAATCTTGACGAAATGTTACTCTACTCTTTCTTGACGTTGGGTTAATGCAAGGGCCTTCCTTTTACAATGCCCCCGCGAGCGTCGTCTATTCCGTGCTGAACGATAAAAGCCAATGGGTCTATTTCGGCAATGGCATCGCGTAGGCGGCTCACTTCCAGTCGCGTAACGACAGAATAGAGTACTTTCGTGGCTTCTGTTTGAGCGCCTCTTTTTCCGAATCCTTTTTCGCTATTGAGCACTGTTACCCCTTTGTGCAGCTTGTCGGTAAGCAGTTCCCTGATTTCTTCGTGATGGTCTGATACAATCCAAACAGCGGTATATTCTTCAATTCCGTGAATCAGAAAATCGACGGTTTTGGAAGCAGTAAAATACGTGAGCATAGAATAAAGGGCAATATCTACGCCCAAAAAGTAAGCAGCTGTGGCAAAAATGAAAATGTTCATACCCAGAATAACGTCGCCGACCCGCACGCCAGAATTGCGTCGGCTTACCAACAGCGCGGCAACTTCTGTACCGTCTAATACCGCCCCGCCCCGCATGGCCAACCCAATACCTGCACCGATAAAGAAGCCGCCGAAAACCGATGTCAACAATAAATCGGGTGTAACATCTGGAAATTCCACCAAGGCTAGACACAGCGCCAGACCCGTAATGGCAGCGGTACTTTTGAACGCAAAGGCTTTGCCGATTTGGCGATAACCCATGATGATAAACGGAAAGTTGATAATTGGGATAAGCACGGCCAACGGAACGTGAAAAATAGAAGCCAACAACATTGAAATTCCCGTAACGCCCCCGTCGATAAAATGGCTAGAAAGTAAGAAACCTTTCAGCCCTAATGCGGCGCTGAAAATCCCCGCCGTAATAAGTACTGCATCTTTTACTAATGAACGTTTTGTAATGCCTTGCATACTGTTAATGATAGGTATTAAGTGGTGATGATATATTTTTTAAAGCTGAACTTTATCAATTACAGCAATTTTGAGGAGATTCGCAATAACCCTGATATTCACATTGTGCACGTGACTTTTCCTAATTCTATGCGGAGTAGACTATACGGGCCGTGCTCAAAATCTTTTGTTTGTGTGGCCGATACAAGAAAAAAGTAAAATTGATTTGGTAGTTCGTGCAACGTTGAGGGTTGTTTTCTCATCTTATGACCAAACCAGCCATGAGATGAAAGAACTTCCGATTAATTTTAATGGGTTATTGGGGTGGATGGGCCTCTTCGGAGGTTTGGTTTGGGTGCTGCTTTTCGTTGTACGCTCTGAAAAAATGCTTCAAAAGCCCGTGAAAATCAACTTGCTGTTTTTTAGTAGAAAGGCAAATCAGGAATACGCCGTTCGCCTGTTAAATCGCCTGTTCAGACTCATGAACGAGGAAAAACCGTATCTCGAAAAAAACATTTCACTAGAATCACTGGCGGCTCGACTCAATGTGACGGCGGCGCAGTTGACGCAGGTAATCAACGAAAATTTGGAACAAGGCTTCCCCGAATTGATTTCAACTTACCGTATTCAGGAGGCCAAGCGCCTGCTTATTACGCCCGAATACCAACTGGGAAAGATGGAAGACCTTGCGTATAAAGTAGGGTATGAGTCTATCGCTCTGTTTGACGACGCCTTTAAAAACTTCACCGACCAGACTCCCACAGAATACAAAAAGAGAATGAGTATGATTTGCCTATAAACTATTTCATAAACAATAGTAAAATAGTAGAGAAATCATTCACGCTACCTGTTGCCAAATCGAAAGGAGTTCCTAAATTTGAGGTACCTAAACCTTGATGATGATGAATTGGCTCTTTGCATTTTTATACCGAACTTTCGGATGGGGAACCCTTGGACGTGTTCCCAAAGACCTAAAAAAGGCAATATGGGTAGTTTGCCCGCACTGGAACAGCTCTGATTTTTTTATCGGAGTGGGCGTGAGAGCCTTTATTGGGGTTAAAATGGGCTTTTTGGGAAAGAGTTCTCTCTTTAAATGGTATTCGGCTTGGTTTTTTCGGGCGTTGGGCGGGTATCCTGTGTACCGCGAAAAATCCAATAATTTGGTGGATGCCGTCGCCGAAACCTTCAAACAAAATGAGTTTATTCACATCGCCATTGCCCCCGAAGGCACCCGCAGCAATACCTCCAAACTCAAAACGGGCTTTTATTTTATGGCCCTCAAAGCCCAGGTTCCGCTGGTGCTCGTCGGCTTTGATTATACCCGAAAATTGGTGGTATTCGGTGAGCCAATTTACCTTACTGGCGATTACGTCAAGGACATGAAGCCCTTCTATGATTTTTACCTGACGGTTCAAAGTCCCAAAAAAGAATGGTTGCAGTTGTATGAACAAACGGGCGTCATTCCCTTTCCAAAGGAACAGAAGATCAAATAACCGTAAAACTGAGAAACCCAAATCGCACGGTAACCCCGTGAAAAATGTAAATAAAGGCTAGGGCGGTGATGACGTTGCTGATTTTATACTCCGCTCAAAAACGCCGCAATGCGCTCACTTGCCAAGCCGTCGCCGTAGGGATTATTGGCCTCCGACATTTGGCGGTAAAGTGCCTCGTTTTTCCATAACTCACTGACAGATTGTACAATAGAGTCGCGGTTGGCCCCTACGAGCTTAACGGTTCCAGCATCGATCGCCTCGGGGCGCTCGGTGGTGTCGCGCATGACCAAAACTGGCTTTCCCAAACTCGGAGCTTCCTCCTGTACTCCGCCCGAATCGGTCAGAATGGCCCAGCTTTTTTTCATGGCGTATACAAAATTGGTATAGTCCATCGGCGCTGGTAAATGTACGTTGGGTAGGTTGCCCAATCGGTCATAAACTGGCTGCTGAACGTTTGGATTGAGGTGAACAGGGTATACGATTTCTAGGTCTAGGTATTTCTCGGCCAAATGACGTAATGCGTCACAAATTTGGATAAATCCATCGCCAAAATTCTCGCGACGGTGCCCTGTCACGAGCAAAATTTTTCGACCCGATTCAAAAACACGCTGCACAGAAGGCGGAATATCATCAGAAAAATGCGTGGCCCGTTGGCTGACGTAGAGTAAAGCATCAATGACAGTATTGCCCGTTTTGACGATGAGTTCAGGAGCAATCCCTTCTTTTAAAAGCGCCTGAATGTTGCGGTCGGTGGGAGCAAAATAATAATTGGCTAAACGGTCGGTAATGAGGCGATTGGCTTCTTCAGGATAAGGCGATTGAAGATTGCCAGTACGTAATCCCGCTTCGACGTGTGCAATCTTAATACCCGCATAAAAGGCTGCCAACGACGTCGCCATGCACGTAGTGGTATCTCCGTGTACCAACACAATATCTGGGCGATAGGATTGGAAAAGTGTACGTAGACCCGTCAGTATACGGCAGGTAATATCGGTCAAATCCTGTCCAGCCTGCATTACATTGAGGTCGAAGTCGGGCGTTAATTCAAAAATAGCCAATACCTGGTCTAGCATCTGTCGGTGCTGTCCAGTTACGCACAGTTTATGTTCTACGTGCGGGTTTTGGCTTAAATTTCGAACCACCATCGCCATTTTAATAGCTTCGGGGCGGGTACCAAATACGGTCAATAACTTCATTTTCTGTGTAGCAAACAATATAAAAATGGCACTGAATTCACGTTTAATTTATGCGATACTTGCCAGTGTATCAGGTTTCCAACCCACGGCCACAATCCTCCCATCTTTTTCAACAACAGGGCGCTTAATCACCGAAGGCTTTTCCATCATGAGTGCAATGGCGCTTTCGTTGTCTTGAACGGCATTTTTTTGTTCCTCAGAGAGCTGTTTCCACGTGGTTCCTGCCCGATTGATTAGCGTTTCTTTGGGCTGTTGGGTGAGCCAAAGCGCCAGCTTTTCGTGCGAAATCCCTTGTTTTTTGTAGTCGTGAAACGTGAAGGGAAGTTGATTTTCTTTCAGAGCAGTTACTGCTTTTTTGACGGTGTCGCAGTTGGGGATTCCGTAAACGGTCAACATAAGGGTAAAAGTATTGGTGAATTGAATTGCAAAGTAGAAAACTTTTTTGAGTAGGGCGTGTTAAGTAGTCATGAAACTTATTCTGAGAACCCCCGTTCAACAGTCCTATTTACAGGTTTGGAAAGGCTTTGATGAAACACTCTTTCGTCGACTGAGTCCTCCTTTCCCTCCGGTTCGAGTGGTTCGCTTTGATGGATGCCTAAAAGGAAATACGGTGGAATTAGAGCTGAATTTTTTCCTCTTCAAACAACTTTGGACGAGTAAAATTACGGAGCAGCAGGGCAATGCTGAGGAGGTTTTTTTTATTGATGAGGGTGTAAAACTCCCTTTTTTTCTAAGTTACTGGCGGCACCGCCACCGAATCATTAAAGATGGCGAACATACCATCATCGCGGATGAAATTGAGTTTCGTACGCCTTCTGTCCTGACAGATTACCTGTTTTATCCCCTTTTATACGGGCAATTTCTGTACCGAAAGCCCATTTACCGTAAAGTGTTTTCGTAAATAAATCGAAAATCCTTATTGGCGGCTCATGTCTCGTAGTAATTTATTAGCAAAAATAAATTCATTCAGTTCGGTCACTTTTGACTGGGTAATGGTGGTGTTGTCGCCTTCCCAGACTTTATGACCTTTGTACAGAAACATCACTTTTTCGCCGATTTCCAAGACCGAGTTCATGTCGTGCGTAATCACGACGGTGGTAATGTGGTACTCGTCCGTGATTTCCTTGATGAGTTCATCAATTTTGATGGACGTGAGCGGGTCTAAGCCAGAGTTCGGCTCGTCGCAAAATAAATACTTAGGATTCATTACGATGGCCCGTGCAATGCCGACGCGCTTTTTCATTCCACCGCTGATTTCGGAAGGCATCCGCCCAGCGGCTTGCTCAAGGCCTACGCGGCTAAGACAAAAATTTACCCGGTCGTCTTTTTCGCTTTCGCTCATGTTGGTGAGCATTTCGAGCGGAAACCGAACATTTTGGGCCACAGTCTTAGAATCAAACAACGCTCCACCCTGAAAAAGAACGCCCATTTCACGGCGAATCTGCTTGCGGGTGTCTTCATCACTGTTCCAAAAATCGCGATCGTTGTAGAGTACATTGCCGTGGTCGGGTTTGACAAGGCCAATGAGGCACTTTAGCAGCACGCTTTTACCCGTGCCGCTCCCACCAATGATTAAGTTTGTATCGCCGGGTTTGAACGTCCCAGAAACATCCTCCAATACCATGCGTCCATCGAAGGACTTAGAAATGTCGGTAAATTGAATCATGATAAATTACATGTCAGCATCAGGATTCCACGGCTCACCCATTGCGCTGGCTTCTTCTTCCTTGGCTTCCAATTCGGCGTCTTCTTTTTTACTGCGCTCTACCCACGCTGAAACCATGATGCTGATTTCGTACAAAAGCGTTAAAGGTAATGCAACCAATACCTGACTGAGTACGTCTGGAGAGGGGGTAATGACCGCCGCCAAAATCAAAATAACCACAAAGGCGTGTTTGCGGTACTCGCGCATGAAGCGAGGGTTAAGAAAACCGATTCGCGACAAAACAAAAGCTACCACTGGCAACTGGAATGTAAGGCCGCAGGCAAGCGTCAATACCGAAATCAGCCCTACATACGAGGTGATATCAAATTGGTTCTTGATGCGGGGGTCTAACTGAAAGTTGGCTAAAAAGTTGATAGCCAGAGGAGAAACAATATAGTATCCGAAAAAAACACCCGACAAAAATAGAAAAGTAACGTAGAAAACCGCGCCCCGCGATACACGCCGCTCAGCAGGCTTAAGACCCGGCTTGATAAAGCGCCATACTTCCCAAAAAGCATAAGGGAACGCAAACAATAAACCTATGATAACCGAAGAAAGCAACGCCATGGTAAATTGGCCGGCCATCTCACGACTCTGTAACTCAAAGTCTAACTTGTCAATACAAAGTCCTTCGGCACCCGTAAAGTCGGCGATTTTGCAAAGCATCCGATAAGTCCAAAAATCAGACTTGGAAGGGCCCAGAATAATTTTGTCATAGATTTCTTCAATGTAAATGAAAGCGGCAATGGTAAAAATTAAAATCGCCCCTACAGCCCGAATTACGTGCCAACGCAATTCTTCGAGGTGCTCAATAAAACTCATTTCGTCGCCGGTGGCATTCTCTTTATCAAATTCTTGGTCGAGTGGCATTGGTTATTTTATATTGATAGTACTCAATTTGTGTTACAAATAAGGGATATTCTGGTCTTAGTAAAAAACAATGCAATGTACTAACTACTGCGTATAAACATACAAAGGTACACGCTTAGACGCTTTTGCGTTACAATTTCTTTAAAAATTAGGTTCAGTTTTGGGCTTCTAGTAGGTTTTTACGACTTTTGAGAAAGATTTACTAGCAGATTTTAAGTGGAATTGAATGAATTAGGCGTAAATTGTCTCTGCCATTCACCCTCAAAATCTCAGTAATCCACTTAAAAACATCCACATAATGGCTTCACTCCCAAAAAATATCCTGACTTTTGAGGAGCCATTTGGCGACACCAATGGCCGGATTACCGAATTACAAACTGCCTCAGAAGGGTATCGCCGTCTGCTGGAAGAAAAAATAGAAGACTTAAAAGTGGATGCCGTCGAAATCGGTAAGCAGGCGCTGGTCATCGGCGGCGTGATTGTGGCGGTCTATTTATTGGTTGATGCGCTATTGCCAGAAGATGAAGCTGAAATAAAAACAAAAAGTGGGAGCAACGTTTCGGGCAGTAGTGAGCGTCATACAGAAAAAACATCGTGGGTTGTCAAAACCGTTACTTCTTATGCAACGACTTGGCTACTAGGACTGGCACGACAAAAATTAATGGATTTTTTGGCTACTCAGCAAAATACGAATGCAGGCACAGATACGAACGAAACTTCAAAGTAATCTTCAAAACGGGCGAAAAGCGTTCGCAGTGTTGCTCGACCCCGACAAGGTGGAGTTAGCATCGTTTCCGTTTATGCTCGCCGAAAGTGTGCGTTACGGAGTCGATTTTTTCTTTGTGGGCGGCAGCCTCATTACCCGGTATGCTTCAGATGAAATTATTGCCGCGATTCATAGGCATACCAATATCCCTGCTATTCTTTTTCCGGGAAACAGCCTACACATTGAGCCGTCGGCGGATGCTATTTTGTTGTTATCCCTCATTTCGGGCCGCAATCCTGAACTCCTCATTGGGCAACACGTTATTGCGGCTCCCCTGTTGAAAAAAAGCAAATTGGAAATTCTGCCCACGGGTTATATGCTCATCGAGAGTGGCCGCGCCACTACGGTGTCTTACATTAGCAACACCACGCCCATTCCCCATGATAAACCTGGCGTGGCGGCCTGTACGGCCATGGCTGGCGAATTGCTAGGATTGCAAATCATGTATTTAGATGCAGGAAGCGGGGCACAAAAACCCGTTTCGGCTGAGATGATTGCGGCAGTGCGCCAAGCGGTAGATACCCCCATTATTGTGGGAGGCGGCATTAATTCCGTTGAAAAAGCGCAAGCGGCGCTCGAAGCGGGGGCCGATGTGGTAGTGGTTGGAAATGGTATTGAGAAAAACCCTGACCTTTTGCCCGAAATCGCGCAGGTGGTCAGAAGCTTTAACGAAAAAATTATTGCCTGATTAATTTCCCGATGATTTCCCCTTTTTTGTTTCCTCTTTGGCGTCTAAGCGGGGCGCGTAGGGGTCGTAAGAGAAGCGGTTGATATAAAAAACTTCACGAGGTGCGCCAACCCATTTTTCGCTGCCGATTTTCTGGTAGCCATACGCCAAAAAGTAATGGTCATGCCACGCTGCCAACAGTCCGCGCTCGTTGTCCACAATGCGGTCGTTGTCGTCGGCGCTTTTGATGGTAAATGCCTCTTTTTCACGCACTATTTTGTTGCGCTCTATCACTTCTGTGTTAATCTTCCCGTCTTTGGGATAGCCCAGCACCAGCAGCCCATCGCGGCGGGTGACCTGAACCATGGGCAGCAGCTCAATGCTTTCGACATTTTCGAGGGCAAAACAGTTGTCCCATAGCAGATTTCCTGCTTTGTCAAACCCACAAACGATGGCATGTGTATAGCGAAAACCATCAAATTCGCGGTTGGGGTTTCGGGCCGCAATACCGCCATAATACATGTTCCCATTTTTATATACGGGATAATACACTTCCGCCACGAGAACGAATTCATCGTTGGATTTGATAACATCGTGAACCAGCAACCGGTACCGAAACTTAGGTTCTTTTCCTTCTTCTTTGCGTTTGGAAATTTTTTCTACCACCCGTTGTTTGCGTTTGGGTTTTAGGTAATTAAAAAAGTTTTCCAGTTTTGAAAAGTCGACCCATTGCAGTTTTTCAGGCTCGGCATCTTTGATTCTTGAGAAATAAAGCCCCTGCGAATATTGAGTGCAGCCCTGCGCATAATTGCCGACAATGAGCGACGAAGCCTCATCGAGCGGTAAGATTTTGCCAGAAATCAAGCCGTTATTGTCTTCAAAAGGCATCGTCGTTGTTTTGATGAGTTTGCCTTCGTACGAATACGTTTTGATGGTAAATTGACAGTCGCCCCGTTTGATGGTGTAGAGCAATACATTGAGTTGATTGCGTTGTTCGTCGAGTTCGATGTTACTGATTTCGGTGTTAGTGGTGTACAGATACGGTAGTGCTTTGATGCTTTTGTCAAAGAAAGAAAAAGCCATGACCACGGGCCGGCTGTGGTGGTAGCCGCCGATAAAAGCGGTGTTGCCCAATACTTTGAAATGCACAATGTCGGCGCGGGTCAATAAATCTCCCTTAAACGTTTCGATTTCACCGTTGTGTAAGTCCACGCGCAGCACGGTCAGCTTGTCGCTGTCGGTTTCCTGAAGCAGCCAAAAAAGATAGTTTTGGTTGTGATAAGTTTTGATGGGATGCAGTTCGTAAGACAACTTATACTCTGCGGACCATTGTTGTTTGAGTAGGGTATCAAAACGAAAAAAAGACCATTTTTCGTTTCCATAATATTCTTCTTTGCGCTGTGTCACCAATAAACCTTCTTTATTGAGCGGCGTAACGTCAAAATATTCATCATTGGTTTGGCTGACTTTAAACTCCAACCGTAAAGATTGCTCCAATTGGGCCTGAGCTTCTGAACACAAAGCACCAGTGAACATCAATAAGCGTAGTATTTGTTTCAACGTTTTCATTTCTTGACTGTTAAGTGCAGAATGGTTTGATGTTCATCATAAACGCTTGTTATCAATAAAAGTAGCAAACGGTTTATTTAAAATCAACTTTTTTGTGCGCACTGAGGGGTTGAAGATACGAAAATACGATTAAATTATTATTTGCTTGACGAATTTGAAGTACTTTTGCGACTCGTTTGAAACCCTTATCGGTTACTATTCTTTTCATGGTAACAATGAGCGATTTACGACGAATACACGGAATAATGAATACGTAATTATGCACATAGAATCAATTATCAAGACGTATATCCAAAGCGCATTGCAGGAAATTTATAACGTTGCCGAAGAAACAATCCTGCTTCAGCCGACCAAAAAAGACTTTGAAGGTTCTTATACGTTTGTTACTTTTCCCTACACCAAAAGCCTCCGCAAACCTCCCGTCGAAATAGGAAATAGCCTCGGACAGTATCTGGTAGAAAAATCGGGCGTGGTGAGCAAATTTAACGTGGTACAGGGTTTTTTGAACCTAAGCATTGCTGAATCGGCTTGGATTGAAGCCCTCAATACCTTGGCACTTGACCCCAATTTTGGCTTCTCGGCTCCCAATGGGCAGTCGGTCATGGTCGAATTTTCGTCGCCAAATACCAATAAGCCGTTGCACTTGGGGCATTTACGGAATAACTTTTTGGGCGATTCGGTGTCTAGAATTTTGAAAGCTAACGGCTATGACGTGGTCAAAACCTGTTTGGTCAATGACCGTGGCATTCATATTTGTAAGTCGATGTTGGCCTACGCTAAGCTCGGCAACGGTGAAACCCCCGAGTCTTCGGGACTCAAAGGCGACCACCTGATTGGTAAATATTATGTCTTGTTTGACAAAGAATACAAACGGCAAATCGAAGCCTTGGTAGCCGAAGGCAAGACCAAAGAAGAAGCCGAGAAAAAAGCCCCGTGGATGCTCGAAGCTCAGCAACTGCTCCTAAAATGGGAACAAAGCGATGCTGAAACGATTGCGCTTTGGAAGCAGATGAATGAGTGGGTCTACGCTGGATTTAACGATACCTATCAAAAAATCGGGGTCAGTTTTGACAAGACCTACTACGAATCCAACACCTATCTTCTGGGCAAAGATGCCGTGGACGAAGGCTTGGCCAAAGGCGTTTTCTTTCAAAAACCTGACAATTCGGTTTGGATTGATCTATCGGC
Source organism: Runella rosea (assembly GCF_003325355.1). Taxonomy (GTDB): domain Bacteria; phylum Bacteroidota; class Bacteroidia; order Cytophagales; family Spirosomataceae; genus Runella; species Runella rosea. Next base: position 4,757,328 of record NZ_CP030850.1, read on the forward strand.
CGAAGGCTTAGACGAAAAGCTCGTGTTGCGAGGCGATGGTACCTCCGTTTATATGACGCAGGATTTGGGTACAACCGACCTGAAGTTTGCCGATTTTCACACCAACAAATCCATTTGGGTTGTCGGAAACGAGCAAGATTACCACTTTCAGGTCTTGTTTGCCATTCTTAAACGCTTGGGTCGTGCTTACGCCGAAGGCTGTTATCACCTAAGCTACGGCATGGTGGATTTGCCGTCGGGAAAAATGAAGTCACGTGAGGGAACGGTTGTGGATGCTGATGAACTCGTAGCTGAAGTAACCGCCGCCGCCGCCGAAGAAGGCAACGCCAAAGGAAAAATTGATGATTTTAGCGAGACCGAAAAACAAAGACTGTTCTCAATGTTGGGCTTAGGTGCCTTGAAATATTATCTGTTGAAAGTAGACCCGCAAAAGCGAATGTTGTTCAACCCTGCCGAGTCGGTAGAGTTGCATGGACATACAGGACCGTTTATTCAATACACCCACGCCCGTACCCGCTCGGTGTTGCGGAAGGCGGTACAGATGGGTGTAGAGTGGTCGAAATCAGCCGTGACGGTTCCGTTGACCGATTCGGAGAAAGAGGTTATTTTTTGCCTTACCCAATTCCCCGAACGAGTGGCTGATGCCGCCCGCAATTATTCCCCTGCGTTGATTTCGCAGTATGCGTACGAATTGGCGAAGGTGTACAATACGTTTTATGCTGAAGTATCAATATTGCAAGAACCCAATGCCGATGCTCAACAGGCTCGTCTGCTGCTCTCGCAAGCCGTAGCCGATGGAATCCAAAAAGCGATGGGCTTGTTAGGCATTGAAGTCCCTGATAGAATGTAGTAGAAAGTCAGGAGTGAGATTATCTATCACTCCTGACTTTTCTCCGCTTTCATCATATACCCACGAGCGTACTTCCGCGCAAAATGGGCACTACATCGTATAAGTCTCGTTGGAGGCAATACGAAATATCTTTTTGAATACCGAGACGTTGCAGGCGACGTACGTGTGACGAGTTGGACACGTAGCCCAATAAATCATCTTGGGCTTGCTGATAGGCCCGCATCGCCATCAGGGCGCTGTCTTCGGCAATCATGTATTCTTCTTTGAGGGCTTCTACCAACGCCCCCGCAAAAAGCGTATCTTCCAGATTGACGCGGCCTTTCCAGCCCGCACATAACACCAGTACATCGTACGATTGAGATTGCAGATAATTGGCCACGGCTCCTAAATTAAGAAAAGCACCTACCAATACCTTTACCGCATCTGCTTTGGCTTTGGTGATAGACAAGGTTCCGTTGGTGGTGGTCATGGCGACGTGCCCGCCTACGAGGCGGTCGTCCATGTAGCTGAAAGGAGAATTGTCTAGTTCAAATCCTTCTACTTTCAGGGCGTTGCGCTCCGCCGCCGCAAAATACCCCTTTTGCTGATAAGCATAGCATTCTTCTACCGTAGCAACAGGTGTGATGCTTTCGATACCATACGCCAGTCCCGTGACCATGCAGGAGGTAGCCCTGAAAATGTCGGCAACAACGACAATGCTATTGTCAATGGCATGAAGGTGTAATAAATCGGGGGTCAGGCAGACGTCAATGGATTTCATACGATATTATTAACGAAAAGAACAGTTCATAAAACTGATTTTCGGTTATACGGTTGGTTTTACAAATGGTAATTTTACGACTTGCGCTTTCAGCAATTTTTCGCGTACTTTTACAAAAATCTCGCTTCCTGGTTTGCTGTAAGCGGTAGGGACATATCCTAGTCCGATGCCTTTGCTTAGGGTAGGCGATTGGGTTCCCGATGTTACGTGGCCCAATACATTTCCTTCGGCATCACAAAGTTCATAATGACCACGCGGAATGCCTCGGTCAATCATTTCAAAGCCAACCAGTTTGCGTTGTAATCCTGCTTGTTTTTGCTGGAGGAGTGCTTCAGAATTAATGAAATTCTTGGTGAATTTGGTCACCCAACCCAAGCCTGCTTCGAGCGGAGAGGAGGTATCGTCGATGTCGTTTCCATAGAGGCAATAACCCATTTCGAGGCGAAGCGTATCACGCGCACCTAGGCCGATGGGTTTGATGCCAAACTCTTTGCCCGCTTCAAAAATGTGGTGCCAAACGTGAATGGCCGCGTATCGGGGAATGTATAACTCAAAGCCGCCCGCCCCAGTATAACCCGTGGCCGAAACGATAATATCTGGCAAACCCGCAAAAGTTCCTTTTTTGAAGGTATAATACTCCATTTCTGCCAAGTGAATACTCGTTAATTTTTGCAGCGCTTCGGCCGCTTTGGGGCCTTGTACGGCAAAAAGACACAAATCATCTGACGCGTTAATCATCGGAACGCCTTCGGTATTGTGGCTCTGAATCCAGTTCCAGTCTTTTTCGATATTAGAGGCATTGACCACCAAAAAGTATTCCTCCTCGTCGATTCGGTACACCAGCAAATCATCTACTGCACCACCTTGTTCGTTGGGCAGGTAGCTGTATTGGATTTTGCCGTCAAACAACACCGATGCGTCATTGGCCGATACCCGCTGAATGAGGTCGAGGGCTTTGGGGCCTTTAAGGATAAATTCACCCATGTGCGACACGTCAAATACGCCAACTCCGTTGCGAACACAATGGTGCTCTTCAAGGTCGGATGAATAGCGAACGGGCATCATAAAGCCAGCAAATGGTACCATTTTTGCTCCCAATTTTTGGTGGAGGTCGTTGAGCGGAACCGTTTTAAGTTGATCAGTCATATGTGGTCTGTTGAAATGTTGGTACAAAGCTACCCTTCTAATTTGAAAATTTGAAAACTGGACAATTTGAAAATACACTTATTTATCACCTTTTGTGTTTTTTTTCATTTGTACATTTTCAAAATTCGTCTACTTTTGTCTTATACTCAACCTTTTAAGGTGAAATGGGGAAGAAAAAACAACCTGAAAATCAAGTCCCGATTGACTTCCGATTGCAAGACCGTACGTTGCTTCATTTGGGGCAAATCGCGGCCCAGCGCGACGGTGAGCGTTTATTTCAGGGGCTATTGGCGGGCGATTGGCTATTGGAGCCAGCTGGTGAGGCCGCCGATGTATCGTCGGGGCAGGATATTATCCGCCAATTAGGCCGCCGTTTGCCTTATCCTGAAGTGGTCAAAGTGGCGCAATTACACGCGGTAGAAACCGAATTTGTCGGCTTTTCAGCTCTGTTTCAAAACAAAGGGTGGGTGTTTTTGAATGCCAAGGCCAATGATTATGAGCGCTGTTATTATACGGCGTTGCTGACTGCTTCGTTGGGGTTGTACATGAGTTATCCACAGCCAGATACGTTGTGCCAACGTTCGGAAAAACTCGTTTTTGATGCGTTATTACCCGAAAGTGAAGTACAGAGCTTCTTTCACCGGGGTATTACCAAAATATCTTCTTCTTTGGCCGTAGATATTGCTGATTTTTTTCGGGTGCCGTTCCCGATTGTGCTAAAACGGGCGCTTTCGTTGGAGGTAATTTCTGATGAGCAATACCGCAACTTCATGACGGTCAAACCTGAGCGCCCCGTAAAAGCCCGCCCGTTGTTCGTTTCTAAATCGGGAGAACTGGAAGGAGACTTTGACGACGAACAGTGGATTGGCGGTGGGTTTTAGTTTATTGTTTTTTACCAGAAACCGAGGCCGAAATTTGCAGTTGAAAAACACTCGTAAAGGTAAAGAGATAAAAAACTAAAAGAATATCAAAAAAGGGTTGAAAACTAGTTTTCAACCCTTTTTTGATGACTTCAATCGTGGATGTATTACACTCCTTCAAATTGACGTAAAAAGCGTACATCATTCTCAGAATAGAGGCGCAGGTCGCGGACACCGTAGCGGAGCTGGGCAATGCGCTCAATGCCCATACCGAAGGCAAAACCCGTGTATTCTTCGGGGTCGATGCCGCAGTTGGCCAAGACGTTGGGGTCTACCATGCCACTGCCGGCAATCTCCACCCACCCCGTTCCTTTGGATAAGCGGTAGGTCTCTTCCGTGTCGGTTCCCAGCCAAATGTCAATCTCGGCGCTTGGCTCGGTAAAAGGGAAGAACGACGGACGGAGGCGTATTTTGACGTCTTTGTCAAACATCTCTTTGGAGAAGTGATACAGCGTGTCTTTGAGGTCTTTGAAACTTACGTTTTTATCAATGTACAAACCTTCTACTTGGTGGAAAAAGCAGTGCGCGCGGGCCGAAATAGCTTCGTTGCGGTACACGCGCCCCGGCATAATGGCGCGGATGGGCGGCTTTTGGCGTTCCATCATCCGGATTTGTACGTTTGAAGTATGCGTACGCAGGAGCATGTCTTGCGTGGGGTCTTCGGCATTTTTGGCCACAAAAAACGTGTCCTGCATTTCACGAGCGGGATGGTTTTCTGGGAAATTGAGGGCCGTAAAGTTGTACCAATCTGACTCAATTTCGGGGCCGTCGGCTACGCTGAAACCCATGCGCTCAAAGATTTCGATGATTTTGGCGCGGGCTAGAGTGAGCGGGTGTATGCTACCGAGTTGGTTAGGGGTGACAGGAAGCGTCAAGTCAACGGAAGGACCGGCGGTACCGCTATCGTTGGCTTCAAACTCGGCCTGAATGACGGCGAAGCGGTCGATGGCGAAATTTTTTAAAGCGTTCAATTCCTGACCTACGGCGCGGCGCTCTTCTTTGGCAATGTCTTTCAATCCTTCAAAAAGGGCTTCGACAACACCTTTTCGCCCCACAAACCGCTGGCGATATTGTTCCAGTTGCTCCTTAGTGGCAACTTCAAACTGTTCTATTTCTTGAAATATCTCTTTGACTCGTTCGGTTAGCATCGGGTGATTAGTGATTGGTGGGTAGTGCTTAGGGACAATTTCAGCACTCAATTAGCTTCAATAATAGACTGCAAAGTTAAACATTCTTCCCAACTAACCACAAACCACCAATCACTGATTACTACTAATTACTGCCCGATACTTTTCCGGTTTTTTGGGGAATGCCTGGCTGAGTAATTTCAAAATTCTCTTCTTTTTTAGCGTCGGCGACAATCTTACGCACGTCGGCCAATAGTTTTTTAGCATCGTACACCACGCCATCTTTAACGGTGTATTTTACGCCACCCACGCGCGTCACTTCGTTTTTTTCATTGAGTCGAATGGCTCCCGTTCCGTAAAGTGTTTTCAGGTTGGCGAGCGGATTTTCTTCGGTAATCACAAAATCGGCCAGTTTTCCTACTTCTACCGAGCCAATATCTTTGGCCATACCGAGGGCTTCTGCTCCTTTGAGCGTGGCGGCTCGAATGATTTCCATGGGATGGAACCCTGCTTCGCGAAGCAATTCTAGTTCCCGGATGTAGGCAAATCCGTATAATTGATAAATGAAGCCCGAATCAGAGCCCGTTGTGACGCGCCCACCGCGATTTTTGTATTCGTTGATAAACGCCATCCAAAGACGGTAGTTCTCTTTCCATGCTACTTCCTGCTCTGTGCCCCAGTTGTGCCAATACGACCCGTGAGAAATGCGGCTCGGGCCATAAAAGCGCCACAGAGAAGGCAGCGTGTATTCCTCATGCCATTCGGCGCGGCGGGCCAGCATCAGTTCACGGTTGGCTTCGTAGATGTTGAAGGTGGGGTCAATGGTGAAATCCAGTTTCAACATTTCGTCCATCACTTGATTCCATTTTTCGGTACCCGGTTTTGCCGCCTGTTTCCAGAGCTTGCCCGCTTCTTCAAAACGGTTTTGCTCGTTGTTGTAGTTATAATCTGTTGGATAATTTTGGAGGGTTTTGTCGTCAAATAAGGCTTCTGGCAGGCCGTACCAGTGTTCCATGCTCGTCAGGCCAGCTCTAGCGGTTGCCAAAGCATTCATGCGCCCAACTTCGGTTTGGGCGTGGTGGGCGGCTGAGCCAAGCCCGAGTTTTTTGTTTTCGTCGAGGGCGGCCTTAAAAACTTCGGGTTCGGCACCGAAGAATTTGATACCATCAGCGCCTTTTTTGGCGTTTTGGCGTACCCATTCACGGGCCTGCTCGGGCGTAGATATAAAATCGCTGGCTCCTTGTCCAAAAACGGTGTAGGCTTTAATGCGGGGTGCGGTAATCAGGTTTTTGGCACTTTTTTCTTTTTGGTCCAGCACCCAATCCAGTCCATTACCGCAAGATGGGTCGCGGATGGTTGTGACTCCGTGGGCCATCCAGAGTTTAAACACATATTCGGCATTGGCTCCCTGCTGTACACCGCCGATGTGGCCGTGCATATCTACGAAGCCCGGCATGAGGTACATGCCTTGGCAATTCAGTTCTTTGTCGCCTGGGTTGGCTTTTACGCCGTTTTTGGGGTCAGCGGGCATTCCTGGATAACCTGCTTGACGAATTTGGGCAATGCGGTTGTTTTCAACCACAATATCCATCGGGCCAATTGGGGGCGAGCCAGTGCTGTTGATGATTGTCACACTCCTGATGATGAGTCGTTTGTGAGGACCGTCTCCTTCGGCTCGGTTGGGAGCTTTTTGCACTTGGGCCAAAATAGGGAGTGAAACTTGGAGGGTAAGAAAGAACAATAAGTAGTAAAGCTTTTTCATAAAGGAAGTTGGGGTAGATGGAGTGTAATGGTATTTCAAAGTTAATCAAGATTAAAGACTTTTGGGTGATGAAGGCCAATAAAAAGGGCGAATACCCGTCGTATTCGCCCTTTTTTTGAATGTAGCCTTTTCTAAATCTCCTCAATCTCTATTTCTTCGGCTACTTCTGAGCCATTGGTAGTGGCTTCTTTGATGGTTTTGTTCTCTACTTCCTGCCGTTTGGCTTTGTATTTTTTTATCTGAATTTTGAGGGCCTCAAGGGCTAAATCGGTGGCTTCTTCAAAGCTTTTGCCACTTTCTTTTACGAATAGTTCCGCATTGGGAACCTTGATTTTGACTTCTAAAACTTTATTTTTGACTTTACTGCTTTCACTTTTATCTAATCGGAGGTATACTTCTCCACTGGTTATTCGGTCATAAAATGTTTCGAGTTTTCCTAGTTTCTTTTCAATAAATTCGAGCAATTTTGAATCTGCGTCGAAGTGGATCGCGTGCACTTGAAGTCTCATAATTACGCACAGTTTTAGTTTAACATTGAATTGGCAATCGTATTTGTGGACTCAAAAGGGGAAAAAATAGCGGTCTGCATCGCCAGACCGCTATCTCTAAAATTGAAGTCTACCTTCAACGATTGTAAATCTAAACTGTGTGTTTTTTTCTTAAAAACCAAGCATTACGGTTAGTTTTTTTGAAATTTTATTTTATTTCACTCATTGTCAGCATATCCATATCCGTGAAGGAATAATTTTCTCCGGCCATAGCCCACAGAAATGAATAACTGGTGGTTCCGGCGCCGGCGTGGATAGACCACGGAGGAGAAATAATGGCCTGTTCGTTGGCTACTACCAAGTGGCGGGTTTCTTCGGGAGCTCCCATGAAATGGAAAATACGCTGGTCTTCTTCCATGTCAAAGTAGACGTAAATTTCGGAACGGCGGTCATGGACATGCGGCGGCATGGTGTTCCAAACACTGCTGTATTTCATGGCCGTCATGCCCATTACCAGTTGGCAGCTCTCCAAGCCGCCCGCGTGGATGTACTTATAAATAGTACGAGTATTTGCTTTTTCGGGGGAGCCCATATCTACAGGCATGGCATCGGCGGCTTTCATCAGGGCCGTTGGCACAAGGCGATGCGCGGGCGTTGAAATCAGAATAAACTTAGCGGGAAATTCAGGGTCTAAACTCTTGAAAGAGACCATTTTGTGGCCTTTTCCTACGTACAAACAATCGCGTTTTTGAAGCGTAAAAAGTTCTTCTCCTACCATCACAAAACCATCTCCACCCACGTTGAGAATGCCCAATTCGCGGCGTTCAAGAAAATAATCGGCGCGGAGTTCCTCATAAACAGGCAGTTTATGTAATTGCCCTACGGGCTTAATTCCCCCCACAATCATGCGGTCATAGTGAGAATAAACGAAATGGAACTGATCCGGAACGAACAGTTTCTCCATCAAAAATTCCTCACGGATTCGGTGCGTATCGTAGCGTTTGAAATCCGTCGGATTGGTAGCATGTCGAACTTGGATGTGCATAAGAGTAATGTGTATTGAGTAAAGAGTCTTGAGCAGTAGGGCCACAGCGTAGCCCTACTCACGACCAGTGACTTATTTCAGGATTGGTGCTAAAGCAACATGATTTTGGTCCAACCATTCGGTAATATCTTCCACAATCTGGCGTACCCCAATTTGAGGGGCCCAACCAGTGAGCCGCGTTACTTTCGAATTGTCGGTAATATACAGGCGAATATCTGCCGTGCGGGTTTCGGCCACTTGTTTGATAGGGATGGTCTTGCCCGTTACTTCTTGACAGATTTTGGTGAGTTCTTGCAAGGAAGTACTGCTTTCGTTTCCTCCGCCGGCATTGAGAATTTCACCGTTTACTTTTTCCAAATTATGCAATTGCCAGTCAATCAAACGGTATAAATCCGCCACGTGTAGCATATCACGGGTTTGTTTGCCCGTGCCGCCGTAACCAAAATATCCCAGTTGTTGTTCCCAATAATGTTTGGCAATCCAAAGAACCATCACTCCTTGGTCTACTTTGCCCATTTGCCACGGGCCCGTAATTACGCCGCAACGGTTGATGACGGTTTGTAAACCATAAAATTCGTTGTATTCCTGAATGATTAATTCCGACGCTAGTTTCGTGGTTCCGTATAAAGAACGGGCGCCGTCTAACGGAAAATCTTCGGCAATTCCTTTGGATGAAACTCCTTTGACGGGTTGTTCATCGGTCAATTCAAACCGGGTTTCGGATTCAGTAAAATTCAGTTTTTCAATGGTCTTGATGGGATATACCCGGCTCGTGGACAAGAAAATGAATTTCGCGCGGTGTTTGAGGGCGTAATTCAGGCAATTGACGGTGCCAAAAAGATTGGTATTGATTAAGTAATCGGGCGTTCCGTCCAATCCTGCCAAAACAGAAGGCTCGGCTGATGCTTCAATCACAACATCTACGGCTGGTAGAGAATCAAAGTCTTCTTTGTTACGGATGTCACCGTGAACATACGTGATTCCGAGTTGGGAGATTCTGGCTACGTTGAGTTCTGAACCTTTTCGTTTAAGGTTATCTAGACAATAAATTTCGTATGAAGGATAGTTGGTTTTCAATGCTATCGCTAACGAAGAGCCTACAAAGCCGGCGCCGCCGGTAATCAGAATTTTCATGGTTTATTTAATTATATCTTCTTTTAAGCAGGACATTTTCTACGGGTTGAATGACCAACGGCACTTTTTCAATCTTCACGGCACTGGCATCCAGTCCAAACCACTTGTCTTCACTGGGGGTGAATTGTTTGATGAAAAAATAGGCCTGCATGATGATTCGTTCAAACAAAGGTAATTCGTTTTCGTAAGACAAAAACTTTTCCAGTACCACAAACCTAAAATCACCGACCACATTGTGTTTGTTGAGTGACTCGTAGCGGCTGGTAATATCAACTTCCTTGTTCTTTACCATTTCTTCAATCACCTTTCGAAGGTATAGATTGATTCGTTGTTCTACCCGGAAACCCAGATAAAAATTGACTTTGACGACGTCGTCGGGTTCAATGATGCTGACTTTGTACTCCATTGTGTAAGGGTCGTCGGTAGTATCAACGTGTACAAACCAATAGATATCGGCTCGTTTGGGGCGTTTTTGGAAGATAGAATAAATCACTTTTGACTCAATTTCGCTTATCCTCGAAGCACTCGACATAAACACCAAGTGTGTGGCGTATTTAGGAATGCTTACGTCGCGGCTGAGTTCTTTCAATGATTCCAGAAACCGCTCCAGTTTGACGTATTCGGTCAATTGTTGCTTGATAAAAAACGAGTTATACCAAATGACCATCAAAGACACTATGGCACCGCCGATGATCAGCGATACCCATCCACCATGCGTGAATTTGAGGAGATTTGCCACCAAAAACGACCCTTCGATTCCCAAATAGAGTACAAAAAACAGCACAATCCCCCAGGCATTATAGCGCCGGGCGTATAAGTAGTAAGACATCAACAGCGTGGTCATCAGCATAGTCAGCGTAATGGCTAATCCGTAGGCTGCTTCCATGCGAGAAGATTCCTTAAAATACAAAACCACCCCGACGCACCCCGCCCAAAGTAGCCAATTGACGCTCGGAACGTACAACTGTCCTTTTTGGAGACTTGGATAGCGAAGCCTTACCTTTGGCCAAAAATTGAGGCGTATTGCTTCGCTGACCAACGTAAAAGAACCAGTAATCAATGCCTGACTCGCAATAATGGCCGCCATGGTAGCGATGCAGATACCCGGAAGCAAAAACCAATCGGGCATAAGGTCATAAAATGGATTACGGGTGCCTAGAGGCTGTCCTTTTATGCTTAGTAAATACGCGCCTTGGCCGAGGTAATTCAGAAAAAGAGCGACTTTGACAAATACCCAACTCACCCGAATGTTGCCTCGCCCGCAGTGACCAAGGTCAGAGTAAAGCGCTTCTGCTCCAGTAGTACAGAGAAATACCGCACCCAAAAGCCAAAAACCTTCTGGATACTCAAATAGCAGCCAATATCCATAGTACGGATTAAAGCATTGGAGCACTTCAGGGGCGTCGCTGATGTGAATGAATCCCAAAGTTGCCAGCATCAAAAACCAAATAAGCATGATGGGCCCGAAAGCGCGACCGACTACGCTTGTGCCAAAACCCTGAATTAAAAAAAGTGCCGATAGAATAGCAATAACAATCGGAATGGTCTGCAATTCAGGGTAAATGATTTTTAGCCCTTCAATAGCCGATGAAACCGAGATTGGAGGGGTAATAATGCCGTCGGCCAGTAAAGCTGCCCCGCCAATCATGGCAGGAATTGTAATCCATTTGGCGTGCCGGCGCACCAGCGCGTAAAGCGCAAAAATACCTCCTTCGCCCCGGTTGTCGGCCCGGAGAATCAGAATGACGTATTTAAAGGTAGTTTGAAGTGTGAGAGTCCAAAATACTAAAGAAAGCGCCCCTAAAATTTCGTTTTCTTCGATGGGTTTGGTTGTTCCGGTGACAGCCTTCATGACATAAAGGGGAGAAGTACCGATATCTCCGTAAATAATACCAAGTGCAATCAGTAACCCGGCTGCCGTGACTTTGGAGTTGTCGTGCCGGTGGGATTCGTTAGATTCCATATATATTTGGTTAAAAATTAGCCATAAATCCGTTGCAGATTTACCTTGTCTATGGCTCTGATGATAAGTGGGACTTTTTCGATTTTTACGGCACTGCTATCCAATCCAAACCACTTGTCTTCACTGTTGGTAAAGCTTTTGATAAAGAAGTACGCTTTCATAATAAGTTGCTCAAAAATGGGCAACTCATTTTCATACGAAAGGAATTTTTCTAACACAACAAAGCGGAAATCGCCGATAACATTGTGGCGGTGTAGCGATTCGTAACGGCTGGTGATGTCCACTTCTTTGTTTTTTACCATGTCTTCGATGATACGGCGCAGGTAGAGATTGATGCGCTGTTCGATGCGAAAGCCCAGCCGGAAGGTGACTTTGATGACATCGTCGGGTTCAATGACGTCGACTTTGTATTGCATTGTGTACGGTTCATCAGTCGTATCAACGTGGACAAACCAGTATATATCGGCCCGTTTGGGGCGTTTTTCGAAAATAGAGTAGATAATTTTAGACTCAACTTCGCTCGTACGCGAAGCGTTTGACATAAAGACGAGGTGCGTGGCGTATTTGGGGATGCTTACGTCGCGGCTGAGTTCTTTGAGTGCATCAATGTACGTAGCAAGTTTGGTATATTCCGTCAACTGTGCTTTGATTTGGCCAGCTTTAAGCCAGATAAACATCACCGTGGCCAGAATGGTACAAATCAACACCGACACCCAGCCTCCGTGCGCAAATTTCTCTAAGTTGGCGAGCATAAAAGCGCTTTCCACCGCGAAATACACCACCAAAAATACAATGACCAGCCACATATTGTAGCGGTGTGTATAAAGATAGTACGACATCAGAAGCGTGTCTACGAGCATGGTAAGCGTGATGGCCAAACCATAAGCAGCTTCCATATTGGTAGAGCGCCTAAAATACAGTACCACGGCCACGCAACCGATAAAAAGAAGCAGGTTAATGCTCGGCACATACAACTGACCCTTTTGGGCTGAAGGGTACTTTAGTTTGATTTTCGGCCAGAAATTGAGGCGAATAGCTTCACTGACCAACGTAAACGAACCCGTAATCAACGCTTGGCTGGCAATGATAGCGGCCATGGTAGCAATGGCAATGCCTGGCAATAAAAACCAGTCTGGCATGAGTTCATAAAAAGGCTTACGGCCGTTGAGATACTGGCCATTGTGCGCCATCAGCCATGCCGATTGGCCAAAGTAATTGAGCAGTAAAGTGAACTTTACAAATACCCAACTTATACGAATGTTTCCCCGGCCGCAGTGACCCAAGTCGGAATACAGTGCTTCAGCCCCCGTTGTACACAAAAAAACGGCCCCTAAAAGCGCAAATCCTCCGGGATGTTCAACCAATAATTGATAAGCATAATAAGGGTTGAGGGCTTTGATAACCAATGGGTTTTGGATGACGTGGGAAAATCCCAAAATACCCAAGGTGGAGAACCAAACCAACATGATGGGTCCGAATGCACCGCCAACTACTTTTGTCCCAAAAACCTGAATGATAAACAAAACGGCCAAAATGACCAATACAATCGGGACGGTCTGAATGTTTGGATATAAAATCTCCAATCCTTCAACCGCCGAAGAAACTGAAATCGGCGGACAAATAATACCATCGGCCAAGAGCGCGGCTCCTCCAATCATGGTAGGGATGGTGAGCCACTTGGCATGGCGTCGTACTAGCGCAAAAAGGGCTAAAGTTCCGCCTTCACCACGGTTGTCGGCTCGGAGAATTAATATGACGTATTTAATAGTTGTTTGCAGCGTGAGTGTCCAGAATACGCACGAGAGTGCACCCAATACAACCTCTTCATTGATACGGCTTTTACCAATTATGGCCTGCATTACGTACAAAGGAGAGGTGCCAATGTCTCCATACACAATCCCCAATGCAACCAATAATCCCGCGCCTGAGATTTTGTCTAAATTGTGGTGACCGTTACCTTGTTCCATGAAAATCGTTTGTTCTATATAATGATAGGAAGCACTGGTTATGAAGCAGGGATATATGTCTAATTTTAAATCGATTTTAGAACGTAGTTTTCCGCAGATTTGGTGAAAAAGTCGGACAAATATAAATGCTTGGGCTATCTGTTGTTATCGGAAGCCCAAAATTATTCACTAATCTGATAAGAATCAGCCAATACTGTATAGCATAAGGCGGTTGAACAGGAGAAAAACGGCTTATAGCAGTCGAATCCAGTTAATCAATCCATCGGTCTTGAAAAAGAGGGCTAAAATGCTGATTGTCAGTAGAGAAATAAGAATTATTGCTGCGTACGAAATAGGTGAGGAAACTGGGGAAGATGCGCTTGTTCGAAAAAATAGATAAAAGGGAATTTTAAAATAATAAAATAGTGAAATAACGGCATTGAGCAACCCAACAACCAACAATATCACTAACAATGGGTCACCGTTGGTCTGATACGCTTCCCAAAGCGAGGAGAATACGAGCAATTTAGCCGTAAATCCTGCCGTGGGAGGCAGTCCGACCAAACCCAGCATGAGCACCGTAAAACAAACACTTAGCAAAGGATAGACCGCGCCTTTGCCCGTAATAGAAGCCAAAGTGGGGGAGGGAGTATCCTGTCCCATCAAATCAATGAGCAGAAAAACCGCAATGTTGATGATGACATAAACCGTGATGTAAAATACTGCGCTTTCAAACCCCGTTTGATTAAACGCCGTCAATCCTACAATGATAAATCCTGCTTGTGCAATGCCAGAGTAAGCCATGAGCCGTTTTAGGTCGTTTTGCCAAAGGGCAGCCAGATTGCCGACCAAAATACTCACCAACGCAATGATGGCCATGAGTTTTTGAAAATCGGCGGGGAAGACACTCAAAAGGCGCATCAAGAGCAGCAACGCCGCTGCTTTGGGGGCGGTTGATAAAAAAGACACAATGGGCGTGGGGGCCGCTTCATACACATCTGGCGGCCAAACGTGAAACGGAACCAACGAAAGTTTGAATAGCACCCCGCTCAGGGTGAGAAATCCGACCACCAACAAGATAAGCGGCGGATTTTGGGCTAACTGATTGGCAAATACGTCGCTCGTAAAATCTAGCGTCCCCGTCATCCCGTACAGTAGCGAAAGCCCGTACAGCATGATGGCCGAACTCAGGGCCCCAAACAAAAGGTATTTAATTCCGCCCTCTGCGGGTTTTTTACCGCTGCCAAAGGTGACCATTAAATAAGACCCAATCGATACCAGCTCTATAGATAAGTACACGCTCAGCCCATTGGTGGCCATCGTCATCAGAAAAAGTCCTAGCACCACTGCCAACAAAATACTGTAAAACTCGGCGGGGAGTTTCGTTTGCATACATTGAACGTGCAGCAACACTAATAGCGCCGTAACGAGAATAATGAGTTTGAAGAAAACGGCTTTGTGGTCAAGATAAATCAGGTGATGAAATAAATAACCGCCCAAGTCGTTCCATTGAAGACAAACCAAGACCAAAGCAACCGCCAGCGCTCCGATGGTTAAGCTACGCAGGATGCCAGTAGTCTGCAACTGCCAGGGGCTGTATTTTAGCAGAATTTCACTGAGAATAATGAATAAAAATGCTCCTGCCAGCCACGTTTCAGGTAAAAAACCGGGCAGACTTTGGATAACGTGGTAAAGATGGTCTTGGAGTCGCAAGGTAGATTGTTTAATTTGCTCGCAAAAGTACAACGCAACATGAAAAAGTCATTACTCTGTGGGGGATTGATTTTACTAACCCTCGTAACTTATGCCCAAAGTATGTTTATTCAGGACATCAACGGGCGCCCTATTTTCGAAAATGGATACGTAGAAATCGAAGGTTCGCCCTACCTCAACGACGCATGGTCGAGGGGAAGTGTCAAGGCTAAAAATAATGGGAAAACCTATGAGCTGGCAAAAATGCGGTATGATCTCTACAAAGACGAACTCGAGTACGAAGAAAACCAAAAGCCGTACCGGTTCAGCAGCGAAATCACGGAGTTTTCGACCAACGACGGTGTGTTTAGAAGCGGTTTTCCAGCGATAGAATCCCTTACCGCCCGAAATTTTTATCAGGTTATGTACGACGGAAATGTTAAACTATTAAAACACAGCACCGTTAGGATTCAGACGGAAAAACTCTACAGTTCTGCCACGCAAACCAAACGGTTTATGAAAGAAGATGCGTTGTATTTGTTTAAAAATGGCACCCTGACCCGCCTCAAAAAAGACAAAAAAGCCTTGTTGGAAGCACTCGGCGACAAGCAGGCAGAACTAGAAACGTTTATCAAAGACCAAAAATTGAAACTATCGAAAGAAGAAGATATTCTGCGCGTAGTGGAGAAGTATGAAGGATGATAATTATATTGATTACCAAAGTTTTAGACTACTCAAAAAAAGAAGGGCGCATTTCGTGCGCCCTTCTTTTTTTGATGAATATTGAAAAAAATTAAGCCAAGGCTGCTACGCCTGGCAATTCTTTTCCTTCCATGTATTCGAGCAATGCTCCACCGCCCGTTGAGACGTAGCTCACACGGTCGCCGTAGCCAGCGTTATTGATAGCCGAGGCCGAATCCCCCCCGCCGATGAGTGAAAACGCACCGTTTTCTTCGGTTGCTTTTACCACTGCTTTGGCGATTGCGTC
This sequence comes from Runella rosea, assembly GCF_003325355.1. Taxonomy (GTDB): domain Bacteria; phylum Bacteroidota; class Bacteroidia; order Cytophagales; family Spirosomataceae; genus Runella; species Runella rosea. The sequence goes on from NZ_CP030850.1 coordinate 4,773,149, forward strand.
AGTACCGATGGCAAAGTTAGGGAATTCAAATACACCCATCGGGCCGTTCCAAAGAATAGTTTTTGAAGTACGTACTACTTCTTCAAACAATGCAATAGTTTCTGGACCAATATCTAAGCCTTCCCAGCCGTCGGGGATTTGTCCAGTAGCAACGATTTGGCGGTTGGCGTCGTTTGAAAAAGCATCGGCGCATACATTATCTACGGGCATGATGATATTCACGCCTTTGGCTTTGGCTTTTTTCAGAATTTCGAGGGCCAATTCTTGTTTGTCAGCCTCTAAAAGCGACTTTCCAATTTTACCGCCGAGGGCTTTGGTGAATGTATAAGTCATTCCGCCTCCGATGATGAGGTTATCCACTTTGTCCAAAAGACGCTCAATGATGAGAATTTTGTCCGAAATCTTGGCTCCTCCCATGATGGCCGTGAAAGGGCGCTCAGCGTGTTCGAGAATACGCTGTGCATTGTCGATTTCGGCTTGCATAACGTAACCGCAGATACGGTCTTCAAAAAACTGCCCGATAACGGCGGTAGAAGCGTGTGCACGGTGCGCGGTTCCGAAGGCATCATTTACCCAAACATCACCGAGTTTTGAAAGTTTTTCGGCAAAGTCCACGTCGCCTTTTTCTTCCTGCTTATAAAAACGAAGGTTTTCGAGTAACAGGATTTCGCCAGGTTGGAGGGTGGTAGCTTGGTCGTACGCAGATTCTCCGATGCAATCATCGGCAAATTTGACTGAAACCCCCAAGATGACCGATAATGGGTTGATTAAGTGTTTAAGTGAATATTTTTCGGTTGGACCGTCTTTCGGCCGTCCCAAATGTGACATCAGAATGCAGGAGCCGCCATCTGCCAAAATTTTGCGGATGGTAGGGAGGGTCGCCTGAATACGGGTGTCGTCAGTAATTTCGAATTTTTCATTGAGGGGCACGTTAAAGTCCACGCGAATAAGCGCTCGTTTCCCTGCAAAATTGTACGAATCTACGGTTTTCATAGGATTCCAGTGGGTTGAACTAAAGATTGATTTACAGGACAAAAATAGTTTTTTCGGTCCACTACCCTCACATAATCCGTTTTTTCTTTTTACAAACCGCCTCAGAAAGAGCGGTTGGAGGATAACTGGGGTGAGTTTTAGGAATAAATAAACCACAAAAAATCCCCTTGACCGAGGCCAAGGGGATTTTTTGTGAAAACTGAAACCGTTAAATTTTTACTGCCTGTCGAGCCAGCAATTTCCAGCCTCCTTTTTGTTTTTGCCACACCATCAAAAGTGAGAGGTTTGCCGTGCCGGGCTTACCACTATTGTTGGTGGTCCCCGCTAATTTATGGCGTACGATGGCGGCGTTGCCAGCTATTTTGATGGTTTGTTCCGTCAGATTGATGGTCACAAAATCAGATTCTCCGCTTACAATAGCGCGCACAAATTCAGCTTTGTCTTCAATCTTGCCGTTGGAGTGGCCATAGCTTAAGGCTTCATCGGTAAGACTTTCGAGGGTTGCTTTGTCGGCGTCAATCATTGCTTTTTTGAGTGCTTCTACGGCACTTGCAACCGCTGCTTCGTCTTTCGATTGGGCAAATGTTGTATTGAGAACCGAGAAGCAAGTAATCAGTAAAAATGCGAGGGCCTTTTTCATAGTCATTTTTATAAATCTACTGGTTTCATTTTAGGGACCAAGAAGTGCATAATCGTCCAGGCCAACACGTAAGCCGCGCCGCACACAAAAAACATGATGTAATAGGCCGTCTCGATTTGGTTGATAGAACGATAATAGACAAACATGTTTTTTTGGACCAAAGCAGAAAGTAAAATCCCGCCCAAGGCACCAAACATCCCACCGATTCCAGTGACGGAGGCAGTGGTGTATTTTGGAAACATATCCGAAACCGTGGTGAAAATATTGGCACTCCACGCTTGGTGGGCAGCAGCAGCAAATCCAATGACACAAACCGCGTACCACATATCAATGCTGCCTAAAATTTGCGAGAAAATAATCGGCGATACACAAAGGGCATAAATAAGCATGGAAGTTTTGCGCGCCCTGAACACAGGCCAGCCTGTTTTGATAAGGTACATGGGTAAATAACCACCCAAAACACTGCCGAAAGTGGAAAGCGTATACACTACCGCCACTGGAATGGCAATCTGAGTACCCGTAAGTTTGTATTGGCTTTGCAAAAAGTCGGGCAACCAGAAAAGATAAAACCACCAGATAGGGTCGGTGAGGAGCTTACCCAGGGCGAATGCCCATGTTTGGCGGAAACTTAAAAGTTTGAACCAAGAAACCTGCGGTTTGTTGACATCGTTTTTGTCGGCCAATACTTCAGCGGCATCAGAGTGAATGTAATCGTATTCGGCTTTTGAAAGTTTTGGGCTTTTGCTGGGTACTTCATAAAACATCAGCCAAAGCACGAGCCAGACAAAACCCAACATCCCCGTAATGATAAACGCCCATTGCCAACCCATTTCGGCGGCGATAAAAGGCACTGAAAGTGGGGCCACAATGGCACCGAAGTTGGTGCCAGAGTTGAAAATTCCCGTGGCAAAAGCACGTTCTTTTTTAGGAAACCATTCGGCAACGGTCTTGATTGCGGCAGGAAAGTTTCCAGCCTCTGTAATACCGAGCGCCGAACGTACGACGGCAAACCCAAAAACAGTATTTACCAAGGCATGGGCTACGGCCGCCACGCTCCACAAAGTAGTAGCAACGGCGTATCCGATTTTGGTGCCCAGTTTATCGACCAAACGGCCAGCGCCGAGCATCCCGAAGGCGTAAAAAAGTTTGAAGGCGATTTCAATGTTGGCGTAGTCGCCATCGTTCCAGTTTAGTTCTTCCGAAAGCGTGGATTTTAATAAACTGATTACCTGCCTGTCGAGGTAGTTAATGGTGGTTGCGAAAAATACCAGACCGCAAATAGTCCAGCGATAATTACCGATTTTTTCCATTTAGAAGAAGGGTTTTGTAACTACATAAAACTCACTAAGCACATAGCTTATTGATTTAGCTAGCTATGTGTTCTGCATTTTTACGCGGTTGGAGCGAGGGTTTGGTAATAGGTTAGTAATGTATTTATCTTTTGGGCTATTTCTTCAAAATTACCTGCTTCGACAACGGCCTTTGGAAAGAGTTGTGAGCCAATGCCCACCGCGCTTACCCCCGCACTAAACCACTCTTTGAGGCTTTCGGGTGTGGGTTCTACGCCTCCCGTTACCATCACTTTAACTTTGGGTAAAGGGCCTTTCAAGGCTTTGACAAATCCTGAACCCACGACATTTCCGGGAAAGACTTTTACAATTTCTGCCCCTAGTAAAGTAGCATTGTACACTTCCGAAACGGTCATGGCACCAGGCATCCAAGCGATGTTTTGAGCCTTGCATACTTCGGCCACATCCATTGTAGTACAGGGTTGAACCACAAAATCAGCGCCCAGTGCAATGAATTCCTCCGCCTGAAGAGCATTGAAAACGGTTCCAATACCTAAAGCCATTTTTGGGTAGTTTGTACTGATAAAGTCGCGTAATACTTTGAAAACTTCTTTGGCGTTTTCGCCGCGATTGGTAAACTCAAACGCCCGAATCCCTCCGTCGTAACAGGCTTTAATGATTTGGCAGGTTACTTCTGCGTCGGGATGATAAAACACCGGTACGATGGGTGCACTTGCCAGGGTTTGATAAACGAGTTGTGGTTCAAAGGCCATTGGTATCGTTGTTGTTTACATTAATTTTCACTCAAAACGTTGTTTAACGTTTCTTTTACTTTTTCTACGGTTTGCTGTGAAGCGTCGCCGTATTCCTGCAATTTTCCAAACGCTGCTGCTGCTGCAAAATCAATAATGTCCTGCGGAGCGTGTTGGTGGTGTAGGCCATAAATAAGGCCGCCCATAAAACAATCGCCGCTGCCTACTTTATCCACCACTTTCTGGGTGGTAAATTCGGGAGAAACATACTGTATTCCGTCTTTGTATAAAGTAGTATAATACTGAATTCCTTCGTCGAACGCGTCGAAACGGAAGGTATGAGCCACGACTTTGCACTTCGGAAATGTCGCTTGAATATTTTCGGCAGTGGCAATGCTGTGAGCCAAATACTTCTCCTGTGTAGGGTTTTGCTCTACCGTTTTATCAACTGGAATGCCCAAAAGTGTATTAGCGGCCCAGATATTGCCCATGATTACGTCGCAGTACTGCGCCAAGGGGGGCATGATTTCGACGGGTTTTTTACCAAATTGCCATAGTTTGGCGCGGTAGTTTAAATCTACAGAAATGGTAATGCCCAAGCGCGAAGCTACCTGCAATGCTTCCAGACAAGCATCTGCTACGTCTTGGTTGAGGGCGGGGCTGATGGCGCTGAAATGAAACCAAGAGCAACCTTCCAAAATCTGTTCCCAATCTACTTTGCCCACTTTTAATTCTGAAAACGAAGAAAAAGCCCGGTCGTAAATCACGCCAGCGTTTTTTAAATCTGCCCCCTGTGGCAAATAATACGCACCGATGCGCGACCCAAAATGCCGAATGCCGGAAGTTTCAATCCCTTTTTCCTCAATGTAGGCTTTGATTTCGGTCGATAGTTGGTTTTCGGGTAAAACCGTGCTGTAGCGTACGGGCACTTCCCAATTGGCAAGGGCATTAGCTACGTTGAGTTCGGCACCGCCGACAAAAACGGGCATGTTCGCCTGTTTAATCCACTCACCATTGAGTTGCGGCGAAAAACGCAACAGTAATTCTCCAAAACAACAAATAGTATTTCCTGTACTCAAAGGTGTATTCTTTTGGTTATCAATTATTTAATTAAGCTATTGGGTCGGTTTGATGCGTGATGATGGTTTCTCAAAACCGTCGCCACGCGCCCCCGACCTCACAGACTATTAAAATCCGAAATATTGCTTGGCGTTATTGTAGCAAATATTCTGAACTACCTGTCCAATCCACTCGGTATCATTGGGCAATTCGCCATTTTCGATGTCGTTGCCGAACATATTACACAAAATGCGCCGGAAATACTCGTGGCGAGGAAAGGATAAAAACGAACGTGAATCGGTAAGCATTCCGACGAAGCGGCTCAACAGCCCCATGTTCGACAGCGCGTTTATTTGTTTTTCCATTCCGTCTTTCTGGTCCATAAACCACCAACCTGAGCCAAACTGGATTTTACCCGCTACCGATCCATCGTTGAAATTACCAATCATGGTGGCAATCACTTCGTTGTCGGCAGGGTTGAGGTTATAAATGATGGTTTTTGCCAATTGGTTATATTCATCCAAACGGCCTAAGAACTTAGACAAAGCCATTGCCTGCGACCAGTCGCCGATGGAATCCCAGCCCGTATCGGGGCCAAGCAGACGCAAGGCACGGGTGTTGTTGTTGCGCAAAGCACCGATGTGGAATTGTTGTGTCCAGCCCAGTTCGTGGTACATGGTGCCGAGGTAGTGCAAAATCGCGGATTGGTACAATACCTGCTCCGCTGAGGTGATGGTTTGACCCGCCAATGCTTTTTTGAAAATCGCGTTGGCATCTTCAGGCGTAAAATCAGCCGCGTATAATTGCTCCAGACCGTGGTCAGACAACAAACAACCTAAGGAAGCGAAAAAGTCCGCCCTAGCGCGCAGGGCTTTGGTCAAATCGTCGTACGACCTGATTTCAAAACCTACGATAGTGGCCAGCTTTTGGATGAAACCAGCAAAGTTTGGATTGCTGATTAAGATAAATTTGTCGGGACGAAAAGCGGTGCGCATTTGAATTTCAAAGGTGCCTTCGTTTTTCAATTGCTGATGGTATTCCAGCGAATCCAGCGGGTCGTCGGTGGTACAGACAACTTCGACGTTCATTTTACGCAACAGATTCCGCACTGAATAATCGGGCGTGCGGAGTTTTTCGGAACACTCATCATAGATTTTTTGGGCGGTTTTGGGGCTCAAAATATCGTGAACGTCAAAATAACGCTGCAATTCTAAATGCGTCCAGTGATAAAGTGGATTCCGGAGGGTATAGGGGACGGTTTCGGCCCATTTTTCAAACTTTTGATAATCACTTTTGTCGCCCGTACAGTAGCTTTCGTCTACGCCGTTGGTACGCATACCGCGCCACTTGTAGTGGTCGCCGTAGAGCCAAATCTGCGTTAAATTCTCGAAGTTTTTATCGTTAACGATTTGATCTGGTGGCAAGTGGTTATGGTAATCAATGATGGGCATCTGTTTAGCAAACTCATGATAAAGTGTGCGTGCCGCGTCGGTTTGCAGCAAAAAGTCTTCGTCTAAAAAAGTTTTAGTGACCAACATTTTAGTATAGCTAGATGGTTAGAGAGTCGCGTTAATTTCTACGAATGGGGTTGTATTTCTATAAAAAAAGGCTTCAAGCGTGGATTTTACCCCATTGTCAATCATATTTTCTACGTTTTCTGTTACACTTTGGGCAAAACCGGGGAGCAAAGTAAGGTCGGTGTCCCACAGCGTTTTATTTTGCAGCACCGATTCAACCAATTGAGCAGGCGTATTTTGTTGCCATTGTTGATAAAAATACTCTGCTTTTTCGTCCTGAATAGGATAGAGCTGCCCGTCTCGTTCGCCAAAATAGACAAAGCGCTCCTTGGCAACCGATTTCATAAAACACAAATAAGCCGCAAAACCCAATGAAAAATATTCAGGTACACAGTTGAAAATATCGTAATAACGAAGGAGCGTCGGAACATTACGCAGTTTCATTTTTGAGGTATAATTGAGCGTGATGCTGAGCCATTGATGATTGAGATGTGGATTACGAAAGCGGTCTAATACCTGCATTCCAAAACGTTGCGGGCTTTTTTCGTCCATAGGGTACGGAATCGCAAGACCCAATTCGGCCATCATTAGATTGCTGATATACGCCGACATCGTTTCGTTTTGCATTGCACCAATGACGTTGTCAAATCCGGCTAAATAGGCTAAGCCGCTGCTCAAAGTGTGGGTGCCGTTCAGCAGGCGCAGTTTAAGTTCGCGAAAGAGGTTAATATCTGGCTCAACAAAAACACCATCGTCGGCTTTGTGAAAAGAAAGCACCTGTTTTACGTGTTCGTTGCCTTCGATGGCCCACAGTCTGAATACTTCGCTCATTGTGAGCAGTTTGTCTTCGTAGCCCAATTCCTCGGTAAGTCCTTTATAAGTAACGGCGTCAGGTTTGCCGGGTACGATTCGGTCTACCAATGAGTTACAAAAATGATTAGCGCTTTCGAGCCAATCCAGAAAACTAGACTCTAGCCCGTTGCGGTGGGCCAATTCGATGACGATGGACTCAAGTTTAGTGCCGTTGTCAGTAATCAATTCGGTAGGAACAATCACCAACCCCGACGCTTTGCTACCGCCAAAGGCCTGAAACCGGGCGTATAAAAACGCCAACAATTTCCCTGGGAATGACGCGGGCGGAGTGGCAGAAATATCATCCTGCGTGAGCTGAATGCCTACTTCTGTGGTGTTGGAAATGATGATTTGAAGTTCGGGGTTCTTGGCGCAATCCAAAATTCCTTGCCATTGCGATTTGGCCGACAGCACGCGGCTGATGGCCGAGCAAACGATATTTTCTTCTACGTTTTGACACAGTTCAACCCCCCTAACACACAGCGTATAAAGGCTGTCTTGCTCGTCAAAAGCGGCGGCATCGCCGCCATCGGTCGATTTGACTACTACGATTCGGCCGTTGAAAATGCCTTGCCGATTGGCCTTGTCAATCAAATAATCGGGTAATCCCCTCAGCAAAACTCCAGTGCCGAATTGCAGTACTTTTTCGGGTAATTCAAAAACAGACTCGTCGGGAACGACCAAGTTTGGTCGGTCACGAAGCAGATTTAATTCATTTTTAGATAGATATGTCATGGTGCCGTATTGGTTGACTGGTTTTAGTGAACGGCTATTTTTTGGCAGAAAGTAGCCACGTAGCTAAATCTTTGGCGGCCGAAAAGTTTTCATAAACGACAGGAATGCGGCGGCCATCGGTGTATTCATTGTACAGCCATGGGTCACCTACGGCAAACACCGTTCCTTTTCCTACTTTTGCTACGCCGATAATCACGTCTCCTTTATGACTCATAATCCCTTGGGCGGGTGCTTTCAAGTTGAGCGGGGCTAATTCTTTGATGTAAACAGCTTTAGTATTTTTGAAAATCTGATTTCCCGACGGAATGTCGATGCGTCCCTGCTCCCACTGCGTGCCTTGTACCATATTCACGTTTTTGGGCAGAAATTGAATGCCGAATTCATTGGCCAAACGGTTGAAATTTTTATGCTCACAATTGGCGGTGTCGTTGGCCATCAAAACGAGCGTTCCGCCAGCTTTTACCCAATTACTGATTTGCTTGATGTCAGTGTCTTGAATGAAATTGGGATTAGCAGTTTCTTTTTTCGTATCGGGGTCAACGATGATGTAAACGTCTACATTTTTGAGATTTTCGGCCGTTGGGGCGGCTTGGATGGCCGTGGTTTTGGCACCTAAATCACGAAAAATATTCCCCCAAACCTTGAATCCAGAGTGCATGGGGTCTTCCCATGTGTAATGAAATTGTTCTTCCTGCCCGTTCCAATTTTTGCGGAACTCACGATTGAAATAATAATCCGTGGCGACGGTTTTGCCTTTACCAAGGCTATTTTCAGAGGCAATTTCCATCTCGACGCTGGCAAAGATGAACGGCCCGACGCCTTTGAGGTCATTCTGGCGAATGGGCTCGCTGAGGTAGTACTCATAGCTGCCATCGCGGTAAGGTGTGCCGCCGAGGCCGCCCACGCTCACCGTTTTGTTGAGGTTGAGCGTGCCGTTGGGGGTTTCTTCTACAAATTCTTTGAGGATGCCGGCGTAGCCTTTTTGGGCCACCGACAAATAAGTTTGAGGTAAATAGCCCATGCGTACGCCCTTGGCCAACGCGTACACAAACATGCACGAAGCGGAGGCTTCAAAATAATTGCCTTTGCGCGTACCTTGGGTGGTCATCTGGTACCATACGCCCGACTTAGCATCTTGATACTTGACAAGCGCAGGCGCTAAACGTTGCAGGTATTTGACCAGATTGGCGCGCTCGGGGTGAGTCTCAGGAAAATAATCCAACACATCGACGAGCGCCATGGCATACCAGCCGATGGCCCGACTCCAAAAGTGCGGCGAGAGGCCCGTTTTTGGGTCGGCCCATTTTTCGGACTTACTTTCATCGTACGCGTGGTAAATGAGCCCTGTTTTTGGGTCAACGGCGTATTTCTCAATCAGCGCAAACTGCTTTGCAATGTCGTTAAAATGCTCGGGATGGTTGAAAATGAGGCTGTATTCCGCCGAAAAAGGCTCGGCCATAAACAGCCCGTCGAGCCACATTTGGTTGGGGTAACGCTTTTTGTGCCAGTACCCGCCTTCTTTGGTTTTGGGCTGGTTTTCAATTTGTTTCCACAATAAATCAGCGGCTTTGCGGTATTTTTCTTTGTCGGGCTGGGTTTGTTGGTAGATTGTCAACAGTGCGCGCCCCGTTGGGATATTGTCGAGGTTGAAATCATCGTATTTATAGGTACGAATGCTCCCTTCTTTTTGGACGTAGCGATTTATATCCCGCACCACATACTCAAAATACTTACCGTCGCCAGTGCGGTTCCATACTTTTTCGATGGCTTTATAAATCAAACCTTGCTCGTAATCCCAGCCCGCGGGCTTCCCTTCCTTAACTGTAATGGAATCTTTGTGCCAACTCATCACCGATTCGGCCATCCGAACCGAGTAAGGCGTTTTTTGGGCAACGAGCGAATGGCTGATGGCCAGAATAAATGAATAAAATAGTAGGTGTTTCATTATGATAGATATGACTCAATTTACAGCTGATAGTTAGACAAAATCTTCGCGCATGGGATTGAAAACATCAACCAATAATCCTTCTTCTAAGCAAACGGCTCCGTGTAATACGTTGGAAGGAACAAAATAGACGTCTCCCCCTTTTAAGTTTCTGGTTTGGTCGCCGATGGTCACTTCAAACACCCCGCTGGCTACGTAGCTGATTTGCAAATGGGAGTGTTGATGAATTGTTCCAATCCCTCCCTGTTTAAAAGCAACTTTCACCAACATCAACTCATTGGTGTATGACATGACTTTACGCTTTATTTTCTCATCGACGACTTCCCAAGGAAGGTCGTCGTCGGCGACCAGTACTTTTTCGAATGAAGGATGCATAAAAGATTTAAAATTGTATTTTTCAGTTAGAACTAGTTGCAGACTCTTTTTGGGGAGTTAGCAACCGAAGGATTGAGTTTATCTTTATTTTAGTTGTTAGTCAATGATTTTGACCGATATTTTTATGCAAACGTTATCGGTAACGTTGCCGAATTGTACTTAACAAAAAATAGATTGTAAAGAATCAAGAATAAGCCCTGGGTTGAACGAGTTTATAGTGAGAAAAGTGATTCTGAAAAAATGACAAAAAATTATACTTTTCAAAGTTTTAGGAAAGACTAATTATCACTTTATTACTTTTGTACTTCCAAAGTAGAAGAATCTTCCCATCCCGTTCAAATGAATCAAACCAACAGTATATTCTTAATCACCCTCGGCATTGCGACGATGGGCTTTTTGATTAAAAAATTTGATTTTGTAACCGAGCAGGATGGCAAAGCTATTTCAAAATTTTTGATGCACACCACTTTTCCCGCGCTGATGATTGTCAGTATGCTTCGCATCAAATTTGAACCTACGCTTTTTCTTATTCCGTTGATTTGCATTGCCTTGGGGGTTGTTATGACTTTGGTGGGATGGGTTTGGTTTAAAGATTATCCCAACCGGCTGCGCGGTGTGCTGACCATGTCGTGTGGTGGGCTGAACGTGGGGCTTTTTGCGTTTCCTATCATTGAGGGTATTTGGGGGCGCGAAGGACTGGTGTACGTGGCGATGTTTGACATCGGCAACACCATCATCACCTTCGGATTGGTTTATTCGGTAGGTAGTTATTTTGCGGTAAAGGGCGAAGGAAGGGTGAATTATGGAAGAGTGTTGAAAAAAGTCATTCAATTGCCGCCGTTGCAGGCGATGTTCATTGGATTGACTATCAATGCCTTAAAGATAGAATTGCCAGTGGTTGCTTATGATTTTTTGGATGTACTGGCCAAAGCCAATAAGCCGCTTGTGTTGCTGCTCATGGGGATTTACATGAGTTTTTCGTTGGAGCGAAGTCAGGTGTGGGCAGTGGTGAAGGTCCTGACGATTCGTTATGCCTGCGGTTTTATCGCGATTTTGCTTTTGTACGTATTGATTCCCGAGCCTACCCTTGCGCGTAATGTGCTGTTGGTCTGTGTTATACTCCCGATTGGGATGACCATTCTTCCCTTTGCCGACGAGCTTAATTACGACTCGCGTATTGCGGGTGTGTTGGTGAATATCTCGCTGTTAATCAGCTTTTTGCTGATGTGGGGCTTGGTGGTTGGATTAAAATTGGCGTAAGGGACAGAAGTCAGGAGTGAGTAGCGAGGAGTGAGAACGAATTATAGAATTAACAGCCCATTCTCGCGCAATTGCTTCCAGGCTGTTGTCTTGCAAAAAGCGTCAAAACTTCCAAAGGATTTAGTTTCAAAATCGCTTTGTAATTGTTGATGTAAAAAAGGCTTATCGAAATTAGCAATGGCAATTTTTGGGAATATCTCCATCCAAAAATCCCCCATTGCTGCGGGTACTTCAAGTACCAAATCATGTTTTTTGTGGTAAAAATGTAGTTCGGCCATCTGCACCGTTTTTTTGCCTTGTTTTACCTCAAAATAGGCCAATGAAGGCAGGTTTCCCAACCAAACTACAAAGGCATTTTTACGAATCGAATCTTCGTACTGGGTAATTTGCTTTTGAATATAATTGGGAGGAATGGTCGTGGAAGGCACTTTGAACGGAAACCACTTATTGAGTGGAATCTCAAACCCTACGCCGTGCATATAATTGAACAGCGACTTGCGCAAACCTTCCCCAAACAGGTCGTGATTGGCCCCCGTTGGGTCGTTGTGGTAGAGGTCGTTGTCGGCAAAACCGCCGAAGTCGGGACCGATTCGTTGTACATCGAAGGCTTCGGGTTGTAAGCCCACGGGGCTATGTGAGGTCATGGCGAAGCGGTGCCAAAAGCCCGATTGCAACACGCCATTTTGGAACAATTGCCGCACCATTTCCAATGAATCAACGGTTTCTTGCGTGGTTTGGGTCGGAAAACCGTACATCAAATAGGCATGAACCATGATGCCCGCTTGCGTAAAACCGTCGGTGACGCGAGCAACCTGCCCTACGGTTACGCCCTTTTTCATTTTTTCCAACAATCGGTCCGAGGCAACTTCCAACCCACCCGACATGGCAATACAACCAGACGCCTTCAAGAGAATGGACAAATCGTGCGTGAAATTCTTCTCAAAACGAATGTTGGTCCACCAAACGACGGTCAGTTTCCGACGAATGATTTCGATGGCTACGTCTCGTAACAGCGCTGGTGGCGCAGCTTCGTCCACAAAATGAAAACCGTTTTGCTTGGTTTTCTGGATGATTTCTTCAATGCGGTCGCAGATGAGCGAAGCCGTGAGCGGCTCGTAGTTTTTGATATAATCAAGCGAAATATCACAGAAAGAGCATTTTCCCCAGTAACAACCGTGCGCCAAGGTCAGTTTGTTCCACCGGCCGTCGCTCCAGAGGCGGTGCATCGGATTGACAATCTCAATGACTGACAAATACTCCATCAGCTTCAAATCGGTGTAATCGGGCGTGCCCGTTTCGCGTTGGGCAACGTCTTTTTCGGAGGCTCCGTTGTGGAAAACGACGTGGTTATCCACCAATGAAAAAATACGCTTGAGTTTTTCCAGCGGTCGTTTTTGTTCTAAGTACTCTAGCAGCGAGCGCAGCGGCGCTTCCCCATCGTCTAAGCAGACATAATCGACGTAGTCAAACACGCGCGGGTCTGACAGTGAGCGGAGTTCGGTGTTACAAAAACCACCCCCCATTACGATTTTGATGTCGGGGTAGTGTTTTTTTAGGTATTGACCGCATTTAAAAGCCCCGAAAAGATTGCCTGGAAAGGGCACGGTCAGGCAAACGACCGTCGGCTCAAACATCTTGATTTTTTGGTCGAGCAAATCAGTGAGCAGTGTAGTAATCAGCGTATCAGTTGCTTGCAGCGAAGCCTGCATTTCATCAAAATGTGTAGCCGTGCGGCCCAAACGCTCGGCGTAGCGGCTAAAACCAAAATGCGGGTCGATGCTTTCCTGAATAAAATCCCCCAAATCTTCCAAATACAGCGTGGCCAAGTGACGGGCTTTGTCTTGCGTGCCCATGGTGCCAAAGGCCCATTCGAGATCCTCTACTTCTTTGAAGCGGGAGGCTTCGGGAAGGTACGTACGGTCACAAATGCTGTGAGCGAGTGTGGGATTTTTGTTCTGTAGAAAAAGAATAACGGGCTCAATGGTCGTAATGTACTCGTCGCGGAGACTATAGATGCGGAAGGCATTGTCCGACAGTTCGATGTCATGCTCGGCGCGGTCAAGGGCGTCAAAGAGTTGGGTAAGTCCGTCGGGAGAAAAAAGCGCCAAAATGACCTCAATGCCCAAATCTGCCTGCCATGATGGCACACCCAACGTGTTCAAAAAACCCTTGATGTAGGCCGTGGCCGGGTAGGGAGTATTGAGTTGGGTAAACGGCGGGGTGAGCAGTAAAAGCTTGTTTGGGGAAACCATGCGCATGGGAAATGAGGCAAATAAATGCACGAAGGTAACGAAATGTACGCAGGAAAGTTACCTTCGTGCCGTTTTACGCCATCCTACCATTCGCCCATTAGCGCACCAGATACGTTCCATGCGCTGAAGCTACCGCCTTCGGGGAGGCCCTGTGGTATGTGGACTTGGAGGGTATGCTTGCCAGCGGGTAGGTTGCCCAATTCTATCCAAATTGGGTTGGTGACCGTGCCTGGGCACCAGTTGGAGCGACTCAGATCAGAAGAGGAGAGCCCGTTGTTGAAATTGCCCGAAGCAGGATTGACCAGCCGGTAGCTGCCGCAGTCGGCGCGCCAAGGCGTGATGGTAAAAATCTGTCGGCCGTCTACGGAGATTGTATTGGCTTTGGGTACAAATTCGTCGCCGTTGCCCCAGCCACCGTGGCCAGTTGTAATGTAGCGGAGTTTTAGGTTTTTGGCCCCTTCGGGTACATCGAAGGTCACTTGTAAGCCTTTTTCGTTGTTGAACATTGTTCCGTATTCCTGTCCCGCCATTTCCATGACGTTAGTGGTGTTAAAAAGCGGCACGATTCGGGATTGCTGCTTAGCGGTGGGGCGTTCGTTGGGGTGAACAGAAAAATTGAGACTTACTTTATGGCCGCCTTTGTCGTAATTACCGATAAAAACCGCAACCCACACTTCCTGGCCGTTGTAGGCCGGCAGCAAGTCGCTGATGTCTTGGCGGTAATAAGTGGAATCAGCCCAAGTTTTGTTTTTGAGTTGTAAATAATTGTATTGACGCACGCCAAAAGGCGTAAAAAACCGCATCAATTCCAATACAGGCAGATAATCAGGCGTTTGTACAACGCCTTGATACTGTTTACCATTGCCGTTTTCGTAAATGGGTAATTCCTTTACCGATTTTTGCAGGGCGTCCAAAAACGATACTTTACGTTGGGTTGGAATCATAAACACCGAGCCTGTGCGGTCGTAGGCGTCGCCGTTGGAGTACTGCGAAAGTTCCAGAAAGACATTTGAGGCGGCCCCAACCGAGGGGAATTTTACTTTTTTGGCAATCACAGTACCGTGGGCAAACCGAACCACTTCGTTTGCGGCATGAACCGAATCCGAAAAATTGATGATTTGATGACTAAAAACGGGTAGCTGAATAAATCGACTTTTCCAGAGTTCATCTTTGTACGTGAGGGCATCTACCCGCTGTGGATGGGGTTGCGGAAGTTGGTTTTTGGCCGCCCAAGGGGTGTTTTTTTCAATCTTCACGGCTTCGGTTTCACTGTTGCCGTTGCGCACCATTTTCAAAACCAACCCTAAATTTTGCCCCAATGCCGAAGGCGCGCCTTTTATTTTTAGCTCTTCGGTGTACCAAAGGTCGATGCGGTTGGAGTTGACAACGGTAGTGGCTTTTTTGCAGGTGTACCCCAAAATTACTTGAGTATCAGAGAG
Organism: Runella rosea; assembly: GCF_003325355.1. Lineage (GTDB taxonomy): Bacteria > Bacteroidota > Bacteroidia > Cytophagales > Spirosomataceae > Runella > Runella rosea. The sequence continues at coordinate 4,788,257 of NZ_CP030850.1, forward strand.
TAATTCAATTTTTTGCTCTGCCAATGCTTTGCTGTCCTGCGTCATGAGGGTTTTGCCGTTGGCGAAAAATGCAATCTGGTACAGACTGTTGTCGGTTCGGTCTACAAAGCTGATTTCAAAAGGAGGTTTAGTCTCGCCTTTGATGGTTTTTTCTGACGAGACGCTCGTCCCAGAGGCCGATGCTAATACAATAATCGGGTCTTGATTGGGGGGTACTTTCCCGTTGTTTTTTCTTAGATACGTAATCTGCCAAACGTCGTTGGTTTGGGCATGGCTTTCGTAGAAACACAACAGTAAGAGGATGAATATCGGGAATGATTTCATAGTTTATGGGTTTTTTAAACCACAGAGAGACGGAGAGACACAGAGTAAACTATTGAGCGCCGCGTTTAATGGCTTTTAAAAGAGAATATTCGTCGTTGGTGTCGCAGGAAATTTCCCAAATCATGACGCCACCGCAACCGCGTTCTTTGGCCATGCGGGTTTTTTGTTCGATAGTCAACGTGCCGTTGTAGAAAGCTCCTTTCCAATAATCGTCCAACGGACTAGCGCCGTCTTTGAGCAGGGATTTGTAATCGGGTCCGTAGTTCCCCATTCCTTTTTTAGAATAAAAAGGCAAGCCTAAAAGGGTTTTGTGGACGGGGATTTGCCGCTCTTTAGTCCAATAATCTAAACTTTTGATGGCTAACGAATAAGGCGAATGGGCTTTGATGTAGCTCGGGCCGTAATCGTCGTCGTAGGCCATGAGATTGATCCAGTCCATTTTGTCCAAGGCTTCCTTTTTCATACCGTAGCCTTTTTTGCCGTAGGAAATCACCGCAGCAGTCAGTTTTTTGCCTTTTAGATGCAGAGAATCACCTAATTCATTCACCAACGCTACGTAATCATCGGCCGAGCGGCTGTCTTCGTCGGGGTATTCCCAGTCCAAATCCACGCCGTCGACGTTATAGGTGCGTACGAATTTCATTACATTTTTTACGAAAGTACGTCGTCCTTCGGGGCGTTCTGCCATTTTGTGAAAGCGCGTATCATCGCCGCCGCCATCACCAATGCCCCAGCCACCGATGGAAATGAACACTTGTTTCTTGTTTTTATGCACAAAACTGACCAACTTTTTCAGCGGTTCTGGGTCTCGTAGTGGCTCCAGCGTATCGCCTGTTTTGGCGGGAATGGCAAAAGCAAAATTGATGTGTGTCAGTAAGTCAATCGGGATTTGTTCGGCGGGAATGGTAGGAACGTAATAGCCCACTACTTTAAATTCTTTGGACTTGGTTTGAGCAAAAGAATTGAGAATTGTCAACAGAAAGACCGCAACGTAAGCAGCATTTTTTTTCATAATGGAATGGTTTGTTGAAGGGTTAATTCGCTTTTAAAATGGATTGTAATTCTTTACCTAAAAGTTCGTAACCAGCGGCGTTGGGATGCAGGCCGTCGGAAAACATCTTTTCGTCAATTTTGCCAGTTTTTAGTAATAGTGGTTTGCCAATATCGGCGTAACCAACGCCGATAGATTTGGTCAATGCCTGAATACCTTGGTTCAGCGTAATGACGCGGCTTTCCTGCTCACGACGCGGATAAATGCCCAACAGCGTGATTTTAGCTTTGGGTTGTTGGTTTTTAATGGCCTGCACCAAGAGTTTTAGGCCTTGAATGATTTCGTCGTCGGTGTTAAGGTGGAGGTTATTGGTACCGATGTTAATGATTATTTTCTCGGGCGAAATTCCGTCTAGTTCGTCGTGATACACACGCCAGAGCACATTTTCAACCCTGTCCCAGCCAAAACCGAAATTGCGGGTCTGAAATGGTTCGAGGTACTTTTGCCAAGCTTCAGCCCCTTTGATGCGATTATTGAGGGGTTTGCCACCCCAATTGTGGGTGATTGAATTGCCAATCATCAACACCTTGGTCGGCTCAGTCTGATTGAGTTTCAAGATTGCGTTGTGTCTTTCTTCCCAATTGTAGCTGCCCGGCTCTCGGTTGTGCCGTACGGGAATTTGGGTCTTGAGCGTGCCTACGGGTTGTTGCAAGATTTCACGTAACTTTTTTTCGTAAGCATCGGCATAACGCATCATTCCCAAATCGTTGGGGTGTGTACCATCTACCATACCTTCGTGGTCAATCCCAATCTCAGAGATGGGCAAGAGGTAAATGTTGGATACTTTTTCGTTCGTCAGTTGAGCAAAGGCTTCGCGTAAATCTTGATTGGCATCTTCAAAAAGCGGCTGACGATGCGCCATGAGATAGCTGTCGGTGTAGCCGTCGTGCTCGGTCAGTAAAATAGGCGTATTGGGGTGTTTGGTTCGCAAGGTTTTGACCGATTCGATGATTCGTTTCTGTAACTCTTTACGTTCAACAATGGGGTAAATCAGATTCGGTAAACAATCCAACACAAACACCCTAGCGTCGATTTCGTTGATGAGGTCAATAACCTCCTTTTCCAAACGCCCGTTCCCTGAAAAACCCAGATTAATCACCGTACGGTCGAGTTTGCGAGCTAGAATATTAGTCCAAGCCATGCCTGGGCGCGAGGCACACGCACCCTGCGCAATGGAAGTGCCATAGACCACAATGGGTTTTTCCAGCCGTTGCGGCAAAACGGTAAAAACACTGCCAGCTGGTACGCCAATCTCTAGGTCTCTGATGCTATTATACAACGGAAGAAACAGGCGGTATTCACGGCCTAATTTATGATAATTGTCGTTGGGTTTGAGTTTGTCAAAATTGTATTGAACCGTATCTTTAAAACTGTACTTCCCGTTTGCCAAATGCCAATTCCCGTCGCTATCAAGGCCATACAAGTCTACCCCGCTGACGCCCGTAGCGGGCATGTGCGGCATGGCAGCGTTGCCAGTCACTTTATAGCGAACAATGATCTGCGGGGCATCGCTCACAAACCGAATCGAAAGCCCTGCGCTGTTGCGCGAAAGATTCCAAACGGCTTTCCGAACGATATTTTCGGCCCTTGGTGGAAAGCGCTGAATGGTATCGCGCATTTCACCCGACCACGCCTGTCCATCAATGGCGGCAAACGGACTGTCGGAGGGTTTCCACCATTTAAGCTCAATGGGGGCCTGGGCCAAAACGATGGTAGAAAAAAGGCAAAGGAGAAATGTGTGCAGTTGTTTCATTGAAATAACGTAAAGGTCACCATGAAAGGGTCTATTCGTTGCATTAGAGGCATAAATCACTCTACTACCAGCCACGTATAGCCTTCGGCAGGAATAGTAACGGTGATTTCGGCGTTGTAATTTCTGTCCAATATATACTTTGCCGCTTTGCCTTCTTGCGTGCGAATCATGGCTTCTTTGCTCAAACCAGTGTAGTAGAGCGGCAGTTTTATTTTTCGGGTAATGGCCTCTTTTAGGGGATTATACACCATCATCAGTCCCTTTTCTTTCAACGCTGGATTTACGTGCATGATGCCGTCCCAGTCACGGCCATCAGGGCGGCGTAGGTGGAGAATGTCAGAATTGAGGATGTCGCGGTATTTTTTATACCAGTCGATGGTTTCTTTTACTACCTGTTTGGTGGCGTCGGTATCGTACAGGCGAGGGCCTCGGTAGCAGGCCTGCACGCCCGCGCCATAGTACTGCATCATGAGTTGTTTGTAGTCGGTCAGGTGCTCACTCAGCGGCTCCAAGACGGCGTCAGCGGTGCCGCCTTGATACTTGGTAAGAGGTACAAATCCCCAACTCATCGACGGTGTTTTTTCCCACAACCCGTCGTAAATATTCTGTCGATTGAGGATTTTTTGCTGTGCCCGCGACAACGAAAAGTTGACCTCACGATAACCTAGTCCAATTTTGTGCGAACCGTCCAGAAAGTACCAATCCGGTGCATTGATGTATATGCCACGGCCGTTGAGCCACTGGTACAATTCTTTTTGCATCGACATTTGTACCCACTGCGAGTCGTCCAGTCCTTTGTGGCCTGGGTGTTTGGTCGAAGCGCACACGTCGCCAGGGTAGGGACCGTCGTGTTCGAGTAAATCAAAGCCTGTTTCAGCGATAAATTTTTTCAGACTTTTTATGTAATTGATGCCCCATTTACTCGCCAAACAGGGCGCATGGCCAAAGAAAGCGGCTTTATCGGGCAAGCCCGTAACGGGGTCAATGACGTCGTTTTCGTCATCAATTCGGCGGCTGCTAAATAGTGAATATCCGCCTAGTTTAATGCCTTTGCTGTGGGCATAATCGGCTAAGGATTTGAATTTCTGAATGTTGGCGTCGGAGGCGTCTTCCATGTTAAGGCCGCTGCCAAAACTCAAAATGACCATTTCGTAGCCCGTTTCGGCACATTGGTCTATCACGCTTTTGACCTTTTCTGGCTCTGTGCTGATTAGGTGCATAAAAATGGGATTTTGAGTTGTCCACGGAAACAGCGTGCGGTACATTTTGCGGCGCGCTAAACCGTTGCGTTCGCGGTCGTAGGAGTCTAACAGTAATTCGTACGAACGAATGGAGGTGTAAGATTCTTTAGCAGCCAAATCGATGCCCACGCCCAACATCGGATACACTTCCACCACGCAGGGAGTTTCGAGGTAATAGTTGACCTGCGAGGTATAGCTGCTGTCGATTTTCCAGTGTGTGGCTTGGTCCGACAGCTCGTAGCGCATGGCGTTGTTGTAGGCAAAATTATTTTCGATGTAGAGCTTATGCGGCTTTTTCATCTTTTCGGGCTTGCCCACCACCGCCGATTCTTCTTCGGGCGTAGCCAATATTTCGTTTACTACTTGATTAATTTTTAGCTCGTTTCCTGACTTGTTTTCAATCGTTACCCATTTTTCTAATACGGGTATTCCGTCAAATATTTCATAATGCACGGCTACCTCGACACCTTTCAGCTCGGCGTTGTTCGAGGCAAAGTACAAGATTACGCCTTTGCCCGTCGGAAGGTTTTTGTTGGCCGTCCAGGTGGTAGGCTTCCACTCAAAATGGGTTTTTATAGCGACGATTTCGTGACGAATAAACTGAAAATCAGTCGAATTGCTATTTAATTGGTTTGTCCATTCTTCCAACAAATACGCATGTTCTTTTTGGCCGTACAGACCACCCACATTGTAGGTTTTGCCGTTGAGCGTTACGCGGGCTTCGGGCCGCACCGACCGCACAAACTGCTCGTTGGTCGTCAGGTTTTTGTAACTGACGGTAGCGGCATTGGGTGAAATTTGAATTTGGCGGGCAATGAGTCCATTGCTGATTTCAATGATTTGGCCATTTTTCAGGAGCTTCACTTCGCTCTTTTGGGCAATAGGCGTAATGAGCCAGTCCTGGGCACGGGCAGTGAGGGCGAGGAGGATTAGCAGCATACTTACTATTCTATGCCTTGCCCTGCTACTCGGTGCTCTACGGGTAACACCCGTAGTTACTGGTATTGAACCCCGTTGGGGTTCTAAAAGCCCGAAGGGCTTGCTAAGTGGTGTCGAGTAGTAATCCCTGTTACCCGTAGTTACTGGTATTGAACCCTGTTGGGGGTTTAAAAGCCCGAAGGGCTTGCTAAGTGGTGTCGAGTAGTAATCACTGTTACCCGTAGTTACTGGTATTGAACCCCGTTGGGGTTCTAAAAGCCCGAAGGACTTGAATGTGAGTGGCGGTGAGTAGCACTCACCGATGCCGACAAAGCTAAAGCAGGTATTTTTCATCAAATTCGATGTTATTCTCAATCAGAAGCCGTTTGTATTCATCATAAAACGTCTCTTTTTTGTGATGTTCTTTTTGCTTTTTGACGTAATTAATGATTTTATCCTTCTCACGGATGGAGTAAGTGAATGCTCCGTAGCCTTCCTGCCAAGCTTCAAAATCAGGAAAAAAACCGCTTTGCTTCATCCAAATACTGCTTGCCACTTTGATGTCTTTCACAAAATCAGCTAAGGCTATCGAAGGATGTAAATCGCAAAAAATGTGAATATGGTCTTCGACACCGTTGATGCGATATAATTTACATTTGTTGTTTTTGACAACACCCCAAATGTACTTATACATTTCTTCACAATGTGCCTCGTTAATAGTAGGGCGACGATATTTTGTACCGAAAACAATTTGATAGTAAATCTGCCGATAGCTGCTCATAGCTACTTTTTCGGAAAAATACTCTTCGCCATAAATACCTTACCACCGTCGTCGGCGTGCGTGACGGAGTAATTGAAGCCGTGGTGAATAGAGTACGCACCGTATTCGCCTTGCTTATTGATGGCGATGAATCCCACCTGAAAATCTTTGGCCTTGGTCGGGTTGATTTTTACAATGCGCTCCACGGCAATTTTGCAGGCTTCTTCGGGACTTTTACCCATGCGCATCATCTCCACAATGAGGTGCGTTCCCGCTACGCGAATGACTTCTTCGCCTTGGCCAGAACCCGTGGCGGCACCCACTTCATTGTCAACGTACAATCCTGAACCGATGATAGGGGAGTCGCCCACGCGGCCGTGCATTTTGAAGGCCATACCGCTGGTTGTACACGCCCCCGAAAGATTGCCTGCAGCATCCATGGCGATGGTTCCCATGGTGTCGTGGTTGGGTGTGCCGTCGTCAAAAAAGTTGGGGGCAAATGGGCCGCTTTTGGTTTTTTGACCTTTGCTTTGTTGCTGTTCGATGTTGATAACAGGCTTGTATTCAGATTTTTTCAGCCATTCTTTGTAAGTTTTCTCGGCATCGGCCGAAAGCTTATCGGGTTCTTTCTGAAAACCGCTTTCCAAGGCAAATTGCAGGGCGCCATCGCCTACGAGCTGGACGTGCGGAGTGTTTTCCATCACTTTTCGCGCTACCGAAATCGGGTGTTTGATGTGCTGGAGTGCCATTACTGAGCCGCAGTTGAATTTATCATCCATGATGCAGGCATCCAAGGTAACTTTTCCTTCCCGGTCGGGATTGCCGCCCAAACCTACGCAGCAATTGATGGTATCTTCGATGGAGCGCGCGCCAGCTTCCACGGCGTCCAGTGCCCGTCCGTTGGGTTGTTTCAATACTTTCCAAGCCACGGCGTTGACGGGCAAGCCACTGTCCCATGTAGAAACAACGATGGGCTTTGTCACGGCGATTTTCTTAGAAAATGCCTTGCTGAATGAAAGCAGCGGCAGGCTAAGCGCCGACCAACGGATGAAGTGTCTTCTTGATTGCATGTGTGTTAGTTTGTAGGTTGGGTAGTGTTCGTAAGAAAGTCTATACTTTACTTTGTGATTTTTAAAACGTAAGCATAACTATTGGGCGTTTTCTTCGCCAATTTTTCGGAAACCTGCACGGCTACTTTACCTTCTTTCATGGTCCATTTTAAGTTTTCGGGATTCCCTATGAGTGAAATTTTGGCGGTTTTATCCAAATTTAACTTTCCAATTTCGATGTTCGCTGGCAAAGCCTCGCCTTCATCGGCAAGATAAATCGCGTAGGTTGTGTTGGCGCCTTTGTGCGTAAAGACCCATTTACCCTGTTTGCCCACTTCATTGTCGCCTCGGGTTTCGTAAATAGCTTCACCGTTTACTTTTATCCATTTTCCGATTTCTTCCAAGCGTTGATAGGCTTCGGCATGAAAATCTCCGTCTGGGCTAGGGGCAATGTTGAGTAACAAGTTACCATTTTTAGAAACAATGTCGGCTAAGATATGAATCAATTTACGCGCTGATTTAAAGTTTTCTTTGGGAATGTAGCTCCACGAATCGCCCATCGTCATGCAGGTTTCCCACGGAATAGGCATGTAATGGTCAGGAATTTGGTGCTCGGGTGTCACGTAGTTTTCAAACTCGCCCGACACGGTTCGGTCTACAACCAACAAGCCAGGTTGAAGTTCACGGCCTCTTTTGGCAATGCGCGCCATGTCGATGTCTTGGTCGAAAGGAATGGCTTTTTGCCACGAAACGGTCGTATCAATGCTGCTGAAAGGCCGCACCCAACCGCCGTCGAGCCAGAGGATGTCCATTTTGCCATAATCGCTCATCAATTCTTCAATTTGGTTATAAGTAAATTTCTTGAAGCTTTCCCATTTTTGAGGATATTTGGCAGGATGGTACGACGGGTTGCGGTCTTTGGGCGGGAAATACGACCACCAATAGTCGTTGGTGTGCCAGTCGGGTTTGGAGAAATACGCTCCTACCATAAAGCCTTCGTTGCGAAAAGCGCCGAATACTTCTTTGGCAATATTGCTGCGGGGATTGCTGCCAAAGGGAGATTTTGTGATTTTGTAATCGGTTTGTTTGGTGTCAAACATGCAAAAGCCGTCGTGGTGTTTGGTCGTAAATACAACGTATTTCATTCCGGCATTTTTGGCGGCGGCGGCCCATTTTTCGGGGGCAAACTGCGTGGGATTGAAGGTGCTTTGCAGATTTTCGTAGGCTTTTTTGTACTCAAACCAATTGTCTTTATAGGGACCTTTGCGTTCGCACCAACCTTCATCTTCGGGGCAAAGGCTCCAACTTTCTACAATGCCCCATTGGCTGTAAAGGCCCCAGTGCATCAATAGACCAAACTTGACATTTTGCCACTGGCTCAGTTTTTGTTTTACCTGTGGGTCAGAAGGGGCCATGTATTTGCTGTGATTTTGCTCCGAATGTTGTTGGGCAACCAGCGTATGCGTAATCAGCAGCGTTAGTAAGAAAGAAAAACTTTTTTTCATTGGTTTTAATGGTCTTTTAAATTCGAGAATGTGAGGGGCATATTGGTGCGAATGACAAATGCGAAGAAATAATCAATAAAAGTCATCTTGGTTTATTTACGCTGCGCCTTAGCGTCTCTGCGTGAGTTATATTTTGCTTAATAAATGCGGTCGCTCGCGTTCAATTTTGAGCAATAACTCTCCGAAAAGTGTGTTGGCCCAAGCAAACCATTTGCGTGTAAATTTACTCGCATCGTCTTTGTCAAACGACTCGTGCATAAAGCCCGTTTTGGCGTGTGTATTTTTTAGAAAACGCAATTGGGCCAGAATTTCGGCGTCATTGTTAGACGTCATGGCGCGCATGATGATGCTCATGGGCCAAATTTGGTTCACCAACGTATGCGGACTACCGATGCCTTCGGCGGCTTTGCCTTTGAAAAAATAAGGATTAGACTCGCTCAACACAAACCGACGCGTATTTTGGTAGATTTTGTCGTTTGGATTCACCGCGCCCAAATACGGTAACCCGAGCAAATTGGGAACGTTGGCGTCGTCTTGAAAAAGGCAATTGCCGAATCCGTCGACTTCCATGGCGTACATCGGACCAAATTGTGGATGGTTAATCACGGCATATTTCTTGATGGCCTGTTCCACTTCATTGGCAAAGCTTTTGCACTCATTCGCAAATGCCTGATTCTTATAAACTTGCTCCGCAATCTCGGCGATTTGACGGAAAGAAACGACGGCAAATAAATTGGAAGGAATCAAAAAAGGATATTGCGTAGCATCATCGGAAGGTCTAAAGATGCTGTGAATGAGTCCGTTGGGTTTGGTGTTGTTGCCGTAACCATTTCCAGGTACTGTATCCGTTGACCATGATGTGGTGCGCCCAAAACGGTAAGGCCCACGGCCTTTCAAGCGTTGTTGTACACGGCAGGTGCTGATGATGAGTTGGGCTGCTTTTAGCCATTTTTCATCGAAAATGCTGACATCTTTCGCCGTTTTCCAGTAATGATACGCCAAACGAACCGTGTAGCAAAGAGAGTCAAGCTCCCACTTGCGCTCGTGAAGTTCGGGCTTCATGTCGGTGTGGTCTTTGAGCCATTCGCTGTGGCCAGGGCCGTCGTTGAACGCGTTGGCGTAAGGGTCAATCAAAATACACTCCGTTTGGCGATTGACCACCCCCGCAATGAGTTGTTTGAGTGACTCGTCCTTTGTCACCAACGGCAAATACGGCCACACTTGCGCGGTGCTGTCGCGGAGCCACATGGCGTGGATGTCGCCTGTGATGACGAATGTATCAGGACGACCGTCTTTTTGTTTAAAATGAACGGTCGTATCCAAAGTGTTGGGAAAACAATTTTCAAAAAGCCACGCCAATTCTGGGTCTTTTATAACACCTTTCATGCGGCTTATCGTGTCCTCAATGACGGAGCTATTAAATTTACGTTGCCCAGCGGCGACCCGCACCACGGGAAATTCGTTGGCAAGTGCATTGGCGTGAATTAGCGTGCCAATGCCTGCCAATGAGGTTGTTTTTAAAAATACTCTGCGGTCAAGTTGTTTCATTGGGTCAGGTTATCTAAACGACTAAAATAGTGTATACAGGCGGAAAGTCTCTGTAAAAATGCCTGAAAAATCTTTTTATTCAAAAAATATTTTAAAATAAGATGGCTACTAAAGAAAAAAATTAAGTAAATATCTATTTAGAAAACATTCTCCCTGCCGACATTATTAAAGGAAAGTGAATGTAGTGTAAAATTCCGATGGGATAGCGCTTCGGAACAGCCCGCCGCGCGGAAGTGCCACCTTGTGGGTATTACCAGATAAAAGTGGCGACGGTTTTTCCGCTGAGCGTGGGGGTGATTTGACGGTTTTTTGCTCGAATATTGAACGTCATTGGCTTGTCGCTTTCGTTCAGTATAATCATTACCGTATGGCCGTCGGGCGTTTTGAAAGCCACATTAGGTAGACTCATGGTCACGTTGGAGGCAATGCGGACGGAACCTGGTCGCACAAATTTAGCCGCGTGGGCAATGATATAATAGGCAGGGTTTCGGGTGATGGTTTGTCCGATTGTAACGGCACCCAAGCAGGCCGTGCAACCGCCGTCGGTGTGCGGGCCTTGGTTGGGGTCGGCGGCCAAATTCCATTCTAAAACGGTTTTGCTCCAATTGCGTGGTGCGCCAATGAGCAGATTTTTGACGTGCCATTGCAAATCTCCCCCGAAATTGGCGGGTGCGCCGAGCCACTGTTCGGTAAAATAAAGGTTTTTATCGGGGTGTGCCTCGTGAACATCGCGCAGTGCATCAATGCCGCCGCCGTAGAGGTGAAAAGCCGAGCCGTCGATGTACTTGCGCGCATCGGGGTCGTTGAGGATACTAATGGGATAGTCGGGGCGGTCGGCGTTGTGGTCGTAGATGATGATTTTTGTGCTGAGTTTGGCGGTTTTGAAGGCAGGTCCGAGGCTCTTTTTGATGAAGTCTGCCTGCTCATCCTGCGGCATCAGCAAGCTGGGATTATTGTCGGGGTTCAAGGGTTCATTTTGTACCGTAAGGGCGTCAATTTGGATGCCCTGTTTTTTCATTTCCTGCACGTATTTCACCAAATAACGCGCATACGCATCGTAAAACTCAGGTTTGAGGCTTCCCCCTTTAGAATTATTGTTGGTTTTCATCCACGACGGCGGTGTCCAGGGTGAACCCAAAATTTTGAGGTTAGGGTTAATCGCCAAAATTTGTTTCAAGACGGGAATAAGGTCTTTTTGTTCTTCCGCCAACGAAAATCGGCTCAGCTTGGGGTCGGTTTGGCCCGCAGAAAGGTCGTTGTACGTAAAAACATGGTCGCTCAAATCAGATGCCCCGACGCTGATGCGCAGGTAACTGACTCCGATGTTGTTGGCATCGGTGGCAAATAATTCTTTCAGCAACGCTGCTTTTTCCGAGGGTTTTAATCCATTGATGAGGGTTGCGCTTCCGCCCGTGAGTGTATAGCCGAACCCGTCCATGGATTGAAACCGCTTGGTATCGTCAACATAAATGCTTGGTAAAGTGCCCGTCATTGGGCCAAACGCTAACTTTTCGGTTTGTTTTTGGAACAACACCGATTGGTCGGCTTTGGTGAGCCATAGCTCGGCTTGTTGGGCGTAGGAGGTAAGACTGAAAAGGAAGAAGAGGAGGCGCTTCATTTTGAATGTTTTTTGTCACAAAGTAACGTAAAGATTTGACAGTTTTTTTGATGGTTTGAAAACGCTTTTGAGGTTAAAACATTTGGGTAATAAGGGTAGGTTAAAATGCTGGTCGGAATAGTGAATTGAAAAAAAAGGAATGGATTGATATGCCTTTTTCAGGGTATCGGTCGGTGAAAACTGGGCAAGTGCCGATTAGCAACGTAAGTCATTTTTCTGGAAGGTTGGGAACGGTATCTTTGTGATTTGGTGAATGTTATTTCATTTTTAACCTCTTTAAACTTATGATAAAGAAAATCTTGATTGGCTTGGGTGTGGTATTGGTGGCAATCCAATTTTTTCACCCCGAAAAGAATCTTTCTGATGACCGGACGTACGATGTTTCGACAAAATATGCGATGCCAGAAGAAGTAAAAAGCACGTTGAAAGTCGCTTGCGATGATTGCCACAGCAACAAAACTGAATACCCGTGGTATTCCAACATTCAGCCAGTGGCGTGGTTTCTGGATCATCATGTTGTGGATGGAAAACGGCATTTGAACTTTTCTAATTTTACCTCACGACCCATTGCCTACCAAAACCATAAGTTTGAAGAAACGATTGAGATGATCAAAGAAGGGGAAATGCCTTTGCCATCCTATACTTATTTTGGCCTTCACTCTGGGGCAAAGCTGACAGAAGCACAAAAACAGACACTTATCAGTTGGGCCGAGGCAAATATGGATTCGCTGAAGGCAAATTACCCTGCCGACAGTCTCGTAATGCGTCGCCCACAGGGGGCTACTCCCGCAAAATAAGAAGGCAAAAGAAATCAGGTGGATTTGGATAATTTAAAGAAAATCTACCTGATTTGAGTACATCCCGCAACCCATTTTCTTTATATAGTTATGAATACTACTACACCGCTCCATTTACTTTTTAAAGCTTTTGGAATTATAAGCTTTTTCATCTTTACGGCACTGAGCCTGCAAGCACAAACTGGCAAAAAAGTAGCCGCTGTTAAAGGTAAAATCATTGATATTCAAACCAATGTGCCTTTGGCCTACGCCACGATTCGGGTACTAAAAAGTACCGATAGTACCTTGGCAGGCGGCGGAATCTCGGATGAAAAAGGACAATTTACGGTCGATGCAACCTTTGGTGAATACTATGCTGTTGTCGAATTTATTGGATATAAACCCCTTAAAACGGCGGTTTTTAGCCTTTCAAAAGAACAATCTTCGCAGGACTTAGGCGTTCTGAAAATTGCGGCGGCTTCCCAAACGTTGGATGAAGTGGTGGTTCAGGCAGAGAAGAGCTCGATGGAACTCTCTTTGGATAAAAAGATATTTAATGTCGGAAAAGACCTTGCCAATGCGGGCGGCACGGCCATTGATATTTTGAGCAATGTACCGTCGGTGTCGGTAGATACTGAAGGCAATGTTAAGCTGCGCGGAAGCGATGGCGTACGAATTTTGATTGATGGAAAACCTTCTGGATTAGTGAGTTTTAAGGGGGGAGCAGGCTTGCAGCAATTGCAAGGAAATCAAATCGAGCGCGTCGAAATCATTACCAACCCTTCGGCCCGCTACGAAGCCGAGGGCATGTCGGGGATTATTAACATTGTACTGAAAAAAGAACGCAAACAGGGCTTCAATGGCTCGTTTGAGGTGGTAACGGGTTTTCGGCCCAACTACGGCATCGCTGCTAATATCAATTACCGAAAAAACAAACTGAATTTCTTCCTCAATTATGGCATTGCCTATCGGGTGCCGATTGGCGCGGGAAGATTGTACCAAGAAGTTCGCGGAAAAGACACCACAACGCTGTTGCAGCAGACCACCAACAGTCAGGTCAAAACCGTAGCCAATACCATTCGCGGGGGCTTGGATTACTTCTTTGATGAGAAAAACATTCTGACTGCTTCGTACCAGTTTCGTCGCACTGATGTGCTTCGAATTACCGATAATCAATATAAAGATTATATCAATACCCTTAATAACCTAAGTGCCATTACCGACCGCCAACAGCGGGAAACGGAAGCAGAACCTTATTCAGAATATGCGCTTACTTACAAGAAAACGTACAACAAAAAAGGGCAGGAACTGACGGCCGACGTGCGCTACCTGACCTACTGGGAGCGCTCCGACCAGACTTTTACGCAAAGCAGCGTGTTTGCCAACGGCTCACCCAATAAGGCAGGAAATCTGCTCCAGAAGTCGTTGAATGACGAATACGAAAACCAGTTTTTGGTGCAGTTGGATTATATTCACCCCGTTGGAAAAGAAGGAAAGTTTGAAACTGGCGTTCGTACCAGTTTTAGGGATATGGTCAATGATTATATCGTGACCCAGCGCAATGACCAAGGCGTGTTTGAGACACTTCCAGGACTGGATAACTATTTTATCTACAAAGAAAACATCTACGGAGGGTATGGAATCATTGGGAATAAAACGGGGAAAATAAGCTACCAAGCGGGCTTACGCGCCGAGGTAACTGACATCACGACCATTCTGCGTGAAACCAATGAAACCAATCCGCGCAATTATGCAAATCTGTTTCCCAGCGCCCACGCAACGTATAGCCTCAACAAAGATAATGCCTTGCAGGTAAGTTATAGCCGCCGCGTGCGTCGCCCGACCTACAATGATTTGAGCCCGTATGTGACCTTCTCCGACCAGCGTAACTTTTTCTCGGGAAACCCTGATTTGAATCCTGAGTTTACCAATTCGTATGATTTTGGACACATCAATTATTTCGAAAAAGGCTCGTTTACGTCGTCCATCTATTATCGTCATACTACCGGAAAAGTATTGCGCATCCGTCGTGTTGATGCACAAGGTTTTTCCAATACACGTCCCGAAAACTTAGCCACTGAAGATGCCTTTGGGGCCGAATTTACCAGTACCTACACGCCTGTAAAATGGTGGAAACTGGATTTTAACTTCAACTTTTTCCGTGCCATTACCGACGGACAAAACTTGGACGCTTCCTTCAAAGCCGATACTTACAGTTGGTTTGCGCGTCAAACCTCCCGCTTTACCTTAGCCCCCAAAACCGACTTGCAACTCCGCGCCAACTACGAAGCGCCGCAGCAACTCCCACAAGGAAGCCGCAAAGCCCGTGCATTTGTGGATTTGGCCTTCAGTAAAGAAATCCTGAAAGGCAAAGGAACGCTCACCTTCAACGTCATCGACGTGTTCAATTCCCGCTACATGCGTTCTACGTTTGAAGGACCCAATTTCTATACCTATGGAACGGCTGGAATGCGTGCCCGTCAGATCAACCTCACGGTGATGTACCGCCTCAACCAAGCCGCTGGTGCCAAGAAGCAAAAGAGTTTAATTAGCGGGGATGAAGGATAATGAAAAGACGTAAATTTCTGCAATCTTCTGCTTGGGCGGGATTAGGAGCGGGTTTCTCAAGTTCTCCCAAACCCCAAAAACCCCTCACGTTTTTATTCCAGGGCGATTCTATCACCGACGGTAATCGTGGCCGAAACCTCGACCCCAACCACATCATGGGGCATGGGTACGCGTATTCGGTGGCGAGCCGAATCGGGGCAGATTTTCCCGAAGCACGTTTTACATTTTACAACCGTGGCATCAGCGCCAACAAAATCACGGATTTGCAGAAACGCTGGGAAACCGACACGCTTAACCTTAAACCCGACGTATTGAGTATTTTGGTTGGTATCAACGATACGGGTGCAACCATTAACAAACCCGCAGAAGCCACCACCGCCGAAGAGTTTGAAAGTATTTACCGCAGTCTTCTAACTGACTGCCGACGCGCCAATCCTGAGATTTTGTTTGTGTTAGGAATTCCTTTCGTGTATCCCGTAGGTAAACGCATCGAACATTGGGAACAATGGCGAGACGATACCAGCAAGCGCCAAGCCGTAGTACAAAAATTGGCCAGCGAATTTGATGCCGTTTTGATAGATTACCCCGCCGTTTTTGACAAAGCCATCCAAAAAGCTCCCATTGAATACTGGATTTGGGACGGTGTTCACCCCACGGTCTTCGCGCATGAACTCATGGCGCGGGAATGGATAAAGCAGGTCGGGAAGCGGTTGCGGTTTTTGAAGAGATAAAAAGAGCTATGAGCGTTTTCTCTGGCATACTTCTTTAGACAAAGACAGGAGTATAAAACACTACTTTAAACTACTATCAACTATGAAGAAAATTGTCGGAATCGTTCTTATTGTCCTTGCCATTGTATTGGGATACAATGGTGTTCAGAAATTTCAGAAAAGCTCGGCATCGGTGAAAGTACTGGGCTTAAAAATTGACGCAGACAATGAAAGCGGCCAAGCTTCAGCTTATATCCAATTGGGTTTGGCAGTGTTGGCGTTGGGGGCAGGTGTGTTTTTATTAAAATCTGAGCGGTAATCCTAATCAGAAGACGTTGGTGTTTTTTCACCAACGTCAATACTTTTTTACTTCTTACTCACCACCTTCCCCTTCACTCCAACACCCAATTCCACCTCTTTTCTCGCTTTGGTCACATCTGTATTCAGCAAACGAACGCCTTCGGAACGAGTACCCATCACCTTCAATAGTACCTCTTTGTCGGACCCGTACGTGATGCCGTCCAGGACTACATTTTTGCTGTTTTGCACCTGCATCACGGTTTTGTCTTTGGTCAAAAGAGTTACGTTTTTGAGGTTTATATTTTCACCTTCCACGCACACCAAGCCTTTGTTAGCTTCGATGACGGCGTTTTCAATGTTGATATTTTTGATGCTCATTTCGGGCAGGCCGCGTACCAAAATGGCGGTTTCGGCTCCTTGACAAATGATGTTTTTGATGTAGAAATTTTTGAACTGTGGCGTCCCTTCGTTCAATGGCTCGGCTTTGATGGTCGGCAATTCGTTGGATTCGCCTTCTTGTGGTATGGGGTCCTTGGCGGCGTAATACATGTCAAAAAGAATGGCTTCGCCGGGGATTTCGGTCATGTTGATGTCGGTTACGTAGATGTCTTCCACCACGCCGCCACGTCCACGGGCGGTTTTGAAGCGAAGGCCTACATCTGAACCCATGAAAGTGCAATTGGACACAAATAGATTTCGGACACCGCCCGACATTTCGGAGCCAATCACAAAGCCGCCGTGGGCGTGGTACACTTTGCAATCTTTGATGATAAAGTTTTCAGTCGGGACACCGCGTTTGCGGCCTTGCTCATCGCGGCCCGATTTGATGGTGATGCCGTCGTCGCCTGTATCAAAGGTACAACCTTCCACGATGCCGTTGCGGCAAGATTCGAGGTCGAGCGCGTCACTGTTTTGGGCGTACCAGTGGTTTTTGACGGTCACGTTGCGGATACTGACGTGGTCGCAGAGTAGCGGGTGCATGGTCCAGGCAGGAGAGTTTTGGAACGTGACGCCTTCCAGCAATACGTTCTTACAACGCGTTAGGCTAATCATGTTGGGCCGTAAAAAATCTTTGTAAGACTCCAATTCGGCGGGCGTTGGGTGAATACCGTTCAGAATTCGTCCTGCATTGGGCAAATTATTGCCTTTTTTGGACTTTTCTGATGGGTACCATAAGTCGTTTTTATCGCTCACCACGCCACCTGATTTTAGGAGTGCCGCCCATTGTGAATTGGTTTGTTTTTCGCGTTTGATAGCGCGCCACACCTCGCCGCCACCGTCGAGCACCCCCTCACCCGTGAGGGCAATGTTGGTCAAATCTACGCCCCAAATCGGTGCCTGACAGCGGTATGATTCTTGCCCTTCCCAAGTAGTGACCACAATCGGATAATCGTCGTGATTGCGGCTAAATTGTAATAAAGCACTTTTGGCAATGTGCAGATTGACGTTGTTTTTCAATACAATCGGTCCTGTGAGCCACAATCCTGCGGGTACCAATACCGTGCCGCCGCCCGCAGCATGGCAGGCTTCGATGGCTTGGTTGATGGCTTTGGTATTCACCGTCAGACCATCGGCCTTAGCGCCGTAGCGGGCAATGTTGAAGGTGTCTTTGCGAAAAACGGGCGTGTAATAATTGGGGAGCTCGTAGGTGTATTTATTCGTAAATTCTGATTTTTTGACAAAGCTTTTCAAGTCAATTGGCAATTCCATGATGCCTTCCACGACCAAGCTCGCCATGACCGACGCGCCGTAACGGGAAAAATGGGTATTGTCTTCGATGCCTTTGGGAAATTTGGGATAAATACCTCCACCGTAGTGCATAAACAGCACTTTTGAGCCTTCTACGCCGTGCTTTTCAATCACGGCTTGACTTTTGGCGTGCAAATCTATCATCGGCACTTTCAGTTCTTTGGCTACATCTTTTACCACTTGTGGGTATTCGCCGTGCTGGTCCACAAACGTCCCTTTTTCGTCAAACTTGCGCCGCATAACGGGTGTAATCAACAGCGGGTTGCCGCCTTTGGCGCGGGTTTCGTTTACAAACCGAATCAGGTTTTGGCGGTACAACGTTTGCGCGGGAGCCGAGCGTGTGCTATCGACTACTTTTTGGTCATTATGGCCAAATTGAATAAAAACCCAATCGCCTTTTTTGACTTGTGACACCACTTTTTGCCAGCGCCCTTCGGTGATAAAACTCTTGGTGCTGCGACCGTTGACGGCGTGATTTTGAATCTGCACGGCGTCGGTATTGAAGTATTCGGGCAGCACCATACCCCAGCCTGTTTCGGGCGCATCGGCGGGCAGTTTGGGAGCTAGCGTTGAATCACCGCATAGGAAAATGGTAAGTTTTTCATCCACTGGACGAAAGGCAGTCAAGGCCAGTAAAAAGAAAATCCGAAGAAATGATTTCATGGAGTTGGTTTGATAGAACGAGGAATCCTGTACGAGATTACTGGTTAAATTATAACAAAACAACTCATTTATTGCATTTTTTTATGCAATCGTTGTCGGCAACGTTGCCGGAAGAAGCTCAGAATAGGATTGAAACAAAATAGGAGAATGTGACGACAAATTTTTAAATTCACCCTCCCAACCTTTCTGGTCTTATGAATGCAATTCTTAAAACTGAATTTTATGCCGACCGCGCGGTTGATCAAATTGATAACTTCATTAAAATCACTTATAAAGTTATCTGGTGGATTTGGCCAACGGTCTTTTGGATTTGTTTTTTTTGTTTGTGGTTTTTATCCAAAGATATGCTGAAGGTTGTACAAGATATAGGGAGTCGTTTATTGGCCATTCTTCCCGTTCCTGACACGGTACTTTATGCAGTGGCATTGCTGCCATTTTGGTTGTGGCTTATGGGTGAACTGCTGTCTAGCACGGTCAAAATCGTCCGAAAATTTATGTTGTATCCCAAATCTGATTTTACCGAAACGGCGATGGTCCCCGTTGAAAAAAAAGAACTTATCGTGCATCGCTCCAGCAAAAGTGGGACTTCGCATTCTTATTTGATATGGCTAAAACATCCTGTTTCTCAAAGCATTATGAAAGTTGATGTAGAACAGGCAGAGACATTTGAGAAAATAAAAGAAGGGAGTCTAATAACAGTAAAGCACCTGCTTACGCCCACCAATATTATCTATCTGACGGTGGAATAGGCTATTTCAAATGCAAAATCCCAAACGCATCGGGGCGGTGAAAACGGGGTGTTGCACCGCTCATTGACGGGCTCCAACAGGTAAAATCGCAGTCGGCAGGGGCACATTTCCAATTGGGATCTGTGTGGGATTGGAGTGACACAATACGGTAAAAATTGAGGCGATAGGTGTCTTTTTTGCCTCCCAATAAAGCCCACGGAATCTGCATTTTGCCCGACCAAGTATCGCCATTTGCTTTCACTTCGTGTTTGATACCTGCTTTTTCGTGAGGAACAAACGTCAATTTTTGGGGTGCTTCTTTCGTCGGATTGTCAATCCAACCCACAAACAGCGCGTTGTTGGGGTTGATTTCTAATTCTAAATACTGGGTGGGAGTGGCGCTGCCTTCGGCAATAAACACCTCAAAAACCTCCTGATTCCACATTTCGGTATTGTGCTTTGTGTAGGTGTTTTGGCTCCAAAAGGGATTTTGCAAGCACTGAAAATCAACGGATAGGTATTCCTCGTCAAAACTCAGTTTTACCAAGGTAGACTGGGGCGCTTCTTTTCCGTCGGTGGCGTAGCGAAAATGGTTTTGTGGTAATGTGGTTGATTGGCCTTTCGCCAAGTGGATTTCTGGAACAGCAGAATGCATAAACAGGAGTATAAAATAAATAAAAGGCATAGGGGCGAAATGTTTACCGAAGCGACCCTAAAATTACGTAATCTATTTTTACGAACGTTGCTTTCTGACTTGTTTTAACCAATCTGCTACTCCCTTTCGAATCTGTTTGGCCATTTTTTTGCGGTACCCGTCTTCCAAAATAAGCGCCTCGTCGTCGGGGTGGCTTAAAAATAATCCTTCTACCAGCACATTGGGGTATTCGGTAGGGCTGTTGAGCGCAAAATTAAAACGGCCGACATTGCCGTATTCGGTCAATCCCATATCCAGCAATCGCTTCAATATGGCTTGACTCAACGGCCTGTACCCAAGATGTTTATAGTACGTACTTGTCCCTTTGGTTTTGGTGGTATCGCCCGCCGCATTGTTGTGAATACTGATAAGCAGGTCGGGTTTGAGTTTACGAAGGCTCAGTACGCGGTCTGTATTATTGATCAGTGAGTCATTGTTGCGGGTCATCAGCACCGTTGCTCCCTTGCGTTCAAGTTCTTTCTGTAAATGTCGGGCAATGCTGAGATTAAAGTCTTTTTCGTATTGTTTTGATCGCAGCCCCCGAGCGCCTAAGTTGCTACCGCCGTGGCCAGCGTCTACCGCGATGGTCAGGTCACGAAGGCGTAATTTTTCGGGTTGATGCGTAACGCGTATTACCAGCCGACGGCCTTCGTAGCCGATGGCGTAACCCCAATGTTGTGCATGGCGCAAGGAAATGATAACCCTGAATTGGTCATCGGCAACCTGTTCATAATCAATGTTTTTAATCTCTTTAGCCGTGCGAAGTTGGGTAATCCAGTTGGTATTGGCGGTGGCACCAAAAATGTCCACCACAATTCGCGCGGGATTCATCTCCTGACGGCTGCGGTAGGGCAGTCGCTCGGGCAATGGGATAGACACATAATCCTGACGATTGTCGCCAGATACGCGCCAAGAAGCCGTTAAATACTGTACCGAAGGAAGCCGTACGTTGGTATCGCGTTTGGTGAGGGTTTGCGGAATCCACGCCGAGAGTTGGTTGGTCAAACGTACCCGATAAAGATCTTTGTATTTAGCGGTGACTTTGAGCAATACCAGCGAATCGACATACCCCATTTTTGCGCCTCCGAGACGGTCTTCACCCACTCCATAATTGAGATAGGCCAATGGGCCTTTGGTACGGACAAAAAAGGTGGAATCGGGCTGGAATGTTGTGAGGGTGTCGCGGGTTTGGGCCTGTAAAAAAAAAGGAAAACAGGCAATGCACAAAAAACGAAGCATTGGTCTAAAATTACGTGGTGGCTTTGATAGAAGAATCACGGATGACCAAATGCGTGTCTAATTTTTTCGTTTCGAAACGAATCGTCGCTTTCGGGCGCTCAATGAGGTCGATTAGGAATTCGGTGGCCAATTGTCCCATCTCGTAAGCGGGCTGACGAACGGCACTAAGGGCAGGATTGAGCAAATGAGCCGTAACCAAGTTGGTAAATCCAACGATGGCGATGTCTTCTGGAATACGCAGCCCTTCTCTCCGAATCAATGACATACAAGTGGTAGTAAGGCGGTCGCCAGCCGTAAAAATGGCATCGGGGCGGTTGGGATGGTTAATCAACTCCATAACTGCTTGCTCAACTTCTTCCAAAATCATTCCTCCATGACTACAATACTTGATGTACGAGTCTTCAATGGGGATGTCGTGATTTTGGAGGGCTTTTTTATAGCCTTCCAACCGTTCATACGTAATGGAAAGCCAAGAAGGGCTGGTCAAGTGGGCAATGCGACGAAAACCCTGTTTAATCAAGTGCTCGGTGGCTTCGTAGGTTCCGGCAAAGTTATCGGCGATTACTTTGTGCGTAATGTAATCCTGCGGTACGCGGTCAAAAAATACAATAGGTAATCCTTTGGTTTGTAGCTCTTTAAAGTGCTCTAGGTCGTTACTTTCTCCCGAAAGAGAGACCAAAAGGCCATCTACCCTGCGTTGAGCCAAATATTGCGTGCTGACCAGCTCACGCTCGTAAGATTCGTGATTTTGAGAAATCACCACATGGTACCCGCGATTGTAAGCGATGGATTCCATGCCGTTAATTGCCTGCGAAAAGAAGTTGTTGGCAATCTCAGGAATAATTACGCCAATCGAACGGCTACGGTTTTCTTTCAAACTCAGGGCAATGGGATTGGGGCGGTAGTTCATCCGCTCGGCATATTCCATGACCAGTCGCTTGGTTTCAGGGTTAATTTCGTAGCTCCCCCGCAACGCCCTCGATACTGTAGAAGTTGAAAGATTGAGCGCCTTAGCTATATCTTTTATGGTAATTATCTCCACAGTCTTAATTATTGGTTTTGTACAATTTTTTTACTCTGGGTAAAGGATTCTCTTTTGAGAAGTGAAGATACGTCTTTTTGGTAAACAACTCAAAAAAAAACAAGATAAACTCTATTTCTGACATTTTGGGAACGTTGCCGACAACGATTGCATAAAAAAAGTCAACAAAATATTTGTAATGTACTAAAATTATGGCCTAAACTTGAATACTGCAACGAATGAATAGAAAGAGGTAAAGCAAATGGATAACAATGCTTTTTATCCAAATTTCTAAAAAAAATTAAAATCAAAAAAATGAAAAGCTTCGACTTGACGGGTAAAGTGGCATTGATAACGGGCTGTGACCGAGGAATTGGCTTTGCAATGGCCACGGGCCTCGCCGAGGCGGGGGCCGACATCATCGGGGTGTCGCGGTCAATGCCGTTGCAAGGAAGTGAAATTGAAAAAGCCGTGCATCAATTGGGCCGTAAATTCAGCCCCTACGCGGCTGATTTAGGCGACCGCAGTTCATTATACGCATTTATCAATCAGGTAAAAAAAGCACATTCTTGCGTTGATATCCTCTTCAATAACGCGGGCATTATCCTACGCGAACCAGCCGCTAGTCACCCCGATGAGTACTGGGATAAGGTGCTGTCTATCAACCTAGATGCTCAGTTTATTCTGGCCAGAGAGTTTGGAAAAGAAATGATGGAAAGACGATACGGAAAGATTGTCTTCACGGCCTCGTTACTCACTTTTCAGGGGGGGATAAACGTGCCTGGCTATGCCGCGAGCAAAGGGGCGGTTGGGAGTCTCGTAAAAGCCCTTGCCAATGAATGGGCGGGCAGAGGGGTCAACGTTAACGCGATTGCGCCTGGCTACATTTCAACGGATAACACAACCGCGTTGCGGGCCGATGCCGACCGCAGTAAGTCCATTTTGGACCGCATTCCGGCGGGCCGTTGGGGCGAGCCAGAGGACTTCAAAGGCCCAGCCGTGTTTTTGGCGTCTTCGGCTTCTGACTACGTAAATGGTACGATTTTGACCGTAGATGGTGGTTGGATGGGACGGTAAATATTTGAAATACAGCAGATTATTGCACATTTAATTATAGAACTCAAATGCAAATAAGACACGAAAGCAGCCGTAAAGAAACGGCCCAGATGAATACCGAAGAGCTTCGCGAAAACTTCTTGATTGAAACACTGTTTACACCCAATCAAATCGAATGGGTGTATTCGCATTATGACCGGGTGTTGACTGGTGGTGCAATGCCTCTGGAGAGTACCATTACGCTCCAAACACACGATGCCCTCAAAGCTAACTATTTTCTGGAGCGCCGCGAATTGGGCATTATCAATGTGGGAGGGAAAGGCTGTGTAGTGGCCGATGGAGTTACGTTTGAGTTGGATAAATTAGGTTGTTTGTACCTTGGAAAAGGCACTCAAAATGTGGTTTTTAATAGCCAAAATGTAGAGACTCCTGCCCGCTTCTTTTTGCTGTCATCGCCAGCACATCATACGTACCCCAATCGGACTTTTACCAAAGAAGAAGCGTCGCCAGTGAATCTGGGTGCGGTCGAAACGGCCAACCAACGCACCATTTACAAATACATACACGAAGGTGGTATTCAAAGCTGCCAATTGGTCATGGGATTGACGGTGCTCCAAACGGGGAGCGTCTGGAATACCATGCCTGCCCACACGCACGACCGACGCATGGAGGCCTACTGCTACTTTGACGTTCCCGAAAATCATGGGGTGCTGCACCTCATGGGCGAGCCTACACAAACACGTCATCTGTGGGTAGCCAATCACCAAGCTATCCTTTCGCCGCCGTGGTCGATTCACTCGGGTTGCGGTACTTCAAGCTATTCTTTCATCTGGGGAATGGCGGGAGAGAACAAGGATTTTACCGATATGGATTTGCTTCCGATTCCTGCTTTACGATAGTTACTTATACCAATACACGACCTATTACATGAAAAAACACTTTTTTACCTTATGCTTGTTTCTCGGCTTTGTGTCCTTGGCATGGTCGCAAAATCGCCGGGTAACAGGAACCGTGACCGACGGCGTATCGGGCGAAACCCTACCCGGGGTGAGTATTTTGCTCAAAGGCACCAACGTAGGAACGACCACTTCTATCGAAGGCAAGTTCTCGATTAACGTTCCCGAAAAAAATGATGCGGTGCTTATTTTTAGCTTTGTGGGCTACCTTCCCGAAAGCGTCGTGGTGGGCAACCGCTCTGAGGTAAATCTCTCCCTCAATCCCGACCAAAAGATGTTGGAGGAGGTGGTTGTGATTGGGTACGGCGAGGCCATCAACCGCCGCGATTTGACGGGCTCGGTTTCGTCGGTCGGAGCTAAACAATTGAAAGATATTCCCCTCACCAATGCCGCTGAAGCCCTCACGGGGCGCTTGGCGGGGGTGCGCGTCACCACCTCAGAAGGTGCGCCGGGGGCTGATATTCAAATCCGTATCCGTGGTGGTGGTTCCATTACCCAAGATAATTCACCCATTTATATCGTTGACGGAATTCAGGTTGAAAATGCGCTTTCCTTCCTTTCGCCGCAAGATATTGAGACCATTGATGTACTGAAAGATGCTTCTACGACGGCTATTTACGGAGCACGTGGAGCTAATGGTGTAGTAATTATTACCACAAAGTCTGGTAAAGGCGGCAAAACAACCGTGAGTTATAACGGCTCTATGGGCGTGCGTGAAATATTTAAAAAACTGCCCGTCATGAATCCATATGATTTTGTGCGTTGGCAGTACGAGCGCAGCCGCAACGATGCGGCGGCCGAAAAAAGCTTTTCGGATCAATACGGCGCTTGGGAAAACCTCAATCAATACAAAACTTTAACCCCGATTGACTGGCAAGAAGAGGTATTTGGGCGACAGGCCACGTACCAAAACCATAATTTGATTGTCAATGGGGGCAATGCCGCTACCAACTATAATTTAAGCCTTACGGCCAACAAAGAAGATGGAGTATTGTTGGAATCTGGCTTTGATCGGTATCTGGCTACCTTCAAAATGGACCACAAAGCCTCCGAAAAACTGCGTCTTGGATTCAACGTACGCTACCTGAATCAAACCGTTAGCGGCGCGGGTACTACCACGAGTGGTACCAAATCGACCAACCGCCTTCGCCACTCGGTGCAGTACCGTCCGTTGGTTGTTGGGATTGCTCCCGAAGTAGATGATTTTGACGAAAACCTATACATTTCTTCTGGTAACTTAGTCAATCCGATTCTGATGACGCAGGCCGAATACCGCAAAGCCTACACCAAAGCCATCAACCTGAGCGGCTACGCGAGCTACAGTATTTTGAAAAATTTGACGTTTAAAACCACGATCGGAATTGATAACAATGATGCTCAGAATAACTCATTTTGGAGTAAAATCACGGGAACGGCTCGCAACTACGCATCTCAGCCAGTAGCTTCTATTTTTCAACAATCGGCTTTTACCATTAACAATTCAAATACGCTACAATACAGCAAAAAGTTTGAGACCAAACACGACTTAAATGTGATTGTGGGGCAGGAAATTTACCAGAACGTCAGCAAGAGTACCACGATTGAAACGCGCTATTTTCCCACCGATATTTCGGCCGAACAGGCCTTGGCCAACATGGGCCTCGGTTCGCCGCCCACGGGTGCGCAACAGGCTAGGCCTATCTCCAACGAGACGCCGGCCAACCGCCTGTTTTCGTTGTTTGGGCGCGTGAGTTATGGATATAATGATAAATATTTGGCGACGGTTTCGCTGCGTTCCGACCGTTCTTCGAAGTTTAACTACGCCAACGGAGCGCTCGTTTTTCCTTCGGGAACCGTGGCTTGGCGTTTTAC
Organism: Runella rosea; assembly: GCF_003325355.1. GTDB lineage: Bacteria > Bacteroidota > Bacteroidia > Cytophagales > Spirosomataceae > Runella > Runella rosea. Next base: position 4,814,335 of record NZ_CP030850.1, read on the forward strand.
CAAGGAGAATTTTATGAAAGGAAGCAAATTTCTTACCGATGGTAAAGTACGGCTTGGGTACGGGGTAGCGGGCAATAACCGCATTGGCGATTTATTGTATCAGCAATTGTACGGTGTCACCGGCGAATACGCCCTCAACCACAGTGTGTTGCCAGGTTATGCGCCGATTGCGTTAGCCAATGAGGACTTGAAATGGGAGTCAAACGTGTCACAAAACGTTGGCTTGGATTTATCATTTTTGAGTAACCGTTTCCAACTTTCAATTGATGCGTACAAAAACAGCGGAAGAAATTTATTGTTGGCCGTGGCCATTCCTCCGACTTCGGGTTATTCGTCGCAAATCAAAAATTTGGGTTCTACCACCAATAAGGGAATCGAAGTACAGCTAAACGCGTACATCATTCAGAAAAAAGACTTTACGTGGAATTCAAACCTGAACATTTCGACCAATAAAAACACGGTGACGGGTCTCGGAACGGTGACCCAATTGACCCGCAACTCAGGCTGGCAAGGCTCCGATGGCACCGACGACTATCTGGTAAAAGTAGGCGAGCCGGTAGGATTGATGTACGGTTTTGTGACCGACGGATTTTATAAAGTAGATGATTTTACATTCAACGCAACCACCAATACTTATACCGTCAAGCCAGGTATTGCTGTCAATTCTGTCTATGGCACCCCGCAGCCGGGGATGTTGAAATGGAAAGACATTGATGGGGATGGACTTGTCACTGCTGATAAAGACCGCACGGTTATCGGCAATGCCAACCCGAAATTTATCGGTGGCTGGAACAACCAGATTGCGTATAAAAACTTCGATTTGAGTCTGTTTATGAACTGGGTGGTGGGGAACGACATCTACAACGCCAATAAAATTGAAATGACCGACGGGGCGTTTCCGAGCCTAAACATGCTGGAATTTATGAAAGACCGTTGGACGAATATCAACGACCAAGGACAGGTAGTCACTGACCCAACCGCGCTAGCGGCCTTGAATGCCAACGCCACTATTTGGTCGCCAGTGCGCGTTCAGCGCTATTGGTTGCATTCGTGGGCGGTTGAAGACGGTTCATTTTTAAGAATCAATAACCTCACTGTGGGCTATTCGTTGCCGAGTGAGGTGTTGAAGAAAATCAAACTGTCAAGATTCCGGGCTTTTGCGACGGTCAACAATTTGGCTACGTTGACGAAATACACTGGCTACGACCCCGAAGTAAATACGCGTCGCTCCGATCCACTTACGCAAGGGGTCGATTTTGCAGGCTATCCTCGGGCTAAAACATGGGTTTTTGGAGTGAATTTGACGTTTTAATTTTTAAAACTGCTTAATTTAAAATGAAAAATATATTTAAAAAAATAACCGTTTTAGCCATCCCGTTCTTCGTTACGCTGTTGATGGTGAGCGGATGTAAAGAGTATCTCGAGGTGCAGCCAAAGTCTCAAATCAGCATTTCAGATGCGTTTGGGAATGTTGCCAACGCCACCAACGCCGTCATTGGTGTGTACGACGAACTCATGGGAGACAATGGCTACGGAATCCGTATCAACATGTATTACCCATACGATTCGGACGAAATGATTGTCTCTGGCAACATTGATAACGGTCGCAGAGGCATTGGTCGTTATCAATTGCTGCTCACCAATGCCGAGCTTCGCAACCCGTTTTTGCAGTTATACCGGGGCATCGAAAAAGCCAATTTGTGCATTGAGCAAATTCCGCAAATGGCCCTTTACGCCAATGGAAGCGATGCCGAAAAGAAAGAGTTACGCCGCTTACACGGGGAAGTATTGACCTTGAGGGCGCAGTTTTTGTTTGAATTGATTCGTAACTGGGGTGATGTACCTGCGCCGTTTACGCCGGCCTATAAGCAGGAAGATTTGTTTATTCCTCAGGCTGACCGCGACGTGACCTACGCCAAGCTCATCGAAGATTTAAAAACAGCTACCGACCTTGTGCCGTGGCGTACCGAAGTGGGGCCTCGCAATGAGCGAATTACAAAAGGGGCTGTGAAGGCGCTGCGGGCCAAACTGGCGATGTTTAGAGGCGGTTACGCCTTGCGTAGCAACGGTAAAATGGAGCGTAACGCTGATTATCAAACCTACATCAAGATTGCCCGCGATGAATGCGCTGACCTCATGGCCAAGCGCGGAGAACATACCCTCAACCCAAGTTTTGAAGATATTTGGCGTAAGTTAACGTCGTTTACGTATGACCCTTTCGGCGAAATTATTTTTGAAGTGGGAGCGGGCGGGTCAAATTCCAACTCCGACAGTCGCATGGGGAATTACAACGGGCCGTCGGTCAATGCGGCTTCTCGGTACGGTACTGGTGGGGGTGGTTTGTTGGTACTACCCAATTATTTCTACGCTTTTGACTCCACCGACACCCGCCGCGACGTAACCACAACGTTGTATGCCGTAGCGGCAACGAATGTCAAATCACCGCGTCGTTTGGGAGAAATCACCGACGGGAAATTCAGAAAAGACTGGCGTGTGCCGTTGTTGCAGGGCACGGCCCTCAACCCTGGCTATAACTGGCCTTTGATTCGCTTTGCGGATGTATTGCTTATGTTTGCCGAAGCCGAAAACGAACTAAATGGGCCAACGGCCGCCGCTATTTCTGCCTTTGAGGAAGTACGAAAAAGGGCGTATAAAGGCAACGAAGGCAAAATGGGGAAAACCCCTACGGATAAAGCAGGCTTTTTTGACGCCATTGTCAACGAACGATATTTAGAATTTGGTAGTGAAGGTATTCGTAAATTTGACTTGATTCGTTGGAATTTATTGACACAAAAGATTGCCGAAACCCGTCAGAAAATTCAGGACATGAGAGATGCAAAAGGAGCCTACGCTAACGTACCCCAATATCTTTATTGGAGAAACAACGGAGAAGAAATTCAATGGCAAACTTCATTTTATAAACCAAGCACTACCACCACGGCACCTGCAGGCTGGACGCGTTTGGATTGGAGACAACACCTGACCACCAATCTCATTGATGGAATGCAGCTCCACGCAGGAATTGCCCGATTCTTTGTGTCTGGAAAAAGTGAACTTTTCCCGTACGACCAAGCCACGGTTGATGCGTATCAGGGAAAATTGAAGCAAAATCCAGGGTATTAATCCGCAGTTATGCAGTCGCTCGCGTCACGTAAGCGACTGCATAAACTAAAAGTAAAGCCGATGAAAAGCAAATCGTTGTTAAGTTTACTGATTACACTCCTTTGTTCATGTCTTCTATGGGGTACGGGAAGTTGTAAAATAGCGTTACCGACTTCAACCCCGCAAGAAGTTGTGAAAGATTCGATCGCGGAACGAATGTTGCTCTACCAGCGCAACAACGGCGGCTGGCCCCAGCCAGGAGGCAATGCGATTGATTATAACAAAACATTGCCAGAATCTTTAAAGGCGACGCTACTTGCCGAAAAAAACAACTTAGATGCGACCATCGACGACCAAGCAACTACTCGGGAAATAACAACCTTGGTTTCAACCTACAAAAAGACCCATAATTTGGCGTATTTGCAGGCTGCCGAAAGAGGTATAAATTATCTCTTGACCGCTCAAAATCTGGCGGGAGGTTGGGGGCAGTTTTATCCTGATACGAGTAGCTATCGCAAACACATCACCTTTAACGACAACGCGATGATGGACGTGATGTGGCTCATGAAGTCCATTTCAGAAAGGGTCAATGATTTTGAGATCGTAGATAAAACCCTGATTCCTGGGGCCCAAGTCGCGGTAGAGAAAGGAATCAGCTGTATTTTGAAAACCCAATTTATTCAAAAAGGAAAACTCACCGTTTGGGGTGCCCAACACGACCGCAAAACCCTCCTTCCTGCCAAAGCACGCGCTTTTGAGTTGGCTTCATTGAGTGGAAGTGAAAGCGTAGGAATCGTACGGTTTTTGATGGCCGTAGATAATCCGTCGCCTGAAATTAAAAAGGCAATCAATGCCGCGGTGGCGTGGTTGGATGCTTCAAAAATTGTCGGAATTAAAACCCAAGATATTGTGGATGCTACCCAACCCAAAGGCAAAGATAGAATTGTAGTAGCTGACCCCAATTCAACGGTTTGGGCGCGGTTTTATGACCTCGAAACCAACAAGCCGTTTTTTACAGGGCGCGATAGCGTACCGAGAGCCACATTGGCCGAAATTGAGAACGAACGCCGCGTCGGGTACGCCTATTATGGCACTTGGCCTGCGAAGCTATTGTCAACGGAGTATCCTAACTGGGTACAAAAGTGGGGGAGATAAAAATAGTAAAACATGAGAAACTGTCTTTTTTTTAGCCTCATTTTGGTAAACAATTTGTTTGCCCAATCAACCCAGAAAAACCTTATTACCGTCGCACAGGACGGTTCGGGGGATTTTACAACGGTGCAGGCGGCCTTTAATGCGGTGCCTCTCAATAACACCAAGGCGGTTTTAATTCGCATCAAAAAAGGTCTTTACAAAGAAAAACTCACCCTCGATTCGACCAAGAATCACGTGACGCTCATGGGCGAGGATACCCAACATACAGTGCTTACGTACGATGATTATTCGGGCAAAATCAATGCCGATGGTATCAAGCTCGGCACCACGACTTCAACCTCTACGCGCATTGTTGCCAATGATTTTACGGCCATTGACATTACTTTCGCCAACACTGCGGGGCCTGTGGGGCAGGCTGTTGCTATGCTTGTTGACGGAGATCGGGCGCGTTTTATAAATTGTCGATTTTTAGGTTTTCAAGATACCCTTTATCCCAAAAGAGAAGGTACTCGGCAGTATTACAAAAACTGTTACATAGAAGGTACCGTCGATTTTATCTTTGGCTGGGCGATTGCTTATTTCCAACATTGCCGAATTTATTCCAAACTCAAAGGCGGTTATTTTACGGCGGCTTCTACGCCTTCTGGGCAGGCCTTTGGGTATGTATTTAACCAATGCGACTTGGACGGTGAATCGCCTGAAGCCAGTGTTTATTTGGGGCGCCCTTGGCGAGACTATGCCCAAACCGTTTTTCTAAATTGTAATCTTTCAAAAGTTGTAAAACCCGAAGGCTGGCACAATTGGGACAAGCCCAACGCTGAGAAAACGGCTTTTTATGCTGAATATCAATCCAAAGGTGCAGGAGCAAATTCCGAAAGACGGGTAGCTTGGTCAAAGCAATTGTCTGAAAATGAGGCCAAAAAATATACCGTTGCGCAGGTGTTGGGCGGCAAAGACCACTGGAACCCAGAATCGCCTTTGCTCACTTTTGGGTTGACGGGTGTGAGAGATACATCATTTAACACGAAACGGGCTTTTGCTCAGATTCAAAAACAATTCCCCCGTAGTGCGGTGGTGGAAGCTAGAAAGATTGCTTCAGTCAATGAAATCTATAACATTGCTTACGCCAACACGGGTACGCGAGACTTGAAATTAGATGTGTTTTATCCCAAGGCAAAAACCACCAAATCTCGCCCTACGGTCCTCATTATTCACGGGGGCGGCTGGCGTTCGGGCGACCGCTCTCAGCACATCCCCTTGGCCCAAAAACTGGCCGAGCGTGGATTTGTGGCTGTGACAGCCGAGTACCGGCTTTCGACCGAAGCTCTGTATCCAGCGGCGGTGCATGACCTGAAAGCGGCAGTTCGGTGGTTGAGGGCCAATGCTCAAAAATATAACATTGACGTCGACAAAATTGCTGCATTAGGATTCTCAGCAGGCGGGCAGTTAGCTGCCTTGTTGGGTACCACTAACGGCTTGTCAAAATTTGAAGGGGAGTTGGGTAATTCGTCTTTTTCGAGCAAAATCAACGCCATTATTGACCTTGATGGTACGTTGGCGTTCATTCATCCCGAATCTGGAGAAGGTGATGATAGTAAGTCTATTTCGGCCGCTACGTACTGGTTTGGCTACAATAAAACCCAAAACCCTGAGTTGTGGAACGAGGCGGGGGCATTACAGCACATTGACAAAAACACGCCACCTGTTTTATTTATCAATAGTTCAGTCAACAGAATGCACGCTGGCCGCGATGAAATGCGGCGAAAAATGGACGCTTTGGGACGTTATTCTGAGGTACATTCCTTTTCAGAGGCACCGCACACTTTTGTATTGTTTACTCCTTGGTTTAACCCGATGGTGGAGCATATTGTATCTTTTTTGGGAAAGGTGTTATAGTTTCAACTTCTCAATTTCGCGTTTAATTTCTTTTACGCCGATTTCGAGTTGGGCATTGACGTGGTCCCAAAGTAACTGTAAACTTTCAGCCTCTGGTTGTTTACGGGCTTGATTCTCAATTTCTGCCATTGTTTTTTCTAAATCCGTGAGTCCTACCATTCCCAGACTAGGTTTTAGTCGGTGTGCCAACTTGCTCAAAGTCACCCAATCGTTGGTATTTATTAATGCCTGAAATCCCGAAAAATCGGGTAGTGCATCGGTCAGAAAAGTTTCCATCATATCCAGAATGTACTCATTGTCATCGCCGTACAATTCTTTGAGACGAGAGAAATCGAGAAGCGTAGATGTTGGCTCAGAGAGAGAAACTGGGGAGGGTGTAGGTAGATTCTCTACTTTGAGGAACCGTTGAATAACACTTAACAGTTGGGATGGAGTAAATGGTTTTGTGATAAAATCATTCATTCCGACCGATTTCGTCTTGTTTTTCTGATCAATCATTGCCGAGGCAGTAAGGGCAACAATGGGCGTATTTTGGTTGAGATTATTCGTATTTCGAATGGTCAAGGTGGCTTCGTATCCATCCATATTGGGCATTTGAATGTCCATCAAAATAATATCGAAATGCTGTTTATGGGCTTGTTCTACCGCCTTTCTGCCGTCAATCGCGATGGTAAACGGAATATTCCATTTGTTGAGCAAGCCGCTGATGTAGCGTTGGTTCATGATGTTATCTTCTACAACGAGCAGGTTGCACAGCTCTAGATTGGCCGTACCTTCTTCAATTGTATAATCGTTTTTAACAATCTCGGTGTCGGATTTTTGGAAGGGCAGAGTAAACGTAAAAGTGGTTCCTTCTCCTTCATGACTTTTTACCGTTAGGGTACCGCCCTGCAATTCAACGAGTTGCTTGGTAATAGATAGCCCTAGTCCGGTGCCCTTGTGTTTATGCCCTTGCGGGTTGACCTGCTTAAATTTCTGAAAAATTAAGTCCAGTTTTTCTTTCGGAATTCCAATACCCGTGTCGGCTATTTTAAACTCAATCCAGCAGGTTTCATTGTCTTCTTTCTTGAGTTTCACCGTTATTTCAATGGTTCCCTCTTCCGTAAACTTCTCAGCATTGCCAATGATATTGAGCAGGATTTGATTCAACATTACATCGTCGCCCAGATAATTGCCCGAAATACGACCGTCAATCATTAAATCCAGCTCAATGGGGCGGTTTTCTAACTTGATTTGAAATACCCGTTGGGTAGTTCTTAAAAGGCCAACTAAATCAAACGGATGGTTCTGAACTTCGATTCGTCCAGCTTCAATTTTTGCCATGTCAAGTAAATCTGAGATAAGACTGTGTAGAAAATCTGCCGATGATTTAAGAATATCAAGGTACTCGTACTGCTGTTTGCTGGGGCGGGTGTCAAACAATAAGTGGGTCATTCCAATGATTGCATTGAGCGGAGTACGAATTTCGTGGCTCATGTTTGCCAAAAACTGTTTTTCAGCCTGACGAGCCTCTTCCGCAATTTCTTTGGCGAGGGCCAGTTCTTGTTCCAGGTGTTTTCGTGCTGAAATATCGTAGTGGATTCCCATAGAGCCCACGATGTTGCCATGCTCGTCCATGATGGGCGCACCACTGAGAATGACCCAAATGCGACTTTTATCTTTTTTTATCATTTGAACTTCGTACGAAGTTGCCCTACCCGAGCTTCTTATCGATTGATGTTGCTCAAATATTCCGTGAAATTCGGGAGGCAAGAATAAGATAGACGCCACTTTACCGATGAGTTCCTCTTCTGTATAGCCCATCATCTGACAAAAGCGGTCGTAGGCCCTGATAATGTGGTCCTCATTGTCGACTTCAATGAGGCCGAGCTCCATGTTGTTCATGATGCCCCGGTATTTTTCCTCGCTTTTCCGAATTCGTTCTCTAGCCAGAAACTGTTCGGTTACATCAGCATATTTCCAAAGGTGCCCCCGGTATTGCCCTTCCAAAAAAATCGGAATATAGTCGCGTTCAAGAATGCGACCGTTGACCATGTGTAATTCTTCATTAATACTGATTTCCTGTCTTGTCAGTAAATCGTTGATTTGTTTGACGAATCCTTCTGGATTTTTGAATAAGTGCTTTGATTGTTCTGCCGATTGTGAGCAATCGACCCCGATTAACGTCTCGGCGGGGGCGGGAATCTCAAAAAGGTCGCAGAATAATTGATTGACCAGAATAATTTTGCGGTTTTCGTCTTCGACCAGGACGCCTTTTTGCAGGTTGGTGATAAGGGTTGATAAACGGGTTTGGGTTGTGCGGAGGGCATCATCGGTGGCTACCTGTTCGGTAATATCACGGGCTACTGCGACGAGTTCCACTACATTTCCTTCATTTTCGATGAGTCGAACCGTCTGCCCAATCCAGGCAATTTCGCCATTTTTTTTGTAGACAGGGAAATCGTTGTAGGTACTCTCTTTTTGAAAGTGTACCATTTCCCAATAAAAATTGATTAACTTTTCTCGGTATTCAGGTACCACCAGTTCGGTAAAATGACGACCGATGATTTCGTCTTCGCTATAGCCCAGGCGCTGTTCTACCACTGGGTTGACAAAAGTGAAAAAACCTTCGGGCGAAATCTTATAAATAATATCCTGAACAGACTCAATGAGCTGTCGGTATCTTTTTTCGCTGTCTTGAAGTTTAGTGACGCCCTCTATTACCTGTTGTTCGAGGTTCTCGTTGAGGTGCCGCAGTTGCTCATTGACTTGATAGAGTTGGAATGCTTTTTCTTCCAAAATGGCCTCGGCTTGCAGGCGCGCTTTGCGTTCTCGTTCTACCCGTCTTTGGAGAAGTTCTATGTCTTGCATACTACTTTTCAATCACAAATTTTATCTGACTTCCGTCTTCTTGAAGCAGCTCTTGCGTTATAGTTGCCGTTTCGCCGTAGTGTTTCATAGCGCCCTCAATAAGACCATACGCCAAATCTCCCATGCTTCTGATAGATGAGTAGTGCATCACTAAGGTATTTGCGTTGGGTTGTTCTATGTCAAAATGAGGCAATTCGGCATCTGGGTATAGCTTTCGCACTTCTACGTGAATATAACTATGGATAGACCCCAGAAAAGCAAAAGCATTGGGGGCTTTATCAATCAGGTGACTGTATATTTTTGTGAAACGTTGAAACAGGTACAGCCCAAAAGTTCTTAACAACTGGGAAATGGGAATTTCTGTTTTCATATTCAGGGTAACAAGCAGGTTTACCATTTCTTGATGATTGTAAGTGCCGATACTTGTGTAGATGCCGCCCGAAGTTAATTCAGACTCGTTGAGTAATGTGTCAACCATTTCATAACCGAAATTTTGCTCAACCATGTCAAGAAATTCGGTAAAAATTATGCCTTTCATAACGTATATAAGTATGTAAATTAAGATACTATATTGAACTGAAATAAGACCAAAAGTTATGCATTTTTTTTAATATTCATGATAAACACCAAAACTAGTGCCAGAATCTAGGGTAAAAGCATTTTTTTTATCACTTTATAAAAAGAGTGAAAAAAAGATAATTACCACTTTGTTTAAACTGATTAACACATGAAAAGACTCGGCCTTCTCCTCTTTGGGCTTTTATATCTGATGAGTATTGTATCAAATGGCCAAAACAACAGCCATCTTCTCTTTATAGGTACCTATACTTCCAAAACTAGCGAGGGGATTTATGTTTATCAGTTTAATTCCAAAACGGGAGACCTTACTCCCGTAACGATTGGAAAAGGGGTTAAAAACCCATCGTTTCTGGCGTTTTCACCCGACCAACGTTTTGTGTATTCTGTCGCAGAAATGAGCGGGGGCGCGGTAAGCGCCTTTTCATTCGACAAGCAATCGAGCAGTTTGACCTTACTAAACACACAGTCGGCTGGGGGCGCAGGGCCGTGCCATATAACGGTTGATAAAACGGGGAAATGGGTCATTGTTGGTAATTATGGCGGCGGGAGTCTGAGCGTACTGCCTATTCAAGCCGATGGCTCGGTTGGGAAGCCCGTCCAGACCATCCAGCACGAAGGCAAAAGCGTAAATACAGAACGCCAAGAAAAACCGCATGTTCACTCTATCAATATCGCTCCCAACAACCGTGACGTGTTTGTTCCTGATTTAGGAACCGATAAAATCATGACTTATGCCTTGAACGCAGAAACAGGACAATTGACGCCCGGAAATCCTGCTTTTACGGGTACAACCCCCGGTGCTGGACCTCGGCATTTTACGTTTCATCCCAATGGGAAGTTTGCGTACGTGATTCAGGAGTTGGATGCGACCGTGACAGGTTTTAACTACAAAGATGGCAAATTGGTGCCTTTCCAGACGATTACGACCCTCCCCGACGACTACACAGGCCGCAAGTGGTGCGCAGATATTCACATTTCTCCCGATGGTAAATTTTTGTACGGATCCAACCGCACGCACGAGAGTTTGGTGATTTACAGCATTAATCAAAAAAACGGACAATTGACCTACGTAGGCCATCAAAATGTACTGGGAAAAACCCCCCGTAATTTTATGATTGATTCCACGGGAAAATGGATTTTGGTGGCCAATCAGGACAGCGACAACGTGGTGGTGTTTAGTCGCGACACCAAAACGGGGAAATTGACCCCCACGGGAAAAGAAATCAAGGTTTCGATGCCCGTTTGTTTGAAATTAACAAAGTAAGAAAGGATTTTGACATGCTATATCTTTCATGAATCGTCGCGATTTTATTCAAAAAAATACCTTGTTGGGCTTGGGCGCAGTTGGTGTACCTATGGTTGGTGCTCAAGTAAATAAAGCCGATGATACTGCCCGGTTGTATTGGGCTAAGTTGTTGTATAAAATTGCCGAGCCTGTGCTTAAAAATCTGGCGGAAGGTACATTGGTAAAAAATTGGAAAGTAGAATACAGCCCCGCTTGGGATAACCGAAACGCAAAAGTAGCCTACTTAGAGGGCTTTGCCCGAACCATTGTAGGCGTAGCGCCGTGGCTTGCTCTACCCGACGACGCCACCGAAGAAGGAGAATTGCGCAAAAAAATGCGAGGCTATGCCCTTAAAAGCATCGAAAATAGTGTGAATCCATCGCACCCTGATTATATGCTTTGGCGAAAAGAGGGGCAAACGTTGGTGGATGCGGCATTTTTGGCACAAGCCCTCATCAAAGCCCCCGATGCACTCTGGAAACCGCTGGATAATGTTACCCAAAAACGCGTCATTGAAGAATTTAAATTATTACGTCGAGTGGTTCCGCCCAACAATAACTGGGTGTTATTTGCGGCTATTGTAGAAGCATTTTTGTTATCTATCGGCGAAGACGCCGACCGCTACCGCATCGAATTCGGCGTTCGAAAAATCGAAGATTGGTACGTAGGTGATGGCTGGTTTAAGGACGGTGAAGTCTTTCACACCGATTATTACAACTCCTTTGTGATTCAGCCTATGATGGTCGATGTGCTACAAACGTGGTTGGAAGTCAACAAACGACAATCACCCGCGGGCAACCACAAGGTGTTGCAGGAACGTTATGCGCTTGCGGTCAAACGAATGCAGCGGCACGCTGATTTTTTGGAAAGGTTAATATCCCCCGAAGGTTCTTTTCCAGCTTTTGGGCGTAGCGTTACATATCGTTTGGGGGCGTTTCAGGCGCTGACCCATGCGGCCTTAATTCATCAATTGCCCGAAGGGGTTAGCCCAGCTCAGGTGCGCTGTGCGCTCACGGCGGTTATGAAACGGATGTTTGCGCAGGAAGGTATTTTTGACAACGATGGTTGGCTTACCCTGGGTTTTGCTGGACACCAACCCAACATTGCCGATTCGTATTCCAACGCGGGAAGCATGTATTTGACCACTTTAGGGTTTATTCCGTTGGGTTTACCCGCCACCGACCCGTTTTGGAGTGACCCCGACGCCGAGTGGACGCAGCAAAAGGCGTGGTCGGGGAAACCGTTTAAAAAAGACTACGCCGTAGGCTATTAATCTTTGTTATAAATAGGGCACAACCGTTTCAAGCCCCATCCCCCGCGAGCCTTTGATAAGCACATGGGTATTGGTTTGCGGATGGTCTACAATCCAATTGTGTAACGAAAATTTATCGGGGAAATAGTAAGCTTTGGGTAGCGCTGGCAAGGCGTCCTGCATGAGTTTTCCCGCCAGAATCACCACGTCAAAGTGTTGTTGTCCCACTAATTTCCCTAAAGCCAGATGTTCTTGGGGAGATTCTTCGCCGAGTTCGAGCATATCACCCAAAATCACCATTTTCCGCTCTGCCTTTAGCCGCCCAAAGTTTTCAACCGCCGCCGACATAGAAGAAGGATTGGCGTTGTAGGCGTCCATAATGATGGTATTGGTGCCTTTTTGAATGATTTGGGAGCGGTTGTTGGTCGGATTGTACTCCGCTACCGCTTGGTTGGCCAATGCATTGGAAACGCCAAAATGCGCACCGATGGCCAACGCCACGGCAATGTTTTCAAAGTTGTATTTTCCCGTCAGGTGAGTTTGGATTTGATTCCCTTCGGCATCGCGATACTTCACCAACGGCGAATCTTCCAAGAGAACAGGCGCCTGCTCGCCCGTTAAATATGTGATTTTTTTTGCAAAAGAACGTTGAGATGCCATGTCAACGAGCGTAGGATTAGCCCCGTTAATAAACACCGTGCCTGCTGATTGAGACAACCAATCATACAGCTCTCCTTTCCCGATTTTGACGCCTTCTATTCCGCCAAAACCTTCTAAATGGGCTTTGCCTACGTTGGTAATCAGACCGTGGCTCGGTTGAGAAATGCTGCTCAAAAGTGCGATTTCTTTTTGGTGATTAGCGCCCATTTCCACCACGGCTATTTCGTAGCTATCATCGATGGCCAAGAGGGTAAGCGGTACACCGATATGATTGTTGAGGTTGCCTTTGGTGGCATAGGTTCTGAATTTTTTGGACAATACCGCCGCAATCAACTCTTTGGTAGTGGTTTTTCCGTTGGAGCCAGTCAGGCCAATCACTGGAATGGATAATTGGCGTCGGTGAAAAGCGGCCAATTGTTGGAGCGCTTCTAGGCTGTTATCCACCAACAAGTAACGGTTATCCACCGCTACCTCGGGGTTATCCACAATTGCGTACTTTGCTCCCTTTTCGAGCGCGTCTTTGGCGTATACATTGCCGTCAAATTTGTCGCCGCGCAGGGCGACAAACAAACATCCTTCGGTAATTTGGCGGGTATCGGTCGATATACCCGTACAGGTGCGAAAAAAATCGTGGAGTTGAGGAATGGTCATGCTAATTCTAAGCGGTATTGTGTATTGGGCATTTAGAGACGCTTTCTAGAGGCTATTGCTCTTTGCTCCATATTTCATAAATTTTGGCGCCAGCGCTGCTCAGGCCGCTATGGTGCCAGTCTTTGCTGTCTTTAAGCTCATAATCAAAACTCAGCGAAGCTCCAACGCGGTTGTTGTCGCGGCTGAAAAAATCAATGGTTTCGGTGTATTTCCCATCTTTAATGGTGTATGTTCCACCGCCAGTTCCCGAAAATTGTTTGGTTTCAGGATTGATGGCTACCCACTGAAAACGCGTACCGGTGAGCATTTTGAGGGTTTTTCGTGCGCCGCGCTGCATGGGGCTGATTTTGTTGTCGTTGCCCATGCGGCCCGTAATACGGTACACGGCGGCAGCGGGAGTATTGGCATCATCTACCTGTTGCCATTCGCCCAAGCCCTCAACTAATAATTTATTGCCTGAAAAATTAATTTTAAAGCTCAACGTCTTACCCACTTTGGATGTATCCGCCGAATTGAACTCGCTTTTGTAGGTTAGAGTACCGTCGGTAAAGCTATAAACTCCCCCTTCTGTGTATAAAAATTCTTTTTCTTGGTAACGGGAAACCATCAGGTAATTGTCTGAGCAAATTAACATCGTCGTTTTTCCATCAGAAGAAGTTTGTTTCCATGCACCCTTGGTCTGGCCCAATGCCTGTACTCCATATAAAAGACCTAAAACAACAATTTGCGATAGGTAAAATAGCTTTTTCATATTTGGACAAGGTTTCGTTTTTTAAGCAAATTTAAGCCAAAACCCCGCAAAAACAATAAAGCAGCCCATTGGATGAGCTGCTTTATGAGTCAATCTATTTTTCACCTTTAAACGTTCATCAGTGATTCGCGGCGGCGCATCTTGCCGGCCGGAATACCAAACATCATTTTGAAACGCCGGCAGAAATAGGCAGTGTCTTTATAGCCCACTTCGGCACCAATGGCCCGAATGCTTTTCTTTGATGTACGGAGCAGCGTAACGGCTTCTTCCATACGCTGGTATTCAATATAATCCTGGGGGTTGATACCCGTCAGCATTTTGAAGTATTGTCCTACGTAATCTTCGGAAACGTTGGCCACATTGGCCAATACTTTGTTGGATAAATCACCTCCCAAATTATCTTTAATGTAGGCGAAAATATCAATCAAGCGTGGATCTTTGAAGTAAGTACTGTTGGTCACCAATTGCTCCACAAACAGCTTGTTCTTCAAAATATACCTAATCACCTCAATGGCTAGTTCTTCGGTCTTGATTTTGATGATACGACCGCGCCCTGGAGTCTCGTTAAAATCTTCCTGAAGAATCTCGCCAATGAGGCGCCCCAGATAAGAGTTGTTTTTGATGATGAAAGGAGGGATGTCCAACGACGTAAAGAAGTTGACCGAATCAAACACTTTGGCATCAAACGCAACTAAACCAAACGAGTGAGGAATTTTTCCAACCTGAGTGGCATCGCGCAAACTGTCGAAATACAACTCACGACGGGTCAAGAATTCTTCGTTGCTGACCACTTTAGGTTGCACGTTGTCGCCGCTGCTGTAGGTAACGGTCGCGTGTTTTCCACCTGGGATGAACAGCATATCGCCGACTTCTATTTTTTCGTTGGCAAACAATACCTCTCCATCATAGAGAATCATCAACGAGTTTTCGACGTCGTAAAAGTTTTTAATTGTGATGGTTTGCAGCATACGGATGTGACGAGCCTTGATAAACTTCACTCCGAGCGATTCGATGATTTTATTATAATCTTCCATTGGGTAATGGTTAAGTGCGTTGCTTGTATTCTTACGAAAAACGGATATTCTTTAAAATTTGTACAAAACTAATAATTGTACAAAACTAATACAAGTGTGGAATTTTTTTCAATATAAAAAAAAGTACACGAATCCTGCAAGAAAACGCATACTTTTTTTTATAAAAACAGTAAAAATTGGATTATTTGGGCTTTTTGCCCCAATAAGGCTATTGAAGAATTTTGTATTTCAGGGGTACTTTTTTTGAAAAATATTTTATTTAAAGAAAGAATCGCAGGAATGAACGGTGCATTTTGCTTTTTGTAGCAATCTTTCCTTAATCCAATAATGAGGTTTTGATGTGCTGCAGTGCTTTGGTAAAAAAAGACATTGGTTTGGCGTCAAAGGTGACAGCTAATTTTTTTTGAAAGCAGATTTGCGATACAAGAAGGTCGGAAATAAAATCATGCTCAACGGTTGACGATTTAGCCTGATGATGTCGTACGGGAGAAGCGGAGCATTTTGAGAAATCAATAAAGCGGGCCGACACCCGCTTTATTGATTTGATAATTTTCGTTTTTATCGGATTAGCTCACGGGCAATGACCAATTTTTGTATTTCAGAAGTGCCTTCATAAATCTGCGTAATTTTCGCATCGCGCATCATGCGCTCTACGTGGTATTCTTTGACATAACCATAGCCGCCATGAATCTGCACGGCTTCGGTGGTGGCCCACATGGCTACATCAGAAGCAAAAAGTTTAGCCATCGCAGCGGCTTCTACGTAGTCTTTGTGTTCGTCTTTGAGTCGTGCCGCTTTATATACCAATAAGCGCGCCGCCTCTATTTTGGTGGCCATTTCGGCAAGTTTGAATTGGATGGCCTGATGCTCAAAAATGGGCTTTCCAAAGGCTTTTCGTTCTTGAGCGTATTTCAACGAAAGCTCAAAAGCCCCTGCCGCGATACCCAACGCCTGGGCGGCAATTCCGATGCGGCCGCCGTTGAGGGTGCTCATCGCAAATTTAAACCCAAATCCATCCGCACCGATGCGGTTTTCTTTGGGGACTTTCACATCGCTAAACATGAGCGAATGCGTATCTGAGGCACGGATGCCCATCTTGTCTTCTTTTTTTCCGACCGCAAATCCATCCCAGCCTTTTTCTACAATCAGGCAGTTGATGCCTTTGTGTTTGAGTTCAGGGTGGGTTTGGGCAATCACTAAACAAACCGACGAAATGCCACCGTTGGTAATCCAGTTTTTGGTGCCATTGACGAGGTAATGCTCCCCTTTGTCTTCGGCGGTGGTGTGTTGGGAGGTGGCATCTGAGCCAGCTTCGGGTTCGGAAAGACAAAAGGCTCCGACTATTTCGCCCGAGGCCAATCGGGTGAGGTATTTCTGTTTTTGTTCTTCGGTTCCGTACGCTTCTAAGCCGTAGCAAACCAACGAGTTATTGACCGAAACCATCACCGAGGCGGAGGCGTCTACTTTAGAAAGTTCCTCCATCGCTAGTACGTACGATACAGTGTCCATGCCGCCGCCGCCGTATTCTGGCGAGACCATCATACCCATAAACCCCAGTTCGCCCATGCGTTTAAGGAGTTTAGGGTCAAATTTTTGTTCGTTATCGCGCTCTAAAATGCCCGGTAGAAGTTCGTTTTGGGCAAAATCGCGGGCGGCTTCTTTTACCGCCAAATGTTCTTCGGAAAGGTTGAAGTTTAGACCTTCTAAAAGCGTGTCTTTGAATGCCATAATGAAGTGTATGAGTTTTCTTGACTTTTGCCCAAAGATACATTTTTCAAAAAAGGTATGCAAGCATACTTATTCTACGCTACACCGCCGTTCACACTCAATGTATGTCCATTGACATATCCAGCTTCTTCAGAAGCCAAATAAAGATAAGCATTGGCGATGTCTGCAGGGAGGCCCATGCGTTTTGCGGGGATTGCGGCCACGGTCTGATTGCGTACTTCTTCGGGAATCAGGTCGGTCATGTCGGTTTTGATGAATCCGGGGGCCACGGCGTTGGCGGTAATGTTGTATTTCCCAAGCTCTTTAGCCCATGTTTTGACCATTCCGATGATGGCGGCTTTGGTGGCTACGTAGTTGGTTTGACCAAAATTGCCCGTTTGTCCTACCACCGAAGAGGTACAAATAATGCGACCGTATTTGTTTTCAACCATGTAAGGAAGCACCGTTTTGGTGCAGTTGAACACGCCGTTGAGGTTAATATCTATCACCTGCGCCCATTCCTGATACGACATTTTGAGCAAGGATTTATCACGGGTAATGCCCGCATTATTGACCAAAATGTCAATTTGGCCGTAACGCTCAAAAATATCGCGAGCCGCCGCTTCAATGGCAGGAACGTCTGTGACACTGATTTTGGTAAATTCTGCCGAGTAACCTTTGTCTCTCAGCTCTTGCGCGGTTTGTTCGCCAGCGTCAAGCATATCCCAGATGATGACTTTGGCTCCTTCGCGGGTAAATATTTCGGCAGTAGCTTTGCCAATGCCGCGCGCACCGCCCGTAATGATGGCAACTTTGTTTTCTAAACGCATGATGGATAAAATCCCCACCCCAAAGGGGAGTTTTTAGGTTGATGACGCATACGCCTTTTGGGGGAAGCTGGCGCATTTTTCTAAAAAGTCCCGTGAATATGGGAGACTACTCAAACATAAGCGTAATCAATTCGGCTACGCAAGCGGGCTTGGCGCTGCCTTCTAGCTCAAATGTGGCTTCTATCACCGATTTGATGCCGTTGGGCTGTTGGTCTTCTACTTCTTTAAGGAGAGCGTGCATTCGTATTCGACTTCCCGTGGGGACGGGCGAGGTAAACCGCACTTTATTGGTTCCGTAATTAAGGCCCATTTTAACGGACTGTACTTGGTACATTTCGTACATGAACTTTGGAGCCAGCGAAAGGGTCAAAAAACCGTGGGCAATGGTCGTTTTGAAAGGCGAGTGCTTCGCCAATTCTGTATTGACGTGAATCCACTGATTGTCGCCCGTAGCTTTGGCAAAATCATTGACCATTTCTTGGGTAATGGTCACCCATTCGCTGCTCCCGAGCGACTGCCCAAGGTGCGTGCGGAAAGCGGCAAGCGTATCAAACGTAATCATAAGAAAGAGGTTTAGGATGGTAGGAGCAGGCCCGCGGCGGCGTTCCGCTCGCGTCTGCCCCTGTATGACGCGTACAGCTGGGCAGGCGCAAGGCCTGCCCCTACGATTATGGTTTATTGCTGTCGACCTTGATGCGCTCGTCGCGGTTGGATAATTCCCATGCTGTATGAAAAACCAATTGCACAATCTTGGCCTGCTTGTCGAACATAATCTTTTCTACGTCGTCGCCGGGGCGGTGATAATCTTCGTGGACGCCCGTAAAATAGAAGATAACTGGCACTTTGTTTTTGGCAAAATTATAGTGGTCGGAGCGGTAGTAAAACCGGTTGGGGTCGCTCGGATTGTTGAAGGTATAATCTAAGTCAAAATTGACCGACTTCTTGTTGGCTTCCTCACTGATGGCGTGCAACTCAGACGAAAGTTTATCAGAGCCGATGAGGTACACATAATTGGGGTTGGATTTATGGGCGTTGTCTACCCGGCCAATCATGTCAATGTTAAGGTCACAAACGGTATTTGCCAACGGAATGACAGGATTAGAGGTGTAATATTCAGAACCCCAAAGACCTTTTTCTTCGCCCGTTACGGTCATAAAAACAATGCTGCGGCGCGGACCGTGCCCTTCGGCTTTGGCTTTGGCAAAGGCTTCGGCCAATTCAAGAATGGAAACCGTGCCTGAGCCGTCATCATCGGCGCCATTGTTGATTTGGCCGTCGGCCGAGATGCCAATGTGGTCTAGGTGGGCCGTAATCATAATGACCTCGTCTTTTTTGTCGGTTCCTTCCAAGAAACCCAGCACATTTTCGGTCATGACAATATTTTCTTTTCGCTCGGCTTTGACCCGTACGCTGCGCTCGGGCAGGCTGCCCGCCAAACTTTGGCCTTTGCTGCTGATGGTGTTTTCGATTTTTGCCAATTTTTTGGCTTTGATGTCCAATAAATCAAGCGCCATGGCGCGCGAAATCGTAAAAGCGGCGTTACCCGTGGTTTTTTCGGTGTAAGGCTTCATTGAAAGTCGATTGAAACGCTGATTCATGACACCGCGTTTGGTTACTTCTTTGGCAAAATCATCACCCGTCAAATTCGACACAATCAGCACATATTTTGCGCCTTTGCTCGTGGCGAGACTGACTTTACGTTGCCACGACATTGCATCACTGCTCCATTTGGAGGGTTTTTCGTCGCCCGAAATCAGGTAATTGCCCTTTTTGCTTTTGGGTTCTCCTTCAAGGATAAGTACGGCTTTGCCCGTTACATTGAGGCTTTTGTAGTCATCATATTTGTCGGATTCGATACCATAGCCCGCAAAAACCACAGGGACTTTTTCTTCGGAAAGCACATTGAGTAGCCCGCTCAAATAAAAATCTTGCTGGAATTCGTATTGTTCTTTTTCGGTCGCCAGATAAACTTCACCCCAACTTTTTTGGTACAATCCATAGGGTTGAAAATAAGATTTTGAACCGTCTTTATCGGCAACAATAGGTTGTAAACCAATGGATTTGAAGAAGCTGGCTACGTAGGCAGCGGCCTTTTTCTGGCCAGGAGAGCCGGTGTCTCGGCCTTCGAGGCTATCGTGTGCAATAACGCGTAGGTGACGTTCGAGGTCTTTGGGCGTAATGCTTTGGGCGTATTGGACAGATACGTCCTGTGCGTACGAGGCAACAGAAATGAATCCTGCAAGCAGAAGGGGAATTTGGATTTTGTTCATGATGAAAAGAGATAATAGCTACGTAAAAAGCCTAGAACAGACGCCAAGTACTTATCTGTTCAAAAAAGTTGGGTACAGCGGCTGGAAATAACAACGCCATAAAAAGAATGCCGAAGATGGCTCCGTATAAGTGAGCATCGTGGTTGACCCGGCCGCCCATTTTCCGTGATTCGTAGAATGAATAAACCATGTAAAGAGCACCAAACAGAAAACCAGGGATACAAATGGCAAAATATAAACAGACTTTTTGGAGCGGAGCCAATAAAATAAACGCAAACAGCAACGCAGATACGCCACCCGAGGCACCGAGGGAGTTGTAGCGGCTGTTTTTGCGGTGTTTAATAAAGGTAGGAACATCGGAGACCACAATACCCAAAATATACAGTGCGAGATAGTAAAAGGTGCCATTTGGCCCAAAGATACCTCCCAAAAACATTTCCATGGCTTCCCCAAAGAAATACAAACTAAACATGTTGAAAATCAGGTGGCCAAAGTCGGCATGGACGAAGCCCGAAGTAACAAAACGGTAGTACTCATTGTGGGCAGAAACCCGAACGGGGTTAAGTAAGCACTTGTCGAGGAAAGAAGGGTTTTGGAAGCCGTACCAACTGATACCGACGGTAATAATGATAAGAATGAGGGTAATAGACATCGTTTGGAGAATATGGTTGCTGATTTGAACGCAAATTAGTATTCAAACGCAAACATAACGCATAAACTTGCAAACTACTATGAACAAAGGGTCATGAAGAAGTCGGAAGAACATTATTTGCGACGTCCCCAAAGATTCACTCTGCTCTCGTTGCCGTTGAGTAGACGAACGATATTTTTTTGGTGGGTAATGACCACAACCGCAAATAATAAAAAGCCGAAGACTATCAATAAGGTGCTGGCTTTTCCAAAAATGCCCAACACTAACATCATTGGAAATGCAAATGCAGCGATGATAGAACTGAGTGATACATAGTGAGATACCAACAATACCAATACAAAAATAACAATGCAGACCGAAGCAACTAGCGGGTCAATGGCCAAGATCATCCCCAATGAAGTTGCCACTCCTTTGCCGCCCTTAAATCGCACAAAAATGGGGTAGAGATGCCCCAAAACTGCCGCAAAACCTAATATTAATTTGAAGGTCGGAACTTGTGCTGGCTGGATGACTTCGAGAAAAAATAGAATACTGGCCAGCTTGGTGGCCGTCCAGCCTTTCAATACATCAATCAACAGTACAATTGTACCAGCACGTTTGCCCAATACCCGGAAAGTATTCGTTGCCCCCGCATTTCCGCTCCCAAATTTCCGAACATCAATCCCAAAATACGCTTCACCGTACCAAATGGCAGAAGGGATAGACCCCAACAGGTAAGCAGTAATAATGGCAGAACAAATGTGCCAAATATTCATTGACGAAGTGTAAGTTTTTTAAGGTTATAAAAAGAACAATATTAAGTTAAAAATACCTTTTTCTTACAAAAAAGCCAACAAAAGTAAAACTTTATCTTAACCTTTGCTTAACGAAAATGATATTTTTTTAAGATGAACCCTCTTGTGATTGTTAGTAGTGGAACCAAAGGAATTGGCAAAGCTACCGTAGAGCGATTTATGGCTGGTGGTTTTGATGTGGTCACCTGCGCCCGTACCGAGTCGGACTTGATGGAACTTCAACAGTCCCTTCAGGCAAAATATCCAGCGGCAAAGCTGTTTGTGAAAGCCGTGAATATGGCCGTCAAAGCAGAAGTAGAAGCGTTTGTGATGTTCATTGAGACGCTCAATCGACCCGTCGAGATAATTGTTAACAATGCTGGACTTTTTGTGCCTGGTCAAATCCACGAAGCACCCGAAGGAACCCTAGAGCAAATGATGGAAATCAACCTGTACAGTGCTCATTATCTGACGGGAGGATTGGTGGAAGGAATGAAAGAGCGCAAAAAGGGTCACATTTTTACGCTGTGCTCAACGGCAAGTATTACGGCCTATCCCAACGGAGGGGCGTATTGTATTGCTAAATTTGCCCTCTACGGTTTTACCAAAGTACTGAGAGAGGAACTCAAAACCAAAGGAATTCGAGTGACGGCTATTTTGCCAGGGGCTACCTTTACTTCAAGTTGGGAAGGAGTAGAATTGCCGCCCGAACGGTTTATAAAGGCTGAAGATATTGCAGAAGCAATTTGGTCGGCGTATCATCTTTCGGCGGGAGCAGTAGTAGAAGAAATTTTGATACGTCCGCAGTTGGGAGATATTGTTTAAGTTTAGGATTTTTGCGCGTTAAATCAGTACTTTGCACTTAGCCTTGTACTATTAACCACTAACTGATAACGATTTATATTTTCAAATGGAACAATATTTGGGTATTGACGTGGGCGGAACCAACGTCAAAATGGGTGTCGTGGACACAGAAAGCGGCCGAATTTCAAATTTTTATAGCCACGATACTACCAGTTGGCGCCAGTCAGGACACTTTGAGGAACGCCTCGGTGATGCAATTGCAATTCAGTTGCACGAATACCCAAACGTTAAGAAAGTAGGTATTGGATTGCCAGGAATGATCAACCGAAACCGGACCGTTCCGTTGGAAATTACGGCAATTCCCGAAATTGATAACGTTCCGTTGGTGGAGTATCTGTCAAAACGATTTGCAGGGGTACAGTTTTTCCTTGAGAATGATGCCAACGCGGCGGCTTTGGGAGAATTCTACTTTGCCGAAGAAAAAATCAACGAAAATTACATATTCATCACCCTTGGTACGGGCGTAGGCGGTGCCGCGATTATCAACCGTAAAGTGTTTGTGGGTGGTGATGGAAATGCCATGGAGCCGGGGCATATTCCCTCGCGCAACGGGAAAGTGCTCGAACGCAACATCGGCAAGAAAGAGTTACTGGATTTAGCCAATGAAATGCGTCGGACGTACACTGGTGCGACCCAACTGCCCGATGATGGCACCATTTCTACCACGGGTCTGGTAGCCGCTGCCGCCGAAGGCGACGAATTGGCGCTTCAAATCTGGACCGCCGTAGGAGAGATGTTGGGCGATGGGCTGGTGTCTATGATTCGGATTTTGGACATTAAGCTGATTCTTATCGGTGGTGGTTTGTCGGCGTCGTTTGACTATATCATTCCTGCCGTGACCAAACAACTCAACTATTGGTTGACGCCGTATTACCTGAAAGACCTCGAAATCAAACGCGCCACTTTGGGCAATGATGCTGGCTTGCTTGGGGCGGCTTCGTTGTGTTTTGACTAGATAAATAAATAAAATTAAAGGAAGGGTTAAGAGATTGTTTATCAATACTTTTAACCCTTTCTTGTTTGTGTTCCAATCTTCTTTAATTTATGAAAAAAATCCTACTGTTTCTGCTTATTTCTCCCCTTGTTTTTGCCCAAAAAACACAATCTTGGATGTTAGGACCGTTCCAAAAAATGGACGCCGCCAATCCGATTTTAGAGGCCAAGGCCAACACAACCTTTGCGTGCCCCGTGCGAGGAGAAACCGTTCGTTGGGAAGAAAAAGATGTGTTTAATCCCGCCGTAGTGGTTCGTAACGGCAAAGTATACATGATTTATCGGGCCGAAGATAAAGTGGGCAAATATGCGGGCACTTCTCGTCTAGGATTGGCCGTTAGTAGCGATGGGGTTCATTTTAAAAGAATGCCTGAGCCAGTGTTTTATCCCGACAATGATTTTATGAAAAAATACGAATGGGAAGGCGGCTGCGAAGACCCGCGTATTGTAGAAACCGAAGACGGGCGCTACGTAATGACGTATACTTCTTACGATGGTGATAAGGCGCGCCTGTGTGTGGCAAGCTCGCAAGATTTGGTCAAGTGGCAAAAACACGGTTTGGCGTTTAATAATTTTATCAAAGGAAACCGTGACTTTTGGTCAAAATCGGGCGCAATTGTGTGTAAAAAAGTGGGAGATAGATTTATTGCCACCAAAATCAACGGGAAATATTGGATGTATTGGGGCGACCAAGCGCAGCTTTATGTGGCCACTTCCGATGATTTAATCAATTGGTATCCAAGTACTAAACCCAAAGATGCTGCTTATCAGCCCCAAAATGTGTCGGATGTCAATTGCGTGGCGGTGGCATCGACGCGCCTGGGAAAACATGATTCACGTTTGCTAGAGCCGGGACCGCCTGCTTTTTTGACAAAAAAAGGAATTGTGCTGATTTACAACGGCATGAATTACGCCCAAACCGGCGACCCCACCCTGCCCGAAGGCGCCTATGCGGCGGGTCAGTTTTTGTTTGATGCCGAAAACCCTGCACAACTGAACGACCGTTCTGAAAATTATTTTATCAAACCCGACCGCCCCTACGAAATCACGGGCCAAATCAATCAGGTGTGTTTTGTGGAAGGGCTGGCGTCGTATAAAGGCAAGTGGTTTTTGTACTATGGAACGGCGGATTCTAAAATTGCGGTAGCCGTGGCTCGTCAAAAATGAGTAAATTAGACGAATGTATTCCCTTTTTCAATAAAACTAAAATCAATCAAATGCACATGAAAAGTCTTCGCATTTTAATGAGTGCCTTTTTAGTTGGCGCAGTTACTTTTTCTTACGCTTCCAAACCCGGACCTTGGAAAAACCTGTTTGACGGAAAAACCACGGCTGGTTGGCACAGTTATGGCAAAACGGGCGTGAGTGGCTGGATGGTGATGGGTGGTTCATTGATGACTCACGGGAAATCAGGTGACCTCGTAACCGATGCTGAATTTGAAAGCTTTGAAATGGAGTTTGAATTTAAAGTAAAACCCAAAGGCAACAGCGGTGTCATGTATAAAGTAATCGAAGACCCCGCGCACCCGCCGTACTATTCAGGGCCTGAATATCAAGTGATTGACGATGAAGGATACCCGCCGTTTAACGACAATGGTAAAATGGTAAAAATCAACGACAAACAAAAAACGGGCGCTAACTACGACATGCAGGCACCGAGCAAGTTTGTGAGTAAGCCCGCTGGCGAGTGGAACAAAGGTAAGATTGTGGTCAACGGTAATCACGTGGAGCATTGGCTCAATGGCGTTAAAGTGGTGGAATACGAGTACGGTGGTGCCGAATGGAAAGCGCAATTGGCCAAAAGTAAATTTACAAAATGGACTTACGCTACGCCCCGTGCCAAAGGAAAAATCGCGCTTCAGGACCACGGTGATGAGTCGTGGTACAAAAATGTAAGAATCAGAACGTTATAGTATAGCCTAAAATCCAAACAATGCTTGATCAATTCCTCCAACATCTCACGGTTGAAAAACGACTTAGTGTACACACCCTCACGGCGTACAAAAAAGATTTGGAGCAGTTTGCAGAATTTTTGGAAAAAACCTACAACCTCACAGAACTCAGTCAAGCCGACTTTCGCATGGTGCGGGGGTGGGCCGTGAGTTTGGTTGAGGCCGAATTACACCACCGCAGCGTGAACCGAAAATTGGCCACGCTGCGGTCTTTTTATGGGTACCTGCTGCGCTGTAAAGTGATTACCATGAACCCAATGCTGCGGGTTTCAGCGCTGAAGACCGACAAGCCCTTGCCCCAATTTGTCGAAGAGAAAAGCCTTCTGCTCTTGTTTGAAGAGATGGAATTCGGGGCCGATTTTGAAGGCCTCCGCGACCGCTTGATTCTTGAGCTTTTGTACGGAACAGGTATGCGTTTGGCCGAATTGCTGGAGCTGAAAGATGGCGACATCAATTTTTATGACCTCACGTTAAAAGTGTTGGGAAAACGAAGCAAACAGCGCGTTATTCCCATCTATAAAAATCTTGCCGACCTTGTAAAAAGCTATCAGTCGCTCAAAAATGAGCAGTTTCCTGGTACCAACGTCCTGATTCTGACCAATAAAGGCGAACCCGCCTACGCGGTGCTGATTCAGCGGATTGTCAAAAAATACCTTTCGGCAGTTACATCTCTTCAAAAACGTAGCCCGCACGTACTGCGTCATACGTTTGCCACTCATTTGCTCAACAACGGGGCCGACCTAAATTCTATCAAAGATTTGCTCGGCCACAGTAGTTTGGCCGCTACACAGGTCTACACCCACAATTCCATCGAAAAATTAAAGAAAATTTTCAAGCAATCGCATCCGAAAGCCTAACGCTTATTGAATTAGTTTGTTATGGTCTGACTTTCGTCTGACCATTGTCCACAATCTAACAAACCAATACAGGTATCGAAGTGCGAAAAAATCGAATAGTTCACCGATTGGCTTGTTCTTGCTTATGCGCTCGATACGAATACACAAAAACCCAGATGACGGTGGCAAAAATCAGGGAAAGGGTCCAGACAATTTTCCACATTTCGGGTAACCAAACCACCACCAGTGCCCCCACAATTCCCATCGCAAAAAACAATTTTGCGCCCATTTGGTGGGTTTTGCGCCATACCGTTTCGCTTTCTAGCGTCCATGGGGTACGAATCCCCACGAAATAATTGGATTTGATGGTGTTAAGATAATTGCCAATGCCAGCCAACAATAAAAAGACGCCGATAAACACTAAGTTGATGAATACTTCTCCCGCCATTTGCTCCAGTGCCGAACGGATAATTAGGATATGAATAGCCCCCAAAAAGGTAAGTACCAATAGAATCAGTTTGGGGTAATGCTCTGATACGTTAGCCTGATTGAGACGAGGGTCTAGGTGAGGAACATTGCGCATGAGAAAATAGAGGCCGATAGACACAACGGTCAGAATGCCCAGCGTCCATTTAGGCCCGAAAGCGTCGGGTTTTCCACTGGGGCCAAAGTGCGTAGGAACAATGTCGGGCAATTGATTCCAGACAAAAGCTAAATAAATAAGTGGAGCGGCAATGGCTGCCAACATTAAGTAGTTAAGGGAATTTTTCATGGTTGTTTTAGGGTAAAAATCCACGTTAGAAGTTCATCTAAAATGGTAGTATTGAGGGAGTAATAAATAAATTGTCCTTGTTTGTCGGCAGTAACGAGCTTGGCCTGTTTCAGCAAATCTAAGTGATGCGAAATGCTGGGTTTGGTCATTTCAAACTTCTCGGCAATTTCGCCCGCAGTAAAATCTTTTTCCCGCAATATTTCGAGAATTTTTCTTCGGGTAGGGTCGTTGAGGGCACGAAATAGGTTGTTCATAAAGTTAAATAATTAGATAAATGTCTAATTATGCTTTAACACTTTCAAGATTTTTTGTTTAATTGGTTTAAATGCAACGTTGAATGGCGACGTATTAACTATTTTTAACAGTATTTCCGCACTAATCGCTCTTCAATGGCGTTATTTCGGGCAAGATTATCCATAAGATTATCTCATCTGACCATGAAACGATTATACTATTTTTTAGGCATCTTGTTGCTGCTTTCTGGAGGGGCTTTTGCGCAAAAAATTACCACCCTGAGCCCTTATGTGGAGCAACAATCTCAACCCTATGTCAATATCACTAAAGTGGAGTTGACCAAAGACTTTACAATCCTCTATTTTACCCTTGATTACAGTTCGAATCCGCGTTCGTTGGACGATATTATTTTGGGTAGACGCAGTTCAAACGAAGAAATTGAAATTGACCCTAATTGTCGGCTGTATGAACCCGGAAACGCTGGGCGCAAGTTTAGATTTGTCAAAGCAGAAGGTATTCCCGTAGCCCCCCAAAAGCGCGAAATACGCCCAGGTGATATGGTTAAATTTGTTGTTTATTTTGAGCGACTAGAACCAGGTATTGAGGTGTTTGACATGTTTGAAGGGCGTGATCAGGGAACAAAAAGGTATTGGAATTATTTTAGTGTTCATGTTCGGAATCCGAAGCGGCCCTTGCCCAAAAAGCAGCCTACTCCTGAACCTAAGAATGAAGAGCCTCCCGTCATCACCGAAAAGCCTAAGGATGTTCCGCCATCCGTTGAGCCTAAAAAGGAAGTTGCACCCGCGCCGCAATTAGTAACATTGCGTGGCACTGTGGTTGATGCAAAAACCAAAAAGCCTATTTCTGCACGAATCAATTATTTAGTGCCAATTGATGGTAATGGGTTGGATTCCATGCAGTTGTCGGCATCGTCGGGGAGGTTCCGACTTAACTTGGATGCGGGAAACAAATACGCCTACGTGGCAACCGCTAAGGGATATTTCCCAAGCAGTGGCGCTTTTGACCTGACGCAGGCCAAAGGAGGGCAAGAAATAGACAACGAAATTGTGTTGAATCCGGTGGCGGTTGGGGAAGCGATAACTCTCAATAATATCTATTTTGACATTTCTAAATTCGATTTGTTGTCGTCTTCATTTGCCGAGATGGATCGTCTAACGCAGCTCATGCGCGAAAACCCAACCATGGAAATTCGGGTGGAAGGACATACCGACAATCTGGGCGATTTTGACAAAAATATGGAGCTTTCTCAAAACCGAGCCAATGCCGTTAAGCAGTACCTCGTTAGCAAGGGAATTGACGCCAGACGTATCGAAGCTAAGGGTTTTGGACCGACGCGCCCCGTGACGAAGGGAACCTCCGAGACCGAACGGCGTCGTAACCGACGGGTTGAGTTAGTTGTAGTAAAAATGTAAAATCATTGAAAACGAATCACTTATTACGGGGCTAAAAAAATGAAAACGCCTTTTTTTTTGTTCACCTATTGATTCATTATCAATAAAATCTCAAAATACTTTTGGAAACTTTAAATAACTTTTCTAAGTTTTCAGAAAAATCACACATCAACCATGCTGGCCGAAGAACTTATCAACCCCGCTACCCCCGTTTTACGACCATACGACTCGGTCGGGCAAGCGGTTGACTTAATGGACGAATATGGCATTCGGCAATTAGCGTTAGTGGAAAATGAAGTATACAAAGGGCTTTTGAGTGAGGATACCCTCTTGAATTTTCCGGACGATGAGAAGCTGCTTTCTGAACTTAATTTACCACCCAATCCTGTCCACGCCAATCTGTTTCAGCACATTTATGAAGTCATAGGCATTGCCAATCAGTACCAGTTAGATACAGTTCCAGTGTTGGATGAAGACAATCTCTACGCTGGTACAATCGTCGTAACCGACATGATGGCCAAGTTTGCGGGTCTGTTGGGCGCGCAGGAAGCGGGCGCGGTAGTGGTGCTTAAAATGTCTAATCGAGATTACTCCATGACTGACATCAGCCGTCTGGTAGAGTCCAATAATGTAAAAATCATCAGCAGTTATTTTTCGGGTGCTGAATACGGCGATATCGACCAGGCAACGCTCACGCTCAAACTTAACCGTACGGAAGTGTCGGCGGTGGTGGCTACCTTTGAACGATTCGGTTACGTGGTTGAGAATGTATACGCCAATGAGCCGCTTGAAAACCCCGATCGGCACCGTCTGGATTTATTACTGAGGTATTTGGAAACCTAAGCGTCGACTTAAAAAGGATTCTTATACCTTTGCGTCCAAATCTATCCCCGAAGCGATACCAATGAAAATCGCCATTCACGGACGCAGTTTTACAACCGACACGCAGCCTTACGTACAGGCATTGTTCGACATTCTGAAGAGTAAGCAAATAGACTATTCTATTTCTTCTTCTTTTTATTCTTTTTTGTTGAGTGCTGGGGTCAATCCTTACACCGAAAAGAACTACCCGCACCCCCACGGTGCTCCTGATGCTGATTTTATTTTCAGTATCGGCGGTGACGGCACCCTGCTGGAATCGGTCATGCAATCGCGTTCGCGGCAAATCCCCATTTTAGGTATCAATACGGGCCGCCTTGGTTTCTTAGCCACGGTTTCTCCGCCCATGATTAATGATTCGCTGGACGCGCTCTTTCAGGGGAATTTTCAAACGGAAGACCGTACATTGGTAAGTTTATTGTCTGATACC
The DNA here is from genome assembly GCF_003325355.1 of Runella rosea. Classification (GTDB taxonomy): domain Bacteria; phylum Bacteroidota; class Bacteroidia; order Cytophagales; family Spirosomataceae; genus Runella; species Runella rosea. The sequence goes on from NZ_CP030850.1 coordinate 4,844,154, forward strand.
GACCTGTTTGAAGATTATAACTTTGCCCTCAACGATTTTACCATTACCAAAACGGACACCTCTTCCATGATTACGGTACACGCCTATTTGGACGGAGAGTTCCTGAATTCTTACTGGGCAGATGGTCTGATTGTTTCAACCCCAACGGGTTCTACGGGCTACTCACTGAGTTGTGGTGGCCCAGTGGTATTGCCAACAAACGATGTTTTTGTGATTACGCCCATCAGTCCGCACAACCTCAATGTTCGTCCCATGATTATTCCAGATGTGAGCAAATTAAGTTTCAGGGTCGAAAGTCGGAGCAGTAATTTTCTAGTCTCGTTAGATTCTCGCTTCAGGATTGTGGATTCAACCGTCACCTTACTGGTTAAGAAAGAACTCTTTAAGGCGCGTTTGGTAAAATTGAGCCAAGATAACTTTGTGCAGACCTTACGGACCAAATTACATTGGGGTTTGGATGCTAGAAACTAATTCTCGGCGCGATTTTTGTAGCGCCATTCAATAAATACAATCATTTTTGCGTTGAATCAAAGTCACGCATAAATCAGTAAAGCGAATGAAATTCAAAATACTTGTCGGCACCCTGTTGTTTACGCTACTGGTGACGTATGCTTCGGAAGCTCAACGCCGTAAAACTCCTTTTGAGCAGTATTCAACCGTGAGTTTTGGCTTGGGAACCTCTTCCTATTTGGGAGAATTAGCCCCCCTTCGCACTCCAGTAAGGTCGGTATTCAGGATGATGCGTTGGAATGTGAATGCGGGGTATACCCGAAATTTCACCCCCCATTTGGCTGCACGTTTGGGGTTTACGTGGGCACGGCTCGCGGGAGATGATGAATATTACAACCGAGGTGCTGGCGGAAATCCTTTCCCAGGGTTTTATGTTCGGAATCTTCATTTTCGTAACGATATTAAGGAATTCAGCGTGGTCGGAATCTATAAACTACGGGGTGATGGCAGAAGCCCTAACCGCAGAGTAGCATTTAGCCCATACTTGTTTGCAGGTATTGCGGTATTGGCCCATAATCCCAAAGCTAAAACTCCACAAGCCCCTGGATATGACAATAATTGGGTTGCTCTTCAGCCACTTGGTACTGAAGGGCAAGGCCAGCCAGGTTATGCCAAACCCTATTCATTGGTTACTTATTCAATTCCTTTCGGGATGGGTTTTACGTGGCGTGTAAACAACCAATGGAACGTTGGAATTGAAGGTGGATTGCGTCTTTCGGGCTCCGACCACTTAGATGATGCGGGTGGGCTTTTCCCTGACCCCGCAGTGCTGAAAAATGATTTAGCCCGTGCCATGTCCACCCGTACCAATGAGCCCATCGCCGCTCGTACAGGAAGGGACCGGACCGATATTGTCAGACAAATTGTGTATCCAAATGAACCTTCCATCGATCCGTTTGCCACAAGCCCTTTATCGGGTTGGGCGCAGGGAGATTTTCGAGGAGGAGGACGCGGTGATAACTACTTATTGACCAACATTACGGTAAGTTATGTATTACCATCCAAAATTAAGTGTCCTCCCATCCGTTAATACTTGAGAGGTTTAACGTTAAGAAAGCGATTGTGAGCAACAAAAACTCTTATCTTTTAATGGGCTTCCTTGTGGGAGCCTTTTGTTTACAGGTCAATGCCCAACGCATCAATATCGGAGCTGGGGTGGGAGGATTAAATTATAAGGGTGACTTGTCGCCGGCTTTTAATCCTCGCAATTATCTTCCAGCAGGCCATGCCTTGTTCCGATACAATCTCAGCCCCTCGGTTTCGCTCCGGGCGGGCGGTACGTTTGGTTTGGTAGGCGCAAAAGACAGCCGCTCTTCCGACCCGTTCAACCAAGCTCGTAATGCGTCTTTTAGGTCTTCGATGCTGGAAGGAAGTCTCATTACAGAATACAATTTTTTGAATTATTCTCAAAAGCGAAAAGCGAAAAACTGGACGCCGTATCTTTTTGGAGGATTAGGATTTTATAAGTTTAATCCGCGCAACAAAACAGCAGATTACAAAACTACCCAAATGAATATCCCATTTGGCGCGGGCGTAAAATGGGAGTTTAAGCGCCCTTGGAGCCTTGAATTTGAATTTGGTACGCGTAAGTTATTTACTGATTATCTGGATGATTTGGGGGATAATGTCCCCATTAATCAAAAGATTCAACTGGGCAATCCTACCACCAAGGATATGTATTATTATACTTCAATCACGCTCAGTTATACCTTTTATTCAATTATTTGTCCGCCTGGTTTTTCTACGGATTATTAAACAAAATCGGGCACTGGTATCCGTTTGACGTGTATATTTACCGATATAAACGTTTGTTTTCGGCCCTATGCAACTTTTTTTCCACCGCTTCGATTTACGTCTTCGTCATACATTTACCATTGCACACGACTCGCGGGATGTTCAGCCAACGCTCGTGGTGGAACTGCGCGAAGGCGCTATGAGTGGATTTGGAGAAGCGACTTCCAATAAATACTACGGCATTACGATTGAAGGCATGGTGGAAGCGTTGGAAAATATCCGCGAACGCATCGAAAGCTACGACCTCCAATCGCCAGAAGATTTTTGGGCATTTGTTCATCCATTTCTTCTGAACAATCCCTTTGCCCAATGTGCTTTGGATGAGGCCGCTAATGACCTTTGGGCCAAAAAACGTCATCAAAAGTTGTACAAAGCATGGGGGCTTTCTGCCGAGAATATCCCGATGACCAACTATACGATCGGCATTGATACGGTGGAAAAAATGGTCGCTAAAATGAAAGAATTGCCTTGGCCAATCTATAAAATTAAGCTCGGCACTGCCGACGATTTAGCCATCATTAAAGAACTTCGTATACACACCGATGCCATTTTTCGTGTAGATGCAAACTGCGCCTGGACGGCCGACCAAGCGATTCAGTACAGCTATGAATTGAAAGCCTTAGGCGTTGAATTCATAGAACAACCCCTCAAAGCTGACGATTGGGAAGGCATGAAGCGTGTTTTTGACCAAAGCGCCTTGCCCTGCATTGCCGACGAAAGTTGCATTGTAGAGTCAGATGTGGCCAAATGTTACGGATATTTTCACGGGGTCAATGTCAAACTCACCAAATGCGGTGGCCTCACGCCCGCCCGCAGAATGATTGCCGAAGCAAAAGCTTTGGGAATGAAAACCATGGTAGGCTGCATGAATGAAACGAGCGTGGGGATTTCTGCCATTGCCCACTTACTACCAATACTGGATTATGTTGACATGGATGGCACGTTGCTCATTTCCAACGACCCTGCTTCAGGCGTAACTTTCGATTACGGTAAGGTGATTTTTGCCCCTGAAAACGGCACTGGTGCGGCGCTCCTTTAAAATCCACGGTTTGTTAGTGCTTTCTAAAAGACCTGCTTAGTACATTTTGTGATTAAATCAGTACTCTTTCTAAAGAAGTGTATATCTCCCCTCATTTGTAATTATTTTGGAAAAATCATCGCTTATTTTTAAAAAAAATGAGTAATGAAGTCTTTTAATTATCTTACTGTTATTAAGGAAAAAATACGCATAATGCTGTCTTATGAAAGAAAATATACCTGTTTCCGGCTCCCGAAGAAAATTTATCAAAGGCTCACTTGCTACGCTGGCGGCCTTTTCGATTGTACCGCGTCACGTATTGGGCAAAGGCTATTTGGCCCCCAGTGACCAATTGACCAAAGCCATTGTTGGCGTAGGCGGCATGGGCCGTGGGCACATTCCTTACGCGGGCACCAAAGTAGTGGCTATTTGTGACGTAGACAAACGCCACCTCAAGCTGGCGCTTGACCAGTTGGAACCGGGTGTAAAAACCTTTTCTGACTACCGCGAATTGATTCAACTGCCCGAAGTGGATATTGTACACGTAGCTACTCCGCCGCATTGGCACGGAATTATCGCCGCCGATGCCGCCCGTGCGGGCAAAGACGTGTGGTGTGAAAAACCCATGACCCGCACCATCGGCGAAGGCAAACGCCTCGTGGAAGCGGTGCAGCAGCACGGTCGTATTTTTCGCTTAAATACTTGGTTCCGTTTTGAATCAAATTTTTATGGCATGAATACCACCGTAAAACCCATTAAAAAACTCGTGGAAAGTGGCTTGCTCGGCTGGCCGCTCAAAGTGACGGTAAGCCGTCATACGGGTTTTGATTGGAAATTTTATTGGGTCGGTAAAACAAATCTTCAACCCGAATCTATCCCCGCCGAATTGGACTATGACATGTGGCTGGGACCCGCGCAATACAAACCCTACAGCGAGCACCGCGTACACGGTACATTTCGTGGCTATTGGGACTACGACGGCGGTGGCTTGGGCGACATGGGACAGCATTATTTAGACCCGATTCAGTACTTTTTGGGCAAAGACGATACCAGCCCCATCAGTGTAGAAATTGACGCGCCGCAGCAACACACCGATGCCGTGGGTACGTGGAGACGCATTGAATATACGTATGCCGATGGCTGTAAAATCATTTTGGACGGAGAAGGTAAGGACGAAAGTGTTCCTTACATCGAAGGGCCTAAAGGGAAACTATACCCCAATTTCCGCTCTGATATTCCTGATTTAGAGAAAAAACTCGCGGCATTTCCCGATTCGGAGCCTCAAGTAACGGATTTTGTGGAAGCCGTGAAAAAGCGTCAAAAATTTGCGCTGAATGAAGAAAATGGCCACCGTTCTTGTACCATTGTCAACATGGGATTGACTGCGTTGCGTTTAGGGCGCTCGTTGAAATTTGACCCTGTTAAACAGTTATTCGTGGACGATGAAGGAGCCAATCGCCTCATAGATCAGCCCATGCGCGGCCCTTGGACCATGTAACAAAGCGTAACTGTGCAAAATGATTGAATCAATTCTTTTCCTGAATTTATGAAAAAAATACAATATATACTGATTGCTCTTTTGGTGAGCGGGTCGATGGCCACGGCGCAGGTTGACAACCGAATCACCGCGCTATTGGGACAGTTCCCTGCCCAAAATGCCAAACAATTGCAAAAAAACATGGACGATATGGCCGCTTTGGGTAAGTCGGGTATTATCCAATTAGCCTCGGGGTTGGTGCCTTCGGCCAAAGGAAATAACGCCAAAGTACAATACGCACTTGGCGGCTTCTCGTCCTTTGTAATGCAACCAGGCAAGGAAGAATGGCGAAAAATGGCCGCCGAAGCCTACGCCGAAGCCTTGAGTAAAGTGACTGACAAAGACAATCAAGCCTTTCTTCTTTTTCAACTTCAACAGGTGGGTAAAGAGGAAAGCGTCAGCCCATTGTCGGCTTATCTAAACGACGAAAAACTCAGTGGGCCTGCCGCTCGGGCGCTGGCAAGAATAGGCTCTTCAACGGCGAGTCAAGCACTATTGAAAGCATTGAATGGTGCTTCTGGCGAGGCTCAGATTTCTATTGTGGAGGCCTTAGGAGACAGCCGCTTTGCGGAAGCTGCGCCCGCGATTGAGAAATTAGCGTCTAGTAGTGACCTAAAAGGCAGAAAGGTAGCGCTTTATGCGTTGGCAATGATTGGTGCTCCGTCGTCAGAAAGTATCCTCATGGGTGCGGCAGCCAAGGCTTCTTACGTATATGATGAAGCCAATGCTACCTCTTCGTATCTTACTTATTTGGGTCGACTGACCGAGAATGGGAATAAAGCTCTGACGGTAAAAGCGGCCACGGCTTTGTTGAAAAACGCCACCCAAACGCCGACGCGCTCGGCGGCATTGAAATTATTGGCCGACGCACAGGGCGCAGCCAGCATTCCTGTATTGCTCAAAGCGTTGCAAAGCACTGACATCAATTACCGGGTAGCGGCCCTGAAATACGCGCAGAAATACATTACTCCTGCCACAACTGGTCAGTTTTTGGCAACCATGCCCACCTTGAAACCCGTAGCGCAAGCCGAGGTGATTGGGGTATTGGGAGAAACGGGAGTGAAATCGGCATTGCCAGTCATTCTTAAAAACTTGTCTAATAAAGAAAGTGGTGTAAAATTGGCGGCAATCAAGGCTGCTGGAAGAATTGGGCAGGAAGGTGTTTTGCCTAACTTATTGGGCGTCCTGAAAAAAGGCACACCAGATGAAGTAACTGCCGTCAAAAATGCGTTGCTTGTCATGAAAGGCGACAAAGTAGTAGACCAAATCGCGACCGCGCTTCCTTCCATGCCTGCAAGTGCACAGCCCGCATTGCTCGAAGTATTGGCGGCCCGTGCGGCCGATAGCAAAATAGAGGTGGTTTTGGCACAATTAAAAAATAACAATGCCAACGTAAAAGCAGCGGCTTTTGCGGCGCTGAAAAGTGTTTCTTCGTCTAAAGACATGCCTACCTTGGTGGGGCTATTGAATAGTGTTTCGGCTTCACAAGAGGTGCTTTCAACGCAGGAAGCAATAACAGCCGTGGTAAAGAAAACAGGCGATGCTTTTCAGCAAACCAACACCGTATTGGAACAGATGAACGCGGCACCGGCGGATAAGAAACCCAATTATTTGCGCATTTTGGCCAATATCGGGGGTAAAAAAGCATTGTCAACCGTGGCGGCAGCTTTTCAAAATGGCGATGCGGCCACCCAAAACGCGGCCCTGAATGCTCTTTCCGATTGGAAAGATGCCAGTGCTGCTTCAGAACTGTATAAAATTGGGAAAAACACCACCGATGCAAGCTACCTTGATCAAGCAGTGAGTGGCTATATCAAAGCGGCCAATCGGCTGAATCAAACGCCCACGCAAAAAGTATTGATGCTGCGTAAGGCAATGGATATGTCTAAAACTGCCGCCCAGAAAGAGAGTATTCTGAAAGAACTCGTGCGCAATCGCACCTTCAATGCGTTGATTTTGGCGGGTAATTATTTGGATGATACCCAATTGCAGCAAACTGCCGCGCAAGTGGTGATTAATAGCGCATTGGCCAACAAAGATTTTCAGGGCGATGCCGTACGTCAATTGTTAAATAAAGCCCTGAATTTTGCCACCAATAATGAACAAAAGGAGGCCGTTAAGAAGCATTTGGCCGAAATGCCAGCGGGCGAAGGGTTTGTTTCGTTGTTTAACGGAAAAGACCTGACAGGCTGGAAAGGTTTGGTCGCCAACCCCATTGCCCGGGCCAAAATGCACCCCGATACGCTCGCCGCCAAACAGGCAAAAGCCGACGAAATGATGCGGAAAGGCTGGGTTGTTAAAGATGGCGAACTCATCTTTACGGGCCACGGTGATAATCTCTGCACGGTAAAAAAATACGGTGATTTTGAAATGTACGTTGATTGGCGCATTGAACCTAAAGGCGATGCTGGTATCTATTTGCGTGGTTCGCCGCAGGTTCAGGTGTGGGATACCTCCCGCGTAGAAGTAGGTGCACAGGTAGGCTCGGGCGGTCTGTACAATAACCAAAAGAACCCCAGCAAGCCGCTTAAATTGGCCGACAACGCCATTGGCGATTGGAACACGTTCTACATCCAAATGAAAGGCGACCGCGTAACGGTGCGGCTCAATGGTGAATTGGTAGTAGATAATGTTATTCTGGAAAACTACTGGGACCGTAAGCAACCCATTTTTCCGATGGAACAGTTAGAACTCCAAGCCCATGGCACACTTGTGGCCTATCGTGACATTTATGTTCGTGAATTGCCCCAAACAAAGCCGTTTGTATTGAGCGAACAGGAAAAACAGGATAACTTTAAAATGCTGTTTGACGGCACCAACATGTTTGAGTGGATGGGCAATACCACCGATTATGTCATGGAAGATGGAGCAATGGTGATTTATCCCAACCGTGGTGGAAAAGGCAATCTGTACACCAAAGACGAATACAGCGATTTTGAGTTCCGTTTTGAATTCCAATTGACGCCCGGCTCCAACAATGGCTTGGGCATTCGGGCGCCGTTGCAAGGCGATGCCGCTTACGTCGGAACGGAACTGCAGATTCTGGACAATGAGGCCGAAATCTATAAGAACCTACAGCCCTATCAGTACCACGGCTCGGCCTACGGCATCATTGCTGCCAAGCGGGGTTACCTCAAACCCGTCGGTGAGTGGAATTATCAGGAAGTGGTTGTCAAAGGCTCTAAATTAAAAGTAACGCTTAATGGCACCGTAATTTTGGATGGGGATTTAGCCGAAGCTTCTAAAAACGGCACTGCCGACCACCGCGACCATCCCGGACTCAGCCGCACATCGGGTTACATTGGATTTCTGGGCCACGGTGATGTGGTAAGGTTCAGGAATATCCGAGTGAAAGATTTGAGCATTCCGCCGCCACCGCCGCCGGTAGAACCCGAAAAAGTGATTGAGAAGAAAAGGAAGCGCAAAAAATAGGGTAGTGAGAAGTTAAAAAGGTGGATACTTATAAAGGGTTTCCACCTTTTTTTATCTTATTTGAGGGGTTTATTCGGCTCTTTTTTCATTTTACCTAATTATTCCTTCAGTTAGGTAAAATATGGGCGAATTATTGACAATATTGCCTTATAATCCAAACCTCAATCATAGGATGTTCACGTACTTCAGAGATTCTTTTCGTCGAAAAATAGCCAGAAGATATACCAAAGAGTATCCATCCCTCATCAATCATTATCAATTGGAGAAAGACGGACAAATCGATTTTGCAGAATGGGCCAACCCTTTGGCTACGCGGCTGGGTTTGAAGCAGGAAACCGTCGATTTTTTTCGTAAATTCATCAAAGAAGGAGATTTTGTAATCGACATTGGTGCCAACATTGGCGATACAACTGTACCGATGGGGCTTGCAGCGGGAAAATCAGGCTTGGCGCTGGGCTTTGACCCCAATCCGTACGTGTTTAAAATACTGAAGGAAAACGCCACCCTCAACCAAGACAAACTGTCCATTCATGCGTTACCGTTTGCGATTTCGGTAGAGGAAGAAGAATTCTTTTTTATCTCTTCAGAAGCTTCTTTTGTCAACGGCGGAATTTCTCCAACCAAAGAGAGCCGTCATGGAAAATTCGTTTATCCCGAGAAAATAAAGGGTATTCCGTTGATGCATTTTTTGGAGACGAATTACGGAGATTGGCTTCCCAAACTATCGTTCATCAAAGTAGATACCGAAGGTTACGATAAGGAAATTCTCAAATCTATTTCGGACTTAATTGCCAAATATAAGCCAGTGATTGTTGCAGAAAGTTTTGAGCACAACAGTCCTGCCGATAAAATGGAGTTGTTTGAAGCCATTGCCAAACACGGCTACGATATTTTTTACTTTGAAGAGTTTGAGAGCACTGCCAAGGTTGTTTCTATTCCTGCCAAAGAAGACATAACAAAGTGGCATATAAACATCAATATCTATGCCGTGCCGCGCTAATTCATTCATCTACCAATAATTTAAAGCCTTCGCCGTGGAGGTTGATGATTTGGAGCGATGCATCGTCTTTGAGGTGCTTGCGGAGCTTCGTAATGTAGACATCCATGCTGCGGGCGTTGAAGTAGGAATCGTCACCCCAAATGAGCTTCAACGCAAAACTTCGGTTAATGGGTTGGTTTTTATTTTCACAAAACAATTTGAGCAATGCCGCTTCTTTGCTTGTTAGTTTTTGTGGGGTGCCGTTTTGGGTAAGTACTTGGTGGGCAAAATCAAAGGTGTATTTCCCAAGTTGAAATACACTTTGCGGGAGCTCATGTATTGGGGCCGTTTTTTGATAACGGCGCAATACGGCCTGTATGCGTAGTAACAGCTCTTCCATGCTGAACGGCTTCGTGATGTAGTCGTCAGCGCCCGCTTTAAAACCCTGAATGGTATCTTCCTTCATGCTTTTGGCGGTCAGAAAAATGATGGGAACCTCTTTGTCGGTGAGGCGAATTTCTTTGGCCAACGAAAATCCATCTTTTTTTGGCATCATCACATCCAGTAGGCACAAATCAAACGAACCTTCCAGAAACCGCTTCAAACCTGCGTTGCCATCCACGGCCAAATCCGTTTTGTAGCCTTTGTTGGTGAGGTATTCCTGTAACAATTGCCCCAGATTAGGGTCATCTTCGGCCAAGAGGATTTTCGTAGGCGGTAGTTTGGTCGTCATGCTGTTTGGGTTATTAGTTCAAAGTCTCTTTTTGTAACGGCAACTGAATCGTAAAGGTACTGCCTTCACTGGGTTTGCTTTTGACGTCGATGCGGCCGTCGTGGGCTTCAATCATTTTTTTGACGTAACTCAACCCCAATCCAAACCCTTTTACGTCATGAATATTGCCCGTCGGAACGCGGTAAAACGGCTCAAAAATCTTGGTTTGTTGTTCTTTGGTCATTCCTAAGCCATGATCTGTGACGCGTATATATACGTTTTCGGCATCACTTTCGGTGCTTACTATAATCTGCGGCGGCGCGTGGAGGGAGTATTTGTTGGCATTATCAATTAAATTGGTCAGGATATTGGTCAAATGCAGCTCATCGGCCTGAATGACTTCTTGCTCGGCCTCAAAACTCAGTTCCACTTCTCCTTGCCGCTGTTCTAGCTGTACACTCAGGTTGTTCAATACTTTTTCAATGACGTCGTGAATATTAAGCGTGGTGGGCCGAAGTTTGATTTCACCACGGTCGAGCAGAGCCATTTGCAGTACTTTCTCCACGTGCCCGCCCAAGCGTTGGATTTCGTCCTGTACTATGCCCAAATAGCGTTTGATTTTGAGGGGCTCGCCCTGCGTTTCTACTTGTTCGCGCGCCATGCCTACAGCCAGCGAAATGGTCGAAATCGGTGTTTTGAACTCGTGTGTCATGTTATTGATAAAGTCATTTTTAACGTCCGAGAGTTTTTTCTGTTTCAAAATCGTTGCCACCGCTACGTAAAAACAACCCAAAATGACAAGTAACAACAAGGCTGAAGTGATGAGGGTAAAGCCCATGTTTTCCAAAATAAATGCCTGGCGTTCGGGAAAATAAACCAACAGCTTACTTGGCATGGTATTGAGCTCATTGGGGAATAAACTTGCCTTAAATAGCTCTGAGTCAGCGCTGTCTGGGCGGTAAGATGCCGTTGAAAAGATAATGTTTTGGTGCACATTATTCAGAATAGCAAACTCATACGCAATCCCAATGCCGCGCTCTTGCAACGACTTTCGCAGCAGTGAATCAAGCATGATTCGATTGACGCGCTGCTCCACTGGACGTTTGCTGAAAAGCAAATCTTTAAACACGTCTTTTAATAAATCGCTCTGCGACGCTGAAGCCACTTTAAGCAGTTTTTCTTTGGTTTTAGCGCGACTCGGCAGGTAGGTCTGCGGCTCATTTTCGGCGTTTTGACGCGCTTTTTGCACCGACGACCGCACCGTCATCAACACCGAGCCATTGGAGGTGCTATCGGTGGGCCAAAATGCGTGGTCCATTTGATTAAACCACGCGTCAAAAATTCGTTCTTGTTCGGCATGAATGCGCAAAAAACGCTCGATATGAGGCAACTCGCTGTTGCGTTGGCGTAAAAACTCGTTGATGAGGTTGGCCTGAAAGTCCGTCATAGAGCGATTGCGCGGGGTAAGGGCATCGGTGGGATTAGAGCCGGTCAGTTTGTCGTCGCGATTGGAAGCGTATTCGTTGGGCAACGAGTGTTTGGGCGATTGGCTCGATTTGGCCAGTCGATTTTTATTCAGTGCTTCCAATTTGCGCTGTTGCTGTTCGATTTGTTCGCGTTGACGAATCAGATAAATGATTTCCTGCTTTTCTAATTTACGAACTACATCCTGCAACGCATCCGATACTTTCAGGTCAAATTGCTCATTGCGTAGCGCCAGCGCACTTGTAATCCAATGCCACTGAAATCCCATCAACCCCAACGCCGCGAGGCCCATGAGCGTAATCAACAACCGTATTTTTTGGGTGGTCATCATTTTTTTTCAACTCCATGCAACGTTCTTTCCCTAAAACGTGACTTTTGGTTTGTTACCATTCAAAATAACGTAATTCAACCAATCCTTTAACACAATTTAAGAAAATTTAACACCGCGACTTTTTAAATTTTAAACACTTTTGAGCCTTAAAACAACAAACGCATGAAAACAAAATTTGCATTGATCGCCTTGGTCGCTGGGCTGGGAGTAGCCACAACCGCGTTGTCGCAGGAGGAAAAGAAAGAAGCGAGAGATTCTGCCAAAGACAAAGTAACCGTTCGGGTACGCATGAGCGAAGAAAAAGATGGAAAAACCGAAATCGTGGAGCGCTCGTACACGTACAACAACCTTTCGGAAGCAGAGCGAGAAGCCAAAGTGAAGGCCATCGTGGATTCATTGAAAGGCAATGGCAAAGACGCCACCAATCGCCGATTGAGCATCGAGATTGAAGAAGGCGACAGCCGCCACTCAGACCATGATCGTCGGTACGACGATGACCGAATTGTGCGGAAGCAAAAAGAAGAAAAGGAGCGCGTAAAAATCTACAAGTCCAACCCCAAAGACCATCAGGATAACTACAACTACAATCATAATTTTAGGTTTGACTTTGATGAAGAGGCATTTGCCGACCGTATGAAGCGCGTTGAAAAACGAATTGAGCCTCAAATGCGGAAATTAGAGCGCAATATGGAAGACTGGAGCCGCGATTTTGAACCCAAATTTCGTGAGTTTTGGCACAGCGACATCAATATCGGGGGCACAGGTAAGCCCGCGTCGATTCGTGGTTTGGAGGCGTTTCCCAACAACCCCGACAAAAACGAACTCAACCTCCGCTTCTACGCCCCCAACAAAGGCGACGTGACCATCACCGTGACCGACACCAAAGGGAAGCAAGTGAGCCGGAAAGAAGTAAAAGATTTCTCGGGTGATTACGTCGGGCAACTTGAACTGGGCAAAAATGCCAAAGGAACGTATTTCGTCAACGTAATTCAGAACGAAGACGGTGCCGTAAAACGCATTGTGATTGAGTAATCACAATCTTATTAAGTGTATATAGAGAGGCTGCCTTACCTGAGGCAGTCTTTTTTTATTTCTTATGTAAGAAGGCGTGTGTTCAAAATACGAAGTGTAATTGCCTTTTATTTGAATTATTCCGTGTCTTTCTCCAGAAACTACCTCATTTTAGCAAAATCCTTTTTTAATTTGTGCCCAAAAACCGTTGAGTAGTGTGATGAAATTGTAAATTTGCGCAGTCAAACCTCAAAAACATAGCTCTACCTCCACCAAAAGCCCTTTCAGTCAGATGCTTAATATTGTACTTTTTGGCCCTCCAGGTGCGGGCAAAGGCACCCAAGCTGCAAAACTCATCGAAAAATATCAGTTGGTTCACATCTCAACCGGCGATTTGTTTCGGATGCACATCAAAGAACAAACCGAGTTAGGAAAACGCGTAAAAGACCTGCTTGACAACGGGATTTTGGTGCCAGATTCGGTCACGATTGATATGTTGGAAGAAGAAGTTCAAAAAAATCCCGACGCGAAGGGCATTATTTTCGATGGTTTTCCGCGAACAGTGCCGCAGGCCGAGGCTTTGGATGCTTTTTTAGCGTCTAAAAACAGTGACATCAAAGCTGTGCTCCAATTGGATGTGGATGAGGCAGAACTCAAACGCCGCATTGCCGAACGCAAAAAAGTGAGTGGTCGGGCCGATGACGACGAAGATAAATTGGTCAAAAGAATTGACGAATATTTTAACAAGACCGTTCATGTATTGCCTTATTACAAAGCCCAAGGCAAGCTGACCGTGGTAAATGGAATCGGTCAAATCGAAGATATTTTTAATAATTTGTGTTCGGCCATCGATACCGAATAATAATTTTAGGGGTCAATACGCATAGACTCTGCCGTTTCTTTCCCAAATTTGTAACTCGTGTGGCTGTGCCGTGAGGCATTCCACACGAGTTTTTTTGTTGTAAAATAAGCAATCAAAGAATCATTGTTGTCTATTAGGAGTTAGTTAATAGTAAGTACTAAATTCACTAAAAGATAATTTTTCCGATATCGTCGGAAAATAAACACGTCAAAATGGCAAGTTCAAACTTTATAGATTACGTCAAAATCAGTTGCCGCTCGGGAGCGGGAGGGGCAGGCTCACGACATTTTAGAAGAGAAAAATTCGTTGATAAAGGAGGGCCAGATGGTGGCGACGGAGGCCGGGGCGGTCACGTGATTCTGAAGGCAAATTCTCAGCACTGGACCCTGCTCCACTTGAAGTATAAAAGACATATTCGGGCCGAAAACGGAGAGGCAGGAAGCGGAGCCCGTTGCAACGGAAAGCAAGGAGAAGACGTCATAGTAGAAGTACCGCTCGGTACCATCGCCAAAAACCCCGAAACAGGGGAGATTTTAGCGGAAGTAACCGAGGACGGGCAGGAAGTGATTTTGCTCAAAGGTGGGCGCGGTGGATTGGGAAACCACCATTTCAAAACCGCTACTAACCAAACGCCAGAACACTTTCAGCCAGGAGATCCGTCGCAGGAGGAGTGGATTGTGTTGGAATTGAAGCTGTTGGCCGATGTAGGTTTGGTAGGGTTTCCGAACGCCGGAAAATCAACATTGCTTTCAACGGTATCAGCGGCGCGGCCAGAGATTGCTGATTATCCATTTACTACTTTGGTCCCAAATTTGGGGGTGGTAGGATACCGGGATTATAAATCGTTCGTAATGGCCGATATTCCAGGGATTATTGAGGGAGCATCGCAGGGTAAAGGGCTGGGGTTGAGATTCTTAAGGCATATTGAGAGAAACTCTATCTTGCTTTTTATGGTCCCCGCGACCAGTGAAAATATCGGTGACGAGTATCGAACATTGCTGAATGAGTTGGAATTGTACGACCCATCGTTAGTAGAAAAAGAGCGATTGTTGGCTATTACAAAAGGCGACTTGATTGACGACGAAACAAAAAAAGAAATGATGAAAACGGTCCCTGGGGATATTCCCTACGTATATATATCGTCAGTGACCCAAGAAGGAATCAGTGAATTAAAAGATTTAATCTGGAAAACTTTAAATCCTTAGGCAACTGTGCCGTTGAAATACGCGTAGTAGGTAGAATGGAGGCTCTAAAGGATTGAAAAGTTAGTGGCGTTTAAGTAAGTTTAGAAAGTATATATTCCACCAAATACTGAACAAATGAAATTGAACTTTTACCTGAGGAGCCTCTGGCAAAGCTTTGCGTGTATTTTATTTCCTTTGACCATTTTCGCACAGATAAACATCACATTTCCTTCCAGTCGAATCGTATTTCAACGTGACAATTTTGGGAACGGTATTATCCACGTCACGGGTCAATATTCCCAGAGTATTGACCGGGTCGAGGTCAGGGTTGTACCTATGAGTTCTGGACAAGGGGAGCAAACGGATTGGCGCCTTCTTAAAGACAACCCGCAGGGTGGATTTTATTCGGGTACGATTCAGGTACGGGGCGGGTGGTATGAACTCCAGGTTAGAGGGTTGGTAAATGGCAACGTCATCAGCACTGCCGAATTACAACGCGTGGGAGTGGGGGAAGTGTTTTTGGTGGCGGGCCAATCCAACGCGCAGGGATTTTTTAATTATGGTGCTCCTGGCCCAGGAGATGACCGCGTCAACTGCGTTAATTACCGAAATAACGATAATCAAAATAACTCTTTTCCTAAGCCTGATTTTGTTAGAATGAGCGACAATGGGAATGTGGGTCCCCGAGGGCTTTCTTCCTGGTGCTGGGGACGCTTGGGCGACATGATTGCTAATCGTCTCAATGTTCCTGTGTTGTTTTATAATGCCGCATGGGAAGGAACAGCCTCCAAAAACTGGAGTGAAACCGTGGACGGTGGCACGACCAACAGTATCTACATCAATGATACCTATCCTGGAGGGCAACCGTACGGGAATTTGAGGATGTCTCTCAATTATTACGCGAGTGTTACTGGAATCAGAGCCATACTTTGGCATCAAGGTGAGGCGGATAACCTACTTAATAATTCGGCGGGAACGTACGAATCCAACCTACGCAGAATCATTGAAAAATCCCGCCAACATTTTGGTAAAAACGTAGGCTGGGTTATTTCGAGGGTCTCTTATTATAACGCAAAAGGAAACAATCAGGAGATTATTAATGGTCAAAATCAGGTCGTTTTGGGTGGGAATTCCGTGTTTTTCGGACCTTCTACCGATAATATTCAAACCCCCCGTCCTGACGGTTTCCATTTTCAAAACGGGGGTTTGTCGGATTTGGCTGGTGCTTGGAATTCAGCCTTGGACGATAATTTCTTCAATTCCTGCTTTCCTCAAACAGGAACATTCCCTAGCTTTTCGGTCAGCTGTGCGGGAGGAAACCAGTTGAATATCAACGTGCAAGGGCCTTTTTCATCGGTCCAATGGAATAACGGGGCCAATGGTTCATCGGTTAACTTCGGCCCAGGAAATTATCAGGCTACCATCCGGGACGGTGCGGGGAATGTCTATTATACCCCAAATATCAACGTTCCGAATGATTTGCAAAGTGCTCCTATTGCTATTTCAGTAGACGGCAAGTTGCCACTTTGCCAAGGCAGTACTGTGGGGCTTATTTCGAGTGGGGCGACAGGAAATCAGTGGAATACTGGCTCAACGAATCAACGTATAGAAGTATCGGCTGCGGGGACTTATTCAGTCTCTACCCAAAACTTATACGGTTGCAAAGGCTCCGCTAGCATCAATGTTACATCTTTTTCATCACCTTTGCCCTCGAAGCCAGCCATCGCGGCTTCAGGGGCGCTTACGTTTTGTCAAGGTGAGTCGGTTAATTTGACGGCTACCTCGGCCGCAGAATATCGCTGGTCTACAGGCGACAGAGGACAGGTCGTAACGGCTCGCAGCAGTGGTATATACGAGGTTCGTGTGCTGGATGATAAAGGTTGTACTTCTGAGCCGACCAGCGTAAATGTACAGGTCAATGCGCCGCCTGCTGCTCCTACCATTAGTGCCTCTGGCAACACATCGTTTTGCCAAGGAGGACGAGTAACGCTATCTTCCAATTATGAATCTGGTAATATTTGGAGCTCGGGCCAACAAGCCAAAAACATTGAAGTAACAACCTCAGGGACCTATAATGTGCGCTTTCGGGATGCCAATGGCTGCGACGGAATATCGAATAATATTACAGTAACGGTCAATCCATTGCCATCAGCGCCCACCATTACACCCGAAAGGCCTGTAGTCTTTTGCGACGGTGACAGCACCATTTTAACTTCGAGCAGTTCGGCGCAGTACAATTGGAGCAACGGCGCGCGTGGTCGTCGTATCAATGTCCTAAAAGCGGGTAGTTTCTCATTGACCGTTACCGACGCTAACGGCTGTACTTCGCCAGGTTCGGAAGTGGTTACTGTAAAAGTCAATACCCTGCCCGCTCCACCGACCATCACTGCTGATCGCAATACCACCATTTGTGAAAATGAAGTGGTTACCCTTACATCTTCTGATCAAACAGGATACATTTGGAGCAATGGGCAAAATACAAGGAGTGTAACGGTCAATCTTCCAGGGCGATACTCGGTCAGAACGGTTGACGCCAACAGGTGCCAGTCGCCTTCTTCCAACAACATCTCGATAACGGTCAATGCATTGCCCGCTAAACCAATCATTACCGCTCTTGGGCCAACCACTTTTTGTCAGGGTGGGCAAGTTTCTTTAACGACCAATTACAGCACTGGCATTGCGTGGAGTAATTTCCAAAATAGCCAAACAATTACGGCAACTACTGGGGGAAATTATAACGTGAGTTATGTCGATAATAATGGCTGCCGCTCGGTTTCGGATGCGTTTTCAGTGAAGGTCAATCCTCTGCCCGCCGCACCGACGGTGGTCAATGAACGACCAACCACTTTTTGCGAAACTGACAATACGGTGTTGACGATTACGTCAGGAGGTAATATTTTTGAATGGAGCAATGGCGATAGGGGAAGAAGCATCAGAGTATATAGTGCAGGAAGTATTTCAGCCACGGTTTTTGAGCCCTCTACGGGATGTACCTCTCCCGTATCGGCCCCTATTCGGATTGTGGTTAACCCCAACCCAGGACGACCTACCATTTCGGTGGGAGGGCCTACGACCATTTGTGCTGACCAAAATGTGACGTTGACTGCGCCCGAAGCGAGCGCCTATCAATGGTCAAATAACGCTAATACCAAAAGTGTAGCTGTTAATTTGGCGGGAAATTATACCTTGATAATTCGGAATCAATTTGGCTGTCCTTCTCCTGCTTCTGAACCCGTTAACGTGCGGGTAAATCAGCTTCCGCCTATTCCGTCCATTATTTCTGAAGGACGTCTTACCTTTTGCGACGGTGACCAAGTCGGGCTTAGAGTAGACACAAATTATGATGTATTGTGGAATACGGGCGAATCAGGTAAGCGAATTGTTGCTGCTAAATCAGGAAATTATGCCGCACGCGTCCGGGATGAAATCGGTTGTTTATCTCCGTTTACTGGACCGACAAGGGTTGATGTAAAAGCCCTGCCGCTGACTCCGGTCATTGAAAAAATAGGGGCTTACACCCTGCAAGTCTCTAATCCAACCGCTTCTGCGGTATATGCGTGGAAATCGGGTAGTCAAATATTGGGTGAGACAAAATCAGTGATAAGGGTAAATCAATCAGGAATTTTTACCGTGACCGCATCTGTGCAGCACAGTGCAACATTGACATGCGTTTCAAGGACGTCTTCTGTGTTTGACTTTATTCTGGAGGCCGATAATAATGGCATAGCAGTGTATCCAAATCCTTCGTCGGATGGAAAAGTAATAGTTGAAACGCAGGAGATTCTCAAAAATGCCACCTTAATTGTGTACGATTTGATGGGAAGACCGATTCAAATCATCAATGTACCGTCTTTTGATAATCAAAAGCTATTTGATTTTAGCGCTTTGCCAATGGGTGTCTACGTGATACACGTTGAAAGCCAAGGTTTTAGAAGAAATAAAAAACTGATAATTGTTCAATAATGAGAATATTTGGTTTGATTGGTTACCCATTGACCCATTCTTTTTCTAAAAAATATTTTACCGAAAAATTCGAAAAAGAAGGAATTGAAAACAGTCGTTATGAGCTGCTTGAACTCCCTGATTACCATCATTTCCCCGAATTGATTAAGGCAAATCCTGACTTATCGGGGTTGAATGTAACCATCCCGCACAAGCAAAATATCATCCCTTTTTTGGATGAACTCGATGTGGCCTCGGCGGAGCGAATCGGCGCGGTCAATACAATAAAATTTCTTCCTGATGGCAAGTTAAAAGGCTATAATACTGATTATTATGGATTCCGAATTTCGTTAGAACAATGGCTAGGGAGTTTAAAAATCGTTCCTAGTCAATTGAAATCCTTGGTGTTGGGAAATGGTGGGGCGGCAAAAGCCGTTTTGGCCGCGCTGAACGACCTTCAGATTGAGTACACCATTGTTTCCCGACAACCAGAACATCAATCCGCTGCTATTTCTTACCATGATTTAACAGCGGATGTCATTGCTCAACATCTGCTGATCATCAATACCTCTCCCGTAGGAACCTATCCTAAAACCGAAGAATGCCCCGCCATTCCGTATGAGCTTCTGGGGGCAAATCATTTACTGTACGACTTAGTATACAATCCAGCCGAAACGCTTTTTCTGAAAAAAGGCAAAGAGCAGGGTGCCCAAATTCATAATGGTCTGCCAATGCTTCAATTACAGGCTGAGAAAGCCTGGGAAATCTGGAATAGCTAAAAAACTTGAAACACTATGCTGCGTCGTCGAGAATTTCTCCAACTTTCGGTTGGATTGCTGGCCTTTGGATGCCAAAAACCTGCGGCCAAATCGGCCAAAAATCTACGTTTTGCCGTTGCGTCCGACGGGCATTATGGGCAGCCCAAAACTGATTTTAAGCTCTATCACGAAAATATCATTAAGAATCTGCAAAAAGAACATTCCGAAAGACGGCTCGATTTTGTGGTTTTTAACGGAGATTTATTTCACGACAATGTAGACTTTTTGCCCGACGTAAAGAAAGTTTTTGATAGCCTTGGTCTTCCTTATTACGTGACGCGCGGCAACCACGATCACGTAACACCCGAGCAATGGCGCACTACCTGGGGCTACGACCTCAATCATGCGGTTGAAATAGGGAAAAACGCCATCATTCTGGCCGACACTTCCAACATAAAAGGCGAATACCTTTGCCCCGATATTCCGTGGATAGACAAGCAGTTGGCGGGTTTTACCAAGAAGGAAAATGTGTTTTTATTTATGCACATTCCCGCTAAAATGTGGTCTGAACACGGTACAGAGTGTCCAGAATTGGAAAAAATGCTTGGGAAATACCCAAATTTGAAAGCCATGTTTCATGGGCACGACCATGCCATTGATATGGGAAAAACCACTTCCAAGCCCGCGTTTTTCGACGGTCATTATGGTGGAAACTGGGGGGTATCCTACCGTGGATACCGAATTGTGGAGACGCAGGCCGACAACAAATGCTACACGTACCAGTTCAATCCAGAGGCTCAAACCAAGGTAAATGAGCAGGTATTTTGAGGAATTGGTGAAACAAAGCAGAAATGTAGCGTGTTATATATACGTTCGTTGTAATTTTGCAACGAAACGATTCTTTTTCAACGAACGCGTAATTCTGCTCCAACAGCATGAAGACCTTCCACATACCTGATTTTTATCGCAGTCGCATCATTACGCCGATCAAAGAGCTGCGTCGGAAAAACGATAAGCTTAAACGCGATTTTTCGCCAACGGTGCTTGATTTTGGCCCCGTGAAGTTTCTGATTGCGCGGCACTTTGGGTTTTGTTATGGCGTCGAAAATGCCATCGAGATTGCTTATAAAGCGATTGCTGACAACCCTGGCAAGCGCATTTTTTTATTGAGCGAAATGATTCACAATCCCGACGTAAATCGGGACTTGTTGGAAAGAGGAGTTAGGTTTTTAATGGAAACCACTGGTCGGCAGATTATCCCGTGGGAAGCACTACACCCCGAAGATATCGTGATAGTGCCAGCGTTTGGAACCACCGTCGAAATCCAAAATCGGTTGAGGTTGTTGGGGATTGATGCTTATCAATACGATACTACATGCCCGTTTGTGGAAAAAGTATGGAACCGCGCTACCCAAATCGGCCAAAAAAACTATACTATCATTGTACACGGAAAACCGCTGCACGAAGAAACCCGTGCCACGTTTTCGCACAGCAAAGAAAATGCCCCGACCGTGGTGGTTAAAAACCTGAAACAGGCTGAGCGATTGGCGAGATACATTACGGGAGAAGGATCAAAAGAAGATTTTTTCGAAGAGTTCCGAGGGCAATATTCGGTCGGGTTTGACCCTGAACAGGATTTACAACGCATCGGTGTTGTTAATCAAACCACGATGTTGGCCTCTGATACGCAGGGTATTGCCGATTATCTCAAAGGGGTAATGATACAGCATTACCAACTGGCGCCGCAGCAAGTAGAAGAGCATTTTGCCAACACTCGTGACACACTTTGCTACGCCACCAATGATAATCAAGACGCAACCTACGCTTTACTGAAACACGAAGCCGATTTCGTGCTGGTGGCAGGTGGTTATAACAGTTCTAATACGTCGCACATTGTAGAATTGTGCGAACAAAAACTACCGACTTACTTTATTGAGTCAGACAATAAAATACTCAGCAACACCCTCATCAAGCACTATAATCTCCATAAAAAAAAGGAGGAAGTGACCGAAAATTTTATTCCTCAAAAGGAGCAGGTGACGGTGATGCTTACCTGCGGTGCTTCGTGTCCCGACGCGATTATTGAAGGAGTTTTGACTAGAGTAGTGTCGTTCTTTCCCGAAGCGAAGCCCATCGACGAAGTCGTGGGGGAGTTGGTATGATGGTAGGTGAAAATGCTTTCAAAACCAATAAAAGATATTAACAAAATTGCCCCGCTTTTCTGGCGGGGCAATTTTGTTAAACAGCGTATTCTTCGACTTTGGATAAGAAATCCTGATACGTAATTCGGATTCCTTCTTCGAGGTCGTATTTATGTTTCCAACCCATGCTGTGCAATCGGCCCACATCCATGAGTTTGCGGGGCGTGCCGTCGGGTTTGTCGGTATTCCAGTGCAGTGCACCTTCGTAGCCTACCGTTTCTTTGATAAGCTCGGCGAGGTTTTTGATTGAGATGTCTTCTCCTACGCCGATGTTTACAAACTGTTCACCATCGTAGGTTTTCATCAGGTAGACGCAGGCATCGGCCAAATCATCGGCGTGCAAAAATTCCCGAAGCGGCGAGCCCGTTCCCCACAGTTCAACGAAAGGCTTGCCTTCCACCTTGGCTTCATGAAACTTCCGAATCATGGCGGGCAGCACGTGCGAGTTGTTGAGGTCGTAGTTGTCGTTGGGCCCGTAGAGGTTTGTTGGCATGGCCGAAATAAAATTGCAGCCGTACTGTTTGCGATAACTCTCGCACATCTTGATGCCCGTAATCTTCGCGATGGCGTAGGGCTCATTGGTGTATTCAAGCGTCCCTGTCAACAGATAATCCTCTTTGAGGGGCTGGGGAGCCATTTTAGGATAAATACACGACGAACCCAAAAACATCAGTTTTTTCACCCCTGTGAGGTATGAATTGTGGATGATGTTATTTTGAATCTGTAAATTATCGTACAAAAACTCGGCACGATAGACGTTGTTGGCCATGATGCCACCTACCTTAGCCGCCGCCAAAAAGACGTAGTCGGGGCGTTCGGTCTCGAAAAATTCACTTACAGCTTGTTGATTACGCAAATCCAGTTCACGTGAGGTGCGAACTACTATATTTTCATAACGTTCGGCTTGCAAGCGTCGTACAAGCGCCGAGCCCACCATTCCTCGGTGACCGGCAACATATATTTTAGCAGTGCTCTCCATTCCACAAAGTTAAACCATTTTGGTAAAAAACAGAGGTGATTGCCTAAAAAATGACACCCGTTTATAGCTCAAACCAAATCCGAAACTGCGCAGCTTTGTCTTTGCTGATGATAATTTCTTCTTTGACAGGTACGGTAAGCGACAACTCTATTTTGCCCGAATAATGCGTTCGATAGCTTTCTAGTGCTTCTTTTCTGACGATGTATTGTCGATTGGCCCGTATAAATTGGGTCGGGTCGAGTAGGTCTTCTATCTCATCGAGCGATTGATAATCCGTAATCAGGCGCTGATTATCGATTGTAACAAGCCATATTACTTCTTCCCTCACAAAATAAGCTACCCGCGTTTCAGCTACGGCCACCACCGCCCGCTGATAATGCGCCGTAAAACGATGTTTGTATTGTTTTGTGGCTCGATGTTCCAAATCATGCAGTAAATCCCGTAATTGGTGAGAGAAAACTTCTTTATCGGGTGTGTTTTGCCAGCGGCCAAATTTTTCAAAAGCAGATTTAAGGTCTTGTTTGTCAATGGGTTTTAGTAAATAATCAATACTGTTGACCTTAAAAGCGCGAATGGCATATTCGTCATAGGCGGTGGTAAATATAATGGGACACGATACTTTCAATTCATGAAAAATATCAAAGCTAACGCCATCGGCCAATTGAATGTCGGCCAAAATAAGGTCAGGTTCAGGGTTTTGTTTAAACCAGTTTAACGCAGCTTCTACACTGACCAGCGGTCCCACCAGGGTTGCCTGCGGCAGGAGCTCTCGGACCAGTTTTTCCAGATTTTTGGCCACCAACGGCTCATCTTCAAGCATTAATATTTGCATACTTCAGGTTTTAATGAGTTTTAAAAGAAGTAGGAAATAAGAATTATGAAGTTGTAAATACTACGATTACCTCTTAATTCCTGCTTCTTACCTCTGTGTTCACTCAGGCAATCAAAGGTATATACGCAACAAATTTTCCGTTGTGGATGACCGTCTCAAAAGGCTTGTCGGTCAGGAATTTATACAAATTTTTAAGGTTTTGTAGTCCCTGCCCATTGGAGGTTTCCACCTGTTTTTTGGGTTGAATATTATTTTCAACTTTTAAATACTGTTCATCCGAACAAATTTGGATGGTGAGCGGGTGAACCGCACTGACGATATTATGTTTGAGTGCGTTTTCAATCAAAATTTGAAGCGTAACGGGCGTTATTTTCTTTTCAAGACTTTCGTTCGAAATCTGAAAATCAATCGTCAGAGAGGTCTCAAAACGTGTTTGAAGCAAAAAAACGTAGTTTTTTATAAAATCAATTTCGGTATAAAGTGGTACCAATCCTTTGTCTTTATGTTGTAAAACATACCTAAATACCTTCGAAAGCTGTTGCAAAAACTGCCGCGCTAAGTCGGGGTTTTCCTGAATCAGGCTGTCCAATGACGTCAGGCTGTTGAATAGAAAGTGAGGATTTAGCTGGTTTTTTAAATTATCAAACTGTACTTGTGATTTTTCTTTTTCGAGGTGAATGGCCCGGGTGGCGTTTTCCCGCCACTTATGAAACAAATAATCGGAGAGGTGCAGCACGTTGATGAGTAGGACGACCAAAAATTGGGCGAAATACCCCGCTACTTTGGCCAAATCAGTGTATTGTTGGGCAATCAGAGAACTGAAAGGGAAAAGGGACATTACCCATGAGACAGTAACTCCCGATACTACCAAAACAAAAACGAATGTCAGTAATACTTGTGGAATCATGCGCATGATGATTCCGTTTTCGTAGGGGAAAAAGGAGTCGAAAAAATGGTGGAGTTTACTGAAAAAAAACCACGAGACAATCATAACCGAGCCCGAAACAAGGGCGAGAAATAGGTTGGCCTGCCAAGGTATTTTAAAAACGTACCACCGCATCAGAAAGGCGCATACAATCAGAAATGTGATGACGACGATGAAGATTCGCGTTTTGGACGCAAGCGGATTTGACATACTTTGATTTTTTCTCAAAGAAAGATAGTGAAACAGGATTGTCCAATTTTTAATGTTTGAAACCGTCAAAAACCAATAAGAAACGGAAATAAAACCGATTGACTGCTATCTTTGCGTTTAATGTCGGAGAAAGGAAAACGGAGAAAAAGGAACAAGCAAATCGAAAACTGGCAATCACAAATCGACACTGGAAAAATGGCTCTTATAAAATCTGTGCGCGGTGCAACTCCCCAATATGGTCCTAACTGTTGGTTTGCCGATAACGCCACCGTTGTAGGTGAAGTCATCATGGGAGATTATTGCACAGTTTGGTTCAATGCCGTGGTACGAGGCGATGTCAATACCATTCAAATGGGCGATTACGTCAACATTCAGGACGGCGCCGTGATTCATTGTACCTATCAAAAAACCAAAACCATCATCGGCAACCACGTTTCTATTGCCCATAACGCCATTGTTCATGGGTGTACCATTGAAGATAAAGTACTGATTGGGATGGGGGCGATTGTAATGGATGGGGTACACGTTGGCACAGGCTCAATCATTGCCGCTGGGGCGGTGGTAACCCAAGGAAAAATAATTCCGCCGGGTACGATTTGGGCGGGTAACCCCGCCAAATACCTCAAAGACGTAACGCCCGACTTAGGTGAGGTGTTTATGCGCACCGCCAATAATTATGTGATGTACGCGGGGTGGTTCAAGGAGGAAAATACTATCTGAAAACTTTTTCTAATTCCGCCTCAAATCCCTCAAAAATCACCGATTGAGCGGGAGATTTGTCATAAATTCCGCCTAATTGGTATTGGTCGTTTTCGAGATAATAGACCTGTATCGCCTTTTCGCTCGGGATGGCAATCCAGTATTCACGGACCCCTGCTTTTTCGTACCAGTTAAACTTTTCGTTGAAGTCTTTTTTATACGTTGATGTAGAAGTGATTTCCACGATTAAATCGGGTGCACCTAGACAACCGTCTTCATCCAATTTGGATTCCTCACAAATCACACAAATATCAGGCTGCACTACGGTATAGATTTTCTCTGGGAAACGATCATTTCCAATGGGTAAACGTACATCGAACGGCGCTTCAAAAATGGTACAGGGCTTTCCGTCAAAGTGTGTACGTAAAATATAAGATAATTGACCCGATACCCATTGATGCACCATTTTCGGAGCTGGCGACATTCGGTAGATTTTTCCTTTGATAATCTCTACCTGCTCATCAAATCGCCATTTCAGGTAATCAGCGTAGGTATACGTGCCGTTTGGGTCAAGCGAATGGATGTCAGTAATCATTGCGTTAGTTTTTAACAAAATTACCGTATTTCCGGGAAGATATTGTAATTTTCAGCGTTAAAAACACTCTTTCTTAATCGCTATGTCCCAACGTCAGACCTCTTTACAACCGCCTAAAGCCCCCAAGATTCCGCACCGATTTGAATTACACAATGATGTCAGAACCGACGACTATTATTGGCTTCGTGAGCGTGAAAGTGCCCAGGTAATCGACTACCTGAATGCCGAAAATGCCTACACGGAAGCCGTTTTGGCGCCCGTCGGTGAGCTGCGGGAGAAGTTGTTTCTGGAGATGAAGGCCCGCATCAAAGAAGAAGATGAATCGGTGCCGTATAAGGTTGGGAATTACTACTATTATTATCGCTATGAACACGGCGGCGAATACCCCGTGTATTGTCGTAAGCGGGAGTCGTTGGCCGCAGCAGAAGAGATTATGCTCAATATCAACGAATTGGCCAAAGGCTATTCGTACTATAACGCCACCTTTCCCGAGATAGCTGATAATGAGGAAATTGCGGCTTTTGGCGAAGATACCGTCAGCCGTAGGCTATACACTTTGAAATTTAAAAACCTTACTACGGGCGAGATGTATCCCGATGCCGTACCCGATACCGAAGGAGGAAACTACGCGTGGGCGGCCGATAATCAAACGATTTTTTATATCAGAAAACACACCGCTACGCTTTTGGGCTTTCAGGTTTGGCGGCATCGGCTCGGTACCGATGTGAGTGAAGATGTATTGGTGTATGAAGAGTCGGACGACCAGTTTTATCTAGGGCTGTTTCGGATGAAATCAAAGAAGTACATCGCCATTGTATCGGATCAAAATGGGGTTTCGACTGAGTATCAACTCTTAAAGGCTGACGAGCCTGCGGGGGCGTGCGTTTCATTTTTGCCGCGCCAACGCGGTCACGAATATTTTATTGAGCATTTAGACGAGGCTTTTTATGTTCGTACCAACCTCGGTGGGGCCACCAATTTTAAGCTGATGTCGGTGCCAGAAACTCATCACGGAGATTTAACGCAATGGCGTGAGCTCATCGCGCACCGGCCCGATGTGTATCTGGAAGGGCTGGAAGCTTTTCAGCATCATTTGGTATTGCAAGAAAGGGGCGAAGGATTGCTCAAAATTCGAATCATCAACCAAAAAACACAGGTTGAGCACTATCTAAACTTCGGAGAGCCTGCTTATACGGCCTATTTGAGTAATAATCCCGATTTTAATACCACCGTGTTACGCTACGGGTATACGTCGCTCACGACCCCTAATAGTACCTTTGATTACGACATGGATTCTCAAGCGCGTGTTCTGCTTAAACAGCAGGAAGTGTTGGGCGATTTTAACAAAGAAGACTACCAAACTGAACGGCTTTTTGCCACCGCTCGCGACGGAGCCTTGATTCCGATATCAATTGTGTACAAAAAAGGCTTTCAAAAAGATGGGAAAGCGCCACTTTTGCAATATTCCTACGGCTCCTACGGCTATTCCATGGACCCCACGTTCAGCGCGGGGCGTTTGAGTTTGTTGAACCGAGGATTTGCCTTTGCCATTGCGCACATTCGCGGCGGGCATGAAATGGGCCGGGCGTGGTACGAAAGCGGTAAAATGCTCCAAAAGAAAAATACTTTTACCGATTTTATTGATTGCTCTGAGTTCTTAATTCAATCCAAATGGACCTCGCCAGAAGGGCTTTTTGCCATGGGCGGCAGTGCGGGCGGGCTATTGATGGGGGCGGTAGTCAACATGGCACCACAATTGTACAAAGGCGTGGTGGCGCAGGTGCCTTTTGTGGACGTGGTCACGACCATGCTCGACGAAACCATTCCACTCACCACGGGCGAATACGAAGAATGGGGAAATCCCAACGAAAAAATCTATTACGACTACATGAAATCCTACAGCCCTTACGACAATGTAGTGGCGCAGGAGTATCCCAATATGTTGGTGACGACAGGCCTACACGACTCTCAGGTGCAGTATTGGGAGCCAGCTAAGTGGATTGCCAAGCTGCGCGAACTCAAAACCGATGAGCATCAACTTCTGCTTCACTGCGATATGGAAGCGGGCCACGGCGGCGCATCAGGACGATTTAAGCGCCTGAAAGACATTGCCTTGGAATATGCCTTTATGCTGAACTTGTTGGGGATAAGGGAGTAACGCAGATAGTTTAAACTCGTCAGTTGAGATTCAGGCTGACGAGTTTTTAAATTTTACGTTCGTGATAGACTATCAGGGCAATTTTTGTTTTACAAAACAGGAATTAAAAAATTGATTGGGATATTCAGCCCTTTACTTAAACGTTGAATCATCGTCACTGTCAATTCTTGTCGGTGATTTAAAACCTTCGATACTTTCGTTTTATCGCCGATGTAAGGAATTAAGTCTTTTTGTTTCAGGTTTTCCTGTTCCATTTTGAATTTCAAAAAGGCGATAGGGTCACTGGACTGCATGGGTACATGAATACTCTCATAGGCCTCAATCAGTGTTACCAGCATATCCATTTCATCCCCTTCTACTGAACCTTTTTGCGGCCTTAGTTTCATCAACTCTCGTACTTTTTTCAGAGCCATTTTGTAGTGGTTCTCACTTTCAAGGTTATCCATTGTATTCTATAGTTGTCACATCAATTTTATCATATTCCTTATGGGTTCCAATCCATATAATAAACACAAACTGATAGTTATAGTCTATTTCTGTAACTAAGCGGTAAGCGTTGCCTTTAATATTAAAAACCACTCGGTTATTTGCTACAATACTGGCATTTCCGTACGTTTTTTTTACTTCATTTGGTGAGGTCCAAGCTGCTCCTTTCGTAGTATTATACCAATCTAACAAGGGAAATTCAGCTGTTGGATTCATAAGCCAAAAATCCCGCAGAGTACTTTTTGCAATAATTCGCATATCAAAAATAAACAATGGTTGCTAAATTCGCAACTTTTAGCGTTTTTATTATTTCCCTTTCTCCCAAATCGCCAGCGCAATGCGCAGTTTATAGTATTCATATTGGCCTTCCAGTTGCTCAAACAAAGGTTTTAACGCTGCACCAGGTGTTACTTGTAGCAAGTCGGCGGCTTCGGTGATGGTTCGGTATTCATTTTTGGTGAGGTATTGCCACACATCCACTTCGTAGCCATCTTCGTACAGCTTGGCCAAGTGCGAATACACCGTCAATTCGTTGAGGTTTCGGCGTTGGGCAATCTGGCTCGGCGTCAACCCCTGCTTGTACAAATCGTGGGTTTCGATGTAAGTCATGCCGTTGACGATGCGCGTACCGGGCTGGGTTTTGGAACGGGCGTATTCCAGAATCTCGTTGATAAAGGCTTCGCCGTAGTGCGAAAACTTGGTTTCTCCCACGCCCGAAACCTGCAACATTTGAAAACGATTAATGGGGCGTTTTTCGGCCATATCAGAGAGTGTTGCATCTGAAAACACCACAAACGGTGGCACGTTCAGCTCGTCGGCCAACTGCTTCCGCACCTTTCGTAACCGCTCAAACAGTTCATCGCGAATGACCTCCTTCTTGGTTTTTACGGGTTCGGCGGTTTCTTCCTGACGCTTGCGTTTTTCTTCGTATGATTCAAATCGTACCAATTGCACCTTGCGCTCGCCGCGTAGCACCTGCCACGAAGTTTCGTTGAGTTTAAGTGAGTGTGCTTCGTCATAGGCCACGTCCATCACGCCCGAGTTGAGCATTTGGGTGAGGTAGTCGGCCCATTCTTCGGCGCGCAGTTCGCGGCCCGCGCCAAAGGTCTTGATGCGGTCGTAGCCGCGCTCGGTCACGTTGCGGTTGTGCGAGCCGCGCAGTACGTCAACCAACAAGCCCATCGCAATTTTCTGGTCGGTGCGCGCTATGGCCGACAGTGCCTTTTGGGCGGCCAGCGTCGCGTCAAATTTGGAGCGGGGATTGCGGCATACGTCGCAGTTGCCGCAGTCGCGGTCGACGGCCTCGTTGAAATAACTCAACAAAATGCGCCGCCGACAGTGGTCGGCTTCGGCGTATTGCTTCATGCGATCGAGCTTGGCAAACTGAATATCTTTGAGGTGTTGGGGCAACTCCGAGCTTTCAATCATATCGCGGCGCATCATCCAATCGGCAAAGCTATAAAACAGCATCGTGTCGGATTTAAGTCCGTCGCGGCCCGCGCGGCCTATTTCCTGATAAAAACTCTCGACGTTGCTGGGCATGTTGTAGTGCATGATCCAGCGTACGTTCGATTTATCAATCCCCATTCCGAAAGCGATGGTGGCGACCATGATTTGTATATCGTCACGCAAGAAATCGTCCTGCACTTTGGAGCGTTCTTCGGGAGGGAGTTTGGCGTGATAATGCCGCGCGTTGATGCCTTTTGCGCGCAGTTTTTGGGCAATGTCTTCGGTGGTTTTGCGGGCCAGACAGTAAATAATGCCCGACTGATTGGGGTGGTCGTTGATAAATTGCTCAATGACCTTGATTCGGTTGCGCCCGGGCAGCACATTGAGCGAAAGGTTGGGGCGGTCAAAAGAAGCCTCAAACACCCGCGCTTCTGGAATGCCCAATTGCTTCAGGACATCCCGCCGCGTCACGCGGTCGGCGGTGGCCGTCAGTGCCACCATAGGCACGTGCCGAAACGCCGCCTTTAGAATGTGCAACTGCGTGTATTCTGGACGAAAGTCATGCCCCCAAACCGATACGCAGTGAGATTCGTCTACGGCAAAAAGATTGATGTTCAATGACCTAATGAAGTCCAGCGAGCCAGAGGCAAAAAGCTTTTCTGGCGCAATATAGAGCAGCTTTAGCTCGCCCGCGTGGCATTGTTTTTCGATGGCGTATTGCTCCGAGGTACTCTGGGTACTGTTCAAAAAAGCGGCCTCAATGCCGTTGGCACGGAGGGCTTGGACTTGGTCTTTCATGAGGGCAATCAACGGTGATATCACGAGTGTGATGCCCTCTTTCATTAAGGCGGGCACTTGAAAACACACGGATTTTCCACCACCCGTAGGCATCAGCACCATGCAGTCGTTTCCTGCCGCTATCCAATCAATGATTTCGGATTGTAACGGCCTGAAGGTATCGTATCCAAAGTATTGTTTTAAAATCTGTTCTTTACTCAGCAACATCAGACTATGTACTTTTTGTGGTTTATGAGGGTCTAACACCTTCTTGTATCCCTCATTTTAGGCTCTCCTTTAGGTTAGACGCTATTACTTATTTTATGGTACGGCAAGTAAGGGAAAAGTTGCCTAAAATTGGGTAATTATTCCAAAACCTTTATCTCTTTACCTAAGATGAAAACCTATTTTATGGCTCTTACAACGCTGTTGTGGGGGTATACAGCACTTGCCCAAAAAGTGGCTCTTGTAAGCCTAGAGGACCGCCGTTCTCTCAGTAATTCTTATTTCGGAAACCGTTGTGAAATTGAAATTAAAACGACTGGCGACGAAGTACGTAAATACAAATACGTCAGAATTAAAAATCTCACCAAGGCGATTGATAGTGAAGGTGTTGAGCTTCTCACTGATAAGCAAGATCGGGCCGATTATGCCGAAATTGGCGACGAAAAACTTAAAATTGAGCTTAAAAATCCGCTGCGTAAAGCAACCTCTATCAAAGAAGTTTCGGGGACGTTGGATTTGTATAATCCTACCGAAGCCAACGGCGCGATTGTAAAAGTGGCTAATTTTCAGGCAAAGCCCAACGTCAATTTATTGCCTAAGAAAGCGCCGCTATCCATTGTTTTTTTTACCAAAGAGTCGGTCGAAAAAATGGCCAAAGAACAAAAAGCCGAACGCGAAGCCAAGATGAAACAACTCGACCCCGCCACGCGCGAAATCGCCGCTGGACTCATGGCCTTAGTGGAGGGATTCGGGTCGGGCATGGCGGGAGAGAATGAACTTTCGTTTTACGTAAACGGCGATAACGGCAAACTCGTAGACATTAAAATGGAGGACGAAACGGGCAAAGAAGTACGGCGAAGCGGCCGCTTTATCTCAGGCGAACACCTGCACACCTACAGCTATGATGAGAAACCAACTCCTAAATGGAAACTCAAAATCCTCATCGAAACCCCCGCTTCTGTTAAGTCCGTGCCGTTTAGCTTGAAAGATATTGAATTGCCGTAAGGTGTTGAAATGGCCAAACTGTATTAGGGTTTTACTGCTTTGTCAGATTGTGGACGAAGGTCAGACGACAGTCAGACTGGGTCGCATAGACCGAGTCGCGTAGACCGGGTCGCGTAGACCGGGTCAATGGTGGTATATGGCTTGTAAGGTAATATTTTAGTTTGCAGTTTATTAAGTGTTTTACCGTAAAATAGCCCGAATACCTCCGCTTGGGTTTTTGCAATCGCCGGTATAGCGCGGAATGAGGTGCAGGCTTGCGTGAGGGAATTTTTGCCCGGCACTTTTGCCTATGTTCATGCCTGTGGTGAAGCCGTCAGGTTGAAAGTTGGCTTTGATTCGTTTTTGTACAAAAGTAGAGAGTTGCACCAAGTCTTTTTGTTCTTCAAACGTCAGTTCAAAATAATCGGCCACGTGGCGTTTGGGGACAATCAGTGTATGACCTTTGGCAACAGGATAGCCATCCAGAACCGCGTAACTCAGAGGTGTTTCAGCCAGCAAATGTAATCTTGCTGCAGGTTTACAAAATGGGCATTTTGATTGATTATCAGTGGCTTGGTTAATGTGTTTGTACTCGTAAAACTCGGTATTCTCGTTTAGAAAAATGGAAGTATATGGCAGTTTTACAAAACATTGATAAGTGGGCTTTCCATGCACCTGATGCGTACGAAAACCGTCTTTTTGAATATCGCGACGAACGGCAAAATAGGCTCTGCCCGTAGGTTTGAGCAAACTTGAAATCTGCATCAGCACCGTATTCTGTTCTTCGGGGAAAAGCACATTTAATACATAAAAACAGAGAATGGTATCAAAGGTGTCGGAAGGGTATTGCGGAAAATAATGCGGGTCAAACCCCTGAACATCAAAGCCTTTTTGGTGCAAAAAGTCAACGTCTTTACCAAATCCACAGCCAAAATCTAGAATTTTACCTAATACTGCTTTTTTTTCAATGAGTTTGCGGAGCGGGAAAGAAGGCTTGTCTCTTGGGATTGCTGTAAGATGGCAGAAGCTATTTAGTTTTTGATGTTCCATTCTTCAAAACCCCTAATCGTTATTAAATAATCACATGTTTTTTGTAATTGCTGAATTGCATCTGTTCGCCAATTTTCAAAAGAAGAATCCCCTAAAAGTGATATTTTTATCTCTTTATCAAACCTTGTAGAATTAGTATTATGTAAAAGTTCCCAATAATACAAAATCAGGTTTTTTTGACGCTCAATTAAATTTACTGATGGCAATTTGTCTCTTTTAAGGTTATTAATACTTGGTTTCGCTGGCAGTAAATTCCATAAATCATTATTTTTCAACACTGAAAAAGGAATGACATGGTCAATATCATAATTACTGATTTTGTCACCTGTCCAAACACAAAAAACAGCACCTTCACTTTTCAGCAACTCCTTATATTTCACTTTAGACTCCTTTACATCTCTTTCTGTCACAGGACTTTTTAAAACTTCCTGTAAAACCGTTTGTGTTGATAATAATTTATTTGAAGCACTAACAGAAAATTCAGACCATTTAACGAGAAGAGAGTCTTGTCCTGTAATAAAACTGCCTAAAAGCTTGAATGCTTCATAGTACTCTTTGGAAATCCAGAAGGAGCCAAATGATTGGATTAAATATTCTTTATCAATTTTAACTGACCGTAAACTCGTCTTGACAAGATTAAATTTATAAATGCTATATTCTTCATTTGATATTGAACGCCCAATGTATCGCATAGGCATAGTGACAATTGTATTACGGAGCTTTTTGATGAGTTTAACAAAGACAGGTTGTATATCTTGCGGGATTCCTTTATACTTTAAATCATTATAGAATGCTGAAAATCCACCATATGGTTGATATCTATCTGTAAGTTCTTTAAATGGCCGTTCAAAAGCCAATTGGACATTACCTTGTATTTGTGCAAATGAAATATTTGCTTCGAAAATTGGATAATAATAGACAAGCCATTTTTCTACTAATAGCCACAAAGGGATATAAACCTTATCATCCTTTGAATTAATAAAAGGTGAGTTCTCTTGAATAATATCAATTGTACCTCGAAGGAGAGCAAATTTATAGGTAGTTGTTTTACTATCTCTTTCAATAATTTTATTAATGTTTTTAAATATTTCGTAATTCATAGAAATAAATATTTTGAACCATAAATTACTCAAAAAGTTGATATGACTTAATTATACTCCTACCTAATAGATCTCAAGATTATAATCAACAGTAAATGAGCCACTTAAAGCTATACGTATCAAAAGGATAGGTACGAAGGAGACAAAAAATAAAAAAATCCCCGCCGGCAGGACCAGCGGGGATTTATCTCTCTAACAGCCATAAAAACGAATACGATTAATGTTGTAACCATAATCTGTTATCCAATACGCCTATCAACGGGTGGCCGTTGCAACCGAGACCTATTAATTTTTTGCCGCTTCCAAGGTTATATTGCCCAGCAGCCCCGAAGGCATAGGTGTCCACTTGGCGGCGTTAAACGGTTTGTATTGAATATCTACCATATTGATTTCCTGAAACTTCTTCCATTCGGGCTGCTGCGTGTCGCGCAGGCGCATGTAGTTGGCCGAAAGGTTAGTGACCTCAATGACAATGCGGTTTTGTTTGGTTTTCAGGGTATTGGCGGGAATGTCCAGCCGAAAAGGTAGGCTCCATGCCGTACCGATTTTTTTGCCGTTGAGGGTCACATCAGCCACTTCGCGGACGTCGCCCAAATCCAGTGTCATCTTCTGGGTCGGGCTAAAACCCTTGGGCAAATCGAACGTGAGTGAATAGCGGGCTGTGCCGGAAAAATAACTTGCAGAGTCGGAGAGAGAAGCCCACGAGCCGAGTTGAGTAAGGGTGGTGGCTTTGGGTAAATAGGGTTTGCCTTCAATAAATTCTAATTTCCAATTACCTTGGAGCGGTGCCGTTTTAACCTCGCCGACGTTGGAATCCAAGTTCAAGACCTCGCCGACGTTGGTGTCCAGCATCACAAAGCAGGATTCACCCGAAAGAAGTTTTAAGTACACCTGCGTTTTTCCGCCTTCAATCTTCACGGGCAACAACGTGGTTTTGCCCGTCAGGGGTTGATAAAGGGCTACTTTTTTGGCAGGAGTGGACAGGGTAATCCAGCTCTCGCTGAATTTTTGATCTTGGTTGGCAAGGAAATACACTACCTTGCCGTCCTGCATTTTACGAATATATTTCAGTCCCTCTTTGGCCCAAGTTTCCTGACGAAGATTGGCGGAGGTCAGCAGAATTTCAAGCCCTTGAAGGCTTGGGAAGCTTTGGCCCGTCCACGTTTGGAGCATTTTTTGAAAGGCTTCATTTCGCTCTTTTTGCTCATGAAAACCCGTGGGTTGCTTGGGTAAATGTTCCATAAAAATCACTTTAACGCCCATTTTCTTTAATTCGACCAGTCGCGCCAGCGTGGTTTCGGGTAGGTAAGTAGTGGCGGGAACGAGCAATGTTTTGTACTTGCCCGAAGCGTCAGGTTTGAACTGTTGGAGTTGATTGTCGGAAATAAAATCAAACGCAAAACCATTGTTCCAAAGCCATTCGCTTACCTGCCCAAAAGGCAGTTTCAGCAGCCATTTGTCTACGTGATGGACTTCCAACAGATGGATGCCGCCGCTGGCTCGGGCTTGGGTGGCCCACAAGTCGTGAATGGGAAAGTACACCAGCAGGTCGTTGTCGGGTTGACTGTTCTGCAAAATCGTCTGACAACGCTCTACGTATTGATTCAGCAACGGATAATGTTTCCAAAAGTGCGAATTGATGCCGTAGTTGGTGGAGGCATAAAACAGCCAACCCGGATAGTCGGCATTTTTGGGCGAGTAAGTGGTGCCGTGGTAAAAAATATGGTTGATACCCGCCGTAAACAGCTCATCAAGCTGAGGTTTGATTTGCGAAAGCGACACTTTAAAGTGGTTGGCGAGCCAAGTAGTGGATTCTGAGCTGACGAGTTTCTTGCCCGTCAGGTGCGCTGCCGAGCTGGCAAACTTCATCGCCAGTGGGTTGGGCGTACCGTAGCGGTCTACTTCGTATTGGTCATCTACGCGTAGGCCCTTGATGGGAAAACGGCTGCTGCCAAAGGATTCGGTTTCGGGAATATCCGACAGGGCGTACAAATCCAACAGGTTGCCGGGTGAGCCGTGGGCTTGGTAGCGGGTCACAAAACCTTTTTTTCGCGACCAGTCGGTCCATTTTTTGGCGTAATTCTCCGCCAATAGCTCCGACAGCGTTTGGTGATAATCTATTTTAACCAAGGCCGTGGTTGTATCCGTAAAAGCGGCCCACTGGCTTTGGAGGTCGTAGCCGCGTCGTTTTTTGAATTCATTCAGAAAATCATCCGTCCAGTTGGCACCATACACTTCGTAGGAATCGTTGTACATGGCACGAGGAAGGTCTTTGATGGTGGCAAACGCCGAATCAAAACGCTGAACGTACTTCGGAACGGCATCTACCGCAAACGGGTCGAGCACCAATCCTGCACCGCCGGGCGCGGCACGTTTGACGGCCTGCTTGGTCAACACGCTTTGGAGTTGACCGTTGGTGTACTGCCATTTTTTTGCGGCCATGTCGGGCGTCACATTCGGGCCACCAAAGGGCCAGCCCGTTCCGGTGGTCATATCTACGCCCAGCCCGAGGCGCTTACCTTCGCGCACGGTGTGCGTCAGCATTTGCATCCATTGTGGACTCAGGTACGAAATGGCTTCTTTTTCAAGACCTTTGACGCCGTAAATCGGAATAATGTGTACCCCGCCCAACCCCGCCTTCGCGAAGTTTTCGAGTTGCCACGTGATGTCTTTTTCAGTAACCGTGCTTCCCATCCACCACCAATAGGTCCAGGGTTTGGTGGTATTGGAGACGGGCTGTGGGTTGTTGGTCTGGGCTGTGGTGGATGGCCCCGCCGCCAAGGTAATTAAAAGGCAAAGGGAGATGATTTTTTTCACTTTCTATGGGGTTAATACACCGTTACTTTTTTGCCAAAGGATTGATACCTATAAATGTTTTTTTGCGAAGCTATCTACCTGTTTTTTTCGGGAAATGTTGAGGAGGAATGTTATAAGCAAATTCAGACTGATTCCAAATTTTACGCAAAAATGTTGGAAAGCGAACAATTTCAACGACTTGGTTGTAGTATTGTAACAAAGAAACTCAAGAATTATAACCTCGCATAATCAATATGAAAGATTTGATGCGTCTTCGGACCTCCCTCAAAGAAGAGTTGCAATTTGCCCTTAACGCCCAAGTGAAAATGGAAGCGGAGTCTTCGTCAAAATACTTGGCGATGGCGGCGTGGTGCGACCGCAACGGCTATTCAAACAGTGCGGATTTTTTCTTTACGCAAGCCGAAGAAGAGCGTGCACACATGCTCAAAATCTTCAAATACATTGGCGATATGGGCGGGGTAGCTGTTACACCCGAAGTAACCAATATCCCGCAAGAATACCCGACGTTTCGGAGTGTATTCGAAACGGCGTTGGAGCAAGAAATTGCCGTATCTCAATCCATCAATCGCATCGTGGGCATCAGTCGCCGCAATGATGATTATGCCACCGAAAATTTTATTCAGTGGTTTGTAAAAGAGCAAATCGAAGAAGAATACATCGCCCGCCGTCAGGTGGAATTGTTTGACGTAATCGGCGAAGAAGGCATTGGCCGCTTTACCATTGACTTAGAAATTCCCAAAGTAACCTATCCGGGAGCCGCCGCTGAAGCGGAGTAGAAAGGTAGTATTTGTCATTCTGAAGGAATCTCAACATTCTAAAAGCGCGTCGCAAAATTTGCGACGCGCTTTTATTTTTGTCTTTATGTAAAAAATATTTGCTCAAATGTAAAGTTTGTTTTACATTTGAATCGAAATTAAATTTCTAACAAATTACCTATTGACAGCTATGGAAACCAAGTTACTTTTGCCCAACCGTTACAAGCGCCTCGGTTGGTTTATTTTTGTACCCTGTTTAATTCTCACAATTTTGAGTATTCTTCAATTAACTCCCAGCCTCAGTTTTTTTGATGGGGAACATGTTTTATCCCAATGGACGACTATCAAAGTTCCCGAAAAAGGGACTTTGGAAGCCCTTTTTGATGAAACATCCAATGACCTTGCTGGTGAAATTTTGATGACACTTACAGCCATCGGTTTCTTTTTCGTAGCATTTTCCCGCGAGCGCACCGATGACGAATGGATCATGCGCGTGCGGCTCGAATCATTATTGTGGGCGTTTTATGTGCATCTTGGAGGATTTTTACTGTCGGTTTGGTTTTCTTACGGGTTAGGTTTCTATATGATATTATCTTGGAACATGCTCACGGCACCGTTGGTATTTTTGGCGCGGTTTCACTGGATTGTGTACGTAAAACCGTATTTGGAAGAAAGGAGGGCGACCGTATGAAAAACACCATTCACGTAGAGCGCGCCATCCGACGTATCACGCAGGCCGATTTGGCCGCGGCCGTGGGCGTATCGCGTCAAACCATCAATGCCCTCGAAGCCGCCAAGTACGTACCTTCGGTAGTGTTGGCCATGAAAATTGCCAATTATTTTGAAAAACCCGTCGAAGCCATTTTTGAATTGGGCGAGGAAGATTAGCCCGTGTAGTTTTGTAACGGTCAGACGGTTCTAAACCGTCCGACCGTTATTTTATAATATTCGAAAGCCGCTAAAGAGTTGAGCCGACTCAAATTTATTTCGATATGCGTCGATAAAAAAAGCCGCGCGGTCGGTGTTTATTAGTTCTTCAGGATTGTATTTTGTATTTTGCTCTTCAATCCT
This sequence comes from Runella rosea, assembly GCF_003325355.1. Taxonomy (GTDB): domain Bacteria; phylum Bacteroidota; class Bacteroidia; order Cytophagales; family Spirosomataceae; genus Runella; species Runella rosea. Next base: position 4,883,022 of record NZ_CP030850.1, read on the forward strand.
AAATCTCTATTAATGAACACTTTTTTGCGCGCCAGCCTTCTTCTGTTAGTTTGTTTTTCTTGTAAAGAAGAAACGCCTGCGCCTACCAAAACCGAATTGCTTACGGGGAGACCTTGGAAATGGGTTGGGGGAGCGGTAACACCCGCGTTTGATGTCTTTAGCAACGGTAACCTCAGCAACGGAGAGTATTGGAGCCAAGCCCCCAAATGTTGGCAGGACGATATTCGGGTGTTTACGACGGCGGGAAAATTTACGCATGAGGAGGGTGCTACAAAATGTAATGTAGCCGACCCCCAAATTTATGCACAAGGAACTTGGCAATTTGACGCTTCTGAAAAAGTCGTTAAGATAAATGACAGTGCTTTGGGTGAACAAATGTGGGAAATACAGGAACTCACGGCCACAACCCTAAAAGTAGTGGAGGTTTACCAAGAAAAAGGTAAAACCTATACGTTTAACTATTCTTTTACGCGCTAAATAGCCACATCCTGCCATTTTCCACCCAATAATATTCGGACTTCCTCGTACCCTGCTGCTTTGGCTACTTGATATGCCAACGGAAAAGACGCCGTGATTTCTTCGGGACGGTGGCTGTCGGAATTGATGCAAATCGGGATGTTTAATTCATTCATGCGGTTGATAATCCACGGAGAAGGATACAACTCTAAACCGCGTTTGTAGTTGCCCCGCGTATTGATTTCGGTCGTGATTCCTGCTTTGGCAATGGCCTGAAGGGTCTGTTCTACTTCTGCAACGTACCAACTTTCTGACTCATCAAACAAATGACGGGCGGCATTGTGCATTTTGATTTTATCCAAATGCCCCACCACCTGCGGCGGGTCGGTCTCGACCATTTGCCGAATAATACCGTAATATTTTTGAATAACTTTCTGGATATCACCGCCGTAAACCGTGTCCAAACATTCCAGAAATTCTACCGAACTGCCGTCAATTTCCCACGGTTGTCCGAATTGATTTAGTCCAACATAGTGTACCGAACCGACGCAGAAATCGAGCATAGGAAAATCACTCGGTCCAACCATTTCAGGAATAAAATCTACTTCTAAACCTACGTAAAGCTCAATTTGGCCTTCGTATTTGGCTTGTAAGGCGCGGGTTTCGGCCAAATATTCGTCCAGACGCTCGGCCTTCATACTCCATTGATTTTCAAACGGAACAGGGCAATGCGACGAAAAGCCAAAGGCGCGCAGCCCTTGGGCCAGCGCGCCTTGTACCTGTTGCTCGGGAGAGCCTTTGCCATCGCAATAGTGGCTGTGGCTATGGTAGTTGGTGAGCATAGTGTATTATACTTGGGGTAACGTACTGATTGCTTTTTCTAAACGACTGATTACTTCATCTTTCCCCAAAATCTCCATGGTAAGCATCAAATCTGGGCCGTGGCCTGCCCCCGTAACGGCAAGGCGAAGGGCCTGCATTACCTTTCCCATTTTGATGCCCACTCGCTCAGCGGCGGCGGCCCAAATGGCCTTAGCCGATTCGGCCAAAAAATCGCCTTCGTAGATTGTCAAATCCTCTACGTAGGCCGTGATGGCTTTGATGGCGTCGGCATTCCATTTGCTGGCTACAATGGCTTCTTCGTACTCCGTTGGCGTTTCAAAAAGGAAAGCTGTTTCGCTCAAAATCTCCTGTGGAAAAGTCACCCGCTCTTTCATCAGATGACATACCTTTAGCAATGTATCATGACTTACCGCTGGCGCATTGTTGCTTGCTTCCAAAATAGAAGCTAGTTCTTCGTCAGACTTGCCCTTCAAGTATTGCTGATTGAACCACTTCGCTTTCGTAATGTCAAAACGAGCCCCTGCTTTGTGGATGCGCTCCAGCGAAAACGCCTCGATGAGCTCGTCCATCGTAAACAATTCTTGCTCGGTGCCTGGATTCCAGCCCAAAAAAGCTAAAAAGTTGACGATGGTTTCCTGCAAATACCCATCCTCCCGAAAACCGCGCGCGATGGTCTCCGTAGTAGGGTCTTGCCACTGCAACGGAAATATCGGAAATCCGCCCAAATCGGCATCGCGCTTCGAGAGCTTGCCGTTGCCTTCTGGTTTGAGCAGCAATGGTAAATGCGCAAATTGAGGGGCGGTCCAGCCAAAATATTGGTACATCAATACGTGCAATGGTGCCGAAGGAAGCCACTCTTCACCACGAATCACGTGCGTGATGCCCATCAAATGGTCATCGACGATGTTGGCTAAGTGATATGTGGGCATTCCGTCAGATTTAAGTAAGACTTTGTCGTCGAGTGTAGAAGCGTGGACTGCTACCCATTCCCGAACGATGTCTTTGAAACGAATGTCTTGTTTTGGGTCAATTTTGATGCGAACTACGTAAGGGTCGCCGTTGTCGATACGTTGCTGAACTTCTTCGGCCGACAAAGTCAGCGAGTTGGTCATTTGCAAACGCGTGATGGCGTTGTACTGGGCCGCATCGGCACCTGCTTCTTCGAGGCGCTTGCGCATGGCTTCAATTTCTTCGGCGGTGTCAAACGCGTAGTAGGCTTTGCCCGCGGCAATAAGCTGTTCGGCATAGGTGCGATACATTTCTTTGCGTTCTGATTGGCGATACGGCGCATGCGGACCGCCAATGCCCTGACCTTCATCTATCTCAATACCTACCCACTTCAGCGCTTCTAAAATATAGTTTTCGGCTCCGGGCACGTAGCGATTTTGGTCGGTATCTTCGATGCGAAGGAGCATTTTTCCGCCGTTTTTACGGGCAAATAAATAATTATACAAAGCCGTACGAACACCGCCAATGTGAAGCGGTCCCGTAGGACTGGGAGCAAAACGAACTCTTACGGACATAGTAATCGTGATTATTTAATCGTCAGCCGTCGTAAATCCTGATGCTAGGAACGGCTAATCCCTAACTTTTAGTTTTTTTGAGCGGGCAAAGTTACCACAAAAAGAAGTTCAATCGGGCAATTATGTACAACTTACTCAATAAGTTACTATTTTTAATTTCTAAACGCCAACCTTATGTTCTGATGAAACGGGTGCTTTGGTTCTTGGTTTTGCTACTGCTCGCCGGTTCATTCCGAACCGAGTCGCCTGATTATTATGCTTTTCCATTGGAGCGTTTTGTTCAACTCCCCGAATTGAAAAGTGCGGTGGATGCACGCCGTCCGAATTATGAACTGTTGGATGCGGCTATTTTTCATCTGACCAATCAAACCCGTAGCCAATTTGGTATAAAATTACTTGAATACGATTCGGGGCTTCATCAAACGGCGCAGGGCTACGCGACCGATATGATTCAAATGGGTTTTTATGGACATACCCACCCTTATAGCCCGTCGCTGAACACGCTGGCCCAGCGGGTAAAAGTGCATACGTGGGCTTTTCTCAAAATAGGAGAAAATATAGGCCAATATCAGCTCGTCGACACCGCACCAGAGTACTGTTGTCGCAAAAAACGGGACGGTACTTTTGAGTATTTTGATTGCGAGAGAAAATCGGTTTATCATCCTTATACTTACGAGGGCTTTGCGCAGGAGGCCGTGGGTGAATGGATGAAATCACCTGGTCACCGCCGAAATCTCTTAGACTCTACCTACACGCATCTGGGCACGGCCGCCCGAATTTCCAAAGATCCTTACGGCACTTGCAGCGCGCCATTTGGTCGTTTTGTACAGAATTTTGGCGCGATTAAACCAGAAGTCACCAAACAATAACGCAGAAAAATCACCTTTTTTTCGGTTCTTTGTGGGCTAATAATTGCCAATAGCCATGTCATTGCTTGATACCCTTGTACACGAATTCCAGAAAGAAGCTTTTTTGATTTCTACCCAAAAGTCAAAATTAGACTTTGACTTGATTCATGATTATCTATCAAAGCATTCGTATTGGGCGGAGAGCATCCCACGCGACATTGTGGAGCGGTCCATTCAAAATTCGCTGAGTTTTGGGGTGTATCACTACGAAAAACAAATAGGTTTTGCTCGGGTAACCACTGATTTTGCTACGTATGGCTACTTAGCAGATGTGTTTATAGTTGAAACCTACCGTGGTCAGGGGCTGTCAAAATGGTTGATGGAATGTATATTTAATCAAATCCCCGAATTGCAAGGGTTTCGAAAATGGTCATTGGCAACGGCCGACGCGCATGGCTTGTATGAGCAATTTGGATTTACGGCACTGGCGCGCCCCGAGCGCATGATGGAAAAAGTTAACTTTAAGAAATATAGTTAAATGCTCACAAAACGTATCATACCTTGCCTCGATGTAAAAGACGGGCGCACTGTAAAAGGAGTCAATTTTGTAAATCTCCGCGACGCTGGCGATGCCGTCGAACTCGCCGCCGTATATGCCGAGCAGGGAGCCGATGAGCTGGTGTTTTTAGATATTACGGCCACCGTCGAAGGGCGTGGAACCCTCCTAGAACTGGTACGTCGCGTAGCGCATACCATCAATATTCCTTTTACTGTTGGCGGAGGAATTTCATCTAAAGCCGATGTTTCAGCGCTTCTCAACGCGGGAGCCGATAAGGTTTCTATCAATTCAGCGGCGGTCCGTAATCCCGACTTAATCAACGAGTTGGCATTGGAGTTTGGTAGTCAGTGCATCGTGGTAGCGATTGATACAAAGTCAGTTCACAGTTCACAGTTGGCAGTTCACAATGAATCCCCAACAGACTCCTTCCTGGCTCCTCACTTCTCATCGCAGCCGCATCTCACTTCTAATTTTGTTCATACTCACGGCGGGCGTAAGCCGACCGAACTGCGTACGTTGGAATGGGCCAAGGAAGTAGAAGAGCGCGGCGCGGGAGAGATTTTGCTGACCTCGATGGATACAGATGGTACCAAAAATGGCTTTGCGTTGGAATTAACTTCTACCATATCGCGCAACGCAAACATTCCCGTGATTGCTTCGGGCGGGGCGGGCACGATGGAGCATTTTTATGAAGTATTTACCACTGGTTACGCTGACGCAGGCTTGGCAGCGAGTATTTTTCACTTTAAAGAAATTGAGATTCCGGCGTTGAAACAGTATTTGCACGAGCGGGGGATTCCCATGCGGATGTCGCGCTAACTTTGTTTGCGTTCAATAAACTCTTTTACACTTTTTCGGTACGTATCGCTGATCGGAATCCACACTTTCCCGATTTGTATCTTTTCTTTTTCAATGGTATCAATCGCGTCAAACGATACGAGAAAGGAATGATGCACGCGGATAAAATGATGAGGGGTAAGCTGTGCTTCCAAGGATTTCAACGTTTGCAGCGTCACCACTTTTTTCTCTTTGGTATGAATCGTGACGTAGTCTTTTAGCCCTTCGATATAAAGAATTTCGTTTAGCCTGATTTTGACCAATTTGGTGCCGTCTTTGACAAAAATGGAGGCTTGTGTTTGGTCAATGGGAGCGGCTGTTTCGAGAGCGGGCAGCGGGGGCGCGGCGGAAAGTCGTTGCGTGGCTTTTTCGACAGACTTTAAAAATCGCTCTAGCGTAATGGGCTTTAGTAAATAATCCAGCACATCCAGTTCGTAACCTTCAATGGCGTATTCTGAGTAGGCCGTGGTAAGAATGACCAACGGCTTTTTCGGTAGTATTTTCAGTAGGGAAATGCCCGTGATTTCGGGCATTTGAATGTCAGAGAAAAGAATATCAACGGAGTTGTTGCGCAAAAACTCCAACGCCGTCAATGGATTGGAAAACGATTTGACCAGCTGCAAGTGACTCACTTTCAGGATGTATTGCTCCAGTAAATTTCGGGCCAATGGCTCGTCTTCCACCACTACGCAGGTCAGGGTCATACCAAGTTTAATTTAAGCCGTACGCGATATTCTTCAGCGGTATCTTCGATTTCGAGTTCAAAATTATCGGGATAACTCAATTCTAAACGTCTCTTGACGTTTTTTAGGCCAATTCCTGATTGTTCTTCCTGATTTACTAAACTTTGCGGTAACTTGCTGTTGGCAACCGTATAGATGCAGGCCGTTCCTTCCAATAAAATATCAGCCGTAATCCACGCTCCCGCAAAATTGTTGCTGACGCCATGTTTAAAGGCATTTTCGAGAAAACTAATAAAAATCAAAGGTACAATCAGTACGCCGTTGGTATTGCCAGTCACCTCAAAATTAATGGGAATAGGCTCATTAAGACGAAGTTTTTCGAGGCTGATATAATTTTTCATGTACTCTATTTCCTTCATCAATGGCACTTTCGCGTGGTTGGAGTCGTAAATCATGTACCGCATCATTTGCGACAGTTTGGCAATTACTTCTGTGGTATTGGGGGAGTTGGTAAAGGCCAAATAATACAGGTTATTGAGGGTGTTAAACAAAAAATGCGGGTTGATTTGGGCTTTTAAGAAACGAAGTTCGGAGGTAAGTTTCTCATTTTCAATCTCTTTCTTTTTAGCTTCCAGTTCAAACCAGCCTTCAGCAAATTTGAGCATTCCCACAAAAATCACAATAAAGAGCGTACTCAATACGACATTAACGGTAAATTTATCTTCGTAGAAATAGCATATTTTCTGGGTATTGCCATCAATCAAATACCGTTTTAGCAGAATAAACGCCCGTACCAATACTGCAAATGGGATAGAAAATTCTACAACATAGCGCACCAAACTTTTGTGTTTGAGAAACCGGGGTAGAAAGAAAAAATAATTGAGATACACCACCAACGCCATGAAGAGCACTTCAAAAGAAGTATTCTTGAATGCATCCCAAAAGCTGACTTCCTGCCCTCGAATGGGAAAGCGAATTTGGTAAAAGAAAAATGAGAAATAAACGCACCAAAAGGAAAGGTGTAAAAGTAAAATTCGGTGTCGTTTGATGAATACTTGCATGATAGCAGGCAGGTGCAAGGCGTAAAGTAAGATTCGCTAAAGCGGCTAAATTTCGGGAAAAGAAAGGTATTGTACTAATTTCTGTGATTTAGTGGGAGATTTCTGCGCTTTTTTTCGGCATTCTTGGTATTTTAGTCGACCATTCAGCTGAATGGTTCTGCTTTACCGATTGGTCGAATAATCTGCCGTATGGCCGATTTGGTGAAGTCAATGGTCGAAAAAGTGCGGAGAAGTTTAAAACTTTATTTTTGATTTGTGCTCATTAAACTATTTGCTAAATCATTACAACCAAAACAACAATGAAAAAAATCACTTTAGTAGCCACGGCCCTTTTGATGTCATTCGCCACTTTTGCCCAAACATGGAAAGTTGACAAAGCGCACGCAAAAGTAGGTTTTACCGTAACCCACTTATTGATGTCGGAAGTAGATGGTAATTTCAAAGCATTTGATGCTACCATTACCTCCTCAAAAGAGGATTTTTCGGATGCGGTTTTTGAAGTTTCTGCCGATATAAGCAGCATCGATACCGACAATGAGATGCGTGATAATGACCTCAAAAGCGAAAAGCACTTTGACGCCGCCAAATTTCCAAAGTTTAGCTTCAAGAGCACTTCAATCTCTAAAGTAGCTGACAAAAAATACAAATTAAAAGGCGACTTAACGCTTAAAGGTGTAACAAAACCGATTACGCTTGATTTAGCATTGACTGGAACAGGTATGAATGGCCGTACAAAAAAGCCAAAAGCAGGTTTTAAAATCACGGGTATCATCAAACGCACTGATTTTGGGGTAGGTAGTATGCCGGCCGCCGTAGTGGGTGAAGATGTAGAACTGCGCGCTGTTGGTGAGTTTGAGCAAATGTAAGTATTGCGCTTAAAATAAGTAATAGAAGCGTCCGACGGTTCCAAACCGTCGGACGCTTCTATTTTACGGGAGATTATATAAAATCAGTAAGCAAGCCTTTGTTCTTTACCCGAATGCCTTTCTCGGTCATTTCTACCGTACAACAATCGTGAAGCGGGTCGTGGTCAAAAAACAGAATATAATTATTGTCCAATGCTTCTTTGAGTAGCGCTTCTTTTTCCTTCATGGTTTCGAGCGGGCGCACGTCGTAGCCCATCACGTATGGTACTGGCAAATGCGCGTGTGAAGGAATTGTATCAGCCATAAAAACCACCGTTTGGCCCTTGTAGGCGATCTTCAACATGGTCATTTTTTCGGTGTGCCCATCTACATAGAGGGGCTGTACATTTGTCCCGAAGGGGTTTTCTATTTTATCCGAAAAATACAATTGTCCTGCTTCCTGAATTGGTAAAATATTTTCTTTGAAAAACGTCGCTTTCTCGCGAGCGTTGGGAAAATTGGCCGTTTGCCAATGCTCCGAATGTGTCCAATAATGCGCCTTCGGAAACGTCAGCTCGTAGCCACTACGGTTAGAATTCCACTTGACCCCGCCGCCGCAATGGTCAAAATGAAGGTGTGAAAAAATGACATCCGTGATTTCGTGCGCCCCAAAACCTGCTTTTTCGATGGACTTCACCAAGTCTCCTTCACCGTGGCGGTAGTAGTACGACTGCCATTTGGGGTCTTGTTTATCACCCATTCCTGTATCAATGAGCATGAGTCGATTGCCTTCTTCGACGAGCAAACAGCGCATGTCCCAGGAGCAAAGGTTGTTTTCGTCGGCGGTAATCATCCGATTCCAGATTGTTTTGGGCACAACTCCAAACATAGCGCCTCCGTCGAGTTTGAAATGTCCGGCATCAATGACGTGTAAATTCATGATAGTGAGTGATTGCGTAATTAGCCTAAAACAACTAAATTCTATCAAAACTTGTTATATTTACTGTATAAAAATTAAAAACTGATGACTGCCGTACTTGTCAATGAGTGGATGAATGGGGATACCGAACCCTTTACGTTGGAATTGGCCGATGAAATGGACGACAAAGCATTCTATAAATTTTGCCGCCGCAATGACCACCTTCGTTTTGAACGCAATCCCGACGGGACCATTTTAATTATGCCTAATACTGGAGGAAAAACAGGAAAAAGAAATTCGGAAATCAATTTTGAATTGGTTTTATGGAATCGTCAACATAAAAAGGGAGTCGTGTTCGACTCTTCAACTGCTTTCAAACTTCCCAATTTTGCTACCCGCTCACCCGATGCGGCGTGGATTAGCGACGAGCGTTGGAACAGCCTGAATGAGGACGAACAAGAGCGTTTTCCTCCCATTGCCCCAGATTTTGTGGTGGAACTGATGTCGGCAAGTGATATTCTGAAAAAAGCCCAGGAAAAAATGCACGAATACATCGAAAACGGGGTGCAACTGGCATGGCTTATTCAACCAAGCACTCAAACCGTATTTATTTATCGAATAGATGGAACGATTAGCAAAGTAATTGATTTTGACAATAAACTATCGGGAGAGAATGTCTTACCCGAATTTGAGTTTTTACTAAAATTGCTGCTCTAATCGTAGAAATTTCGCCCACTTTTATACACAAACCTGAGAGCCTGATTGATGACCCACGACACCAAAAAAATCCTCATCGTAGAAGATGACTCCCGTATTGCCCAAAACATAAGTAAAGGACTTCGTGAAAAAGGTTTTGAAACGGAGATTGCGTATGATGGACTCATTGGTAGTAAAATTGCCACCGCTAACCATTTTGATTTGGTCATTTTAGACATCAATTTGCCGTCTATGAACGGCTACGAAGTGTGTAAACTGATTCGTCAGCGTGATCCCAATGTGCCTGTTTTGATGCTCACGGCCCTTGGCGAGCCCGACGATAAAATCGAAGGATTCAATGTGGGAGCCGATGATTATATCGTCAAACCGTTTGATTTTCGGGAGTTGTTGGCGCGCGTTAACGTATTTCTCAAACGCTCCCAGTCAGATGCTGACAACACGGGCGGTAACATTTTGCGCGTGGCCGACCTTGAAATAAATACCGATACCAAGATTGTGGTCCGGGCCAATCATGCCATCGACCTTACCCCCAAAGAGTTGGCGCTTTTGGAATATTTGGTGCGCAACAAAGGACGCGTTGTTTCCAAAACCGATATTGCCGAAAAGGTTTGGGACATGAATTTTGACAGCGGAACCAACGTAGTGGAAGTGTACATTAATTTTCTACGGAAGAAAATAGACCGTGATTTTGACACCAAACTGATTCATACCAAATCAGGAATGGGGTACGTTTTAAAAGAAGATTCGTAAAAAAGTCCAGAAAAGCATCCAGTACTCACGCAATGGCGCCTTCTGTGTAATCACCTGTTTTGGGGGAGTGTTTTCTCCTGCTTTACCGTTAAATTGCCGCACTTTTGCATCAAACCAATCGTTCATCACATGAAAACCTATATTTTAGCGGCAAGCCTGCTCTTTAGTAGCATTGCTTTTGCACAAAACCCGAGTAGTATGAGTTCAAATCCCTTGTTGCAGCCGTTTAATACCCCCCACCAAACGGCTCCTTATGACAAAATTAAGCCAGAGCATTTTTTGCCAGCGCTCAAAGAATCCATGGCTGAAGGGCGCAAAGAAATCAATGCGCTTATCAATAATCCGGCCAAACCTACTTTCGAAAACACCATTCTTGCCCTTGAGCAGGGCGGTGGAAATGTAGGGAAAGTAAGCAGTGTTTTGTTTCACCTTAATGGGGCCGAAACCAATCCTGAAATCCAGAAAACCATTCGGGAAGCCTCGCCGATGCTGACCGAGTACGGCAATGACATTACGCTCAATGACAAGCTTTTTGCGCGGGTAAAAGCCGTTTGGGACCAACGCGATAAGCTGAAATTGGATACTGAAAGTGCGATGTTGTTGGAAAAAACCTACAAAAGCTTCTCGCGCAACGGTGCCAATTTGAACGACGCCGACAAAGAAAAACTTCGCGGAATCAACAAGGATTTGTCGCAGTTGTCCATCAAATTTGCCGAAAATAACTTGGCTGAAACCAACGAATATGCCCTCTCGGTTACCGACGAAAAAGACTTGGCTGGTTTGCCTGATTTTGTGAAAGAAGGAGCCAAAGCGGCGGCTAAAAAAATGAATAAAGAAGGCTGGGTGTTTACGTTGCAAGCCCCGAGTTATGGGCCGTTTATGCAATACGCCGAAAATCGCGATCTTCGTAAAAAACTCTTTTTAGCATTCAACGCGCGCGGATTTGGCGGAGGTAAAAACGATAATCAAGCCAATATCGCCCAAATCGTCAAACTTCGTTATGACAAGGCCAAGTTGCTGGGCTACGAAACTTGGGCTGACTATATGCTAGAAGAACGCATGGCCAACAGCAAGCAAATTGTCACGGACTTTCTGAATGACGTGAAGAAGTACGCCGAACCCGCCGCCGCCAAAGAATTGGCTGAATTGACGGCTTATGCCAAGAAAAACGGTTTTACGGAAGACAAACTTCAGCGTTGGGATGTGTCGTATTATTCTGAAAAACTGAAAAAAGAAAAATACGCCATCAACGACGAATTGTTGAAGCCTTACTTCAAACTCGAAAACGTACTGGATGGTATTTTTACGTTGACCAATAAGCTGTACGGCATCACGTTCAAAGAAAATAAAGAAATTGCGGGCTGGCATCCAGAAGTGAAGACTTACGAAGTATTTGACAAAGACGGCAAATTTTTGGCCGTTTGGTACGGAGATTATTTCCCACGCCCTGGCAAACGTGCTGGCGCGTGGAATAATAGTATTCAGGACCAGTGGGTTGAAAACGGTAAAGAGTTTCGTCCGCACGTGGTCAATGTGTGTAACTTCTCGCGACCAACGGACAGCAAGCCTTCGTTGTTGTCATTCAGCGAAGTAACCACGCTTTTCCATGAATTTGGGCATGCCTTACACGGGATGCTGGCGAACGGCAAATATCAAACTACCTCTGGAACGAGCGTGGCGTGGGACTTTGTAGAGTTGCCGAGTCAAATCATGGAAAACTTTGCCGAAGAGCCCGAAGTATTACGGATTTTTGCAAGACATTATCAAACTGGTGAAGTGATTCCGCAGGAATACATTGACAAAATCCGTGCTAGTTCTAATTTTATGGCGGGCCTTGCCAATATGCGCCAAGTAGGATTGGGCATGATTGATATGGCGTGGCACAGTACAGTTCCTAACGGTGAAACTGTGGTGCAAATCGAAGAAAAGGCCGACGTAGGCGCTAAACTATACCCTAAAACCGAAGGAACGAGCGTGAGCACGGCGTTTAGTCATATTTTTGCGGGGGGCTATTCGTCTGGTTATTATAGCTACAAATGGTCGGAAGTGTTGGATGCCGATGCGTTTGAGTTGTTCAAAGAAAAAGGCATTTTCAATCAAGAAGTGGCGCAATCATTCCGGGATAATGTACTCTCAAAAGGCGGCAGCGAAAAGCCAATGGTGCTTTATAAGCGCTTCCGTGGCCGTGAGCCCAAACCCGAAGCAATGCTGAAACGGGCTGGGCTGGCCTTGTAACTACTTAAAATACAGCAAAAAGGCAGTTTTTTTAAAAACTGCCTTTTTGTATTTATGGGCTTTACTACCCAATAGTTGTCGCGATATTTTCAATCTCCGCCAAAAGTGCTATTAAATCTTCCTTTTTTGTGAGGGGATTCATCAACGATACCCGTAAATATAGCTTTTCACGCAGAGTGGTTTGAACAATATAAAAATTGCCCTCTTCCAATAATCGTTGCCTGATGACCGCGTTGACTGAATTGTAGGATTCTGGGGTTTGACGCGCTCCCACAAACCGAAAACAAACGATATTGCTTTGTGGCTCAACGCCTAATTCAAAACGTGGATTGGCTTGTAGTATTCCGACGAAATCATGCGCTAAATCGTGAAGTGTGTCTACGTTTTCGGCAAAAATTTCTTCGCCGTAGGCTTTCAAAATGGAATATATTTTGACGCTCATCATCAGTTTGGTACATTCAAAGGTGCGTTTGCCTGAGTTGAACCATTCTTGTGAACCCTGATTAGCCCACAAATACTGCGCTTTTTGGTGAAAGGTTTTGAAGGAATCGTCGACGTTTTTGAAAATAAGCGCCGTGGCTAGCGCAGGTGTCATGAGCATTTTGTGCCAATCAATCACGACCGAATCGGCAAGGTTGATGCCTGCGACCAATGATTTGTATTTTTCGGAAAAGACCACCGCACCACCGTGCGCCCCGTCGACGTGAAACCAAAGGTTGTGTTGAGCGCAAAATTCGCCGATTGTCTGCAAATCGTCGTACGAGCCTGTGGAGGTGGAGCAGGCGCTGCCGATGACCGCAATAACGGTTAAGCCCTTGTTAGAAGCTTGTTGGTAATAGTCTTCCAAGAGTTCGGTGCGTAGTTGAAAACGTTCGTTTGTCGGAATTTTTATGATGCCTTCGCTGCCCATTCCCATGATACGTGCCGCCCTGTCGATGCAGTAGTGGGCTTCTTCCGAAACCATCACGGCCAAGCGCCCGCTGTGGCCTTCTTCCCATACATCGGTGGGGGCTTTAGCAGCACGGGCTGCCAACAAGGCCGTCAGATTGGCTAAGGTGCCTCCAGAGGTTAACAAGCCAGAGGCTTGGGCAGTGAAGCCGATTTTATTGGCTAGTAAATCACTCAAAATTCGCTCTAATGGATTGGATACCAGCCCCATTTCATACACTGCCATGCCGTTGTTGAGCATTCCAGTCAGAAGCCCCGTCAATGCTGCAATGGGTAAAGGAGGTGATACTTGATGGCCCATGTAGCGGGGGTGATGCAAATGCGTGGATTGCTGGATTACCTTCTCAAAAAACGCCAATAGATTACCTTTTCCCCCCTCAAAGTCCTGTTGCCAAACTTCTAGGTTGTCTTCAGGTAAACGGTATGGAATCACCGTTTTTAGGGTTTGATTTTGGGCATTCGAAAGATAGTCCGCCAGCGTATCTACCAATTGGTGGGCTTCTTGGCGAAAATGTTCTGGCGAATAGGCTTGTGTCAGATTCATGTTGAGGGTACGTGATGCGGTTCTGACTACAAAACAAGTTACTATATTTGATACAAAAAAATGCTTATTTTTTACTGATTAATGCTGAATACGCATCAGTTTGAGTTATGTAGAAATGGTCCACCAGATTTGCCGTGATTACGGTGGTTTTATTCCCAAAATCGTGCATGAATCGGCCTATTCTGCATTGGTACTTCGATTGGTAGAGGCAGGGATTGGTATTTCAATCGAGCCAAAATCCACGCTTTGGGCACAAAATCTCCAAATTAAGTAGGTGAAATTATGGCGCATTGCCCAAAAAGCTGAGATGAAAATGCTGTGGTTGGAGGAAAGATCGGACGAGTTAAAGTCGATTATTCAACTCGTCGAAAGTAGTGGCTTTGATTTCTTATTTGACATAAAATAAGGTCATTTGACTAAAATCATTTTTTTTGTATTATTGAAAGATTTATTTTGACTTAACTAAACCTCTATGTGAATGAAACAGTTTAATTCTGCGGCTGAGAAAGAAAGCTATTATGCCAAACGCCGCCAACGCGGGCTCATCGTCGGGGCCATTGGCGGAGCTATATTGGGCCTTGGATTTCTTATTCAATACATTTTATACATGCAGGGACATTCCTTCAATGCCGTGATGTATTCGCTCACCAGCATTGGTATTATCATGGTCCTCTACGCGGGAGTAGAGATTTTTGGATGGTAGATTTTGACTAAAGCTAGTCCATTCTGATAAAGAACGGACTAGGGCTGCTGGTTCAATCGTTTTCTGAGAATTCGTTCTGCAATCAATAGAAACAAAACGGCGTTCAAAGGAAGGAGCACCTGTTGCACAAGGGTAAGATTAAGTGATTGGTCCAAACCTTGTAATTGCTCAGTCCATAGATTTGTGGGTTGTGTTTCTCCCAAAATAGATACCCCAGCCAACGTTAGTAGTAGCATCATTCCAATAAATAAGAAAGGCATCCATTTTATCATTACTAGGCGTGTAGAGGGAGACTTGTCGGATGTCCATTGGCGTATCACATTATTTTCAAAAGCCATCGAAGGACTTTCAAGGTGCATCGTTTCCAAATCATTGTGCAGTTGCGACAATTCGATAAAGTACTCGCAGTACGCGGTATCTGTTTCGAGCCAATACTGGTGCCGTTGCCGCAATTCTTCGGTTGCGGTGCCATCGAGTACTTCAAAAAGCTCGTCGTCGTTGAGTTGTTGCATGTGTTTTTAGTACAAATTGTTTACTTCTTCTCCCAATTGCTTCCGTAAGGCGTCGGCCAAACGTTTGCGTGCGCGGTGCAATTTTACTTTTATCGTTTCAGCTGATATACCCGTAATCTCCGCAATTTCTTCCAACGATTGTTCCCGCAAATAAAATAGCGTAATCATGGTCACATCGTCGGCCGAAAGTTGCTTCATCGCCTGCTGAATATTTTTGATACGCTCCTTCTTGTGAAGGTTTTGTTGGGTATCCGTCACCGCATACGCCAAGGCATTGATTTCAGTGATGCCTTCCGTCGGTTTTTGTCGGCGCTTGGCGCCCAAAGCGGCGTTGAAAACGATTCTGTAAAACCAAGTCGTAAATTTAGCAGTTTGGTTAAATTCTTTCAACGCGCCAAAAGCCTGTAAAAAGGCATCCTGCGCAGCTTCTTCGGCTTCTTCGCGGTGATTGAGAATTCGATACGCTACCGTAAAAGCAAAATCTTTGTGGCGTTGTACCAAGGCTCGGTAAGCCGAGGTGTCGCCTGCCAAAATTTGCTCAATAAGTTGTATATCTTTCAGATTGTCATTCACAACGGATTGGATGCTAAAAGGTCGAATAAGGTTACGGCTAAGTTCGAGTTTTTTAGGTAAAAGTTTTTAATTTATCCCGTAACCTTCCGTAATACTTTTTCATCCTATGCCCAAAGAAACTTGTTCAACACTTAAAATAAGTCACTATGAATCCCCTTATTATTCCGCTTATCTCTGTTATTGCTGGACTGATTATGATTGTTTTTCTCCGTTATTTTCAAAATATGGAACGAATGTCGATGATTGAAAAAGGGCTCAATCCTTTTGATAATCAATCAATAAAAAGAAACCGTATTAGTCCTGACAACACTCTTCGATTTGGATTGTTGCTGGTAGGGGCGGGACTAGGTTTATTGATAGGTGCTATTATAGCTCCCTATACCCAGAGTGAAGGTATTCAGGTAGCGCTTGTTATGATTTTTGGCGGGGCTGGCTTGTTGCTTTCTTACGTCATTCAGATAAAAAATGACAGAAAATCTCAATAGCTGCCAAGTGGAGTAAGAACAAAAAGAGGGTTGGCGACGAGCCAACCCTCTTTTGTATTAGATATCCTCAATCCGGAACAAATGGAACGGTAGAAAATACGGGTCAAGCTCAATGTAATTGTATTCGCCTTTCCAGACGTATTTAGAGCCAGTAATTAGGTCATGCACGATAAAATCCTCCCAACCAGCTTTGCCGATTTTTTGGAGTGGAATCTTCACCATATTGGCTCGGCGATTGTAGCCATCTAAATTGACTACGCACAAAATACGGTTGCCGTCGGAGTGGGTTTTGAGATAGGCCAGCAGTTGGTCGTCGTTAATGTCGCAAAAAGTAATGTTGTTGGTATACTGCAACGCAGGGTTTTCTTTACGGGCGCGATTGACCAGCGTAATGACATAGGTAAGCTTATTGGTTAGCTCCCAATCCCAATGCTTTATCTCGTATTTTTCGGAGTTCCAATATTCTTCTTTCCCCGGAAACGCCTCGTGGACCATGTATTCGAAGGTGGGCCCGAAAATTCCATAGTTGGAAGACAAGGTTGCCGCCATAAAATAGCGAATCAAGAAATTAGGCTCATGTCCTTCTTGCAACAGCGGTGGGTTAATATCGTGCGTATTAGGCCAGAAATTAGGGCGGAAATAATACTGCAAGTCGGTTTGGGTCAACTCCGTCATGTATTCAATCAGTTCCTGCTTGGTATTTCGCCAAGTATAATACGTATAGGACTGCGAATACCCTCCTTTTGCCAGCTGTTGCATGACTTTAGGGCGCGTAAATGCTTCGGCCAAAAAAAGCATATCGGGGTACTTTTGCTTGGTTTCGGCAATAATCCATTCCCAAAAGGCAAATGCTTTGGTATGCGGATTATCCACCCGAATGATTCTAACGCCCCATTCTGCCCACACAAAAATAATCCGACGAAGTTCTTCCCACAGGCTTGGCCACGCTTCCGTTTCGAAATTGATTGGATAAATATCTTGGTATTTTTTGGGCGGATTTTCGGCGTATTGAATGGTGCCATCGGGACGAATCTTAAACCATTCGGGGTGGTTTTTGGCCCATGGGTGGTCAGGAGAACATTGGATGGCCAAATCCATGGCAATCTCCATGTCGTGGGCTTTGCAGGCCTTTACCAATGCTTTAAAGTCTTCGAGGGTACCGAGTTCGGGGTGAATGGCATCGTGTCCGCCCAATTCTGAACCTATCCCGTAAGGAACACCAGGCTCTCCGGGTTGGCACACTACGTTGTTGTTTTTCCCTTTTCTGAATTGATGGCCAATGGGATGAATAGGGGTTAAGTACAGCACATCAAACCCCATACGCTGGATGCGGGGCAGTAGGCCAATCACGTCGTGGAAAGTTCCATGTTTGCCGGGTTCTTTCGCAGCTGAGCGGGGAAACAAGGAGTACCAAGAAGAGAAGCCCGCTTTGGGTCGGTCTACCCATATTTTTAACTCATGGTAGTGCGTAACGTTTTCACGGTCTGGATACTTAGCTATCCACCCGACGAGGGTCTCACTGATGGCCCAAAGTACGGCTTCATCATATTGTTGCTCATTTCTAAAAATCTTTATTGTGTCCAGAATAGCAGCCTTATCTTCGTCGGAGGCTTGCTCTACTATTTTTTCGAGCAAGGTAGCTCCTCCTAAAAGTTCGCTGTTTACGTGCTGAGCATCACGGATTTTGAGTTTTATTTCATGCTCCCAAGACGCTAAATTATCGACCCAAGCTTCGATAGTATAGCTATAAAAGCCTTCTTTTTCTACCACAAATGAGCCGCCCCAACGGTCATTGGTAATAAATCGCATGGGAACTTCGCTCCATTTGTCGTCAAGACCATGTTTATAAAGCAGCCGCGCGGCAATTTTATCGTGCCCGTCGCAGTAAATATCAGCTTCGACTTTGATGATTTCTTGGGGAACCGATTTAATAAAAAAGCGCCCTCCCTCCAATTCGGGGGTAACGCTCTCTACTATCACACGGTTTCTTCCTTGAATATCGGCGAGATTTATCATAGGTTATTTGGTTTTAAACCTTAAACCTAAAAAAATACCCCGACGTGAACAAGCGTCGGGGTAGGGCAATTGCTATTTTATTTAACTAAAATCCTATTCTTTGTCGTTCAGAAGTAGTTGGAGCATCTTTCTGGATTAGGTCAATGATCATTCTCCCCGCTATTTTCTCGCGTAGGTATTGATTTTCAAGCCGTAATTTCTCGTTTTCAATTTGGAGTTTTTCTACTGCGAGTTGTTGCAATTCCTGCTGGAGCGGGGTAGTTTGGCCCATTAAAACCGCAACGCTTATGTTTAACACCTCCGCAATTTGATAAAATCGAGAAAGGGTCAAATCAGTTTTGCCTCGTTCAATATCCCCGTAAGCGGTAGTAGAGATGCCCAGTGAATCGGCCATGTTTTCTTGGGAAAGGCCATGTTCGAGGCGATAGAGACGGATTTTTTCAGCAATAGTTTTCATCTTGACCTAAAAACCACAAAAGCCACGCGAAGGTTCGCGTGGCTTTCATTTGTCGTACTCGTTGGGGCGAATTATTTCGCAGCAGCAGTATCAACAGCAGCAGTATCAACAGCAGCAGTATCAACAGTAACAACAGTATCAACAGCAACAGCTGTAGTATCTGTAGTAGCAGCTTCTTCAGTTTTACCGCCACAAGCTGCAAGAGTTACCATACCAGCTACGAACAAGAATGCAAATGCCTTTTTCATTATTTTGTGATGTTTTAAGGTTTCCTTGACAAAGGTAAATCCTTTTTTAATATTAACAAGACGTTTCTTAAAAAAAAATTAAAAAATACTTAAAAAGAAAAGTTTTTATCAAAAAAGTACAATATATTTCGTCAAATACCCCTTTTTTTTACAACTCTCTGTCGGATGTGACGAGCAAAAACTTAAAATTTATACTAATCCTTTCAGAAAATCGGGCATTAACCCGAACACAAGCGTAATGATTGTAGTAGCAATCAATATCAAACGATAGAAAGGCGACACTTTGATAGCGCCCAACTCTCCTTCGCGCATGTAGGCAGCAATGATGGCTTTGAAGTAATAATAAATACCAACGGTAGACATCAAAATGGCTATGACTAACATCCACGTAAGGCCACGGTCGGCAGCGCTGGAAAAAACAAAAAACTTACCCCAGAAACCAGCCGTAAGCGGTATTCCTGCTAGAGACAGCATGGATACGGTTAATACAAAAGCCAATAACGGATTCTTTTTTCCTAAGCCGTTGAAGGCCTCAAAACGCTCGGCATTTTCGTACGAATGAACACCCGTTTCTTTGGCTACAAGCATCAGGACACCAAACGCACTGATGGTGGCGATAGAATAGGCCAGTGAATAAAACACAATGGCACTTTGAGATTGGTTGGTGAGGGCGGTTAAACTCAAAAGCAAATAACCCGCGTGCGAAATGCTTGAGTAGGCCATCATCCGTTTGAAACTTGTTTGATAGACCGCCGTAATATTGCCTGCCAAAAGGGTCAAGACGGTAATGACGGCGAGGGTCATCCACCAAAAACTGTAAATTCCTGAAAAAGAGCCAGATAATAAACGATAAATGGCCGCAAAACCCGCCGTCTTGACGATTGTTGACATATACGTCGTAAAAATCGTAGGAGCTCCATCGTATACGTCAGGGGTCCAGAAGTGAAACGGTGCGGCAGATACTTTAAATAACATTCCAATCAACAGCATCAATAACCCGACATAAAGCATGGCGGAGGGTGCATTGTTGACCATTACATAGCCTTTGATAGCGGTAAGGTTAAACGAACCCGTTGCGCCGTACAATAAGGCCATCCCAAAGAGCATAATCCCCGTGGCAAATGCTCCCATTAAAAAATACTTTAGCGCAGCTTCGTTGGAACGAAGGTTCTTTTTATCACTTCCCGTTAAGATAAACATCGAAACCGATAGGATTTCTATCCCCACAAAAAGCATGATTAGGTTTTCGAAGCCAATCATCATCACGGCACCTACCAATGAAAATAACATGAGTGTGTAGTATTCAGCTGGCTGCGCCGACTCATCATCCACAAAGCCCCGGGTAAGGGCCACAATCAAAAAAGCAGAGAATATAACAATGCCCGAAAACGCCATGGTAAACTTGTTTTCGAACAGCATATTTTTAAAATACAGCGATGGCGTATCGTTCCAATGAAGAAAATTGGCCACTAATACAATTGCCAGTACTAAAAGGGTAGCGGGAAGCAAAAGGTTTTTTGATTTTTGGAAACCCAAAAACAAAACCACAAGGCCCAGTATAGAAAGAAGTACGATTGGAAGCATTTTAGTAATGTTTCAATTTTAGAATGTAATGTGGTAATCTCAGATGACCGAATGAGCAAATCGAGCCGCCCGTTTCAATTTAGTAATGAATCATTTGTAAAAGGTTACTGACGGCTGGCTCAGTCAATTTTAGGAATGAATTGGGATATAAGCCCATCCAAAATACCATTACAACCAACGGAACCAACACGGCACGCTCACTGAAAGATAAGTCAGCAAAGTGTTCAGTAAAGGATGTCTTATTGCCAAACATTGATTTTTGAAAGAGACGAAGCATATACACCGCCCCTAAAATGATAGTTGTTCCTGCAATGGCTCCCAACCAAATATTTGATTCATACACCCCTTTCAATAACAAAAACTCACCGACAAACCCGTTCGTTAATGGTAGGGCAACACTGCCAAGCATCAAAATCATGAAATAAACTGTGAGATTGGGTGTACGTTGGGTAATCCCGCCAAGTTGCTCAATATTGCGTGTTTTGGTTCTTGAAAAGATGATTTCCACGATGAAAAACAAACCCACTACGTTGATACCGTGAGCAAGCATTTGAATTAATGCCCCCTGAACCCCGCTTAGGGTTTGTGAGAATACCCCTGCTGACATTAGACCAACGTGGGCAAAAGAAGAATAGGCAATAAGGCGCTTCATATCACGCTGTTGGATGGCGATGATAGAACCGTATACAATTCCAATGACCGATAAAACAATAGCCGTGGTGCCCCAGGTTTGTAAACCCAGCGGGACGATTGGTAAAATAAAACGAATAACGCCGTAAACCCCCATTTTGAGCATAATCCCCGCCAATAACATGGTGGCTGGCGTAGGAGATTCAGTATAAGTATCGGGCTGCCAAGTATGGAAAGGGAATACGGGCATTTTGATGGCGAAGGCAATGAAGAACGCCCAAAATATCCAACCTTGCTTTTGAGCATCCAAAGCCAATTTATAAAAAGCGGTGATTTCAGAAGTGTGTCCTTGAGTACCCGTGGTTTGGTAATATAAATACACCAGAGCTACCAGCATAAACAAACTTCCAAAGATGGTATAAACGAAAAACTTAAACGTGACTTTGATGCGATTTTCGCCTCCCCAAACGGCGGCCAAAAAGTAAATAGGTATTAAAGCCGCTTCAAAGAACAAGTAAAACAAAAAGGCATCAGTGGCGGTGAATACCCCCATCAAGGCTGACTGCATAAACAAAATCAAGGCATAAAAGGCCGAGGCATTTTTGTACGGCTGGCGAAACGTGGAGAGAATAATGAGGGGCGTCAGGAAGGCTGTCAACATGACCAGCAGTAAACTGATACCGTCTATGGCGCCAGCAAATAAAATTCCTGCGGACTTAATCCAAGGATAGCTGAAGCTAAATTGCGCACTGGCATTCGCTTGGAATTGCGTAAAAATAAAAATTGCCAATCCCAATTCAATGATGGACCCTGCCAGAGCAAGTTGTTTAGCGCTGTTGTTTTTTGTACTTAAGGAAACTATACCCGCAATCAACGGGATGAGTATGAGGGAAAGTGTAAGCATAATTCACCTATATCGTTAAACTATTTTATTCGTTCGTTTAAATGTGTACAAAAGTATTCAATAGCCAACCGATTGACTCTTTGACGGGCGTATAATAAACAGGACTCATCCAAGTATAATCACCCTTAAAATAATAGGTTGGGAAAAAAAAAGATATACAAACCGCCGTTATTACAACATTCTTCACAAAAACTGGGCTTTCGGTCTTGTGCAGCATTTTTAAGGTAATAAACAGGAGCGGAAAGATTAAGGCTAAACTTTTGGTTGTATCGAGAATACTGAAGGACACTACCAGCGCTCCTAAAAAAGTGATAAATGCCAATAAAAACCATTTAAAATCTACAGTTCGGCGACTTTGATAGGCATACACTACAAAAAATATGAGAAACAGCCAATATCCTTCAAAAGGGAGCAACATTCCTAATGGTATATTATGAAACTGTTCGTAAAGACACCAGAAATAATCAGCTCCTGTACTCCGAGGATGTAATTTATAGGAGTCTGTGCCTTTGATAAAATGGGTGAAGAGGTAATATCTGACCCCAAAATACAGGAAGATATTGACGATGTAAACCAACGAGAATGCTTTGAATTTTTCAGGAATGTACAACTTCCACCATAATAGCAAGATGGGTGAAAATAGGAGCGTGCGCTCGTCAGACCAGAATCCTAACAACAAACTCAGAAACAGTACGGGGGTGTTTCGGGTAACAACGGCCAGCAATGTGAAAAAGTAAGCGAACGGAATTAGCCAAGTAGAAACATCCCAAAAGAAATCCTTCCCTAAAAAGATAAAACTGAAGCCAATACAAAAATAGCTCGAAATCAGTTTGTCTGCCGTAATTTCATACGCTAGCTTAAGCACTAGATAAAAGAAGGCGATGCCAAATAGATGTTCAATCAAGGTCAGCAAACCAACCACCCGTACCTTGTGCGTAGTGTCTAAGATTCCCGCAATCAATATTGGCGTCAACCTGTATTGTTTGTTGTGCTCATTAGTTCCCAATCGCTGTTTGTTTTCACCAAAAGGGTCTTTTACTTTTTGGTGGATAAAATCCCAAGCGTAATCGTGGTTTTTACTGTTTAAGAAGTAATAGTAATTGGGAAACGAAAACATCAAAACCAAAAAACAGGAAACAACCGTAACTCTAACCTTCCAAAATCTACCAACCAACAGGTACGAAGAAACCATGCTGTCGCTTCGTGCTATCAGAGATGATAAATAGGTTTGAATCATTACAATTGCGTTTTTAACTGTTTAATGAATACTGCTCTTCTTAGATTTTAAAAGAAAGAAATCTTACTTCAATAAAAGATTCCAAGCCAAAATCACCAAAATCCCAAGGACCATTGCAAAAACATAAAATCCTGTTTCTCCCGTTTGCAACAAACGCAGACGCCCCGATAGGAACTGTACCAAACGGCCCGTGCCGTTTACCACCAAATCAATCAGGAATTCACCGAAGCTATACAGCACATCGGATAACTTACGCATGGGATTGACAAACACGGCTTCGTAAAATTCGTCTACGTAATACTTGTTTTGTAGAACCTTGGGAAAGCCCGTTACGTCTTTGTCGGCCGCAGGAACTACTTTTTTGCTCATAAAAAGATTATAGGCAAACAAAATAGACAAGACCGCTGCCCCTACCGATACGCCCATCAGGATATACTCGGTAGAATGCTCCAAATGACCTTCAAACAAATCAGGATTGACCTGTTTTGACAACTCAAACAGCGGAGCCATAAAATGCGATAGTGATTCTCCTCCGCCCAATACGTGAGGAATGTTTAGCAAACCGCCTGCGGCTGACAATACCGCCAAAATAATCAGCGGAATGGTCATCGTGGCGGGTGACTCATGCAGGTGATGCTTTTGGTCATGTGTACCACGGAACTCACCGAAGAACGTCACAAACAATAAACGAAACATATAAAAAGCAGTCATCATGGAGGTAAACAAGCCAATTCCCCACATGATTTGATTATGCTCAAATACGTGCGCTAAAATTTCGTCTTTTGAGAAAAATCCCGAAAGCGGGAAGATTCCCGAAATAGCCAAGGTGGCAATCAAAAATGTCCAGAACGTGACAGGGAGGTGCTTACGCAAACCACCCATGTTGCGAATGTCTTGCTCGTCAGACATGGCGTGAATCACGCTTCCTGCGCCCAAAAACAAAAGGGCCTTGAAAAATGCGTGCGTCATAACGTGAAACATCGCCGAGGTATAAGCGCCTACGCCCAACGCAAGAAACATGTATCCTAATTGACTCACGGTTGAGTAAGCCAGTACTTTTTTGATGTCGTTTTGGTACAAACCGATAGAGGCCGCGACTACTGCAGTCAACAATCCAATGCCGCCTACCACGCCCAATGTAGCTGGTGCAAGCGAATACAACACATTGGAACGAATCACCATATAAATCCCCGCCGTCACCATCGTAGCGGCGTGAATCAGTGCTGATACGGGCGTTGGACCAGCCATCGCATCAGGCAACCAGGTATAAAGAGGTATTTGGGCCGATTTCCCCATGGCACCCACAAAGAGCAAAGCCGTAATGGTCACAATAATGGTATCGTTGATGCTAAAACTACCATTGGCCGCTTTGGCAAAAACCTCAAGGTATTCGACTGAGCCAAAGGTTTGGATAATCATGAAAATACCCAATAGAAAGCCTAAGTCTCCGATACGGTTCATGATAAAGGCTTTGCGGGCGGCGTTATTGTAGTTGGTCACTTTGTTCCAAAAACCAATCAATAAATAAGAACAAAGCCCTACTCCTTCCCAACCGATAAACATGATGACGTAGTTGGAGCCCATCACGAGCAATAGCATGAAGAACAAAAACAGGTTAAGGAAGGCAAAAAACTTTCCGAAACCTTCGTCATGATGCATATAACCCATTGAATAGATGTGGATCAACGAACCCACGCCCGTAACGACCATGAGCATCAGGAGCGATAGTTGGTCTATCTGGAAGGCAAAAGGAATGGTTAGCTGACCAATGGAAATCCAATCAAACAGTTTCACCACCTGTGGTTGACCCTCAAAGGCGTTCCAGGCTAAAATTGAAATGGCAAACGAGCCGAGCGATGCTGCCGAACCGATAACGCCCGCAAGGCTTTTAGGAACATGACGAAATCCAATCCCATTGATGATAAAGCCAATGAGCGGCAAAAGAGGTATTAAAAAAAGTAAGGATGAGTTCATAAATTGCTCAATTTGAGAATTTAAAAATTTGAAAATAGCCGATGTCGTATCTCCAAATCAGAAAATTACCACTTCAACTTGTTCAGGAATCCAATATCAATAGTACGCGTATTACGATAAATCATTACGATAATCGCCAATCCTACGGCTACTTCGGCCGCAGCTACCGCCATAATAAAAAAGACAAAAACCTGACCTACAGGGTCGGATTTGTAGGTCGAAAAAGCGATAAGCAACAAATTGACGGCATTGAGCATCAATTCGATACTCATGAAAATAATAAGCGCATTACGACGAGTCAATACACCCACAATACCGATGATAAACAAAGTCGTTGCTAACAGAACGTAGTTTTGTAAAGGGATAGATTGAACAACGTCGGGAATTGACGGGGTAGCTAATGGGAACATAGTGCAGTTAGGTCGAAAGAAGTCTTATGGTCAACGAGGATTTTCCAAAAACGTGGCAAATTTACTGAATAATCGTACTCGCCCAAATCTGGACCCCAAAAACTAAGTACTTCATGACCTAAATCCCCTAATTTATTTGTCAGACTTACGGGCAATCACCCTAAGATTGCGTCGATTGTTGCCGTAAAGGTCTAGTTTGAAACCGATAGCGTCTTTATCCGACAGCGAAATGTTATTTGTCTCTTTTTGAAACATATTTTGAATAAATAATCCAGCGGTTTTGATTATCCCTTTTTCCAGACTATCAACAAAGCTATATTTCTTGCCCGCCGTGTCTAAGAATAGCACAGTTAAGCCGTGATTTTCCAATACTTTTCGAAGCGTATCAATGTCCCAAAGGCAAATGTGGGGCGAGTGGCGGCGTTCGCAAGCGAGATTAAAAGGATCTGAATTGGGCATTTCCCAGATAAATACCCCCTGAGGGCTAAGGAGATTTTTACATTGGTCTACAAATTGATTGGGGTCTACAACGTGCTCAAAAACGTGTGAAGTAATCAAGACGTCTACTTTCCCCCGTAATTCATCAATATCGTCGATTCCTCCTAATTTAAAATCAAAATTCAGGCGTTTTAAAATAGCTTCCGTATTGGGGTCGTATTCCACTCCTGTATAGTGTGCCTGCGGAAAAAACTGACTGAAACCGTACAGCAAATGTCCGTAGCCACAGCCCAAATCACACACGGTTTTAGGAGTTGGAAGTGCTAGTTTTTGGTGTAGTTTGGCCAAGGCCCGCCCGCGCGACACTGAAAAAAGGTTGTCTTTAGGGAAATTTTCGGGCGAAACCTGATAAATAGAATCGCGGTCGTATTGGTTTTGGTAATAATCCGTCAGGGTAGCCTGTGTAAAAGTGCGATTGATTTGATTCAATCCGCAGCGTTTACATTTTACCAAACGGCTGTTTTGAAAAATAACATCATTTGACACAGCTCGGTACGCCATAAGGTCGTCGAACTCAGTATGATTACAAAGGTGACATTTCATAAATGAGCAAATTGCGGCATTTTGCCAGGGCTTAGTTAATGCACTTTGGACTTGAATTTTTATTTAATCCGATTTAAAATCTTGCTGCTGATAAGGTTAATATCATGTACCTTCAGGAGAAGGTTACCCCCTACAAACACAAGTGATGACAGTATGGCCAGAAAAGCACCTACCAGAAAACTTTCCAATTTTGTATAGGCGGCCATTTCAGCCCAGTAACTTTTGATTCCCCAAATAACTCCTATTCCACCCAATAAAGCCAACGTAATTTTGAAAATTTCCTTTGGCTCATAAAATCCAAAATGAGTTCTTTTACCCAATCGAACGGCAAGAATGGGCACAAGCGACATCAGGAAGTTATGGACAAATACCTGAATCATCACTCCCCGAAAGCCCAGCGTATGAATGAGCGCATATCCAATCGCCGCCGAAACTACGTGAGTGACACTCCAGTAGTAATAAAGTAACTCCGGACGCCCCACCGTAACGGCCAGTTTTCGGAATATCATGTAAGGGCCCGACCAAATCATCGACAAAAAGAAGATACAGAGCAGTTCATAAACGGCAGTGACGTCATGCTCGTTGAATTTGGCTCCCCCCCAAAAGGTCCAGAGCAAGTAGTTGCCGCCCGCCCAAAAAGGCAACATAATCATGAAGCCAATAAAAAAGGAAAAGTTCAAGTTCTTTGAAACAAATGCCTTGATGGATTGGCCGTTGTTTTGATGGAGCAAACGATTTATTTCGTTAAAAAAAACTGTACTAATGGGCAGCATAAAAACACTGGCTACCTTTCCGTAAATAATTTCGGCATAACGATAAATGGCAAAACTGCCAGGCGGCAGGAGTGAGAGGGCGGCGTTGAAAAGAAATATATAGATTTGAACACTTATCATGTAGGTCGAAGTGGCCGACAGCGTACGGGCCAAATCTCGCAAAGGAAAGTAAGGGTTGCGCGTGAGCCATGAATGTTGGTAGCCTATTTGTCGTAAATAGTAAAGAATGGTCAGAAACTGAGCCAAAACGCTGATGACTAGCCCAGCTACCAGGCTTGCTACACTGTTTGGATTGC
Source organism: Runella rosea (assembly GCF_003325355.1). Lineage (GTDB taxonomy): Bacteria > Bacteroidota > Bacteroidia > Cytophagales > Spirosomataceae > Runella > Runella rosea. Next base: position 4,910,633 of record NZ_CP030850.1, read on the forward strand.
CCCAAATGGCTAAAATCAACACGTTTAAAACGAGTGAAACCGTATTGGTAATTTCTACTTTGCCGTAAATATTTTCCGCATTGAGCAATCCCTGAAACAAATTAGTGGCAATCTGAATAGGCATCAAAAAGCCCGTAATACAATAGATTTGCCAAATACTCCATTTTGTGTCTTCTTGAAAGCCTGGAACCAATAAATTGATGATGCCTGTTCCGCTTGCGATAAAAACCAAAGTCAACAAAAGAGCAATGCCTGTCATGTAATTGCAGAGCGTGGCAATGATAGACATAGCGGCTTGCTTGCTTACTTCCTGCTTGGTACGGTGGTAGCGGGAGACGACGATTTCGACGAGTTGGCCCGTATTCACGAAGCGAGATACGGCAGTCCCTAGTAAGGACGCTGCAAAAAATGCTTCGACTTTTGGAGTGGTACCGAAAATGTACACCGTCAGCGTCGAAACAACTACGTTCAGGAAGATATTAAGCGTGTTTAGGCTAAAAAGTACACCTATGTTTCGATAATCAAGCGACAAAACGAATGAGTGGTTTATGGATTAACGGTAATAATGGTATTTGTGGCGTATAGTTTAGGTTTATCACCCGCTTGGAGCCACGCAATTTTGGCGTTCGCCAGTGAAACATAACAGTCATATACTTCTACTTCCAGCCCTTTTTTGAAATAATAGCGCTCTTTTATCATCGCTGAAAAGGAGTTACGGGAAGAAGAAGTCGGAAATATATAACGACGAAGGCCTTGACTTAGTACAGCGTACAAAGCATCTTTGGAAGAGGACGGAAATTGAAACTGAGGTTCTTTCAGTAACCAGTAATTTCCACAAACAACGGTGTCAACTTTCTCTACTTCATTACGTTCGATTTGTGGGGTTGGAGCAAAGGAAAGAAGCGTAGCCGTTTTTAATTGATGTGCTAAATCGTAGCGCAAAGGTACTCTATATAGTCCAGTTTGATGGGCCTGTAAGGTTGTTTTTCCAAAACGAGGCGTTCCGTCGGTGGTATACACGTCGGCCTGATTGTGCAGGAGGTTATAATAGTCAGCCACGGTTCGCCATTCGGTGGTGAGGCGCAACCCAAAGTCTCGGAAATAACTCAGACCTGTCATCAACAGCACAACCACCCAGGGGAGGAATGCCATGAGACGATTTACACGGAATGTAATAAGACGAAAGCTCATCAGAAAACAAATGGCGATGGACAAAGAAGAATAATGCCGATAACGACCTCCAATGACAATGCCCATGCCCTTTTCGGCCCTGAACAGGGCGACCGTCAGCGCCGCCAGTAAGATAAAAACCATCAAAGACACTAAAATCAAGTCCTTGCGGTCGTTGGTCTTTCGATAGTTAATCCACATTAAAAACGACATGCCCACCACTAAACTTCCCAGCAAGACGGCCATTGTCTGCCCGGCTATGCCGCCAATGAGCGCGCCACAAGCACCTACAAAGGCCAATACATTTAAGGGGAGCATTTCCAAATTCCGCAACTCAAAAGCGCCCGGAGCCGCTGGTTGCAGGCTCATGAGGTAGAAATACCCCACACAGCTGATACCTCCGGCCACGACCCAAATCAGGTAGTGGTGCAAAGGACGTTTAGTTATCAATAAAATAAAAACACCCACGGGCCAAATCATGATTCCGCTGCCGTTGCTGAACTGGGCCAATATGGCCACGGGAATGGCCCACGCCCATTTTTTTGGGTTTGTTAACAGAAAAATGCCGAGGGTTATGGGAATAAAAACCCAGATATTTGACCAAATGGCCATTGCCCAAAAAGAAGTGGGGGAATACTGAGGGTTGATAAAAACCAATACTACTATAAAAAAATAAACAGGTGAAAAACGCAGCGAAGGCTGAAATAATCTAAAAAGCATCGCCAATTGGAGCACCAACAGGCCGTTACCAAAGAGTATAATATCGCGAAAACTGAGGTGTCCTGTCAGTTCATAACTAAGCCACGCCGACAACCGCGTCATCACGATAATGTGTTCGTTATGGGGCAAGAACAAAGACTTGATTTTGCCCAAACTGCTGGCATTTTCGTACGTCAGAATGTATTGTAAAAGGGCATCGTAATCATCAATGTAGGGAACATCAACCGCATAAAAGGTTAAATAAAAAAAATATCCTGCTAAGTATAGGGTACTCAGGATAGAAAGCCAATAATAACCAGTGGAGGAAGATTTTTGTAAATACACAAGCGTACTGTTACACGTTTTTATGAATTATTGACCTAAGATCCATTCTGCAAATTCGCGCACGGCTCCGTCGCCACCATGGGTTTCGAGTAATATAATGTGGGGGATTTTTTTGATGGCTGCCCTTGCATTGGCGGGGCAGGCTGGCAAACCTACGGCTTTCAATAATTCCAGACAATTAATATCGTCGCCAATGTAGGCAACTTGGGCCAGCGTAATGCCCATTTCGGTGCAAATTTGCTCGGCAGCGGCTAGTTTTCCGCCGTCGCGCTTGCCTTGATACAAATAATCAGCTTTCATCTTGGCCGCCCTACGCGCCACGATTTGGGTGTTTTCGGAAGTGATGATGCCTGTTTTTATACCAGCTTTCCGAAGCAATTCAAACGCCATACCATCGTAAGTATGGAAACGTTTAAATTCGTCACCACTTTCGGTATAGTACATACTGCCATCCGTCAGAACACCGTCTACGTCGGTCAAAAACAATTTGATGTTATTCATTCTATAATAATTGATTACCAAGCCGTCCATCCTCCATCTACCATCAAAACAGAGCCCGTCATGTACGTAGATTCGTCCGATGCCAGCAGTGTAAAAGGCCCGCGTAATTCTTCACGATTGGCCATGCGTTGCAGTGGCGATAGTTTGGCGAAATTGGTTAAGAAAGCTTCGTCGTGGTTATTGAAAATCCCGTGAGGGACTACGGCGTTGCACCGAATGTTGTTTTTGGCGTAAAAAGTGGCAATGTAACGCGTAAAATTTGGAATAAAGGATTTGGAGGCGATGTAATCAATGGGTTTGTAGTTTTGCGTACCCTGCCCAAAATCGTACAAATCCTGATTGGGAGCCACCACCGAGTAAGTAGAAGCTACATTGATGATATTGCCGTAACCTTGGTCCAACATTTGACGGCAGGCTGCTTGGGTCACAATGATAGTACCCGTTAAGTTTACTTCTACCGACCGCCGCAATAGGTCAAGAGGGTAATTTTCAAATCGGCTTTGATTGACCTGCGACATACCCGTTTTATCAAACTTGGCGTCAATCGCGGCGTTGTTGACCAAGATATCAAGGGTTCCGAAATGAGCCACGATTTTGGCGATTCCGTCGGCCACTTGTTGCTCGTTGGTAATGTCCATTTCAACCACGATAAAATCAGCCTCGTTAAAATGAGTTTGCAGCCACGCCACGGTGTCGTAGTCAATCCGAATGTCGGCCCAGGCTACCCGCGCGCCTTCGTTCATGTAGTGCGTGCAGATTTCTTTGCCAATCAGTCCGAATGCACCCGTGAATAAAATGGTTTTCCCCTTTAACTTTTGCATGGTTTAATTACACATTTTTAGAATGGCTTCCGATTCCCGCAGATACTGTTCGGTGAGCGAGGCGGTAGAAGACAAGGTTGTATTCTTTAAAAAATCAAGGGTTTGTTGCCGAAACATTTCATTACGTTCAAAATGAGGTTCCTCGATTGTTTCAACACCGTGAGGCTTTTGAATGATGATTTTATTCTGGAAATAATCGAACGTCACCACGGCATCATCAAATACCAGTTCATAGGTTCTTTTGGGTACTTTTTGGTAATAATTCAGCTGCACAACACCCGTGATTCCGCTGATGTATTCAAGCAAAAATGATGCCCCAGATTCTACGTTTACTTCTAAGTTGGAGCGATAATTATAAGACCGCTGCCAATGCATGGGTAATTCTCCCACCAGCCAATTGACAATATCAAGATCATGACTGAGTGTCAAGGCGACACCACCACCCAATTCACGTTTGGCCGCGTACGAATTGCGATAATCTTCCCAAGGGTGCCAATTGGGTAAATATTCGCCCCAATACGTGCTGAATGACAGCAAATTGCCAAAATGTTTGTCGTCAATAATGGATTTCAGTTGCCCCATCAAAGGATGGTAGCGCAGCATATAGGCTACTTGGACCAAACTGTTGGTTTGGGCTGCCTCTTTCTTCAATTCATGGATTCCTTCGGGATGGTTCGCTAACGGTTTTTCAACCAATACATGAATCCCGCGTCTTACGCATTCAAGTGCCTGCGCAAGATGTTGCGCGGTGGGCGTACAGATGATGGCTGCGTAAGGTTTGATGACCTCAATCTCATGAAAGTCGGTGAAGCAATGGACACTTTCATTCTGGATATTTCTTAATGGTAACATCCGTTGTCGGTATACATGAATGGTTTGATAACCAATCGATTGCAGGATTTCAATGTGCCGCTCGCCGATGGAGCCAGCGCCAATGACCAAGAGAGGAAGTTGGGTAGAGAGGCTCAATCGTTTACTAAACTAGGTTGAAATTTAACACAATCCAATCGCTGCATTACTTCCTCGGCCTTGAGGAAACTGTTCATGTCATCAATGTCGATGGCGTAGTCAAAAGGCAAAACGTATGGCAAAATCGGGTAGCCTGACATGGATTTTTTCTCTAAAATAACGGATGGACGAATCACATCCAGCGTACCGATTTGCCAATGGACGGATGGTAATTTTTGCCGTGGTTCGTTGTATGGTTCTGGCAATGTCGGATGTTGCAGTAGCGGACGCATGGAAGCCGTCTCTTCGTCATACAGCCACATTTTATAAGGGGTAATGGGCGCACTCGTAATCATGCGTAGGCTGTCGGCTTCGGGCGTATCAAGGAGGCGCTGAATGGCCTCTTCCATGTGCTGCACCGTACGGATAGGCGACGTAGGACGCAACTGGACCACCACATCGGGGGTGTAGTTTTCGTTATCCATCAGCCATTGTAAGGCGTGGGTAAAAACGTCAATATCGGTGCTTAAATCTTGGGCAAATTCGGATGGGCGTAAGAACGGAACTTCGGCCCCGTAACGGGCGGCTACGGCGGCGATTTCTTTCGAATCCGTAGAAATGATGGTCCGGCTGATGGAGGGCGTATCGAGCGCAGCCTTCACACTGTAGGCCACGAGCGGATGCCCCGCCAAGGGAAGCAGGTTTTTGTGGGGAAGGCCTTTGCTACCTCCCCGCGCCTGAATAATGGCCAGTACGTTGGGTCGTGACAAAATATAAAAAAGTTGAATGATTAAACGGTTGGCGTTTTTCGGTATTTGAGTTTGTTTCGCTGTTCGGCCTCAATATCCAGAATTTCGGTGCTTTTATACGTAAGCGCTTGCTGAATGTGGTGCAAATCGCGGACTAGTTTTTGTAAGCCGGGCACTTCAAGCGAGGCAGCATGGTCGGTACCTTTCCAAGTACGATCTTTGGTGAAATGGCGCTCAATCCAACGAGCTCCCAGCGTATAAGCGGCAATATCGGCCGCAATGCCAAGGTGATGTCCCGAAAAACCGATTTCCTTTACACGATTGCCGTAAATATCGTACAGACGATTGATTTCTAATAAACAAATGTCTTTGAAAGGTACGGGGTATCCAGAAGTGCAGTTGTATAGCACAAGACGGGTTTGGGCCTGATTGGTTTCTTCAAAGAAAGCAACGATTTCTTCAATTTCAAGAAGAGTGGTCATTCCAGATGAAATGTGAATATCGCCCGCGTAGCCATCACGCAGCAATGTTAACATTTCATAATTGTTATTGCAAGCCGACGGAACCTTGATAAAATCTGGTTTGAGGCCAATGATTTCGTGGGCAGAAGTCATATCCCAGACCGAGGTAGCGTAGCCGATACCGATAGACTCGGCGTAGGTTTTGAGGTCGGCGTGTTGTTCCCAGGTCAGTTCCAAAAATTCGCGGTGAGCACCGTAGGTATTTCCGTAGGAGTTGTAAGGAGTAGGATGCGGTGAATTATATTGCTCTTCTGTTAAAAGTTCGCGTGCATTGCGTTTCTGAAATTTAGCATAATCGGCCCCGCACTCTTTCGATAATTTGATTAACTCCTTCGCAATCCCAAAGTCGCCCATGTGGTTACAACCGATTTCGGAAATAACGAGCGGTTTACGATAGTCAAAACTGAATCCCATGGCTTATGTCGTTACTTGTTAAGTTCTTCTGTTGGACTTGAATTCTTTACAAAGGTAATGGTTGGTTTGTAGTTTTAGTCTTTTGCTGTTTTTCTATGTCATTAATTCAACGCTCACGCTTACCTTTGTAGCAAACAAGTCAGAATAACAAGTGAAGGGTGTTGCTTGATACATTAAGAAAGCGAACGATGTGAGAAACTTTTTATTCTGATTTGAGTTTTAAAATTGTATTTAGAAAGTATTGTAAAACTAACGGCTTCGCTGTTGCGTAAATAGAATAAATTCATCGCTTATTTTCAAAACGGCAAATTTAATCAGCTTTTTTCTTTTGTCTCTATCAAAAAAATGACCTCATCTGTTTCTGAATCAATTCCAGCTACGCAAAAAAAGCTCGGAAAAACGGGCGTATTGATTGTTAATTTAGGAACCCCCGACAGCCCATCCACCCCAGATGTACGTAAGTACCTCCGTGAGTTTTTGATGGATGGACGGGTGATTGATATTCCTTATCTTCAGCGGTTTATGCTGGTCAATTTGATCATCGCACCTTTTAGAGCTCCCAAATCGGCGAAGGTTTATAAAGAACTATGGTTGCCAGAAGGCTCTCCTTTGAAAATCTACGGAGAACGGGTAGAAAAATTGTTGCAGGACGAGCTGGGCGATGCCTACGTGGTAAAGTTGGCGATGCGTTATCAGAATCCTGCCATTGAAGTTGGCTTATTGGAATTTCAGAAAATGGGTTTGACGGATATTATTGTCATTCCTTTCTTCCCCCAATATGCTTCGGCTTCCACTGGCTCTGTATATGAAGAAGTAATGCGCGTATTGGCAAAATGGCAAGTGATGCCAGAGCTCCGCTTTGTCAATCAATTTGTGAATCACCCCAAATTTATTCAAGGGTTTGTGCAGAATGCCCAAAAATACATGGCCGAGCATGAATTTGATTATTTTCTATTTAGCTACCACGGTTTGCCCGAGCGTCAGATTACGAAAGGAGATGTGACTGGCAGTGTGTGCCGATTTGGTGAATGCTGCGGCTCACTTACGGCCATGAATCAGCATTGTTACCGAGCGCAATGCTTTGAAACGACGCGTTTATTGGTTAAAGCACTCAACATTCCCGAAGGAAAATACATGACGAGTTTTCAGTCGCGTTTGGGCAAAACGCCTTGGGTACAGCCCTATACGGATGATGTAATCAAAGAATTACCTGGTAAGGGAATCAAAAGCGTATTGGCATTTTCGCCCGCATTTGTGGCCGATTGCCTCGAAACTACCATTGAAGTAGGCGAAGAATACAAAGAATTGTTTGAAGAATCGGGCGGAAAACATTGGCAACTCGTCGAAAGCCTCAACGATAGCCCGATTTGGATAGAAACGCTGGTGGATTTGGTAAAGAATGCCTGAGGAATTATTCTTTTATAAATTTTCCAATAACTATTTTATCGGCTATTGTTCTGATAAGATAAATACCTTGCGGTAAATTCCCTACATTAAAATCGTGGATGTGTGTCAGATACCGTTCGGGTTCATGATATTCGTCCACGATTTTTCCTTTTACATCAATAAGTTGAAATAAGACCTTAACAGGCTTAGTTGAGGAATAAGAAACCTTCACGCTGTTTTGTGCGGGAGAAGGAAAAATTTGTAAATATTCTCGCAGTTCAGATTCTATACTTGTAATCAGACCGTTACCCGGATATTCAAAAGGCGGAATAATGACTGGGTCATCTCCTTGGTCAATTACCTGTAATGTCACTTCCCGTTGGGTTTCACTGATGCGTACGCCATCACGCCATTCTTCCACAATAATGGCATACGCGTAGCTGCCTACTTGTACAGGTGCATTCCATGTAAGCTCACCCGTTTGTGAATTGATTTGAAAGACACCTTCGCGGGTTACTTCATTTGGGTACCGATAATCAGCAATATCTTTGACAGTACAAGTGCCGGGTTGGCTTTGTTTGCTCACTCCTAAACGATAAATTAGGCTATCTCCCTCTGCATCAACGGCATTTACATTATCTCTAAATACTTGTTTTGAATAAGCCGCTTGGGTTCCTACTACGGTATTCAACACTGGAGTGGTATTTATAATATTAGTTGCAAACGTAGTTTGGATATAAAAAGGGGTATTAACGGAATTGAAATTGGCGAGGCCTGAATTGCGATTTTCGATAGACACAGAAACCGTAAATGTACCAGGTGCTGCGTAGGTATATTGAGTAATGTAGGTACTTAACGATACTTTTGGGGTTACTTTTACTCTTGACTGACGAGTGGCCGTAAGGGTTTGCTTTCCTTCTCCTACACAAACAGTAATATTGTTTTGGCCGTCATTGGCCAAACTTCCCGAGACTTCATCACAATAAAGTAGTACCCTGATTTCATACGTCAGCCCTTGAGTTGTGAGACGTCGGGTGCGGATTTCTCCCCCAAGTAGGTGCGAAGCATACGCCGAGTGAAGTAGGCTGAATAGACAAGTGAAAGTAAAGAGCTTTTTCATGGTGCAGTCGAGTAGTATTATTACGTAAACGACTGACCATCAAAAGTTATTATATGATATGATACGGCTTTACCCGAGTTTCTTGCCCAATAACTGATTGACCACTTTTGGGTCGGCGCTGCCTTTGGATTTTTTCATCACTTCGCCCACAAACAAGCCCATCAATCCTTTTTTGCCTTTTTTGAATTCCTGTACTTTGTCGGCCATCGCGGCCAAAACTTCATCGACGATGCCTTCCAAAGCACTGGCGTCACTGTTTTGAAGCCAATTATTTTGTTTGGCTACTTCTAGTGGATTTTGCGTTGGATTTTCGAGCAAAATCGGCAAAAGCTTGTGCGAAGCCGTCGTGTGGCTTACTTGATTACTTTCTACCAATTTGATTACTTCTGCTAATTGAGCAGGAGAAAGTGGAAATTGGTCGGCAGTCTTGTCGGAATTTTCGTTTAAATACGTTTTGACAGGCCCCAAAACCCAATTGGCGGCCGCTTGGTAATTTTCTGCCTTGGCACTCAATTCTTCAAAATACAAAGCTACCTCTTTGGTGTCGGTTAGTGTAGTTGCATGACCCGCCGACAGTCCGTATTTTGTGGTAAACTTCTCAAATAATTGACGCGGCAGCGGCGGCATTTCGTCTTGAATTTTGGACATCCATGCGTCCGAAATAAATACTGGGGCCAAGTCGGGTTCGGGAAAATAACGGTAATCGTTCATGGTTTCTTTCACCCGCATTCCTGAGGTTTCGCCCGTTTCGGGGTCAAACATGCGCGTTTCCTGCAAAATAGTTTCCCCATTTTCCACCATTTCCACCTGTCGGCGGAATTCCGTTTCTACGGCCTTCATCACGTTTCGAATGGAGTTCATGTTTTTAACTTCCACCTTCGTTCCCAAGGGCAGCGTACCCTTCAAACGAACCGAAACGTTGAGGTCGCAACGCAGCGAACCTTCTTCCATATTGCCGTCGCAAATATCAATAAACCGTACCAACTGCCGAACGGCGGTCAAAAATGCGCCAGCTTCCTCCGCAGAACCAATGCAGGGGTCGGTCACCATCTCGATGAGGGGGGTACCAGCGCGGTTATAATCTAACAAAGTATCGGTCAAAGCGCCGTCATGCACTGACTTGCCAGCGTCTTCTTCCAAGTGGATGTGGTGAATTTGCACCGCTTTCTCGACCGTTTTTCCGTGTTTATCTTTGTACGTCACGGGAATTTGACCGCCGACACAAATCGGGAATTTATCCTGCGAAAGCTGATAACCTTTGGGTAGATCTGGATAAAAATAGTTTTTGCGGTCAAAAATCGTATTTCTGGTAATGGAACACCCACACGCCAAGCCCATTCTTACAGCGTACTCAACGGCTTTTTTATTCAACTTGGGCAAGGTGCCCGGATGCGCCAGCGTAATCACGCTGATGTTGGTATTGGGTTCACTGCCAAATTGATTGGCATCAGACGCAAAAATCTTGGTGTTGGTCTGCAATTGGCAATGTACTTCTAGGCCAATCACAATTTCGTATTTGGCAAGTACTTCGGGCGATAGGGTGAGTGTCTCGGTCATATTTACGCTGATGCCTTTCTACTGGGATAAAAGCATTCACAAATTTTCTGCAAACATAACTATTCTGCGTATAAAATTTTTCAATAGTATGCTTGCATACTATTTTTGTTTCTCCTAATTTTGTACCTGAGCAGAACAATAACAAAATTCCTAAAGACCATGACAGCAGTAGAAAATCGTGCCGGTATTAAAGGAGGAGAATTCCTGATTAAAGACACCGATGCTTCTCAAGTATTTATTCCCGAAGAGTTTACCGAAGAGCAATTGATGATTGCTCAATCGTGCCGTGATTTTTTGGCTACTGAAATTTGGCCTCGTGTAGAAGAAATTGACAAAGCCAAATCGCCCGATTTGATGTCTTCGTTGATGGATAAAGCCGGAGAATTGGGCTTGTTGGGTACGGCGGTTCCAGAAGAATACGGCGGTTTTGGAATGAGTTTTAATACTTCTATGCTCGTGGCAGAAGCCACGGGTGCTGGCAATTCCTTCTCGGTAGCCCTTTCGGCTCATACAGGTATCGGAACGTTGCCTATTTTATACTACGGAAACGAAGATCAAAAATCTCAATACCTGCCCAAACTTGCTTCGGGCGAGTGGAAAGCCGCTTATTGTCTTACTGAGCCTGATTCAGGTTCGGATGCCAACTCGGGCAAGACCAAAGCGGTGTTGAGCGAAGATGGCAAAAGTTATATTTTGAATGGGCAAAAAATGTGGATAACCAACGGCGGTTTTGCCGATGTGTTCATCGTTTTTGCCAAAATTGACGAAGGCGGAAAAACCGATAAAAACCTGACGGCGTTCATCGTAGAAAAAACCTACGGGGGTATCACCATGAACGAGCCCGAGCATAAAATGGGTATTAAAGGCTCCGATACGCGTCAGATTTTCTTCAATGACTGTCATGTCCCGGTTGAAAATATGCTTTCCGATCGCGGTAACGGTTTTAAAATTGCCGTAAATATCCTGAACATCGGTCGTATCAAATTGGCCGTGGCGGCGGTAGGCGGAGCGAAGCAGGTTGCTACGCAAGCGATTCAATATGCCAACGAGCGCAAACAATTTGGTATTGCAATCAGCACGTTTGGGGCGATTAAGTATAAATTGGCCGAAATGGCCGTGAAGCTGTACGCTTCCGAGTCGGCTTCTTACCGTGCAGGGCAGAACATTGACGATGCCATCGCTGATTTGAAAGAAAAAGGCCTTTCGGATGCCGAAGCAAAACTGAAAGCCTTGGAGCAGTTTGCTATTGAGTGTGCCATGATGAAAGTGCATGGCTCAGAAGTACTTGATTATGTGGTAGATGAAGGTGTTCAGGTGTACGGTGGTATGGGCTTTTCGGCCGATGCACCCATGGACCGCGCGTATCGCGATGCTCGTATCAACCGGATTTTTGAGGGTACCAACGAAATCAACCGTATGTTGACAGTCGATATGTTGCTCAAACGCGCCATGAAGGGTGAAATCGACTTGATGGGGCCTGCTATGGCGGTGGGTAAAGAAATCATGTCTATTCCTGATTTTAGCGTGAGCGACGATGAAACCCCGTTTGCCGCAGAAAAGAAAGTCATCAAAAATTTGAAAAAAGCAGCTCTGATGGTTGCGGGTGCGGCGGTGCAGAAATTTATGATGAAGCTTTCGGATGAGCAGGAAATCCTGATGAACGTGGCCGACATGGCCATCGAAATTTACGCGGCTGAATCAGCGGTTTTACGTACCGAAAAACTCATTGGGATGAAGGGCGAAGCAGCCTGTGCATTGCAAAAAGATTTAGCAATGTGCTACCTGCACGAAGCGGTGGAGAAAATCAACAGTGCTGGCAAGTCTGCAATCATGGGCTTTGCCGAAGGCGATGAGTTGCGTGTGATGCTGATGGGCTTGAAGCGGTTCACTAAGATTGAACCCATGAACACTAAAAATGCCCGTCGCCGCATTGCCGATGCGATGATTGCCGAAAATAAATATGTATTCTAAAAATTCACCTGTGTCAGAGGGGGCAAAACCGTCCGACACAGGTGTTATCAATTCATTTGGCGGTCGCAAATCACGCACTGACAAACTAATAACCGTTTAATAAGTAGATAGTTAAGAAAGCCGCTTGCCCTTTGGTAAGCGGCTTTCTGCTTTATAACTTTAGCGTAAATTCTAATGTCATGAAAACGACTATACTAAAGTTTTTAACCCTGATTATCGGAATAAGTACTTTTACTTTTTCTGTAACGGCGCAAAATTATACTCGTCAACGGGATTGGGTGGTGGCGCCGTTGTACGGTATCGGGGTGGTTATTCCTTCCAAAATCACGCTGCTGAGTGGTACGGAAGCGCCCTCTAATGCCTGGGTTTCGTCGTATCGGGGAGAATTGGTCAAGAGTGATGGAACAACCTACACACGCAACTACCGTACAAGCCTCTGGGGCTTTGAGACGTATTATCGTTGGAAAGACCGGCGTTCTGACAATCGCTGGTCAATTGGACTGAGTACCGCTTGGCAGCGGCAGGTTTTTAAGCTGAACCATCCGTTCAATTTTGAGTACAAAGGCCATAATCTGGTTTCAACAGTATGGAATTTTAATTACTTACGGACTGGTTTAATGTTGCGTCGTACTTGGATGAAAGAATGGGCTGGAACCTACTTTCAGTTGGGAGGGTATTATTCAACCTTGTTTTATCGAAACACTGCCGACGGCCGCGAAAAGATGGAAGAATTGACGGGAGGGTATATCGAAGGCGGTACGGGCAATCGTACAAAAACCTACAATTTACAAAAAGGAGTTCCGCTCATTGTTCCTGAAATTGGGATGGTTTATGGCGAAAACAGCGGGATTGAGTTTAGCATTGCTTATTATCATCCTTTACAAAGTGTTATTAAGGCCGAAACCACTTTTTATCGAGATAATCTGACCGTTGGGGTAAGTAATACCAACGTATCGCAGCGGGTTTTGATGTTTAATGTAAAATTGCCCATTGCTTTTGTTTCAAAACGAAAGACTATTTCTCGCGATCGGAAAGAGGCCACTCCTAAGCAAGAGCCAGAAGTAAAACGAGAAAAGCCCAAAAAAGAACCGAAACCAAAGCGGGAACGCAAGCCCAAAAAAGAGCGGGCGCCCAAACCCGAAAAGAAAGTAGAGCCTGAAATCAAGCCAGCGCCTAAGCCTGCTCCAGCATCTACGCCCTACGATGCCGCGCTCATCAATAAACCGATGGTCATGGATAATCTATATTTTGAATTGACAAAGTCAGATTTGTTGGAAAGCTCTCATAAGGAACTCGACCAAGTGGCGGAATGGATGAAGGCCAACCCTAGCGTTGAAATTCGTTTGGAAGGACATACTGATAAAATCGGAGATGCCGAAAAGAATCTGATTCTTTCCCGTGACCGGGTCAATGCCGTACGCGAGTATCTGATTCGAAAAGGAGTAAGCTCTGCACGCATTGCCACCAAAGGCTACGGCGATACGCGGTTGGTATGTAAACCAAGCCCGTGCGAGAAAAACCGCCGCGTAGAGATGGTGGTTACGAAGCGATAGACCAGTTATTCAAACCGTCAAATAGCGCTCATTTGACGGTTTGAATAACAATGATTCCTTTAGAGCCTCTGGCGCCGTAAGCGGAGCTGTTGCCGTACTTGACCACTCCGATTCTTTTAATTTGTCGAACGGATAAGGAGCTAAGTGTTTCAATAACAAATTGAGAATTGTCCGAAAACTGACCATCAATTTCTAAGGCAGGGGTGCTGTCGCCTGAGCCGTCCACGTTGGTATTGTTGCCTAAAAAGGCAATGGAATAGCCTGTGCCGCCAAAAACCACTTTCAAGCCTGGAATACGGCGTAACAACTCAAAAACCGTGTAAGCATTATCTCTTTCTTCAATTTTGACTTCATAATCAAGATTCACGAGTGTTTGTTTTTCTTCCAATTGGGGTGAAATTTTCCGCTGATAGCTTGCGCCCTGCGCCGCAGTCATCGATTGGCGAATGGACCATTGGATCTGTTGTGTGGCAAAATTCATCGGAAGCGCTTGACTTTTCAAGGCAATGGGTTGAAGTGTGGTCAATGAATCAACGGGCGGGGCATCAGCAGGAATGTAATCGTTAGGAAGCAAATTGGCAAATCCCTCCTGTCCCCAAAAATCATACATAGTCATGCCGTTTGGGGCGCTTATCCAGCCGTTTTCGTTAAAACTCAGGTACCCGTTGGGTAAAACTAAACGAGAGTATTTATACGGTCGGTCAACAAACACTGATTTGGCATCGAACCGATGTAATGCAAAAATGAAAAGCATCCGGTCGGAGTGCAGGATATACTGTTCTGTTTCAGGGTTCCAAAAACAGATATCCTGCGCCGAAATCTCTTTAAAATTACCATCGAGGATTTCCTGAGAAAGTAAAATGCGGTGAAGAAATACTTCGCTGACCCGACGGGCGGTATACAGCTCAAATCCGTTCTCTTTCGTTTGATTTTGGGTTAGTGAAACCAGAAAATTTCGAAATGAATTGCGGTAAGCGAGTTCTCGATTTCGCTGTTGCCTTTTTTGTATTTTCTCATCTTCAGGCGGAATTTCCTGAAAGAATTTATTGCCAGCAAAAAACGTTTTTTCGCCATCCGACTGAAACGCCTCCATGTGAAACATGATTTTGAAACCCAAAGCGCTGTTTTGCAGAATAATAGGTTCCGTAGCAGTGGCAATCACCTGTTTGCGAATATCGTCGTAGGACAAACGCACTGCTTCTGGGTTGAGAATGAGGCAATTTTTGGTAAATGGTGATTCACCTTTGAGCCCATCCGCAAAAATCTGCCAGCGTTTTTTCCATTCTTTATCCATCTTGGCCTTGACTCTCACTTCTGAAAGAATGTTGGTAGAAGTAAGCAGAAATAGGTAAGATTGGTTTTGTGTATTTGTCCGCTCAATGATCTTTTTGACCGATTTATAGCCAATGAATGATGCAACCAACTCTACTTTTTTGAATCGGAAAGGAATCTTGAGGGTATAATTTCCCTGCGCGTCGGCGGTGGTGGCAATCGAGGTATTGTTGACATACACACTCGCAAACGGAACAGGCGTATGAGCGTTTTCCATTACTTTTCCCTTAATCATCCATGTTTGAGTGAATGAAAAGAAAGGAATGAAAAGGAATATTAGAAGTTGTTTCATGGAAGGCTGCCAATGGCTTTGATAATGAAAGCACAGACTGCCTGACTTTTAATTGTTTATAACGTACTTAAAAGCTTTTCCACTACTTCTGGATAATGTTGATGCTCCAATACCTGCACTTTGGCAGCCACGTCTTCGGGTGTATCAGTAGCAGCCACGGGGCAGGTGACCTGAAAGATAATGTCGCCTTCGTCGTACCGCTCGTTGACGTAATGGATTGAAATACCAGACTCGGGTTCTTGTGCCGATACCACTGCTTCGTGGACAAAATGCCCGTACATGCCTTTGCCGCCGTATTTGGGCAGTAAAGCAGGGTGAATATTGACGATTTTGTTGGGAAATGCGTGCACCATTGCTTCGGGTATCAACATCATAAAACCCGCTAATACGACCAAGTCGATGTGTTCGTTTTGAAGGATTTCGACTACTTTATGGGTTTCGTAAAACGTTTTTCGGTCAAACAAAATGACGGGAATATGCAGCCGACGTGCCCGCGCAATCACACCCGCTTGAGGGTTATTGGATAGTATAAGGCTCACTTCTATTTCAGAATGATTGGCGAAGTGCTCGGCAATTTTCTCGGCGTTTGAGCCAGAGCCCGAAGCAAAAATAGCAAGGCGTTTGAGGGCCATTGAGGATAAATGATTGGTGGTTTTAGGGGGCAAAGTTAGCTTTTTGTCAAAGTTAATGGTTCATAATTTGTGAGAAACGTATAATTTCGCTCCCTTGTATAGACTTTCCATGCCTGAGGGGCCTCGTCTTAAAGACTTGGAAGTCTTCTTATATCTGACTCAATTTCTGCTATGCAACTCCTCGAAGTAGGCCAAGACCCTCAGCGTCAGCGTGAATTTTTATTCCTGCCCGTTCGGCTTTATAAAAACAATCCGTACTGGATTCGCCCGCTGGACAAAGACGTGGAAGATACCTTCAATCCGCAAAAGAATAAAAACTTCAAAGATGGAGAATGCGTTCGCTGGATTGCTGTGGACGATGCTGGGCAGACCGTTGGTCGGGTGGCAGCGTTTGTGAATCGAAATACAGTAATGAAAGGCAACGACCAACCCACGGGTGGCATGGGCTTTTTTGAGTGTGTTGAAGATCAAAAAGTCGCGTTTGCGTTGTTTGATGCCTGTAAAAAATGGCTTGCCGAACGAGGTATGGAAGCCATGGACGGCCCCATCAATTTTGGCGAGCGCGACCGCTTTTGGGGCGTGCTTATCAATGGCTTTGACAAAGAGCCACTGTACGGCATGGGTTACCATTTTCCGTATTATCAAATATTTTTTGAAGCCTACGGCTTTCAAACGTATTTCGAACAGCTAACTTTCTTTTTGTTGATGCCGAAAGACCGTTTTATGGAGCGTGTCAATCGGGTGTTTTTTGAACGTGCGGAGCGGATTTTGACCATGAAAAACTACGAGTTTAGACATATTGACAAAAAACAATTAGACAAATACGCCGAGGATTTTCGGATTGTTTATAACAAAGCTTGGGCAAAAAATCTGGGAGCAGAAGACATGACGCCCGACAAAGCGCGCGGAATTATGCAGCGAATGAAGCCGATTTTGGACGAAGAATTGATGTGGTTTGGATACTATGAAGGCGCGCCGATTGCTTTTTTTATTATGCTTCCCGAGCTGAACCAAATCTTTAAACACGTCAACGGAAAGTTGGATTTAATTGGTAAACTGAAATTTCTATATCATAAACTATTGAAAACCAATCATAAAGCCTTCGGAGTGATTTTTGGGGTAGTCCCCGAATTTCAAGGACGTGGTGTAGAATCGGCGATTGCGCTGTCGGCTTCTAAAGTGGCTTGGCGTCCCAACTATCAGTATACTGAGTTGGAAATGAACTGGATTGGCGATTTCAACCCCAAGATGATTCGTTTTGTAGAGTTATTGGGCGGTACGCCTCACAAAGTACACGCTACGTACCGGTATTTGTTTGACCGTACCAAAGAATTCAAGCGGCATCCCGCTATTTAAAAAAATTACTGCGTTACCTGAAAAATACCGTACGCACTGACGCCTAAAATGGAAACCACACTTATCCAGAAAAAGACGTCGTAGACGCGGGTAGGAATAAGCGATTGAGGAAGCTGACGGTAGCGGAACTGCAAGGCGGCCCACACGACCAATAAAAGTAAAATGGACGTAGCGATACCCCCCAATAATACCATTAAAACGGGCATTTTGATGATGAGGTATAGCCCACACCAAATGATGGGAAATGCCCAAGAAAGAATCCCGATAACACGTTTTTGAGAAGCAGAGTCGTTGAATTTTACCCAGCCGATTTGTCCGAAAGCATCTCCGAATATACGAGACCAACTAGCCGTAGCGGTGAACAGTGTGGAGTAAAGTACAAAAAAAGCCCCAATCAAAAACATCACTTTGGCCCAAGGGCCGAGGGTTTCGGTAAAGAGTTTAGAGAGGGTTTCTATCATGGCATATCCTTCGGGGACTTCTCCCTGTTCGTGAAGCAATGCAGCCCCCAATAAGTAAAAGGCAGCGGTTACCGTAGTGTAAACCACCATTGAGCAAACCGCATCGAGGTACATTACCTCAATCCAGCCCTTGGCGCGAGCGGCCCATTCGGGCGAACCGTCGTTAGGACCAGTGTAGGTAGCGTAGCCTTTTTCAATGCACCAATAATTGTAAAACATGATTTCATCACCGCCTACGCCCGTGATGCCAAACGCCCCGATGGCCACCATAACAGCCGAAGGAGGAAGGGAGAAGGTTAATCCGCTTGCCAGCTCACTCCAGCGGATGGCATAAGGTGTTAATTGTAAGGAAATGAGGGAAATTAAGATTGTAATTGTAAATAAGATAATCATCACGAGCGACCCGATTTCAACCGATTTATAAAATCCCTGATACACCAAAGCGGCCGTAATCAAACTCGCCGTGATGGCCCATACGTTGGTGGATAAAATGGGGAAAACCATGTTAAGCACAATTGCTACGCCTCCTACAATGCCTCCTACTTGGAGCAGTTTTAATCCCTGCAATGACAGCCACGCCCAGATGGACCAATGCGCTTTCCCGTAGTGCTTACCTTTGAGGGTATTGAGGGATTGCATGGTAGGAATACCCGTATAAATGGCGTTCTTGCCAAACTCCAGTTGAAGCGTAACTTTGACCAAACAACTTACCAAAATCACCCAAAACGTAACAAACCCTGCTTTGGCTCCTAAAGCAGTTGTGGCGATGAGCTCGCCAGAGCCTACAATGGCGGCCGATAAAATAAATCCAGGACCTAAGTACTTGAGTCTTTGAAAAAATGTTTGAGGAGGTTGCATCAGAAACAGTCGGCGATTTATAGTTTTAAAGCAATTGCTTAGGGTGTGTTACTGTTTTTTTATTTTGATATCAGAGTACTTTATTCCTTGTATTCAGTTTACTTTTACATTTTGTAGTTCTTCGGTTTTGCATTTTGCGGTTCCTATCACTGCCTGTATAAAAACCCCTTCCATGAAACTATTCGCATTGTATAGTCTATGTTTTTTTTTCGCTTTCCATGCTTTTGGCCAAACGTATTATGAAGGAACCATTGGTCCGTTAAAATTTGGCTTAAAAGTTCAAAAAGAGGAGCAAAAAGCCGCTTTATACATTCCCGAACAGGGCCTGTTTGAATACGCCGTCAAAGCGCCCGTTTTTCGTAATGACAGCTTGATTGCAGATTTAAAGGAGTTTGGAACGGTATTGAGTGGAAAAGTAAATACCGAAACCTTTTCGGGTCAATGGAAACAGAATGGTTTTCCCGCGCCACTCGCTTTAAAACGGGTAGAGCAACTGTCGTTTTTGAAACGTCCTCAGGTGCCTGTCCCGCCGTTTCCGTATGAATCGGAAAATGTCAATTTTACAAATGCCGACCAATCAATTCAGTTTGGCGGTACGCTGACATTTCCCAAAGGCAAAGGAAAATTTCCGACGGTGATTCTTATTACTGGTTCAGGACAGCAAGACCGTGACGAAACGCTGTTTGGGCATAAACCGTTTTGGGTGATAGCCGATGCACTGAGTCGGGAAGGGTTTGCCGTACTGCGCATTGACGACCGAGGCGTGGGCGAAACCACAGGAAAAGTGGGCACGTCGGCAGATTATGCACAAGACGTCTTGGCGGCTCTTCGCTTTCTTAAATCAAGAAAAGAAATCAATCCAAAAAAAATCGGGTTGATGGGCCACAGTGAAGGAGGAATGATTGCTCCGATGGTGGCCGCACAATCAAAAGATGTGGCCTTTATCGTTTCTTTGGCGGGATTGGGCGTAGGCGGGCGAGCGTTGTTATTGAAACAAAGTGATGATATTTTGGCGAAAACAGGGACCAACGCGGCTTATCGGGCCAATGTACAATCGCTCAACGCTGCACTTTATGAAGTAGCTTTTCGATTGCCGCTCGAAGGTGACATTAAGGATAGCCTTCAACTCGCTTTTGATAATTGGCTCAAATCGCAGCCTGACGCGGTATTGGGACAAATGGGCTTTAAAAGTGAAACAGGGAAAAAGTCGGTCACTCGCCAGTTTGACCAAATTGGCTCAAAATGGTACCGTTATTTTTTAAAATATGACCCTCAACCAATTTTAGCCCAAATCAAAATACCAGTACTTTCCCTCAACGGAAGCAATGATGTGCAAGTGTCCGCTAAAGAGAATTTGGCTGGTTTTGAAAAAGGTTTAACGGCGGCGGGTAACAAAAATTTTAAAACTATGGAACTCCCTGGGTTGAACCACCTCTTTCAGAAATGCCAGAAATGTACCTCTGCTGAGTATGGAATGTTGGAGGAAACGTTTTCGCCCGATGCATTGAAGGTTATCCTTGACTGGCTCAAAAAGCAGTAGCGCTATTTTAAAAATTCTTCCCAAAGGAGTTTGGTGGCGACGCCCAAAAATACCAATCCCGTGGCGATATTGATGTAATGAATTACCTTAATCGTCAGCAATCGGCGCAGGCGATTTGCGTACACTGCCAAGGCGGATTCAGTAGCCCCCACTCCGACGAGACTCATGCTAAAAAACACAATCATTTCGCTCAGGTCGTAGCGGCCTTTGGTGCGGAGGTAGGCGGCAATGGCCGCCCAAGACATAAAATTGATGGGGTTGAGGGCATTGAGCGCAACACCTTTTAGAAAATATTTCAGATTGGAACGGCGGCGGCTGCGGTCGTCGGCGTGGGTTTTGGGTTCTAGGGTAGGTACTTTAAGGAAGTTTCCGATGGCTAAAATGACCAAAAAAATGATGCCAATAGCACCAATCCACTTATCAAAATGATTGATTTGGGGTAAAAAAGAAGTTCCAAAGATGGCCGTAAAAATAAAAAAAGCATCGCTGGCCACGACGCCCATCGCGATCTGAACCCCGCTACGATAGCCCCGCTCAATACTCGTTTGTATCAACGCAAAAAACACCGTCCCGAAGGTCAGACACAAGATAATACCCGCAATCAATCCGTATATAGCTGCCAAAAAAAGGGGCATAAGTAAACAGTTAAGATTAAAAGTTAAGAACAAGGCGATTAATAAGCGACATATCATTGCCGCTATATTAAATTCCCCTCAGCCTTGCGACCTTTAAAAGTCCCATCACGCTCAAAGAATCCGTAATTTCTGAACGCATGACCATTTCGATGGCTTCTTTTAGCGGAATTCGTGCCACATGAAGTTGCTCGGTGTCTTCGGGCTGTTGTTGGGCTTGGGTGAGTTGTTCGGCAATGTACAAAAAGCCTTCTTCATCACCGACCGAATTTGACAGGTGAACCCGTGCAATCTTTGTCCATTGGGCGGCAATCAGGCCTGTTTCTTCCAAGAGTTCGCGTTTGGCTCCTTCAATTGGGTCTTCGTCCATCGGGCCACCGCCTTCGGGAATTTCCCAAGAATATTCTTCCAATGGATAGCGGTACTGGCCTACCAAATACGTAAACCCCTCGTCGTCGATGGGAATAACGCCGATGGCTTTATTTTTATAATGCACCACACCGTAGATTCCTGGGCCTCCGCTCGGATTGAGCACTTCTTCGTGCCGTACTTGTATCCACTTATTGTCGTACACCACGCTGGAAGTCAGCGTTTTCCACGGGTTTTCTGTTTCAAAAGGAAGTGACATATTGGGCTGTATTTCTGATAAAGTTTGTTGAATGAGAAAAACGACGTTTTCCTGTAATGGTTAGAATTAATGTAAGGTTCTGGGGGTAAACTCGTAACTTTGAGCCCAAATTACCCTAAAAAAGTCGTGCAAGTTAGCCAAAATTCTAAATTCCGTTGGATTATCGTCTCGCTTAGTTTGAGTATAATTCTGATGGCAATCAAGTTTACAGCCTATTATTTAACGCGTTCAAATGCCATCTTAAGTGATGCTTTGGAGTCGATTATCAACGTCATTGCGAGTAGCTTTGCCTTCTACAGTATTTACCTTTCTTCTCAGCCCAAAGACAAAGACCACCCTTATGGACACGGAAAGATTGAATATTTTTCGTCGGGTTTTGAAGGAGCGCTTATTATCATTGCAGGGGTTTGGATTGCTATTGAGGCCGTCCAGCACCTGTTGCATCCGCAACCTATTCAGCATCTGGATTGGGGACTTTGGTTGATTTTACTGACCGTTCTTCTCAACGGAGTTGTTGGATATTATCTCCAAAAAGTAGGTAAAAGTACTCGTTCAGAAGCGCTCATTGCCGATGGTAAACACCTCATGACCGACAGCCTGAGCAGCGTCCTTATTTTGATTGGGTTAGGGCTCTTGATATTGACGGGTTTGCAGTGGATTGACAGCGCAGCATCGTTGGTGTTGTCGTTGGTGATATTTTACAATGGTTTTATGCTCATTCGGGGTTCGGCGGCGGCTCTAATGGATCAAACCGACCCTGAGTTGATGGAAAGCATTGTTAATATCCTCAAAAATCACAAGCGCGACTACTGGATTGATGTTCATAACATGCGTATTCAAAAATACGGCTCTGACCTGCACATTGATTGTCATTTGACCTTGCCATATTATTGGGATTTGCGTCAGGTACACGAGGCGGTACATGAATTTGAAGAAGCACTGGAAAAAGACGCGGGAGGGTACGTAGAATTTTTTATTCACGTTGACCCCTGTTTGCCAGAATGTTGTAAATATTGCCGCTTAGCAGATTGCCCCGTTCGGGCTAAGGCTTTCAAGAGAGACATTGATTGGAGCATTCATAACTTATCCAAAAACCAGAAACACTTTGTGGAGCCAGATTAAGGCTTTCAAAAGTTTTTTAAATTTTTAAATAAGTTTGAAAGGTATATATTGTGCTGATAATTAAAGTGTTATGGTATAATATTTGAATTGCCTTAAAATTTAACATAGCGTTTTGGAATCCGATTTCTTAACTTTGTGTTAACAAATCGTCACACACTTCACACTCCCTGATGAGCGACGTCATAAAACACGAATGCGGTATTGCCCTCATTCGACTCCGAAAGCCGTTTCAATATTATATTGATAAATACGGCACACCCCTCTACGCGGTTTATAAGCTTCATACATTGATGGAAAAACAGGTAAACCGAGGCCAAGACGGTGCCGGTGTAGCCAACATCAAACTCGAAGTTTCGCCAGGTAGCCGCTATATCAGCCGCTACCGTTCGGTAGACCCTCAACCCGTAGCTGAGATTTTTAAGAAGGTCCAGAAGAAATTCAAAAAAGCCTTTAAAGAACTCAAAGGGGACCAAAAAGACCTCCGTTACGACGCAAGTTGGTTGCAAGAAAACGTAGCATTTACGGGCGAAGTCTGGCTTGGCCACCTGCGCTACGGTACTCACGGCGCCAACGAAATCGAAAACTGTCACCCGATGCTGCGCCAAAATAACTGGCGAAGCAGAAACCTAGTGGTAGCTGGAAACTTCAACATGACCAACGTAGACTCGCTTTTTGATAAGCTCGTTTCGTTGGGACAGCACCCAAAAGACCGCGTGGATACCGTCACGGTCATGGAAAAAATCGGTCACTTTTTGGATGAAGAAAACCAGCGCGTTTTTGACCGATTCAAGGGTATTTACGAAAACCCTGATCTTTCTGATGTCATTGAGGACAACATGGACATGGTGCGCGTATTGCACCGTTCGTGCCGTGATTTTGACGGCGGTTTTGCCATGTGCGGCATGACTGGCTCGGGGCAAGCCTTCGTAGTGCGCGACCCCTCCGGAATTCGTCCAGCGTATTATTATGCCGATGATGAAGTGGTGGTGGTAGCTTCTGAAAAACCCGCCATCAAGGCCGCTTTTGATGCCAATTACGCAGATATTAAGGAGATTACGCCAGGTCATGCGTTGATTATTGATAAATATGGTGAGTACGACCAACACCAGATTCTGAAGCCGCTTGAGAAACGTTCGTGTAGTTTTGAGCGGATTTATTTTTCTCGGGCTTCCGATCCCGATATTTACCACGAGCGCAAGCAATTGGGTAAATTGTTGATTCCGCAGATTCTGGAAGAAATAGATTACGATCTCGAAAATACCGTTTTCTCTTACATCCCCAATACCGCCGAAACGGCGTTTTTTGGATTGGTGGAAGGACTCGAAGAATATTTAGCCAAACAGCGTAAAAAAGCAATTCTAGACGGAAATCTTTCGTCCGAAGAGCTGGATAAAGTGCTGTCGTTCCGCCCCCGAATCGAAAAGCTCGTTTCTAAGGATGTCAAGCAGCGTACCTTTATCACGAGCGATGCCGCCCGTGACGAAATGGTGTCGCACGTGTACGACATGACCTACGAGGTAGTCAAAAAAGGCGTGGATACGATTGTGGTGGTGGATGATTCGATTGTACGCGGTACTACGTTAGAGAAGAGCATTTTGCGGTTGTTGGACCGCCTCGGCCCCAAGAAAATCGTGATTGTATCGTCGGCTCCGCAGATACGCTATCCTGACTGTTACGGCATTGATATGTCGAAAGTAAAAGACTTCGTTGCTTTCCGGGCCACGTTGCAACTCCTGAAAGAGCGCGGTTTGGATAACCTGCGTGACGAAGTATACGCCCAGTGCGTTGCCTCGCTCGAAACCGACAATGCGTATGAGCAAAACTACGTGAAAGCCTTGTTTGAGCCATTTACGCCCGAAGAAGTTTCGCGTAAAGTAGCCGATATTGTACGTCCTAAAGACTTAAAAGCTGAATTATCTATTATTTTCCAAACGGTAGAAAATCTCCACGAAGCCTGCCCCAATCACAGCGGGGACTGGTA
The DNA here is from genome assembly GCF_003325355.1 of Runella rosea. GTDB lineage: Bacteria > Bacteroidota > Bacteroidia > Cytophagales > Spirosomataceae > Runella > Runella rosea. The sequence goes on from NZ_CP030850.1 coordinate 4,935,222, forward strand.
TTTTACTGGAAATTACCCTACGCCAGGCGGTAACCGTGTGGTGAACAAAGCCTACGTGAACTTCTACGAAGGTCGCGGAGTAGTGAGAGCCTATTAAGCGTTAATTATTCGCAATTATCCATAATTATAAACCCCTGTCAGCAAGTATGTTGATAGGGGTTTTTGTATGTGTTTCACTAAAAAAAATACTTGTTTATTTTACATTTTTACAGTTTGTGATTTTTAGGTTTCTTAATGAGATTTAAGCCTTTTCTTTCTTATATGGAGGCTAATTGTTTTAAAAACTCTCTCCATGAAATCCTTCTCTCGTCGTCGTTTTCTCCAATCTTCGAGCTTGCTGGCTGGCGCGGCGTTATTGCCGCAATTTCGGCCAGCTCAACGGCCGCTGCGTTTGGGCGGACCCATTTTTCTGCAAAGCGATGACCCCGTAGAATTGGCAAAAGAGCATCGACGATTGGGATACAGCGCGGCTTATGTGCCGAAGGTGGAACTGAAAGATACTCAACGCATTGCGGTGCTTCGCAAAGCCTTTGCGGAGCAGAACGTCATTATAGCCGAAGTGGGAGCGTGGGTAAATATGCTGGACGCTGATGCCGAAAAAAGGAAGAAAAACATGGCTTACGTGACCGAGCGGCTGGCGTTGGCGGAGGAAATCGGTGCGCTGACGTGTATAGACATTGCAGGGTCGTACAATCCTAAACACTGGGACGGGCCAGATGCAAGAAATTTGACCAAAGAATATTTTGATGCCACGGTTGAAAACTGCCGAAAAGTGATTGATGCCGTCAAACCTAAAACGGCCAAATTTGCCCTCGAAATGATGGGTTGGAGTCTGCCCAATGATGCCGATTCTTGCCTTAAATTTATCAAAGCGATGGACCGACCAGCGTTTGCGGCCCACGTCGACATTGCCAATATCATCAACTCGCCCGAGCGTTTTTACCAAAATACGGCCTTAATTAACGATACATTTAAGAAACTGGGCAAGTGGATTGTGTCATGCCACGCCAAAGATGTGGTAGGAAAAGATGTGCATTTTGCTGAAACCATGCCTGGACGCGGCGGCATGGACTACGCCACTTATCTGCGAAATGTAACGGCGCTACCCCGTGAAGTGCCGTTGATGTTGGAGCATTTGCGTACTCCCGAAGAATACGACGAAGCACGCCTATATGTCATGAAAGTGGCAAAAGATACGGGGATTCCGTTGGCGTAAAGTACTTCTTTGAGGTTAGAACTTCAGGCGTCAGACGGGAAAAACCGTCTGACGCCTTCGCTTTTTCACCCCATTTTTCGTGGATTTCGTCACAGATTTCACTTCTGGGCAGCTACGCACTATACTTTTGAATTGTCTAACCTAAAACAGCCATTTTAATCATTACTTCTATGACACTTCAACGCTTCCGTCAAATCGAATTTTGGGTGATTACTGCCCTTGCTGCTTTGTTTCTGCTAATCACGCTCGCCACTGATTACCAGAACTTTTCGCGCGTGTGGTTTCAACTTGACGCGCTCGAACAAAACCGTATTTATTTTCGATATAATTGGGCAACCAATGGGCTGTGGCCTATTCTGAGTATTTTCCTGACCCTGTATGGCAGTTGGTACGTGCTAAACCACGTCATTATTCCCCGGTATTGGCCCAATCAGCTCAATTTTTTTGCGATGGGGTTGGTGCTGATTGGTATTGTTGTGTTGACGGGTGCTTGGAGTTATTTGTATAGTTGGAAGGAACTTGATTTCAGACACGACATCAATTACAACATTATTGGAGCGAAAGTTTTGTCGTCGTTCCGACTTAGGAGCTTAGCTTTACTTAGTGGTGGTCTGTTTTTGGCTTTGGTATTGTACAGCCTTCTGTCTCAGGCGTACCAATGGGCGCTACAACAAACGGAAACTAACGTAAATCACAAAGTCATTAAAGATGGCAGTAGCTTGGCATTATTTGGATTTGTGCTGTGGATTGCTTTTCAAACAACGCCCGGTAATTTTTTCTTTATCCCTGCGCTGATTTGGGTACAGGGCGCGTTTCTTCACGCTTATTTGTATCATCACAACTTGCTGAGATGGAAGACGTTTATGTTTCGTCGAAGTAATGAAAACCGCCAAGCTTTTCTCACTTTGTTAGCCGTTTTGGCCGTTAGTTTTGGCAGCAGTATCGTTTTGGTTTTGTTGTATGACTCATTTAGAAATTACTTGTATGGCTACAATGCAGATGAAATTTTCGCTTTTTGGCTAGTGTCTTGGCTGGGGGCTATTGCCGTTACGCTGATTCGTCAGTTTATGGTGAAACCGCTGGAAACCAATCTCAATCGTAACCAAGCTGAGCTTTCGGCCCTTCGCGCTCAAATCAACCCGCATTTTTTGTTCAATGCCATGAACACACTTTATGCCACGGCCATTGAAGAAAATGCCGAAAAAACCTCCCACGGGATTCAGCAGCTGTCGGACATGATGCGTTTTATGATGCACGAAAACAACCAAGAGCAGATTGATGTGCAACAGGAAGTAGCTTATTTGCGAAACTATATTGATTTGCAGCGACTTAGGTTGTCGGAGTCCGATAAAATAGAACTGAAAGTTGACTTAGATGATGCCCTTTGTTTGCGGAGTATTGCGCCGATGTTGCTGATTCCTTTTGTTGAAAATGCCTTCAAACACGGCATCAGCTTGCGTAATCAATCATGGATTTATATTAAATTGTATTGTCAACAGGAACAAATTTACTTTTCGGTTTTTAACAGCATTCACCCGCGCCACGAAGAAGACCCCGAGAAATACTCGTCGGGAATTGGGCTGGTCAATGTGCAGAAACGCTTGGAATTGTTGTATCCTAAAACGCACGACCTCAGGATTCATCGTACAGAAAAGGAGTTTTCGGTGCGGTTGGTGATTGATTTTGCTAAAAAAGGTAAAAAGCTAAACTCCATATTGGCCACTTATGACCAACTCTAATCATCTACTGTTTACTTTTACATTTCATAAATCAATCTGACGGATGATTGCCATTGCCATCGACGACGAGCCCAAAGCGCTGGATATTGTACGGAATTTTGCGGATAAAGTCCCTTTTTTGTCCTTGAAAGCTACCTTTCAGGATGCTTTTGAGGCCTTGGATTTTCTTCAGCGCGAGCACGTTGATCTGATTTTTTTGGACATCAAAATGCCCGATATTTCTGGACTTGAATTTTTGAGGGTACTTTCCAATCCGCCTTTGGTGATTTTTACCACCGCCTACGCCGAGCACGCCGTGCAGAGTTATGACTTCGACGCCATTGATTATCTGCTCAAACCCTTCGCCATCAGTCGTTTTCTGAAGGCCTGTACCAAAGCCCATGACGTGCTGAAAGTGAGAGAGTTGGCCGTTATGGAAGAAAACAAACGACAGGCGGCGGGGAGTGTCTTGGTCGATAATATTTCAGACAAGCCAATGTCTGCCATGCCAGAAAGTATTTTTGTTAAAAATGGCTATGAGCAGGTTAGGGTGTTGCTTGACGATATTTTGTATTTGGAAGCGGGTGGCAATTATGTGGTTTTTATCACCAAACATCAAAAAATCGCATCTCGGATGACCATGAATGAGGCCGAATCATTGCTTCCGTCCGACCACTTTGTGCGTATTCATCGCTCTTATATTGTGGCTAAAGATAAAATAGAGCGGTTTGACCGGTATGAGGTGTATATTAGTGGTCAAGTGATACCGATTGGTGCCAATTACAGTCATCAGCAATTGATGGGTAAATAATTGATAATGAGTGAGAAATAAAGGAAAGGAGGGTTTCCTGAAAATGTGTATATTTCAGCTTTATTTTACAATACCTTCAAACCTTCCTACTTCAATGAAAACCTTAAGAATCAATTACATGGCGGTCTTTATGTCCGCAATCGCCACCTTTGTTTTAGGGGCCATCTGGTACATCACCTTCCAACCTCAATGGCTTGCCTTGACCGGCCTGACCGAAGATAAAATACAGGCCGGCGGTGGAGGAAGTATAGGGTATGCGGTTAGTTTTATTACGTACCTTCTCGGGGCTTATGCGATGGCGCTTTTGTTTAAATCAATGAATATCAGTACCGCCCAAACGGGTGCCCTGACGGGCGCATTGATTGGAGCGCTGATTGTGGGAGGAAATATTTTTACCAACAATGCTTACGAAATGAAGCCCGTCGAATTGTCTATCCTCAATGCTGGGTTTAGTGCAGTAAGCGGTGCAGCGATGGGGGCTATCTTGGGCGGATGGCGAAAATATACATAGGAATATTCAAAAGAATCGCAAAAAGCGTCAGTTGGTATCAGACCAGCCGACGCTTTTTTAGTATTATTGCAGAAAATACAAAACCCTCCTTAACCAATGTCTAAACCCTCTACCCAAAACTCGCTTTTTGGACTTCCCGTGATTGTGGCCGCCCTAGGCTATTTTGTTGATATTTATGATTTATTATTATTTGGTATTGTACGTGTTCCCAGTCTAAGAGACTTAGGACTGAATGAGCAGGAAGTGTCGGCCATTGGTGCTTCCATCATCAATTGGCAGATGGGCGGCTTGCTCCTTGGAGGTATTCTTTGGGGAGTATTGGGCGATAAACGTGGTCGCCTTTCGGTGCTTTTTGGTTCTATCATCACTTACTCCATTGCCAATGTGTTGTGCGGATTTATTCAAGATACGCCTTTCATGTCAGCGCCTGATTTATATAAATATTTACGCTTTATTGCAGGAATTGGCTTAGCTGGTGAACTAGGAGCAGGCATTACGCTAGTTTCTGAAATTCTGCCTAAAGAGTTGCGGGCCATTGGCACGTCGTTGGTGGCGGGCATTGGCCTTCTGGGTGCCGTTGTCGCTTATTTTACTGTCGAAATCTTTGGAGATTGGCGTATTGCTTATTTTGTGGGTGGAGGCTTGGGCTTCGGGCTGTTGTTGCTTCGTATTGGGGTGATTGAGTCAGGAATGTTTACGGAGGTCTCCGGGCAAAAGCATGTCGCCAAAGGTGATTTTTTGTCGTTTTTTACCAATTGGGAACGTTTCACGCGCTACATGAAGTGTATCGGTATTGGATTGCCTACGTGGTTTGTTATCGGAATTTTGGCCACGTTCAGCAATGAGTTCGGCAAAGCACTCGGTATTTCCGAACCCATCAAGCCCGGCTTAGCCATTATGTGGTGTTATGTTGGTTTGGCGGGCGGCGACTTGGCTAGCGGTTTTCTCAGTCATTATTTTCATTCGCGCAAGAAAGCCGTGGCGGCTTTGATGGCTTTTTCAGGAATATTCAGCATTATTTATCTCTACGCAGGGGTCAATACTCCCTTTGCTTTATATAGTCTTTGTACCCTAATGGGCTTTGGGATTGGCTACTGGGCTATGTTTGTGACAATCGGCGCCGAGCAGTTTGGTACCAATTTGCGCGCTACGGCCGCTACCACCATTCCCAATATGGTTCGTGGTATGGTGATTCTGATGACCACGCTTTTTGCGGGCTTCAAAACTGGTACTTTGGATGTTTTTGGGGCTTTCGAGCTTACCGTACCGCAGTTGGGTGTGATTGGTGCGGGTACTTTAGTGGGTATCATCAGCTACGCCTTAGGTTTTTATTCTACCCTGACCGTTCCTGAAACGCACGGCAAAGACCTTGATTTTATTGAAGAATAAATAATCTCTCTTAAACCTCACCCTTAATCCTTCTCCTTGCCAAGGAGAAGGAAATATTTATGAGCAAAATCTCTTATCGTGCGCTTTTTACGTTGCCTGTCATCGTTTCGGCATTGGGCTTCTTTGTGGATGTGTATGATCTCTTGATTTTCAGTATCGTACGGGTGCCGAGCCTGCAATCAATGGGATATTCAGAAGCGGAAGTCTCTAAAATCGGAACTTTTATTTTTAACTCTCAACAGGCGGGATTGCTGGTAGGTGGGATTTTGTGGGGAGTTTTGGGCGATAAAAAAGGACGGCTATCGGTGCTGTTTGGCTCTATTATTACCTATTCATTGGCCAATATTGCCTGCGGTTTTGTACAAGAACCCAATACCTACGCCTTACTGCGGTTTGTGGCGGGGGTAGGTCTCTCGGGAGAAATAGGCGCGGCAATGACCCTTGTTACCGAGATTATTCCCAAAGAGATTCGTAGCCTTGGCCCTACGATTGTGGCGGCGGTGGGCTACTTAGGGGCGGGAGCAGCTTATTTAACGCAAGAATGGTTTGAGTGGCGCACGGCGTATATGGTTGGCGGTGGTATGGGGCTGTTGTTGCTTTTGCTGCGGATTCGGGTATTTGAGTCGGGGTTGTTTGAAGAAATGAAACAATCGAAGGTAAGTCGAGGGAATTTCTTTTATCTTTTTAGCAGTTGGCCCCGGTTTATTAAATACTTCAAATGCGTTATGATTGGTATTCCAACGTGGTTTGTGGTGGGTATTTTGGGCACTTTTGGCAATGAGTTCGGCAAAGCGCTCGGTATAGCCGAGACGATTTCGCCGGGCAAGTGCGTAATGTTTATTTATTTTGGACTCACAGCGGGCGACTTTTTCAGCGGTCCACTCAGTCAATGGCTGCAGTCGAGACATAAAGCCATTGGCTACCTGATGTTTTGCGGGGCGGTTAGCGTGGGTATTTATTTATACGGTGGAATTTCATCTCCTTCGGTGTTGTATGCGGTCTGCTTCTTGTCGGGGATATGTACGGGCTACATCGGTCTGTATTTGATGATGGTGGCTGAACTTTATGGTACCAACCTCCGCGCCACCGCTACTACTTCTGTGCCAAGCGTAGTACGAGGCATGGCGATTCCTATGACGCTTGCTTTTCAGGCCTTCAAACCTTCTTTGGGGGCTTTGGGAGGGGCTGCGTTATTGGGCTTGCTCTGTTATGGCATTGCGCTTTTTTCGCTTACCCGAATCGAAGAAACCTACGGCAAAGAGCTGGATTTTGTAGAATAAATATTGAGTAGGGGCGGGGTTTACCTCCGCCCTTTTTCGTAATTATATGCTGTTGATTAGATGCAGAGGCAAGACGTAGACGTAAGAGGGCAGACGTAAGAGGGCAGACGTAAGAGGGCAGACGCTAGGCCTGCCCCTACGGTTTTTAATTTTATCTCAAATTCACTTCTCCGTATTTCGAGACAATTTTTACTTTAGTTCCGCTGCCGTTACCAAATTTGCCCACGTATTGTTTGGTCATGCGGGGGCTGTGGCGGTTTGCATCATCTTTGCGGTCGTCGTCGTTTTGGGTGAACGAAACCTTGCGATCACCAGGGTACTTGAAGCCACCGTAGCTTACCGTAATATCAAAGTTACAGTCATTGTTTTCCATTGGAATGGTGACGGACGAATAACTTGCCTGAATGTCAACGTTATCGGCCGATTCATTCAATTGGTCAATTCTGAAGCCGCCCGAAAAACTGAGTTTGATTTTGCTGGAACCCTTTAAGTTGCCGATGCGTCCGCCAGAATAGCTGATTTGGCCGTCGAGGGTTTCTACTTCACCGATTTTCATTTTTCCAAACTTATTGTTCAACACAATATTGTTGGCTTTGTCTAATTCGAGGGTTGAGTAAGCAATATCAAGGTTTCCGTTGAGCAAGTGCTGAATTTCGGCTTTACCGTAGGCTACATCAATGTCATTTTTACTGCCTGACAAATCGGTGGCAATAAAACTCCCGTACTTGGATTCAATCACGAGCGGTGCTTTGAAAAAGGGGATATTTGTATTGCCAAAACGGTTCTTGACGGTCAATGGCGTGTTTTTGGGCATTGATACTGTGTAATCAATTTGTACAAAGTTCTTCTCGCCGTTGTTACTTTTCCAGCTCCAGTTTGAATTGCCGTTTTTGTTGATAATGGTACGTATGCTGATTTGATTCCCTTCTTTTTTGTCTTCAATACTTACACCATCCAAATACTGCTGAACGCGCTCGTCGCTGTTGGCATTGGCGGTGATGCTGATGTCAACGCGGATTTCACTTTTGTCCCAAAGGTTGATTTTTACCTGTCCGAATTGATTGTCAATCAGTAAGGTTTCTTTGGTCGAAACGTCATACATTTTAATGACGGATTTCTTTTTCTCGATGCTGCCGTATTCGCTGGCACAGACGCTGAGGGTACATAATAAGCCGATAATTATTAACCAATAACTACCTGACTTATATGAGTTTATCGTTTGCATGGTTGTTTTTGTTTTTGATGCGTTGGATAATATCCAACTGTTGGTTCAATAGGTCAATCTGCCATTGCAGGTTCTGAATCATGGCCTGAATCACCGTTTCCTGGTTGGGGTTCTTCGGAAGGTCGGCTTTCAGGTTTTGATATGAGCGCTCAAGCTGATCCAGTTCTACTGCAAATTCTTTATAAAGGGCGGGGTCACTTTCCGTCATTTGACGCAACTCCGCCCGTTTGTTATCAATCAATTGGGTGTATTGAGTCACTTGTTTGGCGTAGCCAGGATTGGAAAATGCCACTTCGGGTGCTTCAGTAACTCCATAATTTTGATTTACTCGGTAACCTACCCAACCCAGCCCGACAACGAGTGCGATGGAGGCCGCAATGCGCCAATTCAGGTTTTTGCTGACTTTCCTGAAAAATGGGTTATAGCTACCGCCATTCTGAAAATCTTCGTGGACAATTTGGTTAAGTACTGTCTCTTGCGAAGTTTCTTTTGTGGGCACTTCTGGGAGTATATGCTCGCCTGCTGGCGTAATCTCTTCAGCTTTGGGTAATTTTTCACTCAACCGACTCCAAAGGTCATCAGAAGGCTCATGCACATCAAATGCCTCGCGGTTGTCTCTGACGAATCGTTGCAGTTTATCTTTCATTTTCTTGGTATTTTTGGTACGCAGTGTTGATTATTAAATACTTATTGTACATTAATATTCTCTACTTGCGGCTCAATTGTCACTTCTATTACTTAATAGTTCCAATAATTTTTTCTTTCCCCGCATGTATTGCGTGCGGGAGGTACTTTCACTGATGTTGAGGATTTCACCGATTTCTTCGTGGTCGTATCCTTCAAACAAATACAGAGAAAGAACGACTCGATATCCTTCGGGGAGTTGGGCAATTCCTCTTCGAACGCGTTCAACGTCCATTTGAATACCTTCTTCGTCTGTCGGAGCATCGTCGGCAATGTCGTGGTCATCATCTCCGTAGCCATAGCCTTCGATGTCAACAAGTTGCATTTTTCGTTGACGGAGGTGATTGATGGCTTTATTGACCACAATCTGCTTCAGCCACGCCCCAAACGTGGACTGCCCCCTGAACGTATGTAAATTGCAAAAAGCATCCAAAAACGCTTCTTGCAGCACGTCTTCGGCTTCCCCAATATGGTTTACCACCCGTACACATACGTTCAACATGGATTTCGAATAAAGCTTGTACAGTTCATACTGGGCTTTTCTATCTCCTTGTTTACAGCGTTCAACGAGTTCGACGTGTTTGTCTATGTAATGTTTAGGTTCCAATCGGCTGTATTTTCGAGGTAATGACAATGGATAAAATCAAATGTTGCATCGATTTGAAAAAAAATGTTTTGTAAAACATTTTCACCGTTACACACTTCAAAACATAGTGACAAAATCTGCAAAATGCGCGTAAAATCCTAAAATCAATTGGCTAACTTTGGCGCAAATGAAGCAGAAAGAGGTATGGTCAGGATATATTATCGTGAAGGCAAGCAGATTAAACGTGAAACCGACGTCCGGGAAATAGGGCATCTGAAAAGCATTTTGTGGATAGATTTACAATCGCCCACCCAGGAAGAAGAAGAATGGGTGGAGACAAAGTGTGATATTAGTTTTCAAACCCCGCAAGAGATTGTCGAAATTGAGAGCAGTTCGCGGTATTTTGAACAAAATAATACCATCAACGCTAACTCCAATTTCCTCAAAATCAGTGCAGAGGGCTACGTTATTTATCCTGTCTCGATTTTGATTCGGGAGGGGGTACTGTTTACTTATAGAAGCGGAGATTCCAAGACTTTCGCCGATACAGTGCGAAAAATGAAGGTGAGTCAGGAAACGTTTCAGAGCGGGGTAGACATGTTGTTGCTGCTACTCGAAACTAGAATCGAAAGCGATGCGGATGTGTTGGAAGGTTTATCAAAAGATATTTCAAACATCAGCAAAGACCTTAACCGGGAACAAAAAGCAAAACAGGATATTCTGCTGAAGATTAACATGATGCAGGAGAATACCATGCTCCTACGCGAAACCATCATCGACAAGCAGCGCGTATTGTCGGGCATTTTGAGAAGTCAGTTTTTTCCTGAAGACCGTAAAGAGCGTCTGCGTATTGTTTTGAAAGATATAAGTTCGTTGCTTGAATACAGCACCTTCAACTTTGAGCGACTGGAGTATCTTCAAAATACGTTTATGGGCTTGATTAATCTTGAACAAAACCAAATCATCAAGATTTTTACCGTTTTCACCATCATCTTTATGCCCCCCACATTGATTGCGGGGATTTTTGGGATGAATTACAGCATTTTACCCACAAGTACGCATCAGTATGGATTTTGGTTTTCGTTACTGCTGATGGCCTGTTCGATGGCTGGAATGTGGTTTTTCTTTAAGCGAAAGCACTGGATTTAAAATCGTTAAGATTAGAGGGGCAAATTATAAAAAGAGAAGGGTAGCCAACGGCTACCCTTCTCTTTTTATAGGCTACAAAGATAAAACTGCTTAGTTTTTCTTCACGGGAGCAGGTGTTGCAGGCTTGTTAGCTGCGGGCTGCTGTGGAGTAGTTGCTGGCTTTAATTGCTGAACGGCAGCTTCGGCAGCGGCTTTTTGCTGCTTTTCGATTTCGGCAGGATCAACGCCTAATTTCTTCAACACAAGGTTGCTTACGTTCAACTCGTCAGAACCAGCAAACAGAATGATTGGGGTGGTTTGTGCACCACCGTCCATATTGAGGATGTAGGTATAGCTGTTTTCTTTACCCACCGCTTCAATAGCCGTGTTGATTTTAATCAATACTGGCTGAATCAATTGCTGTTGTTTTTTCTGCAATGATTCCTGTGAAGTGCGTTGAAAATCTTGAAAATCTGTTTGAAGACGGCTCAGTTCCTTTTCTTTATCAGCACGGATGATTTCCGACCACTTAGTTGCGTTTTGCTCGTAGGCTTTATATTTATCTTCAAACTCCTTCTGCTTGTCCTGCATTGCTTTTTGAATTTGTTGCTGCTGGATTTGGAGTTCGTTTTCGATTTTTTTGCTTTCGGGTAATACTGACAAGATATAGTCTACATTGGTCCAACCGATTTTAGGGGCTTGTTGGGCTTTCGTTTCTACTCCGATTAAAGCTACAATGGCTATTAGGGCCACGATGAATTTGCTCTTCATTTTTATCTACTGTTTTGGTTTGGTTGTTTTATTTGGGGTATCCGTTGCATTTGGTTTAGCCGCAGGCGTATTAACGCCGGGTGTACTCGTTTTATTATTTTTCGTGTCTGTTACTAAGCCCAATTCTTCCATTACATAATCAGTGTAATCATGGACGGGGTTTGAATAGATAATGACAAAATCACTTGATTTGTCAAGCAGCATATCCAATCTCCGTTGCCGACATACGCGCTCACTGGCTTTGTATACTTGGTCGGTAATGGGTTTGATGAGTTCTTTTTTCTTTTGAAACAGCAACCCTTCAAAGCCGAAAATTTTATTGTTATACTCTCTTGCTTCGCGTTCTTTGTCGTTGATTTCCTGCTGGCGTTTGCGTTTCATTTCGTCCGTCAGCAATACTTCTTCGGCTTGGTAGAGGCGTTGCAGCTTGTCTATTTCGGCATATTTATCCTGAATTTCCTTGGCCCAACGATCTGAAAATTTATCCAATTCGGCTTGCGCTTTTTGATAATCAGGCATTTTTGTCGTTACATACTCCATATCGATATACCCTAATTTCTGGGCTGATAATGAGTAGGTTACTAGAACAAACTGCAAAAGTAGTAAAAGCCGGCGGGTTTTCATACATCTTTTGGATTTTGAAGACCGGATAATAGGCATCGCTTTTTCTCTTTTTCAACGCCCGGTATCCAAAATCTGCTTTTTTATCTAAGTTGTTGTCCAATCGTAAAGTGGAATTGGGGCCCGCTACGTTTGGTTTGCCCTGGTAGCGGATCAAATCCATACGCCCAGTCGATACCGATAAGACCAAAAGCAGGCATAAATATACGTGCTCCAACCCCGGCAGAACGTTTAAGGTCAAACGGATTGAAATCTTTGTATTTTTTCTGCGGCGCATCGGTTCCCCAGTTGTTGCCTGCTTCGGCAAATACCAAACCAAAAATGGTAGCCGAAGGGTTGAGTGAGAGAGGGTAGCGGAGCTCCATGACGTATTTACTGTATGCAACCCCTCCAAGACTTGATGCCACTCCCGTGTTGGTGGCACCAGTCGTTTGAGAGGCGTCAGTTGTACTTAAACGGTTATAGATTGGAACAAGAGCGCGGTCAGCATACCCACGTAAACCGATAATATCCTGTGCCAACGCAAACATCCCATAACCTGCCAACCCTGAGCCTCCCAGCACGAATCGCTCAAAAGGACTGATGGAAAGATTTTGGTTGTATCTACCCAAAAAGCCTAAATGGGCACGGGTACTGAGTACTAATTTGCCTGCTACGGTCTGGAACCAACTGGCGTCAAACATCCACTTATGGTATTCTACCCATTTATACTGTGCTTCCTTGGTATCAAAACTAGTTTTGCCTGTAAGTGCCGAATAAGGAGGGGTAAAGGTTCCGCTCAAAGAGAACGAAGACCCTCCACGTGGGAACTGCGGGTTGTCAATAGTGTTGCGCGATAACGTCAGGTTAAGCGTTAAGTTGTTTGAAACCCCGTTAGGATAACCGATTCCGAACAAGTCAAGGCTATCCATTCGGTAGCGCTGATAAGACAATGCCGAACTCAACACAAAATAACGATCTGGGATTTTAAGACGCTTTCCGAGAGAAACCGTAACACCCGTGTTTTTGTAAGAACCCAAGAAATTTAAGGCGCTGCTGTTTGAGCGGGTATAAAAATTAGAATAATCAACGGTACGATATACGGTACGGCTGAGGTTTATTCCAAAGGTTACGGGTTTTTTACCGCCTAGCCAAGGTTCGGTAAAGCTAATCGAATACGTTTGGAATTGACGCCCACTTGCTTGGAAACGTACTGCCAATTTCTGCCCGTCGCCGGAAGGTAGGGGCTTCCAAGCTTTCAGATTGCCGATATTTTTTGTAGAGAAATTGTTGAAAACCAATCCTAACGTACCTACAAATCCGATAAATCCACCCCAACCGCCAGAAAGCTCAATTTGGTCACTTGGTTTTTCTTCTACGGTGTATTCAATATCTACGGTGCCATCTTCGGGGTGAGGAATAGGCTGAATACCAATTTTTTCCGCATCAAAGTAACCCAATTGTGAAAGCTGGCGCTGCGTGTTGATAATTTCCGTTTTGCTGAATTTTTGGCCCGGCAACGTAAATAGCTCGCGCATTACGACGTGGTCGCTGGTTTTGGTGTTTCCGTTTAAGATAATCTTATTGATGGTGGCCTGTTTGCCCTCAAAAATCCGCATTTCGACGTCAATCGAATCTCCTTCGATAGATTTTTCAACGGGACGGCAGTTGTAGTACAAGTAGCCATCATCCATATAAAGTGAGCTTACGTCCTGCCCAGGATTGGCTTCAAGGCGTTTTTGGATTTCTTCAGGATTGTAGATATCTCCTTTTTTCAACCCAAATACTTTATTCAAAATCTCGGTTGAATGAAGGTAATTCCCCTCCCAAGTTATATTACGGATAAAGTAACGAGGCCCTTCCTCAATGTTCATGACCAAATCAATGGTTTTGCCGTCGGCATTTTGGATGATTGAATCCGAAACAATCGTGGCATCCCGGAAACCGTTCTTGTTGTAAAGCTCAATGAGTTTCTCTTTGTCCTCGTCGTATTTTTTGGGGATAAATTTAGAAGGTGTAAACAAACGCCCGAAGCGCATTTGCTTGGTGCCTTTCATTTTGTTGCGTAGCTTCTGTTCGTAAATCTCAGTGCGTCCGTTGAAAACAATCTGACGAATTTTGACTTTGGGTCCTTTAGAAACAAATATTTTCAGGGTTGCATTTCCCCGGGTAGAATCCGTAATTTGGGCAATGCGTACTTTTACGTTCAAAAATCCTTTGTCCATAAAAAAGCGTTTCACGGCCAACTGCGTGTTTTTAATCATCGTGTTGGAAATAATACGCCCTTTGGGAAGTTTAATTTTGTCGTTAAGGGATTCCTGCTCTCCTTTACGGATTCCGTCGTAGGTTACTTTAAATAAGCGCGACTGCTCTTTAATATGAAGCTCAAGCCAGATTTGGTCGCCTTCAATCTTGCGGTAGAGCACTTCTACATCTTCGAGGATTTTCTGGTCCATCAATTTTTTGATGGCGCCAGTGATGGCATCTCCGGGGACTTTGATTTTATCACCAATTTTCAGCCCCGACATTGAAATCATGGAGTTGGGGTCCAAAAATTGATTTCCTGTCACAACGATGTCAGCAATGACGAGCTCTTTGGGATTGGCATAACTAACGGCATCTTCGACGGGCGCGGTTGTAGTACGTTGTCCAAGACCCAATTGTTGGGCCATTGCTGATACTACAGTGCATAGAAAAACGACCACAAAAGTTGCTAAGCGGCCGGGGCGGTTAAAATTTTTCATAGGTAGGTACACAATTCTTGCGCTCACGGTTCGGTATCAATTCTTTATAATTGCTTTGATTGTACGTGTTTCGAGTTTGATAAAGTAAGAAAAACAAGGGTAGAAATCCGTCGTAAAGAGCATTTTTATCCAAAATGGTATAACGATAAAAGTACGGCTTTATTTCGCATCGCTCAGAATCTGTTCGCTGGTTTTTCCGAATCGACGTTCCCGCTGCTGAAAAGACAAAATAGCTTCGTGCAGGTGGTTACGGCGAAAGTCAGGCCAAAATACATCGTCATAAAAATAGAGCTCTGCATAGGCCAATTGCCACAACAGGAAATTGCTGATTCGGTGGTCGCCTCCTGTCCGTAGCATCAGGTCTACTTCGGGGCGATCGAGGGTCGAAAGCTTGGAGTTCAGTAGGTTTTCGGTAATGTCTTCAGGGCGCAGCGTTCCTGCCTTTACTTCGCGGGCAAGCTGTTGGGTAGCCTGAACAATATCCCATTTTCCGCTGTAGCCGAGTGCTAAAATCAAATTAAGACCAGTGTTTTGGCTTGTCTTATCGATGGCTTCCTGAAGTTCACGCTGACAGGATTTAGGCAAGCTCTCGATGTCGCCAATGCTATTGAGTCGGACATTGTTTTTTTGCAATGTAGGTAATTCATCCGCAATGGTATGAACCAACAACTCCATCAGTGCCCGTACTTCTGCTTCTGGGCGGCCCCAGTTTTCGGTCGAGAAGGCATATAAGGTCAAGTATTCAACTCCCAGCTCTGCACAACCTTCGGTCGCTTCGCGTACTGCCTTGATGGCATTGCGATGTCCGAAAACCCGCATTGCGCCGCGTTGTTTGGCCCATCGTCCGTTGCCATCCATGATAATGGCAATGTGTTGAGGGAGTTTAGTACGGTCAATTTGATCTTTCATTACAAGGGATATTGAGTCGTTTCTTTGCTAAATCAGTAAGTAATAAAAAAAATAATGATAAGGCCCTGATTTATAGTTGACGACTAGAAATAGGGCAGCAAAGTTAGGTAAATTATCAGGGATTCAAAACTGGTCAACCAGTTGAATTTGAGTATTAGACCTTCTTATTTTTCCATTTTCCGCGTTTAAAAAGCACAATTCCGACTACAGCCAGCAATGATTCACTGAAAGCAACGGAAGTATAAACGCCTTCCGGGCCCATCTTGAGTTGTTTTGCGAGAATGTATGCCAGCGGAATTTCGACGGCCCAAAAGCAAAATAGGTTCATCAGCGTAGGCGTAAGGGTATCGCCAGCGCCGTTGAATGATTGACTGATGACCATCCCATAGGCAAAAAACAGGTAGCCCAAGCAAACGATTCGTAAGCAATTGACGCCCGTATTGACGGTTACCGGGTCGGCGTTGAACCAAGAAATAATGGGGCGGGAAAAAATGAAAAAGACGAGTGCAATGACGGCTAGAAAAAGAAAATTCAAAAAAGCTGCCCGCCACACTGAGGCTTCGGCGCGGTCGGGCTTGTTGGCTCCGAGGTTTTGACCTACCAGTGTGGCGGCGGCATTGGCCATACCCCACGAAGGTAAAATTGTGAACACAATGATACGGATTGCAATGGTATACCCTGCAACAATGCTCGGACCGAAATCAGAGAGGATGCGCGTCAGAAATACCCAACTCGCGGAGGAAATCAAAAACTGACCTGTTCCACCCGCGGCTACGCTCAGTAAATTACGAATGATGGCAAGATTGACTTTAAATTGGGTAGCCAATACTTGAATGGTTCCGGTGGTTTTGGCCAGCGCATTTAATTGGTACAATACGCCCACCGTACGGCCGATGGTGGTTGCCATCGCTGAGCCTGCCACGCCAAACGCAGGCACGGGCCCCCAACCAAAAATAAATAGAGGACAAAGCAAAATATTGATGCCGTTGGCAATCCAGAGAGAACGCATGGCAACGGCGGCATCTCCGCCGCCACGTAGCACCCCACTCAGCGTATAAAGGAGCATAATGGCGGGACTGCTCGCAAAAATGATTCTTGTAAAATCAGACCCAGAAGAAATTAATGCTGGAGAGCCTCCCATAGCGCGTAAAATGGCCTCAGCCCCAAAAAAACCGCCAAGTCCCATGGCTATTCCCAGCCCCAGCGAAACCAGAATGACCTGCGCGGCCGCGTGACCAGCTTCAATAAACTGTTTTTCGCCTACCCGCCTTGCTACAATGGCCGTGGCTGCGGTGCTTAGACCGATGGCAACGGAGTACACAAGCGTAAGCACCGACTCCGTAAGACCTACGGTTGCGATAGCATCAGTGCTGATTTTGGAAACAAAAAATACATCTACTACCGCAAACAGAGATTCCATGACCATTTCCAAAATCATGGGAACTGATAACAGAAAAATAGCGCGATTAATACTTCCAGAGGTGTATTCCTGTTCTTCGCCTTTGAGGGCTTGGAGCAATAACGTAAAGAATTTTTGCATGGCTGTAAATGAGAGTATTTCGTCGATTGGAACGATGAACGAAAACCGTTCAAAACACAAATTTACGAACTTTTTATATCCCACACCGAAATTCGTTTGTCATCGCTGGCCGAAATCAGCTGATTATCAAACGTTGACCAAAGAAGTTTGTTGATGGATGTGCCGTGCCCCGCGTGTCGAGCGCGGTCGATGACTTTGAGTAACTTAAAGGTAGTGGCGTCCCATACTTTAATAGATTTGTCCATGCTGCAAGTAGCCAGCCATTGCGCATTGGGACTATAAACAACGTGATTGATGGCAAAAAGATGCGCTACAACATCCTGATGCAGCCTGTACTTTTCGGATACATCCCATACTTTGAGGTGCGCATCCCGACTACCAGAAATTAAAAATCGCCCGTCGGGAGAATATTGTATCGTAAACACCGAATTGGTGTGTGCTACTAAGGTATAATGTAATACATGGTCGTCGAGGCCAAATATCCGGATTGTATGGTCACTGTACCCCACCGCGAGCTCGCGGGTGTGAGGGTTGATGCTGATACAACGGGCGCTTTGGTTAGAAGCTTTCAGGTGTTTACGGACCGCAAATTGGTCTTTGTCCATGATTAACACTACGCCGTCAGAAAGTCCAATAAATACCTGATTTTCAAAGAATTGAATATCAAAAATGGTAGTAGAGGTCAGGCGAATGGATGATACAACCTGCTTTTCATACGGTGCAATTCGTTGAATTCCTTCGTAGTTTTGCCCTACCCACAGTTGGTTCTGAACCGAGTCATACGCCATAGCATATACCGAAGCGGGCACTTGAGCCACCACTTCTCCCCAATCTGGACGGGTCAAATCCCAATGTACGACCAGACCATCGCCCGCTGCCGAGAAAAAATGGTGCGGTTGGAGGGCAGGTTGGAGGGCGTAAACACAATCTCGGTGCCCCGAAAACGTATCTATTTTTTGAACTTGAATTTTCGTCATGGCATAAATGAACTCCCGACCTGAGGTTGGATAAGTATAAAATTACGGGCTATATTTACGAATTACAATGAATAAGTACTTGATAACTCCTTTATAATGCCGCTGGTTCGTCAATGGACAGTTTTTGATGACTGTGAAATTTTAGTTTGGGAAATTGCCGAGACTCCCGAGGTGTTGCTTCAGAACGTGGTGGCGGAGGCCGAAGAGTGGGATGAATTCAAAACCATTTCTCACCCCCAAAAACAATTAGAGTGGTTGACGGGACGATATGTTATGCAATTGTTGGTGGAAAGTAAGGGCTGGCCGTATGAAGGAATGGTAAAAGATGAATACGGAAAACCCCATTTAAGACACCGAATCGCCGAGATTTCTATCACGCATACGGTTAAGTACGTAGGGGTTACGTTGCACCCTACCAAACCGCTCGGAATTGACATGGAACGCATGGCTGACAAACTGGCCCGTGTAGCACCTAAGTTTTTGTCAGAAAATGAAAAGTTGGAGGCGCAGATGGAGCTTCCAAAATTAGTAACCTACTGGTGCGCCAAAGAGGCCTTGTATAAACTGGACGGTGTCCGGCGGCTTAACTTCAAAAATCACATTTTTGTCGAACCTTACAAAGAAAATGATTCGTATTTGAGAGGCGCTATTACTTACCCTGAAACTCAACAACAATTGCATCAGTTGCATCGGTTTTGGGTGGAGGATTTCTGCGGGGTCGTGGCTATTTAATAGATATTGTATATTTATTCAGGCAAAGGTTCATTCAGAATTAAGGCCATTTTTTCTATTTCATTGACCTTGTCGGTATCTCCCGTTTTTTCAAACGCCAGCGTCAGATTACGAAGCACGCGTTTGAGAATGTCAAGATTACTGCAAGGTTGATAAAACGTCTCGTTGGATTTTAGATTCAGCTGGGCAATGTAGTGGTCAATGTCTGAGCGCATAAACACCAGCCCTTTGTTAAACACATTGATGTAAAACTGAATCGAGTCCTGTTTGTAAGTCAGAACAAATAGATTGGGCAAATTGACACCGTAAACGGGCATATTGAGCCTCTGCGCAATAATCATGTAGATACAGCAAAGGGAAATCGGATTCCCTTTCTTTGTTTCCAACACCACGTTAATCATGGAGTTGCCGGCCGAATGAAAATTTTTGGTATTGGAGCCAAACTTTAATTTTGAGAAAAAGACGTGGTTTAGCGCCCGAATTTGGTCGATTGGGTGCATATCAGTCTTAAATTCAAGCCAAGTTTCGTAATAAAACTGTTCAAAATCTGCGCGAATTTTTTCCAGTGAAAGGTCAGGATACTGATAAGTAGCCACAATCCACAACCCTTCCAAGAGGTCGACAGCTCCGCCGTTGTACCAATTGGTCAAGCGTTCGAGGGTCAATACGTATTGAAGTTCATGAATCAACTCCTCTATTTTTCGCTGTACGTCGGGGCTAAAGCCCGCACTTTCCCATTCATTCTCTAAAAAAGGAATGATTTTGCCTCCCTGTTGCCGAATTTCGCGTTCAACCAAACGAGATACTTCCTTGTCGTCGTCGTCGAGTAGCGAAACCAGCGCTTTGATTTCTTGCTCTGTCATACGGTATGATTTGGCGTTGTTGGCGATAAATAAAAACAATTTTTTTTCAGCGCCCAAATTTTATAGTTTTGTTACTCACTTTTTGCTCAATATATGAAAATATTAGTCACAGGCGGGGCGGGCTTTATTGGCTCACATACAGTCGTTGAATTACAAAAATCGGGTTTTGAACCTATCATCATTGACAATTTTAGCAATTCAGAGGAAAAAGTATTGGAAGGCCTCGAAAAAATAATTGGTAAGCCAGTTGTTTGCTACAAAGCAGATTGCAACGATGAAACCGCGTTGCGTGCGCTTTTTGAAAAGGAAAAAATTGGGGGAGTAATTCATTTTGCGGCCAACAAAGCCGTGGGAGAATCGGTCGAGAATCCGCTTCTTTATTACGGAAACAACATTGGTACTACTGTTCTTTTATTAAAATTAATGAAAGAGTATGGGGTACATAATTTTGTTTTTTCTTCTTCATGTACGGTTTATGGTCAACCCGACCATCTGCCCGTAACAGAAGCTACGCCGCGTCAGGAAGCGGCTTCGCCGTACGGCAACACCAAGAAAATATGCGAAGATATCATCCGTGATTTTATCTTTTCGAAGCCCGCCATGAAGGCCATTGCGTTGCGGTATTTCAATCCCGTGGGCGCCCACGAATCGGCCGAAATAGGGGAGTTGCCACGCGGAGTTCCGAGCAATCTGGTTCCTTACATTACCCAAACTGCGGCGGGCTTGCGTCAAAAATTGACCGTTTTTGGCAGTGATTATAATACTCCTGATGGTACCTGCATTCGTGATTTTATTCACGTGGTCGATTTGGCCAAAGCGCACGTAAAAGCGTTGGAATTGCTGGCGGGTGTGCAGGAAGAAAACTTCTATGATGTATTTAATATTGGTACAGGAGAGGGCGTGACGGTGTTGCAACTGATTAAAACGTTTGAAGAAGTAAATAATGTCAAATTAAATTACAGCATTGGGCCGCGTCGCCCGGGCGATGTGGAACAGATTTATGCCCAAGTTGATAAGTCGCGGGAAGTGATGAATTGGCAAACCGAAAAATCCCTGGAAGATTCACTGCGGGATGCATGGCGTTGGGAGCAAAAATTAGCAACACGCAAATAGTTTATATAAAGCTTTAGAAGATCTGAATTTTATTCTCAACAACTATGCAAAAAATACTTATAACGGGAGGAGCTGGTTTTATTGGGTCGCATGTGGTACGACGGTTTGTAACGAGCTATCCCACCACCCAAATTGTCAATTTAGACGCCCTTACCTACGCTGGTAATTTAGCTAACCTGACGGATATAGAAAGCCAACCCAATTATACGTTTGTAAAAGGGGACATTACAGACGCGGCGTTTATTGATGAACTTTTCAAAACGCATGACTTTACGGGGGTTGTTCATTTGGCGGCCGAGTCGCACGTCGACCGTTCTATTTCTGACCCCATGGCGTTTGTGATGACCAATGTGATTGGCACGGTAAATTTGCTCAATGCAGCTCGTATTGCATGGAAAGGAAAAGAGGAAGGGCGACGTTTTTATCACGTTTCGACCGACGAAGTCTACGGAGAGCTTCACGACCCGAAGGAGTTTTTTGTGGAAACCACCAGCTATGACCCACGGTCGCCGTATTCAGCATCGAAAGCTTCTTCTGACCATTTTGTGCGGGCGTACCATAACACGTACAAATTGCCCGTGGTGATTTCTAATTGTTCCAACAATTACGGACCCAATCATTTTCCCGAAAAGCTGATTCCATTGATGATTAATAATATTCAGAACAACAAGCCGCTTCCCGTTTATGGAAAAGGTGAGAATGTTCGGGATTGGCTGTACGTCGAAGACCACGCACGCGCCATTGACTTGATTTACCATGAAGGTGTAAATGGCGAAACCTATAATATTGGTGGTTGCAATGAGTGGAAAAATCTGGATTTGGTATTTCTGCTGTGTAAAGTGATGGATGAGAAATTGGGAAGGCCCGAAGGAACATCGGCTCAGTTGATTACTTACGTCACCGACCGTGCCGGCCATGATTTGCGCTATGCCATTGACCCGTCCAAGCTGATGAATGAATTGGGCTGGAAACCTTCGGTTACATTTGAAGAAGGACTGGAGAAAACCGTGCAATGGTATTTGGATAATCAAAAATGGCTAGAAAATGTCACTTCTGGCAATTATCAAAAATATTATGATGGGATGTATGTAGACCGTTGATAATCAAGAAAACCGCAACAAAAAAGAGAGCCCCTAGGAGCTCTCTTTTTTGTTAGAAGCGGCATTTAGATATTTTTTCCAGCCTTTTTGGTTTGTTTAATAGTAAACGGAACACAGATTTCTTCGGGGCAACAATTGTTGCCAGGCTCAATGATTACGGGGCAGCAGCCTTCAGCTGGGCAAGTATTATTGTTGGCGGTGAAGGTATACGTTCCTGTTTCAGTGAGTAAAACCTCATTTCCGCTGGCTATTGCGCTGGTTCCACCATCTTTAAACCATTGAACATTCGTGTATTTAGCAGGGACGCTGACCTGCACTTTTTCCCCTACACACAACTTAAGAGGAACGGTAAAACACTGGCGATCAATGTCGTCTTCTCCTTCTTGGGCATTATTTGGGGTTGAATCTTTGTCTTTTTCGTTGGTTTTACTGATTTCGGCGGTGTTGAAATGAACACCTTCCTGCACGGCTTTTACCTTGTAGGTCAGAGTGACGGTATCGCCGTTGGCGGCAATGTTGCCAATGTCCCACTTAATGACATTATTATTAATGGAAGCCGTACCACGGGAAGCATTAAAAGAGCCATTAATAAATTGAATGCTGGTAGCAATGGAGTCGGCTACTTCAACACCCGTGGCATCGTTGGTAAATTCATTCCATACTTTGATGGTGTAAGTAAGAGTATCGCCAATGTGGGCGATTTTGGTGCTGATGCTTTTCTTTAAAGCCAAATCAACATCGCAATTCTGGGCCGAGACGATGACGGCGGTTCGGGGTTGATTGATACATTCCGGGGCACCTGTCAAGGCTACATAGAAAGTATCGGTAGCGCTTATGATACCAGTTGGTTTGAAAGAGAGCCCCGTTGCGAGTGCAGTCCCCCCTGTTGGGTTAGCGTACCAATTAGCCGTAACTCCGTTGAGATTGGTTCCGATAAGGATGATTTTGAGGGTAGGGAGCGTATCTCCGATACAGGCCGTGGCATTTGGTGTGAGCAGGTTAATCTGTGGGCAACTGCAATCGGGGGCAATAAAAGTGGTATCAAACACACAGTTGGCCCGTAGACTGTCGGTTACAATTAGATTGGTTCCGTTGGGAATGCCTGTTACGGTGTAAGGGTTGGTTCCAGAAAGTGTACCCGCATTGACTTTTAAGCTACCATTTTTGTTAGCGATAGAGAAACTAACGCTGTAGACAGCGGTGCTAGGTGAACAGATCGGGTTTGCAGTAAGCGTCCAAACAGGCTTGATACACGGGATAATCAAAGCAGCATCAATGGTTGGATTGTCTTTGTCGATTCCTGTTTCCAAAGTATTGATGTTGATGATTGGGCTTTCTGCCGAGTTTGGGTCAAAGTCGGAGTCGTTTGTGTCATTACCGCCATTGCTAGTTACATCCTTTTTAGGGCTGATTTGGCAGGTATCTGGCAGAGAGTTAAGCACGATTTTGACTTTATAATTGCCTGAATCCAGACCTGAGAAACCGTAGATTCCGTTGGTATCGGTAGTGTCGGTGGCCAGTAATGCGTCATTATTGTCACTGTTTAGCAGTTGTACAATTACCCCTTTCACGCCAGGCTCGTTGGCATCCTGCAAACCGTTATCGTTGAGATCTTTCCAGATAAAGTCACCGATACTTCCTTTGAGGCAGTTTTTAGTTTCGACGGCAACCGTATCGGCACAACCTGTGGCTGAGTTAGTCAATATAAATTGATAGATACCGATTGCATCCATGCCTGTAACAATACCCGAGGTGGGGTCGATGGCAACTGTTTTTGGGGTACTTCCGAGCTGAGTCCAAGTTTCACCACTGGCGGCATTAGGTAGATCGACACTGGCAACGGTGTTACAAATGGCGTTGCCACCTGTAATATCAGCGCCGGCAATGGGTTTAGCACCCACTGTTATCTGTACCGTGTCTGTACAGCCATCCACGGTGTAAATAAACTTAAAGATTCCTGAAGTATTTGTGGCAAAACTTACATTGGCAACACCAGCGATAGTGCTTCCCAAAGTGGCACCCGAGGGATTAGCAGGATTGGATTGGGCCGTCCAGCTACCTGTTGTTGGGCCAGTACCAGTCAGAGTTGCACTTGTTCCAGCGCAAACTGTTTGCGAATTTCCTGCGTTGGGTTTAGGCTTCACAGTGATGGCAACGTAAGCTGTATCCGAACAGGTTGGGCTGTTGCTTTCGCCAACAACGGCATAGTATCTGGTTACGCCGTCGGCCGTCGGCAATTGAGCGGCACTCGGTGTAAAGGTGGTTGAAGTCGCACCCTGGATAGCTGTTCCTAAGGAGGTAGCTGGTAAGTTATTGGCAATAGGACCGTACCATTTCTGCGAACTGACCGTTCCAGAAGTAATATTCATTGTAAAAGCACCGGCTGTCTCTCCCTGACAAAGTATTTGCGCTGAAGTGGCCGTAATCACGGGCGTTACGCATTCCGTTATACCAATGTCCAATGTATGATTGTTTTCACCATAGCTGCCTGTCGTATATGATATGGTAGCATCAGGGTTTATGTCGCTGTCTAGTCCATCGGTTGTTGCATCTTTTGTGCTAAAAGCCGTACAGGTTGCCAGTGCTCCAGCTCCCAAGGCTGTTTTTACTTTGATGGTGTAGGCGGTAGTAGGCAGCAGTGTGGTATCTGCTCCTGTGCCAACCCAAGCACTGCCTAGGCGGCTCTTACTGCTAAAATACCAAGTTCCGGTTTGTCCGGCTACGGTAGCAGTTGTAACCGTAGCAAGCAAGGTTGCTCCTTTATAGAGTTCAATTTCAACGCCGTTGATACCATCTTCACCTGCATCCTGAATCCCATCATTATCACTGTCTTTCCAAACTCGGTTACCAATTTCGAGAGGAGCTGGATTACAGAGTAGCTCAGGATCTCCCAGTCCACCTGCTTTACCAAAGTATTGTGGGTTGTCAGTTGCATTAGGAACAATGAGATATTGATCTGTTTTCGCGCCTGTCGAAGTATTGTACCAATGAAGTCCTTGGGTAAAAGCAGTTGCAGCCTGAGTCCCGCTGATAGGATCAAAAACATTATTAAGAATTTCCTGCGAGCCTTTTAACACAGCTAGTCCCCCTAATGAAGTTTCATTGTGATTAAACGTAGGAATAACATCCGTATCATTATAAGATTCTGCATAGTAGAATTCTCCGTTCCCGCTGGGCCCGTCAGTGCCTGAGGTACTATTGGTAGTATTGTCTAGAACTGCACAGCCAGCACTGCCTTCTTGCACATAACTGTTTCCTACTTTGCAATAATGGATAATATCTCCTGCTACATCTACTGACAAATAAAGTGTTATGGGTGATGCCTGAGGGGTAAAATTTCTAAATCCTCCCTGAAGTCCGAAACGATCCAGAAAACCAAGGTCAAGACCTGTATCTGAAAACTCAATGTCAGAGAGAATAGGTTGTGCAAAAGCCCTTTCATTGAAGCTGTTGGCATTGCTCCCTCCAGTAAGCCCTGTTTCGGCCCATGTATCTGCCCAGGGGTTCCAACTCCCAGATAAAGAAGCGCCAAAAACGGCCGCGGGTTCACGAGTATAGTTAAGCGGGAAGGAAAGCTCTGTGGTAAAAGCGGTAGGATTGGACGGGTCGAATGAAAGTACGTATGCGTGTAAATTAGCCGCCACCCCACTTGCGCCTTCAGCACTACATACTACGCCAAGATAGCCTTTTCCTCCATGAAATTTTAATGCCCACGGGCGCAATTCACCATTGGTACAGGTAGGCAATCCGCTAAAGTTGGCAATGGGATATTGATTGACGGTTGCTGTCGAGGGAGTAGGAGTATTGGCACTCACATCCATTCGAATAAGTGCCTTTTGGTTAAGGTTCACCATCCATAAAAAATGATCATTATCGGCTATATCAATTCCTCCAAATCCCACTTTGGCTATTTTACCAAAAGCATCAATATCTCGGCTGTCGTCAGTTGTGTTGTTGGGTAGGGCATTGGCTCCTGTACGATCTACACTTCCCAGATCAATGGCCGCACCGCCATTGCCTGGGGTAATTCCTTGTAAACTAAACGCATTTAAAAGATTGCCGCCGGCAGAGGTTGAATAATCGATCATATAAAGCCCTCCTAAACCTTGAGGACCAAGCCCAGAATGGCGTTTCAGGACCGCAGAGGTAAAAACCCGTTTTTTGGCTTTCTGCCACGCATTTCCCCATGTTGTTCCGATTTGTAGAATTTGAATGTTACTACTCATCTCAGTCCTTGCCGAACCCGAGCTGTTATAGGGTAATGTTATAAAACCGGGGTGAGTGTTACCTGAGACCGTATAAATCGCATTTCCGTTTTCGTAACAGGCTAAAGCAATCAGTGGGTTAGGTTGACAATATTCTTCGGGTATATTTATCCCTAAATGAGCCCTTGCCGCTGCTCCAGCAGTTACAAATTGTACTGATGTACCATTAAATGTATTGGTGACTCCGTGAAAGCCCGAAAAACTCCCAGCAGGAATAGCAGAGAATTCAATACGGACTTTTTGCCCTGAAGCAGTGGCGCCTGAGTTAGGAAAAGCATAGTCGCCAAAAGACCCTGTAGT
This sequence comes from Runella rosea, assembly GCF_003325355.1. Lineage (GTDB taxonomy): Bacteria > Bacteroidota > Bacteroidia > Cytophagales > Spirosomataceae > Runella > Runella rosea. The sequence goes on from NZ_CP030850.1 coordinate 4,961,684, forward strand.
GGTTGTTGCGGTGAGTACTCCGTTTGTTGCAGTAACTGTTATACCTGCTACCCCAATTTCCTTAAATAAAGGCGTTGAGGTAGAATCCTGAGTACCGCTCCCATTGTAATCTCTAAATACTTTTCCTTTTACTTGCGCCTGTGAAAAAGATACACTTGTTAGCCATATAGAGAAAGCTAGAACAAATAATTTTTGCCAGTTTGGCTTACTATCTACAAGAATGTAGTAATCGTTTGAGTGCATAAAAGTGGAGAATTTGGCGTATACCCGATATGTGTTTTAAAATAGAATATTTCTTAATAGTACCTTTTTGAAATAAAATGCAGCTATTAGGGATATTTATTTGGTATACAATTTATATGCCAACTATTTTAATTTTTTCAAAATATATACCTAGTATAGTCTGTATTGGCATATAAATTGACACGTATGTATATTAAAATAGTTATAATTGCCATAAGTAATATCCATAAAAGATTGTTGATATTATTCCAATAAGTTTTTACAAAAAAGTGTAACTAGCTGATTTGTAGAGTGATTGAAAGGAATACGGTATTTTCAGGCCTCAAAGCATGGGTTTTGTGGGGCCTTCTATATTCAAGGTGTAAATTGCGTCTTAGCAGTAAAAATGTACTGTGTAGCCAAAGGTGGGTTCACTTTGTAGCATCAGTTTTTAAAAATGGGCGGTAGAAATTAAATGCATATCAAATTGAAAATGCTCTATAATTTGCTATCTCTAGCCTAAGAATGATTCGTTTTTTGCGGGCGTAGCCTTCCGCAAAAATTAAGCCAAACCCTTTATAACAAAAAGAGAGAGCCCTTGTGAGGCTCTCTCTTTTTATCATAGACATAAATTTTAGAGGGTTTTCCCTGCTTTTTTGGTTTGTTTGATGGTAAAAGGTACGCATAAATCTTCGGGGCAGCAATTGTCGCCAGGTTCGATAATGATGGGACAACACCCTTCGGCGGGGCAGGTATTGTTAAGTGCTTTAAAAGTATACGTACCGGTTTCGCTCAACAATACTTCGTTGCCAGTTGCCACGGGTTCGGCAGTGCCAGTTTTAAACCATTCCACCCCCGTATACTTAGCAGGGACGCTCGCCTGAACTTTTTCGCCGAAGCAAAGTTTTATTGGAACCGTAAAACACTGGCGATCCAAATCATCCTCTCCTTCCTGAGCATTATTGGGGGTTGAGTCTTTGTCTTTTTCGTTGGTTTTGCTGATTTCGGCGGTGTTAAAATGAACACCTACTTGCATAACTTTTATTTTATAGGTCAGCGTGACGGTATCACCGTTGGCGGCAATGTTTCCGATGTTCCACTTAATGACATTATTATTAATGGAAGCCGTACCACGGGAAGCATTAAAAGAGCCATTAATAAATTGAATGCTGGTAGCAATGGAGTCAGCTACTTCTACACCAGTCGCATTGTTGGTAAATTCATTCCATACTTTGAGGGTGTAAGTGAGGGTATCACCGATTTGCGCAACTTTGCTACTTATTTCTTTTTTGAGTGCTAAATCTACTGGATAATCGGCAAATCCTGCGTCGGCTTTAAAATCATTTTGGCCAGCGCCGCCAGTAGTAAATGTAAATGTCAAGTTGGCTCCGGCCTCTTCAAAGTCAGAATCTATATTTTCGGTAGAGCTATTTGGAGTAGTAGGACGAAAACCAAGGAGAGCGGTTTGGGTAGCAAAATCGCCGATTTTAAGGATGTATTTAGTGTCTGTTTTAAGGCCAACTTTGTACTTAACATAAGAAGGTCCATCCGAAACCGTTGCTGATGAGAAGTAATATTGGCCTCCGTTGGCGGATTGTACGCTGGCTAAGGCGGTGCCGTTTGAATCGCAAAGTGTAACTATTACGCCGTCAATCCCAATCTCATTGGCATCTTGTATTCCGTTTTTATTTTTATCCCACCATATTCTGTTGCCGATTTCGATGGGCTGCGGTGCGCACAAAATTTCCAAATCGCCTAAACCATTTGCTTTTCCGAACCCAAATACGTCGTCAGTATATAAAATGGCACCTCCGTTGGGGTTTGGCTCCTCTCCTGTAGCATTTCCATCTTTATTTCCATTTGAATTAATAAGGCGTTTGATTCCTCCTGCATTGGGTACATCAGTGGGGTTAATAGCGGTCATAGCGAGTTTTCCACTACCTGCTAAAAGAGCTAGGCCTGCTTGAGAACTCATTTCATGGTTGCTTCCGTCTTGAGAACGGTCTCCCCAATAGTATTTTCCTCCACCGATGCCAGGCATACTCATTTGTTGAATTGAAGCCGTACTTCCACAAACCGAACCATTGTTTTCAATAATCCACGTCCCGTTGGGGCCGCATGGGCCCGCCCGTAAAATTTCTCCCGGGCCGATAACAGTTACAAAATTGGTGTCATTTGCAATAGGGAATCGATTGTTAAATCCCATTTGATCGGCAAAACGGTCTCGGAGGCCAATAATCATGGAACCGTCAACATCAAACTCAATGTCGGTGAGCCAGGCTTGTGGATAAGTCGTAAAATTATTGTCTCTATCGGGGACCAAATAAGGAAGTGGAATCCAGGGACGCCATTTTTCACCCCTTGCGTCGGTGGTGGGGATGTCAGCGTTGGAGGCACCTTTTAAATAAGTAAGTGGAAAGCTGAGTACTTGCGTAAAGGTGCCATTTTCGAAAGCATAAACGGTGGCGGCCAGCCCAGTGGTGTCGCTTTTATCGAGCGCATCTTCGCGGGTACAAACTACGCCTATGTATACTTTATTCCTATAATATTTAGTCGCAAACGGGCGATAACTTTGCCCATTGCAGGGGTTTGGGATGAGGTACGAAATGGTGTCTTTTGTAGCAATATCCAAAGCATATAGTCTTCGATTGTTTAGATTGGTCAACCAAAGGGTTTTCCCATCATCAGAAATATCCAAATCACCAATACCAACTTTCCCTACGGCGTCGTATGCTGGAATATCATAACTGTCGAGGCGAGCATTTGGCGTAATACTGTCGGGAACATCAGTGTGCATGTCAACGCCTGCTACCGAACCCAAGTTAAAAAACTCAGTGGTAGTGGTATCCGAGTTTCCAAGGGTTGTGACAAAAATAGCCCCTGGCCCCTGTTCTGCAAAACCGACATGACGTTTGGTAAAAGCGGCGGTGAAAATTTGGGCGGTTTCGCGTTTGTAAGCAATTCCCCAAACAGAGCCTAGGTCTTTTACAAAAGCATAATGTGAGACAACCTTGGTGGTGTCAATTACTTCAAATGGTACTCCTACCAATATATCAAGGTTACCGAGGGGAGTAGTGGCAGCATTGACGGATACAAAGCAGGTTGTCACCAATTGGGGGTTGTCTGTATCGCAATAATGATTCGGATAATTAATTCCTAAATTAATACCAGTGGAATTTCCGCTGACAAACTGAACCGAAGTATTGCTTCCGATTGGATTAAAGGGACCGTCGTAGTCGCTTACGGGGAAATCCTTGAATTCTACACGCAGCGTATCCGAACTAGACGTATTGGTGAGCGTGTAGGAGCCGTCGGTGGCGGTGCGTGTCGAGTCGGCCAGTGAGCCATCCTTCTTATAAGCACAAATCAAAATACCTTTTACACCTATTTCGTTAAAGGTAGCGGTGTTTGTTTTAAGTCCATCGGCGTTAAAGTCCCGGTAGACAATTCCCTGGATTGTCTGTGCTTCTACCGATGTTCCTATTAAACAGCAAAGAAAAGCACACTGAACTAGGTGAAAAACAACAAAACGCAGCCCCTTCACGCCTTTGGAGAGTGCATACTCGTACAAAGCCCCCATACACCGAATGTTTAATTGTGATAATTCTTGCCTGACAAACAAAAGTATATATATACCATTTGCTATGGTTTTGGAGCAATAAATATACCATAACTCTCGCTAAAGATTGAAAAGAAGGAAGTATATCTCAATAAAGAGCCAAAAATGAGGAGAAATTTCCTTTTGAAGTAAAAATCATAGGTTTTAAATAGACTTCCCCCACCCGCGAGCTATTGAAGCACGCAACAAAAGGAAGGTATCAATAACCGTACCAAAAATAAATTTTGGAGGTTATTCACCATTAGTCTGTCTATAACTGATTTTTTCGAGCTTAAAAGTGTAGGAAGAGCTGTTTATGCTTTTTTAAGTCAACTAATCGGCTGTTTTTAATAAGCTTCTAAACATTCCATCTTACTTTATATTAAGATTATCACAAATTATACCAAAAGCATAATCTGCGATAATTTATCTTAAAGATAGATAACCAATTGGGATGTTATGTTTGGCGCTTTGTGGGATATTTTGAGGATTGGCGACTGAAGTTATCGGCGTGTAAGGTTTACAACCGAAGTAATAAAAAATAAGAACGTCTATAAACGACATGACCCCGTCTCAAGGAGACGGGGTCAATGCTACACACTTTACCCTACTTTGAAAATTATTTTGAAGCTATCGAATAGCTCGCTTATTGCTTTTTCATAACATTGAGTACAGTCAGTATGAATTGCTCTTTGAAGAGTTTTTTCGACTGTTATTTCAACCACTAAATTAGTATGAATTTGAACACAGACGGCGTTGTTTTTGCTCAAAAAACCGTGAAACCTAACTATTGGCCGGTGAAATGACTATAAAAGCCAGTGAAATGACTGTATTGATGGGTGAATTTGTAGGCCTGTTTTTATCTTTCAGGCATAAATTTTGAAAACAAAATAAAAAATCCTCGATTGGGCGAGGATTTTTGGAGTTCTTAAAACTGAATTTTGGGACTAGATAAGGATTCCCTGTCGAACCAGCTCTTTGAAAATAAATTTTCCGAGCGCTTGTTTTGGATTGACAAAAGGCGGTTTCAAAAGGTAATTTTTTAGACCATCAGAAATTTCGTACGTTGAATAAAGTATCTTATCAAACAATACTGGAGCATCTTGTAGTTCAAAAATACTGTACCTACTAAAGTTGAATTCGTAATGAATTCTTTTGTATGCCGAATTTGGCGGTGACTGTAATGAATCTTCTCGGTTGATTAGTGCGTTGTGAATGTAGTTCCATCCTTCCCATTGTTCTGGATAGGAGGCCACATATTTGGCAAAAAAATCGAAAAGATACTGTAATGTTTTGGTTGAAAACTCTTCTCTGGAAGTTCCTGATTCAGCTTTTATGGCCTCACCAGCATATAGCATATTGGTGCGGTCGGGCTTACGGTACGAAACAACGGGGACGAGTGGCACGCCAGTGATGTAACTAAGATAGGTCATCCCTTTGCGTGCGTTAATTTTTTGACTTAGAAAGTCCACTGGATCAAGTTTTTCATCTCCTGTACCAGTGTTGCCATCTAAGTATACCAACAATGATCTGCCAGATTTAAGCTCTCGGACCAACTTTAGTAAAATTTGAGGGTCCTCAGCATTTAATACACTTACCTCACTGGTGGTATCATATTTCTCCTTCATGCGAGCAGTATAGCTCATCATGGATTCGATTTGTTTACTATAAACGTCCTGCCTGACGATGGTTGAGAAGTTGTGCCCCATCCTGATAAGCAGGTTTGCAATGATCCTATAAGAACCTAAGTGAAACGTGCAGAAAATCTGTGGCGTTTTGTTGGATTTAAGCGATTTTATATTGCCTTTGACATCGCAGAAGTCACCAATTTGCAGTAAATTGCGTTCGAAACTTTCAAAAGCTAAATTTGTTAATAAACTTTTGAAAAGTTCGGCATGTTCTGATTGGGGAATTTCTGGGAGAAAGTTGGTAAGGTTGGCCGAAAAAATAGCAAACCTTACCGTATAACCTTCCTCTTCATGTAAATTCACTCGGTTGAGCGCGTCTTCACAGTCAAGAAGTGCACGTTTATAATTGGCCAAATCCGAGGTTCTCATGCGAATATAATTAAAGAGCTAATGATTGTTCTGCCTGCTTCTCAAGTGAGATACCGTAGCAAGAAGCCATTGGATCTTTATCACCGAAATTCAGGAGGCGGCTTGATTCGTTTTTAGCGTAGAATTTGCCTTCTTTGATGAATGAGTTCAAAGCTTTTTTTGGTTGGATGCTGAATGACTTTTTCATAATTGTTGTGTTTTGAATTAAGTGAAATAATGATTTTAAAATATTGATTTACAATTCCTTGTGTTAAAAGATTTTGTTATATTTATCGTTCTAATCTTTCGACAATGCAAAGGTAGAGTACATCTAAGTTGCAGCCTATCCGTACTAATTGCTATATTTGCAGTGCTTTATAGTCATTATTGACTATTTTGTGTACTTATGCAGTAGTCAAAGTGTGAAAGTTGAAGTTGTTATCAGGTAGTGTAGAGCGTTTTTTGTTATTATGAGTTCACTGACTCTGACTCGGTCTCTTTACAGGAGTCCACAAAATGGATTGATATTTTTGCTGGTGATAGTCCTCTTCTTTGAGATCATAGGATGGGCTATATCACCGGAGAATAAGCTATATACTTACAGCTCTTACCAAACGCTCTTCTCTTACTTAAAGAATCTGTTTCTGGGCTTACTTGCGCCTGAATTTTGTACGCTCTACATAATGGTATTTTTAATTGATGTCTTCCACCGTTTTCTCGGAATTCGGAAGATTAATATCAATTTCTCATCCATGATTAAATATGAGGCGGCATTTCTGCCTTTGTTCTTTATTTCTTTCTTCTTATTCTTCCCGATTACCTTACACGTTCGCTTTTTACTGAGAGAGTTTCCAAACTATTCGCTACATCGCTACATTGAATTGTACGTCTTTCAAGGATTTACCCTGCAAACCTATCTGATGTATCTGCCATTTGTGGTGTTGTTAGGGTATATATTAGTAAATGCCTCGTTGGTAAAAGATTTTTTAGAAAGTGGGAATTCGTCTCAGGTAAAAATTACTCCCATTATCCCCACTACTACCGTTTTTATACCAATAGAACCCCCAACCCCTGCATTACAAGAAGCGGGAGTGGAGAAAAAAGAAGTGTACCCGCGAGTCATTGAAGCCAAGACGGGTACGGGAGATGTTTATCTAAAACTTGACGAATGCTACTACTTTGAGACAGACGAAGAGCGGTACTATGTCGTACATCCAAAGGGTCGTTTCCGAGTCATGAAACCATTATCTGTTTTAGAAGAAGAGTTAGATCCTTTACATTTCTTCAGGGTTCACCGTAGCTACATCATTAACTTGGACCATCTTGACAGCTATATTTACTGGGAAAAAGGTAAATATATCGTTTATATCAAAACCGCTGCGGAGATTAAAGAAATGATGATGTCTCGCCAACGTTTTCCTGCCTTCAAAGATGCTCTTGCTGCCAACCGAAGTAGGTAATCCCTTTTTTTATAACGTATTTATGTGAGATTTGATTTGTAAACCAAATTTCAGCAATTGTCGGTTACTCGAAAGTCCTAGCTTGTGAATTAAGTTCTGTTTGTGATTGGCTAATGTTCGATAGCTAATACAAAGTGAATCAGAGATTTCATAGCCCGTTAACCCTTCCGTCACTAAATAAAGAATCTGCTTCTCACGATTGGTTAATGTTTTCAGCTTTTGCTGTGTATCGCTATCAATCTCATTAAGGCCCTGTTTCTTGATTAAATCTTTAAACCCATCACTGTAGTACTTCGATTGGGTCTGAATGTACAACAGGCATTTGTACAGCTCCTCCAAACGGTCTTCTGAGTACAAATATCCCTGAAAATTGGCGTCGAGGGCCTTGGTCAATTCTTTTGAATTAGAGTTGTTGAAGTAAAGAACCAGTTTGGGAGGACTTGACGATTCCGAAAGTTCTTTTAACAAATGATTGGTTTCTTTGCCAATTAAATTTGCTTCAACAATAACGCACTTGGGCTTTTTGGTGTGGATTTTTTGGATTAGGTCATCGAGTTCATTGGCACGTCCAACTACATCAAATCCTTCTCGCTCCAGTAGTTTACTTAATACTTCGCACGAAAATGGTTCCTCTTTTGCTACCAATACAGAAGAGTCAAGTTTGCGAATTCTCATTTCATTGTTTTTCATAGTCGTTTTTTGAGGATAGTTCAAGCGGTTTGCTATGAAGATACATTAAGGTATACCCAAAACACAAGTTTTTTCCGTGAATCCTACCTTTTTATCCGTGAAATGACTATGAATTTAATGTTTCACGGATATTGCAATAAAAAAGCCTCATCATAAATGAGGCTTTTTGGGATATAATTTAGCTTAAAAAACATTAAAACTGTTCTGTTTTTGAAAAGTAAAAACTACCTTCAAGAGCGGCATTTTCGTCAGAGTCAGAGCCGTGAACGGCGTTTGCTTCGATAGACTTGGCAAACAATTTGCGGATGGTTCCTTCCGCTGCTTGAGCAGGGTTGGTTGCTCCAATCAAGGTACGGAAGTCCGCAACTGCGTTTTCCTTCTCTAAGATGGCCGCATAAATCGGGCCCGACGACATATAATTGCAAAGGTCGTTGTAAAAAGGCCGCTCGGCGTGTACGGCATAAAACTCACCCGCCCGCTCTTTGGTCAACAATGTCTTTTTCAATGCTACAATTCGGAATCCTGCTTCTTCAATTAATTTGAGAATAGCCCCTGAGTTACCATCCGCCACGGCGTCTGGCTTAATCATCGTAAATGTTCGGTTAGTCGTCATTTGTTGGTTCATTTGTAGTTAAAAACAATTTTTGAGCAGCAACTAATAGCTGCTTCATACCAGAACGCTATTGGTTAGGTACATAACGTGGGACAAAATAACGTAGCTGTCCTTCTAAAAAACGCCTCAAAATTAGGAAGTCTATACGGCTTTCGGAAACATTTCAACGAAAGTTACTAACTTTGCAGGCTATGCAACAGTGGAACGCCTTTTACGAGCTTATTAATTCGGATTCAAAACGTTTTGTGATTCTTACCCACCAAAACCCCGACGCAGATGCGATTGGGTCGTCGTTGGGGTGGAAACTGTACCTTCAGAAAAAAGGACACACCGCTACGGTTATTGTTCCTAATGAATGCCCATCAAATTTGCGTTGGATGCCCGATTATGCCGAGGTGATTACATTTGATCAAAATGCACAGACGGTTACTCAATCCAAAAAACTTCTCCAAGAAGCTGATGTCATCTGTTGTTTGGATTTTAATGCATTGCATCGAATCAAAGGCTTGGGGAGTTTGGCGCAAAGCTCGACGGCAATTAAAATATTGATTGACCATCATTTGGAGCCAGAACCGTTTGCTGATTTTGAGTTTTCAGACACTACCAAGGCCGCTACTGCTCAGTATATTTGGGAAATTATTAAACAAATGGGTGATGCTGAATTGGTAGATAAACCCATGGCAGAATGTCTCTATGCAGGTATCATGACCGATACTGGTTCTTTCAGACACGGTAACACTACGCCCGAAGTACACTTAGCGGTGGCCGATTTGATGAGGACGGGCTTGAATACAAACTATGTTCACCGGGCTATTTTTGACAATAATTCATTGGGAAGAACCCGACTACTTGGATATGTATTGTCGGAAAAACTTACTTGGTTGCCCGAATACCGCACCGTTTATATGACGCTTTCACTTGAGGAACTCAAACGGTTTAATTCCGAGATTGGAGATACGGAGGGAATTGTCAATTTTGGCCTTTCGCTCGAAAACGTTGTAATGTCTGTATTGCTCATTGAGCGCCGTGATGAAATAAAACTTTCGTTTCGTTCGGTACAAGATTTTTCAGTGCGCGAACTTGCCAACAAATATTTTTCAGGAGGAGGGCACAAGAATGCTTCGGGCGGACGTACAAGTACGAGCTTACCAGAAACAGTAAATTTGCTTTTATCCATCTTGCCCGAATACCAAACCCAACTTTTAAACGTTGAAAAATAGTTTGGTTGTCAATATCTTAGCTAAATTAAGCATTAAATATCAATAAAATCAATCACAAATAACGCATAACAATTAACTGTGCAAGAGCACTCATTTCATGAAATTTAAATCAATACTTTCTTTGTTTGCGGCGGGAGCCTTGCTTGCTGCGTGTAACAATCGCGTCAGTGTAAGCGATACAGGCTTAAAATATCAAATTCATGACCAAAAAGGTGATGGCCGCAAACCCAAAATCGGTGATATATTGACAGTACAATTGGTACTGAAAAACAGCCGTGACTCGGTGTTGCGTGATACCTATAAAGAAGGCCGTCCTCTTCAGGTGATGCTCCAAACGCCTCCGTTCAAAGGGTCTTTTGAAGAAGGGTTGGCTATGCTTGCCAAAGGCGATAGCGCTTCCTTTTTTGTAAGCGCAGACTCGCTCTTTACGCGTATGATGCAACCTCTGCCTCCAGGAATTGCTAAAGGAACAGATATCCAGTTTACGGTAAAAGTCATTGAAGTTCAAAACGAGCAGGAGTTCCAGAAAGGACAAGCCGCCGCTCGCGAAGGACAGGTAAAAGTGGATGCTAAAATCATTGATGCCTACGTAGCTAAAAATTCTTTGAAAACCGTTGAAACGCCATCGGGGTTAAACTACGTAATCGTAAAAGAAGGTGATGGAGTTAAGCCTGTGGCAGGCAATATGGTATCTGTTCATTACGTTGGAAAATTGTTGGATGGCAAAGAATTTGATAGTTCTTACAAAAATCCGCAGAGTGGTGGCAAACCCGTTGATTTTCCAATTGGCCAGGGAATGGTTATCCCAGGCTGGGAAGAAGGAATCATGAACATGAAAAAAGGCGGGAAAAGCACGTTTATTATCCCATCAAGCTTAGCTTATGGGGAGGCAGGTTCTCCAGGTACTATTCCGCCAAACTCCGTATTGGTGTTTGATGTTGAGCTTGTAGATGTTAAGAATGCACCCAAGCAGCAATAAATAGTTGTTAGTGAATAGTGATTAGTGAGTCGTTTTTTGAATGGCAAAACCCACAAACCACCTCTCACTAATCACGTTTTACATAATCACTTAGTTACAAATTATTTAATAAACCAGAATGAGGGGGACGTTAATTTTAGGGTTAGCAGTAAGCTTAGCTGTTACGATTGTAGCTTGCGAGCAAACCGAGGAAGCCTTTCAGGACCGTAAAACACGCGACAATAAAGCGGAAATACGGAGCTATCTGCTCGCTAATAACATACAGGCCGATAGCCTTCGTAATGGATTGTATTTCAGCATCCTGAATAAAAATCCGAATGCTCAAAAACCGCAGATAGGCGATGAGATTACGTTTCGTTACATTGCCCGGCGCCTAGACGGCACTATCGTCGATAGTAGCCAAGTAGGGATAAACGATGTGTATATTCGCTCTTTTAATTCCAATGATATTACGGCGGCGGGGTATGCAATGACTTACCGCTTCAATGCAGTACCTTCATTTGAAGAACTTTTAGCAGCACCACAGGAAAAAATCAGAGAGGGAGATAAAGTCTCGCTTTTTGTGCCGTGGTCGCTGAGAGGAACGGGGGATGTGTCGCTGTTGGCACCTTTATATATTCCAATTCGATACGATTTGGATATTCTTAAAGTGAGAACCGAAGAAGAGCAAATTGATGATTTTGTGGCGTTGAACAAAATTCAGGGATTGGAAAAAAATCCAACGAATGGCCTTCGATTTGTAAAAACCAAAGCATATCCCGACTCCGCATTGATTGCCGTTAATACAACCGTCAGTGTGACTTACACAGGAAAATTGATTCGGAATGGAGTACAATTTGATTCTGGAACAATAGACGTAAGTGTAGTAGACCCAACGGGTAATGCCTCTGGCGGAGTAGTAAAAGGCTTTAACGACGGAGTAGCAAAGCTCCGATTCGGTGAGAAAGCAATTGTCATTTTTCCATCGGCACTTGGCTATTCAGTACAGGGGAGTGCTGGAAAAATTCCGGCCTATTCGCCGCTTTATTTTGAAATAGAAGCCAAACGAAAATAATTACTTTACTAAAAGCGGCGTTAGCGTCGCTTTTTTTATGTTCAATTTTATGCAACTCTGTTTTGCTACCAACAATGCCCACAAACTGGCAGAAATCAAGGCGCTTTTAGGGGAAACCTTTGCGCTCAAAACATTGAAAGAAATTGGTTGTGAGGAAGAACTTCCCGAAACAACCGATACCATTGAAGGCAATTCCCGTCAAAAAGCCGAATACGTTTGGGAACATTTTGGCGTCGATTGCTTTGCCGATGACTCAGGCCTAGAAATAACTGCCCTCAACGGTGCGCCGGGCGTGCACTCGGCCTATTATGGTGGTTCAAGAGATTTTCAGGGCAACATTGCGCGGGTGTTGGAAGAACTAAAATCAGCGTCTGACCGAAGCGCACGGTTCAAGACCGTTATTACTTTGGTTCTTCAAGGCAAGGTCTATCAATTTGAAGGGGTTATTACGGGTCAGTTGCTTAAAGAACAACGCGGAAGCCAAGGGTTTGGGTATGACCCTATTTTTGTTCCAGATGGCCACGAACGAACATTTGCGGAAATGTCGATTGAGGAAAAAGGAAAAATCAGCCATCGTTCTCGTGCTTTTGCCCAATTAGTCGATTTCTTAAAGCCTTATTCTTGACACTCAATGATAAGCAGTAAAGGTATTTTGTATTTTCTTTTCCCCAGCTCTGTTGCATCGAACTAGACCATTTTGCGAGGGTGTATGGATTGACAAACATTCTTTCCATAAAATCACTGCTATTGATTACGTCTTTTTAGTATTTTTACTTTTCCTAGAATTATTATACCTCTAACAGCGCCTGTCGCTTTTGCCACTCCACGTATGCATTATCGCCTCTACTCCGAAAACCCCGAAAGCCGTTATATTGAAGTAGAGTGTCGTATCAAAACGGGTGAAACCGAAACCCTTGAAGTTCAGCTGCCTGCTTGGCGTCCGGGAAGGTATGAATTACAGAATTTTGCCAAAAATATTCAAAGATTCGGGGTTTTTGATAGTGCTGGAAATCCGCTTCTGTTCAAAAAAATAACCAAAGACCGCTGGCGGATTCAAACCCAGGGAGAAACTGATATCGTAATACGTTATAACTATTACAGCGCTGTTCTAAACGCTGGAAGTAGTTATGTAAGTGAGGAGTTTTGGTACGTCAACCCTGTTAATCTTTGTCTTTATACCGACAAAAATCTCCACGAACCCTGTATTTTGGAGTTGGTTATTCCAGCTAATTTTGTGGTTGCCTGTGGTCTAAAGCAGATTTCAGAACCTACCCAAGTTGGGGGAAAAACGCTGCTGGCGAAGGATTATTATGAGTTGGTGGACAGTCCTTTGCTGGCGTCGCCCACCATTCAAAGTCGCTCCTATAAAATTGACACGACTACGTTTTATGTTTGGATGCAGGGAAATATAAAGCCCGATTGGCACCGAATTTTAATGGATTTTGAAAAGTTTACCGCTGCCCAAGTCAGCACGATGGGCGATTTTCCTGAATCTGAATACCACTTTTTAAACCTGATTCTTTCCACTCCTTTTTATCACGGCGTAGAGCATCGGCATTCGACCATGATTGTATTAGGACCTGATGATGAAGGAGAAGGCTTATATACTGACTTATTGGGGGTAAGCTCACATGAACTGTTTCATGCCTGGAACATTATTCGGATACGACCACAGGAACTCTTACCGTATGATTTTACGAAAGAAAATTACTTCACCACCTGTTTTGTGGCGGAAGGGGTGACGACTTATTACGGAGATTTGTTTTTGCGACGTTCGGGTGTTTTTGATGATGTGGCCTATTACCGAGAACTTCAAGTATATATGAAGCGACATTTTGAAAACAACCGTGATGCGCAGCAATCCTTGGTGGAGTCGTCGTGGGATTTGTGGTTGGATGGATACGAAAAAGGAATTCCCAAGCGCAAAGTGTCGGTATATCATAAAGGCGCTTTGGCAGCGTTAATATTGGACATTACGATTCGTAAAAAACATCAGCACAAAAAATCTTTAGATGATGTAATGCGGTTGATGTGGCAACGTTTTGGCATACCATTTGTAGGATACTCGTTTGAAGATTATCAATCTGTGGTGGAAGAAGTGGCAGAGGAGTCTTTGGATTGGTATTGGAAAGATTGTATTTTGAGTAATATCCCTCTTGAAAATCACCTTAATCATGCTCTTTCGTGGGTAGGTCTCCAAATGGTTACGTTTAGTGACGGAACGGTACATTTGCAGGAATTGGAGAACGAAAGAGCTATTTTACAAAGAAATAAATGGTTAAATAGCGATGTTTAGCCAAAATATGAGCATATTAGTTCGTTTTTTATATATTTATCACTTATTCATTGGGATATAAAATCAAGTACACAAATGAAAATAACGCCGATTGAGATTCGCCAGCATACGTTTCAAAGAGTCTTACGTGGATATGACATGGAGGAGGTTGGGGCATTCTTAACGTCCCTTTCCAATGAGTGGGAGCGTGTATTGAACGAAAACAAGCTGCTGAAAATGCAATTGGAGATTGCGGAAAAAGATTTGAATAAGCTTCGTGAAGTGGAATTGACGATGTTCCGGATGCTCAAAACGGCAGAAGATACCAGTGCTCAAATGACCGAACAGGCCAAAGTGGCGGCTGAACAGTACATTGAAGATGCCCGTCAAAAAGGGGAAGAACTGGTAAACGACGCCCGCAAAAAGGCGAATATGTTGGTTGTTGATGCCGAAAATCAATCCAAATACGTACGTGAAGAAATCCTTGGGGAGTTTAAAAACCACGAGCGTGATTTCAAAGCCATGGAAAAATACCGGGATAATTTAATTGTTCAGTTAAAAGCCCTTGCCAACAATACCGTTGATAGTATCGAACGTTTTGAAAAGAAATTTTCACAGGCTACCGTTCAAGAAAAATTTGAGGATTTACGAATTCAGGTAAGCGATTCTCTTAAAGTTGGTGAAGAAGGCCAAAAAGCACGATTGGAATTGGAGAAAGCGGTAGAAGAGGTTGTGGAAGGTGAAACGCAAGAGACCGAAGAAGGCGTGGATGAAGTAGAAAATGAAATAACGGCCGAAGCGACGGAAGAAGTAACCGACGCGGCTGATGTGGCGGCGGTGGAAGAAACTAAGGAGGAGGAAGCCCCCGAAGAACCGTCAGAAGAAGAAAAACAGGCTGAAAAAGATAAAAAAATCAAGGAAGAAGGGTCGTTTTTTGACCAAATTGGGTAATTAAATACAGAAAAAAAACGGGTTACGTTTTTTCTAACCTTTAACTTTTAACCATACTTTGGGGACAGTTTCGCTCGAAGGAATCGAATTCTTCGCTTATCACGGCACTTCGGAAGAAGAGCAAAAAATAGGAAATAAATTTTCAATAGACGTAACCATCACGACCGACTTTATTGAAGCAGCCCGTTATGATCGCCTGAAAGGTACCGTAAATTATGAGGTTATATACCGGGTTGTGGCGCAGGTAATGCAAAAATCCAGTCGACTTTTGGAGCATATCGCCTACAATATTATTGATGAAATACGAAAGGCGTACCCGTCGGTAGAAACGATTGAAGTGAGTGTTTCGAAATTTAACCCTCCCGTGGGAGGAGTCTGTGCCCGGTCACGGATTACGCTGAAAGGATAAAGAGTAGAGACGCAAATGTGCATCTCTACGTCAAAAAGAAATCTCTTTTACCACCCGTTTTGGCAACGAGACGGGTTTCTTTTATGATAATGTGTTGGCTCATGGCTTTGCACATGTCATAAATGGTCAACGCCGCTACACTTGCACCCGTAAGGGCTTCCATTTCAATGCCCGTCTTACCCGTTACGCTTGCCGTGCAGATAATCTCTACTTCACGCGCATCGTTTACCGTAATATCCACTTGGCAGTTTTCTAATCCCAACGGGTGGCACAAAGGAATAAGTTCGCCCGTGCGTTTGGCAGCCATCACGCCCGCAATGACCGCCGTTTGAAAAACAGGGCCTTTTTTTGTGTGAATTTCGTCATTTTGTAGCAAATCCATGATTTCGTTGCCCAACACCACAATACTACGGGCTTTGGCAACGCGTTTGGTGACGGCTTTTTCCGATACATCCACCATACTTGGATTTCCTTCGGAATTTAAATGAGTAAGAGACATTGGTTCGTTTGTTTTAAATACAAAATACGTAAAGAATACGTTAACAGTGACTATTACTTTATCGTTATCTAATTTTAATCATTTTATGATTGCCCCCCGTTTACTACCATTGTACCTTTGTAACGAAAGTTAAAAGTAAAGTAACGCAAAAATCAGTATGTTAACTCAGATAAATAGTCTTCTTTGGGAACTCCTTAGCGCGCAGCTGACGACCTCAGAGGCGGATTGGCTGGCAGCGAAGGGAGAAGCTGAACCGTTGGAATTGATGACGGCTTTTGTGGCGGCGCCCCGCTTTTTGGCCAAACGCACGGTGAAGCCAACGGTGCAACAGACGATAGAATTAAACGAGATTCTACCTGGATTTTCGGTGGAAGATTGGGGTATTGTACGGCTGAGCCGCGTGTGGTTGTTGAGTTGTTTGGAGGCCGCCGATAAAGAAGAATATTGTCGTCACATTGAAACGCTTTTTGACACCGCCGAAATGAACGAGCTAGTGGCGCTCTACTCGGCGCTTCCAGTGTTGAATTACCCCGAAAAATGGCTTTTCAGAGCAACTGACGCTGTACGTTCCAACATGGGAGTAGTGTTTGATGCCATTGCCTTACGAAATCCGTATCCGACAAAATATTTTACAGAACTGGCTTGGAATCAGCTCGTACTCAAAACCATATTCAACGATAAACCTATTCATTTTATCGTAGGGTTGGACGAACGGGCCAACGAGAATTTGGCCCTTACACTTTCTGACTTTGCCCACGAACGCTGGGCGGCGGGCAGGATGGTAGCGCCACAGGTGTGGCGATTGGTGAGTAAATTTTTGAATGAAGAACTTCTCTCCGATATGGAGCATCTCTTTAAGTCACCTTCAATCCACGACCAGCAGGCGGCCGCTCTTACTTGCCATCATTCAGCGTATGAACCCGCGAAGCAATTGCTTGCCAATTACCCTGATTTGGAAAAAAATGTCCACCATAACCTATTGACTTGGACCCACCTTGAATTTATTGATCTTAATACTTATGTGCCTAACCGATAAAGATTTAACGCAGAATCCCTCCCACTTTGAGGAGACGGATGAGATTGTCACCCATCGCGATATGGGCTGGGACGATTACCGAGAACTGATTCGTGGAATGCGCTTTTTTGACCCGCATATTCACATGGTTTCCCGGACAACTGATGACTACGAAGCCATGCGTGATGCGGGCATCGTAGGATTGATTGAGCCCGCTTTTTGGGTAGGTCAACCCCGTACTGGACTTTCTACTTTTAAGGACTATTACAGCAGTTTGGTGGGCTGGGAGCGTTTTAGGTCGTCGCAGTTTGGGATTAAGCATTATTGTACCATTGGGCTCAATTCGCGTGAAGCCAACAACGAACCCCTGGCGGAGCAAGTGATGGAGATTTTGCCACTGTACTTATATAAAGAAGGCGTTGTGGGCGTGGGAGAAATTGGTTTTGACGACCAAACCGCCGCCGAAGAAAAATACTATCGTCTTCAGTTGGAGTTGGCAAAAAAAGCGAAACTGCCCGTACAAATCCATACCCCGCACCGCGACAAGAAAAAAGGAACGGAGCGAAGCATGGCTATTGCCCTCGAACACGGCCTTGACCCGTCGTGGGTGATTGTGGACCACAACAACGAAGAGACTGTAAAGAGCGTATTAGACCAAGGTTTTTGGGCGGCGTTTACCATTTATCCTTTTACCAAAATGGGCAACGAACGAATGGTAAAAGTAGTGGAACATTATGGACCGAATCAAATCATGGTTAATTCGGCCGCTGATTGGGGGATTTCTGACCCGCTGGCGATTCCTAAAACCGCCGCTTTGATGAAAATGCGTGGCATTCCAGACGAAACCATTCGACTCGTAACCTACCAAAATGCGATTGATGCCTTTGCCAAAAGTGGCCAAATTGACGTAAGTGATTTTGAAAATGGCCTCAATGTAGACCAAAGTGAGAAGTTTAACGGGAATACCATTTTACGCGGTGGTCAGCAACCCCGCGTTGCCAAAGATTCTTTAGTAATTCGATAACGTGAGCGTGATAAAACCATACCTGCAACTTACCCGCCCCGCCAATATCATCACGGCCATTGCTGATATATTGGCTGGAATGGCCATTGCTCAATTTACGTTTGGAGCAAGTCCCGCGTATTGGTTGGTACTTTCTACCGTGGGTCTATACGGTGGTGGGGTGGTGATGAATGATGTATTTGACGCTCAACTGGATGCCATTGAGCGTCCAGAGCGGCCCATTCCAAGCGGTAAAGTGCCCTTGCGCTCGGCGGCTTTTATGGGTCTTTCGTTGTTGGTTTTAGGGGTAGTTTCGGCAGTACTTTTCAGTACATTGAGCGGGGTAATCGCCCTTGTAGTGGCACTATTGGCCATTTTATACGACCGTTATGCCAAGCACAGTGCAGTCTTTGGGCCATTGACGATGGGATTTTGCCGGGGTGGGAATCTACTTTTGGGCATAAGCGCCGTTAGTCCGTCGTTGTCCGAATGGGGGTGGTTGGCGTTGGTGCCGATTGCCTACATTGGCGCCATTACACTCATAAGTCAGGACGAAGTTCACGGTGGCAAGCGCCGTTCGCTTTATATTGCGGCATCTCTCTATACCACGGTTCATGCCATTCAGTTTTTGGTGGCGGTCAATGAAGGAAACGGGACAATGGCGTTGTTGCTCATTGTGCTGCATGCCCTGATGGTAGGGCGTCCTTTGTGGAATGCGTTCCAAAATCCGATTGGGCCCAACATTGGAAAAGCGGTAAAAGCGGGTGTACTTTCTCTTATTGTAATGAATGCTGCCTGGTGCATTGCCTTTGGGAACTGGCCCGTGGCACTTGGTGTTCTTTTATTACTTCCATTATCCATACTGTTAGCCCGTATATTTGCGGTAACCTAGCGAATTTTAAACTTATGCAGACCCTACAACAATCATTTCAGGTTCCTTATACCTATTCCATTTTTTTTACCAAAGGACTGTTTGACCCACAGAATAATACAATAAGGAGCTTTTTTAATTCCTTTGGTGAGGCTGGTTTTCAACGTAAAGCACTTTTTGTGATTGACGGTGGCTTTTTGGCGTATTATCCTACGCTTGAAAAAGAGATTGCTGCTTATTTTGCTACGCTGGGAGATGCGGTAAAATTAGTGCCTGACATCATCGTGCTGCCCGGTGGAGAAGCTGCCAAAAATGACCCAGCCTTATTTGATAAAATTGTAGAAGCCATTGACGAATACGGCATTGACCGTCATTCGTTTGTCATTGGCGTAGGCGGAGGGGCGATTTTGGATTTAGTGGGCTACGCCGCTGCCGTATCGCACCGTGGGGTGAAGCACATTCGGATTCCGACCACCGTTCTTTCGCAAAACGACTCGGGCGTTGGGGTGAAAAACGGGATTAATTACCAAGGAAAGAAAAACTTTTTGGGGACGTTTGCGCCGCCCGTAGCGGTTTTTAACGACCTTTCTTTTTTGCAAAGCCTCGACGACCGTGATTGGCGCTCGGGGATTGCCGAAGCTATAAAAGTGGCTTTAATCAAAGATAAAGCCTTTTTTGAGTGGATAGAGGCCAATGCCGAGGCCCTTGCCCACCGCAATGAAGAGGTGATGGCTTATCAGATTCACCGTTGTGCCGAAATGCACGTTGAGCATATTCGTAGCGGCGATCCGTTTGAGTTTGGCTCGTCGCGTCCGTTGGATTTTGGACACTGGGCGGCGCATAAACTGGAATATCTCACTGATTTTCAGATTCGCCATGGCGAAGCAGTTGCCATTGGAATTGCCTTAGACAGCGTGTATTCAGTCAAAGTGGGGAGATTGAGCCACGACGAATTGCAACGAATTTTGAATGTTATTCAAAAACTCGGCTTTGATTTGTACCACCCTAAACTCGCCGAAAATGACAAAATCAACCTTCGCAATGGCCTGCGGGAATTTCGGGAGCATTTGGGCGGCCGCCTAACCATCATGCTGCTCGACCGAATCGGTAAAGGTGTGGAAGTCCACGAAATGGACGCCGACCTCATTGCCGAAGCCGTAGATTATTTGGAAGGGCATTATTCGAGTTTGTTGATGAGTTAATGCGCTCATTAGCAGTAATTTTTGAAATAATTATTGGAAAGCCGGCACATACTTTTATTGCTTAAAAATTACTTTGTCACCCTGTAAGGGCCTTGAGGCGCTAATGGGGTGACAAAGTAATTTTTGACCAGCCGTCACTTTATTGATGATATCGGTATTCCAAACCATTTCCTACATAAACCAATATGCAAACCCCACACGGACACCTCACTTATTGTAGCAATATTCACCCTGGCGAACGTTGGGATGAGCATTTTAAGACTTTACAGGATAACCTGCCGTTTATTAAAAATCAACTTTCGTCCAATGCGCCTTTTGCTTTAGGTTTGCGCCTGGCCAACGATGCCTCTATTGAACTCACCAATCCTGAGCGACTGGCAGAATTCAAAGCATGGTTGGCCGCTAATGATATTTATGTATTCACAATGAACGGTTTTCCCTACGGAGGCTTTCACGCCACGCGGGTAAAAGACGATGTACATACGCCCGATTGGACGACTACAGACCGCACCGAATACACCAAACGCCTCTTTAAAATTTTAGTACAACTGTTGCCCGATGGCATGGAGGGTGGTGTTTCTACCTCTCCGTTGTCGTACCGATATTGGTGGCAGGGCGAAGAAGAGACCCAGCAAGCTATCAAAATTGCCACCGAAAATATTCTTCAAGTGGCCGAAACTTTGATAGAACTTCGCCGTACTACGGGTAAGGTAATGCACCTCGACATTGAACCCGAGCCTGATGGGATTTTGGAAAACGGACAGGAATTTATCGACTGGTACGCCGATTATTTTTTACCGAAGGGCATCGCTCATTTGCAAGAAACCCACGGTTTTTCGCCCGAAGATGCCAAAGAAGCGCTGCTGACGCATATTCAGCTGTGCTACGACGTCTGCCATTTTGCGGTGAGCTATGAAGAGCCACAAACCATTGTCAATCAATTGAATGAATTGGGTATCCGCGTCGGAAAAATCCAAATCAGTTCGGCCATTAAAATTGATTTACGAGGAAACAGAGAGGAAAAATTAAAAGCGATTCAGTCGTTTGACGAGCCTGTGTATTTGCACCAGGTGGTTGCCAAAAACATAGACGGCACTTTTCAGAAATACCGCGATTTACCAGAAGCTTTAGCGGCAGATACCAATCAACAAACAGAGTGGCGTATTCACTTTCACGTACCGCTATTTATTGAATCGTATGGCTTACTTGATTCTACCCAAGGTGACATCGTAAACACCCTCAACGTACAACAAGCCACGCCTTTTACGCAGCATTTGGAAGTAGAAACCTATACGTGGGGTGTATTGCCCGCCGATATGCAAAAGCAAATCGGTGAGTCGATTGTGCGGGAATTGGAGTGGGTGCGTGGGCAATTGTAGTTTATTAGATTTTAAAAACATGCAAAAAACCGTCGTCATAGATATTGTAGGGTTGAGTGCCAACCTGTTGGGAGAACATACTCCTTTTTTGAGTAAATACGTTAAGGGTCGTCATATTACGCCTATTAAACCCGTTTTGCCTGCCGTTACGACCACATCTCAAAGTTGCTATGTAACGGGAAAATGGCCTTCAGAACACGGTATTGTGGCCAACGGCTGGTACGACCGCGACGACGCCGAAGTAAAGTTTTGGAAGCAGTCCAATAAACTCGTGAAAGCCGATAAGATTTGGGACGCGGCCAAAAAGCAAGACCCGTCGTTTACCTGCTCCAAAATGTTTTGGTGGTACAACATGTATTCTACTGCCGATTATTCCGTTACGCCTCGCCCCCAATACCACGCCGATGGCGTGAAAGCACCTGATTGCTACGCCTATCCTGCAAGTCTGCGTGATGAATTGCAGAAGGATTTAGGACAATTTCCGTTGTTTAACTTTTGGGGCCCCAACGCCAACATCAAATCAACGAAGTGGATTGCCGATGCGTCGATGTGGGTGGACAACAAACATAACCCTACGCTTACGCTCATTTATCTGCCGCATTTGGACTATTGTTTACAAAAATTCGGCCCTGATTTCTCCAAAATTAGCAAAGAATTAAACGAAATAGACCAGATTGTGGAGGAGTTGGTGCGGTTTTACGAAGCCAAAAACACCAAAATTATCTTACTTTCGGAGTATGGCATCAACGCTGTTAATCGGCCCGTTCACATCAATCGGATTTTGCGTGAAGAAGGCTTGATTGCGGTTCGTACCGAACGTTGGTACGAACTTTTGGATGCTGGCGCTTCCAAAGCCTTTGCCACTGCCGACCATCAGATTGCGCACATTTACCTAAACGACCCATCGGTAAAAGAGCAAGTGAAAAAGCGGCTGGAACAGACGCCGGGTATCGAAATGGTGTTGGACGAAGCAGGCAAAAAGGCCCATCATCTCGACCACGAACGTTCGGGCGATTTGGTTGCGGTAGCTGCTCCTGACAGTTGGTTTACTTATTATTACTGGTTCGACGACGCCAAAGCCCCCGATTATGCGCATTTGGTCGATATTCACCGCAAGCCCGGTTATGACCCCGTCGAGATGTTTATGGATCCTAAAAATCCATTTATTAAATTGCGGGCAGGTTATAAGCTGGGGCGCAAGTTGCTGGGTTTTAGATATTTAATGGATGTTATCCCCTTGGATGCTACCTTGGTCAAAGGCTCGCATGGGGGCATCAGCGCACCCAAAGAATTTTACCCGATTTGCGTCACTGATCAACCGTTACCCAAAAAAGAATTGGAAGCGGTGGAGGTGTATGATGTGATTTGGGAGCATTTGGTTTCTTGAAAAGGAGTGCATCAACTTTTATCCACTACCTTTATGAGGCATTTCCTCAAATCTTTGATACTGATTGTAGGGGGATTGTTTATTGCCATTAGCTGTAAGCCTAAAGAAGACCTCCTGCCTGCACCCACTACAGAAGGGCTCAATACATTTGGTTGTAAAATCAATGGCAAGGTTTGGATAGCCAACGGCATTCGTAATGACCAAGGGCCCGCTGCCAAGGCCATAGATGTAGAATTCAGGGAATTGAGTGCTACTACTTTCTATTTGTTCATTCACACCAATGCAAGCACCAAAGACCGCGTTCAACTATCCCTTCCCAAAGGTGTGGTGGGCATCAATCTATTGGAATATCGATACGACGAACCTTTTGCCATTTATTATGACAACAGTTTTAGGCTTTTTACATCAAAATCAGGAAAAGTAGTCATCACTCGATTGGATACGGTCAATCGGATTGTGTCAGGAACATTTGAATTTGAAGGAGAATACATTGTTACTAAAGAAAAAGTGAAGATTACAGAAGGGCGGTTCGACATCAATATGAATAAGCTGTAATCAGGTCTTTTCTTAAATGGTAAGTAACATCTCCAAGACGCTTAGCGGGCCAAGGGTTAAGTTCCCACAAATCAAATGACCTAATCCACCGCATTCTCCTCCAGATTAGGTATCTTTGCGAAATTTTTTTTCGTTTTAGTATCATGAATCTGTTTAACGTTTATCCGATTTACGACATCGAACCCGTCCGGGCGCAAGGCTCCTGGCTCTGGGACAGCAAAGGCGAGAAATACCTCGACCTTTACGGCGGCCACGCCGTGATTTCTGTGGGTCATTGCCACCCGCATTACGTCGAAAAAATGACGGAACAGTTGCGACGAATTAATTTCTATTCCAACTCCGTCAGGATACCGTTACAGGATGAACTCGCCCAAAAACTCGGCGAATTGTCGGGCTGCCCAGATTATACACTCTTTTTGTGTAATTCAGGGGCCGAAGCCAACGAAAATGCGCTCAAATTGGCGTCGTTTTACAATGGTGGTAAAAAAGTAGTGGCATTTACAAAAGCATTCCACGGACGTACGGCGGGTGCGGTAGCCATTACCGACAACCCTTCTATTGTGGCGCCCGTAAACTACAATGCGCACGTTACATTTTTACCATTCAACGATGCCGAGGCCGTTCGTCAACACGATATGACGGATGTTTGTGCGGTGATTGTGGAAGGTATTCAGGGAGTAGGAGGGATTCAGGTGGCGTCGGAAGAATTCCTACGCGCCATTCGTGAGAAATGCGATGAGACCAACACCACGTTCATCCTAGACAGTGTGCAGTGCGGCTACGGACGTTCGGGTAAATTTTTCTCCAATCAACATTACCCAAATCTCCAAGCTGACCTTTACACCACGGCCAAAGGCATGGGCAATGGTTTCCCGATTGCGGGCGTTTTGATTTCACCCAAGTTTCAGGCCAAATACGGAATGCTCGGCACAACGTTTGGCGGAAACCACCTCGCGTGCGCCGCTGGAATCGCGGTATTGGACATTATGAAAGATGAAAATCTGATGAATAATGCCACGGAAGTAGGAGAATATTTAATGAAAAGCCTGACCGAAATCGGTGGATATAAAGAACTACGCGGCCGTGGATTGATGATTGGAATTGAATATGACTTTCCCGTAGAAGATTTACGGAATAAGTTACTCTTTGATTATAAGCTATTTACGGGCGTGGCTGGCAAAAACACCATTCGTCTGTTGCCTTCTTTGGCCGTAACAAAAGCAGAAGTGGATTTATTCTTAGAAGCATTAAGCAAAGAAGTACGGGTAACGGCGTAGGCCTTCTTTAGAATCATACTTAGTGCAGGATTCCCTCATCCTGCACTTTTTTTTTGCAGTTGCTGAGCGATTATAATGAGAGTGAGGGCAACTCATACTTTTCAAAAAATTCGGGGTCGAAGTTGGCCTGTTGGAAGTTTTTGAGAACGTAGTCAATCGTTTTCTTTTCCTTAATCCAAGCCTCACAAACGGCATGGCGGAGTCGGGTGCCTAAGGCGTTGAAACCCGTTACGGCTTCGCCTTCAATGCGATAGTTGATGCGTATTGCTACTTCTTTGTCGGGATGTTGCCAATAAAAAGTGTTGATTCCTTCGGGTAATTTCGACGGTACATCCCCGTAGGTTTGGTACTCAAGGTCAAAAAATTTGGCTGAGTTGAAAAATACGCCTGGCCGGTAAGCGGTGCGTTTGCCGCAAATCGTTTGCGCTACGGTTTCACCCATGATACGCCCCGTATACCAGATTTGTTCAATCGGTTTTCTGCGTTCCAAAGGCGTTTGGTGCTCCACGCAATCGCCGATGGCGTACACGTCGGGTAGATTTGTTTCGAGGTATTCGTTGACAATAATCCCCCGCTTAATTTTCAGCGGAGAAGACCCCGAAGCAAGGAATGACACATTGGGAGTCACCCCAATCGTGAGCCCTACCAATTGACATTCAATGGTTTCTCCTTTATTGGTTTCTACGCCCTCAACCCGTTTTTGCCCTTTAATTTCCTTTATTTCGGTATTGAAGCGCAAGTCAAGGCCGTGTTTTTGCAAATGTTGCGTCACTAGCGCCGACTCTTCGTTGGGAAGAACGCCATTCCAATAGCTTTTTTCGCGTACCAATATCGTGACGGGAATGTGACGAGTGTGCAGCATTTCAGCCAACTCTACTCCAATCAATCCGCCGCCTGCAATCACCGCTTTTGTGAGATTAGGCGTATTTTTTTCCAGTAATTCTAAATCCTGATAGCTATACAATCCCTGAATCCCTTCCAATGCACGGCCTTCCCAATCTCCCATTCTTGGCACCGAACCCGTGGCTAAAATGAGTTTATCGTAGGTCAGTTCAGCAGAACTGATGACTTGCTGGGTAGTTTGTTTGGGCGCAACTTTTGTCATCCGTTCCCACAGTGAAGGTTTGTAATTGACTTGATAACTATCGGGAGAAAGGTGGATTGATTTTTTGCCAAAATCAATACTTTCAACGGTGCCGCGTACTAACTCAATGCGGTTTTTAGCCCAAAACCAATCTTCGTAGGGTTTGAGATGCTCGTATTTTTGGTGCCCCATGTACACGTACATCAGCGCCGTACGGGAAAAAAAATGGTCGGTTTCTTTCGAAATAACTGTGATTCTGGCGTCACTGTTTTTGCGAATATGCCGCGCTGCCGTAATTCCCGCAATACCGTTGCCGACGATGATAATGTGCATAAATGTAGAAGTTAAAAGCCGCCGCTTTAGGGTATGAAAAGCAAAAATTACATCGGCATTGTTTTCATCCCTTTTGTTCCGATGCTCAATCTTAATCCAAAATCTTTTCCCTTACTCACATCTTCCAATTTTACCATTCTGCCGCCTTTGTCTTTCCAGAAAGCGCCTTTGCCTTGCTTTTTATCAATGACATATTTACCAGATAAATAAGTCTCAAACTGCGTCCAAAGCCCCTTGACAGAAGTGGCATCGTTGAGGTACACATCGACGCGAATACCATTGAGCAATTGATTTTTATCCAGATAATACATCACATCAATCGCCTCAAAATTTTCGGTTTCGTACGTGAACCCGACGTGGTCTGTGCTGTCTTCAAACAATTCAAATGACTCCAACTCCTTGATTTTGCTGATGGGGTCACCAAACTTCACCCCGCGAAAATCACCTCCTGGTTTCCCCAAAACCGTCCGCAACAGTTCTGATTGGCTGGTATTGGGAACATTCGTTGTTGGACCAGACAAAGAATCTACGGCTGGCTTTTCGGTCTCCCCTGCCTGCTGATTCTTCGTGTCGCATGAGCATATCCAGACAACACTGATGGCTATCAAAAATGTAAAACAAATTTGTTTTGTAAAATTTACTTTCATTGGTTAGAGATATGATACTAATGCGAAAGTAACATATTTACGGAGTTCGTCGCAATTAATGGTTTTTTTAAAACTTAAAATGAAAAATTTTTTATAAAATATTCTATTTTTGGAGGAGAAGAACGCCCCCATAAGCGATTCTCTTAACCTATGAAACACCATTTTACTGCTTTCTTCCTGATTGCTTCTTTGTTATGTATCTACGAAGTGAAGGGTCAAATTCGATTATTTGGACAAATAATTAACAAAACAACCCAGAAACCCATCAGCGGAGCATCCATCCAAATGCTTAATTCCAACGTCGGTACTACCTCCGACAGCAGCGGAAATTATACCCTGACGGTGCCTTCTACGGGCTTCAATCTACGGGCTACGGCCGTGGGGTATTATCCCAAAATGCGTTATTTTGAACCTAAAAAAGATACCCGTTATGTATTTGAATTGGCCGAAGAATTTAAGCAACTGGACGAAGTAACGGTCAAAACCAACCGAGAAGATGCCAATGTTTCAAGCATCGAAATGAGTACGCTGAAACTGGATACCAAGAGCCTACGGCGTATACCGGTGGTATTTGGCGAAGCGGATATTATCAAAGCGCTTTTGCTTCAGCCGGGGGTATCAACGGTGGGTGAAGGGGCGGCGGGTTTCAACGTGCGAGGTGGGCGTACCGACCAAAATTTGGTGCTTTTGGACGAAATGCCACTGTTTAGTACGTCGCATTTGTTGGGTTTTTTTACCAACGTAAATCCTGATGTTGTGCAGGATGTTACGCTGTATAAAGCGGGGATTCCCGCCCAATACGGCGGGCGACTTTCGTCAATGATGAACATAAACCTCAAAAATGGGAATCCCAATAAAATCAATTATCAGGCAGGCGCAGGTAACGTCAGCGCACGATTGGTAGCCGAAGGGCCGTTGGGCAAAAAACTTACATTTATCCTTGGAGGACGCATTGCCTATCCCAATTGGATGATTAAAAAATTTCCTGATAATATCCGCAACAGTCGGGCTTTTTTCTACGACTTGAATGCTAAACTTCGCTATCAAATCGGCAAAAATCAGCAACTCACGCTGTCTACGTACTTGAATCACGATGATTTTAAGTTTCCCGATGACACGGTGTATAGCTGGAATGCCAAGGCGGCTTCGTTGCAGTGGAATGCGCAATTAAACGACCGACTTTCTCTCAGTGCCGCCGCTGTTTATAGCGATTATGCCTTCCAGATGGAAGGCGTCAAAGAATTTTATCGGTTTCGATTTCAGTCGGGAATTACGCACAAGGAGTTAAAAACGAATTTAATTTTTGCACCGTCTGAAGCCCACCGACTCGACGCGGGCGCAAGCATGATACGATACGATGTTGCCCCAGGTGATCGTACTCGGGTTGACGATGAGAGCAACATCAATCCCAAAGCCATTGCCAACGAGCAAGCCTACGAGTATAGCGCCTATGTTAGTGAGGAGTGGAACGCCGCGCGTTGGATTACCGTTCAGGCTGGATTGCGCTACGCGGCCTTTGCGTTGGTGGGCCCCAAGACGGTGTATAATTACGAAGCGGGCGTACCGCGCGCACCAGAAACGGCTACCGAAAGTACGAAGTACAGTTTTGGACAAAAAATTCAATCTTACGGCGGTTTTGAGCCACGCGTTTCGTTGCGAATCGGGTTGAGTAAAATGCATTCTATCAAATTGAGCTACAACCGTACGCGTCAATATTTGCACCTTATCACCAATACAACGGCTATTTCTCCCGCTGATTTTTGGAAATTGAGTGACAATTATCTGCCGCCTCAGGTAGCCGACCAGTATGCGGCTGGGTATTACCTCAACCTGAAAGACAATGTGTACGAGTTTTCGGTAGAAGGCTATTACAAAAACATCAGCTCCTTATTGGAAGCTAAAAATGGGGCCATTTTGTTGCTTAATCCCCAACTCGAAACGGCGCTTATTACCGCCCGTGGGCTGGCTTACGGCGTAGAATTGAGCGCAAAAAAGAACAAAGGTCAATTTACAGGACAGGTCAATTATACCTACGCCCGCACCTTTATCCAATCGCTCAGTACGTTTGCGTTGGAGCAGATTAATCAGGGCAATTGGTTTCCCGCCAATTATGACAAACCGCACATTCTCAACGTAGCCGCTAATCTCACGCTAGGGCGTGGTTGGTCGATGTCGTCCAATTTTACGTACAATACTGGCCGCCCTGCCATTTATCCCGATGGCAATTACAGCGTAGCGGGCTATCCGTTGATTAACTATTCGCGTCGTAACGCCGACCGAATTCCTGATTATCACCGCCTCGATTGGGCTATTACCAAGAATACCCGGCAGAATAAAGAACAATTGCGCTATAGTACTTGGGTGTTTTCGTTGTACAATGTTTACGGACGGGAGAATCCTTACTCGGTCTATTTTGCTCGATTCAACCGCATAACGAGGGCCTATCAATTGGCGGTGTTTGGGAGCATTGTCCCCGCGTTATCGTGGAACTATAATTTTTAGTGATTGCAGGCAATTAAAGCCTCCATTCTCTTTCATAACTATCTTCAGGCATGAGATTTATCAAAAATATACCTAGAAAATTCATTTCGGCAATCCTTCTCTCGGGGTTGCTCGTTTCGTGTATTCGCGAAATTGACCTTGCCCTGCGCGTCGAAAATCCCGTTTTGGTGGTAGATGGAATGATTACGGATGAAATGCCGCCTTACAACGTCAAGCTCACTTATACGGGCGTATATGAAGCTTCCAATCGCATCAACGAAAATCAGGCTGTTAGCGGTGCTCGTGTTACCATTAGTGATGACCAAGGCCTGAAAACGCAATTGGAGCAGGTACTGGAAGAGCCCGGAAAGTACCAAACGAACGACCCGCAATACTGGGGTCGGGTGGGGCGTTCGTACACGCTTACGGTGGAGCTTCCCAACGGAGAAGTGTATGAGTCAAGCCCTGAAAAATTAATGGCAGTGCCCGAAATTGATAAATTGTACAGTGAGTTTACCGAAAATGGTAGCGGAGACCAGCGCGTGGGATACAACGTCTTTATGGATACGAAAGATCCCAAAGATGCTCCCAATTATTACCGTTGGCAGGCCATTGGCTACAGGATGCGTTTGGCGACAGGAGTGCTTAATCCTTTTTCGGGGGCGATGGAAAACAAACAGTGTTGGCAATCATTTAAGAAAGAAACAATAGATATCGAAACCGACGTTGATTTTGATGGAAATACTATACAGAAACGGCTGATGCTTTACAGTCCTGCCTATTCCAACGGGCAATATTTAATCGAAGTGAGCCAGATGTCGCTGTCACGCGAGGTATATCAATTTTGGCGACGTATGAACGAACAATTGACGCGCACGGGCAGCATTTTCGATCCGTTACCGAGTCCAGTTGAAGGAAATATTTCACTCAAAACAAACCCCAACAAATTGGCGTTAGGGTATTTTGGTGCTTCGGCTGTTTCCAAAAAACGCCTCATTATTTTTGAAACCGACGAGGCCAAGCGGCAACGCATAGAAGTATCATCTCAGCCTTTTATTCCAACTGGAGGATGCACGAATATTTTTTCAGGCACCACTCCATTCAAACCAA
Organism: Runella rosea; assembly: GCF_003325355.1. Lineage (GTDB taxonomy): Bacteria > Bacteroidota > Bacteroidia > Cytophagales > Spirosomataceae > Runella > Runella rosea. The sequence continues at coordinate 4,992,034 of NZ_CP030850.1, forward strand.
GCGGTTGGTAAAAACATCTCCACCATGAAAACATTCTCGGTATTTTATTGGACAATTCTCGTGGGGCTGGCATTTGCGTGTGAGCCTGCGCTTATCAATGAAGAGACTCCCCCGCTTGAAACCCTCAAACTGCTGTCCGTGACGCCCGATTTTGCCAAAAATTCTGTTACCATTCAGGGCCAAATTTCGGTAAATACGGACGTTGAATTTGGGATAGTCTACGGCACCGTCGCGCAACCCACCGTGGGTGGTCAGCAGGTGCCGCTTCAATCGAGCGGTACAACATTGTCGGGAACCATCAGCAACTTGAAGCCTGGGCAACGGTATTATTTTCGGTTGTATTCCAAAAAAGGTTCGGATGTGCGGTACAGCAACGAACGCAACGTGGTGTTGAATGCGGGGTGGCGGCAACTGGCTTCGCTCAAATTTGACGGCCAACCGCTACCCTACGGATGGATGGGCGAGTCATATGGAGGGGTAGGTATTTCTGTTTTTACGCGAACGAATCTGGCTTCCGAAAGCACTGGGCAGCAGTGGAACTACTTTGGGAGTGGTGAATGGCAGGTCAATCGAAGCGGGACAACATCGTTGCCAGCACGTTATAACCCCATTTATTTGCCTTATTCTGACCAAACTACGTATTTTTTTGGCGGTGGCTATTATTATTCGCCCGAACCAAGCCCCACGTACACATATCAAAAGTTTTTTGACGATTACCGCGACGGCGCAGCTCTCGACTATCCCGGCGACGATGTGCCTACGGTACAATTTGCCATTGGTGTTAATCTGCCCGATTTGTATGTGCTCGAAGTGGGCAATCAATACCGGCTCTGGAAGTACCAAAATCGTACAACACCAACGGGCTGGGATTTGGTCTCTGGCGCAGAATTCCCCAAAAAATCTCTAAAAAAGTTGTTGGCTTTTACGGCGGGAGAAAAAGGGTTTATTCTTTCCGAAGACGATGGAAGCCTATGGGCGTTTGACCCGAATAAGAATCAATGGACTGCCCGGAAAAATACGCCCTTCAAAGGCCGTCAGCGTGGCTCGGCGATTTCGATGACCAAAGGTGGCGTGTATGGATTAGGTATCGACGTGAAAACGGGAGAAGGTTACCGCGATTTGTGGCTCTACGACGACAAAGCTGATACCTGGAGCTACCTGACCGACTATCCGGGCGAAGGAAGTGCCAACGTAACGGCCGTGGGGCGTAACAACCGCGTTGGTTTTATGATGGGTTACCGCGCCACCACCACCGCCATCGGCACCGCTGAATTTAGCGTAGCGAAAGATGCGTGGGTGTATGAGGTGAAGTAAAAACCCAAAAAGGAGTTAAAACTCCCGGCCAAACGAAAAATAAGGCCGTGCTTCTCCGAGGTGATTGATGGAGTAATTGAGGTGGCCTACAAAATTGTACCAAGATACGAAGTCGATGCCGATGCCTCCACCTGCCAAAAGGCGATTGGCTAACTTACTGTTGTTAAGCTCTGGGTATTGGTTACGAGAATACCCGAAGTCGGCGTAGATATTGGGATAAATCGCCAACGGAAAAGTATTGAACTGTCGAAACTTGATGAGCTTGCTCAGGTTGAAGGTCCGATTGAGCAATTGATACCGAAGATTGGTCTTTGCGTATCCAAAATGTTGACCATCAATTACATATAACTCATACCCTCTTACCAAGTCGCCGCCGTAGCCTAAGCCGCGAATCTGTAAAAAGGGTTGCTTTCCCGGTGTTGAAAATTTAGCTTTGGTCTGGTAACTAAAAAAAAGCTTTTTGGCCAAAGGAACGTACTGCCCGAAGCTAAGCGTAGCTTCAGATAAGTGGACGTCATCCTTGGGTAAGATGCCCGATTGACTAATATTAAAGCCGTAGTAAAATCCTTTCAGGGCGTATTGCCCACGGTCGCGGCGGTCATAGAAGTGCGAATAGGAAAGTTGAAGGTAATTTTGACGTTTGATGCCGTTGAGGAAATAATTCGGGTTGAGGCGCGCGATGGTGTCGGTGACGGAAGTAATGGAATATTGGGCGCTAAACGAGTGATGGCCGTAAAATTTGGGCCGGTGGGTAATGGTAAGGTACGGTACAATTCGCTCGCGGGTGCGACTTTCGCTGCCCAAAAACATCAATTTATCCTGATTGGTACGGTAAGCCAAAGTGCGATTTGTAATCCGTAATATACCAATGGTCAAGCCCATTCGTTGCTTTTTGTCGAGATAAGGCGTTGAATAGTAAATATCTAAACGGGGAATAAAACCAAACTCCGCCCGCAGTCGCAGGCGATCGTTGTTGCCGGTCAGGTTTTGGTGCAGGGCATAAACGCCGTAAATGGTTCGGCTAAAATCTCGGTCGCGTTCGTACCACCATTCATTAAAGTTGCGGTCGGCCAATTGAAATACTGGAAACGCCAGCATGTACCATTGCTCTTTCACAATGACGTCAAGGTCAATCTCTTTTAGATTCCCGATACGCTTGCCGTCGGCGGTAATGTACACGAGTTGAGTGGTATCAACTACGGGTTTTTGTTTCAATTCGACCGTTACAAATAGGTTGGTATTCAGGATTTTACGGCGGTCATATTCGAGCAACGAATCCAGTTTCTGTCGTGTAAGCGTATCGCCAGCGCGTACGTCCATCTCGCGTCGAATGATGCGTTCACGGGTGCGAAAATTGCCCGTAAAGTTTACTTGGCGCACCACAATTTTTGCAGTAGTATCCGCAGGAGGTTCAAAAAATGATAGCCAAAAATTAGTAAAAAAAGCGAGAAGGAGCATGTATCTATATTTTCTCTAAATAAAGAAAGTTCAATTCTTTAATAATAGAGAACCCTTTATCCGAACTGATAAAAGGAAGCCCTACTTCTATTGCTGTAGCTGCAATAATGGCATCAGGCAACTTAATTTTGTATCTCTGACGAATCCAAATACAACGGTCTTTGATATTTGGGTTCATGTCAATAATAAAACACTCATCATGAAGTTTTCGGAGTAGTGTTTTTTCAGTTTTCGAAAGACTGAATTTCCCTAAAAGCTCTATTTCTGTAACGTACGAAATAGCAAAATGATAATCTAGAAAAGGTTCAACTATACTGGTCCCCTCGTGTACATAAATCAAAAAATTAGTGTCGGCCAAAAAATCAATCCCATTCATTTCTGATTTTCTTTTGATAATCTAACCCGTCGATCTGTCTTTTTAACGCCCCAAAATGCTTTCTTAAACCTTTGGAGGGCATTTCTGTTTTTACCTTCCTTATGATTTCTTCAATCTTTTTGCCAGAAGTATTGTTTTTGATTACCACTGTCATAGTACGAAGGCTTTTTACAAAAATAACAGGAATTTTAGTTTACTCAATAAATCCATACGTTGCCTTAGCACGCTCTCTCGACATGGCATTGTAGTGCCACCATTCGGTCTGAATAGACGTGTAGCCGGCTTTTATCATCACGCGTCGGAGCAATTTACGATTTTCTAATTGTTGCTTGGTGAGCTTGCCCGCTTTAAGCATGGCGGCTTCGCGGCGTGGCTCGGCCAGTTCCCCAAAAAAATCAAAAATGGTGCCCATGTCTAGCGGTTGGCCTTTTTCATCGGCAATGGTCAGGTCGACGGCGCAGCCAAAATTATGGATGGAGCCGCGCGCGGGGTCGGCCACAAAATCTTCGCGACGGTTATATGGCAAGTGACTCATGCGTTTCCAAAAAATCTTGGTCACACTCCGTGGCCGGGCACCGTCGTAGACCAAAAGTGTATAGTTGGGCTTTTCTTGTTTCAGAAACTTATTGGCTTTTACCAGTTTTTCGGCGGCCATGGGTTGCAGGTATGCCCGCTCCAAATCGCCGTAAACATCTTCTTTGATAAAATTATCGGTGGTAGAGTACTTCAATTCTACTTTGAGGGTAGGGTCCAATTTCTGAACATCTACCAAGCCACGGTCAATGAATTTTCGTTCAAAGGCGCCTATTTTCGTTTGACCATAACCAGTCACGCCCAGCGTCATAAGGACCCCAGCGATAATCATTTTAGGTATCATATACTTCTTTATCACTACGCTCAACGAATCTTTAACGCCAAACAATAGCCCAACGGTGTTATAACGGCGTATTTCTTTTGTCGTGGCTTTTTTCGGAAAGTCAAAAATAAGCATTGTTTATTCATATTTTTTAAAAAACCATTTCATACAACGGTAGCTACTCCGCTGAGCCTGCTTTTGTATTCGTCTGTTCGTAGTTTAAAACAAACCTTTAACAAGAGATGAAATTCAAACCAAAAGACATGACGGTATCGCGCCGGGACTTTGTCCAGAAAAGTGCGATGGCCGTGGGTAGTTTTTTTATTGTTCCTCGCCACGTATTAGGGAAGGGCTTTACGGCTCCTTCTGACAAATTGAATTTGGCCGCTATTGGTGCGGGAGGAAAAGGAACCAGTGATATTTTTAATGCGTCCAACAACGGCGTTAATAACGTAACGGCTCTTTGTGATGTAGACTACAAGCAAGCCGCCAAGTCCATTGAGCGTTTTCCAAACGCTGCAAAATACAAAGATTGGCGGGTAATGTTTGAAAAGGAAGGGAAAAACATTGACGCGGTCACTATTTCAACCCCCGACCACAACCACGCGGTCATTGCAATGGCGGCCATGCAATTGGGCAAACACGTTTATGTACAAAAACCCCTTACGCACAATATCTACGAAGCACGTATGCTTACCGAGGCAGCACGTAAGTACAAGGTGGTTTCACAAATGGGGAACCAGGGAGCGTCAAACCCCGCTCAGCTTCAAATGGTTGAGTGGTTCAATAAAGGTTTGGTAGGCCCTGTACACACGGTACAGATTTGGACGAACCGCCCTGTATGGCCACAGGGAATCCCTACGCCCTCGGGCAAGCCCGATATGCCTGAAGGCATTGCTTGGGAACAATGGGTAGGTCCAGCCCAGTGGGTAGATTATCACCCCGGCTACCATCCGTTCAAATGGCGCGGCTGGTGGAATTTTGGAACAGGAGCATTGGGTGACATCGGTTGCCACACCATTGATACTCCTTTCCGGGTATTAGGGCTTAATTATCCCACCGAAGTGGAATGCAGTATAGGCGCGGTCTTTATCAAAGACTGGCAGCCGGAATATATTCCAGAAGGTTGTCCGCCGTCGTCGTCGGTTGAGATTAAGTTCCCAGCTACTGCTAAGAACAAAACCGAAATGAAGATGATATGGATGGACGGCGGATTGCGGCCTTTCCACCCCGATTGGATTCCAGCAAGTGAGCCGCTCAGCACCGATGGCAACGGAGCAAACGGCGTGCTTATGATCGGGTCAAAAGGAATTATTGCCTGCGATATGTACGGTAATAACCCTAAGATTTATATGAAAAACGGGGATAAAGTCGTAATGGCCAAAGACAGCAAGTATGCAGCACCGGTCAATCTGCCAGAGTATGGCCATCAAATCCACTGGACCGAGGCGTGCAAGGCAGGATTCGGCAGCGACAAGCACAAAGGCTTAACATCGTCGTTTGATTACTCTGGACCGCTAACCGAAACCGTCTTAATGGGTAACTTAGCGATCCGCAGCTATATGCTCCGCAAGGCGCAAGGCAATGGTTTTGATTATTATGGCCGCAAAAAACTCTTGTGGAACGGCACAGATATGAAGATTACTAACTTCGAAGATGCCAACCAATTTGTGTCACGTCCTTACCGCGACGGCTGGAAATTAGTCTAAACGATTGGGAGATAAACCAGAAGAGCCGCAAAACTTTGCGGCTCTTTTTTTATAATTATCCTTAAATGCTGGGATGTTTTATTTCTTTTTGCGCAGATACACATTGCCGTGGGTAGTGCGGATAGAAATTTTGGTTTGTGGGTCATTGAGGACGTATTTGGGGGCGTTGCGGTCGCTGTCCCAGAATTTATATTGTCCATCCGAGAAGGAGTAGTAGGTTGCGTTTTGGCCAGCTATAACAACATTGTCATCTCCGCCGTACGTTCTGATTCCGACCACATTGGGAGCCGAAGCACTACCACGAATGGTTGCGGCTCCGCTAGTCGTACCTTGTATTGGTTGACCAACGACTACTGTTGGTTCGCCGTTTGACTTCCACGCGTTAGTGGCCATTTCTCGGTCCATTTGGGCTTTTTTTGCGATTTCACGCACATTCTCGGCTGTTTTCTTCTCTTCTTCTAAGGTTTTAGGATCAGGGGTGTAAGGTTTTAAATCCAAGTCGGTAAACATGTTGCCTTCGGAAGAACTGATGCTGAACAATACCTTTGCTTTCTCCGAAACCGTCACGTCGATATTATCGCCGTAACTGACAATGGAAGACGGCTTTTCGGGCATTTTTTCGTCGTAAACCACTTTAATTTTGCCCTGACTGGAATTGGCTACAATCGGTCCGGTGACGTCAGTAAGCGTGATATCTTCGTAATTGGTGTTGACCTCAATGCTCCCTTCCATACCTGAAATAGACATCCCCAATTCGTTGCAAGAGCAAGAGTTGCGCTTTTTTACTACCAATGATAATTCTTGCGGAATTTTAATTTTATAACTGGCTTTTCCTTTCATCACCACGTTGATTTTAAGCACATCGCCGTTGGCATTGGCCGTCAAACCAAGGTTTGTATTGTCTACGCCTCCCGCCGACAACGGGCGCAGGCCGTCGGCTTCTTTGGGTACATCGGGTACATTTTGGGCTTCAATGATGATTTCGTCACCTTTATATCCTTCAATATCAAGTTGTTTGGCGTCGATGTCCATAATTACCCGTTTATTGGCCCCGTTAAACTTGGTCTTGAAAGTTTTGGTGTCTTGGGCAAAAGTGATGTTGGCAATGGCCAACGTACACACGAAAAGCATGAATTTATGCATGGCTTTATGAGAAGTTATTTAGTTTTGAATTGAGTGATTTTGGGGCAATAGGTATGCGTACTTTAATCAGCAATCATGGCCAGTTCTCCGATACCGCTTCCGGCCAAAAGCCGCACGGACCTGTCCACTTTTTCGTCTTTTTGGAGTTGTTCAAAGATGGGCAAACTTTCTTTTACGCGCATTCGCACTAGTGTTTCAATGAGTGTTGTTTGCTCAGTAGGCTCAGATGTTTGGGTAAGTTGGTTGACCAATACTTTTTTCACTTCGTCGGTTTGTTTAAACCGCTCCAGTGTTTCGATGGTGGAGAGGCGCACGTTCAAACTTTCATCCTCTCGTAGGGTTTTGATCAAGGCTTGAATAACAGCAGGTTTAGGGTTGTTGAGCGCCGCTGCATAATTAAGCCCCTTGAGTCGTTCTGAAGCCGATTGGTCTTTCAAAAGGCTTAAAATCACCAGTTCCTGCGTCATTTTCATTTCCCGTCGTAGCGTCGCAATTTGTTGGGAAATCGTTTCTTCTTTGGGCTTTTTCTTGGGTTGGTTGGTTAAATTGACCGTCTCTGCTACGGTTTCGGGTAATGATTGTTGGCGGTCAATGGATTTCGGAACGGGTGGCCTGGCGGTGATGGTGCGGTATTCAATTTGGGTAGGGGCACTTTGTCGACCGAGCCAAAAGGTAATCGCCACACCCGCTACGGCGGCAGCATACTTCAGGTACGTGAGCCACGGCTGAGGTTTGAGCGCCACAATCGTAGTTTCAAGCATTTTTTCACCTTGCAGCGAACGATAGAACAGGGCATCCATTTCGTCATCAGTTTCTGCTTCGGCGTTTTGGAGGTCCTGCCAAACGCGCCTCAACTCTTCTACCTCTTTCCGCAAAACGGGGTCGGAAGTAAGTCGCTGCTCAAACACAATCCGTTCTGCCTCGGAAAGATGTCCCATCAGGTAGTCCGTTATGATTTGTTCGTTTAACATCGTCTTTTCACTTTTGGTAATCGTTATAGAAGTTTTGAGAAATGATCGATTTTATTTCTCTCCTCTTTGCTATTCACTGCTTACGTTAAAATATAAATCCCGTAATTTCTGCATGGCCCTGAACACCCGTACTTTCACATTGGCGACCGACAGACCCAGCGTTTGACCGATTTCTTCGTAACTCATATTTTGAAACCGGCTCAACAACAGCACTTCGCGGTATTGGTCGGGCAACTGGGCCAGCGCGTTATGCAAATACTGATGCTGCTCTTCGGTTTCGTCATACGACTCGCCCATGTCCGGAACATCGGCAAGGTCGGAGTACGTCGGGTTTTGTTTGAGGTAATCAAAAAAAACATTTCGGGCAATCTCCAACACCCACGTACGAAACGAGGCGCCTTCACGATACGTATGCCGATACCGCAACATGCGCAGAAATACCTGTTGGGTCAAATCCCGGGCATTTTCACGGTCGCTTTGTCGGTAAAGGAAGAAGTTCAGCAACGACTTTTTGTAGCGTTCGTACAAGATGGCCGCCTTGTCTAAATCTCCTTGGCTTACGGCATACATGGCCTGTTCGTCGGTCATGGGCTGTTTGGGTTTTCGTAAAGAGATTACTGAACGAGGGAGGAAAGGTTACACTGTGGGAATAGAAAAATAATAAACTGAAGGAAGTAAAATGTAAAGATGTTGGTATACAGTGGTTTATAACCGTATTTTTTTCTGAAATATAAATAAAAATACCCGCTCTCGAAAATAATACGAAAGCGGGTAATCAATGGTATGTGAGTGATTAAGCCTAAATTTTTCGCTTACTACTTTATTTTCTAACTTTTAACCCAATCCCTCTAAAATTCGCTTCAATACTGCTTGCGCTGACCACACACGGTTGCCAGCTTGTTCTATTACGATAGATTGTTCACTATCAAGGACTTCGTCGGTTACTTTCATGTTGCGTCTTACGGGCAAGCAGTGCATGAATTTGCCGTTATTGGTCAATTCCATTTTCTGTTTTGTAATCATCCACGACGCGTCTCTTGTAAGCACTTGACCGTAGTTTTGGTACGAAGACCAGTTTTTGGCGTAAATAAAATCAGCGCCTGCAAAGGCTTCGTCTTGATTGTAAATCACTTTGGCGTTGCCCACGTAGTCGGGAGACAATTCGTAGCCTTCTGGGTGTGTTACTACGAATTCTACATCGCGGCGGTTCATCCATTCACAAAACGAATTGGCGACGGCCTGCGGCAATGCTTTAAAATGCGGGGCCCATGTCAAAACAACTTTAGGGCGGGCTGTAGTTTTGTATTCTTCGATGGTGATGCAATCGGCCAACGATTGCAAAGGATGTCGCGTGGCCGATTCCAAGTTGACGATGGGTACTCCGGCGTATTTTTTAAACTGCGTCATGACCGTTTCGGCATAGTCTTTTTCGCGGTCCTGTAAGCCCGCAAATGCCCGTACGGCCAAAATGTCGCAGTATTTTCCCATCACTGCTGCCGCTTCTTTGACGTGCTCTGCGTTGTTGCCGTCCATTACTACGCCTTCTTCCAATTCCAATCCCCAGCTGTCTTGTCCTACATTGAGCGCCATGGTGTTCATGCCCAGATTTTGGGCCGCGCGCTGGGTGCTTAGGCGCGTCCGGAGACTTTGGTTGAAAAACAATAAACCGATGGTTTTGTGTTTACCCAAGTGTTCAAACGCAAAAGGAGATTGTTTGTGCCGAAGGCCTTCCTGCACAAGGGCATCAATGTCGGTGACATCGTGAACGGAAATGAAATGTTGCATCGTTAAAGAATGAAGGTGGAGCGCCGAAGCGTTGGTGTTACGTTGAAACAAAATTGCAAAATTGTTTCAATACCGACCTATTTTAAAACGATACCTATAAAAAAAGGGGAATTGAAAGTCATATTAACTTTCAATTCCCCTTTTTTGTGGAAATATGATATTGATATTAAATTCCTACGGCTTTTTTGAATTCGTCGTCGGTGGGTTTGATTTTAGACGCAAAGAAGTGGGTCAGTTTGCCGTTTTCGTCTACTACATATTTACAAAAGTTCCACGACGGGGCTTTGTCATTCCAGCCATTAAGTGATTTGGTCGACAACCAGCGGTACAACGGGTGTTGATTTTCGCCAGTTACGTCGATTTTAGAGAACATTTGGAAGGTAACTCCGTAATTTTTTTGACAAAAAGTGGCAATTTCCGAATTAGAGCCAGACTCCTGCGACCCGAAGTTGTTGGCAGGAAAACCCAGTACCACGACTTTGTCGCCGTATTGCTCATGGAATTTTTGCCAGTCTGCGTACTGAGGAGTGTATCCGCAGGCAGAGGCTACGTTGAGCAACACGATTTTTTTACCTTTGTATTTACTCAGTGAAATGTCTTCGTTGCCCATCAGGGCTTTCATTTTGTAATCGTACACAGAAGCAGTCGGTTTAATGTTTTCGGTGTTGGTTTTAACTTCTTTTTTATCGGCAAAAAGGCCCGTAATGAGTGATAAAAGCATAACAAAAAGTAATTTAATAGTTGCCATCGTTTACATGGTTTTGGGTGAGTAGTACAACGTTATAACCAACTGTTAGGAAAGATTGTTCAGATAATCGAAGGATATATTCCGCAGAAATCAAAATGCGTCCAGTATCTCTTGGTACGAAATCAAAAAGATAGCCGCTACTGCCAGAACCAAGCCCAATTTGTTGAGTGGCTGGAGGGTTTCTCTAAATAAAATCCACGCCAAAAAGGCCGACATCAGCATACTCAGGACATTATAAATGGGAAAAACAAAAGCCGCGCTATTGCCAAAATCACTCAAGGCCCCCAAAAGAAAATAGAAAGACAAAAAGTTGGGAATGCCCAGAATTAATCCTCCCACAATACTTCGTAGGCTTACTTTTTCGTTGGCTGTTAGTACCTTAAAAATCAAAAAAACGGTGCCTACCAAAATCGCTCCTGTGCAAGCCAGCGCGGTGAAAAGGGCCGATTGCTCAGGACGATAAAAAGTGGCGCTGACGTAGTTGATAAGCGTGTTGTTGGTGCCACTTCCCAAAAACAATAACACTGGCAGAAACAACACCCAGCCCGTTTTGGTTGAATGATTGCTACCTTCTTTTTTAATGGTGCTAAACGCCAATGCCAACAGGGCCACGAATAGGCCCATGTAATTTAGGAACGTAAAGTCTTTGTTGTTGTTTTTAAAGACAAACAGCCCAAACAAAACGGGAATGACAAGCGACATATTTCCCGCCAATGACGCAGCTGTTACTCCCACTTTGGTAGTGGTAAAACCAATAAGCACAAATACGATGACGAACATTGTGCCGAGCGCCAGCGTTAGCAAAGTAGGGGTGGAGGTCCAATTAGCACTGAAATAGTGGCTAGGGTCGGGCATCAACGCGAGTCCCATTGCTACGCAGGTATAATAATTGAAAATGACCGCGTGGAGAGGGTTGACGCGGTATTTTGTAAATGACCGCATAATCAAGTACAGAGAAACTGTAAAAACAACAGCAAGAATAAAATTGATCATCGGAAGTAAAGTGAATAGTTGAGGGCGCGCGAGTTGGTATTAAAGGTGCGATTTTAACGAAAACGTTCATCGAAACAAAAACAGTCCGTAATATTGCACTCTCAAAATCTGAACACCAAAGCAGTATGCAATTAGATAGAACACTGGCACCTGATTTTCGTACCATTGAAACGGTACAGTTTCCTACTCCCCAATCGGTGGTGCTGGACAATGGCCAACCGCTTTACGTCATCAATGTCGGCGAACAACCCGTGGTTCGTTTGGAAGTGTTGTTTGAAGCAGGAACTTGGCACGAACAAGTTGAAGGAGCATCGTTTTTTACGGTAAAGATGCTTTCTGAAGGAACCAAAAATCATACTTCGGCCCAAATAAGCGGACATTTTGACCAAATTGGTGCGTTTTTGGAACTGAGCCACACCCCCGACCGCGCCAATGTAATGGTGTACGGTTTGACCAAGCACTTAGAAACCATATTAGAAATGGTGTCGGAGATGTTGCACGAGGCCACGTTTCCCGAAAAAGAGTTTAATGATATACGCAATATCACGCTCCAAAATCTGCGGGTTAACCTTGAAAAAAGCGCGTATGTAGCAACCAATACCTTCAAAGAGCGACTTTTTGGTTCGGCGCACCCCTATGGAAGAATGCAAAAAGAAGAGCGAATCACGGCGCTGCTGACGTCTGATTTGGAAAATTTTTATCACCAACGCATCAAAGCCCGGCCGTTTCGCGTATTCTTATCAGGGCAGGTTGGTGAGGCAGAAATTGCGCTTGTGAATCGGTTTTTAGGACAACATTCTGTTTTCGAGCCACTTCTCTCGACTATAACGTCAGAGATTGTTCCCCAAACGGAGCCGTATTGGTTGGAAAAAGAGGATTCAGTTCAATCATCGGTGCGGGTAGGACGCAGACTTTTTAAGCGTCAGCATCCTGATTTTTATCGGATGGTGATGGCCAATGAGGTGTTAGGAGGCTATTTTGGTTCGCGGTTAATGAAGAATATCCGGGAAGAAAAGGGCTTTACGTACGGAATTTCGGCGAGCGTTGTGCCAATGCGTCAGGAGGGATACTGGGTAATCGGGACCGACGTGAAGAAAGAATTTGCGCAGGCCACGTTAGATGAAATTCAAAAAGAGATTGGCATCATGCAAAATGAGCTTGTTCCTGCCGAAGAGCTTGAAGTGGTTAAAAATTATTTGGCAGGGGAGTTTGCCGGTTCGTTAAATACCCCTTTCGAAATCGCTGACCGGGTGCGGCTTATGGTGTTGGAAGGCTTGGATGTCGATTTTTATTCCAACTATATCCAACGTTTACGCGTCGTAACAGCAGAAGAAATCCAATCAATGGCGCAGCAATACTGGAAATGGGAAGAGTTGCAACGCGTTATTATTGGGTAGTTCTTCTCAAAAATTAAACTGAATAACTAATAAATCGTGCAAAAGCACTTCAAACGAATGAAGCAATTAGTAGTGGCGGTTTTGGCCGCATTGACTATGGTGTCTTGCCAGAAAATTCTGGAAAATGAGGCTGAAAAGAATTATGAATTGAACGAAAAAGAGATTCAAAGCTATATCAGCGCCAATAATCTTACGATGGAAAAAAGTGCTACGGGGCTTTATTATAAGTTTACGGCTACTAATCCTACGGGACTGAAACCCAACGTCGGCGATCAAGTCTCGATTCATTATACCTTGTTTAAGTTGAATGGGGTTGGTGCCAAAATTGACAGTACCGAACGCCTCAAAGACAAGCCTTTTACGTACGTTTATGGCGTGAATTCGCTCATTCCAGGTATGGATGAAGCCCTCTCCATCATGCGCACAGGAGACCGGGCTTTGTTACTCATGAATCACTTTTTGGCTTTTGGAGCACAGTCAGACGATATTCTACCTGCTTATTCAGCGCTAGGTGCTGATGTAGAACTGGTGAAAGTACGTAATGAAAATCAGCAGATTGACGACTATATAAAGGAGAAAAAACTGACCGTGACAGAAGTAACTTCTACGGGGTTACGTTTTATTCAGGCCACCACCACCACCGACGCCAAAGTAGCTCCAGGCGATGTAGTTCGGGTGAAATATACAGGTAAGTTATTGAGTGATAAGCAATTTGATTCGGGCGAAATTCAGGTACGCCTTGGTAGTGGCGGCGTGATAAAAGGTTTTGAGGAAGGAATCAGTAAGTTGCGCTATAACGAAAAAGCGACTTTAATTTTCCCTTCTTCACTCGGCTATGGCGTGCAGGGTTCGGGCAATGTTATCATGCCTTACTCACCGTTATTGTTTGAAATAGAAGTGTTGAAGTAAGACCGCAACCTGATCTTTAATAGTATGTGTAGAGCCGCAATTCATTGCGGCTCTACTTTTTTAAAACCTTTTCAGTGCCAATTCGGCTACCGTTAGGCCAATAGAAAGCGAGGAAGTAGCCGCTGGCGACGGGGCGTTGCATACATTGATGGCATTGGGCCGCTCAATAATGCTGAAATCATCCAACAGGCCACCATTGCGGTCGCAAGCCTGAGCGCGTACACCCGCGCCACCGGGAATCAGGTCAGATTCTTGAATTTCGGGGATAAGTTCTTGCAGGGCTTTGGTAAACGCCGACTTTGAAAACGAACGATACATTTCACCGAGTCCGGTTTGCCAGTATTTGGCGGCTACTTTCTGGAATCCGGGCCAAGTCAGGGTTTTCCACAATTCGCGGGCGTGAATATCCAGTTTTTTATATCCTTCGCGTCGGAAAGCCAACACTGCATTGGGGCCGGCCTCTACGCCACCGCCAATCATGCGCGTAAAATGGACGCCCAAAAAAGGAAAATTTGGGTCTGGAACGGGATAAATCAGGTTTTTAACCAAGTATTGTTTTTCGGGTTTGATTTCGAAATATTCACCTCTGAACGGAATAATGCGTAAATCAATCGGTGTTTGTTGCGTAAACTGAGCCACCTTATCGGAATACAGTCCAGCGCAGTTGATGACCAATTTGGTTTCATAAAAATTTTGGGCCGTAATCACCATCGAGAGGTGGTCGCTTTGACGAATCTCAATCACACGCTGGCCAAAGTTGATTTGTCCGCCTAATTTCTGGAAGTTTTCGGCGTATTTTTCACAGACTACTTTGTAGTTGATGATGCCCGTTTGCGGCACAAAAAAACCTTTGATTCCTTTTACGTGCGGCTCATATTCGCGCAAACCCGCTGCGTCAAGCATTTTAAAACCTGTCAGGCCGTTTTGGGCACCGCGCTCGTACAGCCCGTCCAAAATAGACACTTGTTCGGGGCGAGTCGCGACCACGATTTTGCCACAAAGGTCGTAGGGGATACCTTCTTTTTCGGCAAAATCCACCAGCATTTTGTAGCCTTTGATGCAGTTGATGGCTTTCAAGCTGCCGGGTTTGTAATAGAGGCCCGAGTGAATCACACCGCTATTGTGTCCTGTTTGGTGAACGGCCACTTCGTGTTCTTTTTCAATGACCAGAACCTTTAAGTGCGGACTTTGTTCTTTTATTTTTAAGGCGGTGGCAAGACCCACAATTCCTCCCCCTATGACGGTGATGTCGTATATTTTGTTCAAGGTCGTTTTGCGTTTTATATGGTGCAAAGTTAGGGTAAACTCCTTAATTTTGACACATGAAGAAAACCTTAATCGAGCTCTATACTGCTTTTTTTGCCTTCAAAGACTACGTATTCAGAGAATGGATTATGTATATTCCGTTTTATACCATACGACGATTTTTCATTAAGCAAACCGTTAGGCGGTTGGGTAAAGGCGGGTTTGTGATGATGAAAGCGGAGTTTCGCGATGGCAAAAATATCGAAATCGGTGATTATTGTTTTATCAATAAATACAGCCTTTTGGACGGCCGTGGGGGCAAACTTGTTGTTGGAAACAACGTCGACATTGCCCAAGAAGTAAATATCTGGACGCTCTCCCACGACCCGCATGATGACTTTCACGGCGTGGTGGGAAAAGATGTTTTCATCGAAGATTATGTTTGGATTGCCTCACGTGCTACCATCATGCCGGGCGTTCGTATTGGGCGCGGGGCCGTAGTGGCGGCGGGTAGTATCGTGACCAAAGATGTACCTCCGATGGCCATTGTGGCGGGTAGTCCCGCCAAAGTCGTGGGCCAGAGAAAGAGTGAATTAAAATATCGGTTGGATTGGCAACCTTGGTTTAAGTAAAAAGATGGGGCTGCTCACACACATGCAATGATTTCACCGCCAGTGTATTCCAGTTTTACGTCCGATTTTTGCAACAACTCAAAATATTCTTCGACCGTTACAAGGGTTTTTGTCGCCATAGTAGTTTGCTTTCTTCAGAATTAAAGAAAAATCGAAGGGAATAAAACCACGTCTTGTGGATTTTACTCGATCCCTCTGAACAACCGATTCCAGCGAATTTTATTCAAAATGGACTTAGGATTCGGGTCGATAGACATCCATGTAAAGAGCGCTTTTCCTACCACATGGTCGGCAGGAACAAACCCCCAAAAGCGTGAATCAGCCGACTCATAGCGGTTGTCGCCCATCATAAAATAATAGTCTTGTTGGAAGGTATAGCTCGTCAGAAGCTTGCCGTCAATGCTAATTTTACCCTCCTTTACCACTACTTTATCAGGGTCATTGTGGTCGAAAAATTTAATGGCGTTGGCGTATTTTGCTACGTTGGCGGAGTCCAACTGAATCGTCCATCCTTTCTTAGGCACTTGAATCGGTCCCCAAAACTCCTGATTTTGAGGAATAGCCTTTGGAAAAATACCCGCCTCGGCGGTGTTGGAAGCATACTGACTGATGTGCGTAATACTGCGAACGAACGAATGTTTTTTCAGGTTGTCAACAATTTGGGGAGTTGTTCGAATCTGATAAACAAATGTATTCGGCTTGGCAGAGTCAGCGGGATAATTTCCGTAATCCTGAATGTCTTCATTTTCAAAAAAACGGTCGTCCAATAAATCGCCAGATTCCAAACGGTAGTAAAAGACCGCCGTGGGAGGCACGGCGGCGGGTTGGCCGTTGATGTATACCACGGCCTTTTTTATTTCAATTACATCGCCGCTGACAGCCACGCATCGCTTGATGAAGTTGTTTCGTAAGTCAACAGGAAAGTGTTTGTAGCCACCGTCGCCGCGTGCTACATCTTCAAAAGGCTCATCGGGGTCGCCTGGATAGTTGAAGACCACTACGTCGTTGCGTTTTACGTCGGTAAAACCTGGCAAACGGAACACCGGAAGCTGAATCAAAGTCGAAAAAGAGGGGATTTTTGTGCCCCAAATGGTTTGATGCGTCAGTGGAATCTGCAAAGGCGTGGCGGGTGTGCGGGCGCCGTAATGGAGATTGCTCACAAAAATAAAATCACCAATCAGAATCGTTTTCTCCATCGACGACGATGGAATAACGTAGGGCGTAAAGAGCAACCAACGAATGAACGTGGCCGCCACAACGGCAAAAACGATGGAATCAACCCATTCTCTAAAGGCTGATTTTTTGGGCTTTTGTGATTTGCTTTCGGCGGCTTTTACTTCTATCATGGTGGCACCGTTTTTGGTTTTATTACAATCTGATGGTAGACGCGTTTATCCTTTATAAAAAATCCATTTTGATAACTCCTTGTAATTCACCTTTTTGCCGTACATCAAAATACCGATTCGATAAATGCGCGCCGCAAGCCACGTGGTGCCCACAAATCCCATCACCAGCAAAACCATCGAAAGGGCGATTTCCCACGCGGGCACGCCAAACGGAATCCGAGCCATCATTACCACGGGTGAGGTGAAAGGAATCATTGACGTCCAGAATGCCAGTGAACCGTCGGGTTGATTGATGGACAACTGAGCAAAAAAGATGGAGGCAATGATAGGAAGCATGATAGGAAAGGTAAACTGCCCCGCCTCCTGTTGGTTTTCGACCGAAGCGCCAATGGCGGCGTAGAGAGAACTGTACAACAAATACCCGCCCAAAAAGTA
This sequence comes from Runella rosea, assembly GCF_003325355.1. GTDB lineage: Bacteria > Bacteroidota > Bacteroidia > Cytophagales > Spirosomataceae > Runella > Runella rosea. The sequence continues at coordinate 5,009,351 of NZ_CP030850.1, forward strand.
AAAAATGAAGCAAATGAATATTTGCGCCAACGGCAATGACTGGGCCGATTCCATAAACGTGTTTACGGTATTGAGTGTGCTGCTTTGCGACTTCTCCATCTCTTTCTTTAGTTCGGGGTCGGCTTGCTCGGCCTGTTTATTGAGCACCTCTTGGGTTGCCGTAAAACGATTGAATCCAAACAGCGTTTGGGTTGCTGTTGTTACCCCAAACGTAAGAATACCCCAAAGCAAAAACTGCGTCAGACCCACGGCGGCTACGCCTAAAATCTTACCCATCATCAAATGAAAAGGCTTGACGGAAGAAATAATGACTTCAATGATACGGTTAGATTTTTCTTCCATCACCCCCTGCATCACCCCAGCTCCGTAAATAAGGATAAAAATGTAAAGCAAAAAAGCCGCCGCATAGCCCGCTACGTACGCGGCAATAGTACTGCTTGACTGTGTTTTTCCTTCATCATTGAGACTAAAGGTCTGAGCATCAACGTTCATATTGGCTTCTTCTATGACCTGTTGGGTAATTCCCGCTTTAGAAAGTTTGATGTTGCGAAGCTCCTGCTGAACGATTTTTTCAATGCGATTTTGTTGCATAGGGCCGATGTTTTTGGCGGCATAGATCTGCACGCCCTTCGGCCGGTCCATGATATCGGCGGGGATAAATACCAGAAGGTTCTGCTCTTTGTCTTTTAGTTGTTTTTGGGCGGTAGCAATCGGCCCGCTGATAAATTCAAACGTAGTGTTAGCGTCGCTTTTAAACTTGTTTTTAAACAGGCCGCTTTCGTCAATGACCTGAATGGTTTTGCGTTCATTGTTAAACGAACCCACGGCGGCCCAAATGATGATGCCGTAAAAGGCGGCAATCAACAGTGGTGTCAAAAGGGTCATTACGATGAATGACTTTTTGCGAACGCGTACCAAGTATTCGCGTTTGAGGACAAGGAATATATTTCTCATAGCTTCAAGGAGGAGTTATAAAGTATCATTGGTGCTTCTGGGGCAGTAATAAGCACAAAACGGGAACGGTATTTATCAATAAAAATCGTTGATTGTTCGGGCTGACAACCTATTGTAGATTGTTTATTTCCTCGGGTATTTCGCCGCCAACGGCTTTGATAAAAATATCGTTGAAAGAAGGTATATTTTCGTGAAAAGAGACCAACTCCACCTGACTGATAAGGTTGCCCACCAAGGCGTTGACGGAGGCATTGCCTATCAACCGAATGTTAGCTTTATTGACCTGCTCGTCGTCGATTTTGTGGGAGATAATTTCAAAATCAGTGGGCAGGGATTCCAACGTTCCGTGATAACGCACCGAGTAGCTGTGTTCTTTGAATTGATCTTTTACCTCTTTTTTGCTCCCCTTTAAAATCACCTGTGATTTGTGAATCAGTGCAATATGGTCACAAAGTTCTTCGACCGACTCCATGCGGTGTGTAGAAAAAATGATGGTTGTTCCTTTCTCGCGCAGTTCGAGGATTTCGTCTTTAATAAGGTTGGCGTTAATCGGGTCAAATCCCGAAAATGGCTCATCCAAAATGATTAGTTTCGGTTCGTGCATGACGGTGGCCACAAACTGAATTTTTTGTTGCATTCCCTTAGAAAGGTCTTCGATGCTTTTGGTCCACCACGTTTTGATGTCGAATTTCTTAAACCAGATTTTTAGTTTATCCATGGCCTCTCGTTCCGACAACCCTTTGAGTTGAGCCAGATAGAGAAGCTGCTCGCCCACCTTCATTTTTTTGTACAATCCCCGTTCTTCGGGCAAATAACCGATGTGTTGGATATGTTCGGGGCGTAGGCGTTCGCCGTCGAGCAAAACGTAGCCTTCGTCGGGCGCAGTGATTTGGGTGATAATCCGAATAAGTGAGGTTTTTCCCGCGCCGTTGGGACCAAGTAATCCAAAAATACTGCCTTTGGGAACATTTAGGCTTACCCCGTCAAGGGCGCGATGCGAAGCGTACTGTTTTACGACATCATGAACTTCGAGAATGTTGGGCATATAGTTAAGAGTTAAGAAGAAAAGGCTGTGTAAAAGAGCATGAAAGAATGCCCTTCTATTTATAAGAGTTCGAAAATTAAGACCAAGTGCCTGCTATTATCAAGTGAATGCGGATAGTTGGGGGATTTGGAAGGATAAACGGTAAAAGAAAACGTGCTTAGGGTTGATTTTGGTGCCTATCCAATTTTGAGAAAACCGTTTGGATACGAAGATATTAAGGAATACTAATCAAATCTTTTAATAGCTAAAACCCTTGACAGTGCGTCAAAATTTTCCTGATCCATGATATATAAAAGTTCCTGTTAAAAATCGTAATCTTAATCAGGTCTGTATTGTAAATAATTGTGCGTTTTTACTGAATAAATTGCCTTTTTTATATTTCTTTCTATTACCCTAAATCTTTACCCCAATGAAAAACACACACAATTGTGGGCCTTAGCCCGGGCGCTGTTCATCTTGTTAGTACCTCTTAACCTTGTGAGCAAATTACAGGCCGCTTATCCTGGCAGCACGGTTCAAACACGGAATTTAGCCTTAAATCCGTTCCCGCATCTGGAAGAATCGCACATTACCTCTTTTTTTACGCCCGAAGAGTACCGAACCGAAGCTCAAAATACGGCACTTCGCCATTCCGACCAAGCGATTAAAGAAGTAATGGCCGCCGAAATTATTGTAATAGTAGTACCTATGTACAATTTCGGTATTCCGTCCAACCTAAAGGCGTGGATTGACCATATTGTCAGACAAGGTCTAACGTTTACTTTTACCGAGAAAGGCCCCGAAGGATTGCTAAAAAACAAAAAAGTGTACTTAGCGATTGCAACAGGAGGGATTTACTCGGAAGGCCCGATGAAAATCTACGATTTTACCGAGTCTTACTTGAGAACTATCTTGGCTTTTATTGGAATTACTGACGTTTCGGTTTTTCGTGCCGAAGGTATGGCGGTTCCGGGAATGCAGGAAACTGCATTGCAAAAAGGGATAGAGAGTATCACTGCCTAATCCTCAAATCCATTGTGCTCAAAATATGAGCGAATCGATTTGAGGAGACTTATAAACCTTCCTCTGCTTGATGGCGGTGCCGATTGTCATAACTCGGTACCGCCAATTTTTAACTTCTAATACAACAACTGTAAGCACAATAACGGGTAATAACTACGGTCAATGGTTTGTTTTTAGTAGTTTGCATCTGATAACCAAAAAAATAGACCATGAATATTGTTACGCGAGTGCTTGCTTTCCTGCTTTTATTGGAAGGAATCCTGTCCTGCAACCCAAGTACAGATGAAAAAAAGGAAGAAGCAAAGTCGATGACCAAGTTTGTCTACGACCTGGCTCAGCCTGCTGAAACCTACGTTTTGCCCAAAGAATTGAAAGAGATTTCAGGGGTGGCTTTTTACGCAGAAAATCAGCTTTTGTGCGTACAGGACGAAGATGGCGAAGTGTTTGTGTATGATTTGACACAACAAAAAATTACAGAAAGCCATCGCTTCGGCCCCCGTGGCGATTATGAGGGAATTGAGAAAATTGGCGACGAAATCTACGTTTTGCAAAGCAATGGAACCCTTTTTAATTTTAAACTTGGTAACAAAGAAACGCGCGAAATTGAAACTGGCCTGCCTGGAAAAAATGACGTCGAAGGTCTGACGTATGACTTCGGTACCAAACGCCTGTGGTTGGCGGTAAAAGAAGCTTCCAAGAAAGCCGCAAAAGATGATGATAAGGTCATTTTTTCTTTTGACCTGAAGAGTCGAAGGGTGTTTACAGAGCGTGAATTGAAAGCAAAGCAATTTGACCAAGTAGGGCTGAAAGGTAAAAACTGGAAAGATTTTAAACCCTCTGACATCGCTTCTCATCCCAAAACTGGAGAACTATATCTCCTCAGTTCGGCGGGGCATCGGCTGGTTATTTTCTCGGCTGGAGGGGTGCCGTTAAAAAATATTGACCTTGACCCTAAACAATTCCGGCAGCCCGAAGGAATCTGCTTTACCCCCGATGGAACCCTTTACATATCAAGCGAAGGCGATGGCAAAGATGGGTACATTCTGAAGTTTGATCCATTGAAGGAGGCGGATAATTGAGTGGATCAAGTGCTGGAAAAGATAGTTTTCAAAACCCCGACGCGTAGAAATTGCCTTTCAGCGTTGGGGTTTTGATTGTTTTAAAAATGAGAGAATCTATAACTTCTTCTGAAAAAACGCCGCAATGGCTTTGTTGACTTTCACCTGATTGGCGTGCATCATAAAATGGTGGGTATCATCTACAATCACCATCGTTTCGATGGGTACTTTTGTTTCTTCTAAGCGGCGTACCAAGTCGGTACTTTGACTAAAACGCACGTTGCGGTCATCGTCGCCGTGGATAAAAAGTACGGGAGAAGTCCACGTATTTACATACGCAATCGGGGACGATTTCCAGGCTACCTCCAAGGCTCGGGTGGCATCAGGAGCGCGTTCGTATTGGTCGGGCATCAGAATGTTGCGGGTACGCTCGATGGTGCGGTCATGTACGCCGTGGATGTCGACGCCTACGGCAAACAGCTTAGAGTCGCGTCCTAAGGCCATAGCCGTTAGAAATCCGCCGTACGAGCCTCCGTATATGCCGATGCGTTTGGGGTCAATTTGCGGTTGTTTGGCGAGCCATTCACCAGCAGCTTTGATGTCGATATATTCGGAAGCACCGTTGGCACCGCCATTTTTAGCATTGTGAAACTCGTATCCATAACCAATCCCCAAACGGTAATTGACCGACAAAACTGCGTAACCGAGGCTTGCCAAATACTGATTCATGGCGTAAGCATTGGCGTAGTAATCACCATAATTCCACCCCAATAACATCTGGCGAGGTGGCCCACCATGAACATAAACAATGGCGGGCTTTTTGGCGGGTCCTCCTGCTTTTTCAAAGAGTTGGCAATGAACCGTTACGCCGTCAGGCGTTTTGAAGACTACTTGTTTGGGAGTTACCAAATCCATACTTGGGTAGGTTGTAGGTAAACGGTCGGTAGCGAGGATTTTCATTTCTCCGCCGTTGGCGGGCATTACAGAAGGGAGAGGAGGGCGTTGAGCGGTAGCACTGATAAAGGCCAAGGTTTTTCCGTCGCCCGTCAAAACTGGGAACCATTCTAGGCCCGTTCCGGGCGTCATTACCTGCATATCGGCGCGGTCTACGGATACTTTGACCACGTGACGGCGGTCAATGTCCAAGGCGTCAGTACCCACATTTGCGGCAAAGACGAGCGATTTGCCATCGGGACTGAGTTGAATATGTTCACACATAAAATTGCCAGGTGTAAGTAACAGCGGCGCTCCGCCCTGCTCCGCTAATGAATACAAATGCGGCCATCCGTCTTGGTAAGAAAGAAAAACGATGCGATTGGCCGCCCAGTGCAAATTGGTACCTCCGTGGGTGTTGGGCACGGAGCCGTTCAATCGTTTGGGCGCCGTCCAAAGGGTTTTTGCTTCTCCTGTACTTACATCAGCCGCCATGATTGACCACGGGATATGCTTCCTTACGAGGATAGAATCAGGTTTGCCACCCAGTCCGTTGGTACGAATAAAGGCCAATTTCTTTCCATCAGGCGACCAACGCGGGGAGTTGTCACGTTTGTATTGCGGGTCTATCCAAACGATAGGGGTTTGGGCGTCGGTATAAACACCAATAAAACTGTGGTCAACGCGATTGGATTGAAATGCCAGCCGACTTCCATCTGGTGACCAAACTGGCATGCCGTTTGTGCCACGGGCCGAAAAGAGCATCGTTGCCGCCGCCGAACCATCAAGAGGAACGGTGTATATTTGACCTCCTTTGGAGAAAGCTACTTTATCGCTTTTGGGCGAAATAACAGGGGCTTCGCCTTCGCCCAAAAGCTTGGGCTCGCCACCCGCAAATGGTACTGCCCAAATTTGTACCTTGGGAGGGGTAGGGCTAAAGGTGGGATTGACGGGGAGTTCATCGCCCCAATTGGAACCATGATCGCCGCCGCGTACATAAAGCACCCATTTCCCATCATCAGATAATGCTACACTACTGAGTTCCTGGCCATCGTCTTGTAAATAGTTAGTGAGCCGTCGGGCATTGAAGTTGGGCCCTTCCGCCACGTAAATATTACGTTTTCCCTCTTCATTGAATGCCCATGCAATACGTGACCCCGTGGCTGAGGCGGTCAATTCATTGGGAAAAGGATAGGATTTGACGGACTCCATTGAAAAACCGTTTTGTGCTCGGGATGAAAGGCTGAAAAGAAAGTGTAAGAGTGTGAAGAATAATAGCGTAGGTTTCATGAAGTTAGGGGTTGATGAAATTCAAACTTACTAAAAATCAATCTCATTGAGGAGCTTATTTAGGTCTTTATATGAAATATTGCCATGGTGCGCTTGGTCGTAATACCATAGAGGTCATCACACAAGCACCGTCGCTTTTCCCTTTGCACGTACCCTGTGCTTGTATTAAATTGTCGGCTAAATTCTCAATCAAAACAGCTGTTTCTTGCGCTAGTGAGCAATACGTTTGAAAAGGAGCTAAAAGATTTTTAGAGTGTAGTTAGATGTGCCTCCCCAAAATGCCAACTAGACTTGGCATTTTGGGGATAGCCTAATCTTTTCTTGCAACGGTAGTATTAAAAGAAAGGCTTCATGCTTCTGAAAACTAAAATATTTTAAAAATTAGCCGTAATTTTCGGCCCTACTTTTTACCGAACAAATGAAAACATTTCAAGTCATTTCTCCCGTTGATGGCTCCGTGTATGTGGAGCGCGAATATAGTACTGCAACTCAGATTGAAAGCATTTTGGCAAATGCCAAAGCGGCTCAAAAAATGTGGAAAAACGTTCCGCTACGCGAACGAATTACCATTTGCGAAAGAGCCCTAGATTATTTCTTGACCCATGCCGATGCCATTGGCGAAGAGCTCACATGGCAAATGGGCCGCCCGATTGGATACACTCCTAATGAAATCCGCCGTGGCTTTCAGGAGCGCGCCCGTTACATGATACAAGCCGCGATTGGTGCCTTGTCGGATGTGCCGGTTTCAGAAAAAGAAGGTTTTCAGCGTTTTATCCGCCGCGAAGCCCTCGGAACGGTGTTTGTGGTGGCTCCGTGGAATTACCCCTATTTAACATCGGTCAACGTGGTTATTCCTGCAATATTAGCGGGTAACACTGTGATACTCAAACACGCGCAGCAAACGCCGCTTTGTGCTGAGCGTTATGCGGCGGCGTTTAAAGCGGCTGGTTTGCCCGAAGGTGTTTTTCAATATCTTCACACCACCCACGATTACGTGGCCCGTATGATTGCCGACCCTCGCGTAGATTTTGTAGCCTTCACGGGTTCTGTTTCGGGTGGTCATGCGGTGCAGCGTGCGGCAGCGGAGCGTTTTATTGCCACAGGTTTGGAGCTGGGTGGAAAAGACCCTGCCTACGTGCGCGCAGATGCTCCTCTTGCTTTTGCAGTGGAAAACTTGGTCGATGGGGCGCTCTTCAATTCAGGACAATCATGCTGCGGTATTGAGCGTATTTATGTTCACGAAAAAGTCTATGATGAATTTGTTCAGGGTGCGGTAGCCCTTGTTAATCAGTACATACTGGGCAATCCGTTGGAAGCGGGCGTACATCTTGGGCCGATGGTGCGTACCTCAGCGGCTGAGTTTGTACGCGGTCAAATACGCGAAGCCGTCAGTCAGGGCGCAGACGCCTTAATTGACCCGTCGGGTTTTCCATTGAATCAAGTAGGAACGCCCTATTTGGCACCGCAATTGTTGGTCAATGTCAACCATTCTATGCGTATTATGAATGAAGAGACTTTTGGGCCAGCCGTTGGAATTATGAAAGTGAGCGGCGACGAAGAAGCCATTCGACTCATGAACGACAGCGACTACGGCCTCACGGCGTCGGTTTGGACGAGTGATGCCGATGCTGCGTTGCACATTGGGAACCAAATTGAAACGGGAACGTGGTTTATGAACCGCTGCGATTACCTCGACCCCGAGCTTGCCTGGACGGGAGTGAAAGACTCTGGCCGTGGTTGTACTTTATCGGCGTTGGGCTATGAAGCCTTGACCAGGCCGAAATCGTTTCATTTGAGAGTTGATGGGTATTAAGCTTTTTCCAAAAGCTTAATATAAACGGATATCAAAAACCAAAAAGCTTGCCTTATTCTGCTGAAAGTGCCTAAGTGCCTATTGTAAAGGAGGTGTAAAACCGCTTTTAGATGCTTTCAGCAGGATAAATAAACGCATAATCTGTGACAAAAATAAAAATTGGCCTGTTAGAATGTGACCATGTGCGGGATGAATTTCGGCACATTGCGGGCGACTACCGCGACATGTTTCCCGCGTTGTTTATGCCTTTGGCTCCCGAATGGGAATTTGTATTTTATGACGTCGCCAACGGCCATTTTCCAGCGTCCGTTGACGAATGCGACGTTTATCTATGTACGGGTTCTAAATCTTCTGTTTATGACGATGAGCCGTGGATTCGTGACTTAAAAGCGTTTTTTCGTCAGATATTTGCCCAACAAAAAATCTTTTTAGGGGTGTGTTTTGGACACCAGATGTTGGCCGAAGCCTTGGGCGGAAAAGTGCAGAAGTCGGCGGTGGGTTGGTGCGTAGGAATTCACGAATTTAAGATGTTAGACGGAGAAAGAACCGCTTGGATGAATCCGCCGAAGGAAAGCTTGAATCTGCTGATGATGTGTCAGGACCAAGTGCATCAGTTGCCACCTGATAGTACGATATTAGCCTCAGCGGATGATTGCCCTGTAGCCATGTTTCGCGTAGGAGAGCGGATGCTGGGCGTGCAGGCGCATCCCGAGTTTCCGCTACCGTATGAAGAGGCCCTTATGCGCTCTCGGGTGGAGCGAATTGGTGCCGAAAAAACGGCCAAAGGGCTCGAAAGTTTAAGCCGGCCTTTACACAGCACTTTGATGGCACAATGGATGGTGGCGTTTGTAAAGTCTGTTTTATGATGCTTTTTCAATTATTCAAATGATGATTGCCCAATTTCAGGTAAGTGAGTTAGCGGAATTTCTTAAATATGGTATTTCGGGATTGAGTGCCATTGCTTTTATCTTGTCGTTTTACCTGTTGAGCCGCGAGAGCAGTCGGGCTAAGCCACGAGCCGAAATGCTGCGCTCTATTCGAATGTTCATGGGGTTGACGCTCGTACTGGGGTTGGTTTCGGGCGTAGCCGCCATTCTGAACCCCAAAGACCCTGCCCTTGAAGCCGCCAAGAAACCCGTCAAAAAAGCATCATTGGTGAGCAAGATAGTAAAGCCACGTGCGGTCTGGAACATTGAATTGTTTTACGAGGCAGGGGCTAAACCGCTCGCCCAGCAACTCATTGACGAACTACAAGCCTACAAAGATTATAGTGTCAAAATGACCGCGTTGACGGCTCCTCGAAAAAAAGAACTTAAAATAAATGGGAGTCAGATTAGGTATGAACTCGTTGAAAAAGAGGCCGCTAATCAGCTTCATAAGCGTTTGGATAAGATTCTTCCGCAGGATGTTAACCTAAATCTCAAACAAATCACCTCTACCTCTCCCAATTATTTAAGCATCTTTGTGTGCGATTAATGGTTTTGGTACGTTAAAAAACACCTTCCAGATTCTTTCGTACTGTAAGAAGTATTTTTAGTAATTAAATTTTCAATAATCATAAAACAAAGATGAAGAAAACGTTCATAACCCTTTCTTTACTGGCTTGTGCCGCAGCTGGATTTGCTCAGACTCCTGGTGGTACACCTCCGGCGGTTTCTCCCATGCCGATGAAGCCCGAAATGACCGAAATCTGGGAACCCGAAGTAGGGGTCGTAACGCCGGGTAAAAATGCGGGAGATGCTCCATCAGACGCTATCGTACTTTTCAACGGGAAAGACCTTTCGCAGTGGGTTTCTGCCAAAGATGGTGGGCCAGCTCCCTGGAAAATTGTGAATAATGACTACTTGGAAGTAGTTCCTAAAAGCGGCGATATCAAAACCAAAATGAAGTTTGGTGACTGCCAACTGCACCTGGAATTTAGCGCGCCTGATGTAGTAGAAGGTGCAAGTCAAGGTCGTGGAAACAGTGGGGTGTTTTTTCAAGATCGTTATGAACTCCAAATTCTGGATTCGTATCAAAACCGTACCTATCGAAACGGACAGGCTGGAAGTATCTACAAAGACCACGCGCCGCTCGTGAACCCCATGCGTGGGCCGCTGGAGTGGAACGTCTACGATGTGGTATATACCGCCCCTCGCTTCAAAGCAGATGGTCGTATTGATGCACCTGCACGCATCACGGTATTTTTGAATGGAGTACTGGTTCAAAACAACACAACCATCAACGGATTAACGCTTTACATTGGTTTGCACCACTATCCTGAAGCACACGGCGACGACGTGATTCACCTCCAAGATCACAATAATAAAACGCAGTTCCGTAATATCTGGGTGAGAAAACTGTAATTTCAGATTTACGAAATCAAACAAAAAGGGTCGAATATTCGACCCTTTTTGTTTTAATAAGCCATGTAAAATGAGCTCTACTTTTAACTTTTACATTTTCGGTTCCTCATGATTCTGTTATTCAATTCCACGAGAACCATACTTTAAAATTTTACATTTTTCGCGCGGCCGATTTCTATGGTTTATCACTTTTGGGTTCTTTACAACCCTGTTATCTCCTTCAATTTCTCAAAAAAACCTCGTTTACGCGGGGAGCTTATTTGCCAATTGACTGGTACCGATTGATAGCCTTCGTCGAAACCTTCGTCTTTCATTCGATAATCAAAAAATCCCCATGAGGCATAGACGCTGGTGGCTGCTACGAAGTTGTTCATGGGTTTCTCAAAGTTGAAGTGGTCGTCTTCATTAAACACAATCGGCATGGGGCGATAACCCGCAACAGCGCGCGTTTTGTTGACCATATCGACAATCTTGGCGGGGTCGCTGACGCCATTACCGTGAAGCAGTAAAAAATCCGCTTCACGTACTACATTTTCCTTCGGAATGGCACCGCCGCCGTAGCTCGTGCTGACCAATAATCGACGCCCTTTTACCTTTTTACGCTTCACTCGTTGCATCAGTTCATGGACTCGCTCAGGTTGCAGAATGGCGTGGTCGTAGCGGATATTGCACTCGTTGTTAATCTCAATCAATACATTTTGATAGCCTGCTTCCAAGAGCCAATCGGTAGCGTTATCCACTGCTCTGATTATGGCTGTTTCATCTTTCAAGCGTTCATCTTGGCCGAAATAGAAGAAGCCTACAATGGCAATCATACCCAGCTCATCGGCGCGGTCAAGGATTTTTTTGAGGCGATTCCAATAATACGGGTTCCAGCTTCCATCCTCGTTAAATGCCGAATTGTGCCAAGGTTGGTCTTTAGAATACCCTTGCGGACTGCCTCCTTGCAAGTTGAGCGTAAAGGCCAACAGCCCGTGTTGTTTCCAAACGGGCATGGCGGCCAAAAACTCGTTAGTGTTGCGGTCGGCGTCCCATTGTTTGGTGTCAGGATACGCCCACTGTGTGCGGGTTTCGGGGTTGCGGTCGTCAAACGTGGCCTGTACCATACGTGAATTGGGCAACAAGCCTTCTATTTTATAGCCGTTCCAGACGCGCCCCTTAAAAGTGGGCTTTCCATTGATGCAAAATTGTTCTCCAACGATGGAGATTTTTGTGTTTCGTTTGGGAGGTTTGGCCGTAGCTGCCAGCCAAAATATACTGAACAATACAATCGCAAACCGTTGGAGAAAAGCCATATTTTGGGGTACCAGATGTTAGTATCTGATTGACCAATAAGGGTTTCGTTGGGCTTTTATACTGTCAAAAATGTGTTTTTTGAGCATCTGGTCGTAGTCGTTATTTTTGATTTTTTTACCCTTCATTTTGGGTAAAGCAAGTTCTTTATCTACGTTTTTTAGCTCCACCTTTTGGGCTGCCACAATCACATCGCCGTCGTTGATGTCCAGTTCTAAAATGAGTCCTGGCAAACCAAAATAGCGCTCAGGCCCCGCTGGCACGGGAATGTCCTGCGCAAACCACGCCGTAATTTTGTGGTTTTTGATGGCATCAAAGGTTTCGGCTTTCATACAAACGTAGCCTGCCACATCCTTGATTTGATTTTGAATGCGCCAATTGTACGTCATCAACGAATCTTCGAGCAGGTAGGTTTTGCCCAACATTTCGTGATTTTCAATGAGTTTTTCCTGCTCAAAATTACGATGAATCAGGTAATCGCTCTGACGCCACGAATACCGCCCATCTTCTGTTTGACCTTGGTCGCTAAAATAAGTGTAAATGCTCTGCTTATCGTTGAACGTCAACTTCATTTTGGTCCCAGGGCCATCTTCTTCGTTGCCCCATGTCAATTTCATGCGGTCTTTTTCTTCCTTACTCAAAAATGTGAGGCGCGAGTTGACTTTCGTCCAGTAATATTTATACTCGTAAGTCACCATGCCTTCGGTTTGTTGAGCTTTGGCCGAGATGGAAAAACCTAGGCTTATGAGCGCCAGAATGGCAAATCCTGACTGGCGAAGTTGATAGCGAACAGTGGATAGTTTTATATTTTTCATTTTTCGGTTTTCGTTTTCGGTTTAGAAGAATCCGCCTCTGCGTTTGATGTTGGTATTCATGCCGCGCATATTGTACGTAAAGCTCAACATTCCGTAGCGGGCCAAGGTCTGAATACGCTCCTGCGATACGTAATTTTGGTTGGCAAACTGACTCACACCTAAGTTGCGATTAAAGACATCATAGATAGAAAGTCTGATTTCAGCTTTCTTGGCTTTGCCCAGAATTTTATAAATCGACGTGTTTAGAATCGGCACTTGCTGGTTAAAACCAAAACGCTCGTTTTTGTAAATTTGGTAATTGAGGTTGGAATTGATGAAGAAATCTTTGGGCAAGCGGATGTTCATCGTACCCCCGTAGCTGTGGTTTACAATTTGCTGATTTTGACCAGTGTTGATGGAATAACGCGTATTGCTGACGCTCCAGTTGGCGTTGGCGAAAATCGTAAAATTGTCGCTTGGGGTCAAATCAAGTCGCGTTCCAAAGCGATAACTATCGGTGTTGGTTTGGTTAAGTACACCGTTGATGGGCGTGAGGTTTTTGCTGAAACCCGGGTTGAAGTTAATGTTCATCGACGCTTTGGTTTTCTTGATCGGAAATCCAAAGCCGATATAAGAACCAATGTTTTGGCCGCCCGTGATATTTACTGGTTTGGTCACCGTAATCAACGTTGTAGCGTCAACTTGCTGGTTATAAACGACTTGATTTACATTGTATGAGTAATACATGTTTACGTTGACGTTCATAAAACTCGCGGGGTTAAACATGTTGTACCCAAAATTGATGTTATGATTGACCGTCGGTAACAAATCTGGATTTCCTTGACGGATAATCAGCGGGTTGCTGTTGTCAATGACGGGTTGTAAATCACGGGTCGAAGGCTGACTCACGCTCACATCATAGCCCGACCACAAATACCGGTTATTTTTGAGGTCATAATTTAACGAAGCGTTGGGTATCCACGTCGTAAACCGGCGATTGATGTTGATAAAAGAAGCTGGGTTTTGGCCAAGCGCAAATTTACCGTCAATTTGGAAGCTCTGCACCGCCAATCCTCCTGAAAAATTGAGTCCTTTGTAGGAGTACCGCACACTGCTTCCAATCCGGGCGTAGTTGTAGTTATTTTTATAAAAACTGCTTAAACTATCGACGGGAGTACGGCGACCGTTGTCTTTGGCGAGGTCAAATACGTCGCGGTCTACGTTGTCGGAACGGTAGCTCAGGTTAACAAAACTTTCCCAGAAAAAACGTTTGGCAAACGGCTCCACAAACAGCAAACTAGACTTTAGCTGGCTTACTCGGCTGCCGGTGTTGTTGGTTAAATCCAACATGCGGCGCAAAACGTCGGTGGGGTCGGTGGCGTTGTAAAATAAGTTGAGCGATTTTTGGTCGGCAATTCCGTCGTTGTTGGTAAAGTTATAGGAAGCACTAGCGGCAAAACTCCGTCCTTTGTTTTTCTTAAATTTTAAGCGGTAAATCAACGTGTTGGCGGTCTCAATTTTATCCACGTTGGTGGCATTATTGATGGTGGTTTCGTTGGATTTGAGGTTGTTATTCCTAAAAAACTCTTGTAAACTGTTCAGTCGGGTATCACCTACGTTATAGCGGCTGTTATTGGTGAAAATAAAGGTATTGAGTGAGTCAAGGGTTTGTTCATGGCGGAATGCGAGTCGGTGATTGCCGATGAAATTGATTTGGCTGCTTTCTTCTTCAGTCTTAAAAGAACCGTTTTGTAGGAAGTTCTCGCGGTTGCGCACAGCATCCAATACCTGCCGGGTAGAGTTGTAATAATAGCTGGCGTTGGTCTTGATTTTTTTGGTGTTGTAATTGTAGTTGATACCGCCCGCAATGTTGTTGGAGTAACCGCGACCGTTGCCGCCGCCGACTGGAATGCTCAGTCCGCCGTCGTCGTCACCGCCAATGATGATGAATCGACCGCCGCCGCCACCAAAACCAAAATCGCCGTTGTCGTTCCAACTATTGAAGGAGCTACTGCCTCTAAAGTCTTGATAATCATCCCATGACATTCCAGTTTGGTTGGTGTTATTGGTCAATCCTATGACAGAAAACTGGTTTTTATCGTCAAACTTATTGTAATTTCCTTTGATTTCGCCGCGCGGTCCAGCATTGCCGTTGCCGTCAGCTCCCAATCCAGCGGTCAGTTTACCAAAACCTCCTTTCTTAAACCCTTCTTTGAGTTCGAGGTTGACCGTTTTTTCTTGCTTGCCGTCGTCTACGCCGGTCACTTTTGATTGCTCGGTCTTGTCGTTGAAAATCTGCACTTTGGTGATGGCATCGGCGGGAAGGTTTTGGGTGGCCATTTTAGGGTCGCTCCCGAAGAAACGTTTTCCATCAACGGTAACTTTCTGTACTTGCTGGCCTTGGGCAATGATGTTGCCGTTTTGGTCTACCTGCACGCCGGGAAGCTTGCGTAATAAATCTTCGACCGTTGAGCCTGGAGGTACTTTGAACGACGCGGCGTTGTATTCAATCGTATCTCCTTTGATACTCAGCGGTGCGCGGGCCGTTTTGATGACCACCTCAAAGAGCTCTTTGGTAATGGCTTTTAATTTGAGGGTTCCTAAGTCGACGATTTCTTTGTCTCCAAAAACAATGTCTTGTTGGAAAGGAATGTAGCCGACGTACGAGATTTTAAGCAGATAATCTCCGCGCTTTACATTGCGCATGGCAAAGGCACCTTTGTCGTTGGTGCGGGTGAAATTGACCAGTGAGGAATCTTTGCGCTGGAGTAGCATCACCGTGGCCGAGCCCAGGGGGGTAGATGATGTGTCGGCAGTAATACCTTGAATTTGAAAGCGATTGGGTGTTTGAGCATACAATACACTCATGCATGGCCACAGTAGGGCCAAAAGGAGAAGTTTACGCATGGCTGTTTAGGTAAAGGTTTAAATTAAGGATGGATGGATGGTGATGGTGTATTTTTCACGGCTACTATTATGGTGTAAACGTACTAAAGATTTAGTTTATTGTCAAAATTATTTAGAAATTTTTATATTAAAGAATGTTGTATATTATTAAAATACTGTAAAAACAGGCATCAACGACTACTTGATTTTGATAAAAAGGTTACAGCAAGGCATAAAAAAAGAGCCAACTCTTTCGAGAAGGCTCTTTTTTGTATCTTCTTTCCTATTACTAGAAACGGAAGTGCGAGAACGCCTTGTTGGCTTCAGCCATACGGTGCGTATCATCTTTTTTCTTTACAGAAGCACCTTCACCTTTTGAAGCGGCGATGATTTCAGCGGCCAAACGATCACGCATGGTTTTTTCACCGCGTAAACGAGCGTATTTGATCATCCATTTCATTCCCAACGCAATTTTACGGTCAGGACGAACTTCGGTAGGAACCTGGAAGTTGGCACCACCTACACGGCGGCTTTTTACTTCTACAGCAGGCATTACGTTGTTCAACGCTTTGCGCCAGATTTCAAGACCGCTTTCGCTAAGACGTTTTTCGGCAATTTCCAACGCGCCGTAGAAAATATCATAGGCGGTGCTTTTTTTGCCTTGCAACATCAAGTTGTTTACAAACTTGGTTACCATTACGTCCCTGTATTTAGGGTCAGGTAATAGGTATCTTTTTTTCGGTTTTGCCTTTCTCATTGTACTGAGTTGTTAATGTAGGTTTCGTTTTTCAACTGATTCACCCCGAACGTTTGCCCGGGATTACTACCCTTTTATGCTATTGTACTGTATTACGCAAACAAAAAGGACGAGCGACTAAACGCTCAAATTACTTCTTCTTCTTAGCCGGAGCGCCTTTTCCTGCGGGTGCTACCTGACCTGGTTTCGGACGTTTTGCTCCGTAGAGTGAGCGGCTTTGCTTACGACCGTTTACACCAGCAGTATCAAGCGCACCACGAACTACGTGATAACGTACCCCTGGAAGGTCTTTTACACGACCACCACGCACCAATACGATTGAGTGCTCTTGGAGGTTGTGTCCTTCGCCTGGGATGTAAGCGTTGACTTCCTTCATGTTTGATAAACGTACACGCGCTACTTTGCGCAAAGCCGAGTTTGGCTTCTTCGGGGTCGTTGTGTATACACGCGTGCATACACCGCGACGTTGTGGGCACGAATCTAAGGCCGGAGACTTAGATTTCCACGTCATTTGTTCACGTCCTTTGCGTACTAACTGTGAAATAGTTGGCATTTTATGCTGGTTTTTTCAAAAATGGTTATACCACCCCAAAAATGGGAGTGCAAAAATAGTGGGTTTTTGCGGGAATGCAAAAATTAAGAGAGAAGTTTTTTGAAGAACCTGTGGGTGAGCGATTATTTGATGCCTTCTTTGGCCAAATCGGCATAGCCGGCACCTTGGAGGTTATAAATTTCTTTGAAACCTGCTTCTTTCAGGATTTTGGAAGCTTTGGCGCTGCGGCCGCCGGCTGCACAATACACAAATACGGGTTTTGATTTATCCAACTTCTCGACTTGCTGTTTAAAATCAGCGTCCATAAAGTTAACGCATTTGGAGGACTCGATTTTTCCAGCGTTCCATTCGTTGGGCGTGCGTACGTCTAGTAATTGTGCCTTGGGTGTTTCCTTGAATTTTTGAACGAAGGCTTTGGTTTCAAGATTTGTTTGGGCAAAAACGCCGTTAAGGCAACTTACGGCGGTTAGCAAAATGCAAGATAAAAGAAACGATTTCATATCAAAATAAAGTTAAAATGATGGTTTTGAAATATTACCTCAAAAATAGTTCTTTAAAAATAATGAAGGCCCCCATCAAGAGAATAAAATAACCAAAAATGGGTTTGAGTCTTTCGCCGCTGATTTTGTGGGCTATTGAGCTGCCCGTTAAAATTCCCGTAATGGCGATGGTTGAAAAGTACACTAGAAAGCGCCAGTCAATGAGCTCATGCAATTGATAGTCGCGCCAAAAACCCATAAAAGAATTGGCAGTAATGATTACCAACGAGGTGCCTACTGCTTTTTTCATGGGGAGATTTGCCATCAGAACCAATGCTGGAATAATTAAAAAGCCACCTCCTGCGCCCAAAAGTCCCGTTATGCATCCTGCCAGAATCCCTTTTATGGATAAAGAAAATAAGTTGTAAGAGGTACTTCCTAACGTAGTATTTTCTTCTGTGGTTTCTTCTTGGTCTCTGACCATGAAAAAAGAAGCAATGAGCATAAGCACGGCAAACAGAAGCAATAAAAATAAGGATTTGGTAAGTATGAAATCCCCCAGTTGAAAAATAACGGGCGGGATAAGTGGGAGGAGGAAAGACCGAGTCAGATAAACAGCGGTCAGCGAGGGAATCCCGAAAACCAGCGTGGCGGGCCAGTGAATATTGCCAGCACCGGCGCGTACAGTTGCGCCTACCAAACTCGTAATTCCTACAATGAAAAGCGAGTAAGTAGTAGCAATGAGGGTATCGATGTAAAATAAGTAAACGAGAATGGGCACGGTAAGAATGGAGCCACCACTCCCCACAAGGCCCAGCGACAGTCCCATTAAAAATGCTCCGATGAAGCCTGCGATTTCCATTTTGTAAACGTTGCCCCGAACGATGCACCACAACCTGCGTGTCTTGGGGCCGAACGTTGACTATGTTTCCAAAATTAGAGTAATTTTTCTTCCAAAGCCAGTTTGACGAGTTCAGCGGCGTTGTGTACCTGAAGGCGGCGCATCATGTTGGCGCGGTGATTGTCGACGGTACGAACGCTTAAATCCAGTTGGTCGGCAATTTGGCGACTACTCATTCCTTCTACCAACAATCGCAATACTTCTCTTTCTTTTTTGGATAAAAGCGTTTTGCGCGATTCGGTTGCTTTTTCAACCTTCTGTACCTGAGAGAGATATCCGCTTACAATCACGCTCGCCACGGATGCGTTGAAGTATTTCTCTCCATTTTTGACGGCATGAAGGGCGGTCAGAATCTCGTCGCGGGTGGCATCTTTGAGCAAATAACCATACGCGCCTGCTTCAACGGATTTAAGGATATATGCGTCGTCGTTGTGCATGGAGAGAATAATGGGCCGGATATTGGTCCACTGCTTCGTTACTTTTTTAATCAACTCAATTCCCGAGATACCCGGCATTGAGATGTCAACGAGGATAATTTGTGGTTTGAGAAGGGGGATTTTTTCGAGGGCTTCTTCGCCGTTGGAGGCTTCGCCGATGACCTCTACTTCGTCGGTGTTTTCTAAAATAGACCGTAGGCCATTTCGAACAATGGTGTGGTCGTCTACGAGTAGTACTTGGATTTTCTTCATCGTTTGTTGATTATAATTGGGGTATTTGTGCAATGACTTCGGTGCCGCGCCCGATGGCTGAGTTGATTTTCAATACACCATCGAGCAAATGCGCACGTTCGTGGAGGTTACGTAGGCCATTGGTGGAAGAGTTGGGAGCATTTGATTTTTTTCGAGCAGCATTAAAACCCTTGCCATTGTCGGTTACCCGTAAGGTTACTTTTTTATTTCCCAGCGAAACATCCAAGTTGATTTGTGTTGCTTCTGAATGTTTTACAGCGTTATTGATGGCTTCCTGCGCAATTCTGTACAAACCTATTTCAACATTCCTGTCCAAACGTTTTTCCTTCAAATTAGACGTAAAAGTCATCTGAGCATTTGTATTTCGCGCGGTTGAATCCATCAATTGTTTCAGGGCCAAGTCGATGCCAAAATCATTGAGTACTGTTGGCATTAGGTTGTGGGAGATGGTTCGGACTTCCTGAATTGTTTGACTAATAACGGTACGCAAATCCTGCGCATTGCGGAGGTCTCGTGGGCTCCATTCTTTGGTTTCGCCAAAATTTTCAGCAATGAGTTTTAGGCCCGTAAGCATTTGTCCTACTCCGTCGTGCATTTCTTTGGAGAGACGTTTGCGTTCTTCTTCCTGTCCTTGCAAAAGCGCCGAAGCCCGAATTTTATGCTCTTTGATTTCTTGCTGGTGACGGAGTTGGGTGGCTTCCAATAGCTGTGCCTGCGTGTCGCGCAGTTGTTGATACGCTTTTTGAAGTTCCCGATTGGCAATCATCGTGTTTTCGCGTGCATCCATCAATTGGATGATTGTTTCGCGTAATTTTCCCACGGCTGGGCGGAAAATAAACAACCCCTCCAACAATAGTATAACCAACGTAAAAGCCATCAGCCATAGTTCAATACGACGAAGGCGAGTTACTTTTTCTTTTGCTTCTTTATCGTATTGGAATACGATTTGATTCATTTTGTGTAAAAAAATCAGTTCGTGCGCAAAAATATTACGAACTGATAAGTCAATGCTGGCCGAGTCTCCAGGTTTTTCCATCCACTTCAGTACCGAATGTGCATTTTGTTGAATGGCCCTGAAATGAGGTTCTATATCGACAAACATTGCCTTTACGGTGTCACTATTAATGTACGTGGCCGAAATATCCCGTAGGTTGCCCGTTTGGAGTTGGTCTTGGTGGTCTTCCCAATCGGCCAATACGCGTTTAAACTCTTTCAATTGAGTGCTTTGGTCGGCCAAATCGGGACGTTGGGTGAGGAGCAGGGCGGTTTTGGCAATCAGCTGACTTTGAAAACGCTGCCGCCCTGCAAAATTGACCAGCCAAGAGTCATTCAGGCCGTCTTTAAGGGTATTTTGGACCAAGATTTGCCCCAATATCGTTAAAAAAGCAACTAACGATAAAGCCGTGATGTACAATCGGGTGAACCGCTTGGGAATACGTATGGGCATAATTTATGGTTTTAGACGCCAATAAAAACGAATCCGTCTTCTACTTTGACGGGGTACACATTGATGCAATAGTCTTCGCCTTGCAGGTTGAGGCCTGTTTCGAGCGAAAAAGTTTTTTTATGAAATGGGCACGCTACTTTAGGATGCCCCTGTTGGTCGCCAAGCATTCCTCGGCTCAAAATCATCTGGTGTTTGTGAGGGCATTCGTTGTCGGTGGCATACCATTTGTCCAATTGTTTGAAATGGAACACCGCAATTTGCCGGTCATTGTATTTTACGCAGGCTCCGCCATTTTCGGGAAATGCGGCTATCGGTGCCGCTTTAAACCAAGTTGTATGTTGAGTTGTCATGAGAATTGTCGAATAAATGATGATTAGATACGTTTTTTTACCAGTCCGACGGACGTTTTTGGCCTCTCATTTCTACAAATTCAAGGGTTGGGTCGGCTTCCTCTGAATTGACAAAGTGGGTAAACCGCGCCCGTATTTCGGGGGTTTCGACGGCCACTCGCCATTCGTCATGGTACGTCTCAATCAAGTATTCCATTTCTTTTTCCAGCTCCGCACAAATCCCGAGACTGTCGTTGATAATCACGTCGCGTAGGTACTCCAGCCCGCCTTCTAGTTTGTTAAACCACGTGGCGGTGCGTTGGAGTGGCTCGGCGGTTTTGATATAAAACATCAAAAACCGGTCTATGTACTTGATGCAGGTGTCGTCGTCGAGGTCGCTTGCAAAAAGCACGGCGTGTTGGGGCTTGATGCCCCCATTGCCGCAGAGGTACAAGTTCCAGCCTTTTTCGGTCGCTATAATGCCAAAGTCTTTGCTTTGTGCTTCGGCGCATTCTCGGGTACAACCCGATACCGCACTCTTAAGCTTGTGGGGCGCACGAATTCCCTTATAACGATTCTCAATTCTAACTGCATACCCTACGGCGTCTTGCACGCCAAAACGGCACCATGTATTGCCAACACAGCTTTTTACCGTGCGCAGAGCTTTGCCGTAGGCGTGCCCGCTTTCAAACCCTACGTCAATCAGTTCTTCCCAAATAAAAGGAAGTTGCTCTACGCGTGCACCAAATAAATCAACTCGCTGCCCGCCGGTGATTTTGCAATAAAGATCGTATTTTTTAGCAACGGTTCCGAGGGTAATCAACTGGTCAGCAGTGATTTCGCCGCCAGGCACGCGCGGTACGACCGAATACGTGCCACCGCGCTGAATGTTGGCTAGGTATCGGTCATTGGTGTCTTGAATAACGGCTTGCTTGGCAATCACGTCATTGTAAATACTCGCCAGCATAGAAGCTACTGCAGGCTTGCAAACTTCGCAGCCACAGCCTTTCCCGTGTTTTTCTATGACTTCGTCGAAGGTACGCGTACCCGACATTTTGATGAGGTGATACATTTCCTGACGTGAGTAGTCAAAATGTTCACACAATACTTTTTTGACCGTTTTGCCCTGTTTTTTAAGGGTTTCGGTCAATAAATCCGATAGCATCGGAACGCAGCCTCCGCAACCCGTACCTGCCTTGGTGCATTTTTTAATGGCCGCTACATCGCCCAGATTCTGTCCTTCAATGGCTTCGCAAATGGTGCCTTTCGTAATGTTTTCGCAGGAACAAATGCTTGCGTCGTCGGGTAAGGAAGCTACACCCATGCCTGCACCAGCGCTTTCGCCTTTTCGGACGGGCATGACCAAGTCTTCGGGATTGGGCGGTAAAATCAGTTGATTTTTGACCATTTGCAGCAGCATATTATAATTGTCTGCTTCGCCAACCAGAATTCCACCTAAGAGGTGTTTTCCGTCGGTGGTTATGTTGAGGCGTTTGTAAACACCTTTGAGTTTATCTTCCACCACGATGGTATCGTGCGGTGTATTCTCGCAGAAAGGTTCCCCGAAACTGGCTACGTCGACTCCAATCAATTTAAGTTTGGTCGACATATCAAATGCGTGAAAGGATTTAACGTCTCCTTTTTTGGCAACAGACAGCGCGAGATTATTGGCTACTACTTCGGCCATTTCGTATCCAGGCGCTACTAGTCCGTAAATCATTCCTTTGTGCAGAGCACATTCGCCGATGGCATAAATATCGGAATCGGTGGTTTGTAGTTCGTCGTTGACCATGATTCCACCCCGGGGGCCAACGCCCAAGCCAGCTTGTTTGGCCAGTTCGTCGCGGGGGCGAATACCCGCCGAAACCACTACCATATCCACCTCCAACGAGGTGTTATCCACAAAGGCAAGCCCTTTTACATTGGATTCGCCTTCAAAATGCGCTGTATTTTTATTAAGGTGAATTTGAATCCCCAAGGCTTCCATTTTACGTTTGAGCATTCCCGCACCAGCGGCGTCCAATTGCCGTGGCATGAGGCGCGGAGCAAACTCAATAACGTGGGTTTCGAGGCCAAGGTCGAGGGTGGCTTTGGCGGCTTCTAACCCCAAAAGTCCACCACCAATTACCGCCGCTCGGCCAGCTCCCTGCGCATAACTTATAATGGCGTCCAAATCTTCGATGGTGCGATAGACAAAAACGCCTTCTTTTTCTACGCCGGGTACAGGGGGGGCAAACGCGGAAGAGCCCGTAGCGAGAATGAGCTTGTCGTACTCGATTTTTCGCCCAGTGTGGGTCATTACGTAACGCGCTTCGGGATGGATGTGCAATACGCACTCTCCCGTGAGGAGTTGAATGCCATTTTCGGCGTACCAACTTGCGGGTGCCATTGTAAGCTCGTCGACCGACGTGCCTGAGAAATAAGCGGAAAGATGAACCCGATCGTACGCCGGCCGAGGTTCTTCGCCGATTACCGTGATAGAAAACGAGCCGCCACCCGCTTTATTCAGCAACTTTTCGCAGAACTTATAGCCTACCATTCCGTTGCCTACTACCACTACCTTTTGAGGTTGTGCCATGAAAATGTTGTTTTGAGAATCCCTAATTACTCTTTATTATTTACTGCTTTTTATTGAAATAGTTAAATTAAAGTTTGTTTTATCTTAAAACTAAAAATTGTAATTTTTGCAAAAAAATAGAATAAAACAGATATTATTGAATGTTGTTTTTGCAAAAATAGTAGTGTTGTTTAAATTATTACTTAAAAATAATACTTAATTTCTCAAAATTCACTATTTTTGATTAAATATTTTTTAAAATGTGTACTTAGCAAAATAATATTTCAATAAAGTATTTATAAAGTACAAAAAGCGTTTGTGTAAGC
The DNA here is from genome assembly GCF_003325355.1 of Runella rosea. Classification (GTDB taxonomy): domain Bacteria; phylum Bacteroidota; class Bacteroidia; order Cytophagales; family Spirosomataceae; genus Runella; species Runella rosea. The sequence goes on from NZ_CP030850.1 coordinate 5,032,802, forward strand.
ATTAAAAGTAAGTCCAGAAAATACTCAGTAGAGAAAGGGTGGCGGCCCTATTTTCGGATGCATTCATTTTAAACAAATGGGATTAACGATGAAACCAAAATTAACACTTGTAGGAGCAGGTCCGGGAGACCCTGAGCTCCTCACTCTCAAAGGACTTAAAGCTATTCAATCGGCAGATGTGGTACTGTATGATGCACTCGTTTCTACCGAACTTCTCACGTACGCGCCAGCCCACGCCCGTATCGTATTTGTTGGCAAGCGTCGCGGGCGTTGTGAGTTTGTCCAGCAGGATTTGAATCAGCTCATTGTAGATTATGCCCTCAACTACGGCCATGTGGTTCGGCTCAAAGGCGGCGACTCGTTTGTGTTTGGACGCGGTTATGAAGAAATTGTTTTTGCGCAAGATTTCGGTATTGAGACCACCGTTGTGCCGGGCATTTCAAGTAGTATTGCTGTACCAGCCTTGGCAGGTATTCCGCTGACGTGCCGTGGGGTGAGCGAAAGTTTTTGGGTATTGACTGGAACCACAAAAAATCATACACTTTCTAAAGATGTAGCCAAAGCGGCTCAAAGCTCCGCTACCTTGGTTGTTTTGATGGGAATGCAGCATTTGGCGCAAATCGTGGCTGAACTTGCTGGTGCTGGCAAGGGCGATACGCCCGTAGCCATCATCCAAAACGGCAGTACGTCCGAAGAAAAAATAGGGTTGGGAACGGTTAACTCCATCGTTGAAGTTGTTGAAAAAGAGACATTGGCAAACCCCGCGATTATCGTAATCGGCGAAGTAGTGCGACTGCACCCCTCTTATGAAAAAGGTAGAATGGAGGTGCTTTCGGCTTTGGGTTACTAAAAACCCCTCTGTATGAAACGCCTTTTATTATTGCTTACTATCTCCGTGGTTTGTCAGCTTTCGTATGCCCAAGCGGCGCCTGAACTTTGTCAAGGTGCGTATTTTACCGAGCCTCAGGGAAAAGATTTTTTGGGACAGCACGTACCTGCGTCCAAACAAGAATGGGAAACCAGAGCGCAACAAATCAGGAATCGTATCTTAGAAGGCAGCGAATTGCAAAAAATGCCTCCGCGTCCTGTCTCAAAGCCGATGATTCACAGTCGGAGAGAGATGGATGGGTATACCATTGAAAATGTGGCATTTGAGAGCATAGATGGGTATTATGTAACGGGCAATCTCTATAAACCACTGAACCAAAAAGGCCCTTTTGCGGCCATACTGTGTCCGCACGGGCATACCGCCAAGCCAGATGCACGTTTTCTGGAACCGATGCAGTTTCGTTGTGCCAATCTGGCCCGAATGGGCGCGGTGGTGTTTGCTTACGATATGATTGGGTACAGCGATTCGCAACTGAGCACGCACAAAATTCCCAAAGCCTTTAAACTTCAGACCATCAACAGCATTCGAGCATTAGATTTTTTATTGGCACAACCCAATATTGATAAGAATCGGGTAGGGGTAACGGGAGAATCGGGTGGAGGAACGCAGACTTTTATGCTCACGGCGTTGGACCCTCGTATCAAAGTTTCGGTGCCAGTGGTGATGGTATCAGCGCACTTTTTTGGCGGCTGTGTGTGCGAAAGCGGGATGCCCGTTCATAAAAAAGGGAACTTTCAAACCAATAACGTAGAAATTGCCGCCTTGGCGGCCCCGCGCCCCATGTTGTTGGTGTCGGACGGTGCCGACTGGACTAAAAATAATCCCGAGGTGGAGTATCCACATTTGCAAAAAATCTACGGATTATATGGCAAAGAAAATTTGGTTGAAAATGTACACCTCCCCAACGAAAAGCACGATTACGGCCCTTCAAAACGCGCGGCGGCCTATCGGTTTTTAGCCAAACATTTAAAATTAGATATATCGAAAGTAACCAAAGCCGACGGAAGTATTGACGAAAGCCATGCCAAACTCCTCGACCGCAAAGACCTTGAAGTGTTTAACGAAGCCCATCCGCGTCCTACCAATGCCGTGGCTAGTGAAGAGGCTGTGATGGCGGTGTTGAAATAGTATTATATCGTGTTGGCAGACGGGCTGGGTCGGTACGCCGATGCGGCCCGTCCGACAACGCGATTTTCTCATAAACTATTCAGTGCTTGGCTCAAATCTTCAATCAGATAGTCAACTTCTTCCAGACCAATATAAAGACGCACTAGACGGTGTTCTAGATTTTTGGCATCAAATTCTTCTGGGTGTAGGCCCGCGCATTTGGGCATGATGAGTGATTCGTGGCCGCCCCAACTTACCGCTAATAGAAAGTGTTTCAGGGTTTTGGCGAACTGCTCAACCTGCTCGTATCTATCCACTTTGAGCGCAATGGTCACCAGGCCGCAAGCACCTGTCATTTGTTTTTTTGCTAATTCATACTGCGGAAAATCGGGGTCGAACGGAAAATAAACGCGCTCAATGGCGGGGTGATTTTTCAAAAAAGCGACCACTTTTTGGGTGCTTTCCGAAATATGTTTCAGTCGAATTGGCAACGTCCGTAAGCCTCTTAATAGCAACCAACCGTTAAAAGGGGATACAAAAGCACCCGTATTGAGGGCTTCACGGTCAAAAATCTGCTTTATCATGGCTTTACTGCCCGTCAAAACACCCGCTACGGTATCTGAGTGCCCGCCGATGTATTTGGTGGCCGATTGCAGAGATAGATCAATGCCGAAGCGGTGCGGTTTTTGGAAAAATGGGGAACAGTAACTATTGTCAATGATGGTGACAATACCCCGCGATTTTGCCAGTCTGGCTACGGCTTCCAAATCTTGCAGGTCAAAGGTCAGGGTATTGGGTGATTCTAAATAAATCACTCTGGTGTTAGGTTGCAGGGCAGCTTCAAAATTTTCAATCAGCGTACCGTCTACGTAAGTGGTCGAAACATTGTACCGGGGCAGAATGTTGTCAAACAATTTCCACGCCCATGTATAGGGTTTATGAACGCTCACAATGTGGTCGCCCGCCTGAACATTGGACATCACCGCGCAAAAAATGGCCGACGCGCCGCTGTTTAGCACCAAACAATCTTCGGTTTCGTCCAAGGCAGCCAATTTTTGGCGTAAAATATCGACCGTTGGGTTTACACCCCGCGAATACAGGTAGGCCGACATTTCATCTTCAAAGGCCCCACGCAGAGAAGCAAAATCATTAAAAACGAAATTGCTAGTTTGGACAATCGGCGGACTAACGGCGTTGAAATAATGCTCGCGGTCTTCGGCAAGCTCGTTGATAATGTGAGAATAGTGCATGTAAAAAGAATTTATCGCAGTAACATCCCGATGAAAATGCGAAAATAGAATACTAGGTTAATTATTAGCGCTTCTACTTACAGAAATATCCACTTGTAGGAGAGCAGTGGCTTTTGGGTTGGGGGTTATAAAGGGAGGGATATCACAAACCGAGTGCCTTTTCCGAGTTGAGAAAAAGCCCTGATACTGCCGTTATGAAGTTGAATAATTCGTTGGGTAAGGGCCAGCCCAATACCGTGCCCTTTACGAGATTTACTAGAATCGCCCCGGTAAAAAGGTTCAAAAATATGAGGTAAATCTTCTTCCGAAATACCGATGCCCCGGTCGGTAAAAGAAATACGTATGGTGTCGGAATGGGCTAGTAATGACACATTAACGCGTTGATCTTCTGAGTATTTACAGGCATTTTCCATGATGTTTTGAAAAGCCATTTGAAGCAGTGATTTATCACCTTTGATTTTAAATTCTGTTTCTTCCTCCTGCGATTCATCAAACTCTATTTGAATGTTATAGTCAGGAAATTGGATGAGCAACGATTCTCGAACCTGCCACAACAAATCATCAATATTTAACGGCCGAAAATGCAACTGAAATATGTCGTTGTTGATGCGGGCGAGTTCTAGTAGTCCATTGATTAAGTCCCGCATTTTCTTTACTTCTTCAATGGCGTCTTTGATGGTTTGTTGATAGTCTTCGACGGTTCGTTTTTGAAGCAAAGCTACTTCCAATTGCCCCATCATAATGGTGAGTGGGGTGCGTAATTCGTGCGAAGCGTGTGAAACAAAATTGCGCTGTGAGCTAAAAGCCTCCTCCAATCTACTCAGCAAATCATTGAAAGTAGCCACCAATTGTCCCAGTTCATCCTTATGACGCCGGGCTTTGAGGCGTTCGTGGATATTGCGGGCCGAAATATTCTTTACCTGTTCAATAATATCCGAAACAGGCCGTAAGGCATCACTCGCAAAAAGCCATCCTGCCAAAATAACCAACAACAAACTAACCGCCCAACCCGTAATAAGAATGTTACGTAATCTTTCCAATTTGCTGAATCCGTACACATCAATTGCGTACGCAACCACGACCAATACCTGTTTTCGTTTGTCTACGTACCTGACGCCAATGATTTCTTTATCGCCATCCCGAAGACTAAAATCAATTCCTTCTCTTGCTTGAGCCAGCAATTGAGGGGTGATGATGTAGGGCTCTTTCCCACTGTCATACACTACTTTGTTGTTGGAATCATAGACCGTCACTTCCTCTTTGTACATCGTAGTGAGGTCGTTGCGTTCGATGTCGTGTAGAAGCTCTTCGGTGATTCCCCCCACATCTTCAAACAGCCGAACCGTGGTCAAGGCTTTGTCGCGCAAGCGTTTGTTAAATTCTTGCTCTCGAAATTGATTGTATAAATAGTACACTGACAACGAAAAAGCCAGCATGATGGAAGCAACCAACACCGCAAAGAGGAGCGTGAGGCGCAGCCGAATGTTCATATTCTCATTCCAGTGGGGAACGTCCAGTATTCTTTTCATTATTCTTTGAGAATATATCCCATGCCAACGACGGTATGAATCAGCTTATGCGAAAACTCTTTGTCGATCTTTTTACGCAAAAAATTAACGTAAACATCGATGGTATTGGTGCCGGTGTCGAAATGGATATCCCAGACTTTTTCGGCAATATCTACCCGTGAAACCACCCGGCCACGGTTGCGCATAAAATATTCTAATAGGCCAAACTCTTTGGCTGTCAGTTCAATACGGTGCCCTTCTCGCCTTGCGATTCGCTCATTCAGGTCTAATTCTAAATCGGCGATTTTTAAAACATTGGTTGTGGGACCGCTTTCTGAATTTCGTTTTTGTAACGCTCGGAGCCGAACAATAAGCTCTTGAAATTCAAACGGTTTGACCAGATAATCATCAGCGCCTGATTCAAAACCCGCCAGTTTATCATTAAGTGTTCCGAGGGCGGTCAGCATCAGAATCGGAGTACGAATATTTTCCCTGCGTAACAGCGCGGCCAACTCAAAACCGTTTATTTTAGGAAGATTAACGTCCAATACAATGACGTCGTAAGGATTTGAAAGGGCTAAACTGCTGCCCATTTGTCCGTCAAAAGCTATATCTACTTCCCATGCTTGCTCTTCAAGTCCTTTTTTTATAAACCCCGCCAGTTTGGGCTCGTCTTCAACAATTAAAACTTTCATACACAAACAATTAAGTAAATGGTGGTTTTTCATTTTGGCTTCAATTTTAAAGATAAGATTTTTTCACCGAAAGTCTTACTCTTTATTTTAACGGCCTTTTAATACGAATAATAGGAAATGACAAAACCCAAACGGTCGGTTAAAAACCGTTAATCATCGGCAACTTATCGTTTTTTGTCTAATGTATTGTTTTGATACAAACTATCGCGTCTATCTTTGAGTGGAATCCGTCATAATTTTACTAAGAAAACTACAAATTTATCTTGCGTATGTATTTCTCTACCTCTCTTCGTAAGTTGGGAGCCGTTGGCCTGATTGCATTGGGCACGGCAACCGTTACTTACAGCCAATCGTCACCCCCTGAAGAAAACCGCTTTACCAAAAGCATTTTGACGGAGAAATTGGACGAACCCATGGAAATGACCTTTTTGCCCGATAAGCGGGTGTTGTTCGTGGAGCGAAAAGGAAATTTAAAAGCGTACAATCCCAAAACTAAGGAAGTGAGCGTACTGGCTACGATTCCGGTAAATACAAAATATACCAATCGGCAGGGACAAGTGCGCGAAGCAGAAGAGGGTTTGATGGGCTTGATTGCCGATCCAAATTTTGTCAAAAACAACTGGATTTATATGTATTATGCCGACCCAACGGACAAAAAGCACGTGTTGGCACGTTGGGAATTGAAAGGTGATGAATTGGTGGAGTCTTCCAAAAAAATTATGTTGGAGGTCACTACCCAACGCGAAGAATGTTGCCATACGGGCGGTGGAATGGTATTTGATAAAGTCGGCAACTTATACCTGACCACTGGAAATAATACCAGCAACAGTAACTCCGACGGCTACGCCCCCATTGATGAGCGCCCCGAGCAAAGCACTTGGGACGATCAGCGCGGCGCGGCCAATACCAACGATTTGCGTGGCAAAATCTTGCGTATCAAGCCCCAACCCGACGGCACTTACACGATTCCAGACGGAAATTTATTCCCTAAAGGCACCCCCAAAACCCGCGCCGAAATTTATACCATGGGTCACCGCAACCCGTGGCGCCCAACCATCGATAGCAAAACAGGCTTTTTGTATTGGGGTGAAGTAGGCCCAGACGCCTCGCAGGATTCGCCACGTGGCCCGCGTGGATATGATGAATTCAATCAAGCCAAAGGCCCCGGCTTTTTTGGCTGGCCTTATTTTATTGGTGATAATAAAGTATATTCAGATTGGGATTTTGAGGCCAATAAACTCAAAGCAGACTCAAAGTTTGACCCTGCCAAGCCCATCAACGATTCCCCCAACAATACGGGTTTGCGGGAATTACCACCTGCTCAAAAAGCATTTGTATGGTATCCATACGCCAATTCCACAGAATTTCCGTTGGTAGGAAGTTCGGGGCGGAGTGCTACGGGTGGACCCGTTTTTAGAAAATCCGATTTCAAAAATGCCCCTCGCACTTTCCCAGATTATTACGAAGGCAAGTGGCTAATGGTGGAGTTTATGCGCGGCTGGATTATGGCCGTGACAATGGACGACAACGGCGATTATAAATCTATGGAGCGGTTTATGCCCAGCGAAAATTTCAGCAGTGCTATCGACATAGATTTTAGCCCCGACGGAGATTTGTACGTACTCGAATACGGAAGTGCGTGGTTTAGAGGGAATGATAATGCGCGTTTGGTAAAAATCGAGTACAACGCTGGCAATCGCACCCCGATAGTAGAAGCAACCGCCGACAAAAAGGCGGGTTCGGTGCCTTTCAAAGTGGCGTTTTCGTCGGAAGGAACGCAGGATTTTGACCGTGATGTGTTGAAATATGAGTGGAAAATTACCTCTAAAGCGGGGGTTTTTAAGACACTTACGCAACCAAATCCAGTGGTAACATTTGATAAACCAGGCACCTACAAAGCTACTTTGACGGTAACTGACCCTAAAGGAGCTAAAAATAGCCGTACCCTTGAAATCAAGGCCGGCAACGAAGCTCCCGAAGTGGCATTGGAAGTAACGAAAGGCAATAAATCTTTCTTTTTTCCTAACGAAAGCATTGAGTATAAAGTAAAAGTGAACGATAAAGAAGACGGCAGTTTGGAAAATGGAAAAATCATTCCAACTCAGGTAGCGGTTAATATCGACTATATGCCCGATTCTTTTGACCCTATCGAAATAGCTTCCAACTACCGTGGCACCGATGCTTCGGCGCGCTTCTCGACGGGCTACAAACTCATGAGTGCGAGCGATTGTAAGTCATGCCACATTGTTGATAAAAAATCTGTAGGGCCGAGCTATAAAGACATTGCGCAGAAATACAAAGGCGATGCCGCCGCTCCCGAAAAGTTAGCGAATAAAATCATTGCTGGCGGTGGCGGAGTATGGGGAGACCACGCCATGAGCGCCCACCCACAAATCTCTAAAAATGATGCCGCAACGATGGTCAAATACATCATGAACTTGGGAGAAAAACCATTGCAGACCAAGTCGTTGCCAACTACAGGTACCTATACTACCAAAGTACCCGAAGGCGAAAACGGGCGTGGAAGCTACGTGTTACGCGCTGCCTACACCGACCGGGGAACAAAATTGCTGTCGCCGTTGATGTCGGAGAATATTTTGCATTTACGCAATCCTTCGCTCGACCCCGCCAAAGCCGAGAAGAGCAAAGGAACGCAGTTGTTGATAACACCTTCAAAATCATTTAATTTGATAGGTAATGACTCCTACATTGGATACACCCAATTGGACTTGACGGACATTAAACAAATCGAAGTGTTGGCCCAAGCCACCACGCGTGTGGGTGCTTCTGGCGGTGTGGTAGAAGTTCGTTTGGGTTCCCCAACGGGTAAATTAATCGGAAAAACCTCGACCGTAGAAGTGAAAGACCCCTCCTTTGGCCCACCACCAGCAGCGCCTGCCGCAGGAACGCCTGCCGCAAATGCACAACGTACGCAAGGGCAGGCCGCCACTGACCCAGCGGCAAGGGCTCGGCGCGGCGCTCAGCAGGCCATCGCCAAAATTGAAGCTACGGAGGGAGTACACGATGTATATTTTGTGTTCAAAAATCCCAATGCACAGCCGAATCAAATCGTCATGTCGGTGGTTTCGATTCAGTTTCAGAATACAATTACTAACCTATAAAAGTGCCGCTAGAAAGTCGTCGGGCGTACTGTCCGGCGACTGACTTTCTGGTTTATCAATTCAGGCTTTTTATTTCGAACAACTATGCAGAATCGTAGAACTTTCCTTAAAAATACCAGTGCCTTGGCATTGGGAAGCTTGGCCGTACCCGCGTTGGCGAAAAATCTTTTTGCCCCAGAGGCATTACCGCGCCCTGGTTTGCAGCTGTTTACGTTGTTCAGGGCCATGTCGGACGACGCCAAAGGCTCGTTGGAAAAAGTAGCGGGTATTGGTTATAAAGAAATCGAATCTGCCTTCAGCATGAAAGACGGGTATTATGGTTATTCGCCCAAAGAATTTAAAAAAGTAGTGGAAGATTTGGGGATGACTTGGCGCGCCCATCATGTAGGAGGTGCTCCTTTTCGTCCGCGACCGGCTCAGGCAAGTGCTCCCGCAGGAGGTGGCGCAGCTGCGGCAGGTGCGCCACCGCGTCAAATGCCCGCCAATATGCCCAAACGACTGAATTTATTGGAAAATTACCAGCAATTGGTGGATGAAGCCGCCGAAGGTGGCCTGAGTTATTTGGTGTGTGCTTCTACGCCAGTGGGTACGTTGGATGAAATCAAAAAATCCATTGAAGTATTTGTTAAAACGGGTGAAGCCTGCAAAAAAGCGGGTATCGGTTTTGCGTATCACAATCATGCTACTGAGTTTGACAAAGTAGAAGGGCAAACGCCTTATGATTTGATTTTGTCGCAAACTAGCCCTGACCTTGTAACGATGGAAATGGACATGGCTTGGGTGGTAAAAGCGGGGCTTGATCCTGTAGAATTGTTCAAACAGCAGCCTGGTCGTTTTCCCCTTTGGCACATTAAAGATATTGATAAAGAACTTAAAAAGCCCGTAGAAGTCGGAACGGGGGTCGTGGACTTCAAAAAGATTTTTGTAGGGGCCCAAAAAGCAGGTCTGAAATACTACTTTGTGGAGCAAGACATGGCTGCAAGCCCCTTTGAAAGTATCGCGACGAGTTTTGCAAATTTGCAAAAAATAACTGCGTAATTGTTTCAAAGTGAAACACTTCCGTTGTATTCGAGTTGTATGTTTATTGGAATTGTCGTAAGTTACACAACGCGTAAACTATAAAATCAATACTGGTATGAAAAAAATGTTTTTGTCCGTTGCAGCTGCCCTATCGGTGGCATTAATGGTTGCCTATACCAACCGTACGGCAAGTGTTTTGAGTGGATTTGAGACTGGTACACCAGAGGTCAAGTCAATGAATGCGCTTGCTTTTGGGCCTGAAGGGGTCTTGTTTATCGGGGATTCTAAAAGTGCTTCGGTGTTTGCGGTTGATACGAAAGATGCCGAAAACGTGGCGAGTGCCAAACCCGTTGAGATCAAAAACATTGACCAAAAAATTGCTGCTTTGCTGGGTACAGAAGCTAAAAATATCACTATTCAGGATTTGGCGGTCAATCCCATTTCCAAAAAAGTGTATTGCGCTGTACAAGCTGCCAACGGAACACCCGTATTGTTTAAAATAGACGGCGAAAACATTCAGCCAGTGAGCCTGAAAGACATCAAGTTTGCCTTAGTGCCGCTCAATAATGCACCTGCCGAAGACGCCAAAGACCAACGAGGTCGGCCACTGCGGGTTTGGGCTATTTCAGACCTCAATTATGCGGATGGAAAAGTGATGGTGAGTGGGTTGTCTAATCAGGAGTTTGGCTCAACGTTCCGCAGTATTCCTTTTCCGTTTACCAACAAACAGGAGCAATCTTCGCTTGAAATCTATCATGCCGCCCACGGACAATACGAAACCAACTCGCCCATCAAAACTTTTACAACGGCAGAATTGAACGGTAAAAAGTTTCTGGTAGCCAGCTACACCTGTACCCCACTTGTTCTTTTTCCAATTGATGATTTAAAGCCTGGTACGCACGTAAAAGGCCGTACCGTTGGTGAATTTGGCGCTGGAAACAGCCCCTTGGACATTATCACTATGAAAAAAGGCAACGATTTGTTCCTGATTATGGCCAATTCTGACCGGCCAGTGATGAAAGTTAAGTATAAAGACATCGAGACTTACGAAGGCTCGCTGACCGAACCTATCAAAGAAAATTACAGCACGGCTGGCGTTCCTTACGTTTCGTTTCCGATGGTGAATGTGCTCCAACTTGACAAATTGGACGATACCCAATTTGTGTTCTTGCAACGGAGAGCCAACGGAGACCTCGACATCCGAACTTCCAATAACCGATCATTATGAGAAAAAGAGTACGAATCAGTTGGCCCAGCCAACTGATTCTTTTTTCTTTATTTCTGCTAATTAGTTGTGCGGAAAGTCAGGAAACCTCACAAAAAAGCATCGTAATTCGGTGGAAAAATAATCAGGCAACGGGGTTGTCGGTAGCCTTAAGCCAATTCAAAGCTCACTCTAAAGAAACGCTCCCCGAATTGCTGAGGGTACAACTGGTCAAATCCCATCCTAAAACGGCGGTTTTAGGCGATTATTCAATACAAAGTGATTCATTGATTTTTGAGCCGCTTGTTCCTTTTACCCCAGGCTTGCGGTATGAAGTGTTACTTGAGAACCGTCTAGTGGGTGAAATCGCAATTCCCAAAGCCGAACCCTCCACAACCCTAACTGGAATTTACCCTTCCCAAGACACGCTCCCCGAAAACCTCCTCAAATTCTACTTCGTTTTTTCTCGTCCTATGCGGGAAGGACATTCCTTAGCCTATATTTCTCTGCTTGATGCCAAAGGAGATACTTTGCCAAACACATTTCTGAATTTACAACCAGAATTATGGAACGCTGAAAAAACTGTTTTGACCCTGTGGCTCGATCCGGGCAGAATTAAGCGCGATTTACAACCCAATAAATCGCTAGGAGCACCTTTAATGAAAGGTAATCATTATACGTTAGTTGTTTCAGAGCGGTGGCCGGATGAATTAGGGGCAGGGTTGATACAAGCATATACCAAACATTTTGTGGCGACAACACGTGACATGACCTCTCCCGACATCAAGTCTTGGACGCTTAAAGCTCCCCCGAAAGGCACAAACCAAGTCCTTGAAATCTATGTCAAGGAAGCCTTGGATTATGTTTTATTACAAAATACGATTCGGATAATTGACGCTCGGGGTAAGAACGTAAACGGTGCCATTCAGGTCAATAATAAAGAGCAGGTTGTCCAGTTTGTTCCCGTAGTGCCTTGGTTGACAGGTGTTTATAAAGTGTTGGTCGAGTCGCGACTGGAAGATTTGGCAGGCAATAATTTGAACCGTCTGTTTGACCGTGACATAACCGATACCCGCACAAAACCTTCACAACAAACGGTTTTTGAACTGAATTATCGGATTGATTGAACTTCGTTTTTAGGCCGTTTTTTTGATTCGATATACGTACGGGGGCTTGTGGGCCTTTCCTGAAAATTTCTTCTCCACCCGCTCCAATATCTCCATACTGAGCATTTTTCGCTGAAAATTGGCACGAAGGAGCTTTTTATCTAAAATTGTTTCGTACAAACTTTGAAGTTCATTCATCGTGAATGTTTCGGACAGTAGATTGAACCCAACCAGTTTATGATCTAACATCAGACGAAGAGTGCTAAGGGCCTTTTCTACGATTCGGTTGTGGTCAAGAATCAGGGTTGGAATCTGATGGATATCGTGCCAGTCTCCCAAATCTGAAAAAATATCGGGTGTTGGTTTGACTTTTGAAAAGTCTACCAAAGCGTAATAGCCGATAGAAATAAAGCGTTGCAAGAGCCAATGTTCTGTTTCTAATTCAAATCCGTGAGAAGACATGGTGGCTTTGTGTACATCCCAGTTGCCGCGATTTTGTTCCCCGAATGTATAAAACTGTTCAAGATAAATGTCTTTTACACCCGTTCGTTCCCACAAAATCCGGGTAGCAGCTTCATCAGTACTTTCTCCCTTAAATACAAATCCGCCAGGCAAAGCAAAGGCTTTTGTATGTTTAAATTCCAAAAGTAAGACTTTTAATTGACGTTCGTGAAACCCAAAAATCACACAATCAACCGATATGCTCGGAAGGTATTCTGGGCCGGTTTCCAAAAATTTTTTGATGTTTTGGCTGGGGGTCATGGATTAAAATTTTGCACAAAAAAAAGAAAAAGTTTGGAATATCGTTGTTGTCCCAATAAGTTTGTATCAAAATGATGCAATTGACGATGAAAAACCTTTTTATTCTTCCTTTTTTTCAATTTTTCGCTTCTCGGTTCAGTAAAAATGGCGTAGTTGAACAAGTCGACGTTTAGTTTTTTCATTACGAGTTGAAATGAGAAGTTGAAAATTCTCTAAGTTAATGTTGTCATTGTTCTTTGTTTCAGTCTTTTGACGAGTGATAGTTTTTTAATTAACCCATTACGTATATACCTTGAAAAGCACTGGATATGTATGCTTTTTAGTGGCAAAGTAAATTTAGACTTTTAAATTAAAAAATAGGCTTAATTTGTTTGAAATGAGAAATAACTATACTTTTACAAGTAAAATTACAATTAATAATTCTTTATAATTGTGATTGTAATTGCCCTTTTGCATCAGCATTTTTTATTAAAAAAATAGAAAACTGACCAGTAAAAGTTGCAAATATTTTAACGCGAATTCGTCTGAATACTTAGGTGGTAGCGCTAGCTGTTTTTAGCGCTGCTAATCCAAACACACTGCCGACAAGTCAGTGTATCCACACCCACCCGATAAAAAGTGCCTAGTGATAGTAACCATTTAAAGGGTTATTTCACTAATGAAAAGGTCTTCCCACGGCCAAAATTGCCCGCTAGGAAGTAACAAAACGTAAATCCATTCCTCCGATTCGTTAGAAAATAATAATTGTTTTCAGTGTCTATTGAGCGTCTGCAATAGATAACTGTAACGGAAATTGAAGGCGCTTTTTGAATTTGTATTTTTTTTATTTTTAATTGTTCATTTTTAACCTATCAGTTTTTATTTATGAAACCAAAGTTCTATTATCCGCTGATGTGTGCGGTGGCATGGATGTTTATTCTATTCCTTGCTCCTGGTTCGGCACATGCACAAGACCGGAAAGTGACGGGAAAGGTCGTTGCTAACGATGGACCTGTTCCCGGAGCAACCATTTTATTGAAAGGCAGCAATGTAGGTACCTCTGCTGATGCCAATGGAGCATTCACTATTAACGTGAGTGGGGCAAATCCTGTGTTGGTGATTTCAGCCATCGGTTACAAGCCACAAGAAGTAACGGTAGGCAATCAGAGCGTTGTAAATGTAAAAATTGAAGACGATGTGAATGCCTTAACGGAAGTAATCGTAACGGGTTACTCCATCGACAGCCGCCGTGAGACAACGGGGGCGGTTTCGACGGTAAAAGCAAAAGACCTCACCGTTCGCCCATCGGGCAACGTTGAGCAGCAGTTGCAGGGTCGTGTGGCTGGTTTGACGGTTATTACTAACGGACAGCCTGGAACTGCCAGCCAAGTACGCGTACGCGGATTTGGTGCTTTCGGTGGTAACGAGCCTTTGTACGTTGTAGACGGAGTACCTGTAGGTTCAACTGACTTTTTGGCTCCAGATGACATCGAGACAACTACGGTGTTGAAAGATGCTGCCGCAGCCTCTATCTATGGTGCGCGCGCTGCCAACGGGGTAATTGTATATACGACCAAAAAGGGTTCAAAAGGAGCAAAGAAGCTGAACATCAGCTACGATGGCATGTACGGGGTAACGCTTGCTGGGGAAGGTCAGAAGATGATGAACCCGACTGATTTTGCCACTTGGACTTGGAACGCCAAAAGAAACTCAAACGAAGCATTCGGGCACCCTCAGTTTGGTTCAGGTTCTACTCCTGTCATTCCTGATTACCTTACAGTAGGTGGTCGTTCAGGGGTTGTAGGTACGGTTGATTTGGCTGCTGAAAAAGCCAAATACAATGTTGATCCTACGGCAGGCTCAATCTATCAGGTAGTAAAAGCCAACAAAGAGGGTACTGACTGGTATAAAGCTATCACGCGTAATGCTGCCCTGCAACGTCACGCACTTGGATTCTCTGGCGGTGGCGAAAATAGCCGTTTTTACATCGGATTCGGTGCTCAGAATCAACAAGGTATCTTAAAAGGAAATGATTTTACACGTTATACCTTCCGGGCCAACAGCGAGTTTAACGTGTTGAAAAACGTACGTATCGGTCAAAACCTTCAATTCACCTACCGTTCGATTTTAGGACAATCGGGTGGTGCTGGTGGAAACGGGGTTGCAGCTGACGAAAATGACATCTTAAGTGCTTTCCGTATGCCATCCATCATTCCAATTTATGACGAGTTTGGTGGTTATGCAGGTACGGCCGCAAAAGGATTCAATAACCCCCGTAACCCAGTTGCTAGCCGCGACGGACAGGCTAACAACCGTAGTTTTAACGCAAATGGTTTCGGAAACATCTATGCCGAGTGGGATCCAATCCCAGGTTTGACTTTGCGTAGCAGCCTTGGTGGACAGTACAATAACTTCTACAACTGGGGTTATAGCCGTTTGCAATACGAAAACTCTGAAAACAACTCGGCGTTTGGTTATAACGAAGGCGGTGGCTGGAGCTTTGGCTGGGTATTGACCAACACTGCCACTTACAAAAAGCAATTTGGCAAGCATAACGTAGAGGTATTGGCAGGCCAGGAAGCCTTGAATACGGGTAAAGGTCGTAACATGAACGGTAGTGGTTTGAATCCATTCTCTACTGACATCAACTACGTAAACTTATCCAACGTAAGTGCCAGCGGAAGAGTAGTAAATAGTAGCCTTTTTTCAGGTGTTAACTTCTATTCAGTATTCGGTCGTGTTAACTACATCTTCAACGATAAATATATCGTAACAGGGGTGGTTCGTCGCGACGGTTCTTCACGTTTCGGAGCTAACAACCGTTTCGGGGCATTCCCTGCGTTCTCGGCCGCATGGCGTATTTCATCGGAGCCTTTCATGAAGCAATTGACATGGGTTTCAGATTTGAAAATTCGCGGTGGTTATGGTACAATGGGTAACTCAAACAACGTAGATCCCAACAACCAGTTTAGCTTATACGGTGCCAGCATCGGAAACTCTGCTTACGACATCAACGGCTCTAATTCAAGCACCGCCGAAGGTTACTACCGTACGCGTATCGGTAACCCCGATGCTAAATGGGAAACTTCAATCACCAAAAACATCGGTATCGACGGAACGTTCTTGAATGGTAAATTGGACGTAGTGATTGACTTCTGGCAAAAAGATACCAAAGATTTATTGTACCAATTGCCAATCACGGCAACTGCTGGACCATTTGCCTCACCTCCATCGGTGAACATCGCAAAAATGGCCAACAAAGGTATTGACATCTTGGTAACCAATCGTGGTCGTATCACTAAAGACCTGTCTTATGACGTAACTTTCACTGGTGGTACATTGAGCAACGAAATTGTAGCGGTAGCGCCTAACGTAAATTACCTCACCAACGTAAACCCTGGCTTCCGTGGTATCAACCCTATCCGTAACCAAGTAGGTTATTCAATCTCTTCTTTCTACGGTTATAAAGTGATTGGCTTGTTCCAAAACGCCGAAGAAGTGAAAAATGCTCCTACGCAGGATGGTGCTGGCCCAGGCCGTTTCCGTTATGCTGACATCAACGGCGATGGAAAAATCAATGCCGACGACCGTACCTATTTGGGTAGCCCAGTTCCTAAATTTACCGCAGGTTTGAGCCTTGGCTTCAAATACAAAGGATGGGAATTGGAAGCATATTTGAACGGTTTCTTTGGCAACAAAATCTTCAACGTATCTAAATGGTTCACTGATTTCTACCCTTCATTTGCAGGGGCCGCCATCAGCGAGCGCGTGAAAGATTCATGGACGCCAAGCAATACAGGTGCTACTACTCCAATCTTCGAAACAGCATCAAACTTCAGTACCAACACCCAGTCTAACTCGTTCTACGTAGAAAACGGTAGCTATGTGCGTTTCCAAAACATCACGTTAGGATACAACCTCCCTGCCAGTGCGTTGAGTAAGGCCCGCATCCAGCGCTTGCGCGTATTTGCTTCTACCAACAACATCTTTACCCTTACTAAATACTCGGGCTTGGATCCGGGTGTAGGTGGTAACGCTGATACTAACTTCGGTATCGACGTAGGTAACTACCCACTCACAAAGGGTTGGACTGTTGGTTTGAACCTTGGATTCTAATAATGTTACAATTCTAATTAATTGATAAAAAATGAAAAATTACGCAATAAAAGGATCGATTACCGTCGTATTGCTGGTAGCGCTTTCGGTTGCTTGTAAAGATAGCTTTCTGGAAGTGGCACCAACCGGCTCAGTGGGGAAAGAACAACTCTCTACTAAAAAAGGATTGGAAGGAGCGTTGATTTCGGTGTACAGTAACCTGAACGGTCGCGCCAACCGAATGGCCAGCGCTACCAACTGGGTATGGGGAAGTATTCGCGGTGGCGATGCCAACAAAGGAACTGACCCCGGTGACTTCAGTGACATCAACCCAATCCAACGCTTTGAAAACCTGTCGACGCAGGGTGTAATCAACGACAAATATACAGGTACCTACGAAGGCGTAGCCAGGGCCAACGCCGTATTGCAATTGTTGGCTACTGCCACTCCGGAAGTGACTGCTGATGACAAAAAACGAATTTCAGCTGAGGCTCGTTTTCTGCGTGGTCATTACTATTTCGAGTTAAAAAAGACGTTTGGCAATACTCCTTACGTGGATGAAACACTTGACTACGGAACAGGTATTGAGAAAGTTAAAAACGATGTAGATTTGTGGCCAAAAATTGAGGCTGACCTTAAGTACGCCTACGATAACCTACCCGAAACGCAAGCTGCTGTGGGTCGTGCCAACAAATGGGCTGCCGCATCTTACTTAGCTAAAGTGTATCTGTATCAGAAAAAATACGCCGATGCTAAAACTTTGTTTGACTTGGTGATTGCCAATGGTAAAACATCAAACGGCAAAAAATACGGCTTGGTACCTAAGTATGCTGATATTTACAGAGCTTCTAATGATAACAACGAAGAGTCGATCTTTGCGATTCAGAATGCTGCTAACACAGGTTCGGTAAACAACGCTTTCCCTGAGTTTGACTTGAACTATCCGTATAACACAGGCCCTAACGGCCCAGGTAACTGTTGCGGATTCTTCCAGCCTAGCTTTGAGTTGGGTAACTCATTCCGTACCAGCGCTGCAGGTTTGCCTTTGTTGGATGGTTCGTATAACGTAGGCGCTAATCAGGTAAAAACTGATATGGGTGTTGGCGCTAGCGAAACGTTTACCCCAGATGCAGGCAACCTTGACCCCCGTATCGACCACTCTATCGGTCGTCGTGGTATTCCTTATTTGGATTGGCAAGACCACCCAGGCGCTGCCTGGATTCGTAACCAACCTAACGGCGGTCCTTATTCTCCTAAAAAATATACTTACTACAAGTCTGACGTAGGTTCTTTGCAGGATAACAGTACTTGGACGCCCGGCTACACTGCCCTTAACTTTACCATTATTCGTTTTGCCGATGTATTGTTGATGGCTGCTGAGTGCGAAGTGGAAGTAGGAAGCCTTGAAAAAGCGCGTGACTACGTAAACCAAGTGCGTAAACGCGCGGCCAACCCTGCTGGTTTTGTAACAAAAGCGGGAGCACCTGCTGCTAAATACGTTATTTCTACGTATGATGCTGCTTGGACCGACAAAGCTGTGGCTCGCGATGCCGTACGCTTTGAGCGTAAATTGGAGCTTTCGGGCGAAGGTTTCCGTTTCTTCGACCTAGTACGTTGGGGTATTGCTGAGAAAGAAGTTAATGCTTATTTGGCGTACGACAGCAAATTTCTGCCAGGTACATTGGGCGGTGCGAAATTTACGCCTAACAAGCATGAATTATTGCCACTGCCACAAGGTCAGATTGACTTGTTAGGCAAGGATATATTGAAGCAAAATCCCGGTTACTAATTGATTAATAGTAAACGATTTTGTAGGCAGTGCTTACTACGGTTATAAAAAAACGGCAAGCCCTACGGCTTGTCGTTTTTTATAATACCCACATCATTTATTGTTGCTATTTTTGTAATCAGTATTTCTCATACCCACCCCAATCCTTATGTTACGCTTTTTTCATTGTATGCTATATGCCGCACTTGCAGGTCTTGGTTTTGCCTGTGGAGGTGACAAAACGCTCTTTAGTCGGGTGCCAGTGAGTGAGTCGGGCATTGATTTTTCCAATCGAATTCGAGAAAATGATACGCTCAATATTCTGGATTTTGAATACATATATAACGGCGGGGGCGTAGGCATTGCCGATATGAATGGCGATAGCTTGCCCGATGTGTTGTTTTCGGGAAATCAGGCTGATAGCCGTATTTATCTCAATCGGGGCAATATGAAATTTGAAGACATCAGTAAAAAAGCGGGTATTTCTAACGTAGGGCGCTGGTGTTCAGGGATAAGTTTGGTAGACATAAACGCCGACGGTCGAATGGATATTTACTTGACTTCCACGGCAAAAAAAGCAGAAACACAACGCGCAAACCTGCTCTTTGTTAACCAAGGAAACAATGCTGAAGGCATCCCAACTTTTAAAGAAATGGCCGAAGAATATGGTATCGCCGATAAAGGTTACTCCATGAATGCCGCCTTTTTTGACTACGACAACGATGGAGATTTGGACGTGTATATTCTGACAAATACCCTCGAAAGTAATCCCAATCAATACCACGAAAAACTTCGCGACGGCTCTTCGCCGACCACCGACCGACTTTATCGCTGCGAATGGAATGACAGCCTGAGCCATCCCGTTTATACGAATGTGTCCAAAGAAGCGGGTATTCAAATCGAAGGTTTTGGCCTCGGGGTCAATATTTGTGATTTTAACCGTGATGGATTTAAAGATATTTACGTTACCAACGATTATTTGTCGGACGATTTGCTGTACGTAAACAATGGTAACGGCACATTTACCGACAAAGCAGCCTCGTACTTTAAGCATACCAGTACTACCGCAATGGGCAACGACATTGCCGACATCAACAACGACGGTTTGATGGATGTGATTGCTGTTGATATGTTGCCAAAAGATAATACCCGTAAAAAACAATTGATGGGACCCAACAGCTATCAGGCCTATTTGAACAATGATTTGTTTGGATTTAATCATCAATATGGGAGGAATACCCTTCAACTCAATATGGGCAATAAGCCTGGAACCAATGAGCCAGCGTTTGCCGAAATCAGCCTCTTGGCCAATGTGGCCCAAACAGATTGGAGTTGGACGCCTTTGCTCGTCGACTTTGACCATGACGGTTGGCGTGATTTAATCATAACCAACGGTTTCCCGCGCGACGTGACTGACCGTGACTTCGCGCAATTTCGCGCACAAAGCAGTTCGGTTGCCTCCAAAGACTATATTCTTGGGGAAATTCCCGAAGTCAAAATTCCCAATTTTGCTTTTAAAAATAAAGGTGATCTGACTTTTGAAGATGTTTCAGAAAAATGGGGGCTTAATCAGGCTTCTTTTACCAACGGAGCCGCCTATGCGGATCTTGACCTCGACGGTGACCTTGATATTGTTTCCAACAACATAAATGATTCCGCTTTTGTGTATCGTAATAATTTGTCAGAATCACATCCCGAAAAAGCCAATTACCTGCGCATCGGTTTTAAAGGTTCGGGAAAAAATGTACAGGGTTTGGGCGCTGGCGTAGAACTCTATTATGGCAAAGGGTTGGTACAAGTGTATGAGCATTCGCCCTACAGGGGGTACTTATCGACGGTTGAGCCGATTGCTCACTTTGGGCTAGGTGAACATACCCAAATAGACTCAGCAGTAGTGGTTTGGCCCAACGGCAAAAAACAGACTTTGAAAAACCTGAAAGCCAATCAGACAGTGTACGTTTCGGAAGTCAGTGCTACCCAAATCAATATACCTGTGCAGTCAAACCCGCGTTATTTGTTCAATGAATTGAATGATTCTCTGAATATCAACTGGACGCATCAGGAGCCTGAATATATTGATTTTAACGGGCAAAAATTACTGCCCCATAAGCTGTCGCAGTACCCGCCAGCGGTATCGGCGGGCGATATAAATGGCGACGGCTTGGATGATTTCTTTGTGGGTGGCTCGCGGCAAAACAAGGGTAAATTCTTTGTGCAAAATCCCAACGGCACGTTCAATATTAGTGATTTGCTGCCGGGAGTTGATGGGCCTGATAAAACCTCAGAAGACATGGGAACGCTGCTTTTTGATGCCGACGGCGACGGTGACCTTGACCTCTACATTGCGAGTGGGTCCAATGAATTACGAAGCAACGACGCGGGCTATCTAGACCGATTATACATCAACGATGGTAAAGGAAAGTATCAATTGGCGCAGGGAGCTATTCCGTCGATTTTGGTCAGTAAGTCGTGCGTACGCGCGGCAGATTATGACCGTGACGGTGATTTGGACTTATACGTTGCGGGGCGTGTAGAGCCTGACCAATACCCAAAACCCGTTAGTAGTTTTATTCTACGAAATGATACTTCTCCCAACCAAGCGCCCAAATTTACCAACGTTACGCCGCAAATCGCTCCCGCATTAACTAATCTTGGGTTGGCGTGTGATGCGCTGTGGACTGATTATGACAATGATGGATGGGTGGATTTACTCATTGCGGGAGAATGGATGCCGCTGACACTATTGAAAAATACGAAAGGCAAATTTACGATTTCACATTCAGCGTTGGATACTCAAACGGGTTTTTGGGGTAGTTTGGCGGGGGGAGATTTTGACGGTGATGGCGATACGGACTACATTGCGGGAAATCTTGGATTAAACGCCCTGACCAAAGCCTCAGAAGCTTATCCTATAAGTATCGTCGCGGGCGATTTTAACCAAGATGGTATGTACGATGCCATTCCGTTTATCTATTTTCCAGATGCCGAAAACAAGCTGATTCGGGTTCCTTTTCATGGACGTGAGGATGTAATCAAACAGTTTATCCAAACGCGGGCGCGTTTTCAGACATACAAAGATTTTGCGAAAGCCACCTACGATAATCTATTGACTGAAGAGGAACGCAATAAAGCACTGAAACTAGATGCCAACTATTGTCCGTCAGTCTACGTTGAAAACACGGGCAATTGCACCTTCAAAACCAAGCCCCTGCCGACCCTCGCGCAGCTATCACCCATCAATGGAATGATTGTGGAAGATTTTGATAAGGACGGTCACTTGGATGTATTGCTCGTGGCCAATGATTTTGGAAATGAAACCAGTACAGGCCGCTACGACGCTTCTAATGGCTTGATGCTCAAAGGAAATGGTAAAGGAGATTTTACACCGCTTACTCAAGCCACTACGGGTTTTTATGTGCCTGGCAATGCCAAAGGATTGGCTCAAATGGCAAGCCCTGATGGTCGTAGAATGGTGATAGCTACCCAAAACCGGGGGCCTTTGAAGGTGTTTGGACAAGCAACCGCTCCCATGAAATGGCTGTCGCTGCAAGCCAATGACGCCTACGCTGTTATCCAAACCAACGACGGTAAAACCCATCGCCAAGAACTGTACTATGGGGCTTCTTTTCTATCGCAATCTGTTCGTAAATTACCCCTGACTGGTCAGGAAAAATCGGTAGAGATTGTTGATTTTAGAGGTAAAAAACGGAAAACATATTAATCGTGTCCTTATCTTCCTAAAAATAACGGTCGCCCAAACATGGGCGACCGTTATTTTTATAGACTATTGAAGTTGTTTTTAGAAGTTCAACTTAATTAATACCCAGCGTTCTGTTTTAAATACCCGGGAATGTTGGAGGCTCCGTCAATGGCAGTTTGCGGAATCGGGAACACCCGCTTGTTTTTGTCGGTGTTGGTTTTTTCCGTCCAAGTACCTTCATATTTGCCAAAACGAATCATATCAGTCCGGCGGAGCATTTCCCAGTAGAACTCAAATCCACGCTCGCGGAATAGCAGGTCGAGTGTCATACTTGTAAGCGCTGGCGCAGGAGTAGTGGCTGTTCTGGCGGCTCTGACGAGGTTTACGTCGGCTAAGGCGCTGGCGGCGTCGTTGCTTTTACGCAATTTGGCTTCGGCTCGCATCATGTATACATCGGCCAAACGCAAGATGATGATGTCGGCTTCGCCGAAGTTACGTCCACTCACCGATTTTTTGCTGAATTCATATTTCTCAACGCGGAAACCTGTGTTGTAGTTACTGCCAGCTACAGTAAAGTCAATCTGCTCCGTAAAATCAACCGCCAGTGTAGGTTTATTACGCGTGTCATGGAAAAGTTTACCCACCTTCATTTTACCGTCAGGACATTTCAAAAATACCCCGTTTCTTCTGATAAGGCCGTATTGTTGCCCACGCAGAATTCCACGGTTGATATTGAAGTTTTCTGCCGCTACGCAAGAGTCGGCGGGGTTTGAATAGATGCTCAAATTCTGTTTATAAAACCTCGGGTCTGCTGCGGCGGGGTCTTTGGGGGCATTGGCCGTTACCCACGTTCTGTAGAAATCAGGGGTGATACCTGGACCATCAGTACCGTTGGCGTTTGGATAAGCTGGTAGCGGAAACTGGTCGCCCGATAGAGAGAAATACGCCATCCGGTTGTGCCCATTCAAATCGGCCCGCTGGTCTACCGCAAAAATCAATTCTTTGTTGTTGTGATTATCGTCGTTGAAAAGCGAGAAATAATCTCTTGACAACTGATACATGCCTGAATTGATGATTTTATCGCTGTACTCAACGACTTTATCCATGTCTTCGGGCTTAAAGGTAAATTGAGCGGCATACGGGTCACGATACACGGCGGCGTTTAGATACAAACGGGCCAAAAGTCCCCAAACGACTCCTTTGGAAATGCGGCCAGGACCTACGTTAGGGTCTACTAAGGGTTCGATGGCAAGAAGTTCGCTTTTGATGTATTCAACTGCCTCATCGCCCCGGATGATTTTGGAGTTTTCGCCCAAATCATCTTTGACGAATACCAATCCAAACATATCAAGGGTCAGCATCGAATAATAAGCGCGCATACCTCTTGCTTCGGCCAAAAAGGTTTTTGCCGATGGATCGTTGAGGGTTGGTAATGAATTGATGGCAGTGATGGAGCGTGACATTCCCTGCAAAATCAAATTCCAAGTGTTACGGATGTTGGGGTCGGTACTGGTATGTGTATGCTGGTGCATGGCCAGATAGATACCATTATCTCCCCAATCAGTGCCGCCTCGGTAGGGTAAAATCGCCTCGTCGGTTGAGATTTCTTGCAGGGCAAAATAGTTGGTATGCTGAAAAATATTGGGTAACAATGCATACACAGGGGAGATGATTCCTTCGGCGGCCTGCTTGTCAGAAAGTCCAGAAGCCGATGCTTCGTCCAACACAATTTCGTTCAGGTTCGTACAACTGTTGAACACCATGAGCCCAACGGTTGTCACTAATATAGATAATTTCTTTTTCATCGTTCTTAATGTTAAAATGTAACGTTCAAACCAAAAATGAGCGATTTGGCTTTGGGATAACTCAAGTAATCAATACCGTAGGACGAAATTCCGTTGATGGTCCGGTCGGTGTTTACTTCTGGGTCATACCCATCATATTTAGTAATTACGAATAAGTTTTGGGCCGTGGCCGAAACCCGAATCCCCGCAATCCATTTGTTGATTCCCAACGCTTTGGTGTTGAGGTTATACCCCAATGAAAGGTTGTTTAATCGGAAAAATGCCCCGTCTTTGAGGTAGCGCGTTGAAACGGGAGCGGCATTGTTAACCGACTCATTGGCCGCCGCAATTGCCTCAGCAGTGGTGTTGATACCTTTCGATAATCTCAGTTTATAGAAGTTTGCGTTGGCAGTGTTGTCATAGATTTTGTTTCCTGACACACCGTTAAAGTTTGCCACCAAATCAAGGCCTTTGTAGGCAATGCTACCGTTAAAGTTAAATTGTTTTGTGGGTAGGGCACTGCCGGCCGTTACGCGGTCTTTGTCGGTTACGATACCGTCGCCGTCGGCATCCAAATAGGTACTGATTCCTTTGTCGTCAAAACCAGTGAATTGTTTCAGGTAGAACGTGCCGATGGGTTGGTCATTGATGTAGCCGTTGATGGTGGCGGAGGTTAGCCCCGAGCCAGAAGCCGAGCCAGAAGGAATGACTGAATAAGGAGAATTGGTTACGTTATTTTTGA
This sequence comes from Runella rosea, assembly GCF_003325355.1. Classification (GTDB taxonomy): domain Bacteria; phylum Bacteroidota; class Bacteroidia; order Cytophagales; family Spirosomataceae; genus Runella; species Runella rosea. The sequence goes on from NZ_CP030850.1 coordinate 5,057,533, forward strand.
TAAACGTTACGTTACCTCCGATGTCAAACCGCAATCCGTTTGTCCCGACGTGGCGGTAGTTTAATTCCAACTCCAACCCTTGGTTTTTGATGGTCATGTCGGCTACATTGGTCCAGAAAGTACCTGCGGGCTGAACGGGGTCAGCGGGGATTACTTCCAACAAAATATTGTTGGAGAGTTTGGTAAAATAGTCGATTGTACCAGACAAGGCCCCGTTGAACAATCCAAAATCAAGCCCTACGTCGGTCTGTGTTGATACTTCCCACTGAATGTTGGGATTGGCCAATCGAGAGTAAGAAGTGCCAGGAGCGTAAGGGCCTGTGGCGTACAAAGGATAGCTGGTGGTTCCTGATACCTGTGAAGTAAACAAAGCTTGGGTAATTTTGGAAGGGATTTCTTGGTTACCCGTTTTTCCCCAACCAGCTCGGAGTTTCAAATCACTAAATGGTAGAGATTTTAGGAACTCTTCCTCCGAAAGTCTCCAACCTAATGAGAACGAAGGGAAAATTCCGTATTTGTTATTAGAACCGAATTTAGAAGAACCGTCGGCCCGCACGGTGGCAGTCATTAAATAGCGGTCTTTGTATTGATAGTTTACCCGCGAGAAGAAAGATTGCAATTCGTTGACCACGGCATAACCGCCCGGTTTGTTGTTGGCCAATGTCAATTCTTGTCCAAGTCCAGGATTATAAATCGGTTCGATGCTCGAAATCGGGAATTTATTGATGCTGTTGCTACGTCCCTGAACAAATATTTTCTGGTATGAATGCCCTACCAACGCCGAGAGACTGTGGTCGGTTTGATTCAACGTATAGGTCAGATAGTTTTCAATCAGCTTGTTGTTGTTGTAAGTATAGATAGTTTCGAGGCGTCCATCTTGTAAGGGCACTGCGTTGGGCAACGACTGTAAATCGCGCACGGAATTGGAGTTGTCGATACCAAAGTTGAGTTTGTAAACTAATCCTTTGATGATGGTAAACGAAGGGGAGATATTACCGATTACCCGGTTGATTTTGGTGATATCTTTTTCCAATTTCAACGTAATCAATGGGTTTACTCCGCTCGCATATCTGAATGGCTCGCCGTTGGTGTCATACGCGGGGTACGTAGGGTTGGCTGAAATAGCCCCGCCCAACATCGCCCCAAACGGTGGGCGCTCATTTTGGGTATAACTTGCGTTCAAATTTACGTCAATGCTCAGGCGGTCGTTCATCAATTTTTGGTTTACGTTGATACGGCCCGTATAGCGGTTGAGTTGGTTGTTTTTCAAGATACCCTCCTGATTTTGCAATCCCAACGAAGCATAGTACGTCAATTTATCGGCACCACCTCCAAAAGACAAGTTATGGTTTTGTGTATAGGCCGTTCTGGTAACTTCTTTTTGCCAATCGGTATTTGCTTTCAAATCTTCCAACACGCCGCCTACTGCTGGTACCTGCTTACGGTATTCATCAGCCGTAAACACATCCAAGGCCCGGGCCATGGTGGAGATGCCGACGTTTGAGGAAAAAGTAAGGCTTGAAAAACCCGCTTTCCCTTTTTTGGTCGTAATCAATACAACCCCATTCGCCCCCCGTGAACCGTAAATAGCGGTAGCCGAAGCATCTTTCAATACGTCGATGGACTCAATATCCTGCGGGTTAAGAAAGGTCAACGGGTTAGTGGCCCCCCCAGTACTGGAGTTGTCTAATGCCATTCCATCAATCACAAAAAGAGGAGTACTACCCGTACGAACGCCGCCGGGCCCTCTGATGGTAATGGATTGCGAACCCCCTGGCTCGCCGCTGGCCGAGGTGACATTGACCCCCGCTACTTTTCCTTGCAAAAGCTGCTCGGGTGAGTTGATGATTCCTTTGTTGAAATCGGTGGTTTTGAGGGATTTTACGGAGCCCGTCATGTCCTTTTTAGTGGTACTTCCGTAACCGATAACGACCACCTGAGCCAAATCGGAAGCGCTAGATTTGAGCGCAGCGTCTACTGCGTTGCGGGTGCCAACGACGATTTCCATTTTTTCATAACCGATAAAACCAATGACCAATACGGCTTTATCATCGGGCACGGCCAGCGTGTAGTTTCCGTTTGCGTCGGTGTTGGTTCCGCGTTGCGTGCCTTTAATCACGACGCTACAGCCAGCCAATGGCTCATTGGTTGTGGCATCGGTGACACGACCCGTCACGGTTTTGTCGGTGGTTTTTACCACGGAAGGAGCGGAGGCGCTTGTTATCTGGGGAGTGGCAATCATCGCTCCCCCTACTAACAACGACCATACCAGCCACTTCGGAGACCTTAAGTTGTAGATATTGTTCATACAATAAACAGTTATTTGTTTGTAAATAAAGCTTTGCAAAGGTCAGGCTCGCCCGTTAACAAATTGTTACGTGAGCATTATCGAACCATTATGTTTAGCAATTGTAAAATTGAGATAAGCAGAAAATGAACTCCTCTTTTTTAAAGAAGGGATTCTATAAAAAAGAGGAGAACGCAGAAGCACTGAATGGAGGAGAAGAAAAAGGTAAAACGTTTTTCATAGGGTATTGCGATTATGAATTAAATGGAGATAGGAAGGTGATTTCGGTACAATAGTATAATTGAATTTTTTAAATAAAAAATATGACTAGTGTCAATGGCTATGCAAACGTTTGAAATAGTAGAATAAACCGAATGTTCTCAACTCCCAAGTGTTTCATGACAAAGGTAGAATGAACTGCTGATAATAGCTGAAAATGTTTAATGTATAGATAAATCCCTGAAAGGGCAGGACAAACAAAGACTTTTTGGTTTTATTTTTTTGAAATAATTCAAGTAAAAATATTGCTTATGCTTGCTTTAAAGCAAGGTTACAGTTCTACTGTGCCGTTTAGCTCACTTAATTTATCTAACAAAACATGAAAAAACATCTTTACCTAGCCACACTTTTGTGGCTTTGTGCGCTTGGTTCGTGGGCGCAAAGCCGCTTAACAGGGCGCGTTACCGACGCCGCTGAAAATGTCCCGCTTCCGGGTGTAAGTGTCCTTCTGAAAGGAACCAACACGGGAGTCACTACTGATGGAGAAGGTCGATTTAGCCTTCCAAATACCGCTTCAAACAGTGTATTGGTCGTTTCTTACATTGGTTATATTTCGCAAGAAATCACCGTTGGAAATCGTACGAACATTGACGTTGCCTTGGCGGTCGATGTAAAATCACTCTCTGAGGTTGTGGTGACGGGTTATGCCAGTCAACGCAAAAAAGACATTACGGGAGCCGTCACGGTGGTCAATGCCAAAGAATTAACGGCAGTGCCCGCGGCCAGCGTCACACAGATGCTTCAAGGACGGGCATCAGGGGTAGTGGTTGGAAACGACAACTCTCCTGGAGGGGGTACGATGGTGCGTATTCGTGGGTTTGGTTCAATCAACAACAACAGCCCTCTGTACGTGATTGACGGTGTACCCACTCAAGGAACACTTAACCAGATCAACCCCAATGATATTGAATCAATGCAGGTGTTGAAAGACGCTTCGGCCGCTTCAATCTACGGAGCACGTGCTGCCAACGGGGTGGTTATTATTACCACCAAAAAAGGAAAAACGGGTGAGCCAAGCATTACATTTGATTTTTACAGCGGTACGCAACGCCCTGGCAAGATGCTAGACTTGTTGAATACCAAAGAATTGGGTGAGTACCTTTACCAATCTGAACTCGGTGCTGGCAAAAACCCGTCGGTTACTTCTCCTTCTGCGCAGTATAAATTTGGATCTAACGGCGAGCAGACCATTGCGGACTATATCTATCCAAACGTTTATGGAACGCTTCCTTCCAACTATACTTATACCAATGACATCGCTGATCCTAATTTGGGTAGAACGGCTTTTAACATCACCAAAGCCAACAAAGAAGGAACCAACTGGCAAGATGTTATTTTTGATCCAGCTCCGATTGCTAACTTCCAAATAGGTGCTACAGGCGGTTCAAAGTCAGGAAAATACGCTATCTCGGCCAACTACTTCAAGCAAGACGGTATCTTAAGATACACGAAGTATGACCGCTACTCATTGCGTGCCAACACTGAATTTACCAAAGGAAAAGTGACCATCGGAGAAAACTTTACCTTCTCGTATGATGAGAGACAGGGTATCACCAACAACGATGAGTCAAACCCCATCATGTTTGCGATTCGCGTACACCCTATCATTCCTGTATTTGACATTACGGGTGGGCCAGAAGCACTGGGCGGAACCAACACATCACCTTACAATGGTTTTGCAGGAAGCCGGGGTAGTAACTTAGGAAATGCCCCCAACCCATTGGCAAGATTATACCGTGAAAAAGATAACATCACCAAAGGCTCACACGTATTTGGAAACGTATTTGCCGAAGCAGAAATTATCCCTGGCTTAAAGGCCAGAACCAGCTTGGGTCTTGAGTATAATCAGTACAATCGCTCCGAGTATTTTCACCGTGATATTGAGGCGGCTGAAGCAAGAAATGCGAACAGCTTAAACGTAATCAATAACTTTGACCGCTCATTGACGTGGTTCAACACTTTGAATTACAACAAAACCTTTGGCGTACATTCATTGAATGTATTGGTAGGAACAGAAGCTGTTAAAACCTACGCTTTCGGATTTCAGGCCAGCCGAAGTGCTTTTGCTTTTGATGATTTGGATTATCGTTATTTGGATGCAGGTTCAGCATCGGGCTTGAGCAATGCTGGTGCGGGTGCAACATTGAGCTCGTTGTTCTCTCAGTTTGGAAAAGTAAACTACTCCTACAAAGAACTTCTCTTGGCCGACTTCACCCTCCGTCGCGACGGCTCCTCTCGCTTCTCAGCAGCCAACCGTTATGGGGTATTCCCTGCGTTTTCTGTGGGTTTGCGTATGACAGAACTTGCCTTTATGCGGGAAGTTAAGTTTATCAACGACTTGAAGGTGCGCGTAGGTTGGGGTAAAACGGGTAACCAGTTGATTCCCAACGTATACAATGCGTACACGCTGTATGCACCCGATCCTTCAAACAACGCGTATGATATCAACGGGACGGGTTCATCTATTGTGGGTGGATTTGACTTAGTACAGTTTGGTAACACAAATGGTAAATGGGAAACAAATACCTCAACTAACTTTGGTATCGACGCTGTTTTGTTGAATAACAAAATGGAATTTGTACTGGACGTTTATAACCGTCTAACAACGGATATGTTGACCCAAATTGCGATTCCAAGAACGGCAGGTTCGGGTACAATTCCTTTCACCAACATCGGTGAAGTACAAAACCGTGGCTTTGATATTGGCCTTAACTTCCGGGATAAAAAAGGTGATTTCCGGTATCAGGTAGGCGTGAATTTTGGGCACTACAAAAACGAAGTGAAAAAATTGAACGATGATCCCAACGCAACGGTATTTGGGTTCACTACTCGTTTGCCAGCCATCTCGGCTACCAAAGCGGGCTTGCCGATTGCCAGCTATTATGGGTATATCGTTGACGGTGTGATCAAAGATAAAGCCGAAGCCGACGCCGCCCCTAAATTTGGAACTTATACCCGTGAAGGTACTTTCAAGTTTAGAGATATCAACGGTGACGGTATTATTACGGCTGCCGACCGTACCATCATGGGAAATCCTCACCCTGACTTTACATATGGTATCAACGTAAATCTTGGCTATAAAAACTGGGATTTGACTATGTTTGGTCAAGGTGTACAAGGCAACCAAATCTTCAACTATGTGAGATATTGGACTGACTTTAACGTATTCCAAGGCAATAGATCGAAGGATATGCTTTACAATTCATGGAAAAAACCAGGTGACGATGCAAAATTGCCCCGCTTGAATTCTGGGGATGCCATCAGTCAGCAGGTTTCTTCTTACTTCCTCGAAGACGGTTCGTATTTGCGCCTGAAAAACATTCAGTTGACCTATACTCTTCCTTCTTCTCTCCTGAAAAAAGCAGGATTGGCTTCGGCGCAAGTGTATGTACAGGGACAAAACATCCTGACGCTTACCAAATACAGTGGACTTGACCCTGACATCAACCTGAGAAGATCGGGTAATGACAATCAGGATATCCACATGGGTGTTGATGAAGGTGCGTATCCCGTGGCAAAGTCGTACATCGTTGGATTGCGTTTTGGTTTTTAATCTTAGTTGACAATCATTATTCTTGAATCATACAATGAAAAAAATAATCTCATTACTAGTCTTGGTCGGCTTGAGTTTCTCTTGTTCTGAGAGCTTCTTTGACCTAAAGCCTCAGGGACGTGCTTCCTTGGAGCAGTTAAGTAATAAAAACGGAGTGAATGCCCTCTTGATAGGGGCTTATTCTTTACTAGATGGTGTTGGGGCAGGCAATACTGGGCGCCAATCCACGATTTCAAATTATGTGTTTGGCGGAATCAGCAGCGACGACGCCGTAAAAGGAACCGATGCTGGTGACCAGCCAGAGCAGTCGTTTATTGAACAATATAACTGGCTTTCTGACAACACTTATTTCCTTGGAAAATGGTGGCACTCCTACGACGGCGTGGCTCGTTGCAACGAAGTGATTCAAATCGTGAGCAGCGCAGCCGTAAAAGATATGACCGAGGCTGAAAAAACACAGGTCATTGCAGAGGCCCGTTTTTTGAGAGGGCACTTCCATTTTGAAGCCAAAAAAATGTGGAATAACGTGCCGTTTATCGATGAGAAAATCTACGTTTCTTCTGACCCCAATTCCACAAAGGTTCCCAATACCGAAGATATTTGGCCTAAAATCGAAGCGGATTTTGATTTTGCTGCCAAAAATCTGCCTGGTGTCCAAGCCCAAAAAGGGCGTGCTACCCAGTGGGCTGCTAAATCGTATTTGGCTAAGGCCATGATTTTTCAGAAAAAATGGGCGGCAGCAAAAACGTTGTTGGAAGATGTTTTGAAAAATTCTGGTAAAAAACTGGTCGCTAACTACCACGACAATTACAGAACGACTGGCAACAACAACAGCGAGTCAATCTTTGAAGTTCAGTTTTCGGTAAATGACGGTACAACTGGTAACAACGGAAACGCAGGTGATAACCTAAATTGGCCGTATTCGGCCACGGCCCCTGGCCGTGGATGCTGCGGGTTTTATCAGCCTTCACACAACTTGGTAAATGCGTTCAAAACTGAAAATGGCCTACCTATGATTGGGGCTGCTGCTGACGGTACACTAGATACATACAACAAAGTAGATTTGCCGAACGATCAGGGAATTGTGGCTTCTACGGCTTTTACACTTGATAAATCGGTTCCTGTTGACCCACGTTTGGACTGGACGGTGGGTCGTCGCGGTGTAAATTTCCTTGATTGGGGCCCAATGCCTGGCTCAACTTGGATTCGTGATCAAGCCTATGCTGGACCGTTTACTGGTAAAAAATGGATGTATTACTTGTCAGAAGAAAACAGCACAACGCACTCTACAAGCAAGCGTAACGTCAATAATAACTACCGTTTGTTGAAGTTATCGCACGTTATTTTGTGGCTGGCAGAATGCGAAGTAGAATTGGGTAACTTAGCGGCTGCCGAAGGTTACGTCAACCAGATTCGCTTGCGCGCTAAGACTGGCTCGGTTCAGGATGCTTCTGTGACGTATCAGGTTGATGCATATCCTGCGGGGACTTTTGCCGCCAAAGGCGCTGATTACGCACGCAACGCGGTTCGGATGGAGCAACGTCTGGAATTTGCGATGGAAGGCCACCGATTCTTCGACTTGGTTCGTTGGGGCATTGCCGAAAAAGTGTTGAACAAATACGCCGCCGAAGAAGCAGTACCAGGTACTGAGCCTTCTGGACGTAAGTTCAACAAGCGGGGTTATATGGCTGGAAAAGTATTTACTTCTAAAAATAACTACTACCCGATTCCTCAGGATGAAATCCTGAATAGCCAAAAAGATGGCAAGCCTACTTTGACCCAGAATACAGGGTATTAACAAATTTCTTTTTCATCAAAAAAAAGCTCCGCAGTTCGCTGTGGAGCTTTTTTTTGATGAAAAAGCTGAAAAGAACTTGGTTTTAGATTACTGTTTAAACCATTGAATGGCTTGTTTTTCTAAGGAAAGAATTGACAAACAAACCAGAACCAACCGAGGCGTTTGATTTTAATCAATGTGCTTCTTAAACAGTATGAAATATGAAAGCTGATACGAGACTTGTAACATTATTAGCCACGGGATTGCTGATTTACCTGTTTTCAGGGTGTGTAGTAAGCCCTCGTCCCGTAGTTGTTCGTCCTGCTCCGCCTGCTCCACGTGTCGAAGTGATTCCACGAAAGCCTTCCCCCCGCCATGTATGGGTGCCCGGGGAGCACCGCTGGCGTAAAAGCCACTACGTATGGGTACCAGGTCATTACCGCCGAGTTCGATAATAACAAGAAACTCCGCCACTTGGCGGAGTTTCTTGTTGAAAGCAATTGGTACAATTGGTTATATCTCAGTGAATCGAAACTGTACGTATGTTTTGGCGAGCAACGTCATTTTTTGAAAATCAGGAACCCGAATCCGTACTTCCTGAATGCGGGTTGCGGGCGTTTCCTTGATTTTATTGAACAGGGTCAGATAATATACATACGCCAGATAGACGCCCATACGAGCGCTACGGGGAAGCTGTTTGATGGCACCGTAGGCCGCATCAAAGTCCGCCTGAATGTCGGTTTCGATTTGGTGTTTGCTCTCTTTGGTAAACTTCGTAAAATCAACCCCCGGAAAATAAACGCGCCCTCGATCGACATAGTCACTTTTCAAGTCGCGCAAAAAATTTACTTTCTGAAAGGCCGCTCCTAAACTGCGGGCACCGTCTTTTAGCTGTTCAAACATGGCGGTGTCGCCTTCACAAAATACGCGCAAGCACATCAAACCCACGACTTCTGCTGAGCCATAAATGTACTCTTCGTATTTTTCGTCGGTATATTCCTGTTTGTATAAATCCATTTCCATGCTGTGCAAAAAAGCATTGATGAGGTCATGATCAATCTTATATTTATTAACAATCAGCTGGAAAGAATGCAACACTGGATTTAGACTAATGCCCGCTTCGATAGCTTCATAGGTATCTTTGATAAATTTTTCGAGCAGGTATTTTTGATTAAATTCATAAAACGTATCGACAATTTCATCGGCATAGCGTACAAACCCATAGATAGCATAAACAGGTAAACGGAATTTTTTATCCAGCGTTTTGATTCCCAGCGTAAACGACGTACTGTATCTCTCGGTAATGAGTTTGCTGCAATCTAGCGTTGTTTGGTCAAACAATTGCTTCATATAAGCCGTGCTATGCACGCAGGTTAATGGGTTATTGGAAGATATGATTACTAATTTGGTCCAAACTCTTTGGCTATCTCATCGGCTACTACCAGCCCCGAAATCAGAGAGGGAGGTACACCAGGGCCTGGAACAGTCAGCTGTCCTGTATAAAACAAATTATTCAGCTTTTTGTTTTTGAGGGTTGGTTTCAGGAAGGCCGTTTGTAGGAGCGTATTGGCGAGCCCGTACGCATTTCCTTTGAATGCATTGTAATCAGACTGGAAATCTCGGTGCGCAAAGGTACGTTTATAGACAATGTTTGGCCGAATAGCCTCTCCTACGTAGGCCTCTAACCGTTCCATCACTACGTTAAAATAACGCTCTCTGATTTCGTCAGTATCGTTGGTCAGGCCAGTGGCTACTGGAATTAGGATAAAGAGGTTTTCGGAGCCTTCGGGTGCAACCGAGGGGTCGGTTTTTGAGGGCACCGAAACGTAGAAAAGCGGCTTGCTCGGCCACTGGGGTTCGGTATAAATTTCGTACGAGTGCTGTGAAAAATCTTCGTCAAAAAACAAATTATGATGGAGCAGCTTTGGTAGTCTTTTGTTGACCCCCACATAATAAAGCAGGGACGATGGGGCAAGTGTTTTTTTGTCCCAATACGCTTCGGAATAATTGCGGTACTCGCCCAGCAATTTTGAATCTACGTGATGATAATCAGCCCCTGCCACCACGATGTCGGCCTCAAAAATGTCTGCATCGGTGATTATCTTCTTTGCGCTGCGATTGATTACCTCGATTTTCGTTACATTCTGATTCAGCTTTATTTTTACACCTTTTTCTTTCGCCAGCGCTACCATTCCTTTCACGATTTCATACATACCTCCCATCGGGTACCAGGTGCCCATGGTTATTTCGGCGTAGTTCATGAGGCTGTACATGGCGGGGGTGTTTTCGGAGGTAGCCCCTAAAAACAAAATGGGAAACTCCATTAATTGCAGCAATTTAGGGTCCGTAAAAAACTTACGAATGTGCTCCGAAAATGACTGCAATACATCCATGCGGCTCAAATCATACAGGAGTTTGAGGCTTACAAACTCCGTAATGCTACGGCTGGGTTTCCAAACAAATTTGTTCATGCCTACGTCATATTTGTAGGCAGCCTGTTTTAAAAAGGCGTCCAATCGCGCACCGCTTCCTGGTTCGATGCTTTCAAAAAGCTGTTTGAGCGCCTCAATTCCCGCTGGAATTGCGACGGTGGTTTTTTGGTCAAAGATGACCGCATAAGAGGGGTCGAGTCGGACGAGATGATAATAATCAGATGGCTTTTTGCCGAATTTACCAAAATAGGTTTCAAACACATCGGGCATCCAATACCAACTCGGCCCCATATCGAAGGTAAACCCCTCGGCTTCAAACACCCGAGCACGTCCGCCGGGAACCGAATTTTTCTCCAAAATAGTAACATCAAACCCTTTGTCGGCCAGGCGGGTAGCGGCCGAAAGCCCCGCAAATCCGGCGCCGATAACGATTACTTTTTTCAACGTATAAGACTTTTTTTATAGTAAACTTCCAAAAGGGGGTGACGGTTTGAGAACATACGTAAAAAATGACGCCATTGCGCAAATTGCTATTGCTTATAGACTACACCATCTTTCATCACGAACGTAACGTTTTGGAGCGTTTTGATGTTTTGAAGTGGATTTTCGTCGGTGGCAATGATGTCGGCGTATTTGCCTTTGGTGATGCTGCCCATGTTGTCTTGCTCTCCCAAAATTAGGGCAGGAATTACCGTTGCCGATTTGATAGCCTCCATGGCGGGCATTCCGACTTCGGTCATGTATTCAAATTCTTTGGCATTTTTGCCGTGTGGGTACACGCCACCGTCGGTACCAAAAGCAATTTTTACTCCTGCTTTGTAGGCTTTCTCGAAAGTTTTTTGAATCAACGGTCCGATTTCTAGGGCCTTCATGCGTACAAAAGGGTGGTAATAGCCGGGCACTTTGGCGGAGTCGGCGGCAGTACGACCAGCGATGATGGTAGGGACATAATACGCGCCCATTTTCTTGAATAAATCAATGGCTTCATCGTCCATGTATGTGCCGTGCTCAATGGTAGTCACGCCCGCTCTGAGGGCGCGTTTCATGCCGTCGGTTCCGTGGGCGTGTGCCGCTACGTGAAATCCATAGTCTTTGGCGGTCTGCACAATGGCTGAGATTTCGTTTTCGGTAAACTGGGGTGCTTTTCCACTTTTGGCAATACTCAATACGCCACCCGTGGCCGTGATTTTGATGCAATCGGAGCCGTCTTTGTAGCGTTGACGTACGGCTTTTCGGCCTTCGTCGGGGCTGTCAACGATTGCATCAGTGACTTTGTCTGGAACGCTGTACATGTTACTCAGTCCGTTGGTTGGGTCGCCGTGCCCGCCAGTAGTGGCGATGGTTTGGCCCGCTGTAAAAATGCGTGGCCCCGTTACCAAGCCTTTGTTGATGGCGTTGCGTAGCGCAATATTTACGCCCGTGCCGCCTAAATCTCGTACAGCTGTAAACCCCGCCATGAGCGTAGTAAGGGCGTGTTTTTGGGCTTCAAAAGCAATATCAGCCGAGTTGTTGCTGAGCCGTTTGAGGTATTGGTCCCGGCTGGTTTCGCTTTCGATATGTACGTGCATATCGGTCAGGCCAGGCAAAACCGTTTTGTTTTTTAAGTCAATCAGTTTATCTCCTGCCTGTGCTTTGGCATAGCCTTTTTCAACGGCCGTAATTCGATTTTTTTCGACGATAATTGTGGCCTGCTCTTGGGTGGCATCACTCACTCCGTCGATTAGTTTTCCGCAATAAATCAGCGTTCGTTGGGCTTGGGCATAATTTGCCGCTGCAAAAAAAATCCCAGCAAAAAGCAAACGTTTTCTCATGGATAATTTGGTCGTTAGGTTCACTGTAATCAATATTTTACCTAAATAAAGCATTTTTTCTTCTCAAATGGAAACGGATGAGGTGCTTTCATCTAAAGTAGTAAGTTGGTATTACGCATAAAAAAACTCCCCAGCCGTGTTGCCACGACCAGGGAGTTAAATAATTGTATACTAAACCGTAGTATTATCGCTGCTGAGTTATTCAGGATAGCCCGGATTCTGTGGTTTCAGATTCGGGTTGTTTAGCATTTCCTGTTTTCCAAGTGGCAATAACAAGTGTTTTGATTGCAAAGCTTGGTTAGAGCTCAAGTTCACGTGGCCCACAAAGTTGTCAAAACCTTTGGTTTTTTCGTTGAACACTTTGCGGAGGCGAACCATATCAAACCAAGTGATTTGCTCATAGCACAGCTCATGCCAACGCTCTTTCCAAACTGCCTCGCGGAAAGAAGCTTGTGTATAAGTACCGAGAGCAGGGGTGGTAAGTTGTGCCCGGTCACGGATGCGCTTGAAGGCATTATAAGCTTCCTGTGTAGGTCCACCTACTTCGTTTTGGGCTTCAGCATACATGAGCAACACTTCTGCATAACGAATTTGGGGTACATTGAGGTTGTTTGCGCGTGAGCCTGGCACCCCCGAAGTACCGTTTGCCACTCTGTTGAAATGTTTGAAAATATAAGGAGCACCCAGTTCAAACCTTGCTCCACTACCGTTGGTAAAATAGGTAGTGTAGAAATACCCTTCTTGGTCTTTGGCACGCAAATCGCCTGATTCGTACGATTGGTAGAAGGCAAGGGTCGGAACGGTACTTCCTGTTCCACCTGGACCGTTGAAAGTTACTGGCTTAAAGTTAGGAAACATATTACCCATCGGATTTTGCTCCACAACGGCATTGTATTGCAGCATAAAAAGGTGTTCTACACGATTTTTTAAACTCTCCCGGCGGGTGTCTTCGTAAGTAGGAAACAAGTTGATTGTTCCAGGATTGGCATTGGCATAGTCTATCACTTCTTTGGCTTTGTCGGCGGCCAACTTATAGTGTGAAGCCCCTTTGCTGAGAGGGAAACCTGCCATGGTCAAATATACACGTGCAAGCTGCGCTTTGACAGCCGCCAAATTGACCCGTCCACTCTGATCCATCCATGGTAAACCAGCGGCTTCTGCTGCAAGTAAGTCTTCCACAATCAGTTTGTAAATATCTTCTTGTGGCGAGCGCTTAGGGAAAAAATCTTCCGAGCTAGCTGTTTGTGGATTGGTAATCAGTGGAATATCGCCCCACAAACGCACTGCTGTAAAGTAGGCGTATGCACGTAGAAACCTTGCCTCTCCCAAAATTTTCTTCTTTTGTACTTCAGGCATGGGTGTAATGGGCGGCACTTTGGCAATCACCTGATTGGCTTGTGCAATGATTTTAAACAAACCATTCCAATAATTGACTACGTGTACAGTATTGCCATCGTGGACTAAGCCATACAGGTTGTTCAAGTCTGAATTTTGGGCAGTTTCGGTGGTAGAAGTACCTGTCATGGCCTCCAGTAGCTGCCAGTTAGAAGAAAATATGCCTGCTCCTCCACCCATAAAACGTAAATCGGCATACACTGAAGCGAGTGCTGCCTCGGCGTGGTCGGGAATGGTGTAAAAGCTTTCGGGTGTTAGGTTAGAAGGCGCTTGCTCCGCCAAAAAGTCGGTGCAGCCTGTGTAGCCCAGTAAAAAAGAGGCCATCAGTGCTGTTTTTCCTATATTTTTTAATAGTTGCATTTTCTAATTGATTTAGATGTAAAACAGTGATGAATTAAAGCCCTACCTGTAATCCAATCATGAAAGTAGTGGGTTTAGGATAGTTGTGCCAAATCATACCTTGCGAAAACGCACTGTTGGCATTTCCTTGATTGGTAGGAGTAACTTCTGGATCACCTACAATCTTATCTTTCACCGCGAGGAAGAAGTTTTGGGCCGAAGCATACACTCTGAGGCGACTCATTTTGAGTTTGCTGGTTACGTTGCTTGGGAAAGTATAACCCAATAAAAGGTTTCTACCCCGTAAGAAAGACCCATCTTTTATCCATTGGGTATCCACGTTGGTTACGTAGCCTGCACGGGTATCACGTATTTCGGCAATCATTGTATTTTGATTCTGAGGTGTCCAAGCGTTCAATACCGACGTGTAGCTGTTGGCTAAGTTTTGACGGTCTTCGCTGGGGTGTAGGTTCATCAACATTACGTCGTTGCCATACGAAAACTGCATCTCGAAGGTCAAGTCAAAGTTGTTGTAGCGAAATGTATTGGTCATGGCTCCCCAAGCTTTTGGACTACCGTTTCCGATGATACTACGGTCGGCATCGGTGATGGCTTTGTCGCCATTTACGTCAAGGTATTTGATGTCACCAGGAAGGATGGTCAAGCCGTTGCGGTAGCTGGTAAATTTAGCCGCTTCTTCGCGCTCAGCTTCGCTCCATACTCCTAAGCGAGTTAAGCCCCAGAAAGAACCTACGGGTTCGCCAATTCTGATGATATTGGTAGGATTAGTAAAGTTAGGACCACCTACGTTGAAAATATCAGAAGGCGTAGCCAATGAAAGCACTTTGTTGCGGTTGAATGAAATATTGAAGTTGGTATTCCACTGGAATCCACCACGGTCGATATTGATAGTGTTTAAAGCTAATTCAACACCTTTGTTATACATTGATCCTACGTTTCTACGGATGGTAGCATAGCCACTGGTTTGCGGTACTGGAGCATCCAAAAGCATGTCAGTGGTAAGGCGATAGTAGTAGTCGGCTTCAAGCGTTATTCTTCCTCCAAACAAGCCTAATTCGATACCTGCATCGGTTTGAGCTGTTTTTTCCCAACGCAAATCAGGGTTAGCCAAACGTTGCAGACCTGTACCCGCTATCCGCCCGTCGTTATACACAGTGGCGTAGTTTGAGCTCAACAAAGATAACGAACTATAAGGAGGAATTTCAGAGTTTCCAGTCAAGCCGTAGCTCGTTCTGATTTTGAGGTTAGAAATAATCGAGTTGCCTTTCAAGAAATCTTCTTCAGAAACCCGCCAAGCCAAAGCTCCCGAGGGGAAAAAGGCAAATTTGTGATTCTCTCCAAACTTCGATGAACCGTCGGCGCGGCCTGTCAGGGTTACTAAGTATTTGTTTGACAATGTATAATTAACACGGCCAAAGTAGGAGTTAAAAGCAAAACGTGAGGCTCCAGAACTAACGGAAGGGTTGGTAGCACCTGCACCCAGGTTGTTAAAACCAAAGTAGTCAGTGGCAAAGTTGTTTACACTTGCGCCGATACCAAACACATTGGTTTCTTGCCACGAAAGTCCCGCTAAGGCATTGATAGAGTGCTTGTCACCGATTTGCTTGTTGTAGGTCAAATAGTTTTCCAATGACCAGAAAGTTTCTCGGTTATTGTTGGCAGAGGCGTTTCCGTTACCACCAATATTAAGTGTTCGGGTCTGCGATTGGTTTATTTCTTGGGTTTGTACATTGACCCCCAACACCGTCCGCATCTCCAACCCTTTGGCAATGTTGATGTTGGAGTACAAGCTACCCAATGTTGTTTGGTTGTTTACGATGTACTTACGACCTTCCAAACGGTGAACAGAACTGAAAGTGCCTTCGGCAAGTGGATAATCGCGATTGTTGGCATAAGTACCATCTTCGTATCTTACTGGCAAAAACGGAAAGTCTTCAACAATCTGACGTGCTACGGCATCGTTGATGTCCACGATATTTTCTGATTGGTTGTTATAAGAAAGCGTACCGCCTATTTTCAACCATTTTTTCACTTGGTCATCAATCGTAAAACGGGCAGAATAACGTTTCATGTAAGACTGTTTCAATAAGCCTTGGTCATCGCGGTAGCCCAATGAAAGATTGTATTGTGTGCGCTCATTGCCACCACTAAAACCTAATTGGTGATTCTGAGACAGTTTGTTTTGGGTAGTTTCTTTAAACCAATCGGTATCATACTTATTGCTGCCATCGGGGTTCCAGACGCGTGGATCTACCCTGCGTAACTTTGGATTGAGGTTTGCAAACCTACCAGCTGCCCAGCCAACAGGGTCGTATTTGGCCATGTTGGCCCAGGCCAATTCTTCTACGGCCATGTATTCTTTGGCATTTAATACTCGTGGTCTGTTGGGCCCGATGGTGTTTACGCTAAAATCTGCATTGTAGGTGACAGTACCTTCGCCTGCTTTTCCTTTTTTGGTGGTTACAAGAATAACCCCGTTTGCTCCCCTAGCTCCGTAAATAGCGGTAGAGGAGGCATCTTTCAGTACTTCTACTGACACGATGTCGTTGGGATTGATGTAGTCAATCGCCGAAGTAAACTGCGTTTGGGTTCCTTGTGGCATCATTACACCATCTACTACATACAACGGGTTGTTGGATGAGTTGATAGAACTAAATCCACGTACCCGAATCGTGGTTCTACCTCCAGGGCGACCAGAGTTGGTATTTACTTGTACTCCAGCCATTCTACCCGATAGCTGCTGTGCAAGCGAAGGTGCAGGACGCTCCATGAGTTGATCAGCTTTCACGGTAGCTACCGAGCCCGTTAAATCGGATTTTCTAAGGGTACCATAACCGATAACCACAATTTCTTCCAATACTTTGCTGTCTGATCTCAGGGTAAGATTAATGGAGGATTGATTGCCAACGGCGATTTCCTGTGGCACGTAACCTACGAAAGAGAAAATGAGCGTAGCATTGTCGGGGACTTCCAATTTGAAGAGGCCATTCCCGTCGGTTACAGTACCGCGTTGGGTACCTTTGATAACAATACTTACGCCGGGCAACCCACTATTTGTTTCGTCTACAACTTTTCCAGAGATAGTTTTATCAACAGCTTTTTCTTCTAAACGAACGTTGGCGTTTCTTTCGAGCAAATCTCGATCAGGAGCAGCATAGGCAAATGTGAGGCAGGAAAAAGACAGAACGAAGGGTGCGGTGGATAGTCGCATCATCCTGCTAAACCGGCCATGCGGTTGTAAGGGTTTTTCCATAGTGATAATTTAGGCTGTCAGTACAGCGTTTAAGTTAAAAAAAACAGTTTGAAAACAGAATACAATTTTAGAAGAGCTTTGGGCCCCGTAACTACTGCTTTTCTTGATAAAAATTATGTTAATTCTTGCGCCTATAATATAATTTATTTAATATATTAGGTATATTTTTTGAATGAAAATGACAATAAATATAACTTTGATAAGGAATGGTTGAAATTGTTCCAATTTATGACATTGGCTCTGTAATCAGGAGACAGACAATAAAATAATAAATGAGAGATGGTAAGTAGATGAGAAGGATTTGCCGAGGTGGGTTTAAAAGATATAGTTTTTAAAGTATGAGAGATTATGGGGTTCTCTGCGCTGTTATGAAGAATAAAAAGACTGCATGCCCCTCTATCTTTAGTAATACCTAGAAACTCCTAAAGGGATACCAGTACTGATGGTGAAGGAGGTGAAGTCAGGGTTGAAAGGGGTCGTTATGTTGTGCTCGATTTCTAACTTTATTTCGCCAATCACAATTCCAATTTTAGGGGCGGCGGTAAAAAAAACCTCTTTTCCGTGTCGGCGAAGGGAATATACCTGTTGGGTTACTAAGTCTTTGGCTTCCAATTTCCCAAAGTAGGAAGCGCCCGCACTAAGTCCGATATAAAAACGTGTTTTGGCAGGAGCTCCCCAGCTTCGATAAGCGGGGGTTAGAAAAATGTCCGTAAAAAACAACCCGTAGGAGGTAAATTTGGGTTGAATGATACTGTTGGATTCTGCATCTTCAAACTTTGGACGGAAGATGCCTCCCAATTTTAATCCCATATTAATTCGCTCATTTACAATGTAATAAGGTGAAGCGAAAATTTGCCAGCCCAGTCCTGCTTTGGTCAAAAATAAGGGCTTAGTGCTGTACGCACTGCCCGCTTTCAGAAGTCCAGGACCTACGCCTACCGTAAGCCATAAACGGCGTTCATCCTGTTCGGTCGGAATAACGCGTTGTGCCAACACGTTTGATCCAATAAGAACTCCTAAAATCAGACTTTGTAATACGAGTTTCATCATTTTTGCTTTGGTAATCAAAATGCAGGGACAGCCATCAGTAGCTTGAAATGCTACCTTTTTTTCTACTTTCAAAAACCGTGCTAATACCTAACTGCTAACCATTTTTGCCGTAAAAATATCAATTTAGCGTCATTTTTGGCGTTTGAAAGTGAATTGGTTAGTTTTGAGGAGGTGTTAAACTAACCTTCGTATGAAAAAACTATTCTTATTGATTTTCATTGGGCTGTGTGTAGCCACTTTGCCAGTCGCTGCTCAAGAAGATGTCCTAAAAAAACTACAGGCGATTGCCGTGGTTGACCAAAAAGTGATGATGCCCATGCGAGATGGCGTTCGTTTGGCAACGGATATTTTTCGCCCTAAAACGGACAAGCCTGTTCCGGTGATTTTCTCCAGAACTCCCTATAATTTTAATTCGTGGGGCAACGGTGAACAAAGAAACGGAACCTATCAACAGGCACTGGATGCGGTTTCGCACGGGTACGCGTATGTAGTTCAGAATGAGCGCGGACGGTTTTTTTCGGAAGGTGAGTGGGATATTCTCGGAACGCCTGTTACTGATGGATACGATGCTTTTTCATGGTTGACTAAGCAGGCTTGGTGCAACGGAAAAATCGGTACGCTGGGCTGTTCTTCTACTGCCGAATGGCAAATGGCCGTGGCCGCCCTCGACCATCCTTCTCATGCCGCAATGGTGCCGCAAGGCTTTGGCGCGGGCGTAGGAAAAGTAGGAGAGTTTTGGGAGCAGGGCAATTGGTACCGAGGTGGTGCACAGCAGATGCTGTTTACGGCGTGGTTATATGGAACCCAAAACGACGCGATTCGCCCGCAGTTACCCAAAAATGCCACGCAGGAAGAATTGGTACGGGTTTCGCGCTATTTCGATTTAGCGACCGAAATGCCTCCTGTCGATTGGTCCAAGGGGCTGCGTCATCTTCCAGTACAGGATATAATCAAAAATGTGAACGGGCAAAAAGGTGTTTATGATAAAATGATTGTCCGCAAACCCAATGACCCAGATTGGTTCAAAGGAGGATTGTACCATGACAATATGCCTTTTGGCGTACCGAGTTTTTGGTTTGTATCTTGGTACGATGTGTCGAGTGCCCCCAACCTTGCGCTTTATAATCATGTTCGTAAAAACGCCACTGACCCCCAAGTGCGCGACAATCAATACTTAGTCATTGCTCCTACGCTTCACTGCGCCTACAAACGTGCCACTGAAAACACCATCGTGGGTGAGCGTAGCATGGGCGATGCCCGCCTCAACTATGATGAGCAGATTTATGCATGGTTTGATCTTTGGCTGAAAGGTGATGCTAACGATTTTGCTAAGAAAACACCTAAGGTTCAGTATTTTACGATGGGGTCAAACAAGTGGCAGTCGTCTGATACGTGGCCACCTGCCAACGTTGAAATGACTACTTATTACCTCACAAGCGGTGGTAAAGCCAACAGCCTCTACGGAGATGGAAAACTCACGCTTGCTGCACCAGTCAAAGAGTCTAAATCGGATGGGTTTGCGTATGACCCTATGTTCCCAGTTCCCTCTTACGGTGGCAACGTTTGCTGTACGGGTACGGCGGTTCAGGGAGGTTCGTTTGACCAGCACCAAATGGAAACTCGGCACGACATTTTAGTGTACACGACTGACCCATTCAAAGAGGGGGCAGAGCTGTCGGGACCGATTGAAACGACGCTCTACGTAGGCTCAGATGCCAAAGACACCGATTTTACGGTAAAACTTATCGACGTTTATCCCGATGGGCGTGCCTATAATCTGGATGAGACGATTCTGCGTGCTCGCTATCGTGAGGGATTTGACAAAGAGGTATGGATGGAAAAAGGGAAGGTGTACAAACTTACGCTCAGCCCTATGGTAACGTCCAATTATTTTGCCCCTGGTCATAGCCTTAGGGTAGAAATATCGAGCAGTAATTTTCCACGTTTTGACCGAAATCTCAATACAGGAGGGAAAAATTTCGATGAAAAAACGGGTGTAGTTGCCAATAACCAAATTTTTCATTCTGCGGCGTATCCATCGGCAATTCGGGTGCCGTTGGTGAAAGGAAAATAAAAAGTGCCGGCGGTGTTCTCACCGCCGGCAGCATGAAAAGATATAAACCTCTTGCTTTTCTCCTTTTCTAATGTGGAGGTATCAAATAGCCTTTCGTCCAATACTTTAGAATAAAAAACGTTACTTTTAAAGCGATAATAGCGAACAAATTATACTGTGTTGCCCTAACTCAATTTCAATTGCTGCGTGAAAAAACACCTTGCCTGGCTCTGTCTGTTGCTTTTTTTAGGTTTGGAAGGCTGTAAAACGGCCCAAAAACCACGCGCTGGTTTCCGCGACTTTGGCCCCATGGGTTTACGCCGAGAAATGAGGGCCGTTTGGATTGCCACCGTCGATAATATTGACTGGCCCAGCCGCAAGAATCTTTCTCCCGAAGACCAACGAGAAGAATTTATCCGCATTTTAGACACGCACAAACGCACGGGCATTAATGCCGTGTTTGTACAAGTACGTGCCGCCGCCGACGCGTTTTACGCCAAAAGTGAAGAGCCTTGGTCAGAATGGCTTACGGGCAAACAGGGTAGAGCACCCGAGCCATTTTATGACCCGATGGAGTTTATGATTGAGGAATGTCATCGGCGTGGAATGGAGTTTCACGCTTGGCTCAATCTCAATCGGGTATCGCACCGCGTAAGCAAAAGTATTTCCAACGAGAATATCGGTCGCCAGCATCCTGAGTGGGTTTTTGAGTATGATGGCTATAAGCTGTTCAATTTTGGCCTTCCCGAAGTGCGGGAGTATATCACGGGTATTACCACCAATATTGTTAAAAATTACGATGTCGACGGGATTCATTTTGACGATTATTTTTATCCTTATACCGTTACAGGACAGACCTTAAAAGACGAAGAAGCCTTCCGACAATACGGGGGGCGATTCAGAAGCAAAGACGATTGGCGACGTGATAATATTGACAAACTCATCAAACAAATCAGCGATGCCATCATTGCTGAGAAACCGTACGTAAAATTCGGTGTCAGCCCTTTTGGAGTATGGCGAAACCGGAAAGATGACCCCACAGGCTCAGCCACTGAAGGGGGCCAAACATCGTACGATAACCTTTATGCCGACACCAAAAAATGGATGAAGGCGGGATGGATTGACTACATAGTGCCGCAAATTTATTTTTCTACTAAACACGATAAAGTCCCTTTTAAAATCCTGACTTCATGGTGGCTGAAGCATACCTACGGGCGCCACTTGTACATCGGACAAGGCGCGTATAAAGTAGGGGTGCAAGAGAAAGATAGGGCTTGGACCAATGCTTCTGAATTCTCCAACCAAATGCGGTTTATTCGGCTTAATCCAGAAATTACAGGAAGTGTATTTTTTAGTTCTAAATCTTTGATTAACAATAAATTGGGGCACGCAGATTCGTTGCGTACCAATTTCTATAAAGAACCTGCTTTTCCGCCTACGATGCCGTGGAAAGACCGGGTAGCACCGCAAACACCCAGTAACTTGCAGATATCCGACACCCGTAACGGTGTAGAGTTGCGCTGGAATGCCTCAGAGCCCGCCCGTGATGGCGATAAAGCGCATTATTACGCCGTTTACCGCTATTCTGACAGCGAAAAACCAAGGCTGTTGGCGGCCTGCTATGAAGGCCAAACCCGCGCGCTTGACCGCACTGCTCTCCGTAATCGGCGTTATACGTATGCCATCACGGCTCTCGACCGCCTGCATAATGAAAGCGAAGCCGTACTTGCCAGCATCATGGTGCGGTCGACTGTTCGCGTCTCCAAAAAATAATTTTCGGATACTTTCCAACCTTCTTCCCGTTTCGTTACCCATTGTATCGAAAACCAAACAGCCGTGCCCTTGTCAGTCGATGTAACCGAAGCGCAACTTGTTGAACAATGTCTCCGCCGAGACCGTCAAGCCCAACGCCTGTTGTTTGAGCGGTACAAACGAGCCATGTATACCAAAGCCTTTCGGATTCTGAACGACGCCGACCACGCCCATGATGCGTTGCAGGATGCGTTTGTGGAGGTTTTTCGAGATTTGCCCCGTTTTCGATTTGAAAGCACATTGGGTGCTTGGATCAAGACGATTGTTCTGCATCATGCACTGCGCAAGCTGAAAGCGGAACGTCGTTGGGAAACCCTCGACGAACAACGCCACGACCATTCGATTGAGCCGCCCGATTATTTTACTGCCGAAGAATTGGAGGCTGCCATCCGAAAGTTGCCTGATGGATGCCGCGCCGTATTTCTATTGGCCGAAGTGGAAGGATACCGACACAACGAGATTGCAGTGCTGCTTGGTATCAGCGAAGGAACGGCAAAGTCGCAATTGAATTATGCCAAAAAGAAATTGAGAACTTGGCTGACAAGACATTAAAACGATTGTATACGATTACCTGCTTTTGAAAAAATGAAAACCTGGGAAGAAGCCGTAAGTCAACTGAAAGAGGTCGAACCTCGCGCAACTGCTTGGGAAGAGCTGTCGGCAAGGCTAGCGTTTGAAGATCAACTTGTTGAGCAGGTAAACAACCTTCTTGAGTTGGAACCTAACGATGATTTATGGGGTCGGATTGAACCTCAACTCGACGTAGTGAAGCCGTTATGGTATCAACTTTGGCCGTCGTGGGTGGCAGCTGCTGCTGTGGTTTTTGCGGTCGGTTTAGGCGTTTGGTGGAATGGGCAATCGACACAAAAAGTCACCATTGCTTACAGCACTGAGTTAGTGGCTGATTGGAAATCTACCGATGTGAAAATAAGTCAATCCCTTGAAGCAGAGGTGTTTATTTTAGAAGGATGTCAACGGAAGTCCGCTGCCTGTACTACGCCTGACTTTCGGGATTTAAAAGGGGAGTTGCATGAATTGAATTCGCAGAAAGCGCGTATTGAGCATGAAATTAAAATGTTTGGGGAACAGCCTGATTTGGTTCGGGCGCAAATTAAAATTGAGAATCAACGGGCGGAGATTACCAAAGAATTAGTACAAAAGTTAATGATTTGACCTGAGTTTTATGAAACAGCTACGGAAATATGCCCCGCGATTAGGAATAAAATGTTACGTATTCTTTCTATTTATTTCATTTGTTTTTGGTACTATTCATGCCCAAACTAAAGTTCAGGTAGTCACCAAAACCATTGAAAAAGAAATCGACTACCGAGAAGGCATGAGTCTGCACATCAGCGCTCAAAAAGCTGATGTGCGTGTTACAGGCTGGAACCGCCCAGTGGTGAGTTTCAAACTGCGTCTGGTTGCCAAACATCCCGAGCGTAAAGTAGCCGAAAAGGAGCTTGTTTTTATGCTTTATACCATCAAAACAAACCTGCAATTTGAAGCTGAAAATCGGTTTAAGGTTCCACAATCGTACGGTGACGTGGAAAGCAATTTGAAGGCGTATTACGAAGTGTTTGTGCCTTTTCGGTGCCCCGTAATCATTACAAATACTTTTGGGGAAACATTTGCGACACAGTTGCAGGCTTCCCTGAAAGTATCCTCGGAATTTGGGAAAATAACACTTGAAAATTTGACGGGACGGTTGGATATTGAAAGTCATTATGCAGATATAGAGGGCGATAAACTCAATGTAACGCTGAACGGACGTCTCGAAAATGCCAATGTGAATTTAATTGATTTAGGAGGAAATGGGCAGCTTCAAAGCAAATACGGCAAGTTGCGTGTTGTGCCAAACAACGACCTCAATCAGCTCAAAATCAATGCTGCCCGCACCGAGATTGTGGTTGAGCCGCGTAGCATGGATGACTTTACGTTTGATGTCGAAACTGTATTTGCTAAAATCAACGTGCCCAATACTCATCAAGATCGCTTGAAAAAAATACTTGACAAACATGTTTTTGATTTTCAGGCCAAAAACCGACGTGGTACGATTGTGATTCGCAACAGTTATAGCCCGATTTTGATTGAACCTACGCGCAACGCCGCCGCCAAACGTGACTGATACGCCCCAAAACAGCTACTTATTTATCCCATGAAAACTACATTATTTTACTTATTAACAGTCCTGTTTCCCCTTCTGAGTTGGGCGCAGCAAAAAGATTCGGTGCGGGTCGAGTACGCTGAAGAAAGCATTGAGCAATCCGATTTCAAGAAGAAAGAGGCCTTTCGGTATTTGACGCACGCCAACATTGAAGAAAAAACACTGATTAAAATCGGCTTTTTACCAACCTTTGGCTGGTCTAAAGGATCAGGAATAACTGGTGTTGGTTATAGCGAACTAAGTATTGAACACAAACTCAAACCACAGTGGTCGGTGATGGGTGGTATTAACCAAATTTACCGACGAAATCATTCTTATTCCTACGGCTATTATGCGGGGTTGATGCTAGGGACGAGATACTATTATTCCATCAAAAAACGAATGGAACTGGGAAAAAGCGCTAATAATTTCTCCAATAATTACCTGCAATTTCAGGTGGAAAAACCGCTGTACGGGTATCAGCATCTTCAGGGAATTGCCCACGGAATCAGGAAAAATGGCGAAGAATACAGAGAACCGCATGGTGTCCCGAAAATTACAGAAGGAATGCCTGCGTTTGTTCGTTTTCGGTTGGGCTGGGGCATTCAGCGGCGGCTCGGTAAGTGGGGATATTTTGACGCCGGTGCCGGCGTAACAACTACTCTGCCAAGCGGACATTGGCACCTCAACTGGTTTACCAAAGACCCCGAAAGTTCTTTTTCAGGCATTGCTCCTTACATTAACTTTAGAATTGGAATCGGATTATGAAAACAAAATACACCCTTACAACTTTCAGTTTTTTGTGTTTGAGCCTGCTTATGAGCGCAAACGCGCAGGAAAAATGGAGCCTGGGGCTCGAAGCCTTGGCCCGCGATGAAGGCGTTCAGGTTGAAGGTTTTCCTACGAACTCCAGTGTCACTAAAATGCCGATGGTGGGCCTACGATTGGGCTATGAAGTGCGTCCTGGCCTGCATCTGGAAACAGGTTTCTTTTTTACCCGTTCGGTTGCTGTTTTTCGGGTGTGGCCCAGCGCTTATCGGAACAGCGTATTTTCATCCCTGCAAAATTTTGTCATTCCAGTTGGGCTACGCTACGATTTCTTCAGTCGAGGAAGGTTTACTTTTTCGGCCCGTGGTGGAATAGTGTATAGGCATTTGGAAAAGCCCGTTGTGTTTCGATTTGATAACGCCACCAATTCTATTGTTAACGGAAATCAATATTCAACGCAGGAAGGCGATTATTTCTATGAGGTAACATTCAGACAATTACGTAAGCATCAGTTGTCGTTGCAGGGAGGATTGGAGGCGTCGTTTCGAGTTTCAAGGCATTTTGAGGCCGCGTTACAGGCCAATTATACACATGGACTCGGTCGGTTTTATGAAACCAACGTGCGCTACCGAAAAGGACAGGAGCCTTTTCAAACCACCCAAAGTCACACCAAAGGCAGCGGATGGAATGCGGGATTAAGCCTGAGGTTTCGCTTTTAAGTCTCACCTCTCCACCCTTACTTTCCATTCTGGGCCGCTTTTTACACCATATTTCAATGAAAAATCACCCATGTTAATGGCAAATGAGAGGTTCATGAGGCTGTTGAGGTAACTCATTGGTTGTCCTTCGGGGACTTCTCCGAAGGTATTGGCAAACGGCATTTCTCCTTCAAAAATGAGTTTGTCGTTTTGCCAAACCGTTATCTTTACTTTTTGACCTGCTGCAATGTTTAGTTTTTTGAACAACTCAGCGGAGATGTTGGTCCAGACATTGCCGTATTGAACGTCTAAAATTGGAATATTTCCCACAATGGCGTTGCCCTCAAACAAGGGCTTTTGAAAGGGAATCTTCACCACTTCGTTGGGAAGCCGCTTCCCGACTTGCGCCAAGGTAATCACCCCCGCTGCCAATCGCGCCGCCGTATAAGCGTAAACATCACGCCCGTGAAAGGTATAGGAAGACTGTGAGTTGCGGCGACGGTTGAGGGCCTCGTCGATTTCATGAACTTCCTGAATACCCAACGACTCGGCAATGAGCGTAAAACTGCCGTTGTCGGGCCCGACAAAGTAATGCCCGCTTTTGGTTTTAAGTACTACCGACTTGCGTTCTGTGCCCACGCCTGGGTCGACCACCGACACAAAAACGGTGCCTTTTGGCCAATAGGGAGCAGTTTGTTCGAGGCGATAGGCGGCTTCCCAGATGTTGTAAGCTGGGATTTCGTGCGTCAGGTCAAAAAGCTTCAGATTCGGGTTTACGCCCATCGCCACCCCTTTCATGGCCGATACCGCACCGTCTTTCAAGCCAAAATCCGTTTGAAAAACCACCGTTTTGGGCTGGGCTAGGAGATTGATCGAGCATACAAAGAAGAAGAGAACAGTAGAGAAGGTTTTCATGGGGTTGATTGTTTTGTTATGTCCGCTCTTGTTAATTACTTACTAAACTAATAGGCTTTTTAGACCCCCTCAGGGTGACAAATTTGCATGATAAAATACCGAAAAAAGCCGTTCTTCCTTCACCCCTTCCACTGATTGAATCCATTCATTTTCTTGATGTTTGAGATAATCAATGGTCACTTTCAGTGATTCTTTTCCGTTTACAAAATTGAGCAATGTTTTATCCCCGACTAAAATTTCTAGGGCTGTTCGAGTATTTCCTTTTTCGTAGGGGCCTTCGCGCCAGAGATTAGGGACGTGGTCGTTCATGATTTGGAGTAAAACCAAACTGTTCAGCAGCGAATGATTGACAATGCCCGTAGCCAAATGCACCTGAAAGCCGCCACAGAGCTCATTGGTGTATTTGTGAAAGGTGGGGATGAATTGCAACGGACGCAGAACGTAATTGAGCCACGGAATGGCGTCGGTTTGTAATTCAAAATCGTGTTTAATGCTTCGTAACTTCTCCCACGATAAGAACGGAGCTCCTATAATCTCAAACGGGCGCGTAGTGCCGCGACCTTCACTGAGGTTGGTGGCTTCAAATAGGCATTGTCCGCTGTACAATTGGGCCGTTTGTAAAGAAGGGAAATTGGGAGAAGGGAAAATTTGAAAGAAAAAATCTTCTGACGTTGGCGATACAAGACTTAACTTGAAAGTACCCTGATAAAATCGCTTCAACCAAATCGCTAATTCTCCCATTGACAGGCCGTGTCGATGCGGTAGTCCCTGATGACCGATAAACGAACTGTACTGCACAGGGAGTGCCGAACCTTCCACCTGCCGTCCCGCAGGATTGGCTCGGTCAACGACCCACAACCGGGGCGGCGTGGGCATAGTGGCCAGGGTTGAAATCAAATAAGCCAACGAAGTTGTGTATGTAAAATACCGACAGCCAACATCCTGAATATCCACAACAACATCGCTAAGGGTAGCCAACGCCTGCACAGGTACGCGTACACTCTCTTCAGATTGACCATATAATGACACAAACTTTACCTGCTCGGCCAGCCTGCGGTAGAGTTCTAATGTTTCGACGGGTTCCTGATCTTGAAGTTCCGAAAAAAGGCCATGTTCGGGCACAAACACTGTTTTTAAAGCCTTTGACTCACTCAATAGTTCGAGGAGATATTTTCTTTTTTCAAATACAAAAGCGGTTTGATTACAAAACAATCCTATGCGGGCGGCATCTTGCTGTTGAAGCAAATCAAGAAGCGTCGAAAGGGAGACAGAGGGATTCATTTGTGGTTATTAATGAAAGAAAAAGGTACTATCAAAACGTTTTTTTGGATGGCTAAAATAGCGATAAGTTTCTTTTAATCGCCTTTTAATCTGCCCTTAATACCCGTTTAATGCCAGAAGAGGAGTTTTGTGGTGTTAAAATCAAGCACTCTGCATCATGAAATCAAAAGAAAGCATTTTTGACAGCTTACAATCCTATTGGAGCAAAGATTTATTGTCCGGTTTTTTAGTGTCGTTGATTGCCTTACCGCTTTGTTTAGGAATTGCGGGGGCCAGTAATTTTCCGCCCATTATGGGTGTGATGACTGCCGTCATTGGTGGTATTGTTGTTGCTTTCTTTGCGGGTTCCGAATTGACAATTAAAGGTCCAGCGGCTGGTTTGATTGTTATTGTAGCGGGCGCCGTAGACGAACTCGGCAAAGGCGACATGGACTTAGGCTGGAAACTTGCACTAGGTGTGATTGTGGTGGCTGGCTTAATTCAAGTTCTTTTAGGGGTGTTGAAAGTAGCCAAACTCGCCGATTTCTTTCCTCTTTCGGCTGTTCATGGTATGTTGGCGGCCATCGGGATTATTATCATGTCGAAGCAATTGCATTTAGCGGTAGGTATCCCGCCTTCAGAAATGAAAGGAAAAGAGCCGATTGAGTTGCTCGAAATGGTGCCTCATAGCCTGATGCACATGGAATACCACATTGCCATCATCGGGGCCATCAGTTTATTCATTTTGTTTGGATGGCAATACCTGAATATCAAGGCTTTGAAAAAAGTGCCGCCCGCTCTTATTGTATTGATTGTGGGAGTGCTTTTAGGACAATATTTTCACCTGACCGAACCTACCTACAAAAATTTTAAGCCACTCGTAACTCCCGGCGACTTCTCATTCAACTTGAACGTTAACTTCGGGGCGCTTACTACTCCCGAACTACTTCCAATCTTCTTTAAATACCTTTTGATGTTTGTGCTTATCGGGAGCCTTGAATCATTGTTGACAGGCCGGGCCATTGATTTGATTGACCCCGAAAAACGCAAGTCAGATTTGAGTAAAGATCTTACTGCGGTTGGAATTGGAAATACAATTGCGGGTTTGTTGGGCGGTTTACCGATGATTTCGGAAGTGGCACGTAGCTCAGCAAACATAAACAACGGTGCCAAAAGCCGCTGGGCCAATTTTTTCCACGGTATTTTTCTGCTTTTGTTTGTCGTAATGATGGTGCCCCTTATCAAAATGGTTCCGGTGGCTTCGTTGGCGGCTATGCTCATTTTTGTAGGCTTCCGCTTGGCCTCACCCAAAGAATTTGCGCACATTTACCACATTGGTAAAGAGCAACTTACTATATTTCTGATTACCATTATTACCACCATTGCTACCGATTTGTTGATTGGTATTGCAGCGGGTATTTTGACCAAATTTATCATCCAGATAGCATTTGGTGTAAAACTGAGCGACATTGTCAAATCACGTTTTGAACTTCAAGAAAAAGAGCTAGGCGTGTATCAATTGAATGTAAACAATGCGGCGGTTTTTGCCAATTACTTAAAATTGAAAAGCTTATTGATGAAAGTCCCTGCTGGCAGTTCTTTGGTGATTGATTTTTCAAAAGCCGCCTATGTCGATCATACCGTTGCTGATAACCTCAACAACTTCCGCCGTGATTTTGAATCAAAGGGTGGTTCGCTTACTCTGCGAGGATTAGATTTACACGAAAGTCTATCAGAGCATCCATTGGCAGCGCGTCGTTTGCCCAAGCATTTGCGCAAAAATACGGTTGAAATCGCCTAAGTTCTCAAAAGCTAAGTTCAATTACCACTAAAAAAGCAGCGAAAATGTTCGCTGCTTTTTTAGTGGTAATTATGGAATAAATACTAGGTCTAATACGCTGATATCCAGCTAAAATTATAGTCCAGATTGGGTGCTTTGGTGCGTTCTGCTACGCGTTTTAGGCGAGTGGGTAGCGCCATCAAATAGTCGCGGGCTTTTTCACCAGCTTCGTTGAGACCGCTAACTTTGTCAATTTTCCATTCTTTGAGCAACGAGTCCATTATTTCGATGTAATCGTAGGTAGTGTAGACACCGATTCGTTGGGCTGCGTCGGAATAATGGCTGAATGTTTCGCCTATCTTGACGCCCGTTTCACGCAGGAAGTGCGCGGGCATGACGATTTTTTTGCGCATCATGTCCTCAAACGCCAGCATCATTTCGGAAGAATCAACCTCAAAAATCCGCTCCACAAACGCCTTGTAAGCCTTGGCGTGGCGCATTTCATCGGCGGCAATGACTCCGCACATTTTTGACAGCAACGTGTTTCCGTATTGTTTGGCCAAAGTAGCCGTGCGACGGTGTGAGATGTTGGTGGCTAACTCCTGAAAAGAAGTATATACAAAGTTGCGGTAGGGATCAGTGCCCGTTTCTATGTCAAATCCATCTGCAATCAAGTACTGGGTGGATACTTCCATGGCACGCATATTTACCCGTCCAGAGAGGTATAAATATTTGTTGAGCAAATCGCCGTGACGATTTTCTTCGGCGGTCCAAGCGCGTATCCATTTGGTCCAACCTTGTTGTGGGTCCTGCTGATTGACGCCTTCAACGGTCATCAGCCACGATTCATAGGTTGGAAGGGCCTCTTCGGTGATGGTATCACCGACCAATACCGCGATATAATCGTAGGGCAGTTCACGAGCTGCTTCCTGAAGAAGTTTTACGTCCGACAGAAAGTTTTCGTTGGCAGAATCCGGTAAAAAATCGGAGGGTTGCCAGAGGTCTTCTATGGGTTTCAGAAATTCATAAAAGACAGAATCAATCTTCTGCCCTATAAATTTCATTACCTCTATGCGGGTGGCGGGGAGTTGCATATTGTGTAAAACGTTTAACTTAACGATAACGAAATTGGGCCGAAGGTACGCATTATTTTAGGAAAACTGTTGCTGTGTGGTTTTAGGAATGTTTGATTAATTTTGCCCTTGGATAGATTTATTTCCCACAATTGCATGAAAAAAATACTAGATTACCTCCTCAGCAGTGTTTACATGATTTATTTTGGTTTGACACTGGTGGTATTTCACGTCATACAAGTCATTTGTTTTCATCTGTTTGGCCGCCGAACGCACCAAAAATCGGTACATTGGCTCAATGGATTTCTATTACATGGATTGTGGATACTTGGGACCCGCCTGCACCATGAGGCAAAAATAGAGTTACCCACTGACCGTCCCGTTATCTTTGTGGCGAATCACCAAAGCATGTTTGACATTGTGGGGATGATTTGGTACATGCGCAAAAACTACCCGATTTTTGTGTCAAAAATCGAATTGGCGAAAGGCATTCCCAGCATTTCTTATAACCTGCGGAAAAGCGGCGCGGCGCTCATTGACCGAAAAGACGGAAAGCAAGCCATCGTTGAAATAGCCCGTTTGGGTAAGTTGATTGAAGAAACGAAGTTTTCAGCGGCGATTTTTCCTGAAGGAACCCGTTCAAGGACGGGCGAACTCAAACAATTTGCCATAGGTGGTGTGGCCATACTTGTCAAAAAAGCCCCGCATGCGTTGGTGGTACCTGTGGCTATTAAAAATACGGGTAAATTGAACCCAAAAGGGATTTTTCCGCTTAACAGTTTAGAGCGCTTGTCGTGGACAAGCCTAACACCCATCGAACCGAAAGGGAAAAGTGCCGAAGAATTGGTGGAGTTGGCGAAGTTAGCCATTCAAAAAGAGCTAGAAACCGCTTAATAGTTGATTTAAATTTGCGTAAATAAGTGTAAATTTACCCAGTCCGCGTTTTTTATAAACGCGAAATAGGCAGGTTTATCCCTGAAATAATAGTTGGGAATTTAAAAATATAATTTCATTTTTGCATAGAATTACCGCCGTAATTGTATCTAATATAGAGCTGGTCAATGAATTACGCAAAAGTATTCTTGTTGATTCTTTTTAGTCTTCTCATAGGGCTGATGTCAGTCCTTAGGCCTGCTTTTAAGGATATTAAGAAACAAGCTGCGAATGAAAAAATGGCGGAATCTTCCTGCCCTGATTCTGAGACCAATTGCCCTTTTGACGAAGAAACTGGCGAGGAGGGCTCGGAAGGCTGGGATGAATTTGAATCTCTGTCTTATCCCGTTTTTAACGTTTCGACCCTCACAAAATCTCATCTTAATTTTACGTATCTAATGCCCGCTCCCGAGCATTTTACGTCAATTTGTATTCCTCCTCCCGAAGGCCGATAGTGCTTTTTTGCCTTTTATTCTCTCTTTTTGACCCATTCTGTCGCGTAGTTTCTTGGTTAACAAATTTGTTGTCCCATTTGACCCGGTTTGTCAATGGATTTTGTTTTTGTGTTGCCCGACGGACCTAAAAAAACACCTGCGCTGTGATGTGTTGTAGCAAATCGTTATCAGTCACGGCTATGAATCAACTTCTCAATCTAATAGAAATAATCTAAAAACAGATTCCACTTAATTTAATAAAATGAAGGACCTACTGAATGATTTAAAACAAGATTTACCCGCAGGATTAGTGGTGTTCTTAGTGGCTTTACCCCTTTGTTTAGGTATCGCTTTGGCGTCGGGGGCGCCTCTTTTTTCTGGAGTTATTGCAGGGATAGTTGGCGGGATTGTGGTCGCACTGGCGAGCGGTTCGCCCGTAAGCGTCAGTGGGCCTGCTGCTGGGCTCACCGTGATTGTGCTGAACTCCATCCAGCAATTAGGCTCGTATGAGTTGTTTCTGTTGGCGGTGGTAATGGCCGGTATAATGCAGGTTGTTTTAGGATACCTAAAAGCAGGAATCATCGGTCATTATTTTCCTTCGAGCGTCATCAAAGGTATGTTGGCGGCAATTGGGCTAATTCTGGTTTTCAAACAAATCCCTCATGCTTTGGGCTACGACAAAGACAGTGAAGGTGATTTTGTGTTTGTGCAGGTAGACGGAGAAAATACATTTTCTGAAATCCTGAATGCCCTCAATTTCCTTCAACCTGGCGCCATTATTATTGCTACCCTTTCGCTCCTTATTCTTATTGCTTGGGATAAGCCATTTTTTAAAAGATATACTTTCTTTAAGTTTGTTCCTGGCGCTTTGGTCGTTGTGGCCTTGGGGGTTGGGTTAAACGAGTTTTTTAAAGTCGCATTTCCCGTACTCGCTTTGGAAAACGATCACCTTGTTAAGCTTCCAGTGGCGCGTTCTGTCAATGAATTTATTGGTCAATTTACCCTTCCCGACTTTTCAGGGTTTAGCAATTACAACGTTTATATCATTGCGTTTACTATTGCCATTGTAGCAAGTTTGGAGTCGCTGCTGAGTGTGGAAGCCGCCGATAAACTTGACCCTTATAAGCGTAATACCCCTACCAACCGAGAATTAAAAGCCCAAGGATTGGGTAATATTATTTCAGGGTTGATTGGCGGACTTCCTCTGACGGCCGTTATTGTGCGCAGTTCAGCCAACATCAATTCGGGAGCTAAAACCAAAAAATCGGCCATCATTCATGGGTTGTTTTTATTAATCAGCGTGGTGGGTTTTGCTTCCTTATTAAACAAAATACCGTTGGCTTGTTTGGCCGCTGTTTTGTTGATGGTGGGGTACAAGCTGGCCAAATTATCCCTCTTTAAGTCGATGTATGCCTTGGGTTGGGAGCAATTTGTGCCTTTTGTGGTGACTATAGTTGCGATTTTGTTTTCCGACTTATTGAAAGGAATCGGCATCGGAATGGCGGTTTCGATCTTCTTTATTCTGCGAAATAATTACAAGAGGGCGTATTATTTCATGAAGGAAAAACGTAGTGAAGGCGAAACGATTACGATTCAGCTGGTAGAAGATGTGACGTTTATAAACAAAGGTGTAATTACGCTTACCTTAGATAAACTGCCTTTTAATTCGAACGTCATCATTGATGGGAGCAAATCCCACAACATTGATTTAGATGTCCTTGAAATCATCCATAATTTTAGAGAGACCGCCGTTTTGAGGGGAATCAAACTGGAGTTGAAGGGAATTCCTGCATTTAAGGGGGTGGCAGGACATTAAACCAAATCTGCAAAATTGCCTTACTACTGATTTAAAATTAATCCTGTGGACATGGAGCCACAAAAAAAACTTAAAAAATGAAAGCACATTCAAAAGAAACACAATCCAATCTAACGCCAAGGAAGGCGTTACAAATTTTAAAGGAAGGTAATGAGAGATTTATTCACAATTTAAAAGTTCAACGAGATTTATTAGAACAAGTAAATGATACTCGTGAAGGTCAATGGCCATTTGCTATTGTACTAAGCTGTATTGATAGCCGAACATCAGCTGAGCTTATTTTTGACCAAGGATTAGGGGATATTTTTTCGGTAAGAATTGCGGGCAACATTGTAAATACCGATATTTTAGGTAGTATGGAATTTGCGTGTAAATTGGCAGGGTCAAAATTGATTGTTGTCTTAGGTCATACTAAATGCGGAGCCGTAAAAGGTGCTTGCGACCATGTAGAAATGGGGAATTTAACGGAACTTTTGGCTAAACTTCAGCCAGCTGTTTATCAGGAAAATGAAACCAAAGAAAATCGTAATTCTAACAATAAAACATTTGTTGAGAATGTCGCTACAATAAACGTCAAGCGTAATGTAAGAAACATTATTGAACGTAGTTTTATTTTGGAACAATTGGTCGAAAATGGCGAAATTGGGGTTGTAGGTGCAATGTATAACGTTGAGACGGGTGAAGTGGAGTTTTATGACGATGTCATGTTTATTCGTGATCAGGAAAATACTGAATTTAGTGTAGAAAGCTTACGCCATTAATTTGGCGAAACTTGCCCCCGAATTAACTATGAATAGCAGGCCAATAAACCCCAACTCGAATGACGTTAAAATATCTGAATAAAGATTTTTCAGCGGGGGTAGCGGTGTTTTTAGTAACGCTGCCGTTGTGCCTCGGTATCGCACTAGCTTCGGGGGCACCCCTTTTCTCTGGATTACTGGCGGGCATTGTGGGGGGCATTGTCGTTACCTTATTTTCGGGGTCGGAAGTCAGTGTCAGTGGGCCTGCTGC
The DNA here is from genome assembly GCF_003325355.1 of Runella rosea. Taxonomy (GTDB): domain Bacteria; phylum Bacteroidota; class Bacteroidia; order Cytophagales; family Spirosomataceae; genus Runella; species Runella rosea. The sequence continues at coordinate 5,092,426 of NZ_CP030850.1, forward strand.
GGGGCTTACTGTCATTGTTTTTGACAGTATTCAACGACTGGGCAGTTATCCAAATTTTCTGATGGCTGTGGTGCTGGCTGGCGTAATTCAATTTTTGTTGGGATGGCTAAAAGCAGGAAGATTAAGCAGTTTTGTGCCCTCTAGCGTTATTAGAGGCATGTTGGTGGCTATTGGAATTGTGATTATTCTGAAACAAATTCCTCATGCCTTAGGATGGGATGCCGATTACGAAGGCGAATTTGAATTTGCGCAAGCCGACCAGCGCAACACATTCACAGAAATTATAGAAGCCTTGAGTCATCCCAATGCGGGAGCTATTTTGATAAGCGTGCTCTGTTTAGGGCTGATTGCGTGGTGGGATTATTCGGCAAAAAAGGGTATAAAATTCTTCAAGACAATCCCTGGGGGGCTGGTGGTGGTTTTAGTGGGGGTTATCATCAATCAGTTGCTGGTGTTATGGTTCCCAGCTATGAGTTTGAAGGAGGCAAGCCACTTGGTGCGCGTTCCGCTCATTCGGGATTGGGCCGATGCCAGAGCCGCGTTCAATTTTCCTGCGTTCGAAATCTTAGCCAATCCACAGGTGTACATTTCGGCCCTTACTTTGGCGATTGTGGGTAGTATTGAATCGCTTTTCAGCTTGGAAGCCGCCGATAAGCTGGACACAAGACGCCGTATATCCTCCCCAAATCAGGAATTGAAGGCGCAGGGAATCGGGAATGTGGTTTCGGGCCTGATTGGAGGATTGCCGCTCACGTTGGTAGCGATTCGTACTTCGGTCAATGTGTACAGTGGCGCGCAAACGCGCCTTTCGTCTTTCATTCACGGGCTTTTGATGCTGTTAGCGGTATTTTCCATTCCGCAATTACTCAATTATATCCCATTGGCTTGTTTAGCGGCATTGCTTATATCGGTTGGGTATAAACTGGCGAAAATCGAAATCTTTAAAAAAATGTACCGTGAAGGCTCCGACCAATTTATTCCCTTCATCATTACGGTGCTTGCCATTGTGTTTACTGATTTATTGATTGGGTTGGCTATTGGGCTGATTGTGGGCATGATATACATTGTGTATACCAATAATCTGTCGGCAATAAGTGTAGGAAGAGACAAAGAAACGGTATTGATTTGGTTTAAAAAGGACGTGTCATTTTTAAATAAGGCCCATTTGAAAGAAGTATTAGCGGCCTTAAAACCAGGAGACTATGTGTTTGTGGACGGCCTGAGGGCGCAATTTATCGACCACGATATTTTTACAACCCTAGAAGAATTTGAGGCTGATGCCCCGTTAAGAGGAATTCAAGTAGAGTTTAAAGGGATTACCAGACGTAAAATCGCAAAACAAAAATCCAATGCAATCATACAAAAAACTATTACTGGCGAATAAATCATGGGCTGCTGAAAAGCTTATGCTCGACGAAAGTTATTTCGACGAATTGGCGGCCGACCAAAAGCCTGAGTTCTTGTGGATTGGATGCGCCGATAGCCGAGTGCCCGCCAATGAGGTAACGGGTACGGCACCTGGAGAAATTTTTGTTCACCGCAATGTGGCCAACTTGGTCATTCATACCGATATTAATATGCTCAGTGTATTGCAGTACGCGGTAGAGGTGTTGGAAGTAAAGCATATTTTGGTGGTGGGGCACTATGGCTGTGGGGGGGTAAAAGCCGCCATGACCAACAAGGATTTTGGTCTAATCAATAAGTGGTTGCGGAATATCAAAGATGTCTATTCAAAGCATTATGACGAGCTTGAGGCGACCCCCGAGGGGCAAGAGCGATTTGACCGTTTAGTCGAATTTAACGTCATTGAGCAGACCAAAAATCTCGCTAAAACCACGATAGTGCAAAAAGCATGGAAAAAGCGAAATTATCCACATCTGCATGGTTGGGTGTTTGATTTACATACGGGTTTGATTAATTCAATCACAGAAATCCCCCCTGGCTCGCCCGTTGAGTCTATTTATCGTTATGACTTTGAAGATGAACCCAAAAAAGAGGAAGATTTATCGCATAATTATAAGCATTGATAGTACGCAGTGCCAGACTCTTTCCAAGTCTAAACCGTCAGCCAAAAGTTTAACTTGAATACAATGGCTCGGTTTTTATTTCTGAACAACGGATCAGTGTAATAATTGTCTGTATAGACTAAAAAGAAGTCTGACATGGGCTTGTAGCGCCATTGTAGACGGCTGTTGACGTTAAAATTGTTACGTTGGGTGTTAAATTGTAAAAAAGTAGTCCAAAACAATTGGGTCGAAAAATTGACCTCTACTCTCGGACTTATCAGCAACAATCGGTCAGTTCCGTAGGGGTAGGGAAGGTTAATATCGTTTTGTTCAAAAGCCATCGAAAAATTCCCCCACGGCTGCGCCCGATAATTCATTTCTACGCTGTATTGTTGAAGTATACCGTTATAAAATCCACCCGCACGGAAGCTTGCCGTGTAATAAAATTTCTTCCGATAATCAGAACTGTAGGTCAGACTGTATTGTCCGTACTGATAATGATTGGCAGGTAAGGCATACTCACTGTCGGTGAACGTGAACGGGAACAGGGCATTGACAAAATTGTAATCATACCGCACCTGAAAATTGCTTGTGTTTTGAAACTGTATCGAATACTGAAGGCCCGTTGAATGCTCTCCTAAGGCTCCGTTGGGATTCCACAATAAAAAAGTTTCGGCGCCCAAGGTGTGCATATTGACTTTGCCTTTTTTGGGTCGAATAGTATACTCAGTTTCGCTGTATATCTGTTGGTAGCCGAGCCGAATGGTCGTGTCTGATTGAATTTTGCCAAATTTATCCAACCGAAACGTAGCATTTTCGATGCGGTTCAGAAAGCCCATATCGGCGTAATAATCAGTCCCTATTCCGAAATAATCAGCAAAAAAACTAAAGTTACGTCCAAAATACCCAAAGCCCAACTGCTTGACGTCGTTGTTTTTGGATATGCCCGGTTTTTGGGAAAGGTGATACCCTGCCCACGCCGATAGATCGCCCTTAACGTTGGAATAGGTGAACTCTAACCCCTGATTGCGCCCGTATTCATTGCTTGGATTGGCTTTTCGCTCCGATTCGGTCATAAACCCCTGCCGATTGAGTGCGTAGCCTTTGATGAGAGAACGCTTAAATATTTTTCGGTTAAATGAAAAAGCGGTAAAATTTTGCGCTGGCGTCAGACTGTCTTTGGCGGCGGTTTGCATGGTCATCAATCCTACGCGCCAATGCTTATTCAAATTCCCGCTCAGTCGCAGGCCTCCCAAAATTCGGATTGGCTGCGCATTGCGGTCCAGCCCTACCGACCGCGAGAAAAACGGTCGAAACGGCGGTGAGCCGTAGCCACTGAACAAGTCGTCGTTTTCCAGGAAAAAGGTACGTCGTTCGGGAAAAAAAATGCTGAATCGGGTCAGATTGGTCACTTGCCTGTCTACTTCGATCTGAGAGAAATCAGGATTGACAGTCACATCAAGGTTGAGCGACGGCGTCACGGCTATTTTGGCGTCCAGGCCCCCGTTGAGCGTGCCTTGGGTCGGTTTGTCGGCCAGGTGATCGTGCGAGGAGCCGCCTGTAATATAAGGGATCAACGATACATTTCCTTTGACCGCCGGCGGTGCTTCTTCCCATATCAACGAACCGGTATAGCCTAAATCGTAGCCATTGAAATTGACAGGAATAAACGTCCAAGTCGAATATTGGTTGTTTTTCAGGTCATTACGCTCGAAATTAATTCCCCATTTGGTTTTGGAAGGGTCGTAGCGTAGGGTTTTGAAAGGAATGGCGATCTCGACGGTCCAGTACGTATCGTAAAGCTTTGTCTGCGAATACCATTTATTATCCCAACTGCCGTTGAGGTCATCAGAAACAAAGGTAAGCAGCCCGTCCCATTGCGCATTGGCAACATTGACGCCAAAGAAAAAGCCGTTGGTACGCTCATTGATGGGGTCAAGAACAAGCCCAAAGGCATCAGAATCCCAAAAAGAAGCATCGCGTTTGAGGGTTTGAATGACGTATGTATTGGTGTCGCGACAGACCACACCCACGTACAAAAAGCGGTCGTCGAAGGTCATGCGTACTTCGGTGTCCCGTTTGAGCGGTACATTATCCTGCGGCCAATGCGGCGCAAAATTTTTGGAAACGCTCGCTTCCTGCCAGGGGGCATCTGATAGGTCACCGTCAATTACGATGGGTTTGCTGGTTTTTCGGATGTTGTGTTGGTACTTTTCCTGATAGGCGGCACCACCAATTTGTTCGGTTTTTTCTTGAGCAAGTGTATTGATAGCAATGGTAAACGTACTTAATAACGTGTAAATATAAATTCTGAAACACATAACAAATGATGGACTGTATGAGATAATGTCCGTAAAATTAGAAAATGATAGCGCTCCGAGGCGTCTCGAAATGTTAAATGGTTCTAAAATCAGGATGAACAGTAATGAAAATGGAATAAAACGCAAATGCGCCAACTTTTCTAAAAAAAAGGTTGTTCAATACAAATTACCCATCCTAACAAACTATATGAAAAAAGCAGTTGCTACTTTGCTCGCATTGAGCAGTTTTTTTGTTGGATTCAGTCAAACCAACATTCCAAAGAGTACCTGGCGCGCCGCGCTACAGCGTGGAGTGTATGATTTGCCCTTCGGGCTGGAAATCAATCCGAAAGCCAATGGAAAATATGAGGTTTTTGTACTAAATGGCTCGGAGCGCTTGGCCATGGATGAAGCCTATATGGTAGGCGATTCGCTTCATATTCCGATGCTGATTTTTGATTCTGATTTGGTTGCCAAAGTATCTGGCAATACACTGACGGGGTCTTGGAAGAAAAACAGAAATGGCGTTTGGATATCGGTGCTTCCTTTCAAAGCCCAAAAAGGAGAGGTGCATCTTTTTGCTAAAACCCCCGCCAAAACAACAAAAAACGTAACAGGTAAATACGCCACTTATTTCTACCGTGCCGAGCGCAAAGATTCATCGTTTGCCGTTGGGATTTTAGACCAAAAAGGAACCAAGCTCTCTGGAACATTCTTAACCCCCACGGGTGACTATCGCTATTTGGCGGGGGATGTGGTCGGAGATAGCCTTTTTATGTCTTGCTACGATGGTTCACACGCGTTTTTGTTTCGGGCGGCTATCCTGCCTAGCGGAAAAATTCAGGGTGGATTATGGTCAGGCATTTCTGGCTATCAGCCTTTTATCGCAACCTTAGACGAAAAAGCAGAATTGCCTCCACCCACAGCTTTGACTTATCTAAAACCAGGTTATGAATCATTGGACTTTTCGTTTCCTGACACCAAAGGCAAACTTGTTTCGTTGAAAGATGAACGCTACAAAGGCAAAGTTGTGGTTTTGCAGCTGTCGGGGACGTGGTGCCCTAACTGCATGGATGAAACCCGTTTTATGGTGCCTTGGTACGAAAAAAATGCCAAACGCGGGGTAGAAATCGTTGGTTTGATGTTTGAACGTTCGCCCGAAATAAAAATATCAGGGCCGAAAATTGATTTTATGGGCAAGCGTTTCGGCGTGCCCTATCCGCTGCTTTTGGCGGGCACCAACGATGCTGATGCGGGAAAATCGCTCCCTGCGCTCAACAAAGTTGCGGGGTATCCAACCACCATTTTTATTGACAAAAAAGGACGAGTTCGCGAAATTCACACGGGCTTCTCTGGCCCAGGCACTGGCAAATACTACGATCAGTTTATTGAAGATTTCAACGCACTTATTACAAAATTACTGAGTGAGTAAATGATTTTTTGAGGAACCATTCAGGGTATTTAAGTTCATAAAATAAAAACTTAAATACCCTGAATGGTTTAATTTTTTAGTAGGTTCTGCGGGTATCGTGCTTATCTTTCTGAGTATCTGGTCGTGTTAAAATAATGACTCTACGCAGAAACAACTGGTTAGAACTCGCACTTACAAATGGGCAATTCGTTGAAATTAAGCGTTAGAAGACTATATTTGCTATGTTGCCTTTCTGGCAGCGCTCATGCTGCGATGAAAAACTTTTTCATTCTATACCTTATTGTTTTTACTGGTTTTGCCCAAAAACCATCTCAAATAGATTCCCTGAAAAAGATTTTAGCAATAACGTCGGACATTCAAAGAAAGACTAAAATCGTTCAGGATATTTGCGAAGCTTACAGTAGGAATCAACCAGATTCGGCCAAAAAATACCTTGAAATAGCGCAGGATTTTTCCCGAAAATCAATGGACAAAAAACTGGAAGGCCGTTCGTATCATTTGGCAGCTAACTTTTTTCGTGCTCAAAATGAATTCGAAAAGAGCCTTCAGGCAAGTCAAAAAACCATTGATTTGTACGAAGCAATTGACTACAAAAGGGGGCTTGGAAGGGTTTATAATAGCATCGGTCTGACGTATAAAAAAATGGGCGACTCTCAAAAAGTAGCCGCTTTTACGCGAAAAGCACTCATGTTTTCTTTGAAAGCAATAGAGATGGCCAAGGTGGTTCAGGATACGAATGGCTTAATTTCTGGCTACAATAATGCAGGGATTGCTTACCGGGATTTGAAGGAGTTTCGCAAGGCGGAAGATGCCTATAAGACGGGGTTAATGAATGCCGAAAAGTATAAAATTGACCGAGATGCTGGCGTTTTGCACGCCAATTTGGGGCAGATTTACATTGATTTCGAAAAAGAGTACGATAAGGCAATTATTGAATTGGAGAAATCACTGGTGATTCACGCAAATCACAACGACCAACAGGGAATTGAACATGCCTACCGGAGCTTGGGGAAGGCGTATCAGATGAAAAAAGAATATAAAAAAGCCATTGATTACGCACAAAAATCGGTGGCTATTGCGCACTCGCTCAAAGACATTCATCGGATGTTTAATGCATACGGAATACTGTATGGGATTCAAGAAGATGCGGGTTTGTACAAAGAGGCATTGGCAAGCCTGAAAATAGCTAAGCAGTTGGAAGATTCTACCTTGCGCGTCGATAAAACCAAGAACATTGCCGAGATTGAAAGCAAATATCAAACCGAGAAAAAGGAGATTGAAATAAAAAACCTGAATGAAAAAAACGCGCTGCAACGAAATCAACTGGCGTTTGCGGGCTTGGGATTGTTGGTTTTAATGGGCTTGTTGGGGACGTTGTATTGGCAATACAAAAAGATAAATGAAAATCGGTCGCAGATTCAAAAGCAATCCGATGATTTGAAACTGATGATGAAAGAACTTCACCATCGCGTAAAAAATAATCTGGCGATTGTAAGCAGTCTGTTGAAAATACAATCGAGCAAAATGGAGGATGAAAAGGCCGTGTTGGCCGTTCGGCAAGGGCAACAACGCGTAGAAGCCATGTCCTTGATTCATCAGCGGTTGTACCAGAATGACAAAGTCTCAACCATCAATATTAAAGAATATATCAGCGATTTGGTTGATAGCCTGATGAGTGCGTATGGGCACGAAGTAGATAATTTTGATGTCCAGCTAAGTGTTGAGCAAGAAGAAATGGACGTAGATTTAGCTATTTCTTTGGGTTTGATAATCAATGAGTTATTGACCAATTCTTTTAAGTATGCTTACGCAGAAGCCACCCATCCAGCATTGAAAATTACGTTGAAAAATAAAGTGGGGCTGTCGTTGGAAATACACGATAATGGGCCCGGATTAGACATGGAGCGCTGGAATCGGGCCAAGGACTCTTTTGGTAAAAAACTAATTGCAGGGCTTTCAAAACAGATTGGGGGTACCTTCACGATTGAAAACCAAAACGGGACTTATTGCCGATTGTATATTTCTCCCGAAAAAATGAAATTGGTGGCATAACAAATGAAGATACTAATCATTGAAGATGAATTTATTCTAGCCACTGATTTGAGTGATACCCTCGAAGCGGAAGGCTACGAGGTGGTATTTGTGGCCGACAATGGTCCCGAAGCACTTGAATTTTATCAAAAAAATGAAGTGGATTTGGTGCTGTGCGACATTCACATCAATGGTGATTGGGATGGGATAGAAACCGTGAAACGGCTCATTGATGTTCGGCAATCCCCGATTATTTATTTAACCGCTTTTACCGACGCCGAAACCCTCGAACGTGCCAAAGAGACCTACCCAGCAGCGTATATTCCTAAACCGTATCACATCGTTAACCTCAGGATGGCCATCGAAATGGCGATTAATAATTTTGCTATGCGGGTTCATCCGATGAAAATTTTGAAAGATACTAAAACGGATGTAGCCCGAAAAGAAGCCATTTTGCAGGTAAATGAATGTATTTTTATCAAGCAAAACTACCAATTTGTCAAATTTAGATTAGACGATATTCTCTACCTTGAAGCCGAGAGCATGTACACTAATATCGTCACTTCTCAGAAAAAATACGTCATCCGTCAAACCGTCGGCGGAGTATTGGAGCGGCTGCCAATCAAGCACTTGGTTCGCATTCATCGTTCGTACGCGGTCAATATCCATCGAATTGAATCTTTCAACGAGCACGAAGTAATCATCAATGGCCAAGCTTTTCCGTTGGGACGTTCTTTTAAGGACGAGTTTATGCGGCAGTTTATGTTTCGCTAAATTTTGACCGTTATTTTTATCAAAAAAGCCAAGACTGATGAATCAGTCTTGGCTTTTTTGATGGAGAACAAGTAGATACTTTCGGTGCTAACAGTCTATGTCCATCCTTCCCGATACTGCCGTTTTACAAATGCGTTAGCTTCATCAAAATTGGTGATTTTCATGTTGGCACCATCCCAAAGAAGCTTTTTGCGACCCGTGAATTTGCCGTTTTCGCGGTGGAGGTAGCTACGAACGGCCAAGTTGCCCATCAGTACGATTTCGGCCAGTGGGCCAGCTTCATCGAAGGAAGAACTGGTGTAGGTGCCGAAACCTGCTTTGCAGGCTTTTACCCATTGCTGTTGGTGGCCAGTGGTGTCTCCTTCTACCAATGCGCGGGTGGGAGCGGGGAATTTTACGTTCTGTAATTGTCCTTTGACAAATAACTTAGGATTGTTGCCAAACAGCTCACAAGCGAGTACCCCTTTGGTTCCGATAAACATAACGCCACCGTCAACACTGGCAAATATTTTTTCGTAATCGCAACCTTCGGGAATTTTGGGTCGGATGCCGCCGTCGTACCACGAAAGACTTAATTCAGGGTATTTCTTAGAACTTGGTTTGGGAAACTTAAAGTGGATTGACGTGGCTTGTGGGCCAATATCACCAAAGAAAGCCTCTTTGAAAAAGTCGGCATATACCGAACTTGCCGAACACTCAACGGAGGTAGGATACCCCAATTTGAGGGTACGAAACGGTACATCCATGAAGTGGCAACCCATGTCGCCAAGTGCGCCCGTACCAAAGTCCCAATAACCGCGCCAACGCGTGGGCATGTAGGCTTCGTGGTACTCACGGTAAGGGGCAGTACCGAGCCACAAATCCCAGTCTACTTCGGCTGGAATGGGCATGGTTTCTTTTTTATCTCTGGGCGATTTTACCCCCTGCGGCCACACGGGGCGGTCGGTCCAAACCTCCACCGTATGTACTTCTCCAATCATGCCCGACTGGACAATGGCTTCGGTTTGGCGGGTACCTTTGCCGCTGGAGCCTTGGTTGCCCATTTGGGTCACAAGTTTCTTTTCTTTGGCGAGTTGGGTCAGCATTCGGGCTTCCCAAATATCGTGCGTGAGGGGTTTTTCGAGGTAAATATGTTTGCCCAATTGCATAGCGGCACTACCAATGACGTAATGCATGTGGTCGGGGGTAGTGACAATGACCGCGTCGATGTTTTTGGCTTCTTTTTCCAACATCTTGCGGTAATCTCTATAATAGGGTGCGTTGGGAAACTGCTTACGAAACTTCACGGCTTGGCGGTCGTCCACGTCGCAAAGTGCCACAATGTTGTCTGAGCCATTGTTGTACGCTAGCGGAATATTGACCCCCGCTTTGCCGCCGCAACCCACGGCAGCCATGTTTAGCTTGTCGCTGGGAGCTACAAAGCCCTTGCCGAGCACATGACGAGGTACAATCATAAACCCTGCGGCGGCTGTGGCGCTTCCTTTCAGAAAGCCGCGACGGTTAACCATTTTTTTGTTTTTGGAATTCATAGGTTTGTGAAGAAAGAATTTGTTAGAAAAAAGCAGCCTGTAAGCGGTTTTTACTCGCAACTGGTTTGCAAACAGGAGAGTACAGGGTGAAGGTAGAAAAACGCTTGCTGTATCTTTCGACAAAAAAGACGTAGTACTAAACCCTTTCATCATGCAGGTATTATTTGGTGTTATTTATCACTTCATCGGCGGTTTTGCTTCCGGTAGTTTTTATATTCCTTACAAAAAAGTACGTGATTGGTCGTGGGAGAGTTATTGGATTGTGGGTGGGCTGTTTTCGTGGCTATTGGCACCGTTTATTGCCGCGTATCTGACAGTGCCCAACTTCATGGACATTATTCGTAATACCGACAGCACTACGCTGTTTTGGACGTACGTGTTGGGAGTGCTTTGGGGCATCGGCGGTTTGACCTTTGGCTTGACCATGCGTTACCTGGGTATGTCGCTTGGCATGGCCATTGTATTGGGTTTTTGTTCGGCCTTTGGAGCGTTGATTCCGCCCATTTACCGAGATTTGTTTACAGATTCTACTACGGGCACGTTTTCGAGTATGCTGGCAAGTACGGGCGGACAAATCGTTTTGTTGGGGGTAGCGGTTTGTTTGGCAGGGATTTATATCTGCGGAAAAGCGGGTGTAATGAAAGAAAACGAACTTTCGGATGCGCAAAAGAAAGAAAGCGTAAAAGAATTTGATTTTTGGAAAGGCCTCATCGTGGCGACCATTTCGGGCGTTTTGAGTGCTTGTTTTAACTTTGGCATCGAAGCGGGTAAAGTGATGGCCGAGGCCGCGCTGGTAAATGGTAGCAATCCTTTGTTTCAGAACAACGTCATTTTTGTGCCGCTGCTGTGGGGTGGGCTTACTACTAATTTTATTTGGTGTATGATTCTGAATACCCGTAATCGCACTTTCGGCGATTATACCAACGCCAAAGCTCCGCTCAAAACCAACTATATGTTCTCGGCCATCGCGGGGACAACGTGGTTTTTGCAGTTCTTTTTCTACGGAATGGGTGAAAGCAAACTCGGCAACGGAGCCAGTTCGTGGATTCTGCACATGGCGTGCATCATCATTGTTTCCAACGTGTGGGGAATCTATTTCAAGGAATGGAAAGGCGTAAATGCCAAGACCTACCGCACCATTATTTTGGGCATCGCCACCGTTATTTTATCGGTTTTCATTGTTGGAATCGGAAATTATTGGTAGTAGAGGTATTAGAAAAGTAATATTAGACATTGGCCGATAAATGCTGGATTTGACAGCTTCTATCGGCCAATGTCTGCGTTTATTGGGCAGGCTTATAATCGCCAACGTTGATAACTTTGTCACAAAAATCGTATTCTGCAGGAACGTTGGAGCAGAGTAACAACAGTTGGCTGGGGGCTAAACGCTGTACTTCTTCGCGGTACCACGCCGACCATTTGGCGTCAAGGTTGGAGGTGGGTTCATCCAGCATCACTACGGGTACATCGGAATAAAAGGCCAATGCCAATTTGAGGCGTTGCTTCATTCCCGAAGAAAAATACTTGATAGCTTTGGATTTTGAGGCGTCCAATTCAAGACGTTGGAGGATTTCTTGGTTGGCAATTCCCGCTTTGAATGGCTTAAAGCCCGCATGGAAGTTGAGTAGTTCGACTAGACTGAATTCTTCAATTAGTTCGAGATAAGGAGCCGCGAGTACGATTTGGCGGTACCAATCGTCTTCGTCGATGATTTTATTTGATAATTGGTACGTTATTTTTCCTTCAGTAAGGGGCATTACGCCCGAAATGACTTGGAGTAGGGTAGATTTTCCGCTACCGTTGGGGCCCACAAACGTATAGCTATTTCCAGCTTTGAGTTCAAGTGTGAGATTTCTGAAAATCCATTCGCGGTTAAAACGCTTCCCCAGTCCATCAATGATAACTTGCATACTTTACCTTGTCAAAGGCGATGAGTCTAACACGAAAGTATTCAAACTCATCGCTAAAAATTTCGACAAAGTTATCAACTAAAGTTTTGCTTCCGCCCACCATTGCTTAAATAACACTAAATCTTTTTTCATCGCCGTCAGCAACTCCTGAGAGCTGATGCTGAGTTTTTTAGCCCCGTTTTCGGCCCCGCCCAACGGATATTCGTAGTGCATCGTGATGGGCAACTGAATATTATATTGTTTCAGCAACTCCATGTATTTGGGCCAATTGACCACACCTTCACCCAGCGGGCAGCCTTGTTTTCCCCATTTATCGTTTTTTTTGGTCCAGAAAAAATCCTTGATGGCAATGGATTTGACGTGCGGCGCAATGAGACGAAAGCCCGTTTCCCAGGAGCCGCCTGCCTCGGCGGTGGCATGGTTGATGTCGTATTGGCACCCTATGGCATTGGATTTGATGGTTTTTAATTGTTCGTATACGTCCCAGATGGGTGCGCCGTGGTAGTTGCCTGAGTGGTTTTGGTAATGCCCAACCATGCCGTATTTTTCATTGAGTGCCGCCACGGCCTTCATTCGTTGCCCAAAGGCGGCGCTCTGGGCCGCAATATCCTGCTTCATATTGTAGGGATACCAGCCCATGCGGTAATGTTTGATGCCGAGCGATTGCGCCGTTTTTAAGATTCGCTCGCTTTGAGCATCGGCGTCCAAAATCGTTGTCACCATCAAAGGAGCTACAAGGTTATGTTTTTTGAAAGCCGCAACGGCCTTGGGTAAATCTTCTTCTACGCGCTCAGGCAATACGTGTCCTCCCGGGCGAACCGTCAAATCAATGCCGTTGAAGCCCAAACCCGCGATGGTTTCAGCGAGCTGGTCGTATCCCTCAATCCATTGAAACATTTTGGAAAAAACATAAATTTGGGGCGCTCCTGCGGCTACGGGCGGTTTGGCTTGCAGGGTAAACGCCGCGCTGCCCGCGAGGGTTGTTCCGATAAATTCACGACGGTTCATAAGGGTGATACCTGTTTTGGGTGAGTCAATGATTGAGAATAATTAACCAAAAATTTTCTTTGCGTAGCCGACATTCTGCGGATAGGTTTCGTCTACGCTTTTGCCTTTGGGCTGCGACCACTCAATCTGCGCCCAACCTTTGTAGCCTGATTCATCCAGCAAACCTTTGATGCGGGGCCAGTCCATAGAGCCTTGTCCGAGCAAAAACTCGTTGTCTTTCAAGTGGATTTCGCAAATCAATTTACGCTTGCCCAGCAAAGGGATTTCTTTGTAAATATCGTAACCAGCATCGGCTGAGTTGCGCGGGTCATAATAGACCTGTAGATTGGGAGAGCCTACGGCTTCAATGATTTCAATGTGCTCTTCCGCACTTAAATAAGACTCAATACCTAAGATAACGCCCTGTTTTTCAGCTTTGGGAGCAAGCTGCTTCAGCCGTTCTGTGACCACTTTTTTGCCCGCATCGTCTTTGCGCAGATCACCGTTTCCAAAGAAGGCCAGAAGGATAACGTGGGTACCCATTGCTTTGGCAGCATCAATACTTTCGCTGACCCATTCCACCGTTTTTGCTTCGGATTTGAGCGGTACCTCGTTGAGCATTCCGATGGCTAAACTGGCAATTTTTACCCCTGTACGCTGAGAAGCGGCGAGAATGGCCTGCCGATTTTCGGGGCGCGACAAGTAGCTGAGGTCAGATTTAGAATTATAACTTACCTGTACGCCTTCTAAGCCTATTTTCTTGGCGTAGTCAAATGCTGCGGGATTGCAGTTGAGGCGCAACGACCAGTCGCAGGCGCCGATTTGATAATTGCTGCTGTTCGTCATGCTGAAAGCAGCTCCGGCACTCAGCATGGTAGTCGTCAATACAGAAAGTTGAGAGATGGCTTCACGGCGGTTCATTGCATCAAACAATTAGTGGTGAACTCATTTCTGATAAAACGTAAGTTTGTTGGAAAAATACTGTTAAAGGGCTATTTTTACTTTAAAATCTCCTGCTGTATATTTTGCCATACTAACCGCTCAGTGATTTAAAAACATCAATTTTATTTTTGACCGTTAGAATGACAGGATTAGGATGTGCCAATGAACCAACGAACCACTACAAATTTTTTTGACACAAAAATTGAGTTTTTGAAAGGCGTAGGCCCCCAACGGGCGGTTACGCTCAACAAAGAACTCAATATTTTTACCTTTGGTGATTTAATCCAATATTACCCGTTTCGGCACGAAGACCGCAGTCGTTTTCATCGTATCAACGAGCTAACGGAAGAACTGACGGCGGTGCAGCTCAAAGGCCGTATTCGGAGTATGGTCGTGGTAGGAGAGGGATACAAACGCCGCCTCACCGTCGAATTTACGGACGGTACGGGCGTGGTAGAATTTGTGTATTTTCAAAGCATTGATTGGCACCTCAAGCATTTTAAAGAGGGCGGTGAGTACATTGCGTATGGCAAGCCCCAACGCTACGGGCAGCGCTTCAATTTTAGCCATCCCGAAATTGAGACCATCAACCCCGAAAACGAAAACGGCGGTTATTTTCAACCCGTCTATAACCTGACCGAAACTCTTCGCAAAAAACACCTCGACAGTCGCTTTTTGAGTAAAGTAATGCGGACGCTGCTAGAGCAAGCCACGCCGCATTTCAAGGAAACGCTGCCCGAAGAATTGGTGCGTAAATTCAGGCTGTTTTCCAAAACCGATGCCATGTGGAACATCCACCTGCCCGAGAGCGAAGCGGCACTGAATCAGGCATTGCGGCGGCTCAAATTTGAGGAGCTGTTTTACAATCAGTTACGGTTGATAAAAAATAAAATTCTTCACAAGACCGAGTATCCCGGACAGATTTTTACGAATCTCGATTTGGTGAAGAAATTTTATACGGAAGGAAGCATGCCCTTTGAACTGACCAACGCTCAAAAACGGGTATTGCGCGAAATCCACGACGACCTCAAAACGGGAAAACACATGAACCGCCTGTTGCAGGGAGACGTGGGCAGCGGCAAAACCATTGTGGCGTTTATTGCTATGTTGATGGCCATTGGCAACGGCGCACAGACCTGTATCATGGCACCCACCGAAATTCTGGCCGACCAGCATTATCGGGGTCTGAAAGGGTTTGCAGAAGCGCTTGGGCTCAAAATAGCGTTGCTGACGGGCTCTACCACCAAAAAAGGGCGAAAGCTGATTTTTCCCGATTTAGCGGAAGGAAATATTCATATCATTGTGGGGACGCACGCTTTGCTCGAAGACCCCGTTCAGTTTAAGAACCTTGGGCTTTGTATCATTGATGAGCAACACCGATTCGGCGTGGCTCAACGTGCTAAATTGTGGGCCAAAAATCCTACAATTCCGCCGCATATATTGGTCATGACGGCCACGCCCATTCCGCGCACCTTGGCCATGACGCTCTACGGAGATTTGGATGTGAGCATCATCGACGAGCTACCTGCCGGACGAAAACCCATCAAAACAGTACATCGCTACGACCAGCATCGCCTGAATGTGTTTAGTTTTTTGCGCGACGAAATCAAGAAAGGTCGGCAGGTGTACATGGTGTATCCGCTCATTGAGGAGTCGGAAAAACTGGATTATAAAGACCTCATGGACGGCTATGAGAGCGTTAGTCGGGCGTTCCCAGAATACCACGTTAGCATCGTGCACGGTAAAATGCTAGCCTACGAGAAAGACGATGAGATGCAGCGCTTTGTGCGGGGAGAAACCCAAATCATGGTTGCCACAACGGTAATCGAAGTAGGGGTAAACGTGCCCAATGCCAGTGTAATGGTGATAGAAAGTGCCGAGCGTTTTGGGCTTTCTCAGTTGCACCAGTTGCGCGGTCGCGTAGGGCGCGGTGCGGAGCAGAGTTATTGCGTACTCATGACGGGTGTAAAGCTTAGTAAGGATACGCGCTTGCGCATTGAGACACTTTGCCAAACCAATAACGGGTTTGAAATTGCCGATGTAGACCTCAAACTCCGTGGCCCTGGCGATTTGGCTGGTACGCAACAAAGCGGTTTGCTCGACCTTTTGATTGCTGATTTGGCCAAAGACGGTGAAATATTAAAGGCGGCCCGCGCGGCGGCCGAAAGTATTCTGAACGAAGACCCCACTTTTATTCTCCCCAAAAACGAGCCCATTCGGTCGCACATTGATTCTCTCCACAAAGAATCGACCAACTGGAGTCGGATTAGTTAATACTGGCGATTGTCCGCCAATTCACGGTCTTTCCATAAAACCGATAGAATCATGGGTGATGCAGGCCCGAAAGAGGGCATTTTTCCCTAACTTTGTTCTTTGTTTTCATAAAATTGATTCTTTTCCAATGACAGGTTATTTAAGCGGGTTGAACGAACCACAGGCGCAGGCCGTTACGCACGGTGAAGGGCCTTTGATGATTATTGCGGGAGCGGGTTCGGGAAAAACGCGTGTATTGACACTTCGGATTGCACACCTTATCGAGAATGGCGTTGACCCATTTCGGATTTTGTCGTTGACTTTTACCAACAAAGCGGCGGGCGAAATGCGCGACCGGATTGAGAAAGTGGTTGGTTTTGAGGCGCGTAATATTTGGATGGGTACTTTTCACGCCGTCTTTGCCAAAATCTTGCGCATCGAAGCGCGCTATCTGGGCTATACCTCCGATTTCTCCATTTATGACACCGACGATTCAAAATCGCTTATCAAAAGCATCGTAAAAGAGCTGAATCTGGACGATAAAACCTACAAACCAAACGTCGTTTTTAACCGTATTTCGGGGGCAAAAAACAACCTCATTTCGGCCGATGATTACCTGGCCAATAAACTTTTCAGGGCCGATGACGAAGCCGCCAAGCTCCCCGAAATCGGACGATTGTATAAGGCGTACACTACGCGTTGCTTTCAGGCCAATGCCATGGATTTTGACGATTTGTTGTACAATACCAATGTGCTGTTTCGTGATTTTCCTGAGGTTTTAAATAAATACCAACACAAATTTCAGTACGTTTTGGTGGATGAGTTTCAGGATACCAACGTGGCTCAGTATCTCATTACCAGAAAGTTAGCGGCAGTGCATCGCAACATTGCCGTAGTGGGCGACGATGCCCAAAGTATCTACGCCTTTCGCGGAGCCAATATTCAGAATATCCTCAATTTTGAGAAAGACTTTCCCGAAGTAAAAGTGGTCAAGTTGGAGCAAAACTACCGCTCTACCCAAACCATCGTCAACGCGGCTAATTCGGTCATTGCCCGCAATAAAGCGCAGTTGAAGAAAAATGTTTTTACGGCCAATGAAGAAGGCGGCTTGATTGAGGTAGTAAAGGCGAGTTCAGACAATGAAGAAGGGCGCTTGATTGCGTCGGCGATTTTTGAAGAAAAAGTAAACAAAGGGCTGCGCAATACTGATTTTGCGATTTTGTACCGCACCAATGCCCAATCGCGGTCGTTTGAGGAGGCATTGCGTCGGCAGAATATAAAGTACCGTATCATCGGCGGGCTTTCCTTTTATCAACGAAAAGAAATCAAGGATTTGCTGGCGTATTTACGGTTTGTGGTAAATCAAAGCGACGAAGAAGCCTTTAAACGAATCATCAATTTGCCCAAACGCGGGATTGGCGATACGACCGTGGCTAAAATCGCGGTGACGGCCGCCGAAAACCAAGTGCCAGTCTGGGAGGTGGTTTCCAACATCACCAAGTACATCTCGGGACGTGCTACTCTGCCGATTGAAAGTTTTGCGATTCTTATCAAGAGTTTTAAACTGTTGATTGAGGAAGGTAAAGACGCTTATACCGTTGCAGCACACGTGGCCAAGACGTCGGGCATTTTGAAGGAATTGTATGAAGACAAAACCGTGGAAGGCTTAAGCCGGTACGAAAACGTGCAAGAATTGCTGAATGCCATCAAAGAATTTGTGGATAATGTTGAAAATGAGGACAAAACCATCAGCTCGTTTTTACAAACTGTTTCGTTGCTGACCAATGCCGATGAATCTGACGATGGTGATACCGACCGCGTAACGCTCATGACGATTCACGGAGCCAAAGGCTTAGAGTTTAAAAATGTATACGTGGTAGGATTGGAAGAAGGACTTTTTCCGAGCCAAATGATGCTCGAAAAGCGCGAAGATTTGGAAGAAGAACGGCGGCTGTTTTACGTTGCTATCACCCGCGCCGAAAACAAGCTTACCTTTTCCTACGCTGAAAGCCGCTACAATTGGGGCCGATTGAACATGTGCGAGCCGAGCCGTTTTCTGTACGAAGTCGATCAACGCTTTTTGACTACTTCCAAAGGTCGCCGTTCAGGAGGCTTTGACGAATATCGCAACAACGTAGAGCCGACGGCCATGAATTTTATTCGGAAACCTTCACCAACAACCCCTGGCAGTGTGCAAAAGCCCACGAGTGAAGGAAGCCCGACCACGCCCGCAAGTCGATTGGCTAGCGGCCAACGTCCCTCTACGCAGGCAACGAGTGTGCCTCAGTCGGCCTCTACCGACTTTGTAGCAAGCGATACTTCAACCTTGGAAGAAGGCAATCGGGTAGAACACCCCAAGTTTGGTAAAGGAACGGTAAAGAAAATGGACATCAACGGCACCGACCGAAAAGCCGTGATTCAGTTTGATACCGTCGGCGAAAAGACGCTGTTGCTGAGTTTTGCGAAACTGCGGATTTTGAGGTAGTTGACTGTTAACTACCTCAATGCCAGTTTAATCAATTGCTCAACTGTAATGTGGTCGCCTTCGCGTTTGAGAATAGTATCTACGCTCTTTTCGGCGGTAGGTTTGGGAATACCGAGCATCGTTAAGGCCGCAATCGCTTCGCTCCTTACTTGACTGTTGGCCGTAATAAAGATATTGGGTTGGGTCGCAATAATGCCTTCTTTCTTGATTTTATCTTTCAAGTCAATGATGACCCGTTGCGCTGTTTTACCACCAATTCCCTTAATGGTTTGAATCAGTTTTACGTCTTCGTTGACGATAGCCGTTTTGATTTCGGAGGCCGATAAAGACGAAAGCATAATCAGTGCGGTAGCCGAACCTACGCCCGACACACTGATTAAATCCAAAAATAAAATCTTCTCGGTTGGCTCGGCAAAACCATAAAGTACGTGAGAATCTTCTCGAATTTGCTGATAGGTGATTACCTTACACACTTCCCCAGGATTGGGCAGTGCCGCATAGGTTTGCAGAGAAATTTTTACTTCATAACCAACCCCGCCTACATCCATGATGATATAAGCGGGGTCTTTATGAGCAAGTTTGCCGTTTAAGTATGCAATCATTTTAAGTAGTCAGTTGGCAGTTTACAGTAGGTAGTAAAAAAAATAAATCTTACTTCCTACTGTAAACTGCTTACTATTTTTGTGTCCAGTAATCAACCACCAAGACTTTGTCGAGGTGAGGCCCCAACACTTTTCCAAACGCTTTGTGGTCAGGGTGTGGCAAATAGACCGCACGGTCGGCTTCTGAATTGAACGTCAGGAAAAAGCAATGGGTAAAACCCTGTGCTAAGCCTTCGGGGCTGTTGTTGGTTCCCCACTCATACCCTTTAATTTCTTTGATCTGGGTAGGAAGTTTGCGAAATGCATCTTCTACCGATTTGATTTGTGCAGGGGTGGCGGTATCTTTAAATTTAAACATGACCACGTGACGCAGTACTTTATCAGATTTTTGGGCCATAGCGCCAAACGCAAAAAGGGTTAAAAATAGAGCTAAGAATTTAGTTTTCATGTAAAAGGAATTAACACAAAATGAATTGATTGAGTATAGAAACTAAAAAAACTAGCCCGAACAGTTAATGCACTCACCGCTGTCGTCGCGTACGCTGCGCTCAAATTCTCCAAGATTTTCTTTCAATTCCAGAATTTCGTCTTCCACTTCGCAGCGGTCAAATAATGATAATTCGCCCGAAGCGATTTGTTTTTCAAGGGCTTTGAGTTTCACGCGCATTTCGGAAACTTCCATGAGTGTTAAGGTAGCCATAGTTGTCTGTTTGTGTTTAAAAGGAAATACAGTGTTTTGTTAATGCGAAAATTACTAAAAAAGTTCTGTAAAAGCTACTGAATTGCGGGGCCGTCGTGCCACCATTCGTCGTTTTCCCAGTAGTTATCCCATCCTAGATGACGGTATTTTTTATTGACTTCAACTTCCCGTTCGCCGATGGAAAAATCAGTTAAAATGTTGTTAGCAAACGCAAATAAGTCCCTGGCCCATACGACTGGTTTGGTCAAAGTGTTTTTATAATTGCTCCAAGTGCCTTCAAATTTAAACCCACTTGCTTGCGCGGGGGTATTGGCAGAAAAATACCAAAGGGCAATCTCTCCACCTTGGTTTTTGTAAAAATCCATCAGCATTTTACCCGAAAAAATCCCCGAACCTTTGGTGAGGGCGTTCTCTTTCAGCTCAAAGATGGCCTCTGAAATATACGCTTCTTTGAGTTCAAATGCTTCGTATTGGTATAGTTCGTCGTTGAGGTTTGGATCGCTGAAAGTGGCCAATTTTGTGAAGGTAATGGTGCCAGTGAAAGGGGTAATATTTTTCTTGAAACGGTCCTTGCCAGCTACATGATAGACGTTTGATTGAATCGAATCACGTTTTACTTCTGAAAAATAAAATTCAATTCGGTGGTGGTCGTCGCCGTAAAAACCATCAAAGCGATTGGAATAGCCACCCTCTGGGCTCGCATCAAACAACAGAGGAGACAAGTCGTTGTCTGTGAAAAAAGCGGTGGCCGTTTCGCCCGACAGCTCTGTGATTTTGAGGGGTTGCAACGGTGCCGTGGTGTCTTTGCGCAGCGAATCAATCGCCTCTTTGTGCGTGATAAGCTTGATAGGGACAGCGGTTGGTTTTGAATTGTCGTTGGCTTTGCGAGTGCAGGAAAGACCCACAAAAACCCAAAAAAACAGGGGGAGGAAATGATTCATTGATTGTTTTGTCTGTATAAAAAAGGCCATAGTGCCAAGTTTACTTACTTTTTTAGCATTTTTAATAACCGTTCGCTCATTCCTGCATAAATTAATCCTTCCACGATTACCAAATTTCCAACCCACGATAACCAGGTGACCGTTAGGTAGGTTTCGATGGGTTTGGTATGAAAGAAATAGACCATAGCGTAACTCCCAACGCGCAAACTCATGGCAGCAAGGGTAACGGCGTAGCTTCTCATCATCCATTCGATGTGTGTCTGCCAACGCTTATTTTGAATCTCACGCCATGCTACCCAAGTAGCGAGCCACCACACCAAACATTGCAATGAAAACCCTACTTTAGCGGGTAGGCCGCCGTTGGCATAAATGGCTAAACCCAATCCCGAAGGAGCAGCCAAAAACAGTATCGAAAATACGTAAATTTTCCCGAGCGTTTGGTGTAGGCGAGGATATTTTTTTACTACAAAAGGAATGAATTGGGGGATTCCAATGCCCATGGTCCACAAGCTGCTTACGATGTGGATATAAAAGGAAAACTGGAAATCTTGACGGGCCAAAACGCGGTTGGTCTTGGTGGTCAAAAAGTCAATTTCTGGCTCAAAACTCAGATAAGGAACGACTTTGGTCAGCATCAGTAGCGTAAAAGCCGCAACGGAGAGAAGAAAAAGGGTTTGTATGAGTTGGCTCGTACGCATATTCATCAAAATTTTCTGGTGTTTGTAATTTTTTACGGCACATTGCAAAGGCCGTAAAAAATTGCTCATTATCTCTCTCCTTTTACGGCCAATTAGTTAAGCCGTTCTGAGTTTTTGCAATAATTTTTCGCAAATGATTTTTACGAATTTTAGGGGATTTGTTGTATGGATGCGGTCAAAGTACTCCAATTCCTGCGTGCTCGTCAGGGCATTACCCAACAAAGTTTGTCGGCCGCTTTTCAGCTAGAGGAGCAAAGGATTATCCACATAAAAACGGCAGCCAAAAATAAATTTCAGCTGCCAGTATAAAATCATGGTAAACGAATCTTTTCTATACACTAATCATCACCATTGTCTGTACTCGTACTTGTCGGTGCTTTGATGATTCCGCGTTCGGAATTGCGAACAAAATTAACAATTTCGTCGCGCTCGGCGGAGGGAGCCAATTCCAATTCGATGTGTTCGAGGGCTTCGGTATTGTTGAAGCCGCGCAAATAAATGTAGCGATATACTTCCTGAATTTCGTTGATCTGCTCGTTGCTGAAACCGCGACGACGCAAGCCTACCGAATTGATGCCCGCGTAGGAGAGGGGCTCACGGGCAGCTTTGGTAAACGGCGGTACATCTTTACGAACCAACGAACCACCCGCAATCATGGCGTGGGCACCGATTTTTACAAACTGCCGTACCGAACTCGAACCCGCAATGATGGCCCAGTCGCCCATGTGGACGTGGCCGGCCATTTGCACGTTGTTGACGATGATGCAGTTGTTGCCGATGCGGCAGTCATGCGCTACGTGCGAGTAGGCCATGATGAGACAGTCGCTGCCGATTTCGGTCTTCCAATGCTCCTCAGTGCCTCGGCTGATGGTGGCGTACTCGCGAATGATGGTATTGTCGCCGATGTAGGTAAGCGTATATTCGCCCTTAAACTTTAAATCCTGAGGAGTGGAGGAAATCACCGCTCCAGGGTAAATTTTGCAATTTTTACCAATTCGGGCGCCGTCATTGATAACCGCGTGCGAACCAATCCAAGAGCCTTCACCGATTTCAACATCTTTGTGAACAATGGCGAAGGGCTCAATCTCCACATTAGGGGCGATTTTTGCGTCTGAATGTATATATGCTAATGGATGAATCATAATAGTCCAAGTTGCTGTTTTTCAGCGGAGTTCGTAGCTTTAACAGTGTAAAAGACCGTAAAAAAGACGCGCTTCCTTATCGACTGTTGCTTATATGTTTTATCTTTTTCTAACTAAACTCGCCGTCATGTCAGCTTCGCAGACCATTTGACCTGCTACATAACCAGCACCGTGCATTTTTACAATTCCACGTTTGATGGGCGCCGTAAATTCACACTTGAAAATGACCGTATCGCCAGGTACGACATTCCGGCGGAATCGGCAGTTTTCGATGGCTGCCAAAAACGGCCAGTAGTTTTCGGGGTCGGGTTGGCTGCTTAGGGCGAGAATCGCACCCGTCTGCGCCATCGCTTCCATTTGTAAAACCCCCGGCATTACCGGATTGTTTGGAAAATGTCCCGTGAAAAACGGCTCATTCATTGTTACGTTTTTGAGACCTGCCACGCTGTTTTCGTCCATATAAACGATTTTATCAATCATTAAGAATGGATAACGGTGCGGTAACAGTTCACAAATTCGCTTCAAATCCATCACTGGCGGCACTTTGGGGTCATAGTGAGGCACATGACTCTTGGCCGATTCCATCAATTTCTTGATTTTTTTTGCCAGTGCTACGTTGGCGGCGTGGCCCGGACGCGCGGCCAGAATTTGTGCTTTGATGGGACGGCCTACCAGTGCCAAATCACCTACCACGTCCAACAGCTTATGGCGTGCCATTTCGTTGGGGTAGTGCAGGTCTATATTATTCAGGATGCCTACCTTTTTATTGACGCCGATTTTGGGCTTGTTCAATAACTGAGAAAGGTAATCCAGCTCGCCTTCTTCAATATCGCGATCAACAATTACGATGGCATTGGTTAAATCGCCGCCTTTGATGAGGTTGGCTTTGTAAAGCGCTTCCAGCTCATGCAAAAAACAGAACGTACGGCAAGAGGCAATCTCCCGCGAGAAAGTCGTCAGGTCGTTGAGCGAAGCGTGCTGACTGTTAATGACTTGTGAGTTGTAGTCCACCATCACCGTCAGTCGATAATCGTTAAGTGGCAGGGCCACCATCTCGATGTCTTTGTCAGCGTTGATGTAGCGAACGGGCTCTGGAATTTCAAAGTAGTTACGCGAAGCGTTTTGTTCTTCGATACCAGCATCGCGGAGTGCTTCGACAAACTTAATGGAACTTCCATCCATGATGGGCGGCTCGGGACCGTCCAACTGAATGAGTACATTGTCAATTTGTAAACCAACCAAAGCGGCCAAGGTATGCTCAACGGTATAGACCCGAGCACCACTTTGCTCTAGGGTAGTCCCGCGCGACACATCTACGACGTTGTCCACGTCGGCGTCAATGATGGGTTGGCCTTCCAAGTCGATGCGTTGGAATTTATAGCCGTGGTTGATAGGTGCCGGTAAAAAAGTCATGGTTGCCGACACACCCGTGTGTAAGCCCACGCCCGATACTGATACGGCTTTTTCGATGGTTTGTTGTTTGATGTTCAACATTCCTATTGTTTATCGTCTTTAATTTTCTTTTCTAATTCGTTTACTCTTTTTTCCAACTGGGGCAATTTTCGGAAGATAGCCGCCGAACGCAGGCTGTCTTTGAATTCAATGGCGGGAGTGCCGTTGAGGGATAACCCTTCTTGCTCCCACGTTTTGGTAATACCCGCTTGCCCACCGACTTTCGTGCCGTTGGGTACCGTAATGTGCCCATTAAAGCCTGCCTGCCCACCAATCACGCACTTCTCTCCGATTTTGGTTGAGCCAGCTATGCCCGCCTGTGCGGCAATAACGGTGTGTTTCCCAATCTCAACATTGTGCCCTACTTGCACTAAGTTATCCAATTTTACGCCTTCCCGAATAATGGTCGAGCCCATGGTGGCGCAGTCGATGGTCGTGCCTGCCCCAATACTTACGCTGTCTTCAATGATAACGTTGCCGAGTTGGGGAATGGTTTTGTAAGAGCCGTCCGGTTGGGGGGCAAATCCAAAGCCATCACTTCCGATGACCGCATTGGCAAAGAACGTACAATTCTTGCCAATAACGGTATTATTATAAATTTTTACGCCAGAATGAATCACGGTATTGTCGCCGATGCAGACGTTGTCGCCGACGAATGCCTGCGGGAAAATCTTGACATTTTTACCGATTTTGCCGTTGTTCCCAACGTAGGCAAAAGCACCGAGATAGAGTCCTTCTCCGGTAGTAGTTCCCTCGCCAAGGTGGGAAGGCTGTTCTATTCCCTGCTTCGTTCCTTTGATGATTTGTTCGTACTGCTGAAGAAGCTGCGTGAAAGCGGTATAAGAGTTTTCGACCCGAATAAGCGTTGTATTTACTTTTTTTCTGGCTTCAAAATGCTTATCTACAATTACTGCCGACGCCTCGGTAGTGTACAGGTATGCCTCATATTTGAGGTTTGACAAAAAAGAAATAGTCCCGGACTTACCTTCTTCTATCTTTGCTAACTGATTGATTTTCAGTTCTCCATTTCCTTCTATTTCGCCTCCGAGCAGTCCGGCAATCTGCTTGACGGTAAATTCCATACGGTCTTAATTAAGACTGCAAAGTTAGGGGTTTCATCCAACAAACATAATACTTTCGGACAATATTACTGAGGGCCTTAATGGTCGGTAAATCAGAAGCATCGGCAATGTCGCGCACGCTGCCGTCTTTCATTTTTATCAGGATGCGTTCTTCGCTCGAAACATACGCTGCATTGGTAGATTGGCCTTCTACTAAATAATACGGGTATAAGTCCTCTGGGATGCTCTGAGCGGCCAATTGTTGGTGGATTTGTTGGCGTTGATTTTGGCTGAAAGGCTCATCCGCAAACTGAATTTTGTACAATTTTCGGTCGAGTAGCCGTCGGCAAATTGACGAAAGAACGGGATCTAAATGGTCGGCCCAAGCCTTGATACATGCCCATACATCATAATCATCAATTTGGGTAAAGGCATGAAAATAGGCGTTATCTTCTTCGAATTGGCTGAGGGTCACGGTATTGGTTAGAAACAAAGAAAAATGGGGCGGGGCAAAAATCGCCTCTCCGTTCATCACCAATTCGCGCGCTCGCCTAATGGCCTGAATCAGCATCACCTCGGCGCAAATAGAGGTTTTGTGCAGGTATACCTGCCAATACATGAGTCGGCGGGCGTTGAGGAAATTTTCGATGCTTAGAATACCTTTAAATTCTACCACCAACTGGTCGTCTACCACATCAAGCATTTTGATGATGCGGTCGGTGCCGATGGCGCCCTCGGCTACCCCCGTAAAAAAACAATCCCGGTTGAGGTAATCCATGCGGTCCATGTCCAACTGACTGGAAATGAGTTGGTGAAAAAAATGCCGTGGATAACTTCCTTCAAACATCTGAATGGCCAAGTCTAGCCGCCCGCCCAGTTGGCGACTAAGCTCTTTCATGATTTGTAAGGAAAGGTATTCGTGGGGAATATTGGTGAAAATCGTTTTTTCCAACACGTGCGAAAAAGGGCCGTGGCCCGCATCATGCAGCAAAATGGCAATTTGGGCGGCTTCCCACTCGGCATCCCAAATCAAGTGCCCTTTAGAACGGAGCGTATTGAGGGCCTGCCCCATTAAGTGCATCGCTCCCAAGGCGTGATGAAAGCGCGTGTGCAACGCTCCTGGATAGACCAATTCCGCCAATCCGAGCTGTCTGATGCGCCTAAGTCTCTGGAAATAAGGGTGTTCTATTAAGTCAAAAATAAAGTCAGACGGGATGGCGATGAAACCGTAAACGGGGTCGTTGAGAATTTTGCGTTTGTTCACGGGCTGTCTAAAATTTGGGAAACGTTTTTTTTGATTGCAATTTCGTGAAAAAATAAAGCCAATACCTAAATGAATCGTTTTTGTCTATTAATTCTCTTGCTGAGTTGTGTGCAATCAATGGCGCAGAAAAAATCCCGTAAAGATTATCTTGTCACCATTCATACGAACTATGGCGAAATGAAAGCCGTATTGCACGACCGCACGCCGTTGCACAAACAGAACTTCCTAAAATTAATCAATGACCGTTTTTACGACAGCCTGCTTTTTCACCGCATTATTGAGGGGTTTATGATTCAGGGTGGTGACCCTACCTCAAAAAATGCCAAAGCGGGCGAACGACTCGGTGGCGGAGGCTCAAATCTGGAACGGATTCCTGCGGAGTTTAAACCCGAATTGTTTCACAAAAAAGGCGCATTGGCAGCAGCGCGCAATAATAACCCCGAAAAAGCGTCGTCGGGTTGTCAATTTTATATTGTTCAGGGCAGGGTTTGGGATGCCGCAGGCCTTACGGCGCAACTTAACCGGGGAGGCAGAATGCCCACTGCTGCTCAAAAAGAAGCTTATACCACCCTTGGCGGTAGCCCGCATTTGGACGGAGGATATACGGTCTTTGGGCAGGTAATCAGTGGGTTAGCGGTCATCGACAGCATTGCCCATCAGCCTAAGGATGCGGCTGACCGGCCCCTCAAAGATGTAAGAATGCGGCTCACGGCTGAAAAAATGAAGAAGAAAAAAATCACAAAACAGTACGCATATATCTTTGAATAAGATAGAAATAGCAAGGATAAAGCTAAAATATTTGTAAAAGCTCAATTCTTTCGCGTAATTTCCGACGTGGGTTTATTAAATTTGCCCATTCAAGTGCTATTGCACAGCATGTTGTTTTTGTTAATCAGAAGAACGAAAACCTTTTAAGCAATCGCTGTTCGATTAATAACTAACAATAAACGGTTAACATTTCTACTACTGATGGCTAGAATCCTAATTGTGGATGACGAAAAAAGTATCCGGGCGGCGTTGCGGGATATTTTAGAATACGAAGGATATGAGGTTGAAGAAGCCAAAGATGGTGAAGAAGGCCTCAATATGATTTTGAAAAATTCCTATGATGTAGCACTGTGTGATATTCGGATGCCAAAATTGGAAGGGCTCGAAGTGCTCCTGAAAGCAGGAGAAGCGGGGCGCTCAACTCAGTTTATCATGGTATCGGCGTTCGGTAATGTGGAAAATGCCGTTGAGGCTACCAAAAGGGGAGCGTACGATTTTATCACCAAACCCCCAGATTTGAACCGTTTATTGGTTTCGGTTCGCAATGCCATTGAGAAATCGAAATTGGTAGCAGAAACCGTTGATTTGAAGAAACGTATTTTTAAAATCAACGAAATTGTGGGTGAATCTGCCCCTATCAAAAGAGTAAAAGATACCATCGACCGCGTAGCGCCCACCGAAGCAAGGGTGTTGATTACGGGAGCCAACGGCTCTGGTAAAGAGATGGTGGCTAAGCAAATTCACGAGAAAAGCAGCCGCGCCAACAAGCCGCTGATTGAAGTGAACTGCGCGGCTATTCCCAGTGAATTGATTGAAAGTGAGTTGTTTGGGTATGAGAAAGGCGCTTTTACAGGTGCCGTAAAACAGCGCATTGGTAAGTTTGAACAAGCAGATGGCGGTACTCTTTTTCTGGATGAAATCGGCGATATGAGCCTTTCTGCCCAAGCCAAGGTACTGCGGGCATTGCAGGAAAGTAAAATCACACGGGTGGGTGGCGACAAAGAAATCAAAATCAACGTGCGGGTGATTGCCGCAACTAACAAAGATTTGAAGCGCGAAATCGCCGAAGGGGGCTTTCGCGAAGACTTATACCATCGTCTCAACGTCATTCCGATTCACGTTCCGCCGTTGTCGGAGCGCCGGGAGGACATTGTATTGCTGGCCGATAAGTTTCTGTACGATATTTCACAGGAATACGGCGGTATCCCAAAAACCATTCTTCCTGATGCTATGCAACACTTAAAGTCGTTGCCTTGGACGGGAAATGTGCGTGAACTGCGCAACGTTATTGAGCGTTTGGTCATCATGTGTGGCGATGAAATCATGCTCGATGATGTACGTTTGTACGCGAGTTTCGGTAATTAATTTTTTTAGAAAATAGACTTTGACGATGGACTTTGGACGCCAGACAATTTGTCTACTGTTCAAAGTCCATTGTTTACGGTCACCTACCAATGTATGAAAATCAATTTTGAAAAATCCCCAGATGGTTTGGTACCTGCCGTGGTTCAGGACCACGAGACGGGCAAAGTGCTGATGTTGGGGTATATGAATGAAGAGGCCTTGGCAAAAACCGAAGCTGAAAGCGTGGTTACGTTTTTCAGCCGTAGCAAACAGCGCCTTTGGACCAAAGGCGAAACCTCTGGTAACTTTCTGAACGTTAAAGCAATTTTGGTGGATTGTGACCAAGATACGATCCTCATCAAAGCCCATCCCATTGGCCCTACCTGCCACACGGGCGCGGATACCTGCTTTTTTGAAAAGAACGAAGGCAAAGCTCCTTTCCTGAACTACCTGCAAAAGCAAATCATCCGCGAGCGAAAAAACAATCCTTCGGAGTCGTCTTATACGAGCAAATTATTCCAAAGAGGCGTAAATAAAATTGCCCAGAAAGTAGGAGAAGAAGCGGTTGAACTCGTGATTGAAGCCAAAGATACCAACGACCATTTGTTTAAAAATGAAGCTGCCGACTTACTTTTTCATTACCTCATTCTGCTCGAACAGCGCGGCATGGATTTGGACGACATCGTTGATGTGTTGAAGGAAAGACATAAATAGCGAGAGTTCGCAGTCGGCGGTTTCTATAATAAAAGTTACTGCCGACTGTGAACTGATAACTATTTAAGCTACTTGTCCAATAAAATAGATGCTGAGGCTTAAATGAAGTTCTTTCAATAATTGACGCTTACGGTATTCAAATTGCTCATAGGAGAGTCTTAAGAGCGAATCAGTCGGATGCTTTTCTACCATTTCAGCATGTTGCTGAAGCAGTTGATTTACATCATTTAGCTCCTTTGCCACTACATCGGGGTGCCTAGGTTCTGTCATTTTTAAGTGTGACGGTTAATTCAACAAATCCTCTTGCATTATCTTGTCTGTCTTTTCCTAACCAATCTTTCCAATAACGTCTGACGGGTTCAGTAATTGACTGATATCTTTCATCATTTTCTGAATAAATGGCTAAAAGGTGTCCGTCAATGCAATAGTTATCTTTTGCCCCGCCAATTAAAAAAAACGGCAATAACTTTTCGATTAGCAGCTCAGTATTATCATCAAATTTAATCAAATTAACGATATCAATATCGTTTGGCTGCGATTTTGTACTGATAAAACTGCCTCCTATCCATTGTACGAAATCGTTAGAGAGAACGTCACGTATATCGTTGAGATAACGTGTATAATGGCGAAATAATTTCCCCCTTTTCTCCCCTCCGATTTTATTAACAAAGTGCTCTTCCAATAAAGGAAGTGTCAGAGGAAAAATT
This sequence comes from Runella rosea, assembly GCF_003325355.1. Lineage (GTDB taxonomy): Bacteria > Bacteroidota > Bacteroidia > Cytophagales > Spirosomataceae > Runella > Runella rosea. The sequence goes on from NZ_CP030850.1 coordinate 5,122,468, forward strand.
TGCGGAGGTATTAAATTTCCATTGGCATCAAATTGCAACTGCATCCTACTCATCAATCAAACGCTTAGTAATGGGCTGGTAGCTATCAATGCGGCGGTCGCGGAGGTAAGGCCACGTGGTGCGGTAGTATTCCGTTTTATCCAAATCCAACTCTACCACTTTTACTTCTTCTTGGTCGTGCGAAGCCAAATACATGAGGCTTCCGAAAGGGTTTGACACAAATGACCCACCCCAAAACTGCTGATCGGCTTCGCGCCCTACGCGGTTGACCGACACGACATACACGCCGTTGGCCACCGAATGACTGCGCTGAATGGTTTGCCAAGCGTTGTATTGCTCCAAATTAACGGCAGGGTCTGGCTCAGTGGTATCCCAACCGATGGCTGTGGGGTAGAACAAAATTTCGGCTCCCATCAGACTCGTAATGCGCGCCGCTTCGGGGTACCATTGGTCCCAGCAAATCAGAATGCCTAATTTTCCAAACTTGGTATCAAACACTTTGTAGCCTAAATCGCCGGGAGTGAAATAGAATTTTTCGTAATATCCTGGGTCATCGGGGATGTGCATTTTGCGGTATTTCCCCAAATAGCTACCGTCGGCGTCCAAAACGGCCGTTGTATTATGATACAGTCCAGGGGCACGTTTTTCAAATAAAGAGGCAACAATGACAATGCCAAGCTCTTTGGCCAATGCCCCAAATTGCTCGGTGGTGGGGCCAGGAATTGCCTCTCCGAGGCTGAAATTGGCGTGGTCTTCCACGTCGCAGAAATAAAGTGATTTAAACAATTCCTGCAAACACACAATTTGTGCGCCTTGCGCCGCCGCTTCACGGGTTTTGGCGATGGCTTTCTCTACATTATGATTAACATCGGCGGTGCAGCTCATTTGCACCAAACCTACTTTTACATTTCGCATGGAAAATTAACTTTGATTAGGACGTCGAAGAACGTTGGCAAGGTTTTGAACGGCAGGCGCCGAGCCCTCACCGACGATACCGATTACAAAGGTAATGCGAAAACCCTTATTTATTGACAAATCCGCGAAAGTGCTTACTTTAGGGTTTAAATCAACAAACCCTTTAAGATGATGTTTTTTACTAACCTATCGAGAATTGTTTTTCTGTCAACAGTTCTTTTTTATCATTCCTTCAACGGTTTTTCCCAAACCAAAGAAAAAATCGTTGCCTCCGATTTAACGCGCATCAAGCAAGTGGGTGGAATTGCCGTTTCGCCTGACGGGAAGCGGGCTGTTTATACCGTTACATCGCTTGAGCCTGCGTCAGAAGCGCTTGATTATGAATACCGAACCCACCTTTGGCTAGTGGATTTGGACGGAAAAATACCCCCACGGGCTATTACGCGGGGCAACGAAAGCGCTAGCCATCCAGTATGGAGTCCTGACGCAAAAAGCGTAGCTTTTGTACGGGCCGTCAAAGGTAAAGCGCAGATTTTTGTGATGCCGTTGGATGGTGGAGAAGCGTGGCAGTTGACCGATTACAGACACGGTGCTTCGGGGCCGCAGTTTTCGCCCGATGGTCGTCAAATCTTATTTTCTACCAGCGCGGCGTTTTCGGCCTTGATGGCTGATTCTACCCTGAATCCGACCAAAGCGGGCCCTGCGTGGAGTTTGGAAAAGGCAGGTTTTGCCAAAAATGAGTTCCTGAAAAAAAATACTGCAAAACCCAATCCCGACGGGACGATTGAAGAAATTAGGGCGTATTTGGAAAAGGATGTAGAAGACAAAAAAGCCAAGGTCATCAATCGACTCAACTTCCAAGGCGAAGCCTCGGCGGGTCAGGAGTTGAGCTTCAGTCATTTGCTAGTCATTGATGTTAAAGAAGGTGCCAAGCCTGTTGCACTTACCAAAGGTTTTTATTCGTACGCAGGTGCCGCTTGGTCGGGCGATAGCAAACAGATTTGGTTTAGTACCCGCGCCGATAGTCTGCTTCATCCCGACCGCGACGCTGAAAGCCGCATTTGTGTCATGAACGCCGATGGTAGCGGGATGCGGACGGTTTTGGTAGAAAAAGGCCGTAATTTTGGACAGCCAACTCCCTCTCCAGATGGACAATGGCTAGCTTTCATTACCTCACAGGCTCCTGTTAAATCGGCCATACTCGACCAAGGACATTTGGGCTTTTTAAATCTAAAAACTACGGCTGCGAAATACTCCGTTAATCCTTTTGATCGTTCTCCGGGTAATCTGAAATGGGTTACGTTGACGTTTCCAAAAAACAAGAAAGAAGTAGGTAAGGTTGAATACGTGTATTTTACAGCCTCTTCCAACGGTGGTGCACCGCTGTTTCGAGCAGTTCCGACCATTGATAAAGTAGAGCAACTTTCTGATTTTGACAGCGGTGTGACAGATTTTGATGTTCTTCCTAACAAAGTCGTTTTTGCCAAAACTGAAGTGGCCAACCCATCTGAGTTGTATCAAGCCGATGTATTGGCAAAAAACGCCGTGAAGTTGTCGACACATAACGACTGGGTGAGCAAAAAAGCCTTGAGTATGCCCGAAAAACGGACATTCAAAAATGAAAAAGGCCAGACCATCGAGTATTGGGTTATGAAACCGACGTTTGTGGAGGCAGGAAAAAAATATCCCTTGTTGCTCAATATGCACGGCGGTCCTACTGCTATGTGGGGCCCTGGCGAAGCGTCAATGTGGCACGAACATCAATTCTTTTGTGCGCAGGGATACGGGGTAGTATATGCCAATCCGCGCGGTTCGGGCGGGTACGGCGTCGATTTTATGAAAGCCAATTATCGTGATTGGGGCACTGGACCCGCCGCCGATGTGTTGCGTGCCTGCGCAGATGCGGCCAAAGAAACCTGGGCTGATACTTCGCGTCAGGTCATTACGGGAGGTTCGTATGCGGGTTATCTTACGGCGTGGATTATTGCACATGATAATCGTTTCAAGGCTGCTTTTGCCCAACGCGGTGTGTACGACCTGACCACGTTTATGGGCGAGGGCAACGCGTGGCGTTTGGTGCCTGGCTATTTTGGCGGCTATCCGTGGGAAACCGAAGCCAAGCAGTCAATGGACGCGAATTCACCTTATACGTTCGTTGATAAAATAAAAACCCCGTTTCTCATCAAACACGGTGAAAATGACCTACGGACGGGCGTAATTCAAAGCGAAATGATGTATAAATCCCTGAAAATTCTGGGCCGTGAAGTCGAATATGTGCGGATGCCCGGCGGAACACACGAGCTGAGTCGCACGGGTAACCCGCGCCAGCGCATCGACCGGATGTTGCGTATCTATGAGTTTTTTGAACGGTACGTGGGCAAGAAGTAGAAAGGGTATTTTTTAAACAATTATTGCTTATGGATGATGACGAAAACGTCCTAAAATCAGGCTGACAAAGATGAATTTTACGAAGAATTCATTAAGTCGCAGCAACAAATAAGAGCTGAATATGAGGACTTGAATGGTCTATTAAAGATTGCTTTAAATGAGTTAAACCATAAATTTTCACGTTAAAAAATGAATAATCGCCGCACTTTCATTAAAAACTTAGGCGCTGCTGCGGGTATGGCCGCGTTTGCCCCCGAACTGTTTGCTTCTGAACCGCAAAAACTGTGGTTTCAGATTTCGTTGGCCGAATGGTCGTTACACAAAGCTATTCTCAACGAAAAAAAATTGACCAATTTAGACTTTCCCGTGGTGGCACGTAAGGAGTTTGGAATTGGTATTGTGGAATACGTCAATCAGATGTTTAAAGATAAAGCCAAAGATACGGCCTACCTCAATGACCTGCTTACGCGCTGCAAAGACAACGACGTCAAAAACCACCTCATTATGATTGACGGAGAAGGTGGCCTCGCCGAAACCGATGCCACAGTACGTAACAAAGCGGTGGATAATCACAAAAAATGGGTTGAATGTGCCAAATATCTTGGTTGCAAAACCATTCGGGTCAATTCATTCGGACGTGGTACGGCCGAAGAAGTAGCCAAAGCGGCGGTAGATGGCCTCGGGAAATTAGGCGAATTTGCCGCACCTGTTGGTATTAATGTGATTGTTGAAAACCACGGTGGCTATTCATCCGATGGACAATGGCTTTCGAATGTCATGAAGCAGGTCAACATGAAAAACGTAGGTACACTGCCCGATTTCGGCAATTTCTGCATCAAACGCAGTAGTGGTGGTGAGTGGGGCGGTAGTTGTACAGAAGAGTACGACCGCTATAAAGGCGTGAAAGAATTGATGGCTTTTGCCAAAGGTGTAAGCGCCAAAACCAACGACTTTGACGAAAAGGGAAATGAGGCGAAAATGGACTACGCCCGTTTACTTAAAATCGTAAAAGATGCTGGATTCAAGGGAATCATTGGTATTGAGTACGAAGGAAACGTGACGTCAGAATACGACGGCATCAAGGCCACCAAGAAGCTATTGGAGCGTGTGGGTGCAATGGTGTAAAAGTGTATTTGCAAAAATCGGCGTGTTGAATCTTTATATTCGACACGCCGATTTTTATTTACAATAGTGTTTTTAAAACTCAATCACTAAGCCCAGCGCAGGCGTGAAATTGGCGTCTTCGTTGGCTAAAATGAGCGGAATGGCGTTACTTCCGTCGAGTTTGAGGGCTTGACCGTCGCTGGTTTTGAAGCCTGAATTGTCGGAAGTGCGCTCAAATGTGTATTGTGGAAAGGCTGGATTTGCGGTTAACAAAGCATTTTGAAAATCAAAAAATAAGTCAATCGACATTTTTTTGTAATTCCATTTTTTATCCACCCGGAAGTCCACGCGGCTAAATGCTTTGAGTCGTTGGCTGTTGAGGCGAGTGTAGTCTTCGGTGCCCACACCACTGGTGAGATACGTTCTTTGAGAAGTTACCAAGTCAAACGGCGTGTAGGGAGCACCGCCTTGATAGAGCCACTTTAGTCCCAATTCCCAACCCCGCTTAAATTTGTAGCCTAACTGCGTCGAAACCAGATTGCGAGTATCCCAAGCCGAGGCTACGTATTTGCCGTCTTTGCCTGTAAATTCAGACCGAAAATAAGTATAACTTAACACACCGAAGAAGTTTTTGGTGAGTTTTTGCTGCACAAAAAATTCAATTCCCCTACTTCGGCCTTTTCCAGTACTCGTCACAGCTTCGTTGCCGATGGCGCCAAAATTGCCGCCCTGATTGGCCAACGAAATGCCGTCGCGTACCGAAACGGGGTAATTATCGTACATTTTCGAGAAACCTTCGAGCGTGATGCGCGTAGTAGGCGTTGGAATGAATTCAAGACCCGCTACCACGTGGTCAGAACGAATGTATTTGTTGGATTTATTGACGAAATTCCCATCTTGGCGGTAGCCCAAAACGGTGTAAATCGGGGTTTTGAAATAACGCCCTACCGATGCGTTCAACCGCCATTTGTCGCTCACCTGATAACTGGCCGACAGGCGCGGGCTCAGCGTTTCGAGCGGATTGTTGCCGTCGGTCGTGAAAGAATTCATGTCGGTGCGTAGGCCCGCCGAAAGATTGAGGCGGTCGTTGAGCAGTTTACGATTCACCTGCGCAAACGCGCCGTATTTGAAGAAATCAATGGCCGTATTAAACGTCACTGTGATGCCGGGTTGGATGATTTGCCCTTGTGAGTTGGTGATTTCGCGGCGTAAGACGTTAAAAAAATCATTGTTGTATTTGACGTATTGCAACACTGCGCCATAGCTGTACTCCCATTTTCCAATGAATTTATTGACATCAATACGTAGTTTATTCTCAATTTCCTGCGAATTGCTCTTCAGCGCGCGGTATCGTTCATCGCCCTGACGATTGTCTTCAAAGCGGTCGAGACGGTTATTAAACATATTCCTGCTCAGTGAAACATTCATAAAACCGTTTTCAAGTAGCCGTTTCAATGAAAAACCTGTCGTATAATTCCACTGATTGATGTTGGGGTTGGAGCGTAGGATATATTCTTTTTCGGGGCTGCTTTCTTGCGGTACGGCAAAAGTGAACTCGTCGATGGCACCCACGCCGATGGCCGTTAGCGTCGTTTTTTTATTGATTTTATGGGTGACTTTGTACTGGAAATCCCAATAATTGGGTCGAATGGGCAAGTCAATGGCCTTGAATAAAAACTGCAAATACGAGCGGCGAACCGATGCCAAAAAAGTGGTCTTTGAAGAAATCGGTCCTTCTAGCGTTCCGGCTACTTCGGTGGAGCTGACGCGGATGTTACCCTGCACACGCTCTGGATTACCTTCGCGCTGACGGAATTGAAGCACCGACGAAAGGGCGTTGTCGTAACGGGCGTTAAAACTGCTCGAACTCAGGGTGGCATCTTCAATAAAAGATACGTTCAAAATGCCCGTTGGGCCACCTGAACTTCCCTGAGTAGCAAAGTGATTGATGACGGGTATCTCGACCCCGTCCAAATAAAATACGTTTTCATTAGGCCCACCTCCCCTGATAATCAAATCATTGCGAAAGCCGCCGACCGACCCAGCCGTCCCACCAACGCCGGGTAATACTTGAATCACCCGCGAGATGTCGAAGTTGCCACCGGGGTTGTTTTTGATTTCTTCGGTCGTTAATTTTTGGATGGAGTTGGGTGTTTCGACGGAGGCGACCGAGATGGAACGGTTAAAAACAATTTTGGTTTCGGCCAGCTGTACGGCATCTTCTTCCAGTTCAAAGTTGATTTGTTGGGCGTTGCCTGAGGTAAGCACAACGTTGAACTTACTGGTGGCTTTGTAACCGACAAAAGTGGCTTTGAGGTTGTAACTTCCTACTGGCAAACTGAGTTTAAACTTGCCTTCGGTATCTGTAGTGGTGCCTTGGTTGGTGCCTTCCACCTGAACCGTCACACCAATTAGTACTTCCTGCGTGCGTTTATCTGTGACGCTGCCGAGTATAGTACCAGTGTTTTGGGCAAACGCGGAAGCAAAGCTTAAATAGGCTACGATGAAGAAGGTAGCTAAAGCGCTGTAATTTAGTTTTTTTTTGAATGTTGACGTTGAATTCATTGTTCTAGATTGTATATGTATTGCAAGATGGTTTGTGGCTAAATAAGTATTGAGACAAACATTTTAGGTTTGATTTTGTTCTATCCATGTTTAATACAATACAATAACATTCCAAATTTGAAATTGTTTGTACGAAAACAAATTAATTTTTCTATATTAGAATGTTTTCAGTTTAAAAAATGAATTACGAACTCCTGCAACAGTTAATTGGTCATCTGGCAAATTATGAAGCCCAGCGTTCTTCCTCTCAACGAAAGGACCTGGAAGGATTTGTGGCGTATTTGAATCAGCAGGTTTTTTCAAAATCGACCGATGCTGCGGTGGACTTTGAAAACAGTGAAACGGTGGAAGCATTGCTTTCGCAATTGATTGCCTTTCTGTACCGTTATGCGAAAGGGTACATTAAAAAAGCCCTTGAAGATTCGGCGCTCATTACGCTGGATGATTTCGGCTACTTGGCGGGTATCTGGCAAAGAGGCGGGTGTTCAAAAACGGAAATTATCGAGTTGAACATCCACGAAAAAACAACTGGGATGGAGGTGATAAAGCGTTTGTTGAATAACAAATTGATTGAACAAACCGACGACCCCAACGACCGTCGAAGCAAGCGTTTGTTGATTACAGAGAAGGGGAAAGGTGTTTTGTTCGGAACGTTTGATGAGATGCGAAAGGCAAGCTTGATCATTTCTGGTAATCTAAATGAAATCGAGAAGCTGCAGTTGTTGTATCTGCTTCAAAAACTGCATTTTTTTCACAAACCGTTATTTCTGAACGAGCGGGAGAAAAGTTTAGATGAATTATTGAATTTAAATCAAACCGAATAAAAAAAGCGTTTGCGAAGGAGTTCGCAAACGCTTTTTTTAGAATAGATTTATGATTCTGACTATTGTTTTACCACGATGGTGTTAGCCCATTTATCACCAAAACGCTTTTTGTCATCGCTAAATACCATCAGTGCATCCACAAAACCAAAAATAGGAATCATCAATGAAACTTGGCGCACGATGGCCGCGCCCCAATCTCCCTCAATGCCCGCGCCAGTATCTTCCTTAATGACTTTGATTTTCATTAATTTTTTACCGATGCTTTGCCCTCCGAAAAAACCGTTCGTGGCGGGAATGGCGTCTTTGGTGAGTACATAAGCAATGGCAATAAGATACCCCACAAAAATGAGTTTAAAAGAAATAAAGGCTAAAATCCAGGCGGGAAGATAACCCACAATACCGTCAATAAAGGCAGCTACAAAACGTTGGATGGCATCGGCTTTTTGCATTGTATTAGGAAGGTTTAGAGTAAAAAAAGTGGTTCAGGAATTTTTTACCGAACCTACTTCTTTTCAGCCAAACAGTCAAGGAGTTACGGGTTAATTTTTGTAAAAATAAATTACGTAAAATTGGTCTTAACTCTCGATGTATTCTCCTTCTAACTTGGAGATAACTGCGGTAGCTACGGCATTGCCCGCCACAGAAGTGGCTGAACGTCCCATATCCAAAAACGGATCTACGCCGATTAGCAAGGCAAGTCCTTCAACGGGCAAGTCAAACTGAGCTAGCGTACCTGCAATCACCACCAACGATGCCCTTGGTACCCCAGCGATTCCCTTTGAGGTAATCATCAGCGTAAGCAACATCGCAATCTGTTGTTCAATCGTGAGTGGTATACCGTAGGCCTGCGCAATAAAGCCCGTCGCGAAGGTCATGTACATCATCGAGCCGTCCAAATTGAATGAATAACCGAGCGGCAACACAAATCCGATGATACGCTTGCTGCAACCGAATTTCTCCAAAGCCGTGATTTGCTGCGGCAAAGAAGCTTCCGAACTAGCCGTACTGAACGTCAGAATCATCGAATCTTTGACGTGCGCCAACAATTTGAGATACGGAATCCGCATCACCAGACAAATTACCCACAAAACACCGAAGACGAAGAAGATAAGACCCCCGAAGAAGCAAATAATCAAATACGCATAGGAGATAAGAATGCCCAGCCCTTTCAACGCTACCACGCCCGTCATAGCACCCAAAACGGCGAATGGTGCAAGTTGCATCACATACCCAACTATTTTAAATACTACTTCGGCCAAGCTGTCAATCACTTTGATTAGTTTTTTGCCATGCTCGCCCACTGCTCCTAGGGCTATTCCGAAAAACAGTGAAAATACCACGATTTGCAGGATTTCATTTTCGGCCAACGCTTTAAAAAAGCTGTCGGGGAATATGTGAAGGATAAAATCTTCGACAGTTTTCATGGCTTTGCCCGATACGCCCACTTCCGTTCCTGCGGCAGGACGTGGCCACTGCTGTACTTCTCCGGGACGGGTTACGTTGACCACAACCAAGCCCACAATCAGCGAGAGAATTGTGGCAAAATAAAAATAAAGCAACGTTTTAATCCCAATCCGTCCTACTACGCTAAAATCACCAAGTTTGGCAACCCCTACCACCAAAGTGCAAAACACCAGCGGGCCGACAATCATTTTAATTAATTTGAGGAAAATTTTACTGAGGATTTGAAATTTATTGGCAATCTGAGTGGCATCTTCGGCGCTCATGGTGCTATGCAGGATTTGACCGATAATTACGCCCAATACGAAGCCAATGATGATTTTGGTAGTAATGTTTAGTTTCATGAAGTGTTGGGTTATAGATACGTTAGGTTGAAATTTTACAAGAATTTAGAGAGTGGTATTTTAAAAAGAATAACCATAAAGATTGGAGGCCTGCTTCCTGCGCTTTATGATTCTGCCACAAATTAGGAAAAAAAAGAAAAAGAAGCGTGTGTCAGGATGAAAAACTGCCCTGAACTTGGCGAATCAGGAGACGTTTGGGTGATTTTAAACGCAAAGGAGGCTCGGTGAACCACCGAGCCTCCTGTAGAAATAATATAAAGGAATTTTACAAAGCAATTGCGGGGGCCGTCATCATTTCACGGGCTGTACGAGCAATACCCTCGGGGTCGAAACCACATTCACGGTGTAGTTCAAGTTGTTCGCCGTGTTCTACAATACGGTCTGGAATACCAAGACGTTTTACTTGGGCATGGTACCCGTTTTCGGCCATAAATTCGAGCACAGCGCTGCCCATTCCTCCTGGCAGACAGCCGTCTTCTACCGTGATGACTTTATCGAATTGTTGAAAAACTTCGTGTAACAGGGCTTTATCTAAAGGTTTTACAAAACGTAAATCGTAGTGGGCGGCGCTGATACCTTCTAGTTCTAGTATATCACATGACTTAACGGCATAGTTACCGATGTGTCCAATGGTCAGAATGGCTACGTCTTCACCAGCTCGTACTTTGCGTCCTTTGCCGATTTCAATCTTCTCAAATGGCGTTTTCCATTGGGGCATAACGCCCTCGCCTCGTGGGTAGCGAATAGTAAATGCTTTTTTCGACTCCTGTGTTTCGGTCAATTGGGCTGTGTACATCAGATTTCGCAACTCCTGTTCGTTCATAGGAGCTGAAATCACCATGTTAGGAATACAACGCATGTACGCAATGTCGTAAGCACCGTGGTGGGTGGGGCCGTCGGCCCCTGCAAATCCTGCCCGGTCTAGACAGAAAATAACGGGCAATTCCTGAATACACACATCATGAACGACTTGGTCGTAAGCCCGTTGCATGAAAGTGCTATAGATGTTACAATACACCACCGAGCCTTGAGTGGCCATCCCTGCCGAGAAAGTTACGGCGTGTTGTTCGGCAATGCCCACGTCGAAAGCCCGGTCGGGCATGGCTTTCATCATGATATTGAGCGATGAGCCAGAAGGCATAGCTGGCGTTACACCCACAATTTTCTCATTTTGTTCGGCCAATTCAACCAGCGTATTGCCAAACACATCTTGGTATTTGGGTGGTTGTGGTTGGTCGTATACTTTCTTAAAGATTTCGCCCGTAATCTTGTCAAATTTCCCCGGAGAGTGCCATTTCGTTTGGTCTTTTTCGGCAGGAGCAAATCCTTTTCCTTTAACCGTAACGCAGTGGAGCAGTTTGGGGCCAGGAATATTTTTTAAATCATTGAGAACGTGTACCAGATGATCGACGTCGTGGCCGTCAATGGGGCCAAAATAGCGTAGATTAAGCGATTCAAACAGGTTACTTTGGCGCAGCAAAGTTGCCTTGAGTCCATCTTCTACACGCGATACAATCTCACGGGCATTTTTGCCGAATTGACTCATTTTACCCAGCAGATTCCAAACTTCCTCCTTTACGCGGTTGTAAGTATGTGAAGTGGTAATGTCGGTCAAATATTCTTTGAGCGCCCCTACGTTGGGGTCGATACTCATACAATTGTCGTTGAGAATGATGAGCAGGTTGGTGTTGTTGAGAGCACCTGCGTGGTTCATCGCTTCAAACGCCATTCCGCCCGTCATGGCACCGTCGCCGATAATCGCGATGGACTGTTGGTTTTGAGCACCACTAAGCCGTGCGCCAACGGCCATGCCCAGCGCGGCAGAAATAGAGGTAGAGGAGTGCCCTACGCCAAAAGAATCATAAGGGCTTTCCTTGCGTTTGGGGAAACCCGAAATGCCGCCGTAGAGGCGGTTGGTATAAAAATTGTCCCGTCGTCCAGTAAGGATTTTGTGGCCGTAGGCTTGGTGGCCTACATCCCATACCAACTGGTCTTCGGGCGTATTAAAAACGTAGTGTAGGGCAACGGTGAGCTCAACAACTCCCAGACTTGAGCCAAAGTGACCACCGTACACAGAGACCAAATCAATGATGTACTGTCGGAGTTCTTGCGATACTTGAGGAAGTAGGGATGAGTCTAACTTACGCAGATCTTCGGGCGTATGGAGTTGCGAAAGTAATTTACCTGGAGTGATGAGCATTGTGTAACGGCTTGAAACAAACGTAGTACTATAACCGATGTACCGATAAAAGTGTTTGGCAAAAGTACGAAAAAGAAAGGCAACTTATCAAAAGTTTGAACATCCCTTCACCAGACTCATCACTGTTGGCTTGCTTTGTAGAGTTTTTGTTTCTCTTCCCGGGTCAAACTTTCATAGCCCGACTTCGAAATTTTGTCCAAAATAGCGTCGATTTCGTCTTGATTTGGAATCAAAATGGCCGAATTCTCACTGCTCGAAGTAAAGTGGCGGGCCGCTGAGGTGGTCGTAGCCCGGGCGCGTTGCGGAATGGTTACGTTGGGCCTTCCAGTAAACAACTTCCGAAAAAAATCATTGATGGCATAAATAGGCATTCCCCAATCATGGCCTTTTTTAAGGGATTTTATAAAACCAAATCCTACCATTGCTCCTGCAATGTGGGCTACATTGCCACCGGCATTAGGGCCTACCAACTGAGCCATTGAAATGATAATGCACAAAGCTGCAATGTATTTCAAACGAACGGGCCCAATCAAAAAGACAAAAAAAGTATGATCTGGCAAGAGCGTAGCCGCTCCTAAAATGACCGCAAAAATCGCCCCTGAAGCTCCAACGAGCGTTGTATTGGCCAATTCGGCCTGAAAGTAAGGTAAAGTGTTGTACAATGCTAAAAACAACAAACCGCCGCCAAGCCCCCCAAGCAGATAGAGGGCAACGAGCCGTCGGCTGCCGAGGTATTCTTCCAACACCTGCCCAAACCAATACAGAGAGAGCATGTTAAAGAAAATATGAAAAGGACCTTGATGGACAAAAAAGTTGGTGAGCAAAGTCCAAGGGCGGTGCAAAAACGCATTAAAGTCCGCAGGAAGGCGCAACTGTTCCATCACCCATTCGTAATAAACGGGGGATTGACCAAAAGTGAAAATAATGTAGAGAACAATGACCGTCACGAAGACGAACAGGTTCAAAAGTATGAGTTTAACAACCGCATTGTTGGTCTTTGAAAACTCCCCCTTAACATCGTCAAAAATGCTGCCCATGCCTTTTGGTCGTTAATGGTTATTGGTTAATTATTAGTAATTTCAAACAAGCTTTCAGGCTTTTTATTGTTGTTTTTTTAACGAAAGTTAGGTAAAAATATACAATAACGCAAATCAGTGCATTCGCTTTACCCGCCATACCTTCAGCAATATATACGCAAAAATCATGCCTCCGATGTGGGCAAAATGCGCCACCCCCGAATCCCTGATATACACACCCGCGTATAATTCGTACAAAGCGTAAAAAGTAACAAAATATTTGGCCTTAATGGGGACAGGAAAGAACAATAACATCATTTCCATATTGGGGAAAATAAGCCCGAATGCGGCGATAATTCCAAAAATTGCCCCAGATGCTCCCAACATGGGTATATTAAGTCGCTGTTGATACAAATCTTTTACAAACCCTACACTCTCGTTGATATACGATAAATTTTTAGGTTGGTCTTCAAAATCATTCAAAAAACCCAAAGCTCCTTGTTTTATGTCGGGGGCAAACCGGGTCACGAAATCCAAAAATGCGTCGGGAGAAGGGTATTGAGTGTATAGGTCAACGGCATGGCTGAGCTGCGACATTTCGATGTAATTGATGACCGCATACAAAAATCCCGCGCCAATCCCCGTAACAAAGTAAAAGATAACAAAACGTTTGGTACCCAGCACGTGCTGTTCTAGGAGCGGACCAAAAAAGAAAAGTCCGAGCATGTTGCTGAATAAATGCCCAAAACCACCGTGTAAAAACATGTACGTAACAAACTGATGCGGCCTAAATTCTGGGCCCATTACAGGATGCAGCGCAAACCAGTTTACAATAAAAGGACTCAGGTCTTGAAGTAAAAAAATGACGACGTTAAGAATTAATAAATTCCGTACAATCGGAGTAATATTGAACATAAAAGCACAGATTAATTAGAAACGATTCTATTGATGGTTAAAGACTAACTGTTAAGAGATTAAGGCTAAATTGAATTTGGACAATGAGCAATTGACGACTTAACATTCTAACATTTAACCATTCTTAAACAGATTTGCTATTTTGTCTAACGATAAAATGACAAAAATGGGTTCGCCGCTTGGCGTATAATTTGGGTTGGAAGAAATAAACAGTTGGTTGATTAACTTTTCTATTTCATCCGACGAAAGCCGCACCAGATAACGGGAGGCGAAGCGTCGGGCCAACGTGCGTGCTGTTGTTTCGGCGCGATTGAGTCGTAGTTCGTCATGACTCTGATGCAATTGTTCGCATAATTCTTCAAATAATTGCTGTATGTTATCGCTTGGTAAGTCACCTGGAAGGCTTCTTACCACGAGTGTATCGGGCCCAAGGGCGTCAAAATCAAAACCTAAGGCCGTGATTTCTTCCCGCATTTCAAGAATCATCGGAATGTTGGCAGGTGATAACCTGACCGTAGCTGGAAAAAGAAGCTGCTGTGACGCGGCATTTTGGTTTTCCAGTTGTTTTAAATAGCGGTCATACAGTACGCGTTCGTAAGCCGCCCGCTGGTCGATGAGCATCATACCTGACTTAACCGCCGAGACTACATAACGGTTTTGAATCTGTACCGCCAAACGACGATTTTTAATGTCCTCATCTTCGGCATTTAGGGCATTGGCCCGGCTGCCGAGGGTGGTGGGAAGCGGCTCTAAAAAGTCTTCTTTGTCGTCCAGTTCCAATGTGGTTTGTACGGGAGTGGGGTCTGGTTTCTGAAAGCCATCGAATAGTTTTTCCCAATGAGACAAATTGGTTTCCTCACGCCGTGAAGTGGGCAAGGGTGGGGCCAAAGCAGCATCTCGGGTAAAACTCGGTGGCTTGGGGGCGGTATTGGTCCGAGTGCCCGACATCGGGCTCAGGAAATTTACGTTTGATTCAAAATCAATCGAGTGCGATAAGTGATTGATACTGATTGCTTTGCGAATGGCAGCCATCAATAGCGCATACACTGAGCGCTCATCATCAAACTTTATTTCCGTCTTTGTGGGGTGAATGTTGATATCAATGTGTGAGGGGTCGATGTCCAGCATCAACACATAAAATGGATGACTCCCTTCCGAAATGGTGGATTCATAGGCCGCCAACACGGCATGGTGCAGGTAGCTATGTTTAACATACCGCTCGTTTACGAAAAAAAACTGCTCACCTCGGGTTTTGCGCGCAAAATCAGGTTTCCCCACAAATCCTCTCACGGTTACGTAAGGTGTTTCTTCCTGACACTGAATCAGTTGTTCACGGTAATTTTTTCCAAACATATCCACAATGCGGCGGCTCAATTTGCCTGCGTAGAGATTATAAACCTCGGTGTCGTTGTGATACAAGGAAAAACTTATTTCGGGATGGGCCAGCGCAACTCGCTGAAATTCATCCAGAATATGACGCATTTCGACAGAATTGGTTTTGAGGAAATTGCGTCGGGCGGGTACGTTAAAAAAAAGATTTTTGACCAAAATATTGGTTCCAGGAAGGCACGCGACCGATTCCTGAGATTTCAGTTCCGAGCCTTCCATCCGTAGCAAGATTCCAATTTCATCGGAAGGGCGTCGGGTACGCATTTCAATTTGCGCAACGGCCGCAATCGAAGCCAATGCCTCACCACGAAAACCCATGGTGCGAATTTTGAAAAGGTCGTCGGCATGTCGAATCTTTGACGTTGCATGGCGTTCAAAACTCATGCGGGCGTCGGTTTCCGACATACCGCCGCCGTCGTCAATAATCTGAATAAGGGTACGGCCGGCGTCACGAATAATTACCTGAATATTTTTGGCCTGTGCATCAATGGAATTCTCCAGTAACTCCTTTACAACGGAAGCCGGGCGTTGTACTACTTCACCCGCTGCAATCTGGTTAGCAATGGCATCGGGCAACAGGCGAATTACATCTTGCATATTGGGGGTACATCTTTCAAATTATACAACAAAAAAAAGGGCTCAAAACGTTTACGTAGCGTAGATTTTAGTTAAAAAATATATATGTTGCAACAATTAAAAATAAAAATGCGTTTATATGATTAAAAAGATATATATTTTTACTTTATCGGGATATTGATATCTTTATTTATCTTTGTTTCGAAAATAAATTTACCCCATTTAAATACTTTGGCACGCTGTTTGAGGAAAGGCTTAAAAGAGAGGTATTCTACTTTTAATCAAACAGTTGTACTACACTAATGACACTAACTAAGATGAAGAAGCCTAACCTGTATTTGGCCTTTCAGTGGCTAATTTTCCTTCCGATTATTCTGCCTTTATGTATTGTGTTTGGAGCCCTTCAAGGAGTGTTTAACACGGTAGAGCAGATGGCCCAACAAATGTGGTCTGACGTTTCGACGGTAGAAAAAACTGTTGAGCCTTCAGAACTATGAGCGCTTGCGAGAAAATATGTTTATCAGGCGCCTGAACATTTTTTTTTCGAAGTTCAAAAAAAACTGAAATTGCCCGAAGAGCCATCCGTAAAACAGCAGGATGACTTGATAGAGGGGCAAGATAATTAGAATATTAAACGCCCACACGGCCCATGTGCTTTCAATGGAGAGCCATTGGACCATCCATCGCTTCGTGTACATTACGGTAAATCCCGTACAGGCAAAGACAAGTAGTATAATCACTACTTGCCAACTGTTTTTTACTCCCCAACGGTTTTTGAGTTTATCAATCCAAGTCATTTAATGGGTAGTCTGTGTCCGAGAATCAGGCTTGGGTAAATCAGGTACATTATTCGTGCAAAAACGCCAAATGTTCGGGCCCGATTTCTTCTGGGTCTAAGTCCAAAAACTCTTCCCAGAAAGGATCGTTTGGTAATGATGCCCGACATAAAATAGATTCTTTTTTGACTGGATGCGTAAAAAACAACCGACGAGCGTGCAGATTGATACTGCCGTCGTGGTTGGGTTTAGGCGAGCCGTATTTTACATCTCCCCTAATTGGACAGCCGATTTGTGCCAATTGAACCCTGATTTGGTGCGGACGGCCCGTATGCGGGGTTACTTCCAGTAAATAATGTTTGTTTACTTCACCCAACAAACGATACGTAAGTTCTGCTTTTTGGGCCTTGTCGGCGGGATAATCATAAGCCGAGACTACATTTTTATTTTCATCTTTGACCAACCAACTTACGAGTTTGTCCTGCTTTTTGGGAGGGCGTCGGCGCACCACCGCCCAGTAGGTCTTCTGAACGTCGCGTTTGCGGAAAATTTCGTTCATGCGTTCAAGGGCTTTCGACGTTCTGGCAAAAACCACTAAGCCGCTTACGGGGCGGTCTATGCGGTGAACCGTTCCCAAAAACACTTCACCGGGTTTTTCGTATTTTTCTTTGATGTAATCTTTTACCAGTTCCAACAGCGGAACATCGCCTGTAGAATCGCCTTGAACGAGGAGACCAGCGGGTTTATTGACGATAATGAGGTGATTATCTTCGTATACTACGTGAAATGGCTTGGCCATTGGAATCAAAAGTTAATAGTGAATGGCAGCTTGTCTGCCCTGAATTGTTCATCACAAACTTCGTTACGAACATCCGTTACGAACAATTAAATCTTAACGGAGAACCAGTGCTGATGGTTCAGTAAGATTCTTTTTCGTTCGGAAAATCGTTGGCTTTGACGTCTTTGACGTAATTACTGACAGCATCCGTCATGATGCTGTGTAAATCGGCATAGCGCCTTAAAAAGCGTGGTTTAAATTCTTTGGTGATGCCCAGCATATCGTGAATCACCAGAATTTGCCCGTCGGCATGAGGCCCTGCGCCAATACCGATGGTTGGAATGCTGACACTTTCGGACACCTGCTTGGTCAGGCTCGAAGGGATTTTTTCCAAGACCATCCCAAAACAACCGATTTCGTCCAGCATTTTGGCGTCTTGCAACAGCTTCTCGGCCTCGGCATTTTCTTTGGCGCGAACGGTATAGGTGCCAAATTTATAAATAGACTGGGGGGTTAGGCCCAAGTGACCCATCACAGGTACGCCAGCGCTCAGAATCCGAATAATGGATTCTTTTATTTCAAGACCTCCTTCGAGCTTTACGGCGTGTGCGCCCGATTCTTTCATGATACGAATGGCCGAATCAAGCGCTGCGCGTGAATTTCCCTGATACGAACCGAAAGGCAAATCGACCACCACAAAGGCTCGCTTCACGGCCCTAACAACGCCCTGAGCGTGATAAATCATTTGGTCGAGGGTGATGGGCAGCGTGGTTTCGTGGCCTGCAATGACATTGGAGGCCGAGTCGCCTACCAAAATAATGTCAATTCCAGCGGCATCTACAATGCGCGCCATGGAAAAATCGTAGGAGGTAAGGGCGGATATTTTTTCGCCCCGGTTTTTCATTTCCTGTATGATGTGCGTGGTAACACGCTTTACTTCGAGGGAGGAAAGTTGAGTTGACATTTTGATGTATAAGTTGTTGGTTACCTCTTATTTGTATTTGGTGTACAAATAATACTTTCCAGTTTTTTTACCTCGGACGAAGCCACGTTTCGGGATTGAGTTTGCTGGTATTTTTCCAAATCTGGAAATTCACTTCCGAAACCCCGTCCCCGTCGGTTGCTACCACGCCGATTGACTCGCGTGCTTTTAGCTTTTGTCCAGGACGAACATTGACATTCTTCAGTTTGGCGTATACGGTGTAAAAATCCCCGTGTTGTACAAATACCACATTGCGCATTACGCCCATGTTGGTTACGTCCATCACTACGCCGTCGTATACAGTACGCACTGATGTGCCAGCATTGGTCTGAATATCTACTCCTTGGTTTTCTTGATAGACATTTTTGAGGACCTCTTTTGTTCCAAAACCATCGGAAATAAATCCAGGAACGGGCCAAGGTAAACGACCACGGTTGGCGGCAAAAGAAGACGCTAACGTGACCTCTTCTTCGTTCATTCCTTCTTCGTTGATGGTTTCTTTTTTAACTTCGGGCTTCGCGGGGGGCGGTTCAGCTTTGGTAATTTCTTCGTTATTGTCTTTCTCTTTGGCTCTTTCGGCTGCCGCTTTGGCGGAGGCTTCGCGCTCGGCTCGCTCCCGAGCGGCTTTTTCGCGGGCGGCAGCGCGGGCGCGTTCACGTCGTTCTTCGATTTCGCGCTGAATAATGCGCGTCAAGGCATTCTCCAATTGTTTGTTGGCTTTTCGTACTTCGGCTACTTCGCCCTTAATTTCTGCTTCCCGACCACTCAATTCTTGGACCACTTTGTCTTTTTCGCCTTTCAGTTGTTCCAGATTTTTACTTTCGGCAATCCGCGTTTTAAGGGCATTTTCCTGGTCTTTTTTCTTGTTGCTGATGCTGTTTGACTTAGCAATCATGAGTGATTGCACTTTTTTCATTTGGGTAACTTGCTTCTCCCGCTCGTCGGTGTATTGCTTCAAGTATTTGTAGCGAACCAAAAATTGATTGAAGGTAGGCGCCGAAAACAGAAAACTCAATTCGCTAAGGCTATTGTTGCGTTTTGAGGCGTTATAAATCATCCGAGCATACTCATCACGCAATTTGTCGAGGTCTTTGTCTAGGGCTACTTTGGCTTGTTGCAGTTCGGTAAGTTCAGAATCCATCAACTTTAAATCATCGTTGATGAGGTCTATTTTACGGTTTTGGGCATTGATTTGCTGTTTGATTGCCTTAAGTTGCCCTAAACTAGAGCGCTTTTGCTCGGTTGTTTGCTTTAAGATTCCCTGCAATTCTTGCAAACGCTCCATGTTTTCTCGTTTCTCTTTTTCAAGCTGTTGACGGCTTTTTTGGGCCATTGCTGAAAAACAGCAGATGAATAGCACCAATCCAATCAGTACGGGTAATTTAAACGCCAACGAAGTATTGTGCTGAAAACTTCGTACATCACTTTTGCGCGCAGAAGTATTTTCAGCATAACAATCAAACCTTTTTTTACTCATAAATAGCTTATTCAACACAGCAGCAATACGTTTTAAAATCATCTAATTCCCTATTTTCGCTCATATTTGGGTGGAACACTGAACGGAAAACTAAGCGTTTTTTCACTCAATTCCACTTTTTGATGCTTTATCCGAAACACGGTCTGATACTGTAGCTTATCTTTTTCAGATTGATAATCCAACTGAATCAAACTGGTGTAAGGGAACAGATAATTGTTGAGTTGCGTAAAATCGTCGTAGTCGAGGGTTAGGGAGTTTTTGGTGGGCTGTTCGGTAACTAGCAATTTTTTCAAACGACGATTTTGCTCTCCAATGTAGCTTTCCAACATAATTTTTCCTTCCTGTTGGCGAAGCATAAAATAGTCCTTTTCCTTCTTAAACCGCTGATTTTCTTTCTTAGGAATCGGCATATTTCCGACTAAAATAGACTGAATCAAATCAAAACTCAGTTGGAAATTAAATTTTTGGCTGAGTGTATTAAAATCGTACTGGTAATATTCTTTGTGGTAGCGATCTACAATTAAAATTGAATCGCGCGTGATGAGCCCTCGAACTACTTCAATGGGTCCAGCGACAATCGAAAGCCACAACACGCTGTCTTTAAGCATTCTAATGTTGATATTGGCGTTGTCTATATCTTGGTCTTTACTTTTGAACGACACTTTTGATTTGGCCGATAAGTACTTAAAATCAACCATTTCAACGTTTACCTTGGTTTCTTCTGGCTCTATAACGGGCGGAACTACCGCCACTGCTGTCGTATCTTTTTCCAACACCGCAACGGTGTCTTTGAGAACGGCCGCTAAAGTGTCGGCTGATGTTTCAGTTTTGTTTTTCTGCCGTGGCCGATGACAGGCCGAGAAAAGTAAAACCAAGATAATGGTACTGAATGTTAGGAGAGAATTCCAATGCGTGTTTGGGCCAGAGAGACATTTTTCAGTGCGTAAACGACCCGAAGAGACGCGGCGTACCTCAACAATAACTACATTAACTAATGGTACTTTAAGTTTCATATTTTATAGAAAAAAACAGGTACGGATTGTTTTTATTCAATCAATTGACCTGTTGCAATTTTTTTGTCGATTTGGGAGGTGTTTTCTCCCATTGTTTTGGCTTTTTTCCACTGTTCTACTGCTTTTTCACGTTCCCCCAATTGGTAAAGAACGTCGCCATAGTGTTCAATAATCGTTCCACTTACCCCTTTGCCCGAAGCAATGGCTTTTTCCAAATTTACCCGCGCTCCTTTGTAGTCTTTCATGACGTAGAGCACCCAAGCATAGGTATCCAAATACGTGGCGTTGTCGGGGTTTCGGCTTACTACCTGCGCGGCCATTTCTTTGGCTCGCTCCAGTTTGGCTTTCCGTAATGACAGAAAATAACTATAATTATTTTGAACGTGGTCGTTTTTGGGTTCTATTTTGAGGGCTTCTTCGTAGGCTTCGTCCGATTTTTCGTGCTCGCCCAAGCCATTGTATGCGTCGCCAAGCTGCGCATAAATCACGCCTTGCAGTTCTTTGTTTTCAGAAGTTAATTTTTGGGCTTCTTCGAGGGCATCTACAGCTTTTTGATAATTGCGTTTGACCAAATTAGCCGAGCCGTTGGAATACCAGAATAACCCTTGGTTGGGAAAGGTTTCCAGCGCCTGTTCTGAATGGGCCAACAAGCTATCAATTTGGTTGAGGTCACCATCTAATTGTAAAATCGCACCCCAAACTTCGTACATCGAACTATTGATGCGAGAGGCTTTGACATACGCATCGCGGGCTTCAGATTTGCGGTCGGCTTTGGCCAATAAATCAGCGTAGACAACATAGGCCCGCATGTCTTTGGGGTGAGCTTTCACGATTTCGGCGGCTCGGTTGAGCACATCTTGGCGAGTTGCCTCGTCTTTTGCTTCGCGGAGGAGCCCGACCAGCGCCTGCATTTTGGTGTCAATGTCGGCATTGGGATTATTAAACATCTGCCCGATTTGCTGCTCAGCGGCTTTGCTGTCTCCGTTTTGACGATAGATTTCAGCCAACATCATGCGAGCATTTGCTTCGTCAGGGTTGATTTTTAACGCTTTTTCGAGCTGTTCTTTGGCGTCTTGAGGACGTTTGTCCATCATCAACAGCTGTGCCAGTTCTACCACATATTGGGCTTCGTTCGGCTCGGCGTTGATAAGTTTTTGGGCTTCTTCGACGGCTTTTTTGGGCTTATCGAGTTTGAGGTAAATGCGTTGTTTTTGATGTACCAAATCTTCGTCCACGCCCAAAGCCCGTTCTACGTCGTCGTAAGATTTGAGGGCTTCTTCGTATTTTTCATCCAGAATATAAACGGCGGCTAATTCAAGGCCGTATTCGGCGTTGTCGGAGCTTTGACGGATAATGTTGCGGTAGATTTCGGCGGCTTTAGGGTATTTGCGTTGTTGGGTATAAATTTCAGCTAGTTGGATGGCGTAAAATTTATTGTCGGGAGCAAGTTGGGCCGCTTTTTGTGAAAAAATAGCCGCTTCGTCCAAACGTTCGCGTTTGAGTAGGGTGCGCGCTAGCTCGTAGTTCAACGCTGGAACAGAGGCATCCACTTTCAACGCGGTTCGAAACACGCTGTCGGCCCTGATGTATTCTTCCATGGCCGCATATTTCATGCCTTCGGCCAGCAAAGATTCTAACTCAAATCGTTGTGATTTTTGGGCGTCGGTTTCGCTGACAGGCTTATTCTTTTGGGCCATTGCGAGCTGACCCAAAAATAAGAGTACCCAAATAAAGGGCGTGTGTTTCATTGGTTTCAAATTAATCTCGTTGACTGGTGTGATTGAGGTTCGAAATTGAGATTCAATCTATTATAAAAAACGAGATTAATGAAGCAAAATTGGAAGAATTTAGTCGTTTTACCAAAATTTATAAAAACCCCTCCTAAATCCTTTACTTGGAGAGGGGGGTTTAAAGGCAGAGCCCTTCAAAAATCATTGTTTATTTCGAGCCAAACGGGGCAATGGTCGGAGTGGACCGCATCTGGCAGCTGGCGGCAGCTAAGCAGATGCGGGCGTAGGTTGTCGGTGACGGAGAGGTAATCTATGCGCCAGCCTTTGTTATTGACCCGAGCACCTGCCCGATAGCTCCACCAACTGTATTCCACCAAATCAGGATTTGTGTATCGAAATGCATCGGTAAAACCACTTTCAAACCATTGGGTCATCCATGCGCGTTCTTCGGGGAGGAAGCCCGTCGTGTTTTTTAGTCGGACGGGGTCATGGATGTCAATTTCTTGATGGGCAATGTTATAATCTCCTACCACAATCAGTTGAGGGCGGGTTTGCTTGAGGGTGTTTATCCACTGATGAAAATCACCGAGAAACTGCATCTTTATGCCTTGACGTTCATCACCGCTGGTTCCTGACGGAAAATAGGCGTTTATGAGGGTCAGGCCGCCGATGTCGGCCCGAATTACGCGGCCTTCGTGGTCATAAAGGTCAATTCCGCAGCCAATTACGCAATTGTCTACGGGAATTCTGGAAAAAATGGCCACGCCGCTATAGCCTTTTTTTTGGGCGGCATTCCAGCCGATTAACTGATAGCCCAAGGCCTCAAATCCTGACAAATCGACTTGGTCGGGAGTGGCTTTGACCTCCTGAAAGCAGAGCACATCAAACGACTTGGTCGAAAGCCATTCAACAAGTCCGTTGCGCATAGCGGCGCGTATGCCGTTGACGTTGTAAGATAGAATTTGCATGAAGAACTGGAGCCTCCCCGAATCAATGGGCTGCCCTCCCCCCCTCTCCTGAAGTAGGAGAGGGGAGTGTTTTATAAGGGTGAAATTTTTATTTAAGCGGTGGCAGGCTTGGTCGATTTTTCGCTGAAGAATATCAAAAAGAGAACCAATACCCCCGCAGCAATGCCAGCAGGCACCATCCATACACTCAGCCAGTTGGTGATGTTTTCGGCGTTGGTATTGGCGGCTACTACTTTACCACCAATCCATGAGCCAATGCCCATGCCGAGGCCATAGGTAGCCAAGGTAATAAGGCCCTGCGCCTGCGATTTGATGCGGTCGCCCGCTTTGGTATCAGTGTATATTTGTCCAGTGACAAAGAAAAAGTCAAAGCAAACGCCGTGTAATAAGATGGCGGCGTACAGCATCCATTCACTGGTATCAGCATCACCATAACCGAAGAAAAGGAAGCGAACAATCCACGAAATTAATCCAACCGCCAACATCCATTTAACGCCTAGCCTGCTGAATGCCAATGGAATCAATAGCATAAAAACTACTTCAGAGACTTGGCCCAGTGACATTTTGTTTTCCACGAATTCCATTCCTGAAGCGCGTAACGACGGATTGGCAAATGCGTAATAGAATGACAATGGAATGCAAATAGCAACCGAAGCAATAAAGAATATGACGAATGAACGGTCTTTGAACAACGAGAAGGCATCGGCTCCGATGATTTGACCTATGTTCACTGGACCCGTGGCGCGCGGTGGCGTATTAGGCAAGGTGAAGGCAAGTAAACCTAAGATAATAGATGTGACAATCGAAATTTGAAAGATAGTTACTTGGTCGCCAACGTTTAAAAAACCCACTAAATTGGTGACGGCAATCCAAGCAATGGTTCCCATAACACGAATGGTAGGAAAGTCTTTTTCGGGAGAGGCAATGTGTCGCATGGAAATCGACGTAGTGAGGGCAATACACGGTGCAAAACACAAGCAATACGCTAAAATAACCCAGAAAAAAGTGCCAGCATCGTTGATTTGCGACAGCACAAAAAGCAATCCAGCACCTAACATGTTGAGCGCTCCTAACACTTTTTGGGCGGCAAAATAACGGTCGGCCACGGCTCCGATAAAGGGAGAAATAATCATGGCGATGGAGAAAGCGAGGTACGCATTCCCGATTTGGTCGCCAGTGGCGTTGAGTTGTTTGCCGAGATAGACACTCATTTGGCCGTACCAAGATCCCCACGTAAAAAATTGGAGGAACATCATTAACATCAATTGTATCCGGACGGAAGACTTCATAGGGGTTTTTAGGGTTGAGTTTTGAATGGGCGAAAATGATGGATTTTGGTTAGAAATTCAAATCCTTCGTAAATTTGGGCCTATGAATCCTGCATTTGGCAAATATCTCATTGGCATTGGTCTCCTGATTGTGGTGGTTGGGGTAATTATCTATTTTTTTTCGGATAAGCTGCATTGGCTCGGCCAACTCCCCGGGGATATACGTATTAAGCGTGAAAAGTTTGGTTTTTACTTTCCCATCGTCACCTGTATTGTGTTGAGTGTGGTGCTCAATTTGATTATTTGGTTGGTACGGCGGTTTTTGTAACTAACTACTATCATGGTTAGATTAATGAGATTAATAGTGGTTGCTTTTGAAGCTACTTGCCGTTAAAAAATCAAATGGCTGACTATAGGTAAGCTTTTGTATTTTTGCCCCATGAAGCAACTCATCCAAAACCTTCAAAACGGTCAAACAATACTGGAAGAAGTGCCTGCACCGCAGGTGAAACGAGGGGCAGTGCTGATTCAAACGCGTCGAAGTTTAGTTTCTTTGGGAACCGAACGAATGCTCGTTGAATTTGGCAAAGCCAACCTCATCGAAAAGGCCCGTCAACAGCCTGAAAGGGTGAAAATGGTGCTGGATAAAATCAAGTCTGACGGCCTGATGCCGACCTTGGAGGCTGTTTTTAACAAGCTTGGGCAGCCGCTTCCTTTGGGGTATTGCAATGTAGGTCAGGTGATTGCGGTGGGAGAAGGCGTGACGGATATTCGCATCGGCGACCGTGTGGCCTCCAATGGCCCCCACGCCGAAATCGTTTGTGTGCCCCGTAATCTGGTGGCTAAAATTCCCGATAATATATCTGACGATGAAGCGGCATTTACAGTTATCGGTTCTATCGGTTTACAAGGGGTTCGGTTATTGAATCCAACCTTGGGAGAAACCGTCGTGGTAATTGGCTTGGGGCTGATTGGGCTATTGACAGCCGAACTGCTTCGTTTGAACGGCTGTCGGGTCATTGGGTTTGATTTTGACGAGACTAAACTCCGCATTGCGAGCGAAAAAGGCATCTTAGCCGCCAATCCTGCCGCAGGCACCGATCCCGTCAAGTGGGTAGAAAGCCTGACCAACGGCGTTGGCGCGGATGGTGTGGTGATTACGGCTTCGGCCAAAACGGATGAGATTATTTCACAAGCCGCCCGCATGTCACGCAAGCGCGGCCGTATTATCTTGGTAGGAGTCATTGGACTTAATTTGAGCCGGGCGGAGTTTTACGAAAAAGAACTTTCATTTCAGGTGTCGTGCTCGTATGGCCCGGGCCGTTACGACGACGACTATGAGCAAAAAGGCGTCGATTATCCATTGCCGTTTGTTCGTTGGACCGAAAACCGCAATTTTCAAACCATTCTTCAGTTGATGGAATCGGGATTACTCGATGTAAAACCTTTTATTACGGAACAGATTCCGCTGGAAGAATATCAAAAAATTTACGGTGATATGGGTAAAGGTGGGGCGATTGCCTCTCTGTTGGTTTATCCCGAAAAACCTTCAGCCGAGCGTACTGTCCGCCACCATGATATTTCTTTTGCGGGTCGAAAAGGAGTAGTCGGTATTATTGGTGCAGGAAATTTTACCAAAATGACTTTGCTTCCTGCCTTAAAAAGCGGAGCAAGTGATGCAAATATTAAATACATTGCCAGTGCCAATGGACTGTCGGGAACGGCGTTGGCCCAAAAACACGGCATTGCCCACAGCACAACGGATTATCATGAAATTTTAAATGATAACGACGTCGATTTGGTGATGATTACCACACGCCACAATCAACATGCCCGCCTGACGATGGAGGCACTGAAGGCGGGGAAGCATGTGTTTGTGGAAAAACCTTTGGCGATTTTTGAAGAAGAAATGAGTCAACTCTTGGAAAGCTTTCAACTTGCCGAAAGTTTAAGTGTTACGGTTGGCTTTAATCGTCGTTTTTCTCCCCATGCGCTGAAAATGAAGTCGTTGCTGGGAGATGCACCCATGAACGTGATTGCTACCATGAATGCTGGGTTTATTCCCGCCAACTCGTGGGTACACGATCGCGCCGTGGGCGGTGGACGTATCTTGGGTGAAGCTTGTCATTTTATTGATTTGATTACGTACCTGACGGGCAGCCGCGTGACGGCGGTATGCATGAATGCCATGGGGCCACATGCTACCGAAACAACCGATAATGCGAACATTTTGTTGCGCTATGAAAATGGCTCAACGGGCGTCATTAATTATTTTTCCAACGGCCACAAATCTTATTCCAAAGAGCGGGTAGAAGTATATTCGCAGGAGCGAACGCTGATATTGGATAACTTCCGAACGCTGGAAGGCTATGGGTTCAAAGGATTTTCTAAGCTCAAAACAAGCCAAGACAAAGGACATAAAACACAATTTCAGGAACTGATAAAACGTATTCAAACAGGAGGTGCGCCGCTGATTCCGTTGGATGAAATTATCAACACTACTCAAGCCAGCTTTGCGGCTATTCGCAGCTTGAAAGAAGGTGCTTGGGTGCTACTAACCTAAAACCGTCAGACGACTACGCACTTTCTTTTTTATTTTCCATCATCAACCCCACCATCATTACCAACGCTGATAAAATGATGATTTGGATAATGAGCGATTTATTGACCAATGAGATGGTTTGCGAAGCAGGAATGCTCAAAAATAATAAAATCGTAATCAATCCACGCGGAGCGACAAAAAGTAACGGTGAAAGCTCTATTTTGTAGAATTTGAGCAGAATAGCCCGCAGACAAAAGATATTTATCACAATCCCTACGGCCCATCCAAGTGTACTGAGGTTCATAATTTCGGCGGTTTCCATCAGGTAGCCAAAAAGCAGGAAAAACAGCACTCTAATTACAAACGTAGCCTCAATTGTGATTTCTTTAAATTTCTTCACTTCTCGGTCGAGTAGGTCTGGTTTCAGGCGCTGAATCCACTTAAAGCGTTTTATTTCGTCAAGATTTCCTAAGAATAACCCAAAAATCAGGATGAAAACGAGCGAAGGTAGATGATAGATTTTGGAAATATTATAAATCAAAATCACCAAAAGAATGATGGGGGCAAACTTGATGTGGTGGTCGATTTTGCTCAAAAGATAGGATAAACCACCCGTGGCCAGAAACGAAACAATAATGATGGTCATTAATTGCGCAAAGAAATGCCAAATAGAAGCCACGCCAAAACTATCATTAAAGACTACAAAGTTGAAAAATATCACCCCTAAAATGTCCGAAAGGCTACTTTCGTAAATAATAAATTCTTTCTGATGATTCATCAAATTCTTGACGCTCGGAATGGCAATAGCGCTGCTGATTACGCAGAGCGGAATGGCGTTGGTGAGGCTGTCTTTAAAATTGATTCCGCCCCAAAAATGGAAAGCCGCCGCCGCCCCAAAAGCCAACAGAAGCATGGGCAACAATGCTACGGCAAAGGATTTTTTGATGAGCGGAAATTTCGTGGTATTTAACTCCAACTCTAAT
The DNA here is from genome assembly GCF_003325355.1 of Runella rosea. Lineage (GTDB taxonomy): Bacteria > Bacteroidota > Bacteroidia > Cytophagales > Spirosomataceae > Runella > Runella rosea. Next base: position 5,150,682 of record NZ_CP030850.1, read on the forward strand.
GAGCCTTCTAGTACAATGAGAATCAGTCCAATTGTTCCTAAAATGGGTAAAATAGGGCTAAGATTGGGAAGCGACAAGCCCGTAGTAAGCGCTACTTGCTTCACGAGCCACCCCATCAGCAGCAAAAGAATAACGGAAGGGACTTTGGTTTTAGAAGAGGTGATGTCAAAAACATAAGCAAGAAGAATCAGAACACAAACTGTGATTATAATTGCGGTTGTCATGTAAAGAATGGTTGGATACTTTACAATACTAACAAACACTTGCGTAAAAACAAAGGGTTAGACCAGCGATGGCCTAACCCTTTGTTTTTTTTCCTAACGTCGGCGAGGATTGGGCATCCCCGTTTAAAACCTCGCCGATGTTGGTTGATAAGTCTTACAAATTAAATCCGAAAGAATAGACGTCTTCAGGATAATCTAAATAAAGACCTTCCATCTGAACGCGAGCTCCTTTTTTCTCGGATAAAGCTGCCTTTAGTTCTTTGACCGAACGAACCGCCTTGTCGTTTACTTTCGTAATCACAAAACCTTCTTCTACCCCTACGCGGGCGAGTTTGCCAGCTTCCATCGCGGTTACTTTTACGCCGCCGCCGATGTTGGCGCGCTGAAGGCGCTGTACTTCGCGGGGGTTAAGGTCGCTGAACTGGGCTCCTAATGAACTAAGGGCTACATCAGCTTCGTCAGTTTTGATGATTTCGCGTCCGCCTTCGCGGTTGCGGAGCATGACACTGTAGTCTTTTACGCTGCCTCCACGGTTAACGGTCAGAACAACACTTTCACCGGGACGCTTGCGGGCTACTAGCTCACGGAATTTGGGGTCAGAATCTACCTCAACACCGTCTACTTTCGTAATTACGTCACCTACTTTCAAGCCTGCATCTTTGGCGGCGCTGTTGCCTTCGCCAAAGCCTTGTACATAAATCCCCGTGGCTACTTTTACGTCATACTGGTCGGCTTTTTTGCTATCGAGCTCTTCTGGAATGATACCAATGTAGCCGCGTTGTACACCGCCGTACTTGATGATGTCGCTGGATACTTTTTTCACTAAGCTCGAAGGCACTGCAAAGGCGTAACCTGCGTAGCTACCAGTAGGGCTGGCAATGGCGGTGTTGATACCCACCAATTCACCTTTCAGGTTGACCAAGGCACCACCTGAGTTGCCCGGGTTTACCACCGCATCCGTTTGGATAAAGGACTCCAGCGGGGTGTCACCTTTAAACTGGCTGCCGCGTGCGCGTGACTGTTGTTGAAACTTTTCGGCAAGGATTCCGATACCGCGTCCTTTGGCACTTACAATACCCGCCGTAACGGTCGATTCCAAATTAAACGGATTTCCTACGGCTACTACCCACTCACCTACTTTGATGGCGTCTGAGTTGCCAAACGCCAACGCAGGTAGGTCTTTGGCGGGAATCTGAATCACGGCAATATCGGTAGAAGGGTCAGTACCGATTACTTTGGCTTTGTAGGTGCGTTTGTTTGACATCACAACCTCCAGTTCTTCTGCACCTTCCACCACGTGGTTGTTGGTAACGATGTAGCCATCCGCGCTGACAATCACGCCTGAGCCCGACGACTCTTGCTTTTGCGGACCGCTGCGTCGCATTCCGAAATCTTCGCCAAACAAGTCGAAGATGTCCATGCCGCGTTGTTGCGCTTGGCGCGTGGCCGAGGCTTTAATGTGTACTACGGCAGGGGTGGAAACTTCGGCGGCGTACGTAAAATCGGCCGCTGCCCCGGGAGCAACTCCCCCAGTAAAACGATTCATTGAAGGAGCGCTTGCTTCTGTAAAAACGACATCTTTTGAGTCATCAATCCCGCCCAAAAGCTTTACACTTCCAACGGTAACTGCGCTTGAAATGAGCCCAACCAATGCCAATGATTTCCAATTCTGATTCATGACTTTTTATTTTGGTTTTGGTTTTATTTACTGTTTATTCTTAGGTTTTTGTGTTTTTGCAATTAACATGTCAAAAATGCATCGACATAACGTCTCTGGCAAAAAAATCGGTATCCAAATTTCTACTTTTTAACAATATTTAACAAGCAAAAGTTTGTACTTACTCAAGATATAAAATAATGATGCGAGGGGGCTTTAACTGCCAAATTGTCATTTGCTGGAAAGCCTTTTATGAACCAATTACGCCAAAGGCTGACGATTTTTCTGCTATATTTGTGATTTAATTGTCAATTTACCCTGTCATGAGCGCTGAGAGAATATCAAATATAACGATTATTCTCGGCTTGTGTTTAGAAAAAATAAACGGGTAACGTACTTAAACAAAACAAACCAATGGGGCGAATTCTTGCCATTGATTATGGCTCAAAACGAACCGGATTGGCAGTTACCGACCCGTTACGGATTATTGCGACGGCCTTGGAAACGGTACGCTCATTTGAATTAATTGATTTTTTGAAACGTTATACCGCCAATGAAACCGTGGATGTATTTGTGGTAGGGATGCCCCGTACATTGGAAAATACCGACACCAACAATACGCCGCACGTGAAGGGATTCATCAAACAACTCAAAAAAGCGTTTCCCGATACCCCCGTGTATGAACACGACGAGCGCTTTACCAGCAGCATGGCATTACAGACCATGATTTCGATGGGGTCTAAAAAAAGTGATCGCCGCAATAAAGGTAATATTGACAAAGTCAGTGCCACCATTATTTTGCAATCGTTTATTGAAAGCCAACGATGAAATCGTATCATGGGTGTTTTGCCCGATAAACCATTAAAAAGGACAACGATTAACAATGATTTTTCCAATAGTAGCTTATGGCGACCCCGTATTACGAAAAGTGGCTCGCCCCATTGAAAAAGACGAATTCAACCTGCCCGAGTTGGTAGAAAATATGTACCAAACCATGTACGATTCTTCGGGTATTGGTTTGGCGGCTCCGCAAATCGGACAAAGTATCCGGTTGTTTGTGGTAGATGGTACGCCTCTTAATGAAGATGAAGAAGAGGAAGACAAAGACCCAAGTTTGGAAGGGTTTAAAAAAGTATTTATTAATCCGCAGGTGTTGGAAGAAACGGGTGACGAATGGGCGTTTGAAGAAGGATGCCTCAGTATTCCGGGAATCAGAGCCGATGTATATCGTCCTGAATTTATTAAAATCAAATACCGAGATATTGATTGGAATGAGCACGTAGACACCTTTGAAGGCATGGCGGCGCGTATCATTCAGCATGAATACGACCATTTGGAAGGTAAACTGTTTACGGACTATCTGCCAATGCTCAAACGGCAGATGCTCAAAAAACGCCTTACCGACATTACAAAGGGCAATGTCAAAGTGGATTACAAAATGAGATTTCCTAAATAACCTCGAAACGCGAGATGCAAGAACTTCGCCGAGTTGCCAAGAATATTCTTTTTATTGACCTGGAAACGGTGTCAGGAAAAGAGTCGTTTGATTTGCTAGACGAACGAATGCAGGAACAATGGCAACGAAAAGCGGCCAACATCCGCAATGACGAACACGTCTCGGCTTTTGACCTGTTTTACCGTCGGGCGGCTATTTATTCTGAATTCGGCAAAATCATTTGCATCGGAGTAGGGGCGCTGTATTGGGTTTCTTCCGACGAGCAGCCACGCTTTAAAGTGAAGACCATTGCGGGCGACGACGAGAAGGCGATTTTGTTGGAATTTAAAGAGTTGATTGAAAAATATCCCCAAAACCAACTCGTTCTCTGCGCCCACAACGGCAAAGAGTTTGACTTCCCTTTTCTGTGTCGTCGAATGCTCGTCAATGGAATTACGCTGCCTGATTCTTTAAAACTTTCGGGTAAAAAACCGTGGGAAATTCTTCATCAGGACACACTCGATATGTGGCGTTTTGGCGATTATAAAAGCTTCGCACAGTTGGATTTATTGGCGGCGTTGTTTGGCATTCCGAGCAGCAAATCAGACATCAGTGGCGAAGACGTTACCCGCGTTTATTACGCCGAAAAAGACCTTGACCGAATCCGTCGTTACTGTAAAGAAGACGTCGTGGTGTTGGCGCAACTTTGGCTTCGCCTCAATCAATACGATACCATAAAGCCCGAGCTGATTGTACGGGCCGAATAAAGACAACGAACGTTGCCGAGGTCTTGGATTCAAAACCTCGGCAACGATTTATTTTAGCTTAACTTCAGCGGTAAGGTTCTCAAATTTTTACCCGTTAAATCAAAAACAGCCGCTGCAATCGCGGGCGCTACTGGCGCGAGCGGAGGCTCACCTACGCCGTAAGGCTCGGAGTGTCCTTCCAGAATAATTACCTCAATTTCAGGGGTATCTGAAAGTTTTGTCATGGGGTATTCGTGAAAATTGGTTGCGGTTATTTGCCCGTCTTTGATGGTTAAACCTTCATACAGCGCGGCCGTAATCCCCATCATGGTAGCACCTTCTACCTGCATCCGAATCCCCTCAGGATTGATGGCCAAGCCTGCGTCAAGCACCTGCGTTACCTTTTTTACCTGAATTTGGTTGTTAACTATCATCACTTCAATCACCGCCGCTGCAATGCTCTTGCGGTCGTTGCCGATGGCGATACCTCGCCCAATCCCCGCCGCTTTGGGTTGATTCCACCCGCTCTTTTCAGCCAGCATTTCCAATACTTTTTTGTAACGTTGGTTGATTTGTTCGTTGCCAGCCAGCAACTCCAAACGCATTTTGAGCGGGTCTTTGCCCGTTTTATGGGCCAATTCGTTGATAAAGCTTTCGATGGCAAACGTATTGGGAAACATCCCGACACTGCGCCAGATTCCAGTATGAACGGGTAGTTTATTTTGCCACAACGTGGCTGATTTATGCTCAATGTTGTACAAAATACTGGCACCGTGGCCCGCCGACACAAAATCAGCGCCTAGTAGGGTATAGCCGATATTGGCAGGAATCGCCCCAAGAACCTGGTCGGGGGTGGCTTGGCTGTGGGTAATGGCCTCGATGGTGCCGTTTTCTCCAATTTTGGCCGCCAGTACATGGTGCGTTTGCGGACGATAAATGGCATTCTGAAATTCCTGTGTTCGCGTATTAAACACATGTACAGGCTTACCCACAATTTTGGCAATGCGAGCCACTTTTTCGGAATGTTTTGAATCAATCCTTCTGCCAAAACTACCGCCCGCGTAGGTGGTTTCGATGTTGAGTTGTTCAGTTTCTACATCAATGGCTTTGGCGATGGCACTTCTGAAAAGGGTGGAGGCTTGCGTACCCACGTACATCGTGGCTTTGTCTTTTTCAACATGCGCCACGGCACCGTGTGGCTCCATGTGGGCGTGGGTGGCCAATGGTGTGCGGTATTCTTGTTTGAACACTTGGTTGGGCGCTTCTTCCAAAAGCGATTCGGGCGAGCCTTCGCTTTGAATGCGCACGTCTGTTCCGATGCCTACGGTAGTCAATGCTTCAAATTCAGCCTGTTGCCATTTTTTTGGAACATCCCATTCGGCTTCTATTTTTTGCAATCCCATCTCGGCGGCATATCGGTTTTTGGCTACTACGGCCACCAACTCCTTATCCTCCACGATTTTGACCACTCCGTTGACCTTTGCGGCTTCTTGGGTGTTGAGTTTTTTGAGGGTGCCGCCAATGTAGGGGGATTGGAGCATCACCGCATACAACATATCTGGAAACGTTTGGTCTATGCCAAAAATGGGTTTGCCCGTCACTTTTGGCTTTAGATCGATGCGTTTTACGTCTTTTCCTACATATTTAAAGGCCGATGAAGGCTTTAATGCAGGTGTTTCGGGCGTTTCCCATTCTTGGGTAGAGGTGGAAATTTCATAATACGTAGCTTTATGAGTTCCCGACGTCATGATTCCATTTTCAACTTTGATACTTGCTACAGGTACGCCCCATTGTTTGGCGGCTTGGGCTTTTAGCATTTCGCGCAGGGTAGCGGCCACTTCTCGAATGGGCTTAAACAACGATAAAGTGGTGTTGCTTCCGCCCGTTCCGAGCGAATCTTCCACGCCGTTGGCGGTATTGGCATGAACGACCTTGATTTGTTCGAGTGATACTTCTAGCTCCTCGGCAGCCAACATCGCTAATCCCGTAAAAATCCCCTGTCCCATCTCCAGCTTGGTAGATTTGTAGAGGATGGTGTTATCGGGCAATACTTCAAACCAGAAGGATGGTTCCTGCGTTGAAACCAGGAGCGGGAAATCCATATTTTCCGCTTTTTGGGCCAAAAAACGACGAATAGGCCCCTTTGACGCAATAACCGCTACAACGGTTCCGCCAAAAATGATGGCTCCGCGTTGCAAGAATTTACGTCGAGAAAACTTCTTTTTTGTTTTTTTATCTTCGGTAGCCATGTCGTTACGCAGTTACGGTTTGAGAAAGTTGAGCGGCTCTTTTGATGGCTTTGATGATGCGGGGCTGCGTACCGCAACGGCAAATGTTGGTGATATTGTTTTTTATATCTTCTTCGGTCGGGTTGGGGTTTTTCTCCAGAAAATTGGCGGCCGCCATCATAAACCCGGGCTGACAATAGCCGCATTGGGGCACGTTTTCTTCCATCCATGCCTGCTGAATGGGGTGAAGTTTGTCCTCACTTTCCGATAAGCCTTCGAGCGTCGTCACTTTTTTTCCTGCCGCAAAACTTACAGGGATAGAACATGAACGGTAGGCTTCGCCGTCGATGTGGAGCGTGCAAGCGCCGCAAAGTGCGGCCCCGCAGCCGAATTTTGTGGCTTTGAGGTTCAGTTCATCCCGAACTACCCAAAGCAACGGCATGGCGGGGTCTACGTCCACCTTTGCCGTTTTGCCATTGATATTAAAGTTGATTTCCATTTGGTTTGGTTTGAATATTGATTTTTAGATTGACTAATCACTCTATTTTTTAGGTAAATTTTTAAAGGGTTTTTGTTAGTGCGACAAAGTCTTTTACTTCCAAAATGGGCTTTTGATAGCCTTTGGTGGCCACTTTAATCATGCCTTGTCCTAATTCTGCCAACGTACTTGCGGCCCCCGGAAATACCTTACGCAACACGGGATACAGCCAGCTTAAATACTTGTAGTAAGGAAGGGTATTCTTCAATCCGGGGGTGGGGTGCATATAACCGGGTCGGAAATTGTATACGGCCTTGAAAGGCAGTTTCATCAAATCATTTTCAGTTTTGCCTTTGACCCGCGCCCACATGCTGCGGCCTTTTTCGGTGCTGTCGGTGCCTGAGCCTGATACGTAGCAAAATGCCATGTCAGGGTTGAGTTTGCTCAATGTCTCGGCCACGTGCATCGTGAGCGTGTAGGTCATTTTGGTATATTCTTCTTCTTTCATCCCGACGGAAGAAACCCCCAAACAGAAAAAACAAGCGTCGTAACCTTTCAATTGGGTTTTGATGGGCGAGACGTCGAAGAAATCTTGGTGAATGATTTCCTTTAATTTGGGATGGGTGAAGCCAGAAGGTTTGCGGTTGATAATCAAAACTTCCTCAACTTCAGGGCTTTGTAGGCATTCGTGCAATACACCCTCACCGACCATGCCCGTGGCACCCGTGACAATGGCTCTTATTTTTTTGGTTTCTTTCATGGTTATTTTTGTTCGGTCAGCATATCCCAAAGCATTTCAAAGCCGTTTTCGATGATGGGTTTTTGTGCATCGGGGGGTAAGTTGACAACGTAATTATAGATGCCCATCAAGTGGCTGTTGGCCAACGTATAAATCAAATCAGTGGGTAAATCTTTGATGATTTTGGTGGCTTTTGCTTCTTCAATCAACTGAATGTGTTTCTGGGATTGCTCCATTAGAACCGATTCAGAGATTTGAAAAATATGCGGCGAAAAAAGCACCTGTTGGATATAATGGTTCTTTTCTCGGTTGTCTAAAGCCCAGTAAATGAAATAGATAAAGACTTTTTTTATGATGGTTTCGACACCATCCTCAGGAGTAATCTTTGAAAATAAAAATTGGTTTAAATCATTTTTGATGGTGATGTATAATTCCTTTATCAGGTCTTCTTTGGTGGCAAAATAATGAAAAAGGGTTCCGTTGGATACCCCCGCTTCCTTAGCGATTTTGCTCGTGGGCGTACCATGAAAACCAAACTCCACAAAGAGCTTCAACGCACTCGCCAGTATCTGTTCTTTTTTATCCATTTACACTAGATTGACTAATCACTCTACAAAAGTAAGGTTTGTATCGGGCTTTCCAAATTTGTTTTTGGGTTTTATTATTGAACGCCAGTTAGAGATAACTCACGCTTGTTACTTCTTGAAACGGAATACCACTTGATAACTATTTGTTCTGCAACCAAAAGAAAGGCTTATTTTAGTGCCAAAACAACTTTCAGGTTTGCCATGAAAAAGGTACTTTACTTAACACTTCTTACTTTCGTATTAGGCTGCAAAGGCGAAGACCAACCCACCATTGATCCTGAAATCTTAAAACCACTTCTAAACGGGTATTTTGAGTATTTTCCCAAGCCCATCGACTACTTTACCTCCCGCATTACCTGCAAAGAAGGTCACATGATTATCTCTAAAGCTTTTATTACAAAAAAGGATGAGAAAACCCTCACCATTCAATTTGTTTACGTTGGTAAATGCGCAGGACTCAACCCCAACCCTGGTAACGATTATGAAATAAAGGCTACTTTTACCTCCCCAATGCCTAAACAGGAAGCTACGCGTTATCGTATTGATTTTAGTGGAGTATGTGATTCGGCCATCCCGGCAGAACCTCAACTTGTTGGCAAAAAATTGGATGGGTATGCTTATTTGACTCCTGACCTTGGCGAGTTTGTGATTAATCTTCCCGTTTCTGTAAACAATGTACCTCAAAAAATTACTTCCAAAATGGATATTAGAAGCGATAAGTTTTAGATGTGATGTCTATCTAAACCTTGGTCCGTGTCCTCACTTTTCATATAGATAAGGGTCTGAGAGGACACAGACCAAGGAAAAGGGTTCAACATCGCCTTCATGGCTTGGCCTACGGCCACCACGAATGCTTAGTTATTAGCTGCCGTATTTTTCGTTCGGGTGTATAAGTTTATAAATTTCGTCTGTTTCCAATTTGTTTTTCAAGTCATTTGAAATTCTGTATGTTCCGTCATTCAAAATTTCTATTTCCTTGCTGTCAATAGCTGACAATATTTCTGTCGCAAAGTTTTTAAGTTGTTTGTGATAAAACTCAAATTCAGTTGAACATTTTTCATATTCAGCTTTCCAATTGTCGCCATAGAATGTTTTCAAATATCCTTCGCCTGTCCAATGTAAATAGTTAAGTCCTAAATTTCCTAAAAATTTGTATTCATATCTTCTTTCCCCATTCTCTTGGTAAACCCCACAATATAAATGATAAATTTTGTCAAGATTAAGGTCTGTTTTTTCTGGTTGAGTTAGGAAGTCGTTTAAAATTCTTTTTAGTTTCCACGTTTCAAATTGTCCTTCTTCAATAATTCTGGTCTTTATTAAGTCTGGTAATTTTGCTATGTTATATTTATCTTTGAAATTCAACTCAATTAAATTAAAATATGTTTCGCTGCCAAGTTGTTGCTCTAAATCTGGTTGCGAATAAATAAAATTCTCTAAGTCTTCAACAGATTTATCTCCATTAAGAAATTTATAAAATTCTATTTTATTGTTGTCAGACACGGTTGTCATAATATGGCAGCTAACTCGCTAATTCACGCATGTTTTAGCGTTTTATCTGCAATCTAAATGCTTCAATTTTAAAATGCAAAGTTTCAAGGTGTATCCTTATCGCGCAACAACCCTACACTTTCTGCAAAAGCGTCAGCAGTTTTCTGTCTAATTTTTGGCCTTGGAAATTTTCGTAGTCAACGTCGCTTCGGCCAGAATTGAGCAAACCAAAGGAGCCGTCAAATTCCCATAATGCAAAGCCGATTCCGTTTTCGCTCAGAATGCCAAGCAAATCTTTGAACCACGCCAAAAATACAGCGTGTGGCGTTTTGTTAAAACAGCCGCATTCACCACAGTGAACACCCGTACCGCTGTTTTTGAGGTCAATCCACGGTTGAAATTTGTCTTCCAACATTTTGCGGCTCAGGTTTTGGTCGCCCACTTTTCCGGGCCAAATGGGAACGGGCAGGCTTTCTGGGTCTTTGTACACCCATGAGGCTTTGTAATGCGAGATGATGGAGGGCGTATAGCCTCGGCAACTTTGGCCCACTTCCAAATCTGAAATACCCGTAATCACATCATTGCCAACGTTGTTGCCATCGGCAATGATTAAGTGTTTTTTATTGACTCCTTTGATGGTATTGTAGGCCGCCAGAATCATCTTGCGGTACATTTCGGGTTCCAATTTGGTTTTTTTGCCCAATTGGTCGTTCATGTCGTCGCGCCAACTGGGTTCGTTGAGGAGGTCAAAACTGATTTTTTTGGAAGACGTATCTTTGAATTTTTTCGCCCAAAATTCCCAATGATAGCAGAAGTCACTCAGCGCCTGTTCGTTGGTCCACAGGTTGTAAGGCTCCACAAAACCCGCGTTGATGCAATAGCCTGGCGCGCGGTGGAGATTGAGCGAAACGTGATGGTTGTATTTCTGCGCCCAATAGACCAACTGCTCGATACGGTCGGTCATTTGGGTATCTATGTTTCTAATCTCGTCGATTCGGATGTTTTTGGAGCGGTCAAATTTCAGATAAGCGGGGTATGCCATCGGAATTCGGACAAAGTCAAAGCCCCAATCTTCCATCCATTTAAAATACACTTCGGGCGTTTGCGGGCGGCTTTTGGCGGGGTCGGGCGAAAAGAAATCCAGCACATTGAAGCCTTTCCATTGTGGCAATCTGTTCTTTTTCTTCACTGGTCCAGTCATACTTCCGTTCGTCAAAGCGACCGTAGCCAGTGAACTGTTTTTAATAAAAGTGCGGCGATTGATGCGATTTTCCATTGTGTATAGTATTTCAACATTTTTGTGGACACAGAGTTGCATGGAGCGGTCCGATGCAGCTTATTATTGCTGATTTTCAGAGAGTTATGTTTAGCGCCCTCCATAATGCCCTGGTCTGCCTTTATACAAAGTTTATATGAGAAAGTTGGGGAGACACAGACAAAGGTAAAGGGGGCACAGAAAAGGCAAAAATTATTCTTATACGTTTTTTGATTCCTTTTTGATATAAAAAATCAACTAATTACAACCATAGAAGATGGATTTACGTCTTTAATTTCTAATATTAGTCACATTTTTGGCAATATGTCATTTCAAGTGCCATGAAAAAACTAATGATTTTATTCACTTTCACTTTTTTGATTGCGTGTAATCGCCCTGAACTAAAAGTTAATTCGTACTTCGCAAGGGGAGTTTTGATAGATCGTAAGTTTTGTTCTTCTGATTCCTCTCAAAGCTACTGGATTTTTAATATTACTAATCCATATGGAGATAGTAGTATGAAGGTATTTGGCGAAAAAATAGTGCTAAATGATACTCTGTATAATCGAGTAGTGAAAGTGAAAAATTTACCTACTTATTACATTGCTCCAAATATTAAATATAAGCCCGTCTTTTTCAATCAGAAGTATATTCTGGAATTTGAGGTATCTGAAAATCCTTTATTGGACTGCTTTCGTAATACAAATATTAGTAATTCTCCTGAGCTTAATGTTAAACAAATAAGTGTAACAAATTAACACACATACTCTACTAACACTCACTCAAACTGAAAAGCAAAATAAGTACACGAGCCTTTGCTTGTATTTTGAAGACCGTGCGGCACGTTAGAGTTGAGGAAAATGATATCCCCTACTTTTGAGTCATGCCATACACCATCAATGATTTCTTTGGCTTGGCTATCGGCTTCGCCTTCCTGACTGTTGACCAACATCAAAATCTCGGCGGCCGGGTGGCGGTGCGCGGGGTGGCTCATCCAATTGCCCGTGAGGGTCGTTACGTGCATTTCAAAACGCTTGCTCATGCTCGTTGGACGGTCGAAAAAATTCCTTCTTCCGCCTTTGTCATGGCCTTTAAATTCGGTTTCGTCCCAGTTGAGCAGCAGCGAACCACCCGCCGTTTTGCCTCTTTCGATGTCAAGTGGCGCGACCGAATTGAGCTGAAAAACGTAGTATGTAACGGGCGTATCGGTATTGTTGACCACACTGCGTTTATCGCCCGACATGATAAGCGCAATGCCTCCCGGCTTCAACTCTTTGGTTTTGCCTTCTACGGTCACGGTCAGTATACCTTCTTTGATGATGAGAAGTTCCTCATTCTCTTGGGTATATTCACTGTCACGCATTCTGCTTTTGGGATTCACGGTCGTAGCGTGGACTTTGAATAACTTGAAATGTGGCGTAGTGCCTTCCAAAATGGAACGGGCTTCGCCTTTCGGTCTTTTGATTATCTGCGCGTCTGACCATTTGTAGACTTTGGAGGCAACTGGCTCAGCGGTTTGCGCAAAAACAAGGTGGCTTACCAGAAATAGTAGGAAAAGTAGCTTTGTCATCGGTAAAAGATTCGATTTAGGGGTTAGACCGATTTTTTCTTAAGTGCTTTGCACCAGAGGTTTTGATAAAACCTTAGCGTATTGATAAGAAAGGTTAAAAGGGAATAAGTATAATGGTGTTGTATTAATAAATTGATAGACAGATGTTTATAATACAAAAAAAGACTGGCGTTTAAGTGACCGATTACTGCCCTGCTTTTTCGTATTTTAGCATCTTGCTTGCCCGAGGGATAAAATGCTGAAAGTTGGGTTGGTCGGTATGCCCGCCGTCGTGCTGCCGCCACGACAGTTGCCCGTCGTGCATACTCGTAAGCATGGGCGGCATTTTTTCTTTCATGGGGTCATTTGAAACCCCTAAATCTTTTGCCCCCAAGAGTTTATAAGCGGCACCAGCGGCAATCGTTGCCATAAAACTGCCTTGTTGGTCAAGCCATTTGGCATCGCCTTTTTCGGGAATACCGTAACTCACATAACACAGGCGAGGCGCGCAAAGCGCAATTAATTCGTGCGAATCTACCGATAAGTCGCAACCTGTTTTTTTGCCAAAACCAGATTCTTCGGTGCCGTATTTTAGATAATTTCCGGCCATCCAATGATACTCACTGCTAGCCGTCAGGCTTTCGACGGCTTCGCCAAATACTCTGCGGTGCAAGGTCGTTCCGCCTTTTCCAGACGAGGCAATCAGCCCTAGGGCAAAACGTGGCTCAAAAGCCAAGGTCACTAAAGCCGCTTTTCCATAACGGGAAACGCCTTCGATGCCCACTTTTTTGGCATCTACGGCGGGGTCGGTTTCTAAATAATCTAAGCCGCGCGCCGCACCCCACGCCCACGCCCGGAGCGAGCCCCAATCGTCGGGTTTGCGGTATTGACCTTTGTTGACCAAACCAATGATTCCTTTCGTCAATCCCGCGCCATTGTCTGCTTGAATACTCGCAGGGTCGATGGTGCAATATCCCCAACCTGCGGCTAATAATTGTTCTGTGCCCGGAGAGTCGCCTGTGGGAAGGGGAGCGAAGAAATTGGGAAGGGATGCGCGGGCAACGGGGCTGTAAGCGGGATATTTATCAAAAATGGCCTTCATTTCGGGATTACTTTTGATGAGCATTTCTTTGAACGCCGCGTTGATTTTTTCAAAGTCATCGTTGTTGGGTTGGGCAGGTGATGGGAAAGACGGGCGACCAAACATCATCAACACTGGAACAGGGCCTTTTACGTTGGTCGGAACCACCAACATCATGTTGATGTCTACTTTGATGGAAGGGTAGGCACTGTTGTCTATGTGACCTGTTAATTTTTTAGCTACTACCGGAATGCGGCCCACAAATTCATTGTCTGCGGCTTCCACTTTCCATGTTACTTTTGGGATATTTTTTGGAAGCCTTCCGTATACTTCGCGTTCAAATTCTTCGATGATTTCGGGGCGGCGCTGTGCCCACCACACATCGGCCGAGGTTACTTTATTACCATTTTTCAAGGTTAGAATATCGGGCAAAGCAGGGCAGGGGTTAGCCGTTGATTCGTTATAATTGGCGTGATTGGGCGCTGATTCATTGCCGCTGGGGCCAGGCCGCAGGGTCTTGATGCCCAATTGCTGCTTCATGTTGGCATGGTCGGCGGCGGTGAGCTTATTGAGGCTGTCGCGTTGAGCCGTTGTAAGACCAAATTGAGCAAAGGCCGAAAAAGGTAAGAGGCAGAAAAGTAAGAATTGGTTTAAGGATTTCATTTTAAGGGAGTTGAATTTATGGGTTTTTCATTCCTTTAAGATACTCGCCCACGCCAAACAATGTCCTTCAAAAGAAAAAGGAGTTTGTTCAAGCGTTGGCGGCGACGAGCGCATTTATACGCTACTTCGGTCAGCGTTAATTTAGAAATTTACTTGACGGCTGTATATACGCGGGTGTTTTTAAAAGTGCCCTGTTCCACCACATTTTTGTTGTGGGCGCAGATGAAAAGCCCGACCAGCAGTTCTTCGGGAAAATCAAAATCGGGTACTTCGACCGTCCAGAAGGGATTGCCGAGTTTGGCAACCGAAATAAAATAGCTTCGGCCCCGCCGTTCCAATTGTAAAATATCGGGGTTTATCACGGGCGATTTTACTTCTTCTATGTTGGTTCCGTTCTTTTTGCGGTATTGAAACGCCGTCAGGCCGTCGCCATGAACGGTCAGGCAGACCATTGCGGCGCTTGTATCGGTGCTGGTGCGGGCCATCCAGCCTATTTTCCGGTGCAGGTCGGTGCCTGTACCCACGAGGGCAGCTTGGGTGTGCAGGATAAAATCACCTTTTAGTTTTTTCCAAACAAAATGAACCTCGTCTTTCTTAAACCACACATTTTCGCCCGAACCCGATAGTTTATAGGTCTGAGTGGCGTTGTCGTAAGTGGCGGTTCCAGCGTGGAGTACCTTCCCGATGTCGTCGTGGTTTTCGAAAATACCCACGGGTTTTTGGGCCGCCGAAGTGAGTGAAAATAATCCAACTACTAACAGCAAAGCGTAAGATTTCATCGGTAAGGACGGGGTTAGGTAGGTTTAATCAATCAATTTTAGCAATTCAGTAAGCGTGTTGGGAGAGCTGGGACGAGAGGCGTCGGCGGCGACAATTTTGCCGTCTTTATCAATAATCATGTAACGTGGAATACCTGTGATGGCAAATTTATTGAGAAGCTGCGCACTACGCGCTCCGTTTACGTGGCCGTGTTCACCCGGAAGTTGTAGTTCTTGAAGGGCTTTTTTCCAGAGTTGGGGGTTTTGGTCGATAGATATGTAGAGGAAAACGATTTTCTTTAACTGTTTTTCCGTCAGCTTTTCGTGCATGATTTTAGAATGCGGAAACTCCGCCCGACAGGGGCCGCACCAACTCGCCCAAAAGTCTACATAAACGACTTTCCCCTTGAAATCAGACAGGTAAAAACTCTTCCCGTCGATAGATGAAAATGCAATTTCGTCCCCTTTGGGGGCGGCTTTTGTTGGCTCAGGCGTTGATTTTTTCTCTTCTTTTCGGGTGATTACTTCGTAACATTTTTGGGTAGCCAATGCTGTATAGCGCTCGGTTTGGGGCAGGCTTTTTAAAACATCGAGGGTATTTGTTACGGCTTCTTTGGGGGTAGTGATGCAGTTGTCGCGTAGTAATCGGCAGAGATAAAAAGGAAGCAAATTACCCGTTAGGTATCGCTTGGCAAAAGCTACTTTATCATTCATGGCCGCCGACAAGTCGGCATATTTATTGAACGCGTGTTCTCTGGAATTAAAATAAGTGACAAATACGGGCAAAAAATCACGGAAAGGGGTTGTTAAGAAAGCCTCTTCGTCGGCGATTTTTTTCGGGTCGAGGGCCTCGGTCATTACGTTAGGGAGTGCCGCCATTTTGAGGTTTTTGGTGTCGGCATTGCTACGGGTTATGGCGTAGTTGAGTAGCCAATACCAATAATTCCAGCGGGCGGTGTTTTCGACGTAACGTTTGAAGGAATCGGAAAAAGTTGAAAAGTTGGGATGGTTTTTTAAAAATGTTATCTGCTGGTTCCGGGCCTTAAAGAGTTCAATTTCCCGCATGTCAACGGTTTGGGAAAACAATAGTTCATACTGTTTTTTTTGATCGAAATCATTGGCGAATTTTTGCTGAAATTCTTCCCAAAAGGCTTTCTGGTTGGCATTTTCCCACAAGGCATTATACTGCTTAATCACACTGGGAGCCGTACCCTGTTGGAAAATATCAACCGAATCCCGACTGGCAAAAGCAGTTATGGTTTGGGCAAAGAGATAACCTGTAAGCAAAAAACATCCGAAAAACAAAAGTAAAAATCTCATCTTAATAGGTAGTTAACTGGGTTGGTGGTGCGATAAATACCTTTGTTAGAGAGCATTTATCGTACCACAAATGTTAAAACCCGATAGAATTGCCCCCATCGACTGGCAATGAAGCGCCCGTGATGTAAGCAGCGGCCTCGGAGGCTAAAAAGACGGCGGCCCAGCCGATGTCCTGCGGCTTGCCAAATTTGCCCATGGGTGTTCGGTTGAGGGCGCGGTTCATGCGGTCGGGGTCGCTGCTCATGGCGGTTTTCATCATGTTGGTTTCGATAAAGCCCGGTGCAATGGCGTTGACGCGAACGTTGTATTTTGAAAATTCAGAAGCCAACACTTTCACCATTCCTTCCACACCTGATTTGGACGCGGCATAGGCCACCACGCGATCGATGCCGTAATAGGCCGCCATGGATGAAATCATCAATATGGAGCCGCTTTGGCGGGCAACCATGCGTTTGGCGCAGGCGCGGGTAAGGGCAAAAACAGCATTGAGGTTGGTATGGATGATGCGGTCAAAATCAGCATCTGTGACTTCCAACGCGGGTTTTTTCATGTTGATGCCCGCATTGTTGACCAGAATATCTATTTCACCGTAGGTGTTTACAATGGTTTCGACAAGGCCTTCCAAGGTGTCTAATTCCGTGACGTCATTTACGACGTAATGGGCCGATGTACCCAAGGCCGCCGTGGCCTCCTGAAGAGCGTGCTCGCGTCGGCCGGTGATGATGACCGTGGCGCCGGCGTGGGTCATGCATTGGGCAATATCATAGCCAATACCGCTGCCGCCGCCCGTGATAAGCGCAATTTTTCCCTCCAATGAAAAAACGGATTGGGGGTTTACTAAGGTGAGAGATTCGGTTAATTGTTCTTTCTCTGTCATCGCAAATGATAAATTTCTACTAATTTTTTAACTTCATTTAAGGTTCTTTGCGGAGGCGTTAAGGGCTTCGGAAGGGGCATTTTGGAATATTCTCCGAAGTATAAAACACACGCATCGCGCCACCATAAGGCTTCTTTTTCCTGTATTTTCAATCTTCCTTTTACGTTTTCAAAGATTTCGGGGTCAACGTTTGCTTTGAGGCTTTCCCAAGTCTTTTGCAAGTTTCCGACCTGCACCGGGCCGTCGTAATAACGCACACACAACTCATCCCAAAGACTGCGGCCGGTACTCAGTTTTTTGGACCAGGGCACGTGATGAAACCAAAGCAAATAGTCGAGCGGGCATTGTTCGGGGTTTCCCCACTTTTGTTGGACTTCGGGGCTGTAAAGTTGCAAGGCATTGCTCAACTTACCTGTTCGGTCAAAACCCAGTCCAATGGAATCAGCACGGTGATAATACACCGATGTCCAGTCGGGGCGGGCACTTTTGGCGAGCCAAGGCTCTGGCCCGTAGTGGTGACTTTCGCCCATCATGTGAGACGTTCCCAAGGGGTAGGTATAACTCACGTAGATAGGATGTGATTTCAACATCATGTCGGAGATTTTCTGCTCCGTTTGTTTGGTTTGGGTCAGGGTCATTCGAATCCATTCCGAAGCAATCTGCTCCGATGAAAGCGTGTGGTCCCAAGCTAATCGGCCAAAAGCGTACCAGTTGCTTTGGTTGAAGGGATGCCCGCACCAATTGACATCTGAACCCGTGTTGGCCACGCCGGCCATTAAGGAGTACTGGGCGTTATACAAACTTCCGTCAATGACTTTGGCCACGGTAGAGCCCTGCCCTTTGGCGTAGGTATCTGTATCCAAACATTCTTTGAACATCGGTGCCAAATAGGTCAGGTGAGTGGATTGTCCCAAATACTCTTGCGTAATCTGAAATTCCATGCCCAACGTTGTTTTGGGAAAAGCTCCAAACATAGGATGAAAAGGTTCCCGAGGCATAAAATCAATGGGGCCATTTTTGACTTGGACAATCACTTTAGGGTCGAATGTACCGTCGAGGGGTTTGAATTGAGCGTAGCCCTCCTTGAAACGGTCGCCGTTGGGGTCGGCATTGTATACAAATGCCCGCCAGATAACAATGCCGCTGAATGGACGCATGGCTTCGGCTAGCATGTTGGCGCCGTCGGCGTGGGTGCGGCCGTAATCCTGCGGGCCAGGTTCGCCTTCTGAATTGGCTTTGACCAAATACCCACCAAAATCAGGAATGTATTGGTGAATCTCTTTGGTTTTGTCGTTCCACCATTTGCGCACTTCGGGGTCGAGCGGGTCGGAGGTTTTGAGTCCGCCGAGGGTGCGGGGTGAGCGGAAGTTGACCGAAATAAATACCTTGATGCCATAAGGACGAAGCACATCAGCCACGGCTTTGATTTTTTCTAAATATTCAGCGGTCAGAAACCTAGAACTTGCATTGACGTTGTTGATGGAGGTGGCGTTGATTCCTATCGAGGCATTGGCGCGGGCGTACATCACATAACGTGGGTCTATGCGATGAGGCAGTTCGTTCCATTTCCACATCGACGAGCCTGCATAGCCGCGCTCTACGGTTCCGTTGGCGTTGTCCCAGTGGTTAAGCATTCGAATTTTTACTTTAGGACTGCTTGTGATGGAAAGCTTGGCGAGCGATTTGCCCATTTGAATGGCTCTCAACAATTCAAACGCTCCGTACAATACGCCCGTTTCAGACTTAGAGGAGATGACGATGTTGCCTTTTTCGGCATAAATCTCATATCCTTCGTTGGAAATATTGGCACTTGAAGGGGCATTTTGGTTCACATTGAGAAGAATGCCACCCGTTGATGTTGCCGTTTTTAGGATGGTAACTTTTTTGCCCAACAATCCTTGTAAGCCCGTTTGAAGTTCTTCAGTGGCAATTTTTAGGGTTTGATTATCAGATGAAACTGCAATGAATTTTGTAAATGGAGCATAGCTTTCCCGCTGCTTGGCATCTTTGATTAAATCGTAATTGAGCCAAAGCCGTGAGCCGTCATCGGCAAGGGCGGCGGTGGAGAGTAGCAGGAGAAATAGAAAGAAATATCTTGTCATTGATTTCATTTGGCTAAAGCCATTGTTTATTTTTATCTCCAGCTAAAGCAGGAGGCAATTCCGCCCTTATTAAATGCTTTTTTCAATCCCTAACTCTAAACCCCGCAATTCGGCCAAGCCTTTTAAACGACCAATGGCCGAATAACCTGGATAAGATTTGTCTTTTCCTGTTTTGTACAAATCGTCCAGCATTTGATGTCCGTGGTCGGGGCGCATCGGAATCATAGCGTCCTTTTGTCCCTGTTTCTTTCTCCTTTTTCCTTCCAGCACAAAGGCTTTTACCACTTCGTACATGTCTACATCACCCGTCAAATGGGCGGCTTCGTGGAAATTCAAAGGATTGTCCTCCCGCTTGGTCGTTCTCAAATGCACAAAATGGATACGGTCGCCGAAGCGTTCTACCATTTTTGATAAATTATTGTCGGACCGTACACCCAGCGAGCCGGTACAAAACGTGATGCCATTGGCGCGTACCTTGCAGGCATCCATCAATTGCGCCAAATCAGATTCCGTACTGACTACCCTCGGTAATCCTAAAAGTGGTTTCGGTGGGTCGTCAGGGTGAATGCAGAGATTCACGCCAACTTCTTCGGCCACGGGAGCTACCTGCTGAATAAAATAATACAGATTCTCGCGTAACTCTTTGTCACCGATGTGTTTATAATTATTCAGTAATCCCTGAAACGTGGCCAGTTCAAATGCTTCATTGGAGCCAGGTAGGCCCAATAAAACCGTATTCTGGAGCGTGGCTATTTCCTCCGCCGTCATGGCGGTAAACTTGCGTTTGGCCGCTTCTTGTACTTCGGGCGTGTAATCGGCTTCGGCATTGGCCCGTTGGAGAATGCACAGGTCAAACACCGCAAAATCTTCCCACACAAAACGCAGGGCGAGGGAGCCATCGGGCATTTCGTAGTGCAGGTTGGTGCGTGACCAATCTAGCACTGGCATGAAGTTATAACACACCGTTTTGATGCCGCAGGCCGCTAAGTTGCGCAACGATATTTTGTAGTTTTCGATATATTGCGCCCGACTCGGCAGACCTTTTTTGATGTCTTCGTGAACGGGCAGGCTCTCTACTACTTCCCACGTGAGCGGGGTATAGCGGTCATTGTCTGCTTCGATGAGTTGAATACGTTGTTGAATAGCCTCGACAGACCAAACTTCCCCAACGGGGATTTGGTGTAAGGCCGTAACAATGCCCGTGCATCCCGCCTGACGAATATCCATCAGTGAAACGGGGTCGTTTGGCCCGAACCAACGCATGGTTTGAATAAATGTCATAAATTAGTAGTCAGTAGTCAGGATGGGGTCGCCGATGCGGTGAGTAGTCAGGAGGTATTCTCATTTCTCGCTACTAACTACTCGCTCCTCCTTTATTCACTTTTATATTTTTCAAATAGGCTTGCCACATTTGCCGTTTGGTGGTTGCCAGCGTGGACTAATACGCGATACCGCAGGGTGAGTTTTTCTCCTTTTTTCATCACCGTTGCTTTGTCATCCTGCGGCCAATACATGGGCGTGGGAGAAAAGAAACCATAATCACGGGTGAACCACGGTGAAGGGTACCAGGGGTTGGAAGGGTGCTGCATAATGGTCATACCTTCCACTTTGTCGCCTCTTTTGCCGGAGCAATCTATCCACGGTGATTTTATCCCAAACGTTCCTTTTTCGGCTTGATTTCCTTCGGCGTTGATCATGGTGCCTCCGTTGATAACCGCCAAATCTGGGTCCATGCGTCCGCTGAAAAGAGAGTGGTTGGTTTTCAAAATGGTCACATCCATGAGGGTCTCCATGGTGACGTTAAAATCAATTTGGTACAGGTCTTTGGAAGGAGCTGTAATGGTGATGGTACGGAAGTCTTTGATGGGGGCGTTGGCTTCGGGGCGACGCCAAATGCACTCATTTTCAATCACAACCTTGTCTCCTCCTGATTGAACAATATCAGCTCGTAACGAAATAATCTGACCTTTTTCTAGGCCTTCTTGCCAATAATTGCCACCGTTTACTTTATCACATCCGAAAAATAAGGAGCTGTGGTGCGGGTAATTTCCGTTACGCATGGAGGTCACACTTGCATTAGAAGGTCCGTTGACGGGATAGAAAAACGGGTATTTTTCATCCTGCGAAAAAATGTAGCTCGTAAAAAAGTTATTGTTGATTGTGATGTCAATTTTGGAATTGAGCTTCTGAGCCGTAATTTTTGTTTGGGCCTGGCTCGCCATACTTGAAAATACGGCTGCGAAAAAGAGAATCTGTTTGATATAATGCATGGATTAAGATATAAATAATAGTATAAATCATTTGGTTTATCCCGTAGGGGCGGGCCTTGCGTCCGCCCCTTTTTGTTCTTTGTGTAAACTATCGCGCGGGCGCAAACGGTAACGTACGGGGCGTCATGAGTGGACGCAAACGGAACGTACGGGACGCTATGGGTGGACGCGAGGCCCACCCCTACGCTTTCAAATGAATTTGTTGCGCCTGTTTCTGCGCTTTGATAGACAGTTCCGCTGCCAATAAACAATGGGCTTGCGGCATGGCCGTTTCAGTCCGGTTGATTACATCATCTACCAACTGACGACCGTAAGGCAATTCCTGCTGCGTGCAGTCAATGTAGCGCGTCTCTTTGTGGTCGGTCAGAAACAGGTGATTGCCACCTTCACGCCCGCCAATGTCGATGTTTTTACGAATTTCGATGAATCCATCGGTGCCCAAAATTGTCAGGCGACCGTCGCCCCATGTTTTGAGTCCGTCGGGGGTGAACCAGTCTACTCGAATATAACCCATACCGCCGTTGCCGCGGAGCATCACATCGCCGAAGTCCTCAAAGTCAGGGTATTGCGGATAGTGCGTGTTGCCCACCTGCGACGCCACGATTTCGGCTTGGGTAGAGTTGGTGAAGAATAGATATTGGTCAAACTGGTGAGAACCGATGTCGCAAATGATGCCCCCAAACTGCTCTTTGTGAAAAAACCACTCGGGACGTGTTTTGGGGTTCATGCGGTGCGGGCCCATTCCGATGGTTTGAATAACTTTACCGATAGCGCCTGCTTTGACCAATTCTCCTGCTTTTACGGTTGCGCGGTTTTCGAGGCGTTCGCTATACATGATGGAGTAGATACGTCCCGTTTGTTTCTGTACCTTCCGTACTTCGGCGAGTTGTTCGAGGGTGGTAATGCCGGGTTTGTCCGACATAAAATCTTTACCGCTTTTCATTACCCGAACACCCAACGGAGCGCGCTCGTTGGCAATGGCCGAGCTTAGCACCAATTGGATGGATTTGTCATCCAAAATTTCTTTTTCGCCCGAAGCGAGCTTAGCTTTAGGGTGGCGTTTGGCAAATGCCGCTACTAAATCAGGCTCTTTGGCATAATACGAAACCAATTCTCCACCTCCGCGAATTACCGCTTCCACTTGTCCATAAATATGGCCGTGGTTCATACCGATGACCGCAAATTTAATGCGTGGTGTATCGTACTGGATAATGGGAGAAGGAGCTACTTTTTCGGTTTTAATATGGCCGAAAGAATCGGTGGAAAGTATGGGAAGGGCCATGAGGCCAGCGGCCGATTCTTTCAAAAATGTGCGTCGTTGGTTATCGGAATTTTTCATGAGTGATTGGGTTACCCTTGATAAGGCTCAAAACCTTATCAAGGGTTGAATATTACATCTTGATATTGGTCGTACCGTAAGGCTTACGTTGTGGGCGGCTTAGCATGGCGTTGGCTTCGTTGTCGTTGACAAAACGTTCGGCTTTAGGGTCCCACTGCAATTTACGGGGCAATTTCATGGCAATGTGACTTACCAAGCATACGCTGCACGCGCGGTGACCAATCTCAACGGGCGAAATCGGCGCTTTACGCGTTTTGATGCATTCGAGCCAGTTGCCGTGTTGCTCCTCGCTTTTATACAAATGAATTTCGTTCTCACCGATGACCGACGTCAGAATTTTAGGGTCGCTGGCATCTAGTGCTTTGCTACTTTTAGCTTTTGAGACGGGGTCGCTGGCTGAAGCCACATAGTCGCCACGAGATACAAAAATCCAACCTTCGGTTCCTTCATAACGGATACCGTTGGGGAAGCCTCCGCTGGTGTACATCGTGATGCCGTTGGCGTATTCGGCTTTGACCATGAAATCGCCGTGAACATTCCAGAGACCCGATTTTGGAAATTCAGCCACGGCTTGTACCGAAATAGGTCCCGTCAGTTCGGTGTCCATTCCCCACGCGGCAGAGTCAAAGTGATGTTGTCCCCAACCCGTAATCATTCCCGCGCCAAACTGCTCGATGCGCAGCCAGCCAGGTCGGCCATAACCCTGCTGCGGGTGAACGCCGATTTCGGTATAAGGCATTTCGGGGGTTGAGCCGAGCCACATATCATAATTAAAGCCTTTAGGAACGGGCATTGTGGGGGCCGAAGGCCCTGACGGGTCGCCGGGAAGACCTACTTTGACAGTGTGCAGCTTTCCGATGCGACCGTTGCGGACCAATTCCGCCGCAATTCTGAATTGGGGAGAAGAGCGTTGCTGTGTTCCTACTTGTAGAATTGTGCCTTTTTTCTGGATAACATCGCTCAACATTCGGCCTTCGGCAATGGTCAAAGACGTTGGTTTTTGGAGGTAAACGTCCTTGCCAGCGAGGGCGGCTTCAATGGCAGGCTGCGAATGCCAGTGGTCTGGCGTGCTGATGATGACGGCGTCGATGTCTTTGTTGAGTAACATCTCGCGGTAGTCGTCGTACATTTTGGCTTCTACGTAGTTAGCGTTGCCCGTCTTTTTGGCGTAATAGCCTTCCACCAGTTTTTTGCCATCCACTAGGCGATTTTTGTCAAGGTCACAGACCGCAATCATACGTGCTACGTCGTGTTGGAGGGTGCCGACCATATCGTGGTCTCGGCCGATACGTCCGCAGCCTATTTGACCGATATTGATTTTATTGCTGGGCGCATTTTTGCCAAATACGGAAGCTGGAACAATGGTCGGAACGCCAATGACGGTGGAAGCTACCGCACCTTTGGCCGTCAGCGAGAGGAATTCCCTTCGCGAAACAGAGGTTTTTGGTTCTTTTGACATAGAAAGGTTGGGGTTTCTTTTAACGTAAAAGTTGAAAATGAATGCCTTTTAAAATAAATATGTTTTTAACTTAGAAACAGGGTATTCAAATTGTACAATTTTTGAGTTAGATTTCTTGCCAAGTATTTAAATTGTGAGGGAAGACAAAGGTCAAAACATGGTTAATGTTAGACTAAGAACGCTAGATTTCAAAGATATTACCTAATTTTTTCGATTAAAATACTAAAAAAGTCTATCGAAAACGTTTTCGGAAACGCAACCGATAGATATAATTAAATGAGATATTTTATATATTTTTGTGAAATTGTATAAAAGTAAACGCTTAATATTTTTCGATTAAAGAAAATTTATTTTACTTACAAACTTGGAAAAATGTAATTTTGATGGTAGCGTGTGAAAAATGCGGTAGCGATAAGAATGTCATAAAATCGGGGTTTATAAGAGGTCAGCAGCGACTCTACTGCAAGTCTTGTGAGGTTCATTTTACCATGAATTTACCTCAAAAAGGTGTAAATAAACCCATTCGACAAGTTACGATTGTCGACATTGCCAAGGCTTTAGGCGTGGCACCCTCTACGGTTTCGCGGGCGTTGAATGGAAGCTCGGATATAAATCCGCAGACGCGTCAGGAGATTTTGCGGGTAGCAACTGAAATGGATTATCGGCCTAATCTGCTGGCACAGAGCCTTCACCGTGGTGAGACCCACACCATCGGTGTCGTGATTCCCGATATTGAGCGCCCTTTTTTTGCGGCGGTCTTGGCAGGTATTCAGAAAGTGGCAACCGAGGCCGGCTACCGGGTGATGATTTGCCAATCGAACGAATCACACTCGACCGAAACCCTTAACGTACAGGCATTAGTGGCTAGTAGGGTTGATGGATTACTGATTAGTCATTCTAAAGAAACAACCTCGTTTGAACACATCAAACTTCAACTCAAAAAAGGGTTGCCTATTGTCCATTTTGACCGGGTTTGTTACGACATCGAAACCTCAAAAGTGGTTCAGGAAGATTTTGATGGGAGTTTTGCCTTGGTCGAACACCTCATTTTGCAGGGGTGCCGGAGGATTGCGGTATGTGCTGGGCCTCGGGAATTATTGATAAGCACGACCCGCCTGAATGGCTACAAAGCAGCATTGGCCAAATACGGAATTCCGTTGGATGAAGAGTTGATTTATCACAGCAATTTCAAGAAAGGAGAGCCGCTACTTGCCTTGAAAGCTTGGTTGGATTTAGACCCAAAACCAGACGGAATTTTTGCAGTTCATTACGCGAATGCGGTTGATATGATTATGGAACTGAAAAGGCTTAAAATTCAAATTCCCGAACAAATCGCCGTGGTAGGTTTTGGTGATGAACTTATTGCTTCGCTGATTGAGCCATCCTTGACGGTTTTCCACCTTTTTCCGTTTAATGTTGGCGAAACCGCCGCTACTTTGTTGATTGACAACATCATACACAAAGATACGTTTGAGCCAGTAGTAAAAAAAGTCAAAGGAGAATTGATTATTCGGCAGTCTTCCTTGCGAACTACATCCCTTTAGGTTCAATCATTACGACTTCCTCTTTGTCCAAAATCACTTCGCCTTCGGGCAGGCCTTTGGGTTTGCGCACATACTTTTTGGGAGTCACAATGACGGGGCAAAGTGTTTCGTTGCGGCGTTTGGAATACCACGCGGCGATTTGGGCCGCTCGCTCAATGACGCTATTCGGGAATTTTTTGCCCGCTTTGTACTTTACCACCACGTGCGAGCCTGCTACGTCGCGGGCGTGGAGCCATAGGTCTTCTTTGTAGGCGTATTTTTTGGTCAGCAGATCGTTATTTTTGGCGTTTTTGCCAATTAAAATTACGTAGCCTTCAAACTCGGTATGTTTGAAGAGTTGCGTAGGTGATAGAATGGGAGCGTCGCTCAGAAGACTATTGGTTTTTAAGTATTTGCGTAATAGTTTCAGTGATTCAAATTCCTCAATGGTGCTGACATGATTTTTGAGTTCTTCCAATTCGCCTTCTCGTAGGGCAATGTTTTCCTGCAATTTTTCGATTTCAATGCGTTCGTTTTTGGATTTTCGGTAATACGTTTCTGCGTTGCGTTGGGGCGTTAGGTCGGGTTTTAATTTAATTTCGATGTCTTGATTTCGGTAAAAATCAAACAGCGTCACGCGCTCGGCCCGCTCGGGAATTTGGTGAAGGTTGGCCATCAAAATGTGTCCTATTTCTTCGTTTTTCACCTCGCCATCAATGCCCAACAGTTTCTGAAATGCTTCTTCGAGGTAATGTTCAGTTCGTTGAATGCGTTTTTGTAAAATTTTGAGCGCGTCACCTTTTTCTTTGGCAATGACCCCTACGCGGTTGTAAGTGGTGTAAAAATCGTTGAGTGCCGCAATGACATTGGTGTGTTCGCGCATTACTTCGCCCAGCGGAACGAGCGTAAGCGTGGGCTGGTGATGCCACAGACTGATTTTAAACGCAGGACGAGAGAGGAGATTTAAGGTTTCCTGAATAATTTGCCAGCGTTGCTCAGGAGAATATCCGTCAGTTGGTTTTGAACCGACCGACGGGCCTGATTGGGCAGGTATGGCTTCGAACTGTTCTGCTAAATATGCATTGATTTCTTTGCCAAAAGTAGGAAACACTTTGCGGTGGTCGTAATTCGCGGCTTGATAGGCTTCCCAGGTCTGGTCGAGTTCCCGGTCGAGTTCTGATAAATGCAGGTTATTGTCGGAAACGAGCCGGTTATGAAATAAATCTGTCACCTCGTCCCCCTGAAACACAACGGCATTGGAACGATTACCGAATAATTTAAAAACCACGGTGTAATTATTCTCCAAAACCAATCCAAAAGCCCGCTCATTTTTGAACTGACGTACATCAATGACGGCTAAATCATACAGATTTTCGAACAAATCCGCGCTATTTTGACGGGCACGGTTGAAGTCTTCGGGAAAGTTGAGGCAGGCAAAATCGGGGCGGAGCGTGGCGCGAATGAAAAAAGGGCGGTAATAATTGTTTTTCCCACGAGCGTGCGCCAGAATGATGACCAATTCATCTTTTTCCTGACTAAAACATTCCATAAACTTCAAACCCGTAGTTTCTTGACGAAGCGCTTCGGTCAAGTGCCGTAAAAAATGGTAATTCTGATGCATGGCACAAAGGTAGTCAGCAGTTCAGAGTAGGCAGTAGGCAGTAAGCAGTATTTTTCAAAATAAAAGGCAGTACGGATTTTCGCACTGCCTTTTAAAAGAACTTAGACTGCCTACTGTAAACTGTCGCACGGGCGGGCCCCGCTACTTTTCTCTGGTCAGTACCTCGTCGATTAAGCCGTACTCTTTGGCTTCGAAGGCGCGCATCCATTTGTCGCGGTCAGAATCTGCCTCGATTTGCTGAATGGTTTGACCAGTGTGATTGGCCAGAATTTCGTAAAGCTCTTCGCGTAATTTTACGATTTCACGCGCTGTGATTTCGATGTCAACAGATTGACCCTGAGCGCCGCCAGAAGGTTGGTGAATCATGATACGGGCGTGTGGGAGTGCCGCACGTTTGCCCGCCGCACCACCTGCCAACAATACCGCACCCATCGAAGCCGCCAAGCTGGTGCATACTGTGGCTACATCTGGGCGAACGTACTGCATGGTGTCATAAATTCCCATCCCAGCGTATACCGAGCCCCCAGGGCTGTTGATGTACATCAGAATATCTTTTTTAGGGTCTGCTGATTCCAAAAATAATAATTGAGCTACCACAATGTTGGCGATTTGGTCGTCAACGGGCATTCCAAAAAAGATAATACGGTCGGCCATGAGGCGAGAAAAAACATCGACCTCACGGAAGTTCATCGGGCGCTCTTCAATGATGGCGCGCGTCATGTTTTCAACGGTATGATTTACGTAGCCATCTACTGTAAGGCCACTCATACCCAAATGTTTAACTGCGTACTTTCTAAACTCTTGTCCGTGATTCATGGTTACTGATTTATGTGCTTCGGCACAGTTAATGGTTAATGATTATTGTTAAGGTCGTCTTTAGTACATGAGCGATACTCTAATGAACACTAAAAAATGGTCACTTGGTTCGACGGACAAAAATGCAGAATTTAGTCTTTGATTGTTGTCAGTTTAGCCAACAAATTATCAGAATTACTTATATCAGCCCAAAACGATTGAAATTCAGCCACTTTCAGAAGAAACAATTGGGCATTCAATGGGCCTGAATTATAAAAATAGAGGACGAATGCAAAATTTTGTTTTACAAAAAGACGTTGATAAAGCAACAGGTTTGCAAAAATGAAGAATCCGAAAAAGAACATCCTCTGAATCAATAAAACAAGCTTTATTGATTCAGAGGATGTAATAAATAAAACAGACGCTGATTTATTTATTATTCACCGTCTTTTACTTTTGGTTTACGTCCGCGTGGTTTTCCTGTATAAGCTGGTTTTTCTGCCGATTGTTTGCTCCCCTGATCTTTGACTAACTGTAGTTCATAAGCCGTTACACCTTCATATTCAAATGAATTGATGATGAAACTGTATTTAGTGGTAGCATAATCAACGCCGCCTGAATTTAAAATAATGCCCAATGGAATACTATAACTCTTTGCTGCTTTGGTCATTTTGAATACATCCGATTCATCAGAAGTGGCAGGTACTAAATAAAGGGACGATAATTTGCGTTTGCCAGCTTGAGATCCAATCTTGAAATGAGTATTTGATGGATCGAATCCTAATTTATCAACCGTCTTATCGGGAAAAACAAGTTTCCCAGCTGGAGAAATGTATCCTTTAAGAATCGTAGGTTTACTTACTTTTTTTTCAACAACAGGCTTACTGTTTTCCTTGGGGGAAAAGAATTTGAGTGATGTGATTTTCATGAAAAATTATATTTTAGTGTTAAAAGTATACAAACATACAAGCAATTAAGAATTTGCCGTATATTTTTTCAAAAAAATTAATTACTAAAATTAAATATACCTAGTTTGATTTTGTTCAAAAATTAAAAATTTGCCTCTTAAAAGTGTATTTTATGAGCCTTTGTGTGGTAACTGTAGTAGGCCATACTACCTCACCTTTATTAAATTTAATCGAATTTTAATTTCGATTTGTTGCCTTTTTCTTTCCATTTTTCAGTTAAAAAAAGATATATTTTTGTTGAATACCTGCTATTGGGGCTGATTTGGATGTTTTTTGTTAAAACGAATTGGTAGATAAAATGTTTATTTTAACTGATTTGGATATGTTTTTTTTAACTTTTATAAAAGCGTGTTTACTTTTGTTGCAGGATTAATTATAAAATAGCGGTGGAAGCAAAAATAGTAATGCGGAAGATTTTAGAGGAACATGTACCTGCCGCCTCAGTAGCCTATTGTTACGGTTTATGGGAACGTTATCAGTTCGATTTCGTGGCTTCCAAGCCTCGACGGACACGTTTGGGCGATTTTAGGGCACAATCTGGCCACCGTGAACGAATTACGGTCAATGTGAATTTGAATCCGTATAATTTTTTAATTACGTATTTGCACGAAGTGGCGCATTTGGAGGTGTATCGTAAATATAAACGTCGGCAGCCACCACATGGAAAAGCGTGGAAAAATCATTTTTCTGGATTACTTATTCCCGTTATGAACGAAAATAATTTCCCACTTTCGGTCTTGACCCCGCTTCTAAAATACGCACAAAACCCAACCGCCTCTACTGGAACACACTTGCCACTAATGCAGGCACTTAAAAATATTGATGCACCCCAAACAGATTTGGTCATGGTCAGTCAAGTGTCAGAAGGGCAGCTTTTTCGCTTGAATCAAAAAGTTTTTGTTCGGGGTATATTACGTCGTACACGCGTCGTTTGTGTAGAAGAAGCGTCTCAAAAAAAATATTTGGTGGCGGCCCATGCTTGGGTAGAAAAAGTATAAAATTTTAAAGTGGAGCTAGAAAAGTGAAGAAAACAACTACACAAAATTGTGCTAAAAAAACAAAAATAAAAAAGGTAGATATATATCTTTCTACTCGTCGTTATTTTCGTTTTTTGTCTTGTTATTTAGCTTTTTATTTTACGATGCAGACCTCTTTTTTTGCCTATTCCCAAACTTCCGTTTTGAGTGAAGGACGTTGGTTTAAGATGGGAGTTACGCAAACGGGAGTATATAAGATTGATGCCGCATTTTTACGAAAAATGGGCATTAATCCAACCGAGGTAAACCCTAAAAATATGCGTTTGTTTGGCAATGGAGGGGCGATGCTTCCACAGTTGAATAAGGCCTTGAGGGCGACTGATTTGATTGAAAATGCGGTGCTGGTAAAAGGAGAAAATGACGGCCGTTTTGATGACGAAGATGCCCTGATTTTTTTTGGCAAAAGTCCGCACGAAATTAGCTATGATTCTACCCACAAACGTTTTTATCATCAACTGAATATCTATTCTGATACTACTTTTTATTTCCTTCAAATCGGCACCCAGCCAGGCTTGCGCATTCAGAGCCAAAAATCGGGAGCGACTGGCCAATTGTTGACTATTTTTGATGATTATGTATTTCTGGAAAGTGAACTCTATAACCGTGTGCAATCGGGTAGAGAATGGTGGGGCGAATATTTCGGTACGCAGACACGGCAGGAGTTTAATGCTGATTTGAGTGGTGTTGTACCCGACAGCCCCTTGAAACTGACAGCTGCGACTGTGGCGTCAGCGCAAGTGGTGACGAAATTTTTGTTTGCTATCAATGGGCAAGCCATAGGAGAACAAACAATGGGTACGGTGTCGGCGATGAGTGCCACAAATCGATACGATTTGAGAGGGCAAAGAACGCTGCAAACACACACGGGTAAACTGCCTCTAAACGCTGCCAACCCTGCCCGCGTGACAATCGCTGCTACGTTTGACAAAGCGGGCCAATCCAATGCTGACGGTTACTTGGATTTTATGGGGTTGCAGGTGCAGCGAACGTTGCGGCTCAATGATCAAACGCTCGTCTTTCAGAACCTCAGCTCACTTACGCAAGATTCTGTTCGGTACGTTATCAGTCAAGCCAACCCGCAGATGCAGTTGTGGGAGATTACGGAACCGCTTCGCCCGCGAGCGCAGTCGTATTCCTTAAATGGAACGGAGGCCACTTTTGGCGCGGCTGGAAAAACCTTGAAACGGTTTGTGTTGTTTGCCGAAAATCAATTGAAAACGCCAGTTTCTTTTCAGGTGGTTCGGAATCAAAGTATAAGAAGCCTATCTACGCCCGACATGGTTGTGGTGACAGCGCCTGCGTGGGAAAAACAGGCCCAAAAACTGGCGGATTTTCGTCAACAAAATGATGGCTTAGACGTAAAGGTAGTGACTACGGTTGAGATTTATAACGAATTTGCTTCTGGCCAACCCGATCCAACAGCCATTCGGGACTTTACAAAGTATCTTAAAAACAAACAGCCTGAAAAACTGAAGTATTTGCTGCTTTTTGGGGATGCGAGCTATGATTTCAAAAATAACCTAAAAGCCATTTCGTCCTCCGAACTGGCCAATTTTGTGCCAGCGTATGAAAGTAGGGAATCGGCGCATCCCGTACGTAGTTTTTCTTCCGACGATTATTATGGATTTCTGAAGCCCGATGATGGCGAATGGAAAGAAGATTTTGCAGGAAATCATACGTTGGACATTGGCATAGGGCGGCTGCCCGTCAAAACTATTGCTGAAGCCGAAACGGCAGTGAGCAAAATCATACGCTACAACGCCAAACGCTCGAAGGGAGATTGGCGCCAACGAATCGCTTTTGTGGCCGATGATGGAGATGATAATCTTCACCAGAAAGATGCCGACGATTTGTCTAAAATAGTAGCAGAATTGGCCCCAAGGTATGCCTTGCACAAAGTGTACGTGGATGGTTACCCTCAGTTTGGCTCTACTATCCAACGTGCTCCCGGTGCGGGCCAAGCCGTTGACCGTTATGTAAATGAAGGCGCATTGATCGTAAACTATACTGGACACGGAGGCATTTCTACGTGGTCGGATGAACAGATTGTAACCTTGCAAAATCTGTTTAATTGGCGTAATTTGGACAATATGCCCCTGATTATTACGGCCACTTGTGAGTTTGGTCGCTACGATAATCCTGGGGAGGCATCTGGTGCAGAAATTTCGGTGTTGAGCCCGCGTGGTGGGGCCATTGCCATGCTTACTACTTCGCGCCCCGTATATGCTAATACCAATTTTTTGGTAAACGCCGCGTTTTACCGCGCCGTTTTTGAACCCCAAAATGGGAAAATGCCGCGTTTGGGAGATGTTATCCGTATGACCAAAAACAAAAGTGTTTATGACGTACTCAACCGTAACTTTACCTTGTTGGGTGACCCATCGCTACAATTAAATTATGGAGATTATCAGGTGAGTGTTATGGCAAATGATACCCTCAAAGCGGGTCAATTGGCCAAACTGTCGGGGGAGATACAAAAAGATGGGGCAACGGTAACGGATTTTACGGGAACAGCCATCGTCACCGTTTACGACAAGGAAAGTAAGCTTTTGACGCTCGGCGATAAAGCACGCGGAGAGGCTCCCAACATTACTCCTGCCAATCCAAAAATGCAATATGGCTTGTACGATAAAAAATTGTTTGAAGGAAAAGTAAGCGTAAAAGCAGGAAAGTTTAATGTCCAGTTTATTGTTCCTAAAAACATTTCGCCGTCGTTTAGCAACGGAAAAATTGAAGTGTATGCGGTAAAAGCCGACAGCCTCCGCGATGCCGTCGGGGGAACTAAGCGTGTAATGGTAGGTGGAAGCGGGTCATTGCAGAACGATACCAAACCGCCGCAGATGCAACTGTACCTAAACGATGAGTTGTTTGTGGACGGCAGTCAAGTGGAAGATAGCCCCCTTTTTGTAGCCAAATTAAGTGATGAAAATGGCCTGAATTTTGCAGCAAATATGACATTGACCCTGAACGATACGTTGAGTATTAAGGTGAATGATTATTTTTTGGCCGATAAAGACGATTACCGTTCGGGCCGAATTTTGTTTCCTTTTCATCGGTTGCCTACGGGCGAATATACCGTTAAATTGAAAGT
Source organism: Runella rosea (assembly GCF_003325355.1). Lineage (GTDB taxonomy): Bacteria > Bacteroidota > Bacteroidia > Cytophagales > Spirosomataceae > Runella > Runella rosea. Next base: position 5,183,972 of record NZ_CP030850.1, read on the forward strand.
GGAAGATACGTACAATAATACGAGCGAGGGTGCGTTGAGGTTTAGAGTAGGCGAAGAAATAAAATTGATTAAGACAGTCATTGCGTATCCTAATCCATTTGTTGAACAGACTAAGTTTCAACTCGAACTCGTTGACGAAGGGGATGATGTAGAAGTAACCCTTCAGATTTTTGACCTAAATGGGAAAATGATTTGTACCGCAGCGCAAACAATTTATAACTCAGACAAGCTTTTGGAGGTGTTTACGTGGAACGGAAAAAATCAATCAATCCAAAATGTTCCAGCGGGCGTATATATTTACAGAATGGAAGTACACTCACTAACCCGCCAACAAACTCAGCGTCAAAGCGGTAAGTTAGTAATGGTAAAATAGATTTTGAAAATAGTAATTAATATCTTTGCACAATCTTAAACAGAACTCTATTTTTGAAACGCCCTTATCGTGGTTCAGCGCAGAAAGGTACGGGTAGTAGTGGCAAACAAATTTCCTTATGACAAGAAAAATCTCTCCCCTTTTTACAATTGTGGGTTTTTGCGTTTCCTTCAGTTCACTAGCACAGATTACTTCCGGTGGTCAAGATAGCACAGGCGGACGCCCTGTAATAGCCTCCGTTCCCTTTGCTGCTTTTACGCCCGATGCGCGTAGTGCCGCTATGGGAGATGCTGGTGCTGCCTTGAGTGCCGATGCCAACTCGGTGTATTGGGGTGCCGCAAAACTGGTTCATGCCCCAAAAGAATACGGAGTAGCTCTCTCTTATACGCCATGGCTTCGCAACATTACCGAAGATATGTCTTTTGCGTATTTGTCGGGTTTTAAGAAAATCGGTAAAAACCAAGCCGTTGGATTGAGCTTGATGTATTTTGACCACGGCAAATTTGAAGCCCGCAACAACTTCGGTACCCCGTTGGGCGATTATTATTCCAATGAATTTTATGGTTCAGTGGCGTATTCTCGAAAATTGACCGATAAATTTTCGATGGGCTTGAACGTAAAATACATCGTTTCCAACTTAGGAAATGGCGTTCAATTACTGGGCGGTTCGGCCCTAAAGGCGGGGCAGACGGCAGCGGGAGATATCAGCGCGTTTTATCAAACCGAAAATGTGGATGAAGGCACTGGAAAAGGCTGGAATTATTCGGCCGCGTTGATGTTGCAAAACATTGGCGGTAAAGTTAATTACGGAGGCACCACGAGCGGTTTTATTCCAACTACCTTCAAATTGGGCGGAACGGCAACGCGTCATATCGATCCGTTAAATAAAATTACTTTTGCATTGGATTTGAATAAACTCATGATTCCTACGCCAGGCGGTACCGCTTCTGGTCAGGATGTGGGGACTATTTCGGCCATGTTTAAATCTTTCGGCGATGCGCCGGGCGGTTTCAGCGAAGAAGTTCGTGAGTTTATGATTTCTACGGGGGTTGAATACTGGTACAACGAAGCATTTGCTTTCCGTTTTGGATATTTCAACGAAACCAAAACCAAAGGAAATCGTAAGTATTTCACGGTGGGTTTTGGCGCTCGTATTCAGCAGCGCTACGGCATCGACTTTGCTTACCTGATGCCCCAAACGCAAGGAAGTCCTTTGGCCAATACCTTCCGAGTGTCGTTGGTAGTAGATGTATTCAAAAAGGCGGCTGAAGTAGTAGAAGACATCGAATAAGCGTCGCTAAAACATATTTGAAAAGGCAGTCTGCAACCGCAGACTGCCTTTTTTTATTGCAGCTGCAACGTATCCCGAAGCGAACGATTTTCGGGTGCATTTTGTGTCCAATAGGCTGATAAAAGCGTCTTTTTATGAATCGCTCGGGTGGTGAGCAGTTTTCCCCTACTTGGGTAGGTATCTTCCCAACCTGTAATGCGGTGCGGGAAATTTTCTTCAAACACAACTTGTAGGATGCGGCCCTCAGCATAAGCTATTTTGTAAACCTTCAGGGATTTACCTGGAAAGACATTGCCCTTATAGGGCTCCATTGACGCCATAGCGGCCATCGGTGCTATCTTTTGGTGGCGCAACCGAGCCGTTTTGGTGCCCGGAATGATATTGATTGAACCGAGGGGTAATCGACTGGGGGTAAGGCGAAGACGCGTCCAAATTTCGTCTTCCAGCAACGCTTTTTCGGAGGTATAGTCTTCGGATACATTGTCTTCGAAGTACGAACGCCCCGTTACTTTGTATCCATTGTTTTGATAATTAAGCTGCGTGAATGTGTGCCCGCACCAGTCCTGACTTGTGGTCGAAACTTTGAGGGTTTGAGGAAAGAGCGCAGGGTCGATCGGGGTAAAAACAGACGTATAAATAGAATAGTCATAAATACCCGTAACGATGCGATGAATAGCATTCAATTTCAAAACGGGCGTTGATTTGTGACGGTTTTCTTCTTTATCGAGTTTTACCTGCGTATCGGTTCGGAAGTCTTCGGTAACAAAAACCAGCACGGCTTCGCCGGGGTTTAATGCGCCGTAATGAGCTTGTTGAAGCGCGTAGGTGCTAATTTCGGCTTTGCCTTTAAACCAATATTCTCCGAAGGTTTTTCGGTCAAAATCGGTTGAAGAGGAGGCGGGTGGCGGTGTTTTCTGAAAAACGGTAGACCCAGTCAGCAATGCGGTTGCCACGCACAGAATGACCACAATGCCCAGAAAATAGGTTTTGACAAACATAAAAAAGTGTTTTAGTAAAAATAGATAATTTTACCAAAACACTTTAAAAAAGAAGAGCAATTGCCCCTTTTTAGAGCAATAAAGGCACCGAAATGGTATCGCTTTCTACGGCATTGCTCACGTTTAAGGCGCGGTCGCGTATGCGTATCTGAAACTTAACGGTTGTCATGCGGGCGTTTCTTGCGTAAGGAAAATATACCGCGTAGTCTAATTTGCCTTCGATTGGGCCTCTTTTACGGTCTGGCTTTAAGACAGGAAAGAATATTTTAGAGTTGGCCGCAAGAACGACCTCTTCAAATTGATTGCCGCTTACTTTTCTAAACGTGCGCAGTTCATAATTTCCCCATGTACCGTAGTTTGGATTGTTACGGTTGTCGGTACTTTCGCCCAAATCACCATCACCGTCTTTAAAATCAATGGTAATGACTACCGAATCTTGCTTTGATTGTGAGAAGGGCTCAATAACCTCAAATTTGTCCATGCTATTGAACACAATTTCTGGAACGGGACTGTAATCGGGAGGGGTCCAACAACTGGTGGTTGCCGCAGAAAATATTAGTAACGTAAGGAAAAAACGAATGATAGTCTTCATGGTTGGTAAAGTTATCCGTAATTTGTAAAAAAGTCAAATTTGATGAATCGTCGTCAAGAGTTAAAACAGTTAATAAAAAATGTCACGCCCGATACCTTCGAGGACGTTGCATTAGCGGTTTTTCGTTGGCAAGCCGTTTCCAATTTTATTTATCGGGAATATTTAAGCCATTTACGCTGTCATCCTGACAAGGTGCAGTCGCTGACGCAGATTCCTTTTATGCCGATTGGATTTTTCAAAAAACATACCGTGCTCACCGAATCGCCCAGTGTTCAGACCACTTTTGAAAGCAGCGGAACGACTGGCGCTCAAACCAGTCGGCATCACGTAGCAGACTTGGATTGGTACACCGACATCAGCATCCGTATTTTTGAACAAACGTACGGCCCGTTGTCGAATTGCCATTTGTTAGCCCTTTTACCTTCCTATCTTGAACGAAATAACTCGTCTTTGGTGTATATGGTTCAACAATTTATTGCGCAGACCCATTCGTCGGTTTCGGGTTTTTTCCTGCACAATGTGGATGAATTGTTGATAACTCTCAAAAACCTCGCCCAAAACTCCGACGGGCGTACCGTGATTTTGTGGGGAGTTACCTTTGCGTTGCTGGATTTGGCCGAATCTGCGATGCCGCAAGACTTGGAATATCTCCAAGATCTTTCAGGTCTGATGGTGATGGAAACAGGCGGTATGAAAGGCCGCCGCCGCGAAATGCTCCGCGAGGAAGTACATGAAGTGCTGACAAAAGCCTTTGGGGTAAAAGTGATTCATTCGGAGTACGGCATGACCGAGCTGCTTTCACAATCTTATTCAAAAGGCGATGGTATTTTTGACGCTTCGGCTACGATGCGCATTTTATTGCGGGATATCAACGACCCCCGGGCTGTGTATAACAACCCCCAGTCGGGGCTTCGTTATGGCGGCATCAATGTCGTTGATTTAGCCAATCTGGATTCTTGTGCCTTTATTGAAACGCAGGATTTAGGACGTTTTGTGGGTGAAAATGCCACCCAGTTTGAAGTAATCGGGCGTTTTGATAATTCAGACGTTAGAGGATGTAATCTGTTGATTTAAAGTGTGTTAGGTGGTGGTTGTGTCTCGAATTTATCAAAACAGAAGGTATACACAGCACACTAAGTTATGATCTCCCACGTCACTTCCATGAAATCACTCGCGGGGGCATTACACGTAGAACATACGTACCGAGCGGGTAAAGGTGGGGCAACGTCGGCTACGGTGAGGCAATGTTTGCACCGCATCACTTTTTCAGTCATCACGGGTTTGAGGGTTGCCGTTGTTCGCAGAATCCCTGCTTTTTTTTCGGTGGACAACTGCTCGTAGTATTTTTGGGTCAAACGCCTCAATACTTCGGGGAGATTTTTGCGGGCCACGTCGGCCGCAAAGGTTTCCCATTCGGTATTTCCAATGAAAAAATCTGGAGAATGAACAATGCGAAAGCGCTGATAATCAGTAGATAGTGGTTCGATGACAATCGTAGAAGTGGTATCGGCATTCCGTTGACCGATGCTGAAACTCAAACTTGAGGTACGAATGCGGGTGCGCTCAAAGGCATCGACGAGTTCGGTTTTGAGGCGCAGGGCGGCGGCATCGGCATCGGGGAGTTGCCAATTGAGCTCAAGCGACGAATAATGCGTATGAATGCCCCAAAGACCCAATAATTTCTCCCACTGATAAATGGTTTCTTTCGGAATATCGCGGACAATAAACGTTTTGAAAGGAGTAGGGTAGAGACGGCCGATTTTGGTGTCTTTGCAAAGCTGGCAGAGGGCGTCAATAAACGACGCTTCAAACTCATTGTCGCGCTGATAAAGCCCAATCCAGTAGCGTTCGTCGTAACGATAAATGCCCTCGTGGTGCGGATAGGGCTTGGGCGTAAGTTTTAATTCTTTCTGAATACGGCGTGTTCGTCCCGAAAATTGGGTCGTAACGGTTTGAAATAATTTATCAAAACTATCAATAGACTCGGGGCCTTTTAACGTATTTTCGATGGTGCGGACCCAGTCGGGGATTTGCTCGCCATCTATCAATTCTGGCCATACCTGTAAGGTGCCCAAAGCGGGTAAATTGACCGCCAAGTACCAAAAAGAAGGAGTGGGAGAAGCCACAAAATTGAGTTCGCCCGTCAGCGGACGAATCAGCTCCTGCGTTGGGTCAATGAGGTTAAGTTTGAGACTGGGTTGAAAGTCAAACGAATCCAAAATGTCTAAATAATCACCTGAGCGTAACCACGATAATTTAGGAAAAATGTTTTGCGCCACTACCGACGAAACAATGTTGGGGTGAGCGGGAATGGCCTCTTCTACCTGAAAACCCTGCAAACCAAGTTGCAGACGAAGTGCCGAAAGCTGGGAGTCAGTGCATGGTAAGAGCAAATCCTGCCGAAATCCTACCTCTATTTTGCTCAGCGCCCATTGCCGCGACAAAGCCGCCAATTGTTGAAGTTCGTCGGGGGTTACTACCCCGCCGGGGGTTAAAATACGTAGGTAAGCCATTGGTTTTGGATTATTTATTCTGATGCCTTGTGCTACATTTTTTCCACTTTATACAAATATACTTTGACTTCTTGAGCGGCATCTTCTTTCAGCGTAATATTTGCGTCGAAAAGGTGATTCTGCAAATCTTCATAAAGTTTGATGGATTTCCACAGCGCTGCCACCAAATCGGTTTTGGTCATTGGGACTACTGTTTTGCGCAGTTCTGCAAAGTCTTCTAGGGCCAGTTTCGTTTCCACTTTTCGGACACCGCGCGGTTGATTGCCGTTTTTGATGTGTAATAAAGGTCCTAAAACCATCATTCGAATAAAGCCCAGAAAATCAAAGGCTTCAAGCAATTCTCCTCTTCCAATTTTCAGGGTGGCATAATGAATCCAAACCCAAAATCGGTCTTCAATCCATTGATAATCAGGGTAAGGCCACACGGCCTGGGTTTCTTGGATGATGTTGGTCAGTTGATGGTCGCGCTCCCACACGACCACTGGATTTTCTATGCGATGATGAAATTCATCCAGCGTCAAAAATTTGATGTCTACGTGCAGAAGCGGATTGTTGTACAAACAAATTAATAACCGCGTCTCGCCCACGTGCTCGCCCGTGAAGGCAGAAAGGACCGTCCCCAGCTGATTGGCTACGGCTTTCATTTGCTCAGGATTATCAGAAATTTTGGTGGTAGAAACCAACACAAGGTCTAAATCTGAAAACGAATCTGTTTCATGGGTAATCCAAGAGCCCGCGATCGCAAGGCCGAGCATATCCGTTGATTCCTGTAAAACCGCAATGGCGTTGTTAATAAATGATTGAAAAATAGCGTGTTGCATATTTGCGTTCGTTTTGGGCAATTATTGCAAAACCTTTTCCCAAAATCGAAAGTTCGTACTGTACAATATTTATTTTTTTATACTCTTACTTCTAATTTTGTACCTCCTACTTCTTACCTCCGACCTTTCACTTCTACTTCCTCGCTTCTGCCCTCTCACTTCTCCTTTCAAGCATTGCTTTTACCTCTGGTTTACAGCTCCCGCAACCCGTTCCAGCCCCCGTTTGTTGACAAAGCGTCTGAAAATCAGTGCAACCGCCCGCGATGGCGTCGCGCAGGTTTCCGTCGCCTACGTTGTTGCATGAGCAGACCGTTTTTCCTTTGAGTGCAGGGGCAGATTTACCGCTTCGGAGCAATTTGAGCCGTTTTTCCGAAAGTTCGGTTTGGTGCTGAATCAATGATTTGAATTCTGTAAATTCCGATTTGTCTCCCAGCAAAATGGCCCCGACGAGTTTATCGCCGTGAATGATACATTTTTTGTAATATCGTTTTTGTTTGTCCATAAATAGAACTTCTTCGTATTCGGCACCAGCCCCGTTGGCGGGGATTTCGGTCATGCCCAACGAGCATAAATCTAGGCCTTCCATTTTCAGGATATTCATGGAAATGGTGGGCCGATAATAACTTTGAATATCGCCGTTGAAATAGGCGCATAATGCTTCGGCTTGCTCCTCCGCGGCGGCCGTAATTCCAAATTGTTGCCCCTCAACTTCGGCAACCTCGCCGATGGCAAAGATGGCAGGGTCGGAGGTTTGGAGATAGGCATTCACTACTATCCCGCGTTGTACATCCAAACCCGCTTTACGGGCGATTTCGACGTTGGGCGTCGTGCCAATTGTTAGTACAACGGCATCACAGTCAATGACTTGGCCTGAGGTTAGGCGAACGCTGCCGACTTGGTTGTTTTGACCCGCTAAGTATTTGACTTCGTCGTTGTAATAAATATCAATGCTGCGGTCTTTGAGTTCTTCGTGTAAAAGAGTGCTCGCGGTAGCGTCCAATTGACGGTTCATCAGGCGTGAAGCTCGGTGAATGACGGTGGCCTTGTGGCCTAGTTGGCGCAACGAAGCCGCCAATTCTAGTCCCAATAAACCGCCGCCCACGATGACGATGTGTTTTGCCTGACCAATTCCCAAATGATGCGTTAAACCGTCGGCATCTTGCCGCGTACGCATGGTAAAAACGCCCTCTAAGGATACGTCATAATCTTTGGGCGTGGCCGAACGACTGCCCGTGGCAATAACGAGGCGGTCGTAGGGATGGAGATTGCCTTTTGAATCAAGAACGGTTTTTTGGACACGGTCAATGTGCTCAATGCTGAGGCCTTCGTACAGATGCACCAAAGCCCGCTCGTCGTCCTGCATTTTGAGCAATTTCTCCCAACGCATGGTGCCGCTGATATAGTCGGGCAGCATCACGCGGTTATAAAAAGCAAACGGCTCTTTGCTGAATACGTGAATTTCGTCGGTAAGGTTATGCTGGCGGTGGGCCGTCACGAATTTATACGCCGCTGCTCCCGCCCCCACGACGATGATACGCTCCCTGATTTTTTTAAATTTCTTGACTTCAACCGCCGCGTATTTAAAGTCAGGCTCTTTGGAATAAGGGTCAACCAAGTCGCTCGTAATGTTGTTGGCGCGTGCGGCTGTACTTTGAATTATTTTCCCCCAGTGCATGGGCAAAAACACCACTCCTTGCCGAATATCGTCTGTGATTTTGGCGGGCACTTGCACCTGTCCGCGTGGGTTTTGTATGGTGACAATGTCGCCTTCTTTGATGCCGCGTTCGTGGGCATCAGCGGGGTTTATTTCCAAAAAAGCCTTCGGAATGTGCTGATTCAGTTTATTGACCCGACCCGTTTTTGTCATCGTGTGCCACTGGTCACGAATACGACCCGTGGTCAATACCAACGGAAAATCATCGCTGAGCGGCTCGGATTGGTTGCCGTCTGGGATGGTTTTGATTTGTGCTTTATGAGAAGGGGTATAAAATTGATGATCGGTAAACAGGCGCGGTGTTCCGTTAGATTCTGCTGTTGGGACGGGCCATTGCAGGGTACCTTGGGTGCGTAGCCGCTCGTGCGAAAGTCCGCTGATATCTACGTTGGTTCCTTTGGTAAGGCAAACGTGCTCGTCGTAGATTTCTGATGCATTTCGGTAATTAAAAGCGTGGCCGAAACCCATTTTATGGGCAAATTTGACGATGATTTCGCTATCGGGGAGGGCTTCTCCCACGGGTTCGTTGAATTGACTGAGGTACGAAACTCGCCGCTCGGAGTTGGTCATGGTCCCCGTTTTTTCGCCCCATGCGGCGGCGGGTAGTACTAAGTCGGCGTAAGCAACCGTATCTGAACGATTGGAAACATCCTGCACCACCACGAACTTGGCCGCCTTCAGGGCCTCTTCTATGAGGTGCGCGTTGGGCAGGCTCACCAGCGGATTAGTACACATAATCCAGATGGCTTTCATGCGGCCATCTTTAAGCGCCTCAAACATTTCGGTAGCCGTCAATCCCGGTTTGGGGTTCAGCGCTGGAACTCCCCAAAAATCAGCTACTTCTTGCCGGTGAGCAGGGTCGGCTAAGTTGCGGTGCGCGGGCAAGAGATTCGACAGCCCTCCTACTTCCCGACCGCCCATTGCGTTGGGCTGACCAGTCAATGAAAATGGCCCTGAGCCTGCTTTTCCAATGTGGCCTGTAATTAAATGAAGGTTGAGTAATGCCAAATTTTTGTTGACCCCAATCACACTTTGGTTGAACCCCATAGCCCACATGGAGATAAATCCCTTGGATTTTCCGATGTATTCTACGGCTTGGTGAATATCGTGGAGGCTGATGCCGCATATTTTGGCTGCTTCGCGCATGTCACGCTCGGTGACCTGTAAGCGATAGGTATCGAAGCCTTCGGTGTGATTTTTGATAAAATGCTCGTCAATGTATCCTCTCGAAATCAATCCTTTGGCGATGGCGTTGAGCAACACCACGTCGGTTCCGGGCTTGATTTGAAGGTGAAGGTCGGCCATGCGGGCGGTATCCGTGCGGCGCGGGTCGACCACGATAAATTTAACTCGTGGGTTGGTGGCTTTGTGCGCCTCCATGCGTCGAAACACAATAGGGTGGTTCCACGCAGGATTGGAGCCCGCAATCAGAAAGCAATCCGCCAATTCGATGTCTTCGTAGCTGCACGGTACGGAGTCTTCGCCCAAGGCCATTTTGTATCCCACCACCGCCGACGACATACAAAGGCGAGAGTTGGTATCGAGGTTATTTGAACCGATAAAACCTTTGATGAGCTTATTGACTACGTAATATTCTTCGGTTAAACACTGGCCAGAGGCATAAAAGCCTACAGAATCGGGGCCGTATTTATCGATAAAGGTTTTAAAAACCGCCGCCGCCCGCTCCAGTGCCGTGTCCCACGTAACCCGTTGCAGGGGCGCCTGACGATTGCGGCGCATTTGAGGATACAGCAATCGGTCTGTTGTATCCATGACGGTATAGTGCAAATTTCGCCCTTTAGAACAAAGCATCCCTTTGCTCGATGGGTGGTCAGGGTCACCCTCCACGGAAATATGTCCGTCGCGGGTTTTCTGAACCACTACCCCGCAGCCGACGCCGCAGTAGCAGCAAGTGGTTTTATGTGCTGTTGTTCCTTTCATAATAGGCTTACAATAAACTAGGTGGTTAGCGTTACGCCGTTTGTAGCTCAGTTTCTACCTGTTCAACGGTCACCGTTCTACCGAAATTAACCAAAAACAACAACAAGCCAACCACCGCGACGATACCGCCGATGTACATAAATGCCTGTCCGTAAGAAATAGACTGAGATTTAAATAAGAAGCCCATCAACATTCCTCCCACGTTGCCACCAGCACCGACTACGCCCGATATTACCCCGACTGCTTTGGGATTAATAAACGGTACGATGGCATACGTACCGCCATTGGCCATTTTCAAAAACATCGCAAAAGTGAGCATCGACACAATGGCCATCGTCAGATTTCCTGATTGTGCAAAAAGTAAAATTCCTAATCCTTCTAACAATAACATTGAAGCCAGCATGATGCCTTTTCCGCGCATCCCGTACTTTTGACCTATTTTGTCGGCGACAATTCCGCCCACTGCGCGGGCAAAAATATTCATAAATCCAAACAGCATGGCCCAGAAACCCGCTTCGGTTTCTTCCATGTGGAAGTTGTCAAAGAAATAAAGTGCTGCTACGCCATCGAAGGTAATTTCCATGCCAAAGCAGCAGGCATAGGCAATGGCCAAGGCCCAAACGCGAACGTCGGCGCAGGCTTGCCAAAACGGAACGCTTGATTTAGCGGCGGCGGTACGGTTGATTTCGTCGTAGTTGCCAGCGGGGGTATCTTTTGTGTATTTCCAGTAAATAAAGGCCATCACCAACATCATCAGTCCTGGAACAATCATGGCCAAACGCCACGCATCGGCTTTGACAAACCCAAATCCGATGATGGTAGCCATAATAAGTGGCATGGCCAACTGCGTGATGCCACCACCAAGGTTACCCCAGCCACCAGCTACGGCATTCGCCGTTCCTTTGATGTTCGGGGCAAACATAGCCGAAGTATGAAATTGCGTGATGACAAACGAGGCACCAATGACGCCAATGGCCAAACGAAAAAGTAAAAAGGAAGTGTAATCATGCGCCAAACCGATGAGCATTACGGGTAGTGAACCAATCAACAGCAAAGCGGTGTAGGTTTTGCGCGGCCCCCAACTGTCGCAGAGTTTTCCGATGATGAGGCGGGCGAAAATGGTGGCTGATACCGCCGCAATGATGGTGTTTCCTACCTGAGGCTTGGTCAATCCCAAATCGGCCCGAATGGCAGGCATCAGGGGCGCTATGCCAAACCACCCAAAGAAACAGACGAAAAAAGTCATCCACGTAATGTGGAACGTACGCATTTGGACGCCGCTGAAACTGAAGACGTTTAGCTGAGGAAGGGGTTGGTTGTTAAGTGGTTGACCCATGACGCTTGCTTGGTTGATTGTAAAACGTAAAGCTGGCGTAAAGGCGTGAAGCGATGCAAAAGTAGAAAGCCGTGTGCCACAAACCGTGATGAATGTTCAACCGTCTTTTCCTCCCAAAGAAAAGGCTTGTTACATATCACTGACTGTGACTTAGACTTGGATACCTGCATCGGTTGAGCGCCGCCACGCTGTACCGATTTGGTATATCAAACGTACAAAATAATCGAGTATACTCAAAGTAATTTATGAGTATTTTTCACTAAAATGAAAAATTTCTTCAAAATTTTATACTTAATTTTGCTTAAAATGCAAAATATGTTTTTAATTTAAGTAATTTTAAAACTAATATTGCGGAAATTACTCAATTTTATAATTTATCAAAAAATGTAAAACCTGTCAGGTTTTGAAGTCCTGACAGGTTTGCGCTGCTTCTGTTGTGGTGTACTTGCCAATTAATCGTCTTCAATCGAAAACTTATCGAACAATAAGCTCATTAACCGGTCGTGGATTTCCATGTAGGCAGGGTCATGGACAATATCCTTTTTGTTACGGGGCCGTGGAAGCCGTACATCAACGATTTCTTTGATGGTGGCGGCAGGGCCGTTGTTCATGACCACCACGCGGTCGGAAAGGAAAATGGCCTCTTCGATGTCGTGCGTCACCATCACAATGGTTTTGTTGCGGTTGTCAAGATTCCAGAGTTTGAGCAGTTCAATGTGCATGGAGCCTTTTGTCAACGCATCCAACGCCCCGAACGGCTCATCGAGCAACAAAATGCTCGGATTGATGGCAAACGCCCGGGCAATGGCTACACGTTGTTTCATACCGCCCGAAAGTTGACCCGGAAGTTTGTCTTTGTGCGGCCAAAGGTTGACCATTTTGAGGTTTTCTTCGGTGATTTCGCGCTTTTCAGCCGATGTTTTCCCCTTAAATACGGAATCAACGGCTTCGTAAATGTTTTGATAAACGCTGAGCCAAGGCAGTAAAGAATAGTTTTGGAAAACAATACCACGGTCGGGACCAGGCCCTTTTACGAGGTTGCCGTTGGCCATTACCGTGCCGCTTGTGGGCTGGGTCATGCCCGAAATTGTACCCATAAGTGTGGATTTGCCGCAGCCAGAATGGCCGATAAGTGCCACAATTTCACCTTTTTGAATGGTCAAATCGATGTCTTTGATGGCCGTAAATACGCCTTTAGGGGTTTTAAAAGCTACCGAAATGTCTTTCACTTCAATGGAAGCGGGGCGTGATTGGATTTTATGAAACTCACTCGCGGAGTCGACGGGAGCGGAGATAGGATGAATAGTCATGTTATGAGTGGTTAGTGAATAGAGGATGTGGTTGGTGAGGGTACTTTTGAAATGTAATTTACTAAGCACCGGTCACTGACCACCAACTACCATTTATTAAGCAAATGCAAATCGTTTTTGAAGCCAATCAAAACCCTTGTCGAGCAGTAACCCTACCGTGCCGATGATTAAGATGGCCGAGAGGATTTTCTCTAAGCTGAGTGCGTTCCAACTGTCCCACACAAAAAAGCCAATTCCGACGCCTCCAGAGAGCATTTCGCCCGCCACAATCACCATCCACGCCACGCCGATGCTCAGGCGTAACCCAGTGATAATGTGCGGTAAAGCAAACGGTATAATGACTTTGGTGATGTATTTCCAACGGGAAAAGCCGTAGGCCTTCGCCACGTTTTTGTGGTCTTGCGGAATCGAGGCCACCCCGAAGGCAGTATTGATTAATGTGGGCCATAAGCTGGTGACAAAAATGATAAAAATAGTTGCGCCCTCGGCGGCTTTGAATGCCAACAATCCCAACGGAAACCATGCCAACGGCGATACTGGGCGCAAAATCTGGATAATCGGGTTGATGAGCCGGAAGGCTGTTTTGCTGGAGCCTATAAGCAGCCCAAGGGGAATGGCTACGAGGCTGCCCAATCCAAAACCGCTGAATACGCGGATGAGTGAGCTGACCAGTTGATTTCCAATGCCTTTGTCATTGGGGCCGTAGTCGTAGAAAGGAGTGGCGAGCATTTCGTTGAAAACCGCCCAAGTCATCAGAGGCGACGGAATTTCGCTGTTGGTAAGGACGGAAATGCCCCACCAAGCGCCGATTAAAATGACCGCACTACCTATGCCAAACAGCAATGGGAGGTAGGTTTGTAGATTGAGTAATTTCTTCATTTTCGTAATTTTAATGGTTGATATTGAATTACTTACAATGATTATTTCTTTGCGGAAGCCAGATATGCAGGTATGTTGCTCGGGTCAAAGATCACATCATAAGTGGTTTTGAAAGCCTTCATGTCGTCGGTCATGACGGGGACTTTGGCTTCGCGGGCTACTTCGGCGTAGAGGTCGTCCAAGATGAGTTTTTCGGCAATACCTTTAAAGTCGGGATTAGATTTTAACATTCCGAACCGAACGTATTGCGCCAAAAACCACATTCCGTGTACTTTGCGGGGCGTGTTGACAAAACCTTTATTGTAAAAAGTCATGTAATCGTCTTTGTATTTCTGAACGCCCAATTCGCAACCTAAATCGTTGGAACCCAGCAAACGGGCTTCAATGACGGGCAAAGCGGCGTTGACGTAATAAGGTTTGGAAAGCCAGCCCGCCGCTTTTTTGCGGTTGCCCATGTTGTCGAGCCACTGACAGGCTTCTAAGACGGCTTTCATGACATTTTTGAGGTTTTCGCGCTCTTTGGTAGCAAATTGCTTATTGACAACCAATGCTTTTTCGGGGTGGTGTTTCCAAATATCCTGCGTAGCAATCTGCGTAAAACCTATGTTTTGTGTAGCGGCTACGCCGTTCCAAGGTTCGCCCACGCAGTAGCCTTCCATGTTGTCTACGCGCATATTGGCCACCATTTGCGGCGGTGGAATCGTGATAATTCCCACTGATTTCTGGTTAATACCTGCAGCAGCCATCCAGTTGCGGAGCCAAATGTCGTGCGTGCCGCCCGGAAAAGTCATGGCAAAAGTTACTTCTTTGCGGGCTTGTACTTGCTTGACGGCGGCGGCTACTTTGTTCATTTCTTTGAAACCTACTAATCCGCAAAAATCTTTGGAGAGGGTAATGGCTTGGCCGTTGTTGTTCAAGACCATCGCAATCTGCATTTCGGAGCCGGCTTTTCCGCCCAAGCCAGTATAGACCGAGAAAGGCATCCCAAACAGGCAATGTGCGCCGTCGAGCTCACCGTTTAATATTTTGTCGCGGATATTGGCCCAAGAGGCTTCTTTGGAAAGAACCACATCAACTCCGTATTTCTGAAATAACCCCAACTCTTTGGCGGCCACTAGGGGGGCGCAGTCGGTAAGGGGAATAAAGCCTAATTTTACTTGGGGCAACACGGCTTTGCGCATCGACATTCCAGCCATTAAAATAAGGGCGGCCAACGACGCTAGAATGATTTTATAGGTAGTTTTCATTGGATAAGGACATGGGAAGAGCAAACGCTGGGTATGGCCCGCGTAAACTGCTTTTGGGGTGATACTGATTGGTTAATTTTAAGACATTCCAAGTTTACGAAACTTGGAATGTCTGTCCTGCCGTAGTTATTGTTTAATCGCTACGGGTTTTGTATAGAAGAAATCGGGGCGAATATTGAGCATCAAATAGGCCCAATTGGCACTGTGTTTGGCTTTGTCCATCGTTCCCAATTTTGCATATTCGAGGCTATTGGAGCCTTGTAGATAGCAATAGCCTAATTCTATGTTAGTGAACTTGTTGAGGTTGTAGTTAATGATAAAATCAAATTCGTTGCCCAGCTGACGACTGATTTTGCCTCCTGCGGCGTCCAAGACGTTTTTCATGTCATTGGCCAAGGCAAAATTGTGAATATCGAAGGTGAAGTATAAGTTAGGATTAGCCACGTACTTTGTCTTGAAAAAAGCATTTCCTAAACCACCAGCGGGTGCGCCAGTACCTACGTAGAAATAATCCATGTAGCCCCAGTGTTTGTGCGGAGTGCCGTACAGCGGGTCAAACCGGTGATCTTTGCCATCGGGCGAAATGGTGTTGTTGCCCGAAAGGATTTCATAGCCTGGCCCAAAGGAGAATTTGCCTTTTTGAATCGAAACATTGGCCCCGTAGTGGTGCGCGCTCAGGCTTTGGCCGTCGCGATTTTTGCCGCCCTGCTTGTAAGCAAACGCCTGCCAAGCAATTTTACCTAATTTTGAAGAAGCATTTCCAATCAATCCCGTAAGCATGGCTCCGTAAGTAATGCGACTATTGACGCCCTCTACGTCGTACCTGCGGCCATACACTACGCCGTTGGCGGTGCTACCGAGGCTGTCTATACGGTACTTCTGAAAATCGTCTTTGAAGAAGAGGCCCGAGAATTTTGTTTGTCCAAATTTACGGCTTACATAAAGCATTTGCATGGATTTGAACATTTGATTTTGGCCGTTGGTACTGAGTGGAGATGCCAACACGGGTGCGCCGCCCTTACCTGAAGTCGGAATAAAATCGGTCGGAATACTCACAAAAGCGCCTTTGGAATTGGCGACCGTGGTGGGTGCATTGCCCGCCGCGTAGAAAGTACCCGCTCGGCCAAAGGCGTCGGAATTTTGGTTGAATGCTGCGCCCAAATCAATTTGCCAACCGTTTTTCATGGCTTTGAGCAGTGCCATGTCAAACCGCCGCCCTTGCTGGAGCCAGTCCAAATTGCCGAGCAAACGTACATCGTCATAGATTAACTCCTGACGTCCTATTTTAAGAGATAAGTTGTCGAATGCCTTGAATTTGAGGGTGGTATCGGCGCTGTTGGCCAGAATGACTTCGGCCCAAGCTTCGTGTAAAAATAACTTTGAGCCATCGGTATTATTGATGGAAGCGGCGTCTTGGCCCCAGACCCTTACATCACGAACGTTTACACCAAACGTTAGTCGATCCCATTTGTAGCCAAAGATAAGGCTGGTGCGTTGGGAAGTGAAGGCCGCAGGCTTTGTACCTGTTTTGGCAAGATTGCCTACTCCATCTCTAATTTCAGTTCGTGTTCGGAGTTGACCTTGCAACGAAAGTTGCGCATGAGTAGTTTTGCTTAACGCAAAGATTAAAAGAACCGCGCCAAAGCACTTGACGTGTAATGGTTTTTTCATAAATTTGTAATGTTTTAAGTTAATCCCTAATTTAAAACTGCTAATAGCCCCGTCAGAACCGCCATTCTGCGGGGTTTTTCTTTTTCCTTACCAACGAGCGTCCGCCAACGCTGCTGTAAGTTTACGTAAGAGCTACCGATGTTTATGAGGTGGGAATGAATGTGTTTCTTTGAAAAGTACTATTTAAAAAAGAGGTGATTCTATAAAGGTAAATTCTTGTAAAAAACTTAATCAAAAAATATAGTTCTTTAAAAAAACATTATTAGAAAAGTTTATACATTTACTTTTGATTTTTATCAGAATAATATTTGTCTTTCTTACCTGCTTAATAATTTTACTTAAAGGTATATTGAAAATGAACTTTCTCCAAATATTACATTCATTTTTTAGATGAAAATATGAAAGTTCTTTATTTTTTATAAAAGTTTCTTTTAAAAAGTACTATTTTTAAGTTTAAAAGTTGAAAAAATTGAAATTTTAGTTTTTTTAAACTAAGTAATTTTTAAGTAATTGTGACAGATCTTAATTTCGCTATAAAATACAATTTGAATACTGCGCTGGCCAAAGGAATTAAGCAGGCGGGTATTGGCAAGCATGGTAGCAAGCCACTCTCTTCAGAGTTGGTGGAAGAGTGTTTGCAGGAATTGCACGGTGGTCAGTCTAATGACCTACAGAAAGGAGCGTTTTTTGGCGCCTTGATGATGAAAGGCCCCACTGAGGCAGAACTCAAACTGGAAGCATACATTGGCAAGCACGCCTTTGCTAACCCCGTTTTTTTTCTCAATAAGCTGTGTCCTGATTTACCCCAGCACCTCTTTCCGATTGGCGTAAAGTTGTTGAACGGAAAATCGTTGCAGGTATCGGAGGCACATCAGTTGGGTGACTTCCTGATGTCTGATGAACTGTGTGAAACTTTTCGGGGGATGGCAGTCAGCATTTTGCGGGTGCGTTATGAAACAAATGACGAATACCAAGGCTTGCACAATGCCGTCATGAGTACGTATGCTCCGGGTTTTCAGCGGCACGTCAAAACGAAGTTTCCGATTGTTCAATTGGCGGAGCCTTTCGATGGTGTAGAGCATTCTTATATGATTACGCCTTTGCTAGCGTATTTTTTTCAAGAACGAAATTACAATGCCGTCACGGCCATCGGACGCTCTTCTGGGCCGAAGTATACTTTCAATTCCCACGATCTATATCTTTATTTGGGCAGTTGGCTGCTGGCCGATAATCATGAGTTGTTGGAAATGAATCCGACGTTTGGGTGGGTGCTTGACCAAAAAGCATTATCTCCCCCGTTGGACAAGTGGGTGGAGCGCCGCCGGACCACCATCAAGCGTCCGTTTTTGGCCACCCTCGAAAAAGTCTTAAATCCTTGCGGAGCCCGTATTTTAGTGACGTCGGTATTTCATATTACGTATCAGATGAAGATGGCGGAGTTGGCCCTGATGGCAGGATTTGATGGGGTAATGGTGCTGAAACGTGGGCTAGAAGGCAGCCTTGCGCCTGCTACTTCCAAAGCAAGCGGGTTGCTGTGTGCGGTACGTAATTCAAACGGTCACTTATTTTTTACTCGTTTGGAGCATGATTTTCCCGCGTTTGAACAATTCCGCACAGAAACCGACGACGAAATAGCATCGCCTACGGCCGAAATAAATGCTGCTTTGATTCGAAAATACTTGCACAACGGGCGTACTGATTACGCCGATTTTGATAACCGGGTAAACTTCGCCAAAGCCCTGTATATGCGTGGCTTAGATTGGATTGAAAGCCAGATTGGGTATTGATGGGGTAGACATTGGACAATTGATTAGCTCAGCGTCCAATGTCTACTATTTATTTTCTTCTTTTTCAATTTACTGCCGAAAGCTCTTGCTGATCCAGCCGCCGCCTACCACGTCGTCGCCTTCGTAGAAAACGGCCGCTTGCCCAGGAGCAATGGCGCTGACCGGGTCATGAAACAATACCTGAATGCGGTCGTCGCTTTCCTGTATAATTGTGGCGGGGGTCCCTTCGTGCTTGTACCGGACTTTGGTCACGGTCTCTAGCGGCCCTTCGATACGGGCGTATTTTTGAAGATTAAGTTTTGAGACGTACATGCCGTCGCGTTCGAGGTCTTTGTCAATGCCCAAAACCACTTCATTGGTATCCTTGCGGATTTCGGTCACAAATACGGGATAGCCCAGCGCAATGCCCAAGCCTTTGCGTTGGCCGATGGTATAAAAAGGATATCCTTCGTGTTTGCCCACGACCGTGCCGTCTTGCATCACATAATTGCCGCCCATTACTTGGCTTTCAAGCTCAGGCATACGACGTTTAAGAAACCCCCGGTAATCGTTATCGGGCACGAAACAGATTTCGTAGCTTTCTGATTTATTGACCAAATCCATGAACCCGCGCTCTTTGGCCATCTCCCTAATTTCGGTTTTGCGCAAGTGTCCGAGCGGAAGTTTGGTCCGCGACAGGCTTTCCTGCGACACACCCCACAATACATAACTTTGGTCTTTCCACGTATCCACTCCTTTAGACACAATGAACCGGTCGTTTTCTTGACGCATATTGGCGTAGTGACCCGTGGCAATAAATTCACAATCGAGGCGGTCGGCGCGGCGCAATAGTGCGTCCCATTTGATGTGGGTATTGCACAAAACGCAAGGGTTAGGTGTGCGGCCTTCGAGGTACTCTCCCGTAAAATGGTCGATGACGTAATCGCCAAATTCCGTCCTGATGTCTAATATGTAATGAGGGAAGCCCAGTTCGACGGCCACGGTACGGGCGTCGTTGATGGAATCAAGGGAGCAGCAGCCTGTTTCTTTTTTTGAGCCGCCACTGCCGGCATAATCCCAGGTTTTCATGGTCATTCCGATGACCTCGTAGCCTTGTTCGTGGAGTAATACTGATGCCAGTGAACTGTCGATGCCGCCGCTCATGGCGACCAAAATGCGTCCGTGTTTGCTCATAATTGTATCTGACCGAGGTTCAAAGCCTCGCGATGATTGGTTTGATATGTATTTGTTTTACTTGTTGTTTTAGCCTGTTTTATCTGGCCAATTTTGCACTAACAAATTTTTGGGTAAATCCATTCAGCCAATAGCCCATAATTTCAGAGGCTATCATTCATCAAAGATCCTCAATGCTCTCTCGATAGCCCCGACCAATGGGAATAGATACGCCGTTTACTTCCACGATGTCAGCGGTATAAGACTCTATTTTGGAGACCGAAATAATAAAGGACCGGTGAATGCGCTTAAAGTCGTTGGTGGGTAACAAAGCCTCCATCTCGTGCGTGCTCATTTTAGAGAGGTACTCATTTTTGGTCGTAACGATGCGGATGTATTCTCGCTGACTTTCGATGTAAATAATTTCTGAGAATAAAATTTTTACCTTCTTCTTCTGAACATTCAAAAATAGGTAGTCTTTTGTTTCGTGGGTTTCGTGGGTTTCGTGGGTTTCGTGGGAAGGACGGATGTACTTTGGCGGCATTTTGATCTTATTGACCGCTACCAAAAAACGCTCAAAATCAATGGGTTTTAACAGATAATCGGCGACGTTCAGGTTAAAGCCTTCGACGGCATATTGATGATACGCGGTGGTGATGATGACGGCCGGCGGATGCGTGAGTGTTTTTAAAAAGGCCATTCCTTTTAGCTTTGGTAAATGAATATCCAAAAACAGCAGGTCAACGGCGTGTTCCCGAAGGTAATCAGTGGCCAGAATCGCATCCTTAAACGTGCCTTTTAACTCCAGAAAGGGTACCTGCGAAACATAATCCGCCAGCACTTTTACGGCCAGTGGCTCGTCTTCGATGATAATGCATTTGAGTTTAGACATGGCTTTTAAGATTGATTTTTAAGGTAGCGGTAAACGCTGATTCGTTCTGTTGAATGGATAGGGTGTAGTCAGTATAGAGCAGTTGCAATTGTCGCCGCAGATTGGAAAGACCGATATTTTCTTTTACACGCGGCCGGTCCGAAAAGGTTTCCGTGGAATTTTTGACCACAAATGATAACTGTCGCTGATTGACCGATAGATGAATATCGATAAAAGGATGCTCTCGGGTCTCGGAAACACCGTGTTTAAAGGCATTTTCCACCAGCGGTATCAGAAGCAGTGGGGGCAAAGCCTGTTTCATATCTTCGACATCATGGTTGAAATTGACCTGCAATGAATCATCATACCGCAGCTTTTCGAGGGCAATGTAATCATTCATTATTTTCAATTCCTGGTCAATGGCAATGTATGCTCCCCCGGCCTCATAGAGCATAAAACGCAGCAGTTGCGACAGCCGTAAAATTGATTCCGGTGCCAAGTCGGATTTATCCCGGGCCAAAGAATAAATATTGTTGAGGGTATTGAACAAAAAATGCGGATTGGTTTGGGATTTGAGGTAGTTCAGCTCGGCTTCCTGTTTTTCGATTCGCAATTGTTGGGCCGCCTGTTTTAATTTCCGGTAATCATAGATATGCCTTACGATGCCAAAAAAGAAGACGGAAAATAGGCTGAAGGGAACATGTGCTGCCACTCCTTCCCGAGGGGAAGAATAGGTTTTTAAGGAAAAATAAACGTGTAATCCAATGCCGATATACCGCCAGAAATAGAAGCCAAAAGAGTATAGAAGAAGATGGCCCCCCAACAGGAACGGTGCGATAAAAATGCGCTTCCATGAACGCCGTAAATAGGGAAGAGTGTACTCAAAAAACAGAAAGTTTAAAACCACCAAATAACTGACCAGCCAAAGGTTGTTCACGATCCTTTTGAGAAACGTTTCGGGATTGCTCACTAAATCACCAAATAATAAGAGCAACAAATACCCAACGCCAATCTGAAGGTATAATTTGAATCGTTCGCGGTCTACGGGTCTGTTCATGCTGCTATTTTAGGAAATAAATTTCGACAATTCAGTTCCATTTCATTTTGCAGACGACCGAATGAGCATTTTGGTCAATAAACGACCCAAAAACGTCAATCAAAAAAATCAAAAGCGGTATTCTTCACTGCGTCTCGGCATATTTATGCAATCATTGTTCTTAATACGTTGTGTGTTGACCGTGAGAGGCCGTTGATTGACACGGCCTTTCAGCCTATTTATTCATGAGGTATTCTTGCAAAAAAAACACGCAGTCTATGAAAAAAAGTGTAGCAATTTTGGCAGCCGTTTGGGTAACGGCTGTGTCACTACAGGCGCAGGTAGAACCGGCCGCAAGCCATTGGAAAACATGGTTCATTCCCTCCGGCAAAGCCTATCGTTTACCGCCACCTCCCGCGTACAAGGGCGAAGTTACGCAGGTGCTTGCCCGCCAACAATCCCTGAGTGCTGTTGGTAGGCAGCAGATCATGTATTGGAATGCTGGGGCACCCGGGTATCGTTGGCAACAACTGATGGGGGAATTATGGATGAACGGTTCGAGCCGTGAAGGGGCACTGGCAAATATGCTGCTCGGCGTAGCTACGTATGATGCCACGATTGCGGCATGGGATACCAAGTATGCCTATGACCGTCCGCGTCCGTACGTGGTTGATAAGCGAATAAAGGTGTATGCCCCAAAAACCGACAGCCCGTCGTATCCCTGTGAGCATTCGGTGGCGGCCGGTGTGGCAGTAACGCTCATTGCTCATTTTTATCCTTCATTGGCCGATTCGGTGCATCGCATGGCGCAGCAGCTCATGGCCTCACGGGTTGCGGCAGGGGTGGCTTTTCCGAGCGATACGCAGGCGGGTTTTGAACTTGGTAAACGGGTTGCCGAAAAAGAACTGCAACATACCAAAGGCTTTGTTCCTAAAAAAGAGTGGGATGGAAAAAGGCCCGAAGGTACGAACTACTGGCAGGGAAAGCCTTCGTTTCCGTTGGCGGGCCTGAACAAAACCGTTGCGCTGGACAGCAGCAGTCAGTTCCGTCCTGGGCCGCCGCCTGATTTTGCCAAGGAGATGGAAGAAATTAAAAACTTCAAGCCTACGTTTCGTTCCACGGCCAATGCCTTTTTTTATGCCGACAATAATTTTTGGGATGATGTGCTGCACAAAAAGATATTTGAGTACAACCTGCACCTGAATCCGCCGCGAGCGGCCCGATTGTATGCCATTGCCGCTATCGGAATGTACGATGGATTTTCTGCCTGTTGGGACGCTAAGTATACGTATTGGGGTACGCGTCCCGATCAATATGATACCTCCTATCGACCAGTGTTGTTTTTTACCCCGCCCTTCCCGGGGTATCCTTCTGGACATGCCATGTTGGGTAGCATCATGGCAGAGCTGTATTCTTATTTCTTTCCTTCCGAAAAAACGTATTTTCAGAAAAAAGCCAAAGAAGGAGCCGAATCCCGCTTTCAGGGAGGTATCCACTTCCGAACCGACAATGAAGTAGGATTAGAGATGGGAAAAAAGGTGGCCGCTTTTATTGTTGAAAAAATAAAGACAGATGGCGCTGATGATGAGTTGTCATTGCCGAAACAAAAAAAAGGTGGATTATAATGCTGCTGACCAGAGTCACTGTCATTGCTGAACAATGACAGATACAGATTGAAAATTTTACAACGTTCCCCTTATATTGGGGAGCGTTGTGGCGTAATTGGAGAGGTCGTTCTTTTTCTTATTTGAGGTTTCAGATAAAATGTTCCTACGTCCCGAACGATATTTCGTGCGTTTCATCCCTTATTTAAGATGATTTAACACTTTTTTATTCTTTGATGCAACGTTTGATTATACATTTGCATCATTAAATTGTATTTGTCGCAAAGCAAAGTTTACCCTTGATTTAAAAGAATGCTGATTGTCCGAAATTGTTGAATAGTGTGTTCGAAATCGGACAGTTGTTTAAAAAACAAAAAACAGTAAATATTTGATTATCAGTTATTTATTGATTTTATTTTGTCTGGCACAGCATTTGAAATAAATACATTGAAGATTATTTGTAACCTTTTGTATCAACGCAAGTATTCACTAACAGCCATCTTAAAAACATTTTCTTACAGTCATGAAAACAATTTTTTGTTCTACGCACTTCCAGCACAAACCAAGTTCATAAGGTAGTTTGCCATTCATCCAGTTTATGCGCCTCTTATGTACTTTGTATTGCATAGTACCAGATAAAACAAGCAACTTTGTATCATCATTCAGGAAAAGAAATACCAACAGCCATTAAAAACAGTTCTCGTTTACCGTCAGTAATTAACAGCCATTAAAAGTAATCAGTAGTTCAATACCAGTACCTTACAGCATTAGAAAACAAATTAATTACAACAGCCAATTTAAAACAAAACGGTGCGGCGATCCGCAACACAGCCAAAACATCATGAAAACGCTCATCACCTCGCTCGCCTGCGCTTTAGCGCTTACTTCATCCGTTGCTTTTGCATCAGATCCAACCGAAGACAAAAAAGCCAAGCCTTTGCAAATAGGCGTATTTACGACCAAAGAAGCCAAAATTCAGTTGGCAGTTCGCAAAAGTGCTGGTCAGAATGCCGTCATTACCTTGCGTGACGCTAAGAAAAATGTGTTGCACGAAGAAGTTATGACCAAGAAGTCAGAAAAATTTGACGGTCGTTTTGATGTAAGCAATCTCAAAGACGGAGACTACACTTTGGAGATTGTTTCAGGTAACGAAAAGATTGAGAAGCAAGTAAGCATCAAGTCTTCTAAAGAAGAAGTTTCTCTTCAGCGTAGTGTCCAATTAAACAAATAATTACTTACATCACAGCCATTTAATCAAGACCATGAAATCGTTCGCCATATTGCTCGTAAGTGCATTGTCATTTGCCTCAACCGCCGTTGTTGCCAATCCTGGAAACACCCCAGCCGTTGGAAACAAAAAAACGGAAAACCGTACTGCCATCACTTTTGAAACGAGTGCATACATCACCAAAGACGCGGCTATTCGGTTGGCGGTTAAGAAAAATGCCCCCGAAAGAGTATACATTACACTTCGTGATGCTGGTAACACTGTTCTTTACAGCGAGACCATTAACAAGAATGAAATGTCATATGCGGCCAAAATCAACGTAAATGACTTGACCGATGGCGCGTACAAACTGGAGATTTCGACGGGCAAAGACCGCGTAGTAAAACGCCTAAACCTGTCGTCTTCTAAAATGGAGACCCAGCGCTCCATCACCGTAAATTAATTCCCTTTTTTATATCAATTACAACAGCCAATTTTTAAAAACAAAAATCATGAAAACAATCATCAAATCACTCGTTTGCGCTTTGGCGCTTGGTACTACGGTCGCTTTTGCTCACCCAACCGATGAAAAATCGAAAGACAATCGCCCCGTACCCGCTTTTGAGTCAAGTACTTATGTTTCAGCCGATGCCAATCTTCGCGTTGCCATTAAGAAAAACACCACTGACCGAGTATACATCACCTTACGCAATACCGACGGAGTGGTGCTCTTTACCGAAACCATCGGCAAAAAAGAATCAGCGTATGCCGCCAAAATCAATGTGAAAGACTTGAACGATGGCGTGTATCAGTTGGAAATTTCTTCGGGCAAAGACCGCGTTGTAAAAAAACTGAACCTGACTTCTCAGAAAGTTGAAACCCAGCGCGTAGTGACGGTTTTGTAAATTTCAGCACCCAACAATCATATCTTGCGAGAGGGCGATGCGTTTGCATCGCCTTTTTTATTGGTCTCACGCTGGCCATCCGTCGTTTCATCAGAATTTGATTTACAGAATGTACTGAATGGGCTTCTTTTGTGATGAAGTTAAAGGGCTAGAAATGATTAAAAGTTTTGTATGATGCTTAATCGGCCAACTTTTAATGCTTACTGACCATGAATAAAAAGATAAATCGTTTACTTTCGCTTCAAATGAATTTTTTCTCAAGTGAGTCTTCCATGAAAATCCAAGTAAACCGGGTTGAAGTAGTTACGTGGTCGGTCAGCGCCTTGCTTATCCTGTTTCTGAATACCAATCTAAAAACGGGAGAAATTCGCTGGGAATGGGTGATTGCCATTACGGTTTCTTCTTTCCTGATTGGGTCGGTGCAGAGTTATTTGATGCCGTTGCTTATCCGACAGGCAGCCGATTGGACCGTCCAGAAGACCATTGGAGTTTATGCGTTGTGTGTGGTGGTGGCGGCGCTAGTTGTGGGAAGCAGCATGATGTTTTTGATGCAGACACTTAAAGGCGAGCATTATCCCTTAAGGGCGTACCTATCGAGCGGGATGATTTATATTCTGATGACGTTTGCTTTTACTTCGGTTTACATGATTCGGGCGTTAGTAGATCGTTGGCGAAGCTCTTTGTTGAAAGAACAACAACTCAATCAGGCGTTGTTGAAGGCCGAATACGACACGCTCAAAAGTCAGGTAAACCCACATTTTCTGTTTAATTCCCTGAATATTTTGAGCGCTCTGATTCCAGAAGATCCCGAAAATGCCGTCAATTTGGTCGAAAGGCTTTCCAAAGTTTTTCGGTACAATCTCCAGAACAACGACCGTGTGACGGTAGATTTGGGAACGGAACTTAAAATTGTGGAAGCTTATCTTTTCATTCATAAAATGCGTTTTGGGGATAATTTATCTTACCGCATTGACGTCTCGAAAGACGAATGGCCCCGGCAAATCGTGACCCAAGGGCTACTGACATTGGTCGAAAATGCCGTAAAGCACAATGAATGTTCTTCCGAGAAACCCCTCAAGGTGGAAGTATACGCCGTGCAAGATGGCGTGATGGTGCGGAACAATTTCCAACCCAAAAATAAGCAGTTTCTGGATTCGACGGGCATCGGGCTCAAAAACTTGAAAAGCCGCTATGCCTTGCTTACTTCCCAAAAAGTGCAAGTAATCGAAGACGACCAAATCTTTGAAGTTAAAATCCCCTTTGTTTGACAAAGTACTGTGAATCAAATTTATAAAACGAACTTATTTTTACGGAATGAAAATATTAATTCTTGAAGACGAGCCGTTGGCGGCCAAACGCATCGAATCATTGGTGAAATCACTGGAGCCGACGGCCGAAATTCTGGGCAAGTTGGAAAGCGTACGGAGTGCGGTAAAGTGGTTGAACGAACACCCGCAACCCGACGTGATTTTGATGGATATTCAACTGGCTGATGGCCTTTCATTTGAGATTTTTCAACAGGCCGACGTCTCAGCACCAATTATTTTTACCACTGCCTACGACGAGTACGCCATTCGGGCGTTTAAGGTAAACAGCGTTGATTATTTGCTCAAACCCGTGGAAAAAGACGAACTGGAAGCAGCACTTGAAAAGCTAAAAGCTCAAAAAGGGGCCGCTTCTCAAACCCAAATCGGAAAAGCATTGGATGCTTTACTAAGCCAAAAAACGGATTGGAAAACCCGGTTTTTGCTAAAAGCAGGCGCGCGCTTTGACATCGTAGAAACCGGTGACGTGGCCTACCTGTACGCCGAAGATAAGGTCGTATTTTTGGTGACGAAAGAACAAAAAAAGTACTATATTGACGAGACACTTGATGAGCTGGAACAAAAACTGAATCCTGCGTTTTTTTTTCGAATCAACCGCAAATACTTAGCTCAATTGCCGTCCATCGAGCGAATCGAACCGCATTTCAACGGACGGCTGAAAATCAAACTACGCCACCGAGAGGATGACGATATTTACGTGAGCCGTGAAAAAGCTGAAGTATTTAAAAAGTGGCTAGATATGTAAACCTTAATTCATCAAACGTGTTTTGGCCCACCAACTCACTTCCTGATGCGGGAAAGTGGTATCCCACACAAACCGACTCATATCGGCGGCGCTGGAGGTTTTATGCGATATTTCAACCACGCGCATCACGTCAATGTGGTGCAGCGAAGGGTCGAAATCGGGGGCCAAAGTCATTTGTATGTCTCTGAAAGGTACGTAAATTTCCAACTTAGCACAGATGTACTGGTCTTTCTCAACATCATAAGCCACGGCCCGGCCATCGGGCAGAAGTAGCATCAGCGGGCAATGAAAAAGCTGCTCGTAAAGGGAGTTGAAATAGTGCCACCCAAAAAAAAGATACACTTTTCGTTGAAAACCAAGGCCTACGCTTTGAAGGGACTGCTCAAGTGCGAAGGTTCGGTTTTTGATGTGGTCGGCCCAGTTGGGTTGTTTGTGCGGGTCAACGTGGCGTAACCAACGCTTGGTGTTCCAATCATAAATTTCCGCTTTTCCGAGCCGAAGTTTATAATCATAAATCGAAGGGCGTTCGTGAACGTATCCCGGATAGTACCATTGGCGGTCGGTTGCTTTGGAATATTCTATTTCGAGCAACATGGTATATATTCCTAGACTATATGATGAATATCCTGGGTCAAAAAGCCCCAATAAACTCATCAGACTGTTCTCACCTTGGTCAAAATAACTGATGGCTACAAGCCGGTCGTCGTCGTAAACGGCCACTTCATAGGTCTCAAAACGAGGCGTTAAAACCAGAAACTCTTCCAAAGAATTGCTCAAAAAACTTCTAAAGCGGCGTTGGTGCTGGTGAAAAAGTTCTTCTTTTTCACGGGTAATGGTCGCTTTGCGAATTTCGTGCCGAAAAAG
Organism: Runella rosea; assembly: GCF_003325355.1. GTDB lineage: Bacteria > Bacteroidota > Bacteroidia > Cytophagales > Spirosomataceae > Runella > Runella rosea. The sequence goes on from NZ_CP030850.1 coordinate 5,212,154, forward strand.
CTTTTCATTTTTGTTCAACAATTTACGTAAACGCTTAGAATGCTCGTGTTCTGACAGTTTGATGCGGATATTTATGGGCGCGCAAATGTCGTTGTCGAAGCATGTCACCTTAGCTCTGAACAGCATATTTACCGTCCGAAACCAGCCTGACGCCAAGTAACGGTCGAGTCGTTTAGGAGAAAGTTGATGGGGTAAATAATACTGGAGTATAGGGTCGTTCATGCACTAAAATAAATGAAATTTGAGAAAAGAAAAAAGGCGGTAGAAAAAATTATTTCTACCGCCTTTTTAGTGCAAAAATCACGCCATTAATTATACCAATCTATTGATACAATTTAGGTCTTCAAAGGCTACCATGAGGCGTTGAGACATGCTCTCTTCACCTTTACGAAGCCATACGCGTGGGTCGTAATATTTCTTATTTGGAGAGTCTGGTCCTTCAGGGTTTCCGAGTTGTGTTTGCAGGTATCCTTCTTTGTCTTTGTAATATTTCAGGATTCCTTCCCACGTTGACCACTGCATATCGGTGTCGATATTCATCTTGATGGCACCGTATTGGATGGCCTCACGAATCTCTTCACGCGTACTGCCCGAACCTCCGTGGAATACGAAGTTGACGGGAAGCGCACCCGTGTTGTATTTTTGCTGAATATAATCCTGTGAGTTTTTCAGGATGATGGGTTGTAATTTTACGTTACCGGGTTTGTATACGCCGTGTACGTTTCCGAAAGCTGCCGCGATGGTGAAACGACTAGAGATTTTGCTTAATTCTTCGTACGCGTGTGCTACTTCAGCAGGTTGTGTGTATAATTTAGAGCTGTCTACGTCTGAGTTATCAACGCCGTCTTCTTCGCCGCCTGTTACGCCCAATTCGATTTCGAGGGTCATGCCTATTTTGGCCATGCGCTCAAAATATTTGGCGCAAATCTCAATATTTTCTTCAAGAGGCTCTTCCGACAAGTCCAGCATGTGTGAGCTGTACAAAGGCTTACCGTGTTGGTCAAAATACTTTTCGCCCGCATCGAGCAAACCGTCAATCCAAGGCAATAGTTTTTTAGCGCAGTGGTCAGTGTGCAGAATCACTGGAATGCCATACAGCTCAGCCATTTGGTGGACGTGCATCGCGCCTGAGATAGAACCTGCAATAGCGGCCTGTTGATTAGCGTTTGAAAGGCTCTTGCCAGCGTAGAAAATACCGCCTCCGTTGGAGAACTGAACGATGACAGGGGAGTTGGCTTTCTTGGCAGTTTCCAATACGGCATTGATGGAGTTGGTACCTACGACATTGACGGCGGGAAGTGCATAGTCGTTTTCGTTGGCGTGACGGAAGATTTCACTGACACCTTCGCCGGTTACTACTCCTGATTTAAAGCGGGTTATGATTTCGCTCATGGTAAAATTGTCTTTTTTGGGAAAAAATTTTAGTTAAACAAAGATATGTTTCAACTTAGGTGGGTTGAGTTTGCAAAGTAGCAAAATTTTGAGGAATTTTTTACATATCCATTACATTGAGGTTGAGGTCCGTCTTCGATAAATCAAGACGCTGTCTATGGTTTGAACCAGTTGGTAATGTTGTGAAATATACGCTTTTAACGTTGGAAAACGATAGTGGCGGTAGGTAGTGTCGCACTGTGATGATAAATGTTGAACGGCAATATCAACAAATAAAGCAGGGCGATTGTCTTCCATGTCTTTGATGACCTGTTGTAGCCGATACGGCTGGTGCGGGCCTGGTAGATAGGCATTGAAGGTGTGTGCCGTTCTGATTCCCTGTGGCATACCCGTACTTAAAAAGAAGCGGTCGGCCCATCCCCAAAGTACTAACTTATCCCCTTTTTGTTGGTGTTTTTGCAGGGCTTCTGTAATAGAGGACTCGGGCTGCCGGTGATAAATATGCTGGTATGAGAGTAAATTGGCAATGCTCTGAAGGGTGGCAAATAAAAGCAACCAACGTAATCCAGAGGTAGGATTAGTGGAAATAAACTCGACGACCACAAAGGTCAGAAACAGCAACGGTACTATCAGGAAAAGGAGATAGTGCATAAACATATTGCCCGATTGCAGTACTGCATAAATGGCGGCCAATAAATACAAAAAGCCGAAAGATATCAGTCGGAAAGGAGTATTTGCTTGTTTTCGAGAAAACATAATTAAACTCATCAACCCGCCGACAATTAAGGTAAATTGTCCCAAAAAATAGAGAGCGACGTGTTTGCTATAAAATATAAAATGAAGCCCTCGGCCCAGATTGAAACGCTCACTGAGTGGGACTTTTGAAAACGTGGTAGTGTACGAATAAAAGAAAAGATTCCAGAAATAATCCTGCCAAAATGAATTAATGTCGTGATGAAGAAAATAGAATATGTTGACTAAAAGCGTCGGAAAAATTCCGCCAGCGGTCAATAAAGCCACGTACCGCCATTGTTTTTGGTAAATGAAGAGGCCCAACGCAAAACCTGCCGTGACCAGCCCCAAAGGAATGGCCTGAAATTTAGCAAAAGGTAATAGCCCAAGACTGAATCCGAGCAGGCAAGTTTCCCACGCATTGAGGTGTCCTGTCTTTTCTAACTTACAGTAGAGCCACAGACCCAACGTCAATAAAAAAATGCAGAAGTGCTCGGAGTTGTAAGAGACAAAGCCAGGATTCCACGTGGTGCCGAAGTAGAGAGCTAACGGCAAAATATACCATACCGCCTTACTGGGCTTGATATACACTGAAAATGCTTTGAATAAAAAGAAGAGACTGCCCGCCCAGAACAACACACCGATGAGTTTGGCCATCAGGTACCCTTGTTTTATCCCTAACAAACCAGCGACAACCAAGGGTAGTACGGTTAAAGGACGGCTGTCGCTGTAGTTGAACAGCGTCCACCATTTTTCTGACGACTGCAAAACCGTGAGCGCCGAGGCAATCCAGGTACTTTCGTCTTCGTCGTATTCGCCTTCGCTTACAATAAGCCATCTTCCAATAATCAAACAGGCAATCAGACAAAAAACAATCCAATTTGTTTGGTAAGGTTTGGCAATCAAGTTCATAACAGTTGGGAGATTTGGCTGCTTCAAAGAGGTAAAATGCATTGAGTTTAAACTAAAAACAGGAATGAGGATTGACAGAATAAAATTTCTAGCTATTCTGTCAATCCTAACTTTTAAGAAAAAATAAACGGCAAATATTTAAAGCCCGCTCAGGGATAAGTATTGCCGAAGAACCTTATTTTTTCAACTCGGTATAGTATTTAAAAAACAAAGGAATGGTTTCGATGCCTTTGTAGAAGTTAAAAAGTCCGTAGCTTTCGTTGGGAGAATGGAGGGCGTCGATGTCGAGCCCGAAGCCCATCAGGATTGATTTTACACCTAATTCCTGTTCAAACAACGCTACGATGGGAATACTGCCACCGCCGCGTGTAGGTACGGGTTGCTTCCCGCCCCATGCTTCTTTCATCGCCAATTCGGCTGCCTTGTATTCTACCGAATCAACGGGTGTGACGTAGGGAAGCCCGCCGTGGTGAGGTTTTACCACTACTTTGACCGAAGGCGGTGCAATTGATAAGAAATGCTTGGTAAAAATATCAAGGATTTCGTCGTTGTTTTGGTCGGGTACTAGACGCATACTGATTTTTGCGTAGGCTTTTGAGGGCAATACCGTTTTGGCGCCTTCGCCAGTGTAGCCACCCCAGATTCCGTTTACATCGAGGGTAGGACGAATACCCGTGCGCTCAATGGTGGTGTAGCCCGTTTCGCCCTCAAGTTCGTCGATGGCTAAGTCGCGCTTGTATTCGTCAAGGTCAAACGGAGCTTCGTTCATCAGGCTGCGCTCTTCGGCGCTGAGTTCCTGTACTTTATCATAAAACCCTGGAATGGTGATGTGATTGTTTTCGTCTTTCATGGACGCAATCATTTCACATAGTACGTTGATGGGGTTGGCCACCGCACCGCCGTACACACCAGAGTGTAAATCGCGGTTGGCACCTGTCACTTCTACCTCCAGATACGTAAGTCCGCGCAAGCCTACCTCAATTGAGGGCACGTCGTTGGCAATGATGCTGGTGTCTGAAATCAGAATGACGTCTGCTTTGAGTTTTTCTTTGTTTTCACGCACAAAAGTTCCTAGATGGTCGGAGCCGACTTCTTCTTCACCCTCAATCATGATTTTGACGTTGCAGGTAAGCGAGCCAGTAGCCACCATAGTTTCGAGGGCCTTGATGTGCATATAAAATTGCCCTTTGTCGTCGCAGGAGCCGCGCGCATAAATACGCTCATTTCTGATGGTAGGCTCAAAGGGTGGCGTTTCCCACAGTTCGTAAGGATCAGCGGGTTGTACGTCGTAGTGGCCGTAGATTAATACGGTGGGCAGGGCTGGGTCAATGATTTTCTCGCCGTAGACCACTGGATGGCCCGGAGTTTCGTGAATTTCGGCCAAGTCGGCACCAGCTTTCAGGATGGATTCTTTCACGGCCTCCGCGCAACGGCGCATATCGCCCTTGAATTTAGGGTCAGCACTGACGGATGGAATACGCAGCAAGTCAAACAACTCACTCAGAAATCTATCTTTGTTTTGTTCGATGTATGTTTTCATTTGGTTTGAATAGATAAAAAGACCGTTCTTCTTTAGTTGAATCCGTTTGCCCCAAAGTTAGCGGGGTAAACGGATTTAAACGAGTTATTTTAAGCAAAAAATAACCAACATGGAAGAATACACTCGCCTCAACAAAGAACTTCAACACCTACAAACTCAAATTGCCGAAAAGCAGTGGGTTGAAGCACGTTTGATTGACATTGAGGCGAAAAAGGCTAATCAAAAGGCGAACTTGGTTCATTTACAAGAACAACTAGCGAAAGAACGCGCCGATGTAACGGCGCTGGAAGGCCTTTCGTTGGTGGGTTTGTTTTATTCGATACTAGGAAATAAAGACCAACAGTTGGAGAAAGAACGTCGAGAGGCACTAATGGCGCAGTTGAAATATGACGAAGCGCAGCAATCGTTGACGCTCAGTGAAAGGGAGGCTGAAGGACTACAAGTCCGAATGCAAAGAATCCATGAAGCCGAAGAAATGTTGGAAGCTAAATTGGAAATCAAACTTTCCCTTTTGTTGCTTGAGCCCACCCCAGCCGCTCAGGCATTAAAACAACGGCATACGCAGTGGCAAGCGTTGAAAAAACAAAAATTGGAAATCTCGGAGGCATTTGAAGCAGGAAAATTGTACCGAGAGATTTTGGAATTATTGACTAGACAACTCAAAAGCACCCAAAATTGGGGTACGTGGGATGTGTTGGGAGGCGGGATGTTGAGCAGCTATGTTAAACAGCAGCGTTTGGGTGACGTCCGCAAAACCCTAAGCTCACTGCGTCATTATGAATTGAATTTTCGCCGTGAATTGGCCGATATAAAGCAATCGCTTGATTTGGACGTGGAGCTGACGGGCGTTGAAGGGTTTTTGGATGTGTTTTTTGATAATCTGATTACCGACTGGATTGTACAACAGCGGATAAATCGCTCTTTGGCGGGCGCTCAGAAGGCATTTAGCCAAGTTGGGGAGGTTTTGGATAGGTTGGGGATTCGGTGCCAACAGGTTGATAGTCAGATAGCAATTGAAGAAGATGAACTCAGAAAAAAGATAGTGGAGGCCACGTAGAGACGCAATATATTGCGTCTCTACGCATTAGTTTTATGGACATTCAAATGAAAACTCGTACACGTGCTTGGCAAACTCAGACCAGCGGAGTTTTTCGCCGATTTTCTTTACCAGCGCAGGGCAGCTTGCGTACATTACCTTGATTTCGTCCTCGTATTCTTTCTTTTTGAGTTTTTTGGCAGGTAAGTCACCCGCCTGCACATAATACGATTTATCGTCGCCGCCGGCCATGGTCATACCACCAAAACCCACGCGCATGGTTTCGGCCGCAAAAGGGTCATGAAATACCTTTATTTTGCTGTTGAATCCAGGATTTAATAACTGCATCAGTAGCATTTCTTGGTCTTTTTTTAGCACAACTTTAGCTTTCTCGAAATACGCGTAGCCTTTCTTAATGATTTCACTGTCAATGTATTGTGCATCCCATTTTTTTACTTTTGTGCCCACATCCATATTGGTCGAGAGTTTCGAAAGTCCACTGGGCATTAGGTACATGGACTTGATTTGGTCGGGTTTGAGCGTGATTTTTTTGCCAGTGGCGTCTTTAATAACCACTTCTTCGATAAGCCCTTTTCGACGGTCTAAGTCTTCGAGGGTACCCTCTAGTTTGGTCCCGTTTTCGAGGGTGATGTAGGATGTTTCTTTGCCCGAAAACCGGTCATAAGCAGGAATAAAGTCTTGTGAAAAAGCTGTGCAGGTTAGCAGAAGGCAGCCCGCTAAGGTGAGCAGATACGTAGTTTTTTGCATAAAGGTTGGTTTTTTTGTAGAGGAGACAAATGTAATAAAAACCCCTTTCTGCCGTGCGATAATTGATTTATCGGAAGCTGTGGCCAAATGGCGTGTATGTTATTGGTAATGAAGCATTTTTTTGTACGTTGCGGCAATGCGGGCAGGTTCGGCCCCCAACCGAAACAAGGTCATGGCCACTAGATTGGCGACTTGTACGCGGGCCCAACTGTTGGTGTCGTATTTACGGGCCGATACACAGACCTCTTTGGGGATGATTTTAAACGCGCTTCGGTTTTTTCTCCACAATCGGCGTAGTAAATCGTATTCTTCCATGATGACGTAATATTCATCAAAACCGTAGAGGTCATCAAACAACGGGCGGGTGATAAACAGGGTTTGGTCGCCGCCACGCGCCGTAAGAATGTTCAAACGCGTTAAATAATTGTTGAGTTTGAGCAGTGTTTTGTCTGAATCAAATCGGAAACGATAGCAGCCCGATTGATAGCCTTCGCGTATGGCGCTTTGAATATCGTTGATAAAACCACGTGGTGGACGTGCATCGGCGTGAATAAAATACAAAATTTGGCCCGTGGCAAAACTAGCTCCGTAGTTCATTTGAGCAGCGCGGCCTTTTTTGGGTGAAATCACGACTTTTGCGCCTGCTTTTCGGGCCATCTCGGTGGTTTTGTCCTCGCTACCACCGTCGACTACGATTATATTGGCTAATGCTTCCCCGCCCTCTTCTTGGAGGTATTTTACCAGTTTGGTAATGTTTTTTTCTTCGTTAAAGGTTGGTATAATGACTGATATACGCATAAAATCTTAGCACTTACATTGATTATTATGAATGGGTTTATCCTTATTCAACCATTTGATTTTTGGTTGCTTTACAAGTTTTGTTGATTATACTTTTTCAAAAAGCTTCGCCGATGGTGAAATAAAAATTACCGCCGTCTTGGCCAATGGCGTAGTCAAACCGAATGTTGAGGTGGTCGCGGCGATTGGCCGTAAAACGTATTCCCGTACCGTAGGCAAACTTAGGGTCATGCCACCGAACAATGTCCTTTTGGTTGCCAAGTACCGCCGTTGACCCAAATACTACGCCACCGACGCGTTTGAAAATACCAAAACGTACTTCCCCCTGAGCTAGCAAAACGTTATCGTCGCGGAGGCGCCCCTGATAGTACCCGCGCATTCGTTTGCCGCCACCGAGTTCAGACAGCATATTAAAAGGAGCGTTGCCCCACGTAAAACTACTGAACAGATTTCCTGCCAAAACCACTTTTTTGAACAAGGTTTGGTAACCTGAAAAATCTGCCGACAAACGATTAAAAAAGACATTGGCTCCCCAAAACGGGGCATTATTGAAATAGGCAATGTCGGCTGTAATGCCTTTTGACGGAAAAAAAACAATGTCCCGTGTGTCGTAAAACAGACCTAATCCTGCTCCCGAAGTGATGCTGCGCGGAGTGCCTGGGACGCGCTCACTGGCAAATTCGCCGTTGGGAACGGTTTGGGTAATGCGGTAATCTTCGTATTGATACCGAACGCCTGCGTACAAATGAGGGTAGATTTTTTTGAAAAAATTAAGCCGAACGCGCGGAAAATCAACCCCAAAAAGCTCCTTCGGCACGGGCTGATTGCCAATACCAAAGTAATAATAGTTGTACTTATAAAATCCAAGCTCGCCGTTGAAATAATACTGGGCATTTTTGAGAAACAACTGGAACGGTAAATAGTAAAGAGATTGTTTCTCTTGGGTAAACACAATGCCCAAACTCATTTGCGATGGACGGGCTTGGAGAGAGTCGTTTTTGAAACGAAACGTAGCGGTCAACGCCGCACCATAAGCCCAACGCGTTTCGGGCGAATAATACACCGCTGGAAAAGGCAAAATACTCAACCGTTTTTGCTGAGAGAAAGCCGTCTGCGTAAGCATACACCCCAAAAAGAGGATTTGCAACGACGTAAACAGGATTCTTGACTGGAATTTTTGACGTATCAAAACGGTTAAAATTTCTTTATAAACATGAACAAGCTGACGAAAGTTATGAATTTTGTGGCGAAATGATACCAATCCTCCCCCCACCAGAAGCCATCCACCAAATGAACGAATACGGGCGTGCACGCATCCCGTTTTTGTTTATCATTGATTTTTTAGCCCAACAACCCGTCGTTTTACGCTTGGATGAAGTAAATGCCGATGAGTTGCGGTACGAATTTAACGGCCTGACCAACACCCAAAGGAAAGGGGAACCCGCTCAACCCCGCGCTCAATTCCACAAAAGTACACTCTCATTTGAGCAGTATTCCCCTAAATTTGATTTTGTCCTTCACCAGATAAAACGAGGAAACTCGTTTTTGGTGAATCTGTCGGTATGTACGGAAATAACGACTGACTTGGATTTAATGACAATTTTTAACCAGACAAAAGCCAAATATCGCCTGTGGTGGCGAGATAAATTTGTCTGTTTTTCACCCGAAATTTTTGTGCAAGTTCGCGGCAATCGTGTTGCGTCTTTTCCGATGAAAGGCACTATTGATGCTGATTTGCCTTTGGCGCAGGAACGGATATTGGCGGATGTGAAAGAAGCCGCCGAGCACGCTACAATTGTGGATTTGATTCGAAATGACCTGAGCATGGTGGCCGAAAAAGTATGGGTAGAGCGCTATCGGTTTATCGATAAAATTGAAACCAACCAAAAAACATTGTTGCAGGTGAGCTCCGAAATTGCGGGAACGATGCCCGATAATTGGCGCGAAACCTTGGGCGATTGGTTGTTTAAATTGTTGCCGGCGGGCTCTATCAGCGGCGCACCCAAACCCCGTACGCTTGAAATAATTCAGGAAGCAGAAGGCTATGAACGAGGCTATTATACGGGAGTGGCGGGCATTTTTGACGGCGAAAACCTAGACAGTGGTGTGCTGATTCGATTTATTGAAAAAATAAATGACCGAATGGTGTTTAAAAGCGGTGGCGGTCTTACCGCCCGCAGCGAAGCGCAGTCGGAATACCGCGAAGTGATTGACAAAGTTTATTTACCCCTCCTCCATGAATTTACCCCTATGTATTGAAACAATTCGCCTGGCCGACGGACAATTGTCAAACCTTCTGTATCACAACGAAAGGCTCAATCGTACGCGTTGGGCTTGTTTTGCTGCAACAAAAGAGTGGGATTTGAATGAGTTGATTGATATTCCGCAAGAGGTAACCCAAGGGCTTTATAAATGCCGGGTAACGTATGGACGTAAAATTGAAAAAATCGAATTTGAGGTTTATCAGCCCCGCGTGATTAAGAGTCTGCTTTTGGTGGTTGATGATGCGATTGAATATGGGTTTAAATTTCTTGATAGGGCGGCTCTTCAACGAAATTTTGACAAGCGCGGGGGTGCCGATGAGGTATTGATAGTTAAGGAAGGATTAATCACCGATACCTCTTATGCCAACGTAGTGTTTTGGGATGGTACTCAATGGACAACCCCCGATAGGCCATTGTTGAAAGGAACAAAAAGGGCACAACTGCTACGAGAAGGAGTGGTTATTGAACAAAAAATTAGGGTGGAGGATTTGGCCACATTTACCCACGTTCGGTTGATTAATGCCATGTTGGATTTTGAATCTACTCCCATGATTGCGGTTAGTCAAATCAGTTTTTGAGTAACTTCTATCAGTAATAAGCAACAGCAAAGCGAGACTGGTACGTGGTTGAGATGCAAGTCGCGCTTTGCTGTTGGTTTATTTAGTAAGAGGTAGGGATGCTTTTATTTTTTTCAAAATGACTGGAATGCACGGTCTGGCGGGACATTCACAATATTCTCTAACGACAATCGGGCAGCAGTTGTTGGTTGGACATTGTCCCGAATCTACTTCAACAGTGTAGTTTCCTGGTTCATGTACTGACAAAGTTTGGGCAGTTGCTCCTATGATTTCGACCCCATCTTTAAACCATTGATAAGAAGTAAAACCGCCTGGTGCGTTTATAATCAAAGTGTCTTGGCGGGAGGTACAAATGGGGATTGGTACACTTAAATAGGCAATGGCATAATCATCTTCGGTCTTATCGTAGTTGTTGGGCTCAGAATCCAAATCGACTCCTATGGCCTTGATCACTTCCGCCTGATTGCTCACAAAACCTCCCTGGAAGCCGTCGATTTTATTGATTTTGGCCGTGATGGTCAAGGTGTCAGATTCGCCGGGCTGTATAGAAAACGGCCCCCAGATGTGCGTTGAGGGATCGTAGGTCCCTTTGTTGGTAGTAAAATTGATGAAGGTTAAGTTATTCACCAATGTGTCGGCTATCATTACACTATCGGCAATGGCCGTTGAGGTCGTAGCAACATTGCGAACTACTATTTCAAAAATAACTTCGTCGCCTACTTCATGTATGCAATTTCCGATAACCCGTTTGGTGATTTCCAAATCAATTTTTTTCTCCATCATGTCATTGATTGTCAGTCCTATATCAAATGTGAAGTTGTTTTGGGAGTTGTCGCCCGTGATTACTTTTACAATGGCTTGGGTCGAATCAGTGTTAAACTCAGCATCAGAATCACGAAGGAAGTTTTGCGTATCACCCGTTACCTGTAGTGGAGAAATCGTTAAGGTATCAATGAGTTTGACGGTTTGCGCCTGCAGCCTGCCATTGGCAGGGATGGTGCCCAGCACCGACGTTGGAATTTCCTGATTCAGGTCAATCCGGATTTCGTAGGTGTGGTTTCGTTTCAATCTTCCGGCTACGTTTGTGTCATTAAAATAGTAATGTCCACCGTTGGCTGTGGTATCGCGGGCTACTTCAGTCCCACCATTTTGCATGTCGTGGAGGGTGATTACGATATTGTCCAGGAGGGCTTCGTTGGGAGTTTGTATGCCATCTTTGTTGACATCAAGCCACACAGTATTACCGATTTCTAGCGGAGCTGGGTCACATATTCTCGCTAAATCACCTACTCCCCCCGACTTGCCCAATGAGCCTGGGTTGAGTGAATATACAGAAAAACTCCGATTTCGTGTGCCAGTTTTGGTGTCGTAAGCAACAAAACCAGTTGATAAGTACAGGCCGTGTATGGGGTCCATGGCCGAAACCAATACTTCTGGTATGCCCGCTATTTTAAGCATTGCTCCGTTGGTAATTTCGCGGTGCCCTACTTCGTTAGCGCCATTGAGCCAGTAATCTTCACAGAAAAACTCCCCCCCACCGGGACCTGAGTTTGTATTGATGCCGCAGCCCTGCAAGTTGCCAGATTTGCCGTTGTTTTCTAGGGTATATGTACTGTCGGCGTTGTATTGGGCTCTTACTATATCGCCGCTCATAAATCCATAATAGTTCAAGGTGTCATCAACGGCAATACCGGGTTGGTCTTGTCCAGTTTGCAAGCCAAGGCGGTCCATAAACGCGATGATCAATGAGCCGTCATCATCAAATTCTATATCGGATAGAATGGCCTGCGGATAGATGGCAAATGCGGCAACTGGGTCAGGACTCCCCGCTGGATAATTGCATTGTTTTGGGAAAACATTAGTCCAAGGTTGCCATCCATTGGTAGCATCGCATCCTGGTGTAGCATCAATGGCTCCGCGTGGGTAATCCAGTCCAAATTCAAAGATGTTGTTGAAAGTGGTGGTTTTTTGGTCAAACTCATAGATAGCCGCTTTCAAATCGCTTTTCTTTTGTGATGTCTCGGCCGTACATACGACGCCAACGTAGAGTTTGCCACGGTAATATTTAAGCGCCCAGGGCACAAATTCATTGTTTGAGCAGCCAGGATGTGGTATTTGAAAAGATTTGGTTTGTGCTTCTGCCATGTTGGCGGGAGCTTTCAGCGGTTTCTGAACCGAAAAACTGTAAAGTTTTCTGTCGTATAGATTTATTAAAAATAAGGTGTCCTGATAAACCGATAGTTGTGAACCGCCAATTCCTACCTTAGCCGCGGTATGAAACGCGAGTGAGTCGCGACTTTTGGCCAATTTGTCGGCAGGAAGTACATTAAGTCCTGTTACAGGGTCAATGTGTGGGTCTGGACCAGTATCAATTCCGATGGTTTTGACATCAATAAAATTGGAGACAACTCGGTTATTGAGATCTACGGAGTAGAAACCTCCCGTACCCAGTGGGCCGAGGCCTACGTGGCGCCGGGTAATGGCTCCGATGATTAGCGTGTTGGAAGAACGCTGATAGGAAGCAATCCAAGTAGACCCGATTTCACTTGCATTGGCCAGTTTTTCCATAGGGGAGCCCGACGGAGTCCCTCCTTCACCTTCAGCATTGTAATCAAACAAAACAAGCGCAGGGTCATCGCCAGCGCTGCCATTTTTGAGGGGGTCGCCCATGGAGTAGCAGGCTGTGATGATTTGAGCATTAATGTCTACGTTGCAGAACTCGTCATCATTGAAAATACCTAGGTTTACATTAGTTGCGGGCGCCTGCACAAATTGGACTTCTGTGCCATTGTGAGGGCCTGATGAACTAACAGAAAATGTTTCGGGCAGATTGAAAAACTCTACTCGAACAGCCGAACCACTGGGCACCTGTTGGGCCGTAAAAGCATAATAACCAGCCTTATCGGTTTGAGTGATAAGGGGATGGGCATTGCCATTCACAAAGATACGTACCCCAATGGCAGTAACTCCTGCTTCGGTAGGGGATACGGATGTTTGAATGCCATTTGCGTCAAAATCGTAGAAGACTGTTCCGCTCACTTGAGCGCGGCAACCCACACTATAAGACATAATTAATAGGTTAATGGCAAAGAGAGTTAGTAAAGTGCGGGATGTATAACAAACCCATGGCGACAATAGACTCATGATGAAATTAGATGTTATATGATTCGGCGAAACCTAATAGGTATATTATTTAATAGAAGTAAAGTTCAGATATACAGGTGGTTGTGTGATTTTATTGGCTTTGAAAAAATAATAAATCAGCTTCAAAATGGCGCATTTGAGTATTGCTTTGTCATTTAGGGCTAAAAAATATATTTTCATTTTCTTAGTTTTAATCGCTAAAAAGGTAAAATTTTTATATTTTATTCGACATATTAATATAGTTCCAAATACCCTGCCATTGTATTTGGATTGACTTGAGAATAGGTAAGATACTGAGGGTGAAAAAGTAGAAAGTAGCTGTAAATGAGGCAAAAGTGAGAAGAAGAAGCTTTTTGGGGAGCAATTGAAGTAGTTTTGTTTTTTTTTAGTATGGAATAGAGTTTTATAAGCTTTCGCAAAGTCAGATGTAGGAGCGCGACTTCAACAAATATGATGCCAAGGCTTTTGTTTTAGTTGATTTACAGGGCTGTTGTTGTATTTGTAAATTATTGAAAAAGAGGGTGTTTGTTCTGTAAGGTATATATTTGCGTTGTTTGTTGCGATTAGTTCTTACTTTCTGGGATAAAGGTGTTTTTAGAAAAACAGATCGAAAATCATTCGAAAAAGTAGGCTTCGATTGGGTACTTAAAAAGAAAGAGGCTATCCAGAAAGGTAGCAGAAATTGGGTAGGCGAATGAATCGTCTACCTTGCGTGGTATCATATGCGATTGGTTTAACGAAGGGCTTTTAGAATTCGGAGGCGCTTTGATTTGGGAAGCACTTGAGCATGTTTACTTAAGATAGATTGCAGTAAACGTTTGACTAGGGAGAGGTACTTACTAGCTTTGGGTTGGTCAATGGTAAAAAAAGCTGCCAGTTGCTCTTGGAGAATATCACCTTTTAAATAAATAAGGCCAAAAAGAAGGGCGTCTCGGTTGTCGGTAAAGATATTGTTTCGGCGCAGTGAAGTTTGACGTAGTCGAGGGGCTCCTTCTAGGGTAAACTGAGAAAAATAATTCTTCCATTCGTTCTCAAAAAAAGAATGAAGGGTTTCAAATTCCTGCTTTTTCAAGCCCGTTAACTGACGAAGCGCAACGTCATCGTTTTGTAAATTCAGATAACGTTGAATGGTAATTATAATCATATTTTTGTTGAGTATAGCACGTCCTATAAAAGACGTATTATTTGACATAGTGGATTATGTCAAATATCCTGCCATGCTTAAAAATATCTAACGAAAGCGTTATCTTGCGCTTTCAACTTTGGCTTTAAAATAGAGTGCTAACTGTAGAAAATGACGATTTTGGTTTAGAAGAAGTTACGCTGTTTGCGGATTTAATCTTACCAGTTCCGGTGAGACAATTGTTTACGTATCGTGTTCCGAGAGTTTTTAACGCTGCCATCAAAAATGGTGCCAGAGTGGTCGTTCCTTTTGGTAAAAACCGTGTCGTAACGGGTGTTGTAGCCCATATTCATACCACTCCGCCGTCGCGTTATCAAGCCAAATACATCGGTGAACTATTGGATGACGAGCCCTTGGTAACTCCTTACCAAATCGCCCTTTTTAACTGGATTGCCGATTATTATTTATGCAGTGTGGGAGAGGTGCTCAACGTAGCCCTTCCGTCTGGCCTGAAGATTACGAGCCAATCCAAAATTCAGTACAATCCCGATTTTGAGTATTTTGACCTGCTTACCGAAGAAGAGGCCGGCCTTTTGGAAGAAATAAAAAAATACCAATCTCTCACGTATGAAGAAGTAGGAAAGCGGGTAGGAGACCAGAACATCAATCACGTCATAAAATCGTTGATTGGCAAGCGGGCCGTTATTCTGTACGAAGAAGTACGGGAAAAATACAAGCCTAAAATTCAGAAAAAAGTTAAACTGACGGGTCGGTACGAAACCCGCGAAAACCTGATGGAGTTGATTGGCCAACTCGACAAAACGCCTAAACAACAGGAAGTTGTCATGCGTTATATGAGTCAGGTGCCGATCCAAAATGATCCATATGCCAATCGTACGGGCTTGGAAAAGAGTTTTTTTACCCAAAATGAAGAAATCTCTGATTCGGCATTGAGTACGCTGATAAAGAAAGGCGTTTTTGAAGAGTTTGAAGTGACCGTGTCGCGATTTGCAGAAGTAAAACCTGATTTTACGGCTGGCATTAATATTAAACTAACGACGGCTCAACAACGCGCGTTTGACGAGATTATTAATCTATTTCAGGAAAAAGATACGGTGCTGCTCCACGGAGTGACGGGGAGCGGTAAAACCGAAGTGTACATTCACCTCGCCCAGCAGGTACTGGAAAGTGGCTCACAGGTGCTGTTTTTATTGCCCGAAATCGCCCTTACGACCCAGATTGTGGTGCGCTTGAAAAAAGTTTTCGGAGATAAACTTGGCATTTACCACTCCAAATTTTCCGACAATGAGCGGGTAGAAGTCTGGAAAGGAGTCGTCTCGGGGCAGTTCCAGTTGGTTGTGGGCGTCCGTTCGGCTATTTTTCTACCTTTTGATGCTCTCGGGTTAATCATCGTTGACGAAGAGCACGAAAGTTCCTACAAACAATACGACCCTGCGCCTCGCTATCATGCCCGCGACGTGTCGATTGTGGCCGCGCAGCACCAGCAAGCCAAAGTGTTGTTGGGTTCAGCTACGCCCGCGTTGGAGTCGTATTATCAGGCGTTGAATGGCCGCTACGGTTTGGTAAAATTGACCGAGCGCTTCGGCAAGGCCAGTATGCCCGAATTTGTGCTGATTGATACCAAGCAGGAGCGTAAAACAAAAAAAATGAAGTACGAATTTTCGTCGGTTTTGGTAGAGGAGCTGCGCGAAACATTGGCCCGAAACGAACAGAGCATTATTTTTCAAAACCGCAGAGGTTATTCGTCTTATTTACAGTGTGAAGAATGCGGGTGGATTGGTGAATGTGAAAATTGCGCCGTAAGTTTGACGTATCACCAAAAAGACGCCGAGCTTCGGTGCCATTATTGCGGTCATAAAGAAGAGGTACCGAAATTTTGCCCTGGTTGCGGTTCTACCAAAGTACGTACCGTTGGGTTTGGGACCGAAAAGCTGGAAGATCAACTCAAAATTTTCTTTCCCACAGCCCGCGTAGCTCGGATGGATTTGGATACGACCCGCGCCAAAAATGCCTATAAAGAAATGATTGAGGACATTGAGCAGGGCAATGTAGACATTTTGGTGGGGACTCAAATGATAAGCAAAGGGCTTGACTTTGAGAATGTAAGTATGGTGGGCGTTTTTGATGCCGACCGCATGATTCACTTTCCTGATTTACGCTCAACCGAAAGAGCGTTTCAGTTGATAACGCAGGTGAGCGGCCGGGCTGGACGCCGGGCAGACCGAAAAGGACGGGTATTAATTCAGACTGGAAACACAAATCAAAAGATTTTACAAAAAATTATTGCGAACGATTACGAAGGAATGTACGCCGAAGAAATTGTGGAGCGAGAGCAGTTCAAATATCCACCGTTTACGAGACTTATAAAATTGACTGTCAGACATTTGGAGCAGAGTGTGGCGCGTCAGGGAGCCGAAAAACTTACCCATCTTTTAATGGAAAAAATGGGGGAAGACCGAGTGCTGGGACCGCAACCACCGCTGGTCGAACGCATCCGAAATCGGTTTTTGTTTGACATTCTTATAAAACTCGAGCGCGAAAAAGTTAATTTTAAGGCCGCAAAGACTTTTATCCTCGAAAAAGTGACGGATATTCTGACCGATAAAACATTAAAAGGGGCTGATGTAACCATTGATGTAGATTGCCTCTAATAATACCCATCAAAAAAACCTAGCCAAAAGATGATCAATAAAAAGACCAAGATTGTTGCCACCGTAGGCCCTGCTTCAGAAACATCTGAACTTCTGTATTCACTGGTACAGGCAGGGGTGAATGTATTCCGACTGAATTTCTCGCACGGCTCTCATGCCGATCACTTGGAACGTATTCAGAAAATCCGCCAAAATAATGCTACCTACGGTCTCAGCGTTGGAATTTTGCAGGATTTGCAGGGCCCTAAAATTCGCATCGGCAATGTCGAAAGCAAAGACGGTGTGAAAATTGTAGCAGGCCAAAAATTAGTGTTTACCAATGATGATATTATTGGTACTTCTGAGCGCGTAAGTACACCTTATAAAGGAATGTACCAAGACGTAAAAATGGGCGAGCGCATCCTGATGGACGATGGCAAGCTGGAAGTAAAAGTAGTAGGCATCGAAGGAACCGATGTGGTAACGGAGGTAGTCTATGACGGTATCTTGAAGTCTAAAAAAGGAGTAAACCTTCCGAATACCAAAGTGTCGATGCCGTCGGTAACGGAAAAAGACTACGAAGACCTCGAATTTGGTTTGGAAAATGATGTAGACTGGATAGCGCTGTCATTTGTTCGCTATGCGTCTGATATTCAGGAGGTAAAAGATTATATCAAAGCAAAAGGCAAGAGTATTCGGGTGGTGGCTAAAATTGAAAAGCCAGAAGCCATCGAAAACATTGATGCCATCATTGAAGCCACCGATGCCATTATGGTGGCTCGTGGAGATTTGGGCGTAGAATTGCCCGCCGAGGAGGTTCCCATGATTCAGAAAATGATTGTGGAGAAATGTAACCGCGCGGCTAAGCCCGTTATTGTGGCTACGCAGATGCTCGAAAGCATGATTGATGCCCCACGACCTACGCGGGCAGAAATCAATGATATTGCCAATTCAGTGCTGGACGGTGCCGATGCAGTTATGCTCAGCGCAGAAACTGCCTCTGGCAAATACCCCATTGAGGCCGTTACGAGCATGGCACAGACGATTCGTCAGGTAGAACAAACGGAAGCGAAGAAAAAAGCGGATGATACCGAAATTTATTTCAAATACCATGCTGCTGTTAATGATAATCCTGGCCCTAATGTGCTGAATGACAACGTAGTAATGAGCGCTTGTCGCTTGGCGCGTGATACCCACGCAAAGGCGATTATCGGGGTGACGCGTTCTGGTTATACGGGTGTTCGTTTGTCGCATCACCGCCCAGAAGCTGATTTGTATGTCTTTACGCCCAGCCGCTCGCTCATGTGTGCGCTTTCGTTGTACTGGGGAGTGAAGTCGGTGTATTATGACCGTGAAGACCTTACGACTGATGATTTGATTGACGATATCAAAAGGGTTCTTGTTGAAAAAGAAGCATTGCATACGGGAGATATTTTCGTAAACACGCTAAGTATGCCCGTCAGCAAGCACCGCAAAACCAACGCGGTTAAATTGAGTATTGTAGACTGATCCGTTTTCGGTTTCGGTAGAGTTTTAAGCCCTTTCTCTCGCCGAGAAAGGGCTTATTTTATGCACTATATATTGGAAGAACGGGTGTATTTCCATTTAAAATAAAGAATAACAAACGAAAGAATCAGCGTGGTGGCGTTGGCGGCCACAACTGGAAAAGAATGCGCCATGATGCCATAACCGAGCCAAAGCGCTACACCAACGGTAAACAACAAAAACATGGCCAGTGAAACGTCTTTGGCAGATTTGGTACGGTAAATCTGTAAAACCTGGGGAATAAAGGCAAGCGTGGTTAACGCACCCGCTGCATAGCCCATTATCTCTAACATTGCTGTACGAATTTTAATGAATAATGCTTGTATAGTAGAAAAGTTATATAAAAAGTTTCATAACATCATGTATTTGTTGGTATAATACAACAAGTGATTGTAAGGATACTAAAACGAGCTTAGATTTTTGTTAAAATCCCCCAAAGAAGAGAATCAAAATAATTGACAATTTTTTGTGCCTTCAGAAGCAGTAGAGGCCTTTTCGGGTTGGGATAATGCAAAAAAATCAACTTTTGTTTGGAAAATAAATATTGACCGGTTTTATTTGTAACGCAAATACGCAATTAGCGTAATTTCGCTATCAGAAAAAATTTGCTCTAAAATGTTTACTAATATAATTGTGGTCGTGGTCGTCATTCTTTGCACCCAAACGGTGTGAGTGGATTCCGATTGCTACCGTCGAAGCCTCACTCACACCGAAAAATGAGTGAGGCTTTTTTGTAAAACCAACCTCCTATTATGTCAGAACAACTTAACAAATTCAGCCGCACTCTTACGCAAGAAGTAACAAATCCCGCCGCCAAAGCCATGCTCTATGGCGTAGGATTGACCAAAGAAGACATGCAAAAAGCCCAAATTGGCATTGCCAGTACGGGTTATGAAGGAAACACCTGCAACATGCACCTCAACGGATTGTCGGTGCATGTAAAAAAAGGAATTCAGGAAAATGGCATGGTCGGCCTTATTTTTCACACCATTGGTGTATCCGATGGCATGACTAACGGCAACGACGGGATGAGCTACTCGCTGCCAAGCCGTGACTTGATTGCCGATTCTATCGAAAACGTAGTGGGTGCCCAATGGTACGACGGAGTGATTGCGGTGGTAGGTTGTGACAAAAATATGCCAGGAGCCATGATGGCCATTGCCCGGTTGAACCGCCCAGCCATGTTGGTCTACGGCGGAACGATCCGGACGGGAGAATATAAAGGACAGAAACTCGACATTATTTCGGCGTTTGAAGCCTTGGGCAAGAAGTTTGCCGGAACGATTTCGGAAGAAGACTACGAAGGAGTTATTCAAAATGCCATTCCTGGTGCAGGAGCTTGCGGCGGAATGTACACGGCCAATACCATGGCTAGCTCAATGGAAGCAATGGGCTTAACGCTGCCCAATTCATCGACCTATCCGGCCACGCACGAAGGCAAAAAAGCGGAGTGTATCGCCATTGGAGCGGCCATGAAACAATTGCTGGAGAAAAACATTTGCCCGCGCGACATCATGACGCGCAAAGCCTTTGAAAACGCCATGACGGTGGTGATGGCGCTGGGCGGTTCGACCAACGCCGTGTTGCATTATCTGGCCATTGCCCGTGCCGCAGAAGTAGATTTTACGCTAAAAGATATTCAGGATATTTCGGACCGTACGCCATTGATTGCCGACCTTAAACCGTCTGGTAAGTATTATATGGAAGATGTATTGGCCATTGGCGGAGTTCCAGCCATTATGAAATATTTATATCAGCAGGGTCTTTTGCACGGCGATTGCTTGACCGTAACGGGTAAAACCATTGCTGAGAATTTGGCCGAAGCACCTGATTTGAATTTCGATACCCAAAAAATCATTTTCCCGCTTTCGACACCCCTCAAACCCACGGGACACTTACAAATCATGTACGGAAACTTGGCAACGGAAGGTGCCGTGGCTAAGATTACTGGCAAAGAAGGTGAGCGTTTTGAAGGAACGGCCAAGGTATGTGAGCGCGAAGAAGAAGTCATAGAATACATTTCAAAAGGTGAAATCAAAGCGGGGCATGTCATCGTGATTCGCAATGAAGGCCCCAAAGGCGGTCCGGGTATGCCCGAAATGCTTAAACCTACCTCGGCGGTGATGGGAGCGGGTCTGGGTGACAAAATCGCGATGATTACCGATGGTCGTTTTTCGGGTGGTACGCATGGTTTTGTGGTGGGCCACATCACGCCAGAAGCCTACATGGGCGGAACCATTGGCCTGGTAAAAGACGGCGATAAAATTACGATTGATGCCGTAAACAACGTATTGCAACTGCACGTCTCGGACGAAGAACTGGCCGAGCGTCGTAAGGAGTGGAAACAACCCGAGCCGCCGTTTAAAAAAGGGACGTTAGGCAAATACATCCGCAATGTGAAGTCGGCAAGCGAAGGCTGTGTAACGGATGAAGCGTAATTAATAAAGCAACAACAAATTAAAAACCATATCCGTCATGGACAACCAATTAACCATGATTGCACAACAGGAAATTGCGTCGGCAGAAGCTGTTTTGACGCAAGAAACAGTTCAGCCAATGACAACAACAGACGTTATTGCCGAAGGTCCTCGGTTTTTGTCGGGAGCGCAGGCGCTCATGGAATCACTGATTGCCGAAGGGACGGAAGTGATTTTTGGCTACCCGGGCGGTGCCATCATGCCTACGTATGATGCCCTCTTTGATTATTCTGACCGCCTAGACCATATTTTGGTACGGCATGAGCAAGGTGCTGGACACGCGGCGCAGGGATACGCCCGTACCAGCGGAAAACCCGGCGTTTGTCTGGTGACTTCTGGCCCTGGCGGTACTAATTTAGTGACGCCCATCGCCGATGCAATTATCGACTGTACGCCTTTGGTGTGCATCATTGGACAGGTAAAGTCAACTTTGCTAGGAACGGATGCTTTTCAGGAAACCGATATTATTGGGGTAACAACCCCCGTATGTAAGTGGAACTATCAAATCACCCACCCAGACGAAGTGCCAGAAGTAATGGCTAAGGCGTTTTACATCGCCACTTCTGGAAAACCGGGTCCCGTAGTGATTGACTTCACGCGGGATGCCCAAGTCGGGATGATGGATAAGCCCTATCAATACAAAAAAATAGAAGGTTTGACCAGCTATAAACCACGTATTGTGCCCAAAGATGAACACGTTCAGAAAGCGGCGGAATTAATCAATAATGCAAAAAAACCCTATATTTTATTTGGGCACGGCGTATTGATTTCGGGTGCGATGGAAGAGCTGAAGGCATTTGCCGAAAAAACCGATATTCCTTGCGCCAGTACTTTATTGGGATTGTCGGCGATGCCGATTGACCACCCCAATTATGTGGGTTGGTTAGGAATGCACGGCAATTATGGCCCCAATGTATTGACCGACCAAGCTGATGTCATTATTGCCATTGGAATGCGTTTTGACGACCGTGTTACGGGCGATGCCACCAAATACATTCGTCAGGCTAGGGTGGTGCATATTGAGATAGATCCGTCAGAGATTGATAAAATCATCAAGGCAGAAGCGCCAGTGGTGGGAGATGCCAAGGAAGCTTTGCGGAAGCTACTTCCCTTGGTGAAGGCCAATAATCACTCTACATGGCGCAATGAATTCAAGAAATTTGACGTCATCGAAGAGCAGAAAGTAACCCGCCGTGAGTTGAAGGAAGAAGGTGAAATCAAGATGGCGGAAGTGGTAAATATGCTTTCCCAAAAAACCAACGGAGAAGCCTGCATTGTTGCGGACGTAGGTCAGCACCAGATGATTGCGGCGCGATATTACCAATTTAAAAACCCACATTCATACATTGCTTCGGGCGGATTAGGAACCATGGGTTTTGCCATTCCAGCGGCGTTTGGGGCTAAAAAAGGTGCTCCAGACCGCGAAGTGGTAGCCTTTATCGGCGATGGTTGTTTTCAGATGACCATTCAAGAATTGGGAACCATTGCGCAGAGCGGATTAGCCGTAAAATTGATTATTCTCAACAATAATTATTTGGGAATGGTACGGCAGTGGCAACAGCTGTTTTTCGAAAAGCGCTATTCATTTGTGGAACTGAAAAACCCCGATTTTGTAACCATTGCCAAAGGCTTTGGTATTACGGGCCATACCTGCTCTGAGCGCGATAACCTGAGCGACTCACTAGATGCCTTGCTCAAATCAGATAAACCGTATTTGTTGGAAGTAATCGTGGAGAAAGAAGAAAACGTATTTCCAATGGTCCCTGCTGGGGCTTCGGTTGTTGATATTCGGTTGGACTAGGCCGACAAGACAGCAACGGTTTGGTACTTAAATAAATGCACAACTAAAAACTCCCCTTTGGAGCGAGCCGACGATTCGGTTGGGGCTTATGACGACTTACACCATCTGTATATTTACCGAAAATACTTTCGGATTGTTAAATAAAATTACAATTCTTTTCACCCGCCGGCGGGTCAATATTGAAAGTTTGACGGTGTCGGAGACCGAACGAAAAGGAGTGTCGCGGTACACCATTACCATCAAGCATGACAAACGCGAAGAAGTTGAAAAACTGGTTCGTCAAATCCGCAAAGTGGTGGAAGTTTTGGCCGTGTTTGGTTACCTAGACGATGAGGTTGTGTACAACGAAATCGCGCTTTTCAAAATCGCGACTCCTATCGGTACCCGACCCATCGACATCGAAACCATCAACAAAGTGTACAAAGCTTGGGTGGTTTATTGGGGGCTCGACTACGTGGTCATTGAGAAGGCGGGCAATGAAACTGAAATCATGGATTTCTTCCGGTATATCAAGCCTTACGGAATCCTTGAGTTCGTAAAATCAGGCCGTGTGGCCGTGGGAAAAACCCCCCAGGGGTTGGTGGAGTACCTTCCGCAGGAGGTACATGGCGAGTATTATGCTTAAAAAAACTACCTTTGTCAAAGCGTTTGGCAATCCAATTGGGAGAGTCAGACTGGTATAAAAACCGATAAATTTGACTGGATACGTTTGAATGAGACAACCACAGCAATCACTTACAACACCTTTTGGGTGGCTGGAGAGTAAATTACAACCGTTCTTTGACAATAAATTTTGGCAGATAAGGCTATTGTTTTTAGCCCTGATTATCTCAACTGGTACGCTGTTGACCTTTAATTTTATTTTGGTCGAGAAGGGCTTGCGAAGTTTGTATCTTGAAATGCGGCAACCGGGGTCTATGGGCGGGCTTTTTTGGGATGATATTATCAAGCAGGGCGCTGACCCGTTTACGCCCAAAGACTATGAAGCGGGGTCACACGAGGCAAATCAAACTTTTCGTCTGACCATACCGCTCATTGCGCAGGCGTTGCACCTCAATGTTGCTGGTTTATACGCCCTTCATGTGTTTATGGGGCTGGTGTTTTTGTGGTTTATGACGCGGGTAGTTTTTGAAATAGTGAAGGATAAAATCCTGACCTTCTATTTCATGACAGGGTTTACGGCAATCTACGCAGGGGCCAATTTTTACATCAATTTCCTAGGCCATTGCGATGCTTTCCCCTTTTGTTTTATGGTGTTGGCATTTTATTTTCGAAATCCACTTTCGGTTTTGATTTTTACCCAACTGGCCTTTTGGTGTGATGAGCGCGCCATTATCAATTCTTCTTATTTAGGGTTATGGTACGTGTTGCCACTGATTAAGCAGGTAGTTGATAAACGACAATTCTCTCTCAAAGAGATTCCGCTGCCAGTGATTGCATTAGTTGTTAGTGCAGGGATTTATTTAGCGATACGTCAATGGCTTTCCACAACGTACGGCTTGAAAGTAGGGCATGATAATGACTTGTCGCAGCGGACTAGTTTGTGGAGTTTAAGTATTCTCGGCGACAAATTTACGCGTGGTTTAGAAGGCTTTTGGCTTATTGTTTTTGCGGGTATGGTGGTTTTGGCCATGCTGAAAGATTGGTGGACATTGGTACTGCTGGGCGGATGTATACTGATTACGGGGGTAATTGGAGTGATGGTTGCCGATGGTACTCGCTCCTTGTCTTTTGGTTTTTATATGTTCTTTTTCATGTTGACCATTTTACGGGAACATATTCCAATCAATCAGTTGAAATATTTGCTGATTGTCAGTACACTCGTTTCTTTAATGTTACCGATGTCGTTTCCTTAAAATCGCATGAATCAGTCGTATTATAAACAATATTATCAGATAGAGCGTGAGCATTGGTGGTTTATAGTGCGGAATCAGATTATTATCAATCATTTGAAGCAGACCTTACCAAACCAACGTCCGCTTAAAGTCCTGAATGTAGGCGTGGCTACTGGGCATTTGTCGGAGTTGCTTGAAGTATTTGGAAACGTAAAATCAGTCGAATACGATCCAGAATGTTATGCTTTTACCAAAGCAAATGTATTGATTGATTTGATTCAAGGCTCAATTCTCGAATTACCTTTTGCCGATGATACCTACGATTTGGTCTGTGCATTCGACGTAATTGAACACGTTGAAGAACATCAATTGGCGGTCGATGAAATGAAACGAGTGTGTAAGCCCCAAGGCTTGGTGTGTGTGACGGTTCCTTCATTTATGTTTTTATGGAATCGCCACGATGAAGTTAACCACCATGTACGTCGCTACACGATGCCGGTACTCGAAGGGTTATTTAAGAAAAGCGGAAGCATTGTGTTCAGCAGTTATTTTAATTTTTGGCTGTTTTTTCCAATTGCTTTTTTTCGATTACTGTCAAAATTGCTGCCCTTGCATCGGCAAAAGATAGAAGATGCAGGTTCAGATTTTACCGTAATGAACGGCCCGTTTTTTCAAAATATATTTGGCCGTATTTTTAAAACTGAAGACAGGTTGATTCAAAAAAAAATAAAACTGTTTGTGGGCGTGTCGGCCCTGCTTACGTGGCAAAAGACAAAATAAGATTCAATAACAATTAATAAATAAACAAAACAATTCAATGGCACAAATCAATTTCGGCGGGAGCGTAGAAGAAGTAGTAACCCGCGAAGAATTTCCTCTTGAAAAAGCACGTGAAGTATTGGCAAATGAAACAATCGCCGTTATTGGTTACGGTGTTCAGGGCCCTGGTCAGAGCTTAAATATGCGCGATAACGGTTTCAACGTAATTGTTGGACAACGTAAAGGAAAAACCTACGATAAAGCAGTAGCAGACGGATGGGTTCCTGGTGAAACTCTTTTCGAAATCGAAGAAGCCCTCGAAAAAGGAACCATCATTTGTTTCTTATTGTCGGATGCTGCCCAAATTGAATTGTGGCCAACCGTAAAGAAAGCGCTTGTTCCTGGCAAGTCTCTGTATTTCTCACACGGTTTTGGTGTAACTTATAAAGAACAAACAGGTATCGTTCCACCAGCTGATGTGGATGTGTTTTTGGTAGCTCCTAAAGGCTCAGGAACGTCACTTCGTCGTTTGTTTGTAGAAGGAAAAGGTCTTAACTCTTCTTTTGCCGTATATCAGGATGCTTCAGGTAACGCCCGTACAAAATGTATCGCGATGGGTATCGGTGTAGGTTCAGGCTATTTGTTTGAAACTGATTTCTACCGCGAAGTTACGTCTGACCTTACTGGTGAGCGTGGAACGTTGATGGGTGCTATCCAAGGAATTTTTGCCGCTCAATACGAAGTATTGCGCGAAAACGGTCACTCGCCATCAGAAGCATTCAACGAAACCGTAGAAGAATTAACGCAATCATTGATGCCGCTCGTGGCTGAAAACGGTATGGATTGGATGTATGCCAACTGCTCAACCACTGCACAACGCGGTGCCCTTGACTGGTGGAAACCTTTCAAAGAAGCCACTAAGCCTGTATTCCAGAAACTGTACGATTCAGTAAAATCAGGTGAGCAGGCCAATATCTCCATCACACGCAACTCGCAGCCTGACTACCGTGAGAAACTCGAAGTAGAATTGGCTGAGCTTCGTGATTCAGAAATGTGGATTGCAGGAGCAGCTGTACGTAGCTTGCGTCCGGAACGTAACTGATACTTTGAACCTCGGCAAGGGCTGCGCGCCTCGGGCTGCGCGCCCCGGGCTGGGTGCCGCCGTTCAAAACCTTGCCGAGGTTATTTATTATCTTCATTTGAAAATATAGAAAATCCCCCGGGTTGTGTAAATTCGGGGGATTTTTGCAATTACACTAATCATTATTTCTTATGAGTCTCGCCTCCGAAAAACACAAGCCTAAAGCTGCGGATTTGCCCACATTTGACAATATTTTGCAGGCCGCTGAGCGAATTCGAAAAGTGGTAAAGCACACCGATTTGGAGCTAAACCTCAATTTTTCGGAACGTTATGAAGCCAATATTTACTTCAAACGGGAAGATTTGCAGGTGGTGCGCTCTTACAAGATTCGGGGTGCGTACAACAAAATGGCGAGCTTGTCGGCCGAGGCGCTTGAAAAAGGGGTGGTGTGTGCTTCCGCGGGAAACCACGCCCAGGGTGTAGCCTATGCCTGTAACAAAATGCAGGTTCGCGGCCGAATCTTCATGCCCAGTACCACGCCCGCCCAAAAGGTAAAACAGGTCAAACTTTTCGGAAAAGACCAAATTGAAGTGGTACTGCACGGCGATACGTACGACGATGCCTACCATGCTGCCAAGCACTTTTGTGAAAGCAATGAGGCAACCTTCATTCATCCCTTCGACGACGTGCAGGTGATGGAAGGGCAGGGGACCGTCGGGTTGGAAATCTTCCGGGATGCTGATTTTAAAATTGATTATTTACTGTTTGCCATCGGTGGCGGTGGCCTGGCCTCGGGCGTAACGACGGTGTTTAAACAATTGAGCCCCGCCACAAAACTCATTGGGGTAGAGCCGCTTGGCTCTCCGACCATGTACACGGCCATCAAGGAAAATCACGTAGTAACGCTCGAAAACATTGATAAATTTGTAGATGGAGCGGCCGTAAAACGTGCTGGTGAGCATACGTTTGAAGTGTGTCGCAAGAATCTGGATTCTATTTTGTTGGTTCCCGAAGGAAAAGTATGCTCTACTATCTTGCAATTGTATAACGAAGAAGCTATCGTGGTTGAGCCAGCGGGCGCGCTTACGGTAGCAGCACTCGACCAAATCAAGGATGAAATCAAGGGCAAAGATGTAGTATTGCTGATTGGCGGTGGCAACAACGACATTACCCGTACCGAAGAAATAAAAGAGCGCAGTTTGCTTTACGAAGGACTCAAGCATTACTTTATCATTCGGTTTCCGCAACGTTCGGGTGCATTCAAGGAATTTTTGAACCATGTTCTTGGACCTAACGACGACATTGCGCACTTTGAATACTCTAAAAAAACTGCTCGTGAGCGCGGCCCTGCCTTGGTAGGTATCGAATTGCGCCACAAAGAAGATTTTGAACCGCTTCTGGCCCGAATGCAGGAGCACAACATGCAATTTGAATACATCAATAATAAGCCCGATTTATTTGAGTTTTTGATATGAATTTTGATTTTAGAAAATACCACGTCAGGGCCATCAACGCCCAAAGCGAAGCCGAGAAAGCGGCGATCAACCAAGAGTTGAAAGACCTGTACGATGCCCTTTCAGAGGATGAAAAGAAAGTGTTCAATGAAGAATTACAGAAATTTCTGATGTCGCAATACAAAGCAATCGGCGATGATTATCAGGCCCTGAAAAAAGGCGGGGCGTTTAATTAATAAATGGTTGCCGACGTAAGAGGTCGGATGTATGATAAAAAGATCATTCTTATTTCTTACTTCCTGCCTCTTGTTTACATCCTCTTAAGTAACGATTAACTTTCCCCCAATGCTTCGCGTCCCTTCCTCTATCAGTGCCCAACAGTTTCAGTCCCTGAAAATTCAGGACATGACCTTTGTGGCCTATCGGAGTGATGTATACCCAGAGCGTAATGAGATTTTCTTTGAAGAGCATGCCGTGGTGGTGGTGTTGGAAGGAGAGAAAAAATTTATTTCACCCAATCAGGATTTGCATGTTCACAAAGGGCAGATTTTGTTTTTCCAACGAGGCTGCTATTCCATGAATGAATCTATTGGGAGCGATTACCGAAGTCTGGTTTTTTTCTTTCATGAAAAATTGCTCAAAGAATTTGTCAACCAAAATCAGACACTGTTTGTGCAGGCAGATTCAGACCCTACGCAGCCTATTTTGGTGCTTCAGTCCTCACCGACCTTCGAGAAGTTCATTGATTCACTTCTCCCTTATTTTAATTCTCAAACGCCGTATTTAAACCAATTTTTGCGGCTTAAATTTCAGGAGTTGCTGCTTCACCTGATTGAGATAGACACGTCCGGACAACTCAAATCCATTCTGTTTAATATTTACAAAGGCCAAAAGACAGAGTTAGAATACCTCTTAAACAACTACTACTTAAAACCCCTGACAATAAGTGAATTGGCGCACTTATCAGGACGTAGTTTGTCGGCTTTCAAACGTGACTTTGAAGAACAATTTCACACTTCTCCTGCCAACTGGATCAAACAAAAACGCTTGGAACAAGCGGCTTTCCTTCTCAAAAATGCCAACAAAAACGTCTCGGAAGTAAGCATGGAAATTGGGTACGAAAGCGTCTCCCATTTTATCAAGGCATACAAAGAAAAATACGGTTTTACGCCAAAAAAACACGATTGAACCAAAATCGCTATTGTTTGGGCGTAGGGCGTTATGCCGGATTGCAGATATTCGTGCAATTTTGTATCGTAAAATCTCCACGAGCATTAATCTCAAATTGATATGTCAAACCAACCAAGTACCCTCTTCGACAAAGTGTGGGATGCCCACGTTGTCCGCAAGATTGAAGACGGACCCGATGTGTTCTTCATTGACCGTCACTTTATTCACGAAGTAACCAGCCCGGTGGCCTTCTTGGGCCTTGAAAGTCGCGGAATTGGTGTGCTTTTTCCTGAGCGCACCTTTGCCACTGCCGACCACAACACACCAACCATCAATCAACATTTGCCGGTAGAAGACCCGCTTTCGGCCAATCAGTTGAAAGCCCTCGAAACCAACACCGCGAAGTACGGTATTTCGCACTGGGGGTTGGGCCACGCCAAAAACGGAATTGTGCACGTAGTTGGGCCTGAAAACGGTATCACCCTTCCAGGTATGACCATCGTTTGCGGTGATTCTCACACGTCTACCCACGGCGCTTTTGGAGCGATTGCCTTCGGTATCGGTACTTCAGAAGTCGAAATGGTATTGGCGTCGCAGTGTATTATGCAGCCAAAACCCAAGAAAATGCGCATTACCATCAATGGTAAATTGGGTAAAGGCGTATTGCCAAAAGATGCGGTTCTGTACATTATTTCGCAGATTTCGGCCAGTGGTGCTACGGGTTATTTCGTAGAATATGCCGGCGAAGTGTTTGAAAATATGAGCATGGAAGGCCGCATGACGGTTTGTAACATGTCGATCGAAATGGGCGCGCGCGGTGGTATGATCGCTCCAGATGAAACCGCATTTGCGTACCTCAAAGGTCGTGAACAAGCTCCTAAAGGCGAAGCCTGGGACAAAGCGTTGGCCTACTGGAAAACCCTCAAAACCGACGAAGGCGCCACCTTTGATTTAGAATATACCTACGACGCGGCCAACATCGAACCCCAAATTACGTACGGAACCAATCCGGGCTTGGGAACGGGTATCTCTCAACATATTCCTAAAGCCGAAGACGTATTGGACGGCGGTGCATCGTATGCGAAATCTTTGGCCTACATGGGCTTTGCAGAAGATGATACCATCATTGGCAAACCGATTGACTACGTGTTTTTGGGAAGCTGTACCAACGGCCGCATCGAAGATTTCCGGGCGTTTGCGTCTATCGTGAAAGGCCGTAAGAAAGCCGATAATGTAACGGCGTGGCTGGTGCCGGGCTCGCACATTGTAGAAGCCCAAATCAAAGAAGAAGGTATTTTAGATATTTTGACCGAAGCAGGTTTCTTACTGCGTCAACCGGGATGTTCGGCTTGTTTGGCGATGAACGATGATAAGATTCCAGCAGGCAAATACGCCGTCAGTACCTCAAACCGCAACTTTGAAGGCCGCCAAGGCCCGGGAGCACGTACGCTGTTGGCCAGCCCTTACGTAGCTGCGGCTGCCGCCGTCACCGGAAAAGTAACTGATCCACGGGAGTTTTTGTAAACAATAACATAATCATGGCATACGATCAATTCACCATATTAAAAAGTTCGGCGGTACCTCTTCCTTTGGAGAACGTGGATACCGACCAAATCATCCCCGCCCGTTTTTTGAAAGCCACCAAGCGGGAAGGCTTCGGCGATAATCTTTTTCGCGATTGGCGCTATAATCCTGACAATTCACCCAAAGCCGATTTTGTACTCAACAACCCAATTTACTCCGGCAAAATCCTTGTTGGCGGTCGTAACTTCGGAAGCGGTTCGAGCCGTGAGCACGCCGCTTGGGCCATCTACGATTACGGTTTCCGTTGCGTCATTTCGAGTTTTTTCGCCGATATTTTCAAGAATAATTCCATCAACGTGGGGATTTTGCCCGTAACGGTATCTCCTGAATTTTTGGATAAGATCTTTTTGGCAATTGAAAAAGACCCAAAAACCGAATTGGAAGTAAGCTTGCCTGAACAAACGGTGACTATCCTGGCAACGGGTGAAAAAGAGTCTTTCGATATCAACGGTTACAAAAAACACAATCTGTTAAACGGCTTCGATGATATCGATTATCTGCGGGCCATGAAAGAGGAAATCGGCGCTTTTGAGGCCGCCCTTCTTTTCTAATTATGAGATACATCGAAATAATGGATACGACACTCCGCGACGGTGAACAGACCAGCGGAGTGTCTTTTTCGGCTTCTGAAAAGCTGGCGCTCGCGCAACTTCTTTTAACAGATGTCAAAGTAGACCGCATCGAAATTGCTTCGGCGCGGGTGTCAGAAGGCGAATTTAGGGCGGTAAAAAAAATCACCGATTGGGCCAAAGAAAACGGATTTTTGGACAAGGTAGAAGTACTGACTTTTGTAGACGGCGAAGCGTCCATCAATTGGATGCTTGAATCGGGTGCAACAGTCATGAATCTGTTGACCAAAGGCTCAATGAATCACTTGGTGCATCAACTCAAAAAAACGCCCGAAGCGCATTTTGAAGATATTCAAAAAGTGATTGCCTTGGCACAATCGAAAGGTATTTCTGCCAATGTGTATCTGGAAGATTGGAGCAATGGAATGCGTAACTCCCCTGAGTATGTATTCCAATTTCTTGATTTTCTGGCCACTCAGCCCATTCGTCGAGTGCTTTTACCCGATACGTTGGGCGTGCTTACGCCAGCTGAATCTTATTCGTTTGTGAAATCAATTGTGGAGCGTTATCCCAATCAACACTTTGATTTCCATGCTCATAACGACTATGACCTAAGCATTGCTAATGTCATGGAAGCGCTACGGGCGGGAGCCCATGGGCTGCATTTGACCGTCAATGGCATGGGCGAACGGGCTGGAAATGCGCCGTTGGCGAGTGCAATTGCGGTCTTGAAGGATTTCATGCCAGAAGTAACCACGGGAGTAGTGGAGGAATCGTTGTATTCCATCAGCAAAATCGTTGAAACCTTCTCTGGGCTTCGTATTCCAGCCAACAAACCGATTGTGGGAGATAATGTTTTTACCCAAACTGCTGGTATTCATGCCGATGGCGACAAGAAAAACAACCTGTATTTCAATGAGCTGATGCCAGAGCGTTTTGGACGCAAGCGTTCGTATGCGTTGGGCAAAACGTCGGGGAAAGCCAATATCGAAAATAACCTTCGGGAACTGGGTATCAAACTCGCTGATGAAGACCTCAAAAAAGTAACGCAGCGAATTATTGAACTCGGTGATAGAAAGGAAGTTGTGACGCAGGACGACCTTCCGTACATCATTTCCGACGTGTTGGATACCAACGCTATTGAGTACAAAATTGAAGTTCTCAATTATGTGTTGACCCACTCTAAAGACCTTAAACCATCGGCAACGCTCAAGGTGAAAATCGAAGATGAGGTGTTTGAAGAAAATGCGCAAGGTGATGGCCAGTACGATGCGTTTATGAATGCGTTGAAGAAAATATATGAGGTCAAAGGAAAAACGCTCCCACTGTTGACCGATTATGCCGTTCGCATTCCTACGGGAGGGCGCACCGACGCGCTTTGTGAAACCATCATCACCTGGAATTGGAATAATAAAGAGTTTAAAACCAGAGGTTTGGACTCTGACCAAACGGTATCGGCTATCAAAGCCACTCAAAAGATGCTGAACTTGATTTCTATATAGTCGTACAAAAATACAAATGAAAAAACACATCCTAATCGTTCCCGGTGATGGTATCGGGCAAGAAGTTACTACCGTTGGTAAACAGGTCTTAGACCGCATTGCCGAAAAATTCGGCCACGAATTTACCTACGACGAAGCCCTCATTGGCCACGTAGCCATCGAAGCCACTGGCGACCCGCTTCCTGAAGAAACCCTTACCAAAATGCGCGCATCCGACGCCATTTTGTTTGGAGCCGTAGGCCACCCCAAATACGACAACGACCCGTCGGCCAAGGTACGTCCTGAGCAAGGCTTGTTGAGAATGCGCAAAGAGCTTGGTTTGTACGCCAACCTGCGCCCTATCAAATTGTTTGACGAATTGTTGGAAGCCTCTAGTATCAAACCTGAAATCCTGAAAGGTTGTGATATTCTCTTCTTCCGTGAGTTGACTGGCGACGTATATTTCGGAAAGCGTGAACGCCTTGACGACGGAAATACCGCCTACGATACCATGATTTACAGCAAATACGAAGTGGAGCGCATTGCCCGCAAGGCGTTTGAAGCCGCTCGTACGCGCAGCAAAAAACTCATGTCGGTCGACAAAGCCAACGTATTGGAATCAAGCCGTTTGTGGCGTGAAGTTATTCAAAAATTGGCGCCTGAATATCCGGATGTAGAAGTAGAACACCAATTCATTGATGCGGCGGCGATGTTACTCATCAAAGACCCACGCCGTTTTGACGTAGTAGTAACAGGTAACCTGTTTGGCGACATTCTGACGGACGAGGCAAGCCAAATCGCTGGTTCGATGGGAATGTTGGCTTCTGCTTCGGTAGGCGACAGCACTGGTGTATACGAGCCTATCCACGGTTCGGCGCACGACATCACGGGGAAAGGCGTTGCCAATCCGTTGGCGTCGGTTCTTTCAGCGGCGTTGTTGTTGGATATTTCATTCGGTTTGAAAGCAGAATCTGAGGCTATCATTGCCGCCGTAGATGCCGTATTGAAAGCCGGTTTCCGCACGCGCGACATCGCCAACAGCGAAACTCCCGCCGACAAAATCTTAGGTACTGACGCCATGGGCGCAGAGTTGTTGAAGAATTTGTAAATCAGTTAGGGTTACTTAATATAATAGCGGCAAAATTTAATATTTTGCCGCTATTTGTATATGATCTGCTGATATTTTTTATGTTGGATAGGTGATGAGTTTGAAATCCAGATTGGAGAGATAAAGGGCTTTCTTAGCCAAAATCTTATCTTTGTCTTCTTGAAAATTACAACCATGAATACGGCCCAAATCACGTACGAGCAATACAAGATGCTGCCCAAAAAATCATAGAAGAACTCAAGTCTCTGATTTTAAAGGAAGATTAGCCATCGGTTCTCATGCATGAAATCGAAGCAAGCTTGAAGGAAGTAAAATTTACGCAGGAAGGCAAACTGTCGAGCCGTACCTTGGATGGTTTGAAAAAAAACTTAAAGATGCCCAATAAAGTAAAAATCACCTCCTTTTTGAAGCTCGTTACAAACGTCCGGTTAGCAAACTATGCCATGTCGGTAAAAAGTCAACTCTACTAATGAAAACTAATTTATTACTCTTTTGCGCAATATTCTTTCTTATTCATATTGCAATCTATGCGCAAAGAGCCGAAGTAAGCGTAGGAGTTCCTGTATTCAATAATGTTTATGTTCATTTTGAAAAACCTATTTCAAAATGGAAAAACGTAAGCTTTACAAGTTCCGCAGCTTATAAATTTCACGCTGACAATGATATTCGTTTTGGAGAACTATTTTTTAGCTCTGTAATAAAAAGTAATTCTATCAGACGTACTAAGTTTGATGTTGGACTACGGGCATACTTAGTAAAGTTTGACAGACAAAAATGGTTAAATATGTATGTTGGAGCGTCATTTCTGGTTGGCAAAATGAGCAGAGAATTTAATGATTACAGATTAAACATTCCCAAAGATTCACTTACACAAAAAGCTATTTATTTTGGCCCAGAGTTCACCTCAGGGGTTAAAATTGTCATTTTAAAGAAAATTACTATTACCCCGGCGCTGGGATTAGCGTATCTTTTCAAATCCGTTAATTCAGAAAATATTTCTAAGAAAGAAGAACTATGGTATGCAAGGGATTGGTTTGACGGAGAAATTTTAAATCGCAATAATACAGAGTCTCGGCGAACAAATGTTATCAATTTAGGCTTTGGTTGGACTCCCAACATCTATCTAAACATTGGCTATAAATTTTAGAAACACTTTAATACTAAATCAAGAGTTCAAAATTAAAATGGTGGTTCCTTAAGGGTTTGTGACGCGGATGATTCAACAACTAACAAAAATCGTATTAAAGCCCCATCTTGCCATCGTTTGGACGTTGGTGATTTTGGGGCTTTGTTCTTTACCGAGTGACGAGATGCCCAAAGATTTAGGTTGGGATAAATTACATCATTTCGGCTCTTTTGGAATCTTGGGTGCACTTTGGTATTGGGCCAAGCCTCGGCCCATTTGGGTAATTGTCGGAGGGATAGCTTACGGCTTTTTTATTGAAGTATGGCAGCATGTATTGCCCATTGGCCGTACGTTTGACCTTTACGACGCCCTTGCCGATGCCCTTGGGGTAATCGTGGCCATTCCGATTGCCGAATGGTTTCAAAAGACATTTTTTTTATCTGGTGATTCGCGTCGCTCACTCTGAAACTTATCTACAATAATGCCTTTTTTAGAAACTCAACGTCTTTATCTTCGCCTTTTTCAAGAAAGTGATGCCCATGATTTGTTCCGCATCGAGAGCAATCCCGAAGTGATGGCATTCATTCGAAAGCCCGTTACGGAACTTTCTCAAAGTTTGGGGAGAATCCGACAAGAAGCCATTTATGCCGCCGCCAACGAAGGACTGGGGCTTTTTGCGTGTTTTGAAAAAGCGACCGATACGTATATTGGGCTCGTCAAAATCAAACACATTGAAGATACCGATGATATTGAAGTAGGCTACGCTTTTTTGCCCGAGGCATGGGGCAAAGGCTACGCCACTGAAATTACCCAAAAGGCCATTGAGTACCTACAACAAAACTTTAAAGGGAGAAAAATCGTGGCTTTTGTACAGGATGAAAATACCTCTTCCAAACACGTTTTGGAGAAAGTAGGAATGAACAAAGTGGATGCAGGATATGAAGGCCGAGCAGATGCGGTGGTGTTTGAGTTAGGGTAACTTTTCTCTTGTTAATTAACCACTTGGAGCCCTTCATATTCTGGGAAATAGCGGTCGGTTGAAAGGATAGGGAGGTTTTCGATAAGTGCCTGTGAGATAATCAATAAGTCGAATGGGTCGACGTGTAATTTGGAGGGACTCACATACACTTTGGGAACTTCGGGAATATTCAAATAATGAAGTACTTTAGGTTTTAACAAGCGAATGTTTAATCGCTGTCTGTCTTTCTCAATCGTAGAAATTTTAATGTGAGAAAAATCAGATTTTTCCAACCTGACTTTGATTGCAATTTCGTACAAACTTGATTCAGAAAGCCAAAATATACTTTCAGAATTTGATATTACTTCTCTCTGAACTTGGCTAAGTCTGTCAAAATTTTCTTCTATAAGAATAATGAAGACATTTGTGTTCAGCAAATAATTCATTAACAATCAGGTAGTTCGTGAGGCTCTAAAATTTTTGAAAGCCCTTTGTATTTCCCTTTTGGAATGACTTCTTTCACCAACTCTATCAAACTTTTCTTAGGAGGTTTGGGATTCTGTTTTTTAAACTTATCGGGATTTGCAGGCGTTTTCATCGGTGCATTGTTATCATTATACAAATAACGCATTAAAGATTGAAAACGTTTGGCGATTTTGCAAGTCAGTTCGTCTACATTTCCCCCTCCACACCTAGTCCAAACAATGCAAAATCATACTTCACGGGGTCATTAGGGTCCAATTGCTTTAGGTTTTCGGTGAGTTGCAGCGCCGTAAGCCAATCGGTAGTTGGGCGCTGAATGAGGCCGAGTTTGCGCGCTACGCGGTCTACGTGTACATCGCAGGGACAAATGAGTTGGGAGGGTTTGATGGTCGTCCAAAGGCCAAAATCTACGCCTTTATCATCTTGCCGGACCATCCACCGCAAAAACATATTCAGGCGTTTGCACGACGATTTACGGATGGGCGTGGCAATGTGTTTGCGGGTGCGCTCGGGGAAATCTTCTAAACTAAAAAATAGCTCATGGAATGCCGCCAAGCCCTTTTCTACGTGCGAAGCATCAGGGGTCAAGGCCTGCGAAAAGGCACTTTCCAACGAATCGTGCCGTTGATAATATTCCTTAAAAAAATGAAGAAAGTACAGCGTATCCGTCGCGTTGAAGGTGCGGTGTTTAAATTGAAGAAAGCGCTTTAAATCGGAATCTTGATGGTTTTTGATGAAGTCATACGGCGCACCATCCATCAGCTGAATCAGCTCATTGCACTTGTTGATGATGGTTTTGCGCTGTCCCCAAGCCAAGACCGCTGCCCAAAAACCCATAATTTCAATGTCTTGTCGGCGCGAAAATTGGTGTGGAATGCTGACGGGGTCGTTGGGAATAAAATCAGGACGGTTGTATTGAGCTACTTTTTGTTCCAATAACTCAGCAACATAATCGGTCATTAGGCGCGTTTACCTCCGTTTAAGAGCCAAACCAATCCCTGCGAAATCCCTGAAAACAATCGCACTATCCCCGTAAATACCAAGGCAAAAAGCGAGATAATGGGATAAAAAATCGTAAATGCCACACTCCAAAGGCGGTAGCCGAGGGTGGTTTTGAGTTGTTCGCGTTCTTGGCGGCGTGAAAGCATACTATAAATAAGTTGGTACTAATTTAACGACAAAGTTCGGGCTTTGGTTCGGGAAATAAAAATGCTATTTTAGGTTTTCAATTCTTGATAACCAACTACTTCCATGTTTGAGCATCATACCCAAAAAGTTTTACCCCGGCCCAAGTTTCAGCGCCGCGTATTGAAGTATTCATTCGTGGCAATGGGGATGATTGGTGTTTCGTGGGTAATCGGGGCCATTGGCTATCATTATTTGACTGACCCGCACCTGTGTTGGGTCGATTCTTTTTACAATGCCGCCATGATTTTGGGGGGCATGGGGCCAGTAGATCCGCTCAAGTGCAAGACCGCCAAAATTTTCGCTTCGTTTTATGCGTTATTTAGTGGCATTACTTTTTTATCAGCTACTTCAGTCTTATTTGCTCCTTTCATCCACCGCTTTTTACACATTTTACACGTAGATAATGCTGACCGCTGACGTTCTTAAAGTATACCTCCGTCGACTTACCAATCTTAGTACGCGCAACCGTTCGCTGTTATTAAATACGCTCCCTACCGAACAGTTTTTGGATTGGAAGGAACTGGATTTCGTAGATGGGCGCGCAGCATTTGAGGTACTCAAAGACGTCATTTCTCAAAAAAAGACGATAAAACTCTGTCAGCGTTTGGACAGTCGTTCCGAGAAAGTCAATGAAATCAGCAAGCGACTGACCAAACTGGCCCGCACCGAGCGGTTTATCGAAGAAGAGCGTGGCTCGGAAGATTTGTACGTGGCGTATCCGTTTGTGCGTGGCAAACTCATGGATGGTACGGTGATTCATGCACCGTTGGCGTTTTTCCCAGTTACGTTACAACAACAACTTTCTGAAAGTGCAGAAGGCGCTGTTTGGAAGCTTCATCGTCGTGGAGAGCCGGCGGCGCTCAATCGCAGTTTTTTGTTGGCCTACGGGCACTTCAATCAAGTTAAAATCTCGGAGGAATTACTCGAAAAAAGCCTCGACGAATTGAGCAGAGACCCGTTGGTGTTTCGGACCGAATTGTACGAATTGCTTAAAAACAGCGCGTTGGAAATCAACTTTAACCAAGACCTTTTTCAGGATACTCTTCAATACTTTGACGGACAATCCAAACCCGACCTTGAGTTGCTCGAGCGAAATGGCGAACTTAAACTCTATCCAGAAGCTGTTTTGGGTATTTTTCCCCAAA
The DNA here is from genome assembly GCF_003325355.1 of Runella rosea. GTDB lineage: Bacteria > Bacteroidota > Bacteroidia > Cytophagales > Spirosomataceae > Runella > Runella rosea. The sequence continues at coordinate 5,250,856 of NZ_CP030850.1, forward strand.
CGGGCAGTTATTTAGGCCCTGACTATGAGGCGTTGATTAGCGAAGGGGCAGATGAGTTGGCAGAAAGTGAGCCTTTTTTCTTTCCCATTATCACTCCCACTCCTAATTCAATCAAAGAGGAGCATACGTTTACGGCTTTTCCGCAGGATGGTACGCAAGAAGCGGCGCTTCGGCGGATTAAGCAAGGGGAGTCGTTGGTGGTGCAAGGGCCGCCCGGTACTGGAAAATCGCAATTGATTTCTAACCTGATGGCCGATTTTGCCGCGCGTGGTAAGCGGGTTTTGTTGGTATGCCAAAAAAGGGTCGCCCTTGATGTCGTGCATCAGCGGTTGGCGCAGGTGGGCATGTCGCCTTTTCTGGCGTTGGTGCATGATTTCAAAAACGACCGTGCGGCGTTGTATGGGCAGCTAACCGCCCAAATTGAGAATGTTGAAGCGTACCAACAGCAAAATTACAGCTTGGACTCAATTGTGCTCGAACGGCAGTTTTTACAAACAAGTCGGAACATTGAACAGGCAGGAAAGGAGTTGGGAGAATTCAAAACAGCCCTTTTTAATTCATTGGATTGTGGACTTTCACCCAAAGAGTTATACTTGACGAGCGACCCAACGGCACCGCAGATTGTGATGCCGCATTTTAAATCGTTTCAGTTTGATGATAAATTAGAGGTGTTTTTGCAAAAATTGCGTCGATATGCGTCGTATCGGAAAGCATTGGGTGCGACTCATCCTTGGCATAACCGCGTAGATTTTTCTCAAATATCATTTCAGGAAACTCCTAAGATTGATGCGACCATTGATGAGGTAATCAGCTGGAATGAAAACCTGCAAACTCAAACCAAAGGGTGTTTGGGAGAAGCAATAACCATCGACAAAGCCCTGCGCATTGCGCACCAGAAAAACGCACTTCTGCAATGCGCTCAGTGGTTGGAAGAAGAAAATGTTTGGCCGCTATTGAAAAAATGGGAATCTGGCTTTTTTACGAAAGAAATAAAAAAATGGATTAAAAATGCGACGGAAGAAATTTTCAGATTGTCCTCTGAAAAACGGCTCGGAGCGGAAATAGATTCTAGTGGATTGGCTTCTTTTGCGGTCCGTTTACAAAACATTATTACGGCCCGTGGTTCATTGCTCAAATGGGCTTTTTACGGCGATAAACCCTATTTTCGGTCACTTGCCGCGTCTTACGGCCTGAGTTTGGATTTGGGAGATTTATACAAACTCAATGATTATTTGACTAACCGAGTTCGTGGGGAGCAACTCCTAAAAGAGGTAGGAGAGAAGCTGGAAGTGTCAATTTTGACCGAACAGTTTGAGCGGTCGGTGTCTAATTATAAGGCATTTATGATTTCCTATGGCACTGCGCAGGAGGTGTTCCAACAGCTTGGGAAAAACTTTGAATTTTTAAGAAAATCAGTAAATGAAGCAAGGTCGTTTCAGGAGGTAAAGAAGAAAATCGAGGCGTTGGTTGCGCTTTGTGAGCAAACCGCTCAGAAGTACCAAGCGTGGGGAAAATACCTGACCAAAGACCAGATAAATCTTTTGCTTGAAAGCTCAACTTTCCAAGACGAACTCAAGCAAACGCTGCACCGTGATTTTGATTTATTGACGGAAGCCGACCTCCTGAAAAGTAATTTTTCGCCTATTGAAGCGGAAGTTTGTCTAGCGTTGGAAACGCAATTGGCACTCCAAAAGGAAGATTTTATAAGACTGTTCCAGAATTCACTGCGTTTGGCTTGGTTGGCACATTTGGAGGAGCTTTATCCGATTTTGCGCGCGGTTTCTTCCTTAAAAATCAGTCAATTAGAGCAAGAGTTGCAGGAGGGTATTCTTCAAAAACAATCGTTGAGTCGGGAAATTTTGTTGATGCAACTGCGTGAACAAACGGGCAAAAATGTAGAGTTTAATCGGTTACAAAACCGCGTTACCTACCGTGAATTGCATCATCAGGTGACCAAAAAACGAAAGATTTGGCCCGTGCGCAAGCTCATGGAACAACACGCCGAAGAGGTATTTCGATTGGTTCCCTGTTGGTTAGCTTCTCCCGAGACGGTATCGGCGGTGTTTCCGCTGACCAAAGGCCTATTTGATTTAGTGATTTTTGACGAGGCTTCGCAATGCTATTCCGAATACGGCATTCCGTCCATCTACCGCGCCAAACAAACGGTGGTTGTGGGAGATAGTAAGCAGCTGACTCCTTATGATTTATACCGCGTCAGATACGAAGGGGATAATGAGGAAGAACGAGCGGCATTGGAAGTGGAATCACTCCTCGATTTGTCGAAACAGTTCTTGCCCGAAACAATGTTACAAGGGCACTACAGGAGCCGTTCGTTGGATTTGATCGATTTTTCGAACCAATATTTTTATAAAAATAAACTACAGCTATTGCCTCATTTTGAGGATATTAATCAGCAAGAGCCTGCTATTCAGTTTATTAAAGTAGCAGGAATTTGGGAAAACAATCGAAACCTTGCGGAAGCCGAAAAAGTGGTAGAATTATTGAATGATTTACAGCGTACGCACCCAAATCATTCCATCGGAGTCGTTACGTTTAATCTTCCGCAACAACAATTGATTGAAAATCTTCTTCTCAGGCCTCAAGATGACAATGGCGCTGAGACCCACTTTTTACGGCTCGTAGCTCATTCTCTTTTTGTCAAAAATATCGAAAATGTACAAGGAGATGAGCGGGATATTATCATCTTTTCGGTAGGATATGCACCCGATGCCCGTGGTAAATTACGGGCGCAATTTGGCAGTTTAAACGCCCTCGGTGGTGAAAACCGCCTCAATGTGGCCATTACCCGCGCCCGCGAAAAAGTCTTTGTCGTTACTGGTATTTTGCCCGACGAATTGAGAGTGGAAGACAGCCTGCACGAAGGTCCAAGGTTGCTCAAAGCCTATTTACAATACGCCTTGGATGTATCGGAAGGGCGGTATTCGCCTCAGCCGTTTGGTTCAGATAAGCATCGTTCAGAATGGTTATTAAAAGACCAGTTGATGAAAAGTGAAAAATGGCAAACAAAAACGCAGACAGAAACAGAACCTGTGCCTTCGACGCTGCATTTAACCCTCCCTTTTGCCGACCTGACTGTCAAAAAAGACGACCGCTACGAAGGACTCATTCTAACAGACGATGAGCTGTATCAACAAGCGGTTTCGGCCAAAGAATCTCACGCGTATTTGCCTTTACAGCTGCGCGCCAAAGGCTGGAGTTTCGAGCGGAGATGGAGCCGGGAGTGGTGGAGAAAACGATAAATTTTATTATTTTTGGGTAAAACCAGCCCAATATGATTCTCTCATTGCATTTTCCACCAAAACTACGCTTCTCTGATGAGGAGTTGGTGGCTTTTTGCCTTGCCAATCCAGATTTGAATGTTGAGCGCGACGAAAAAGGAGAAATACATCTAATGTCACCTGCCCACGGTCTTACAAGTGCTAATAACAGTGAAATTCTTGCTGAAGTAACTATTTGGAATCGGAAAACAAAGTCAGGTAAAGTATTTGATTCAAGCGGTGGTTTTTTTCTGCCTGATACCTCTATGCGCGCACCTGATGTAGCTTGGGTGAGTATAGAACGTTGGGCGGCATTGAGCAAACAAGAAAAGCACTCTTTTCCTTGTTTAGCCCCTGATTTTATTATTGAATTGGAGTCAGATACGGATAGCCTCCCTAAATTAAAATCCAAAATGAAAAAATGGATAGCCAATGGGGTGCGCTTGGCGTGGTTGATTTCGATGTCTCAGCAAAAAACGTACATTTATTGGGCTGATGGTAAAGTAGATAAAGTCGCTTTTTCCAAAAAAATATCAGGGGCAGAGGTTTTATCAGGATTTGAAGTTGTCCTCTCTGATATTTTTGAAATTTGACTTCCAACGTTTTATTCGGCCCTTGCGTCTTAGAGGAAATAAACTCAAACCTCTGACGCTTGCCATGAAGAAAACACTTTTACTCTCTCTTCTTTCGGTTGTTTTTCTCCAATGGTCGTGTACTGACCAATGCACCGAAACCCGCAAATACAAACGTTTTACGGCCGTAACGGTCTCCTTGGCGGAGATGCGCCAAAGTGTTCGTACCGAAACGGCTCGTGATTTAATCAGTCCTGGTAAGATTTATACCAAAGGGAATTACCTGCTGATTAACGAACTCAAGGAAGGATTGCACGTGGTGGATAATTCAAATCCTTCGGCGCCCAAAATGATTTCCTTCATTAAAATCCCGGGCAATGGCGATATGGCCATTCGTGGCAATATTTTGTACGCCGATAGCTATGCAGATTTGGTAGCCTTTGATATTTCTAATCCGTTGGATGTCAGAGAAGTAGGTCGTGAGAAAGAGGTGTTTTTAAATGGGCAGTTTGACGGGGCGTGGTGGTCTTTGAATAAAAGTACGGGCGCCATCAATGACCAACGGGTTGACATTGTGACCGAAAGTGTGAAAGTCAATTGTGAAGATGGAAATAACGGTTTTTGGGGTGGTAGGGTGGTTTTTGACATGGCATTCCAAAATTCTGCTTCAAGCGGTAGCAGTGCCAATCCCGCCGCACAGGGGCAGGCAGGCTCAATGGCGCGGTTTGCATTGTATGATAAGTATTTATACACCGTTGGGCAGAATGACATGCAATTGTTTGACATCAGTGTACCCCAAAAACCAGCTTTCAGTTCCAAAATTAATTTAGGTTGGGGCATTGAAACAATTTTTCCGTACCGGGATAAATTGTTTATCGGCTCCACCACGGGAATGTTTATTTATGACAATAAAAATCCCGAAAAACCCGAACAACTTTCAGTATTTCAACATGCGATGTCGTGCGACCCCGTGGCCGTCACCGACAATCGGGCGTACGTTACGCTACGTTCTGGCACCCAGTGTAACCGTGGCCTGAACCAGCTTGATGTGGTTGATATTACGGATTTGCGGGCTCCGCGTTTGCTCAAATCATACCCGATGCAAAATCCACACGGGTTGGGTGTTGATTATCCCAATGTGTATGTTTGCGAAGGAATTCACGGGCTTAAAACGTTGAACGTAGCCAATGATTTTGACGTAAAACAGCTCCAACACCTGACTGGTATGGACGCCTACGACGTGATTCCGCTTTCCAACAAAACGCTGTTGATGATTGGTAAAGATGGCTTGTATCAGTTTGATATTTCCAATCCGTCGAACCTGCGCCAATTGAGTAAGATTCCCGTAAAACGCGTAGCGATTTAAAACTCATCTTAACCCGTTTTGTCATGCAGAAAGCATCTAATTTTTGTCTTTGGGCAATGCTGCTCATCACATATACAGCTGGCATTTCGAGTGGTCTATACGCTCAAAATGCTGTTTTCAAACCTCACTATGTCAATATGACGGAAGTGGGAGGACTATTTGGACGTGTGGTGTATGATGTTCGGTGGAGTGCTCCGTTGGTGCAGGAAGTGCAAAACCGACTGAGCCTGACCATTCAAACTTTCAATGGCGTACAACTCAAACCCCGTTTGGCGGTTGGGGCCACCGTCGGGGTGGATTGGTACAAAACCGCGCTGCTCACGCCCATTGCCGCAGGAGTGCGCTACGATTTGGTCAGCACTCCCAAAAACGTCCATCTTTTTGGCACGCTAGATGCGGGCTATGGCTTCAACTGGCTTCAGGTAGATGGCACAGGCTATGACACCAAAGGCGGTATGATGCTCAATCCAGGTTTGGGACTCAAATTCGGCTTTAGATCAGGAAGTGCCATGCTGTTGTCGCTTACCTACAAAAGGCAGGAAGCCAGAGTAACCAAACCGTTGGGTTGGCAAGAAGTAGAGAAATGGGAAGACCGGACCTATAACCGAATGGCGTTACGGCTGGGATTTATGTTTTAGAAATCATGCTTTTTTAATCCAAAATAATACTGCCGTTTGATTCCACAAACCTATCGGTTTCTTCGTCTGTTAAGCGATAGCAAAAAGAAGCATTTATTGGTTGAAAGCCAAATACGATAACTGATAGGCAGTTATTGATTCCTATTTTGTAATAGGTTATTTTTTGGAAACGTGTTTTCTTTATCTCCATTGGCCTTTTATACTTGTTTTGCAATTGTTCGGCAATGCTCTTTGTGTCATTGGTTTGCCAATCTAAAAAACTAATCCCATAAATCCCTTTATTCAATAGCTCGTCTTTTCCCTTGTCATTGACAGTATATCTGTTATCATCGTAACCCCACCGATAATAGGCAACTATATTTCGAGATTCGGCTATTGCTGTATCAGCAAGCAAAGCTCCTCGTTTGAAGTTTAAATCGTACGAATACATGGCGTCTTTAACAGAAGTAGGAAAAGAAACGACGTGGCCTTTGTATTCTAAAGATGTATTTGGGCAGGATTCGTTTGAAGTGCAGTTTGTTGCTAAAAGGCATGTCAGAAGTGTAATATTGCCTTTTGTTAGGAGGTTTTTGAGAAGTAAAAGACGGTTTTTTTCTTTCGCGCAAACATTCAGTTTTACTATAAAGAAGAAGGTTGATAAAAAAAGCTTCATAGTCCATTCCGCTTAATTTTTACCCCAAGGCAACAAAAAAGGAACATTTTCATCTGAAGGAAAGCGATAACATAACCCAATAAAGTGAAGTAAAACAATGTCAAGACTGGGTCTATAATTAACCCTATTTTAACTCCAACTGCTCGCAGGCTTTCTCTGCCGCTGATTGCTCCGCTTTTTTCTTGGAATAGCCGCTGCCTTGGGCAAAAACTTCACCGTTCAGTATTACTTGCGAGATAAATTCGCGGAAGTGACGGCTCCCTTTTTCTTCTACAATCATAAAACGAACTTCTTTTCCTTCGCGCTGCGCCCATTCGATGAGGCGGCTTTTGAAGTTGGCGTTGTTGTTGATAAGCGCGTCGAGGTCGTAGTGCGTGAGAAGCTCTTTGGTAATAAACTTACGGGTAAAACGGAAGCCTTTATCCAAATAAACGGCTCCCACGAGGGCTTCGAGGGCGTCGCCGTACATGGAAGAATTGGGAGGCATGCCTTTACGGTTGCCGTCAAATTCAATCAAACGGTCGAGGCCAATTTTACGGGCAATGCCGTTGAGGGTTTCACGGTTAACGATACGTGAGCGGATTTCGGTGAGGAAGCCTTCGTCTTTGTACGGGAATTTTTTGAAGAGGTATTCGGCAATGACCATGCCCAATACCGAGTCGCCCAGAAACTCCAAACGTTCGTTCGATTCTCTAAAACCCTTGATATTGGTTTCCTTAGATGCTGAAGTATGGCGAAAAGCAAGCTGATAAACCTCCATATTCGAAGGTTTTTCGCCGATGATAAGTTCTACGGCCTTTCTAAATTTCTTTTCGGGGGACATGTTCCCCGGCTTAAAGAAATCAATGATGGGGTTTAATACCGTAGCCAAAAGCAGCCAAAAGGTTTACATTTTACGGAAAATAACACAGGTGTTGTGCCCACCAAAGCCAAAAGTATTACTTAAGGCAATATTGACGGTGCGCGACTGGGGCTTGTTGAACGTCAGATTTAACCGAGGACTGAACTCTGGGTCGTCGGTAAAGTGATTAATCGTTGGCGGAATCAGTTGATGTTGAATCGCCAGAATACAGGCTACCGCTTCTACCGCTCCTGCACCGCCCAAAAGGTGTCCAATCATGGACTTTGTCGAACTGATGTTTAGTTTGTAAGCATGCTCACCAAACAGTCGTTCAATCGCTTTTATTTCCTGTGGATCCCCAATCGGAGTGGAGGTTCCGTGGGTATTGATGTAATCAATGTCTTCGGGCGAGATTTCGGCATCTTCGAGCGCATTTTTCATGCACATGTAAGCGCCGATTCCGTCTGGATGAGGGGCCGTAATGTGATAAGCATCGGAAGACATTCCTCCGCCGATTACCTCGGCGTAGATTCTAGCACCGCGTGCCAGTGCATGTTCGTATTCTTCCAATATCAAGCCCGCACCACCTTCTCCGAGTACAAATCCATCCCGGTCTTTGTCGTAAGGACGCGAAGCCGTTAAATAATCGTCATTGCGTTCAGAGAGTGCTTTCAGCGAGTTAAATCCTCCAACACCCGCTTGCGTAACGGCCGCTTCCGACCCACCCGTTAAGCAAAAATCAATTTTGCCCAATCGGATGTAATTGAATGCGTCAATCATTGCGTTGTTGGAAGAAGCACAGGCCGACACCGTTACGTAGGTAGGCCCACGAAAGCCCATTCGCATCGAGAGAATTCCCGAGGCACTGTCGGCAATCATTTTAGGGATAAAGAAGGGGTTAAAACGAGGAGTTCCGTCGCCGCTACCGAACGAAAGGACTTCTTCTTCAAACGTTTTTAAACCACCAATACCTGAACCCCAAATGATGCCCGCACGGTCGAGATTTACTTTCTCTAGGTCGAGTCCGCTATCCCTAACGGCCTCTTCCCCTACCACCACAGCAAATTGTGTAAAAAGATCCATTTTACGCGCTTCCTGACGCGGAATAAATTGAGCCATATCCAGACCTTTTACTTCGCACGCGAAGCGAGTCTTGAATTTGGTTGCATCAAATCGGGTAATCGGCCCTGCTCCGCTGGTGCCGCTAAACAACCCTTCTTTGTATTCCGACAGTGTGTTTCCGATGGGCGTCAAAGCACCCATGCCCGTCACTACCACTCGTTTTAGAATCATAAAATGGATCTATAAATTACAACAAATATGCTTACTTGACGTTTTCTTCGAGGTATTTGATGGCTTGACCTACCGTACCGATGTGTTCAGCCTGGTCATCAGGAATTGAAACGTTGAATTCTTTTTCGAATTCCATGATCAATTCTACCGTATCGAGTGAATCAGCGCCGAGGTCATTAGTGAAGCTAGCTTCTTCGGTCACTTCTGACTCATCTACGCCTAGTTTATCAACGATAATTTTCTTTACTTTTTCTGCAATCTCTGACATTTTTGTGAGAAGTTTGGTTCAAAATCGCTGCAAAGTAATGTATTTCAAAGGAGATTGTCAAATATAAAATTTCTTCCTTTTTATCATCTCTTCTACAACGTCGGGTACCATGTAGCGAATCGAACGATTATTTCTTAGACAATCACGGATATAAGTGGCCGATATATCCAAAAGCGGCGCAGGGATGAATTTAACGGCGGGGTGGTCGGCAAATTCATGAGCGGCCACATTGGGACGCGGGTACACGTATAATCCATAATATTGTAGAATCGCTTCGTAATTTTTCCAGTTTTTAAATTGCCCCAAATTATCCTCTCCAATAATGAGTTTGAAGGTGTGCTGCGGAAATTTTTCCTGCAATTTCGTCAGAGTATCAATGGTATAGCTAGGTTTGGGCATCGAAAACTCCACATCATTTACTTTCAGTTTACTATTGTCGGCAATGGCTTTTTCAACCATATCATAACGGTCAAATTCATGCAGTAGACTTTTGTTCTTTTTGAAAGGATTTTGGGGCGAAACAATAAACCATACCTGTTCAAGGTCAGTGGCGGTAGCCATGGTATTGGCAATGATGAGGTGGCCTATATGTATAGGGTTAAATGAGCCGAAGAATAGTCCTATTTTCATGATTTAACGTAAAAAGAAGGAATCAAAGAAATAATGCAGGTGATGGATATTTATTAGGTGAAAATCGGTAATCACTGCGTCATCCCCGTTCTATTTTATATTTTTGTTCCGTCAAAAATACTTAATAAACGACAATGTTAGAAAAAATCAAAGCCTTGTCCAAAAGCTACGCGGTAGATGCCGTGGCTAATCGGCGGCATTTACATACGCATCCTGAGTTGTCTTTTCAGGAGTTTAATACGGCTCAATTTGTAGCCAACCGATTGAAAGAAATTGGCTTAACTCCGCAGGAGGGCGTAGCTAATACAGGTGTTGTGGCGCTCATTGAAGGCCGAAATCCAGAGAGTAGGGTAGTGGCTTTGCGGGCTGATATGGATGCTTTACCCATTGTAGAAGCCAATGAGGTACCCTATAAATCTCAAAACCCTGGGGTAATGCACGCCTGTGGGCACGATGTGCATACGTCTTCATTGCTGGGTACAGCGCGTATTTTGCACGAGTTGCGGGGTGATTTTGAAGGTTCGATTAAACTTATTTTTCAACCGGGCGAAGAAAAAATCCCCGGTGGGGCGTCCTTGATGATCAAGGAAGGAGTGCTTCAAAATCCATCGCCCGCGAGTATTTTGGGGCAACACGTTGCGCCCAATATCCCCGTCGGCAAAATTGGTTTTCGGGAAGGAATGTACATGGCAAGTACCGATGAGCTGTACTTGACCGTAAAGGGAAAAGGAGGCCACGGAGCTATGCCCGATATGCTGATTGACCCCATTTTGATTGCATCGCACGTTATTGTGGGGTTACAGCAAATCATCAGTCGTAACCGTAAGCCAGCCGCCCCATCGGTATTGTCGTTTGGAAAAGTCATTGCCAACGGTGCTACCAATGTGATTCCCAATGAAGTATATATTGAAGGGACGTTCCGCTGTATGGATGAAGAATGGCGCGAAGAAGGTTGGAAACGCATCACAAAAATGGCGCAAGGAATTGCCGAAGCCATGGGTGGAAGCTGCGATGTGGAAATCAGAAAAGGCTATCCGTTTTTGAAAAATCATCCCGAATTAACACGTCGTTCCAAAGCCGCTGCGATTGATTATATGGGGGCCGAAAATGTCATTGATTTGGATTTGTGGCTGGCGGGCGAAGATTTCGCGTTTTATTCACAGGTGACCGATGCCTGTTTTTATCGCCTCGGAACGCGCAACGAAGCCCGTGGAATTGTATCGGGAGTGCATACCCCTACGTTTGACATCGACGAAGCAGCCCTCGAAATTGGTCCTGGTTTGATGGCGTGGCTGGCGTTAGAAGAATTGAAAATAAGTTAAGGGCACATCATGAAAAAACGAATTCTTGCCCTGTTTTTCTTAGGACTTGGGAATCTGTACGCCCAAACTCAACCCGCCAAGCCACCTACGCCGTTTGCGGTTTCAACGCATCCGTTTACGTTTGGAGGACGGCAAATGATTGTTGGACAGGCCATTGGAGGTTTAGAGAAAGAATATCGGCTGCTGGATGATGGGGGGATTTTTCGGCGGATGAATACTTCGAAAGAATTTGAAGCATTGGGGCAACAAAACCCGAAGAATATTGAAATAGCGTTTAAATCATTGCAGGATGTGAAATTTGATACCATGAACTTTCAGCATCCCGGCCGCACTTCTTATTTTATCATTTATAAAAAAGGGAAGAAAGAACATAAGGTGGTGTGGGGAGATTCCAAATATCCTGCGCCCCAAGGTGCATTACGTGTTTACAAAGCATTTATGGGCATGATACCCAAAGAAATGCAACTCTGACCGCCGCTGATGAACTCAATGTATGAAGATTTTTGACCTCTTTTTCTTGAAAAATAAAACGATAATGCCCACTTTTCATCAACTCTTTACACTTATTTTTATCTCTTTTTGGGGAATAACTTCTGGGTTTTCCCAAAAACTGGCTTTTACAGTGGCGATGGAAGAGCCTGCTTCTCATCTTTTTCAAGTAGAACTAAAATGTGAAGGATTCAAAGGCGAAAAGATTGATTTTAAAATGCCCGTTTGGTCACCAGGGTATTATCAAAAAATGAATTATCCCAAGAATCTCCAAAATTTTAAAGTAATGGATGCCAAGGGAAAAAAAGTCAATTGGTCAAAAAAGAATAACAGTACTTGGGAGGTTGAAAACACAGGAAAAGAATTGAGAATAAGCTACTCAATTTTAGCTGATCGTAAGTTTGTAGCCAACAGCTATCTGGATGAAGAAAGAGGGTATATTGTGCCTACGAGTGTATTTCTGTATCCTGCCAATCAGCTGAATTTATCTAGTACAATTACCCTCCAGCCGTTCTCAAAGTGGAACAAAATAGCAACGGGATTGGATGAAGTAAAGGGCAAACCAAATACCTTTTACGCCCCTGATTACGACGTTCTTTATGATAGTCCTATCCTGATGGGCAATCTGGACGAATTGCCAGTCTTTTACGTAAAGGGCATTCCTCACCGGTTTATCGGATACAAATTAGGAGAATTTGACCGAGTTCAATTTGTGAACGACCTAAAAAACATCATCGAAAAGGCCTCGGATATTATTGGAGAAATTCCCTATCAGCACTATACATTTTTGGGTATTGGCCCAGGGCAGGGCGGCATTGAACACGCCAATTCTACGGCCATTAGCTTTGATGGAGCGGCTTTGAACGCGCCAGAAGGGCGGATTCGGGTACTTAATTTTTTAGCGCATGAGTATTTTCACCATTATAACGTGAAAAGAATTCGTCCCGTCGAATTGGGTCCTTTTGATTACGACAACGGAAACCGTACCAAATTACTCTGGATTTCTGAAGGTCTTACGGTTTATTACGAATACCTGATTCTGAAAAGAGCGGGAATTACCGACGAACAACAATTGCTGCAATCGTTGAGAAATAACATGCGGGCTTTTGAAAACAAACCTGGCCGACTCTACCAGTCGCTTGCAGAGGCGAGTTATGAAACATGGTCAGACGGACCGTTTGGGCGCACCGACGACGAGGTTAATAAGACCATTTCTTACTACGATAAAGGGCCTGTTGTAGGAATGCTACTAGATTTTAAAATAAGGCACGAGACCCAAAATAAGAAATCGTTGGATGATGTGATGAAAGTCTTATACCAACAGTTTTATCGTCAGAAAAAGCGAGGGTTTACGGATGATGAATTCAAGGCGGTTTGCGAAAAAATCGTTACAAAACCCATTGATGATATTCTTGCGTATGTATCAACCGTTCAGGAAATAGACTATCAGAAGTACCTTAACTATGCTGGGTTGGAAGTAGACACAACGACACAAATATTGCCAGGAGCCTGGACGGGAATATCCACCCGAATGAGAAATGATTCGGTAGGGGTAACAAACGTAGAGTGGCAATCGCCCGCTTGGAATGCGGGAATTCGGAGGCAGGCGATTTTGCTCAATGCAGATTCCAAGCCAGCTCAGCAATTCAATGAAATCGTGAGTCAAAAGAAACCCTCCGAAACCCTTAGCGTTGTTTATCTTCAAAACAATGAAAAGAAAATAACCGTCATTCAATTAGCAACAAAAAGGGAGAAAAGCTTCCCGATTCGTCGAGTGTCTAACCCCACGACTTTGCAGAGTGAAATCTATAACGCTTGGGTAAAATAGCGATTGAATACTTTTATAAAGTGCTTATTGACAATGAATTATGTCCGTAAAACCAAAAATAGTTCTCATTTACTAACACCCTGTTTAATTTAACTTACGTATGCGTTTACTCAATAAAGTTGCCCTTGTTACGGGCGGAAGCAGCGGCATCGGTCGCGAAACAGCACTTTTATTTGCCCAAGAAGGAGCCGCCGTGGTGGTAGCTGATGTTAATGATACCGCTGGACAAGAAACGGCTCAATTAATTCTGGACCAAGGTGGCAAAGCCGCCTACGTACGGTGCGATGTTTCAAAGGCTTCAGATTGCGAAAACATGGTCGCTTTTGCCGAGCAAACTTTTGGCAAATTGAACATCGTGTTCAACAACGCTGGTATCATGCACAGCGATGACGATAATGCCGTGACGACCGAAGAATCGGTGTGGGATTTGACGATGAACATCAACGTGAAAGGGGTCTTTTTTGGCTGTAAATACGCTATTCCTGCCCTTAAACGTGCTGGTGGCGGTAGCATCATCAACACCGCATCTTTTGTGGCTTTGTTGGGAGCGGCTACTCCGCAGATTGCCTACACGGCAAGCAAAGGAGCCGTGTTGTCAATGAGCCGTGAGTTGGCGGTGATTCACGCCCGTGAAGGTATTCGGGTAAATGCACTTTGCCCTGGCCCGCTTCGTACTGAGTTGTTGATGAAATTTTTGAATACCGAAGAAAAGAAACAACGCCGCTTGGTGCACGTTCCGATGGGTCGTTTTGGCGAAGCCAAAGAAATGGCCTATGCCGCGCTTTTCCTCGCTTCGGACGAATCATCCTACATCACAGGAACCGACTTTTTGGTGGATGGCGGTATTACGGCGGCTTACGTAACGCCTGAGTAGTTTTAGCATTTTGGAAATAAAAAAGGCAGCTATCACTCAAAACGATAGCTGCCTTTTTTTGTGCAAGGGCAGACGCAACTAGAGCCGCAACTAGAGGGCAGACGGCGAGGCCTGCCCCTACTTCGTGCCTTTCAAAATTTTGTCGTAGCGGGGCATATCTTTGAATAAATCCAAGGCGGCTTTTACTTCGGGGTCGGTGCGGAATACAAACTCACGCTCCCCTTTTTGAAGGTACACGTGCGAAACAATTTCGCGCTCCAATACCTGCTTAATGTCTTTTTTGAACATCGCTAAATCGGTGTCTTTGCTGTGCGTAAGTTTGGTTTTCAGGGCTTTGAATTGCTCCTGCACCGCGTCAAAATATTTTTCTTTCTTGGCCGATGCTTCCAACTCGCTCAGGTCTTTTTCTACCTGCGTAGTATAATCGTATTCTTTATCCTTCAGCCAATTCACAAATCCCTGATAGTCGGTATCGCTTAATTCAAACTCCTTGGCGGGCTTGACGGTGGGATGGTCGGCGCGGTACTTGAGTGCGTAGTCAAAGAACAACCCTTTGCTGTTGAGGCTGTTAACGATAGATGTACGGCTGACCAACTCCGTCGGAACATCAGGCTCTACGCCCCCGCCGTCGTATACGGTGCGACCATTGCGGGTTTTAAACGCTACTTTGAGTGAATCAGGAATTTTGCCTACGCTTCCGTCGTCGTTGCGGTGGCTGTAATCAATCGCCTGAATGCAACGGCCGCTCGGAATGTAGTACTTGGCAACGGTTACTTTTAGTTTGGTGTTGTAAGATAAATCGCGGGTGGTTTGGACCAATCCTTTACCGTACGTACGCTGTCCAATCAACACCCCACGGTCATAATCCTGAATCACGCCCGACACAATCTCGGAGGCCGAAGCGCTGCGGCCATTGACCAACACCACCAACGGAATCTCGGTATCAACGGGGGCCATTGGCGCGGTGTAGGTTTTGTTCCATTCTGTTACTTTACCACGGTTCGATACTACTTCTGCATCTTTCGGGATAAATAAATTACAAATCAATACCGCTTGGTCAAGCAAACCACCGGGGTTTTCGCGCACGTCGAGCACCAGTTTTTTCATGCCTTTTCCTTTCAACTCTACCAAGGCAGTTTTGACTTCCCGGGCGGCGGTTTGGTTAAAATCTTTTAAGTCAATATAACCCACCTCATCGGTCAACATGCCGTAGTAAGGCACATTGCCCGTTTTAACAAATTCGCGGGTTACGTTCATTTCGAGAAGTGAAGGGCTTCCTACGCGGCGTACGGCCAATTTTACGGTTGAGTTGGCCTGACCTTTCATCAATTTGTCGGGGTTGGCATCTTTGCGGGTGGTGAGATCTACCCCGTCAATTTTTACGATTTCATCCCCGATGTGAAGCCCCGCTTTTTCGGCAGGAGAACCTTCCAGAATGGAGTAAATGATGTTTTTGCCTTTATTGGTCGTAATGATGGCGCCGATGCCCGTGTACTGGCCCGTGGTCATGGTACGATAATCTTCGATTTCGTCTTCGGCGTAAAAGTTGGTGTAAGGGTCCAAATTTTTGAGCATGGATTCGATGCTCATCTTGGTTAGGCGATTGGGGTTGATTTCGTCTACATAATAGCGATTCAACTCCTTAAACAGCGTGGCGTAAATGTCGAGATTACGGGCGATTTCAAAAAAACGTTCGTCGGGGCGAAAGGCAAAGAATCCTACGCCAATCATACAAACGGCGGCTAAGGTGAGTTTGCGGAGGTGTTTCATGGTTGGGATGAATCGTAAGAAAAGTTTATGGCAGGTTGTCTCTGAATCTTGTGTTGTAAAGTAACGAAAAACAACGATGAAGTTATGTATTTCTACCAAAAAAAGGAGCGATGCCCCGAAAGACATCGCTTGTTGAAAAAGATAATTTACAGCCGTTTTGTTGAAACTCACCCCTCTGTGCAGAGCAAGAATGGAGATTTTTGATGTTTTTTTGACGTATAGTAATTTCCGTTAAGAATGCGCTCAGGTATATTTTTTGCGTTATTACCCGTTGAGTTCAACCGCAGTTTGGTAGGATTCACCGGGCTTTAATGTGATTTCGCGGTGCTTTTGTATCCCTTTTCGGCCTTAGGCTGATGGATGATTTATCAAGGGTACATACTTTGGACTTTTCTCAGTAGCTATTGACTTTGGTTTGTTGGCGAGGTATGTTTGGCAGGCGATTTTTTGATGACAGCCACAAAGCCAGTATTGACGTCGTTTTCGCCTTGGGTGGTGCTCTCACCGCCAACCCTTTTTTGAATTTACTCCTCGTTTGAAACGCTCTGTTTTTTGATGAACCAGTAATTATTTATTCACCCTCAAACCATCACATTTATGGAGCCATTAAAAATGTTTTTTTTCAGTCTATCAATCGTTTTATCACTTAAACCATTAAAAATATGAACACCCCAGCAAGAAAATCAAGCCCTTGGAGACGTTGGACTCTCTACACCGCCGCCGTGCTGCTGATGAGCGTGAGTTGTGGAAAAAAAGACCCCACTTCCTGTGGACCCGAAGATCTACGATACAAGTACATGAAAACCGTGAAAAATGCTCGCGCTGATTTATACCAAAGTGCTGGGTTTGTTATAGAAGGTGGCGATGCTCCCCTGCTGTGTCCCTTTCAACTTGAAAAGTTTTCCACTTATGAAAATACCTATGTAAGAGGAAAGCCCCAGCCTTTTAAATACCGCATTTGGGGGCGAATATTCAACTGTGATGCTTGCACTACTTTTGGTGTGGGTTCCTCTCCTTATATTGTTATTGACAAAATTGAAAAAATTGACTAAACAACTGCCAGAATGAAAAATACAGTAATATTTTGTCTTTTATTTTTACTCTATGGGGGGGGGCGACTAATCGCTCAAAAATATCAACCCCCGTTGTGCGTAGTGTTCTTTTGAACACTGCGTACTAAAAATAAAAAGCCGTCTGCGACGGCCCGACCAAGTTAAAAAACTAAAACATAACCGTAAAAAGCATGGCATTTGCGCGTAGAATACAAAACCCAGAAGGGCTCTGTTTCGTAACTTTTGCAACCGTACAATGGGCAGATGTATTTACTCGAAGTAGCTACGTTGATATTGTTTTAGAAAGCCTACGGTATTGTCAAAAAGAAAAAGGTTTACGCATTCATGCGTGGTGTATTATGAGCAATCACCTGCATTTAATAATTTCTACAAAATTTGGCGTTCACCCATCAGACGTTTTGAGAGACTTCAAAAAGTTCACTTCAAAACAAATCATTGCAGCTATTGAAGATAAAGAACAACCTGAAAGCCGCCGAGATTGGCTTTTATGGTTGTTTCGTCAAGCAGGAGAGAATAATTCTAAAAATACCACCTACCAATTCTGGCAACAAGAAAACCACCCTATTGAATTAAGCAGTAATAAATTCATTGATCAAAAATTAGCTTATATTCATGAAAACCCCGTAAAGGTAGGTATAGTAGATGAATCGTGGGAGTACAGGTATTCATCAGCACGAGATTACATGAACAATCAAAAAGGGCTTTTAGAGGCAGATCTAATTTGATAATAGTAGAGGCTTGTTAGAGCCGTTGCAAACGGCTATTTATTTCGAGTGCGCAGTGTTCTACCGAACACTACCCACAACAAGGGAAGACACAGACCACGGTCAAGGGAATGCATAGCTCCCTATTGGGGCGAAAAGTCAGATGAATATTAAAGTATAAAATGAATACAACCATGACAAAACCACTTTACACCGCCATTCTTGGCTATTTAATATTGTCCAACTGCATGGCCTGTACGCCGAACGTCACCGAGATTGGGGAAGAAATAGACCCATCCATCACTCCCTCGTCGCCTACGCTGGTAGAAGCCATCAAAGTAGAGAACAGCTGGCTGGGGTTATTCAACGCTGGTGATACGACTGTCAAAGTAAAACCAGACAAAGACGTGTTGCCCGAAAAACCTGCGAAAGCGCCCGATTTGAGTAAAATTCAGAAAGAAGCGGGTAAGTTTCGACTGGTTTCAGTGGGGGGCGCGCTGTCGGCGGGTTTTCGCGACGGCGGCCTGTATCGGGAAGGGCAGCTGACGGCTTTCCCTAATTTGATTGCCCGACAGATGGGTATATCGTTTGTACAATCGCTGTTTTCGGAAGCGGAAGGCAACGGCACGGGTTACAAGACCGTGGCGGGCACAGCAGGACCCTTGGTAAAATTCAACATGGTGACCAATAATCTAGGGGTAATTCAGCGCAACGGGGAAACAGCCTACACGGATTTTGGAGATAAAGACAAAGTGGAGCTTGACCAACTGGCGTTCCCAGAAATTCAAAAAGGGCTGCAATTCTTTCGGTATCCCTCTGATGAGCTTAAATATTACAAATATGTGGATCGGGCGGTGAGTGCAGATATCAAGGCCAAATACGCCAAACCCACGGATTGGGTCAACGATCAAAAGGCCGATTTGTTCATCTTTGAGTTTGGTATGGATGATACATACAGAATTGTGGCCAGGGGTGCGGGGGGGCTTGCAGGTGGAGGGCAGTTGCCTTATTATTTCACACCCGAATACGAACTGGCGCGCAGTTTGGCCAAGAAACAACACAAAGGGGTAATACTGAATGTGCCCGAAGTGCTGGATTTTCCCTATTTCAATCAAATCACCGCTGAGATGGTCAGAAAGTCAGGGCTCAATCTGTTTGTAGGGCAAGATTCCTATGACCCTGGGTTGCATCGTTTGATTCCCACGCCCACAACCGAAAAAGTATTGAAAGGCGAATTGAAACCTGATGTGAGAGGGAAAGTGGTGTTGACTACCTACGATGTGATCTCGGGCAATGATTTTAACAGCGAACAGCAAATGATGTCGCCAAAGTTTTACAATACCTATTTTATCGGCACGGCGGCCAAAGATACGGGTTGGCCAGTGGTCGATATGTATAGCCTTTACAAACGCATTCAGGCGGGGGGATATGTGACCGACGACAGGGTGGCGGTGAATGCCGCTTGGCCCAAAGGAGGAAATTTCTTTTCGGCCGATGGGGTCTATCCCACCGCTTTCGGGCAGGCCGTTATCGCCAATGAGGTCATCAAAACCCTCAACCGGCATTACGGGTTGGACATACCGCTGTTACAAACCCGTTTCTTTTTAGGAAAATAAATTACCTCAAACTTCTTATTAACTTCTATTGAATATGCAATCACGTATTCTAATGATACTACTTTGTGCCGTTTTTTCGGCCTCAGTTGCACAACAAAATGCCCGTGTGGCAGATAGCCAGGCAGTACGCCCTTGGTGGTGTTCTCACCGCCAACCTCTTTTTGTGATACAATTGCTTTGTAGTCAGATGCTTACGTGTATATTGGCATCGATTCTGGTTTTGCCAAACCTTCTAAAATAGACTATAAAAGCTATCCATATCAATTTTATCTTTACTCTATCTAACACTTGAGTTATGTACTTTCTACCAAAAAAAGGAGCGATGCCCCGAAAGACACCGCTCCTTTTCTGAAATTATTTCTTACGAAACCTTATTTGCCTGAGTCAAACAATTGGAAGAATTGATCCAATTTTGGCAAAATAACGATTTCGGTACGACGGTTACGGCTGCGGTTTTGGCTGCTGTCGTTTGCTACTTTAGGCACAAACTCGCCACGGCCGCCAGCGGTCATGCGCTCAGGAGCTACACCGTATTTTTTCTGGAGGGCACGTACTACCGAAGTAGCGCGTTTTGCGCTCAAATCCCAGTTGTCTTCCAACACAGAAGCGCTGCTGTAGGGTACGCTATCGGTATGGCCTTCTACCAAGATGTCAAAATCTTTGCGGTCGTTTACGACTTTAGCAATTTTGCTCAACACGTTTTCAGCTTGGGTAGTGATGTCGTAGCTGCCGTATTTGAACAACATTTTGTCGGAAAGAGAGATATAAACCACTCCTTTTTTCACTTCGATGTTTACGTCTTCGTCGCTCACATTGTCCAATGAACGCTTGAGGTTCATCACAAGGGCCAAGTTAAGCGAATCCTTACGGCGCAGATTTGAATTCAAATCTTGGATGTAAGAGCTCTGACGGTTGAGGGCATCCAATGATTTCTTGATGCTTTCGGCGCCATCTTTGCTGACGATAGAGAGGTCAGAAAGACGATCTAATAAGTTGGTGTTTGTACGCTTCAAGTAAGCCAACTCATCTTCCATCGCTTTCAATTTGGCCCGCTCGTTGGTGATGTCACCATCTTTCATCTTGATTTGATTGCTCAAATCGCTGATGTCATTTTTAAGTTTTGCACTAAGTGCGTCACAATCAGCCTTATTCTTGTCAAGAAGAGCCTGAAGTTCAGCTTTATCTTTGGTCAGTTGAGCTAATTGTTTTTTGTTACAAGATGCGAATAATAATACAGACAGGGAAAATAAAATAATCTTTCTCATTGATTATGAGGTTTGAGGTGAATGGTTAAATTTAAGGTTAGAAATTAACAACGGTGTTGTCTTTAATTAAATACATAAACACTTTTTTTGCTTTTTTTACTTGACATAAAAGAACACTTTTTAGGAAAAGTTCAAAAAAACGTCACAAAGATAGGCAAGGAAAATGATATATCAGAAGGATATAGCAATATACTTTGCACTACAATCATGCGTACTATTATGATGAATTACTCTAAATCGGCACTAAGTACTATCCCCGAAGCTAAAAAAAGTCCCTTTTTTGGAAATACATCGGCATTTGTGCGCAACCCTTTAGGCTTTCTTGAAAAAATGCAAAAAGAGTTTCGAGGGGCAGGTTTAGTGAGACTAAATTTAGTGAACCGTGATTTTATCTTAGTGCTGAATCCAGAAGATACCAAGCACGTATTGCAAGAAAACAACCGCAATTACCATAAAAGCGAAGCGTATAAAGTACTGGCCATATTTTTGGGTAATGGTCTGTTGACCAGCGAAGGCGATTTTTGGCGACGCCAACGCAAACTGACCCAGCCTGCTTTCTACAAACAGCGGCTGGCGTTGATGGTGGCGATGATGAATGATGAAGTGACGAACTTGGTACAGCGTTGGGAGCAACACGAGAAGACCGAAACCCTGAATATGTCGGAAGAGATGCTCAACCTGACTTTGAAAATTGTGACCCAAGCGCTGTTTAGTACCGATGTGAAACACCGCTTGGGCGGCATTTCGGAATCACTCAACGAGATTATGCACTTTGCGGACAACACCCTCAAAAGTTTTATTCGTCTTCCATTGTATGTTCCCATACCGCGAAATTTGCGGTTCAAGCGGGCGGTAAAAAAAGTAGAATCGGTTATTTACAGCATTATCGAAGGTCGCCGCCAAGAACTAAAACACAATCCCGAGGTTCGGTACAACGATTTGCTGGATATGTTGATCCATACACAAGACGAGGAAACGGGAGAAACCATGACCGACCAGCAGTTGAGGGATGAGGTAACGACGATTTTTATGGCGGGCCACGAAACCACCGCAAATGCCCTGTCTTGGGCATTTTATTTGCTGACAAAAAATGGTGACGTTCTCCATAAACTTCGGGAAGAAGTAAAAACAGTATTGGGCGAAGAAGGAATGCCGACGTTTGAAAATGTGCGCGAACTGAAGTATACCTTTCAAGTGGTGCAGGAAGTGATGCGTCTGTATCCGCCAGCGTGGGTGATGGGGCGAAGGGCGTTGGGAGCAGACCAATTGAGCGGTCATCCTATTGGGCCCAATACCTACCTACTGCTACCGATTTATTTGCTTCACCGCGACCCGTTGCATTGGCAAAAGCCTCACGAATTTTACCCCGACCATTTTTTGCCCGAAAACGTCAAACAACGCCCCACGTATGCTTATATTCCCTTTGGAGGTGGCCCCAGAATGTGCGTAGGCAATAATTTTGCATTGATGGAAATGCAGATTGTACTAGCCTTATTGGTGCGAAAGTTTGATTTTTTGCTCGTAGAGAGAAAGGATGCCGTGGCCGACCCACTGGTTACCTTACGACCTAAAAAAGCCTTAAAAATGAATATAAAGGCACTTAGTCGCTTGGAAGTCAACTAGAAAGCTTTAAAATAATTGGCCAATTATTGAGCTTGGAGGAGCCTGTCAGCGTGCGCAAACGAATTTCGCGAATTGGAGGAAAGGTTTATGAGTCGATTTTACAAAAAATTCCTATTTTTACGCCCGTTTTCAACCCAAATTTGAATTTTACATCATATACAATGAGACAAATACTTTTCCGTGAAGCCTTGCGTGAGGCCCTTTCTGAAGAAATGCGCCGCGACGCGAGCGTGTTTTTGATGGGTGAAGAAGTCGCCGAATATAACGGAGCCTACAAAGTAAGTCAAGGGATGCTTGATGAATTCGGACCTGAGCGGGTCATTGATACGCCCATTGCCGAATTGGGTTTTGCTGGGATTGGCGTGGGAGCTGGAATGAACGGCTTACGTCCCGTCGTGGAATTTATGACGTTCAACTTTTCGTTGGTTGCCATCGACCAAGTGATTAACTCAGCGGCTAAGATTCTTTCGATGTCGGCGGGTCAATACAGCTGCCCGATTGTGTTTCGCGGTCCGACCGGAAACGCTGGTCAGTTGGGAGCGCAACACTCTCAAAACTTTGAAAACTGGTACGCCAATACGCCTGGATTGAAAGTAGTCGTTCCGGCCAATCCATACGATGCAAAAGGGCTGCTGAAAGCGTCTATCCGCGATAATGACCCCGTTATTTTTATGGAGTCAGAGTTGATGTACGGAGACAAAGGAGAAGTGCCCGAAGAAGAATACATTATTCCGTTGGGTAAAGCGGAAGTGAAAAAAGAAGGTACGGACGTGACCATTGTATCGTTTGGGAAGATGATTCCACGCGTGGTGAATCCTGCCATCGAAGAATTGGCAAAAATGGGCATTAATGCCGAGCTCGTTGACCTTCGCACGGTGCGCCCGATTGATTATGATACGGTTATTAATTCGGTAAAAAAGACAAATCGTTGCGTGGTGGTTGAAGAAGCTTGGCCGTTGTCGTCTATTGCTACTGAATTAACCTACATGATTCAACGCAAAGCATTCGATTATTTGGATGCTCCCGTGATTCGGGTCAACAATATGGATGTATCGTTGCCGTACGCGCCTACGTTGGTAGAAGCAACCTTGCCAAGCGTAAAGCGCACCATCGACGCGGTGAAGGCGGTTATGTATCGTAGTTAAATCTAAAAAACCGTTAAATGTCAAGAGTTAAAGGGGATAGACTCGTTCTTCCGACGTTTAATTTCTCATTTTTTTAAGGCTCCTTTCGAGGAGCTTTTTTTGTTTGGCATGATTTTTTAATAAAATTCCTATCATAAAACTGCTATTTTTGGAGTTATTCAATCGAATAATCAATTTTTCATACAATGAAACAATTCATAAAAACTTTCCTGATTGTAATCTTGGCCCAAGCGGGGCTGAACGCCCAAACGGGTGCCGTTCCCGTCGATACAATCTTTAATAACTTCTACAGTGCTACGGGCGGAAAAGCCCTTTGGGATGCCGTACAGACTTACAACATCAAACAGGCCTATCGCGCAGGAACGGCCAATGATTATGACTTAGTAGTACAGGGGTCGTTGTCTCAGCAGGCGTTGTCTAAAATCCGTACCATCATGAAACGTGATTTTATTTACGGAATCAAAGGAACGGATGGATGGGTGAAAATCCCCATCGGTAGCCGCGACAAAGTCACTCAGTTTCAAACGAGCGATTTGAGTGAAAAAGAACGCGAAAATATGCGTCGTGAGCTAGGCGACTTGTTGGTGCCTTTCAGCAATTATACCCAAAAAGGCTACATCGCTACGGTCGTAGGCACGGAGCAAGTAAACGGAAAACCCGCCTACCAAGTAGAAATGGAAGGAAAAGGAGTAAAATACAACTTGTATTTTGACGTGGCAACGGGCTTACTGGTTCGGGAAAAACTGACGCTGCCCACCCGCGAGGTGCAAACCCGCGACCATACCCAGTACGCCAAGTCTACTTACGGCATTTCGTACCCTTCGGAGTCCACGTACGTGAGCAGTATTGATAAAAAGCCCGTAAAAGTCACAACCATCATGGAGTTTAACCCAACAATTTCAGATAATACATTTGCAAGATAAAAGGTGCAAAGAACCGTTTCAGTGATGGCGTGGTTTATAAATCAGGCCATCACTCAAACACATACTTTTGAAGTGATTAAACACCGTACCACCCGCGTGGTAGCATCGCCATACCAGTTTGAGAAAAGTAGGCAAAATAGTTCTTCTGGCCTTCATTGGGTTGTTATTGGTTTTGGGAACAGTCATCGTTTGGCTGCAAACAGGGTCGGGACAAGACTGGCTTACGCGTCGTGTGGTATCGTATCTGCGCCAAAAACTTCAGACCCGCGTTGAAATCGCGCAGGTGCGTTTTCAGTTGCCCGACTGGATAGAGTTGCAAAATATTTATCTGGAAGATAAACAGCGAGATACCCTGCTGATGGGCAAAAGGGTATTTGTGGACTTGGACGTGTGGGGGTTGATGCAAAACAAAGTGGGCATTAATAATATTGAGCTAGAAAATGTATACCTCAACGTTCATCGTACTTTACCCGATACTACTTTCAATTTTGGATTCGTTACGCACGCATTTAGTAGTCCTGATAGCCAGCCCGATACCGCGTCAGCACCGCTGGATATGCGATTGGATGCCCTCAAACTCAAAAATGTAAGAGTATCGTACCGCGATGCCATCATCGGAACCGACGCGGCTCTTTGGATTGAAGAATCAAACGTAAATTTTTCGGCCTTTAATCCTTCCTACAATCGGTATCATTTGACCAATACGGTCTTGAATGCCGGCAAGGCTACAGTGAGAATGTACACCCCGCTTCGGCCTGCAAAACCTGGGACGGACAGTTTGGTAACAATCAATTCTGCCGATTCATTGGATTTTAAATTGGGGAAAATTCAGGTTAAAAATTATGAAATTATCTACAACGACGAGACCCAAAAGCTGAAAGCAAGCGGTAAAATTGGGCAGTTGGATTTGGAAAGTGACTACATTCATTTGGATAAACTGGCGGTCTCGCTCAAAAAAGTAGGGGTACAAAATACAAACTTGGCGTACCGAACCGAGAGCCTGAATGTAGACATAAGCCAATTTAATACGCAGCTGGAAAATTTTGTCTTTACCCCCGAACGTGCTGCTGGAAAGTTGAAATCGGCAAGTATGGTGGAGAAAAGGGGCTTTGTATTGCATCAGGTGCAAACCGATTTTGTTTACTCTACTACTCAAACCTCGCTCGAAAATCTGTTTATCCAAACCAACGAAACCATTCTTCGGAATCGGGCCGTTTTACGTTACCGTTCGCTGGATGAATTGACCGATAATATCGGAAATGTAGGCCTAGATGTGAACCTGCAAAACAGCCAAATCAGTTTTAAAGATGTGTTGACTTGGATGCCTACCCTCCGAAAAACGCCACCTTTTGACCGCAATCCAACGGCCATTGTCAAGGTAAATGGCATAGTGACGGGCAAGGTCAATCAATTAACCCTGAAGGCTGTCGATGTGCAAACCTTACAAGGAACTCACCTGCGCATGGAGGGGAAAATTGCGGGATTGCCCGACCCTCAAAAAATGGCCTTAGATTTAAAAATCGGCGAATTTTCTACTACCCGGGCCGATATTGAACGTATTGCACCCAAAGATGCTCTGCCTGCTTCCATCGAGATTCCCGCGAAGCTACTGCTGACGGGTACCGTTAAAGGCAGCCTGAATGACCTTAATCTGAACACCCGTTTGGCCTCCGATATGGGCGACGCGACGTTTGAAGGGAATCTGAAAAATTTTGTCAGAGGTAAAAATGAAGGCTATCAGGGAACCCTAGTTCTAAAAGATTTTAACGCCGGAAAACTGCTGAAACAACCACCCGAACAACTCGGGAAACTTTCGTTGACGGCAACCGTCAATGGGCAGGGGATTGACCCAAAAACCTTGCAGGCTGTACTGAAAGGCACGGTTTTGAGCGCGGATGTCAAAGGATATACCTACCAAAATCTGAATCTTGAAGGTACGTATCGTCAGCAGGTAGCCGATTTTGTCGCCGCCATCGCCGACCCTAACGCTACCTTACGTCTCACAATTCAGGCTGATTTGCGGCCCGAATATCCCGTGATATCGGCGGAAGCGGATATTGATGAACTACGACTTAAACCCCTCAATCTGTACAGTGAAAACCTCGGGATTCGTGGTAAAATAAACGCTGTTTTTCCTTCCACCAACCCCGCCGACCCGCGCGGAACGTTGCTGATTCAAGACGGGGTGTTGATTCAGGATGGGAAAGAGATTGCCTTGCAAACCCTGTCGTTGAACCTCGAAAACGAGAATGGAGAACGATTGGCGGTCATTGATGCCCCCTTCCTCAAAGCCCGGGCCACGGGGGTGTTTCGGTATGAGCAACTTGCCGATATTTTATTGACCGAAATCAATCGTTACTTTGCCCTGCCCGCCATTCAATACAAGCCCATCGCGGAGCCATATCGCTTTTCGTTGGAAGGAAAAGTAGCCAACCACGCCGCCTTGAAGGCATTTGTGCCTGAGTTGACACGGATGGACACGGTACGGTTTTCAATGCAATTAAACAGTCAACAGGACACCACCCTCCGGCTGAAACTACAAGCACCGCTGATAGAATACGACAGTACGTTGGTAGAACGGGTCACTATTAA
Organism: Runella rosea; assembly: GCF_003325355.1. Taxonomy (GTDB): domain Bacteria; phylum Bacteroidota; class Bacteroidia; order Cytophagales; family Spirosomataceae; genus Runella; species Runella rosea. The sequence continues at coordinate 5,277,618 of NZ_CP030850.1, forward strand.
CGTAGACGGGGCCAAAAATAAAGCCAATTATGCCGCTTACGTTGATAAAGTAACGTCGGGAACGACCAACATTCGACGCACGTACCTGAATGGCGAAATCACCAACAATATCGTTGGGTTTAACTTAGTTCTCAAAGATTCGTTAGATAAAGACCGCCACGGAATGGAGGGTGTACTGGCTTCGATTGACAATAACTATCGCCTGCAATTACGGCGGCGGGGGCTGTTGCTTGATTATAAAAATTGGACCGCCGATTCCACGGGTTATGTGCAGTTCGGGAAAGACGGGCTATTGGCCAGGAAATTTACCATTAACCAAAATCGACAGCGACTTTTTGTGAACAGCCTGACCGATACACCTAATGGCCCGCTGAGAATCGAAATGGATAGCCTTAATCTACGCCCTTTGGTGGGTATTATGGCCGATTCTACGCTTATGGGCGGGGTACTAGCGGGTAACGTTATTTTGCAGAATTATACACAGGAAAACCCTGCTTTTACGGGCGACTTTTCCATTCGTGATTTGACGGTGATGGATATCCTTATCGGCAACCTGAATGCCAAAGCCGCCAATCAGTCGGCTGATAATATTGTGGCCGAAGCCACGCTCAAAAGTGCCCAAAACGATGTGAAATTGAGCGGAAACTACTTACTCAAAAGTAAAACACCGCTGAATTTAACGTTGGACATTCGTCGAATGGGAATGCAAACCGTAGAAGCCTTTAGCCTTGGGGAGTTGCGGCGTACGCGTGGTTCGCTAGCGGGCAAAGCCACCATCAAAGGGGCAATTGACAAACCTCAAATCGACGGCAGTGTTGCGTTTGACAGTGTGTCGTTTAACATAACCCAATTAGGCGCCACGTACCGTATCAACAACAGCCGTTTGCAGTTTAAAGGGTCGGACATTTTACTGCAAAAATTTGTGGTAAGCGATACTGCCAACCGTCCGTTACAGATTGACGGCAAAGTCAACATTGCCAAAATTCCTGATGTTTCGTACGATCTAAATATCGTCGGAAAAGATTTTACGGTGCTTAATGCTACTCGGAAAGAAAATGAGTTTTTCTACGGAAACGGAATCGTGGACGCCAACCTGCACGTGGCGGGGGTGGGTTCAAAACCCGCTATTGATGGCTCCGTAAAACTGAAAGAAGGGAGTGATATTACGGTTATTTTGCCCGATGATAATTTTGGAGAAAATGCCACGGAAGGCATTGTTGAATTTATTAACCCCAACAAACCCGCCGTGGTGGATTCGAGTGCTATCGAATCGGCTCCCATTGATTTTGCCTCCGAAATCTCGCTCAACCTCGAAGCTGACGACCGCTCGCAACTCACCATTGTGGTGGATGAACTGAACGGCGATAACCTAAAAGTAAGGGGTAATGCTCAGCTCAACGCGGGGATTTCGCCAAGTGGTCAGGTCTTTATTTTAGGTTTGTACGAAATAACCCAAGGCTCCTATGACCTCACGTTTGAGATTCTAAAACGCGGTTTTACCATTCAAAAAGGAAGCCGTTTGATTTGGACTGGCGACCCGATGAAAGCCGACGTAGACATCACGGCGGTGTATCCCGTTACAGCTGAATTGACGCCGATTGTTCCGAATGATGCAGATTATAAAAACAAGAAACTTCCCCTTCAGGTATTACTCAAAATGCAGGGAAGTTTGGAAAAACCCCAAATCACTTTTGATATTCGGCCCGATAAAACGAGAATGTCGGCAGATGAAGTTTCTAGAATAGAAAATGATGGAGTTTTTACAGAACTTCAACAGAATCAGGCGGCCATGAACAAACAAGTGTTTTCGTTGTTGGTGCTGAATAAATTTTCGGGAGAGCAATCATCCGATTTCTTTTCGAGTGTGAATCCGGAGCTGATTGCCCGCGAAAGCGTGAGTAAACTGCTGACCGACCAACTCAATATGTTGGCTTCTGATTTGATTAAAGGCGTAAAATTGGATTTCAATCTCAATTCTACATCTGTTTCGACCAACACGGGTACTGCTGCCCAAACTGACCTGAACGTGGGTTTGAGTAAAGCCTTTATGGATGACCGCCTCACGGTCAATGTAGGCCGTAATTTTGAAATCGAAAGCGGCGCAAGAGCGGCTCGTTCCACCGAAATCATTGACAATGTAAATGTAAATTATAACCTGACCCGGGATGGACGCTATGCTTTTCGGGCCTACCGAAAAAACCAGTATCAGGCGGTATTGGAAGGGTTTATTGTAGAAACGGGCGTGAGTTTTGCGGTAGTGTTAGATTACGACAAATTGAAAGAAATGTTTAAAAAATGACGTTTAGATTTAGCTGTATACTTCTCGTACTCCTGTCCAGTTTTTTTATGGGCTGTTCGGTCTCGCGCTATCTGCCGCCCAACGAGAGCCTGTACGTAGGAGCAGAGGTGAAAATGGCGCCTGATTCCAACGTATCGGCCAAGACAGCTAAAACGGTTAAAGCCGAGCTTGAACCCATCTTGCGGCCCCAACCCAACAGCATGTTGTTGGGGTTCCCCTATAAAGTTTGGCTGTATTATTTTCTGGGAGAGCCCAAAAAAGAAAAGAGTTTCCGGGGATGGTTTCGGAAACGTTTCGGGGAGTCGCCCGTTTTTGCTAGCAAGCGTGCGGTTACGACCAACAGTGCGGTGATTACGAATTATTTGAACAATGAAGGCTATTTTCGTTCGACGGCTTCGGGCGAAATGACCGAAACTAAACGCCGAGCCAAGGCCGTTTATACGGTGGGGTTAAGAAAACGGTACACCATTAAAACGGTTGAATTTATCACTAAAGACAGCTCCGTATTCTCTAAAAATCTGCAATTGACCCAAAAAAATACGCTTTTGAAAGAAGGTGCTCCTTACCGTTTGACGGCTATCGAAGAAGAGCGTAACCGCATTGAGCGCGAACTAAAAAAACACGGATTTTACTACTTTCGACCCGATTATCTGATTGTAAAGGCCGATACAAATCTTAATAATCACCAGACGCGTTTGTACGTAGAGCTAAAGCCTAATACGACGCAGTTGGCCCTGAAAAGGTACTTTATTCAAAATATTTACGTCATTTCGGATAATGGCCGCCTCAAAAGTGATACACTAGCCGAGGTGACTGGACGACGGGGCAACATCAGGATTATCGACCCCGCTCATGCCTACCGTCCGCGTATTTTTTATGATGCCATTGGATTTCGGAAGGGAACGCTCTACAACAGCGAATTGCATGATGTCTCGCTCTCGCGGCTTATTAACCTCAAAAATTTTAAGTTTGTAAAAAATCAATTTGAATTGCTGCCCCGTTCAGACTCGGCCTTGTTGGATGTGTATTATTACCTCACTCCCCTGAAAAAGAAAACCCTCCGCGCCGAACTTAGTGGGGTGACGAAGTCAAACAACTTAGCAGGGGCACAGGTGGGGCTGACTTGGCTCAATCGGAATCTTTTTCGCGCGGCCGAGCAGCTGCGCCTTACCGCCAATGCGGGTTTAGATTTGCAGATAGGGGGCCGAAGTGATACTGCTTCGAAAGTAAGAAATTTCTACCGTACGAGTTTTGAAGCGGAGCTATCGTTCCCACGATTTGTGTTACCGTTTTATAAAGTACGGCCCGATAAAAACCAAACATTGCCCAAAACCACCCTTACAACTGGTTTTGAACAGTTAACCCAGCAGGGGCTTTATCGTCAAACATCTATTAAATTGAACTGGGGGTATAGTTGGCGAAAAAACACCCAGATAGAGCACACGTTTTTGCCGATTGCCCTGAACGTGGTGAAACCAAAGATTATTGACGGAGAAGCGTTTTTAAATCTGATTATCGACCCCGCTACTAAACAACAGGATTTGCTACGTTACTTTAAAATTCTGGAAAATCGGCTCATTTTAGGGGCCCAATACAACATTGCTTACACGCCTACCCCAAAGCCATTAAGTAAAAATACGTTTGTCATAACGGGTGGGGTTGATTTGGCTGGGAATGTGGCGGGATTGATAGCCAAACGCCGCGAAGAAGTGGGGCAAGTGTTTGGCATTCCTTACGAACAATACGCCCGTTTTGACGCGGAAGTTCGCCATTATCGCAATGTCAGCCCTAAGCTCCGCTGGGCAAATCGCCTTTTGATTGGATTGGGGATTCCGTACGGAAATTCATTGTCGTTGCCGCAATTTAAGCAGTATTTTGCGGGTGGAACAAACGGGATACGGGCGTTTCGGGCGCGAACGCTGGGCCCAGGAAGTTATAAATTGGATACGGCTACCACCAATATTTTTGGGAACGTGGCCTTCGGAGATATTCGTTTGGAGGCAAACAGTGAGCTGCGTTTGCGAATCAGTGAGTATTTTGAAGGCGCGATGTTTGCCGACGCAGGTAATATCTGGATGTACCGCAATTACGATGATTCGTTTTATACGCCCGAAGAAAATGCGGTGTTTACCAACCAATTTTACAAACAAGTAGCCGTTGGCGGAGGAATCGGGCTACGGATTATTACCCCTTTTGTGCTCTTACGCCTCGACTTAGCGGTGCCGTTTCGAAAGCCGTGGCTTCCCGAAAACGAGCGGTGGGTGCTCAATCAATTTGATTTACGAAGCAAACCGTGGCGAAAAGAAAATTTAGTGTTTAACATTGCCGTTGGTTATTCTTTCTGATACTTTCCAAGCAAAAAGCGCGAATGTGAGCCACATTCGCGCTTTTTGCTTGGAAAAAAGGAGGTTTATGCCGTTACGGCCAAAAGCTGCTCCAGTATAAAACGGCCATCGGCATTGCCCAAGGCAGGGTCGGAGGCGCGCTCTGGGTGGGGCATCATTCCAAATACATTTTTACCCGCATTGGTTACGCCCGCGATATTTTCCAAGCTACCGTTGGGATTGGCGGCTTCGGTGATGAGACCGTTTTCGTCGCAATAACGGAACAGCACTTGGTCGTTGTCGTTGAGGCTTTTGAGGGTGTCTTCGTCGGCAAAATAACGTCCGTCGCCGTGGGCAATCGGAATTTTATAGGCTGAGCGGTCCAAACCGCCCGTCAAAATCGTGGATTTGCTTTGTGGATTCAAGTAAATATTGCGGCAGATGTAGCGTTGTGAGCTATTGCGTAACAGTACCCCCGGAACCAATCCTGCTTCGGCTACAATCTGGAAACCGTTGCAGATGCCCATGACGTACCCGCCGCGATTGGCGTGGGCAATGACTTCATTCATGATGGGAGAAAAACGGGCAATAGCGCCAGTGCGCAAATAATCGCCGTAGGAAAAACCTCCGGGAAGAATCACAAAATCACAGCCTTGAAGGTCGTGGTCTTTGTGCCAAAGTTTTACCACTTCTTGGCCTAAATTGACCCGTAATGTATAGACAGTATCATCGTCGCAATTGGAACCGGGAAAAACTACTACGCCGAATTTCATAGATATAGGAAGTATTGAGCGGATGTTTGATTGACTTACCGCTGCAAAGTTAGGGTTTTAGAGGCGGTATTGGTAACAAAACTTCAGCTAACTTTAAAGAAAACAAAAATTGCCCCCTAAAAATCGAATGATAAACGGGCGTAAAATCCAACAAGCTTCGGAACAATCCGCCGCGTGGAAGCGCAACATTTGTACAAACATTTGCGGGTCATTGTGGATATTTTTTTGAAAGCGGTAAAATATCCCAATTCGGGTCTTTGTTAACAAAATAGTATCTATGCAAATTTTGAAAAATCTTTTTCAGGTAAGCGGCGACCTTAACGGGCTTACGTTTGACCAACCTGGGGCGTTATGGAACGATGGAAACGCATACGTGCTAAAAACCCCACAAGGGCTAATCCTGTTTGACTGTGGATGTGGTGAAACCATCGAGCAGATGTTCCATAATATGCGCTATTGGGATCTGGCGCCGGAGGAAATCCAATATTGCCTCCTGACCCACGCGCATCTGGACCATGCTGGAGGTGCGCATATTCTCAAAAAAAGAGGCGTAAAAATCATGGCCGTGGCCGAAACCGCCGAGGCCATTGCGGCAGGCGACGAGCGCTGCTGCGGCTATTTGTACCATAAAACCTTTCAGCCCGTTACAGTAGACCAAATTTTGGTGGATAAACAACGACGTAATCTATTGGGTGTAGAAATTGAGGTGATGCACTTGCCTGGCCACAGCATGGGTTGCACAGCCTATCTGTTTACGTGGGAGCAAAAGCGAATCGTCATCAGCGGAGATGTAATTGGCACCTTGCTGAGTGGCGATTTTGGGTGGAGTGGCTCCATTGACTTCGACAAAAAAATCTATACCGCTTCTTTACGTCGGTTTGCCAAAATAGAGACCGATATTATGTTGCCGGGCCACGGCATGGTTTATTTTCACAAGCCACGTCGGCGTGTGGAAGAAGTGCTGAATGCGGCCTTGATGCAATGGCGATAACAAATGGTTGTCGAATCCATTTTGACGGCCTCGACAACCATTTGTTAGACAGATTTTCCCCATTCTCTGCAGCTTTACGTCAATCAGTTCGCTTTTGAGAGACGAGGATTTTGCTAATTCCCCAGAACAATTTCTTTCTCTTTGTAACCGCCTCGGGTAGAAGAAAGCTTCACTTTTGCCTTGACGGGGCCTTTTTGGTTGAGTTTTACTTTAAAAACGGCTTCTTTTTGTTCACCAACCTTGGTGTAGCCAGTGTAAATCGTTTTGTCAAATAAGGTAGGTTCTGTGATAGTTACTTTTGCGTCTTCGTAGCCTTTGAGTAATGCCTTGTCAAAGTCCAGCGTAACGCGGTCTTCCTGCACTATTTTGACCAATTTGGCCTGCTCCAGCGCGACGGGCAGCTTTCCTGAATTGCTCCACGTTACTTTTATTTCGTATTCGTTGTTGGCTAGGGCTTTCACATTCACGTCTTTGAGGTCAATTTGGGGCAATTCTTTGGCCATCGCTAAATTGAATTTTGACTGTTTGGCAATCCAGTTTTCCAACTGCCACGCGGGGCCATTTTGCGCAAAAAATTTAGGGTGAAACCCGCCAATTTCTACTTCCCCCAATACGGGGTGGATGAGTTTTGTCCAGGGTTTGAAGCCATTTTTTTTGTTGGCTTCGTCGTCCCACATGAGACCGTCGTACTCATCGTAAGCGCCATCTTTGTTGTAATCTTTCATGGCACCGCCGTTCCAAAGTTCATCACCGTACCATACCGAGCCGTAATAAAAATAACCGAAATCAGGACCGTGGCCAAACAAGGGTTGAGGCTTGGTGGGGTCGCCGGTGGTGCGGTCGGTTTTGCTGCGGGTGGCGTAGGTATCATACACGTCGCCAGCCCAAGGATAACCCGTAAAAGCTAATCCCACGCTGTCCATGTGTTTATAAATCGCCAAATCGGCGGGGAACATACTTTCGGCACTTTTGGAAGTTGACGGCGGGCGCAGGTGCATCGGCACGCGTGTATCCATCGAGTTGACGACCGAGATGTTAGGATGAGCCAGCAACCACAAAACCGTGGAGCGCGTTTCAATTTCACTCAACGGGTACTCGCCCGCACCACCCTGAGTGTAGCCGCGCCCCGTGAGGTCGCCGCCTTGGTCTGGTCGCCAATTTTCGGGGTAATTGCGGTGGTTGTCTAAGCCGCCGATGCCGTCTTCGTTGTATTTGCCGTCGCCGTCGTTATCAATGCCTTCAGTGTAAACCAGCCAATCGCCCTTGCCCTCCAAGACGCGTTTCATCAAGCGCCCCGACGGGTCGCGGGGGTCGAGGGTATAATCGGCTTTTTCTTTTTCGGCTTTGGTAACGGCTTTTTTTCGGATTTGATAAATAACCCCGTCGCCGTCGAGGTCTTCTTCGGGGTCTTCGTCGAGCAGGCCGTCGCGGTCATCGTCTTTGGGCCGCACGGTGCTTCGGTTACGTTGCGCCGTAAAAAGGTACATCGTAGACCCGTCGGGGTTATTTTCAGGACGCAGATAAATGGATTTGGTGTCAACGAGTTGGGTAATGGACGCATCTTTACCGTAGTTTTCGAGTAAATGCTGCGTCAGCCAGAGAATGGCTTCGCTGCTCGTTACCTCGCCGCTGTGCCGGCCAGCCTCAAAATAAGCCGCGGGTTTGTCGGTATGTTTGCCCGTTTTTTTGTTGGTAATGGTCATTTGCAGGATAGGCCGCCCCTCGTAGCTTTTTGCTACTTCGTAAAGGTCTACGATGTCGGGATATTGGGCGGCCCATTTTCGGTACCAGTGGTACATTACATCGGGTGAGTGATAAACGTCAAATGCCAGTTTATTGCTGGGTTGATATTCCACATCTTTAAAATAATGTTTCTTAAAAAAGCTAACGCCATGCCGCTCACCTTTGACGGTGTAGAACTTATTGGCCGTGTCTTGTTCGGGCCATTTTTGCTCACCGTAATAGGGTTTCTGGGCGGCGGCATTTGCCAACATAAACAGCGATAGAAGCAGTATAAAGGGTTTTTTCATAAAAAAAGGAATAGGAAAAAAGTGTAAAATACTATTTGGTTTTAAGGGCTTAATTTTCAGGCTGATATTACTAAAATTTATCTTCCGGGCGTAGTCTTGAATGGAGTAATTTTTTTTAAAAAAAAGGGCGTTGGTTAATGATTGTTAATCCTCGTGTTTAGGGGCCCCCAATTGAAATAGAATTGGGGAAAATTTCGTTTCATTTGTAACTGAACTACGTCGCCAAAATGTACGTCAACGACCGAGGGAAGTTTCATTTAACCAAAAGAAATGTCATGAAAACAATCCATAAAATACACGCCGCTTGCCTGCTCTTTGTGCTGGCCATCGGGTTGACCCTTCCGAGCAATGTTCTTGCCCAGCCCGGGGTGGGTATTTCGCGGCAGGACTTTTATAATGAACTCTCTCCCTACGGCGATTGGATGGACAATCCGTCGTATGGGCAGGTGTGGCGGCCGCGCGTATCGCAAGATTTTCAGCCTTATGCCACCGATGGACATTGGGAAATGACGGAATACGGCAATACTTGGGTTTCAGACTACGAATGGGGCTGGGCACCTTTCCACTATGGCCGTTGGCTGTTTGATGATTACTACGGCTGGATTTGGATTCCGGGCGATGAGTGGGGGCCAGCTTGGGTATCTTGGCGCTCAGGTGGAGGATATTACGGCTGGGCACCTTTGGGTCCTGGGATGGGAATAGATATAAATATTAACATCAATATTCCATATAATTATTGGGTCTTTGTTCCTGATATCTACATTCGAAGCCCGCGTGTGTACAGTTACTGCGTACCGCGCAACCGAATCGGCGTTATTTACGGTGGAACATCTTATCTCAACAACTATTATCGTTACAACAACCGAGCCTATGTATATGGCCCACAACGCTATGATATCGAGCGTATAACGCGCAATCGTATCAATGTGTACCGGGCCGATGATCTCTATCGTCAGGGACGGGGCCGCAGTTATGCGCGTGGCAACGGTAATAATCGCCAATACGACTCGCGGCCCAATTACAATGACCGAGGACAGTGGAACGACAACGACCGTCGAAACCAATCTCCGCGCTATGACAACCGGGTATCACGCAACGAACGTGATCGTTATGACAACTATAACCAAGGACGTGAGCAGCGGCCAAACAATCCGCAGCCGCGCCAAGATGACAGACCGTATACGGCTCCCGAGCGTGGCAATGCCCAACGGACTTGGTCGGACAACAACGGCTCAAACCAAAATCAACAGCCTCGGGCCAATAATCGGGAGCAGGCCCCGCAGCGTTCGTACGAAAGTCGCGAAAATTTGCCGCAACGCAGAAACAATGATGCTCCCCAACCACAGCAGCGCACTGCGGAGCCTCGGCAGCAATCACCCTCTCGCGGCAACCGTGAGTCGGCCCAGCCAAGAACTCAGGAGCAGCGGAATGCGCCAGAGCACTCAACTGAAGGTAGTGGTAGACGCAGAAATTAAGGACAGCTTTTTAGGAAAATCGAAGTAAGGTTAAATAATAATGGACGTAAATCGGAGTATAAAAGCCCTGGTTTACGTCCATTTATTTAAGAACTGCGTGAAGGTATCTTTGTACTGGTCGCTGACGGGAATCGTAACGTTGCCGATCTGAATGTTGTTACGGGTCAGTGAAGTGATTTTATCCAACGAAACAATAAATGATCGGTGTACCCGCATAAACTTACGGGCGGGAAGTCGGTCTTCGAGGGCTTTGAGGCTGGTTAGTGATAAAACGGGCTTCGTGGTGCTTTGCAAATGGACTTTTACGTAATCTTTTAGCCCCTCGATGTACAGAATATCATTGTACGATACGCGCACCAATTGGTATTCTACCTTCAAAAAGAGCGAGTCTTCTTCGGGTTCTGGCGCGGTTGTGGCGGGAGCCGCCGTGGGTGCTGGGCGATTGATTAATTCAAAATAGGCTTTTGCTTTGGTGGCTGCCCGCAAAAATTCTTCGTAATTAAACGGTTTGAGCAGGTAATCCAAGGCATCTACTTTGTAACCTTCGATGGCGAAGTTGTTGAAAGCCGTCGTAAAAATAATGCGGGGACCTGCGCCCCCTTGTTGTGATTGCCCCAATACCCTTGCCAGTTCAATGCCTGTCAAATCGGGCATTTGAATGTCCAAAAAAATCACATCCACCTGCTGATGATGCAACGCCTGCAATGCTTCGATGGCGCTGGAATACTTCCCGACCAAATGCAGAAAAGGCGTTTTTTCAATGAAAACACTCACCAATCCAAGGGCGAGGGGTTCGTCATCAACGGCGATGCAGTTAAGCGTCATAATGCGCAGGGCTTAAAGTGGACGTTTGCTGTTTAAGTGGGGCAGTATGGAGGGTCAATTCTACCAAATACTCATCGTTGGGGGTTTGTTCTGTAATAACCAAAGCATACCGATTAGGATATAATAAATCAAGCCGGCGACGCGTATTGACCAAACCTATTCCGTTACTTTCATCTAACGTAACCCTTTTTTCAGTAAAGAGCGTATTCCTAACTTCTACCCGTAGGGTTTGTTCGATTTGGGTCAAGCCAATGAAAATTTCGCTCGGACGCGTGGCGCTGACCCCGTGCTTGAAGGCATTTTCAAGAAAAGGTAAAAGCAGCATCGGCGCAATGGCTACGTCTTGATGGGCAGCGGGCAGGTCAAAAGTTACTTTGACTTTGTCGGTCAAGCGGAGCTGCATCAATTGAATATAATCTTGCAAAAAAGCAATTTCCTGACTCAGTCGCACGGTGCCTTCCTTGGTTTCGTACAACACATAGCGCATCATACGCGATAAGCGGTGTAGGGCTTCTTGCGCCGATTCTACGTCCATCATGGTGAGGGCGTAGATGTTGTTGAGGGTGTTGAAAAAAAAGTGCGGATTGATTTGTGCTTTCAGAAAAGAAAGCTCTGATACCACTTTTTCTCGTTCCAGTTGTTCTCGAATTTGGGTATCCTTCTGCCATTTTTGCACAACCGTTAAACTAGTACTTACGCCGAGTGATAACAGCGAATACAAAAAGGTAAACATATCAAAACGATGCCCACGATTGGGATTAAAAGGGCGATCTGGACGGATGGCTTTGTGCCATAGTTCTGGCAAGTTGAGCCAAGATTCTACCCCCTGAATCGTCCAGTAAATGATGATTACGGCCCCCACGATAGAAGTGATGTACCAAAGCGAGTGATTTTGAAACAATAAACGAGGCAGAAGAACCTTGGCATTGAGGTAGAAAGCACCTGCGAGCAATCCCAACAAAATGCCCTGCTTTATCCAATACTCATCGGGCATCGTAAAACGCCCGCCAAAGGGGGGCATCATGACCAGAGCGGCCAACAATCCCCACGCTAATACATGGATGACAAGCGTTATATTTTTTCTATTTGGGAGAAGTAACATAGTTGTATTTTTTTTAGGTCGGTCGATAGGAATACAAATCGACTTTTTCAAAATGACAACAATCCTATTAAAACAATTTCATACTTCTTCTAGCAATCGCCAGTTTACTCATATTTACCGATAATTGAACATTTTTTATCTCTAAAGGCACCTCCTGTACCTTGTTTATGCCCAAAAAGGCAACTCATCGGTCATTAATCGCTCCTTATCGGTATTCTACGGTCGGTCGGTCTATTGTATTTTTTTGTGAATATAAGTCGACGTTACTTTGAATCATCAAAACGGAGGAATCCGTCATCAATATAAAAGAAACGTGACGACAAACAAATAAAAAAATGAAAACACTTATCACTTCCATTCTTTTTGCGTTAGGTATGACAGCCGCCTACGCTCAGTTTCCGGGAGGCCCTGGCGGTATGCCAAGCGGCGATGGAAACGGCCGAAATAGAAATACTAACAACATGCAGTCCCCTGCCTTGAATCTAGAAGGAACTGCACCCAAAGGCAATTCAAAGATAACAGGTTTTGTGATTGATTCTGCCGCTACCCAAGCCGTTGAATTTGCCAATATCGCCCTTTACAGCAAAACAACTGGAAAAGCCATTGACGGAACAATGGCCGATGAAAAAGGAAAGTTTACCCTTAAAAGCATTGCCGTTGGGGAATATAAATTGATGATTTCCTTCATTGGATATAAAGATAAAACGATTGACAACTTAAAAATTGCCAAAGGCCAAGACATTGATTTGGGCGTCATCAAAATGAACCCCGACATCAAAACGCTTGATGAGGTTGTGGTAACGGGCGAGAAATCTTTGATTGAAGAAAAAGTAGACCGCTTGGTGTACAACGCCGACAAAGACCTCACAGCCCGGGGAGGTGATGCCGCTGATGTGCTCAAAAAAGTGCCGATGCTGTCGGTGGATTTGGACGGAAACGTATCGCTTCGCGGTAGCCAGAATATTCGGGTATTGATCAACAATAAGCCATCTACGATTGTAGCGAGTAGCATTGCCGATGCCTTAAAAATGATTCCAGCAGATTTGATTAAATCGGTGGAAGTAATCACTTCTCCTTCAGCCAAATACGATGCAGAGGGCTCGGCAGGGATTATCAATATTATCACTAAGAAATCAACGCTACAAGGACTTACCCTGAGCGCCGATGCGGGAGTTGGAGCACGGGGTTCAAACCTTAGCCTCAACGGTAACTACCGTCAGGGAAAATTAGGAATTACACTTGGAGGTTTTGGACGGGCTTTCTACAATAAATCTTCCACTTCTTTAGACCAAACGATTCTACAAAACGGAGCTTCGTTGTTGACGAAACAAACCTCTGATGCGTATGATAATGGACTTTTTGGTCGCTACAACATTGGGTTTGATTATGAATTAAGTAAAACACAATCATTGACCGCTGGCGTAAGTTTCGGAACCCGTAACATGGTTCGTTCACAAGACATGACGAGCAACCTGTTCACTAACAGTGCGCTGACTTCTACTACCTATCGGGATGTGACTACCAAAGACTTATCCAACAACGTAGACATGAACCTTGACTATATTCGCACCTTTAAAGTGCCTGGTAGAGAGTGGTCTATCTCAACACAGTATAGCCGTAACAACCTCACCAACAACTTCAATGCCGATTTGCTGAGTGAAGGTAACGCCTTATTGAGCCGTCAGAAAAACCTGAATGCTAACCTTAACCAAGAAGCTACGATTCAGACCGATTATCAGACGCCCATTAAGAAAAACCAAATGATTGAGTTTGGGGCCAAAACAATTATGCGTCAGGTAAACAGTGATTATAGCTATCAAGTAGCAGGGCCTACGGGTGCCTTTGCCGCCGACGCCCGCAACCCCGTTGGTAATTTGGATTATAGCCAAAGCATTGTGTCGGGGTACTTATCTTACACCTATTCAACCGCCAATAAATACACATTCAAGTTGGGGTCACGGTATGAGTACACCACCATTGATGCCAAAGACCAAATCGGTAAAATCTCGATTCCTAGCTACGGAACGCTCGTGCCCAGCATTAACGTATCCAAAACCATCAAAGCAGGAACAACCCTGAAAGCCGCTTATAACCGTCGTATTCAGCGTCCAGGTTTGCAACAGTTGAACCCCAACTACAACGCCGCCAACCCGTTCAATATCAGCATCGGAAATCCGAACTTGAAGCCTGAAATGACCAATAACTTTGAGTTGAGCTTAAGCACAAGCATTAAGAAAACCTACTTAAATGCCTCGGTATTTAGCCGCTCTACCAACAACAGCATCATGCGCCTTAGCGCTCCATCTGATACCTTGGCGGGGGCCATTATTACCACTTTCCAAAACATCGGTAAGCAGCAGGTGATGGGTGCCAACGTATTTGCTAACGTGTATCTGACGCCCAAATGGACATTGAACGGTGGGGTAGATGTGTATTACAACTATCTTGAAGGTAAAGTACAAGGATTGGATGGCACTTCGATTAATACCAGTAACTCAGGAATCGTCATTGGCGGACGTTTGATGTCGAGCCTCGCACTCAACAAAGGCTGGGCCATGCAACTACACGGCGGGATGCGCGGAAACCAAGTCACGCTTCAAGGGGTTCAGGGTAGTTTCTACATGTATTCATTTGGGGTGAAGAAAGACCTGAACAACAAAAAAGGAAGCATTGGTTTAGCTACTGAAAACTTCTTAGGTGGAATGAAGATGAAATCTACCTCAGTAACGCCGATATTGAACCAAACGATGGTCAACAATATCTATAACCAGAACATCAAATTGACGTTCAGTTATAAAATTGGTAAAATGACTTTCGTCGCTCCTAAGAAAACCAAAGGGGTGAAAAACGACGACGTGAAAGAAGGCGGAGATAACAACTAAAATCTTCCTCTGACAATCCAAAATAAACAGCAATGAACGCATTAAAAATAGGGCTGGCTTCAATGGCAAGTGTTGTAGCCAGCCCCTACCAAGCAATCCCTGAGGTACAGGGATTGTTTGTTTCACACCTCGAAAATATTCTGGGAACGTCGTTCGATTTAAAAATTGTGGCTCGTTCTTATGCCGTAGCCCGGCAAACTGAAAAGGTTATTTTAGCAGAAATAGAGCGCCTGAACAATATTATCAGCAGTTATCTTCCCACCAGCGAATTTAGCCGCTGGTGGATTTCTGCACAACAAACCACTCCAGTATCCGAAGATTTGTGGGCGGTTTTGAACGAATTCACGGAATGGCATCAGCAAACAAATGGCGCTCTCAATGCCGCAGCGGAGGTCATTAATCAACTCTGGCAAAAAGCCGCTCAAACGCAGACCCTACCGTCGGAAGCAGAACGACTAAATGCGGTCTTAGCGGCCAACCAACCCCACTGGAATCTTGACCCCACCCATCAAACCGCAACCCGACTCAGTCAAACCCCTTTGCGGCTGCATACGTTTGCCAAAAGCTATATTTTGGACCGTGCCGCCGAAGCGGCCCTAAAAAATGCAGACGTTGATGCGGTGGTTTTAAACAGCGGTGGTGACTTAGTCATACGGGGCAACTGGACAGAAACCGTTGCCATAACCGACCCCAAGACCCATGCCGAAAATGCAACCGCTTTGACTTGGCTGAATGTTAGCAACCGGGCGGTAGCAACGAGCGGCAATTATCGTCGAGGTGTGTGGGTAAACAATTCATGGTACTCGCACATTGTTGACCCCCGCACGGGCGTGCCCGCTCAAGACATTATCAGTGCCACGGTAGTACACCCCAACGCAGTTACCGCAGGAGCACTGGCAACGGCATTTAACGTGCTTACCCCAGCCGAAAGTATCAAATTAGCGGCTTCTATACCGCAGACCGATTACCTCATCGTCACCAAAGAAGGCCAATCATTTACAAGTCCTGATTGGAACGACTTAGCAACGCCTCCTGCATCGAACCCTTCCGTAAAAACGGCTCAAATTTTGTCAGTATCGAGCATCAAAGATAAGCTCTGGAATGCCAATCAAGAGCTGCTTGTTTCGTTTGAACTTAGTCGTTTTGAGGGGCGTTCGCACCGTCCTTTTGTAGCAGTGTGGATTGAAGACCAAAACCATGTTCCTGTGCGTCAGTTGGCGATTTGGTACAACAAACCCCGCTGGCTTCCTGAATTACGGACTTGGTACACTATGCAGCGTAACAGCGGTTTGAATGCCGCCTCTATTGCGGGTGCTACTCGGTCGGCGGGGGCTTACTCATTGGTTTGGGACGGCAAAGACGACCAAGGGCAATACGTAAAGCAAGGTAAGTACACCATCAATATTGAAGCTGCCCGTGAGCATGGTACGTACCAATTGATACGACAAGAAATGGATTTTAACGGAAAACCGAAACAACAGACACTTAATGGAAACACCGAGATCGCAGCCGCAGCCTTGGACTACCGTGAGAAAGGAAGCAACCGTTAATACCCGCGCGCGCGCTTCCGACGGAAATGCTGCTTGGCAGCGCCGAATGCCCACACTGGCGCGTTGGCTTCATTTGTATCTTTCGATGTTCAGTTTTGCGTTGGTGTTGTTTTTTTCCGTCACGGGCTTGACGCTTAACCACGCAGATTGGTTTGGCGATGCCTCTCGTACCTCTGAGTACAAAGGGACGTTGAATGCAAGTTGGACAAACGTTACCGACACATCGAAGGTGAATAAATTGGCAATTGTTGAGTACCTGCGAGCAACGCATCAGCCAAAGGGAGCCATGAGTGACTTTCGCATTGATGCGACCGAATGTTCGGTGGCGTTTCGAGGGCCAGGCTATACTGCCGATGTTTTTATAAACCGTTCCACTGGGGCGTACCAAGTTACCGAAACGAAGATGGGTTTGGTGGCCGTCATAAATGATTTGCATAAAGGACGCGACACTGGAAAAACATGGTCTCTGGTGATTGATGCATCTGCCATTTTTATGACATTAGTTTCGGCTACAGGACTGCTACTTTTACTTTTCTTAAAAAAACGTCGCACAAGCGGTTTGTTATGGACTTTGATAGGACTGGGTGTTTGTGTGGCACTATACTTGTTTTTATTTTAATGCCTTTTAAATTAAAAAATTACGCCAAGAAATTCAGTTTTTCTCTCAGTTTGAGAAAAGTGTCTTAACATCAAGAATGACTAAAGACTGTGTAAAATAGATAATTGTGAGCTATTCAAACGGCGGGTACATACCCGCCGTTTGATTTTTGTATCAATATGATACAAAGTGCTATTTTGAAGTTTTCTAAATTAAACTATTATGACGTTTTAAGTGCAACAGCGTCATTCGATTGTACGTAATGGTAGGAAAGAAAATATTCAATCATTATCAAACTGCGTATGAACAGGTATCATTTTTTGAAGTCAATGGGTTTTCGAGGAGCTGCTTTGATGGCAGTAATGACTTCGTGCATCAGAGAGGAAGATACATACATTGATGCATTGGTTGAAAAGCCCACCGATACTACGCTCACTCCAGTGACCACGACACCAGTTACGACCACCCCCGGAACGACTACGGATTTGAGCACCATTAAAAATCCATTATTAACCCTTGACCTTAGTGCTACTGCCAACGCAAGCCTTAAAACGGTAGGTGGATACATAGCCAAAAGTGGAATTGTAGTGGCGCAGACAAGCGCGGGAAATTATGCTGCTGTGACGCAGACGTGCAGCCACGAACCCAAAAAGAAAATCATTTTTAACAAGACAGAGTTTTACTGCACCGACCACGGCGCTCGGTTTGATTTGACCGGAAAGGGTCTCAATAGCTTCGGTAGTAAGGGGCTTACCGTCTATAAAGTGGCGGTTAGCGGTACAACACTGGTCGTTTATAGCTAAGTATAAGATAAAAAATAACCCAAAAAATTACCATGAAAACAATCGTTTTGGTCTTGATTACCAGTCTGTTGGCTGCCTCGCCGCAATGGGGCGGTGATTTTGAAAAAGCCCGAACAGAAGCAACGCAAAACAATAAATATATCCTGTTGAATTTTTGTGGTTCGGACTGGTGCGGCCCTTGTATAAAGCTCAAGAAAGACATCTTTGAATCGGAAGATTTTCAGCAATACGCCGATGGGCACTTGGTATTGGTTCGGGCCGATTTTCCCCGGCAAAAGAAGAACCAATTGGATGCCAAACAAACCGCCCACAACGAAGCATTGGCCGAAAAATACAATCCACAGGGGAAATTCCCTTTTACGCTCCTGTTGGATGCCAATGGAAAAGTACTGAAAGAGTGGGATGGTTATCCCAAAACAATGAGTACGTTGGCGTTTGTTCATGATATTGCACTGGTTGCCGATGCTTCAAAGTGAGTTAGCCGTGAGCTTGAGGCTTCATAAAAAGGTGGTTCGGTTAATGGGTAACCGCTTCGAAATCAGTGTAGTAGCAGAAGATAAAGCGTGGGCCAATGACCGAATTGAAGAGGCTGTGGCAGAAATCCAGCGAATTGAGGATTTGTTGACCACTTTCAACGACCATAGCCAAACCAATCAAATCAATGCCAAGGCGGGCATCGCGCCTGTCAGGGTAGACCGCGAGGTGTTTGAGTTGATTCGACGCTCGCTGCGGATTTCTGAACTTACGCAGGGAGCCTTTGACATTACCTACGGTTCCATTGATAAAAGCCTGTGGAATTTTGATACCACTATGACCTCCCTGCCCGATGCCGAAACCGCCAAATGGATGGTGCGCTTGATTAATTACCGTAATGTAGTGCTGAACGAAGCCAATGGCAGCGTTTTTCTGAAAGAGAAAGGGATGCGTATAGGATTTGGCGGTATCGGCAAAGGCTACGCCGCCGAAATGGCCAAAAGGCTATTGCTACAAAAGGGTGTAAAAAGTGGTATTGTCAATGCTTCAGGGGATTTAACGGCGTGGGGAAGTCAGCCAAACGGTACGCCGTGGACGATTGGTGTGGCAGACCCGAATGCCAAAAACCAGCCCTTTTCCTATCTGAATATCAGCAATGTAGCCGTGGCTACGTCAGGCAATTATGAAAAATATGCGCTCATCGATGGAAAGAAATATTCTCACACCATTGACCCCAAAACGGGACTGCCAGTGTCGGGTATCAAAAGCGTGACGATTCTCTCTCCCAATGCCGAAATCGCGGATGCGATGGCTACGCCCGTGACAGTCATGGGGGTACGCGTTGGGTTGGATTTAATCAACCAAATACAGGGAATGGCCTGCATAATTGTTGACGATAAAGACCGCATTTTTACCTCAAAAAATATCAAAATCAGCTAGTTTGTCACGCGTCGCTGTGTAAGCGTTCAAATGCTGTTTTAACTCCCGAAAATTATGAACAGAATCATCAAAACAAGCCTGTCTGCTTTGTTTGTGGCGTCGGCTTTATCTTCCTGCGTTACGGTCAAGGAATATCAAAAAAGCCGTATTAACGACTCTGAAATGGAGCTTTCGGCCCGTAAATCTGAGAAATTTGAGCAGAGTTTTTACCTCTATCGTGAAGGTGCTTCTGGGGCCAACGGCGGTAAAAGCGGCGGTGGCTGCGGCTGTAACTAGGTTAAATGTCTGAACCTCGACAATGTTTCAGGGCCACTTTGCGCCTCTGCGTGATTCATAAAATACACTCCCTAAATGAAAAAAATCGTATTAACCGTTGGATTATTGGTGGGCTTGCTAAAAGGCGTCTATGCCCAAACTACCAACGACAAAGAGGCTTACGAAAAACGTAAACTCAAAATAGAAGAGGTAAATTTGGTTTCTGGTTATTACGGACAGGACGGCAATAATTCAGCCGTAACGGGAGGCCTCGGGACTGAGAAATTGAGCGACTTTGCCAATTCGATTGATTTAAAACTGTCATTTATTGATCGAAAAAGCCGCCAACATTTTATCAATGCTGATTTTAACATTGACCATTATACCTCGGCGTCTTCTGATAATATTGACCCTCTGACGATTTCATCAGCTTCGCGCAGTGATACGCACGTGTATCCGTCGCTGTCGTGGACTGTGAAGGATGATGCTACTCGCACATCTCGCGGACTAAGCTATTCGTATTCAACGGAATATGATTACCAGTCGCATGGTTTTAATGTCAATTTTGCGAAAATTTCTAAGGATAACAATCGCGAATTCAGCCTTAAAGCGGGCGCTTTTTTTGATACTTGGATGGCGATATTGCCCTCCGAATTGCGACCAGCAGGCTACGGCTCCGCCGCTGAAGGTGACCGCGATCCTGTCGCATATAAACCCCGAAACTCGTATAATTTAGCGTTGTCGCTGTCGCAGGTCATCAATAAACGTCTCCAATTGTTAGTTACGGTAGAGCCAGCGTTTCAACAAGGGCTGTTGAGCACGCCTTACCATCGCGTTTATTTTACCGATGGTTCGCACACGGTCGAAAAATTGCCCGGGTCGCGGTTTAAATTGCCAGTAGGAGTGAGGCTAAGCTATTTTCTAGGTGACAAGGTTATCTTGCGCGGATTCTATCGTTTCTACGCCGACGATTGGGGTATGAAAGCCCACACTGCCAATTTTGAAGCAACCTATAAAATAACGCCTTTCGTATCGGTCAGCCCGTTTTATCGTTTTCACAACCAAACAGCGGTACGCTATTTCAACGCTTATGGCAAGCATGGCCCTACTGAGGCCTATTATACGAGCGATTACGACATTTCGGGTTTTACCAGTCATTTTGTGGGTACTGGTATACGACTTGCGCCGCCCGGTGGCTTGTTTGGTATCAAGCAGTGGCACTCCGTTGAACTCCGCTACGGGCACTACCTGCGCAGTACGGGTATGGTTGGCAACAGCGTGACGCTGGCGATGAAATTGAAGTAAACTGTCCTATTTTTACAGCTTCCCGGTCTCGGATTTGTTCAAACAACAAGTAGCGAGGTCGGGTTTTGTTTTGTTTAAAAATGTATTTCATTAAGGGTCAATAAACTTCAGAATTACGCCAAAAAGTGCTCACATCAGAACGTTATTTCGGCACTCGTAGCGTTTTAACCGTAGTTGCTCTCTTTTTTAGGGCGTTTGGGTAGGAATCGCTGTCGGCTTCACCAACGAATACATATATTTGTAGTTATATATTATTATGAGTTATTCTGCTGATTCAACATTATATTATTCGACTACTTAACTGGTATTTTAATGAATTGCCCTAAAAGAATTCCCTCTACCTATATCCCTTTGTACACAATTTTGTTTTGTTTGACTTTCGCAGCCTGTAAAGAAAAGAAAGAAAAACCGAAAGGCGGTGATGATAAAAAAGACAAGCCTACTATGGTAGATGTGATGGTAGCCGCTTCTCAACCCGTAACCAATGTCATTGAAGCCAATGGAACCATCATTCCTGGGGAATCTACAGAACTGCGGCCAGAAGTCAGCGGGCGGCTTACTTACCTAAATGTTCCGGAAGGTAAATCGGTGGCTGAGGGAACAGTATTGGCACGTATCAATAGCGCTGATTTGGAAGCACAGGTAAAGCGGACGAAAGTTCAGTTGGAGACCGCCACTAAAACCGAAGAGCGGCTAAAACAGCTTTTGAATGTAAACGGAATCAATCAAAGCGATTATGATGCGGCTTTAAACACGGTCAATACGCTGAAAGCAGATATTGCTTATACACAAACATTAATTGATAAAACCATCATTCGTGCACCTTTTACGGGTACAATCGGATTGCGTCAAGTGAGTCCTGGTGCGTATGTGACTCCAACCAGTATTCTTGCCACTATGCAGCAATTAGGTAAAATGAAAATCGACTTTACCCTTCCCGAAGAAAACAGCGATTTGATAAGGATTGGAAGTGTAGTAAAAGTAAAACTGGAAGGTAGGGATACTACCATGAGAAGAGCTACGGTGATAGCTTTGGAGCCTCAAGCCAATCGCCTGACTCGCAACCTGATGGTGCGGGCATTGTTGGATGATGCACGGGTCAACCCAGGGGCTTTTGCCAAAGTGATTGTTAGCAGTGGTAATAGTAAAAAAGCCATTATGATTCCGACCAATGCCATCATTCCAGATGATAGAAACAATCAAGTGATTTTGGTAAAAGGGGGTAAGGCTTCCTTTGTTAATGTCCAAACAGGAATACGTACTGCCAATAATGTTGAAATCACGCAGGGAATCAGTGAAGGAGACTCGGTGGTAGTAACTGGAGTATTATTTGCCAAACCTGATGCCATTCTTAAAGTACGAAAAGCAACAAAGCGATGAACATTTCTGAACTATCTATTAATCGTCCAGTGCTTGCCACAGTCATGAACTTGGCAGTGGTCATCTTTGGAGTCGTTGGACTTACTTTTTTGGCCGTTCGTGATTATCCGGCGATTGACCCTCCCCAGATTTCGGTGAGTACGTCTTACACGGGGGCTAACTCCGACATCATCGAAAGCCAGATTACCGAACCGTTGGAGAAACAAATAAACGGAATTCAGGGCATACGCACCATCACCTCGTCCAGCTCGCAAGGCAACAGCCAGATTAGCGTAGAGTTTAACTTGGGCGTAGATTTGGAAGCCGCCGCCAGCGATGTACGCGATAAAGTAAGTCAGGCCGCACGCAGTTTACCACAGGATATTAATGCTCCACCAGTGGTATCGAAAGCCGATGCCAACGGAGAATTTATTATGATAGTGGCCATTCAAAGCGAAACCAAAAGTCTTTTGGAGCTAAGTGACTACGCGGAAAATGTACTGCAACAACAAATCCAAACGGTTGATGAAGTAAGTGCCATCAACATCTTTGGGCAGAAAAGCTACGCCATGAGGATATGGCTCAATCCTGACAAAATGAGCGCCTATAATGTGGCTTTCTCGGATATTCGTACGGCACTCAACAGCGAAAATATTGAGCTGCCCCCTGGGAAAATATATGGCAACAACACCGATTTAACGATTCGGGTATTGGGGCGTATGACCACCGAAAAGCAATTTCAAGATTTAATTATCCGTGAAGATGCCACGGGTATTGTACGTTTGAGCGATGTGGCTAAAGTAGAATTAGGCCCCGAACAACTCGAACAAAGTTGGAAATTCAACGGTATGCACGCCGTGGGATTGGCCATTATCCCACAGCCGGGCGCTAATAACATCAAAATTGCCGATGAGATATATAAACGTCTTGAGCAAATTCAGAAAAGCAGTAAGAGCGACATCCAGCTCCAAGTCATCAGCGATAACACCAAAAATATTCGTAATTCACTGGCCGAAGTGGAAGAAACCCTAATCATTTCTTTTATTTTGGTGGTATTGGTCATTTTCTTCTTTTTCCGCGATTGGCTCATTGCCATTCGACCACTGATTGATATTCCGATTTCATTGGTCGCTACGTTTTTTATCATGTATTTGGCGGGCTTTTCGGTCAATATTCTCACCATGCTCGCCATTGTATTGGCCACGGGGTTGGTGGTGGATGACGGGATTGTAGTTACCGAAAATATCTTCAAGAAACTCGAACAGGGCTTTCCCATCCGTAAAGCGGCCATTGAAGGCAGTAAAGAGATTTTCTTCGCGGTTATTTCTACTTCCATTACGTTGGCGATTGTGTTTTTGCCTGTGATATTCTTAGAAGGATTTATCGGAAGTTTGTTTAGAGAATTTGGGGTAACGCTCGCTTCGGCGGTGTTAGTGTCGGCATTTGTATCGCTCACCATCACCCCTGTACTAAATGTGTATTTGACCCGCAAAAAAGCAGGACACGGTCGGTTTTATCAAAAAACTGAACCGTTTTTCAGAGGCATGGAAAATTTATATGAGACCATGTTAAAAGCCTTTCTAAAAGTACGTTGGGTAGCGTGGATTATCGTAGCGGCTTGCGGAGGAATTATCTGGTTTTGCATGGGTAATTTAAAAAGTGAACTCGCGCCATTGGAAGACCGCAGTAGCATCCGTTTCAACGTGACAGCCCCCGAGGGTACCAGCTACAGCGCCATGTCCCAAATTGCCGACGACTTGGGTAAGTTTTTGTATGACTCCATTCCCGAACGAGATTTTATCTTTGTGCGTACCCCAGGCGGCGGCCCGGGTGGAGGTGGTAGCACCAACAGTGCTGCCCCACGTTTGGCGTTAGTACCTCCTACCGAACGTAAGCGCAGCCAAAGTGACATTACAAATGATTTGCAGAAAAAACTTGGCCGTTTCAATCAGGCACGGATATTTGCCGTCCAAGAGCAAACGATTTCGGTGGGCTTTGGCTCACGCGGTGGGCTTCCCGTTCAATTTATTCTCCAAAACCAAGATTTAGATAAACTTCGGGCCATTATTCCTAAATTCTTGGATGCAGCCCGTTCCGACAAAACTTTTGCCAACGTAGACGTAAACCTAAAGTTTAACCGTCCCGAATTAAAACTGACCGTAGACCGCATGAAAATCAAGGATTTGGGACTAACTACCCAAGATGTGATTGCGACGATTCAGGCGGCCTTCAGCGGGGGGCGTTTGGCTTATTTTATTCAGAATGGTTTTCAATATTCGGTCATTGCGCAGGTAGAAAGAAGCGACCGCAACAAGCCCGAAGACATAGGACGGCTGTATGTTCGCAACGTGCGGGGCGAAAATATCCCTTTGAGTTCAGTGATTAAATGGGAGGAAAGCACCAACCCCACGACGATTTATCACTACAACCGCTACAAAGCAGCGACCATTTCCGCCTCTTTATCGGAGGGGTATACCATCGGCGACGGCCTTGCGGCTATGGATAAAATTGCCGCCGAATTATTGGACGAAAGTTACCAAACAGCTCTTTCTGGTCCTTCAAGAGATTTCTCTGAAAGCTCCTCCAATATTCTCTTTGCGTTTGCGCTGGCTTTGGTATTGATTTACTTGGTACTGGCGGCTCAGTTTGAAAGTTTCATTGATCCCTTCACCATTATGATTACGGTTCCGTTGGCATTGGCAGGGGCATTATTGAGCCTGTGGGTGTATGATCAAACCCTCAATATTTTCTCACAAATTGGAATGATTATGCTCATTGGATTGGTGACCAAAAATGGAATTTTGATTGTGGAGTTTGCCAACAAACGTCGAGAACAGGGTCTCAAAAAAATGGAGGCTGTGGTTGACGCTGCGACCCAACGCCTTCGCCCTATTTTAATGACCAGTCTGGCTACTTCATTAGGTGCGCTGCCGATTGCGTTGAGTTTAGGCGCTGCGGGTTCAAGTCGTATTCCTTTAGGTATCGTGGTAGTCTGCGGAATTTTGTTTTCATTGGTACTTACCCTGTTTGTAGTGCCTGCCGTGTATACGTTTATTTCTGGAGAGCACAAAACGATAGAAGCTGAAGAAACGCCTAAAGAAGCAGAAATGCCTGTGCATTAATATAATAGCATTTCGACTTACCTGAATAACGTCGGCCTGAATAACGTCGGCGAGGTTCAAACCCTCGCCGACGTTTGTGAAAAAAGATTCAAAATCTTGCTGACGTTTATAAAAAACATATAATCTTTTTTCTGTAAAATTCGATCTTCACAATGAAGAAATACACTTTAGTACTGTTCGTTTTATTTCTTTCTCCAACGCTGTTTTCGCAAACACTTTCCTTACCTGATGCGGTCAGTATTGCGTTGAAGAACAACCTTGATATTGAAGTGTTGAAAAATAACGTACAAATCGCCGACATCAATAACCATATCAGCATTGCGGGTGGGCGGCCCACCGTCACCGCGACCATCAATGATAACGAGCAGATTACGAACGTAAACCAGAAACTGAATACGGGCGTAGAAATCAGACGAAACGGCGCCGCGGCTAATCAGTTGAACTCAAACGTGACAGCCACAATATTGCTCTACAACGGAAATCGAGTGAAATTCTTTAAAAAACGGCTTGAACAAGTGGAATTGCAGAGCCTCCAACTGGTGAATGCACAAGTACAAAACACCATCGCGGCGGTGATGACGAAATACTACGACGTGATTCGTCAACAGGCATACACCCGAACCATTGATCAATCCATCGACGTAGCCCAAAAACGCCTTGAGATTGTAAAAGCTCAACAAAGTGTGGGGTTGGCCAATAATGCCGATTTGTTTCAGTCGCAAATTGATTTGAATACCTTGTACCAAACAAAACAATCTCAGCAACTCATCATCGAACAGGCCAAAACCGATTTATTACTTCTAATGAATGTCCGCCCTGATACGCTGATTTCGGTTAAGGATACCATCACGGTAGAGCGCGGAATTGTTTTAAATGATATTCTGAAAAAATTAGACAGAAACGCCGAGTTGATGGCGGCCGATTATCAAATACGGATTGCCGAACAATTGGTTAAAGAAACAACAGCCTTGCGTTATCCCTCGCTTCGGGCCAATGCGGGGTATAGCTACAACCGAAATCAACAAGCGGCAGGCTTAACCCTACTCAACCAAAGCAGTGGCCCGCTCATCGGATTATCTTTAAGCATACCCATCTATAATGGTGGAATATTTAAAAGACAAGAGCAAATAGCTGGGATAAATGCCAAAAATGCAGACTTGCAAAAAAGTATCTTGATGCGTAATTTTAGCAATACGGCAGTGCGGACGTATCAAGCCTACACCATGAGTCTACAACAATTGGACGAGCAGAAAAAGAATATAGACTTGGCCAAACAATTGTTGGATTTGACGCTACAACGTTTTCAGCTGCGTCAAGCTACCATCGTAGAAGTGCGCCAAGCGCAGCAAAGCTTTGAAAATATAGGTTATACATTTACCAATTTAAGCTTTGCGGCCAAGGCGGCTGAAATTGAATTGTTGCGGTTGATTAACGAACTGAAGTAGCCTTTCCCAAAAACTTACGTTTGCTGTCGTAGGCGAGGCCGACGCCAACGCTGTCTAGTTTGTTTTCTTCGGAAACGGTAGCGTTGGGAAACAATTCACGGAACTTCAACTGTACCGCAGGAATCTCCGTTGAGCCACCCGTCAAGATAATCAAATCAATGTTTTCTGGGCGCACGCCTGCGTCTTGCACACATTGGGTAGCGGCGTTGGCCACGTTGGTAATCTCCTGGGTTATGGCCTCTTCAAACACCGATTTGGCTGTTGTTACGGTAAAGCCATTTTCGATAAAATCCAACGGTGCCTCGTGAACCTCGTCGGATGTAAGGGCAATTTTAGTGTCTTCTACCACGCCCAAAAGAATGTGCCCACTTTCCTGCGTAAACACATTGAGTAGCCTCGAAAAACGGGTTTTATCGTGCGACTGCCCCAAATATTGACGCAACAGCATCAGGTTTTTGGGGGTGTACAGCGAATTTATTTTACTCCACTCCGACAAATCATAGTAAAACTTCAACGGAACGGGTAGGTTTTTGTCGCCGTAGGTGCTTCGATAGCCTAACTCAGGCATAAAAGCGTTCAGGCTTAGGTCTTTGTCAAAATCATTTCCCCCAATCCGGACGCCTGTATTGGCTAGAATGTCGCCCGAGCGGTCGAGCTTATTT
Source organism: Runella rosea (assembly GCF_003325355.1). Taxonomy (GTDB): domain Bacteria; phylum Bacteroidota; class Bacteroidia; order Cytophagales; family Spirosomataceae; genus Runella; species Runella rosea. The sequence goes on from NZ_CP030850.1 coordinate 5,304,831, forward strand.
AGGTATTTTTGAGAAAGCCGAATCACGGTAAAGTCGGACGTACCGCCCCCAATATCGACCACAAGGGCTAGTTGTTCGCCACTTACATTTACCTCGTGGGCGAAGGCCGCCGCAATGGGCTCAAACTGAAAATCAATGTTTTTAAAGCCGACATTTTGAGCAATGATTCTTAATTCTTCTTGCGCGTTTTTATTGCCAACGGGGTCATTGTCAATAAAATGGACAGGTCTGCCCATGATGACGCTCTCAATTTCCTGCTGGGCGTCGGTTTCGGCTTTGTCTTTTAGGTGTTTAATAAATTGGCCGATGATTTTATTGAAATGCATCGGGGCGCCGTTGACCATTGTTCCCTGTTTCATAACCGACGTGCCGAGTACGCGCTTTAAACTGCGCATAAAACGCCCTTTTTCGCGTTCCAGAAATAAATCGACCGCTTCACGGCCATAGTGAGGGGCATTACTGATTCGTTCAAAAAAGAGGGCACTGGGGATGGTCGTATGGTGTTTTTCGACGGGAACCAGCCTGAGGCGGTCGCCACGGTAATAAGCAATGGTAGAATTTGATGTTCCAAAATCTACGCCACAAGATATATCAGACATTCTTTGTGTTTTATTCTCCAAAAATTTCTTTTGCTAACGTTTTATCCAGTCCGTACAAATCATTACGGAAATTTAATTGACCCGTTTGGTCCACCCACGCCGTAAAATACACGATGTAAACGGGAATGGACGGCCGCACGGTAATCCATTTTTCGCTTTGTGTGGCCCAAACACTCTCCAATTTTTCCAAATTCCACGAAGGAGTGTCTTTTAATACGTGCAGTGCCAAACGTTCGGGCTCCGCCACGCGAATACATCCGTGGCTAAACGCCCGCCGCGATTCCCCAAAAAGCCCTTTGGAGGGCGTGTCGTGAAGGTAAATACTGTAACTATTTGGAAATAAGAACTTTACTTTTCCTAGAGAATTGGATTTCCCAGGTTTTTGTCGAATGGTGTACGGAATATGACTGCTGTAAGAACTCCACCGAACGGAATAAGGGTCGATGACTTTATTGCCCGAAACTACCTCCATGTTGTTGCGAGCAAGATAACCCGGGTTTTGCTTTAAACGGGGTAATATTTCATTTCGAAGGATATTGTTGGGCACCACCCAATACGGATTCAGGACCACATACGACAGATTTCCCTTAAAAATGCTCGTTTTGGTCGCTTCTTTTCCCACCACAACGTTACACATCCAGAGCTGTTTTCCTTGGTCAAAAACGTGAAGTTTAAACTCTGGGATATTGACCAACAGCATATTAGGTTCCATTTCGGTCGGTGCCCATCGCAGTCGTTCCATGTTGACCATGATTTGGCGGATGCGGAAACTTACGGGACGGTTGAGTTCGGTAGCCGTAGCGGCGTCTAGTTTGCCGCTTTCTTTTAGACCCATGCGGTGTTGAAATCGCTTGACTGCGGTGGTCAATGAATCCGTGAAAATACCTGTAGTATCAACGGCTTTTAAATCGCCCAGCACCAGCAACGTTTTTTGTACGTCCAAAAGCACCGAACCTGTATCGCCTTCGCCAAATGTTTTTTTGCCAATGTCAATGCTTGGCCATCCTCCTTGCTTTTCGATGCTGCGAAAACGGCGTAGCTGGTCTTTAAGCAAGGTATAATAACGGTTGACCGGCTCGCGCATGGGATTGCCTTTGGCCGAAACAAGGGTGTCGAGCAATGCTTGATAATTTTTCTTTTTTCGAGGAATAAACCATTCCAAGTCCAACGGATTTTTAATGGTTCCTGTAAAGGCTTTGTCTGTATAGTTAAAAAAGGCCGCCGTCAGAAGCAGCTCTAACTTCTGGACATTTAAGGAATTTTTTAGAAATTCGGCAGGGCGGTTTTGTGCTTCTGAAAGTAAGAGGTCAATTTCAGCGTTGTAAAGACTGCTATCAGCAAAATCGTTGATGTACGCTTCGCGTTGCCCATTGAAGTTGATGGCAGCGTTGGTGAGGCTGTTCTCGCTAAACCAGGCATATTGATACGCCCGTCTTTTGTAAAATTCAGTGATGTTTTTCTGCGTGCTGTCCGATATTAAGTGGGTTCGGTAAAAAGAGACCAAAGCTGCACTGTCCAGAATAAAATTGGTATAATTTTGCTTTGAATAGACGCTTGAATCAGGTGCAAAGGCTACCTGAGGTTGTTGTTTCTGACGAAATTGGAAGTACAAAACTACCGCGATAATTGCGACAACTCCTGCACCAAGTGCAATATAAAGCCGATTTTTTTTCATTCAACAGCGTTTGGGGGATTTCCTTTCAGCCGCAAATCTACGAATTTCCCCGTCGAAGAAGGCGCTAAAAAAGAAATCCCCCCAAACGATTATTGTACTCGACCGCTCATTCGTACATTTTTGCCAGTACGTTTTAGTAAATCATCCCCCAAATCTTCGCGGGCTTCTTCGGCTACTTTTTGGAGTTCAGCCAAAATTTCTGGATAAATTTCTTTTACGTCATAACGCTCGGCGGGGTCGCGGCGGAGGTCGTAGAGTGCCAGCGGAAAAGGCGTGTTTTCGGGAGCTTTTCCTGGGAATCCGTCATTGCCGGGAATTTGCCCTTCGTAGGTACGGCCTTCGTGCGGTAAGACCAGCTTCCAGTCATCGCGGCGAACGGCCTCAAGGTTGTTGCGGCGGTAGTAATAGTAAAAATATTTGCGTGGTGTTGCTTCCATATCGCCCTTCAAAAGCGGTAAAATATCAACGCCGTCGATTTTCTTAGCGGGAAGCTTGGTGCCGCAAATGGTAGCAATGGTTGGCAATAAATCAATGGTGGAGGTCAGCTTGTTACACACCAATCCTTCGGGCGTTACACCTTTCCAACGCACGATGCACGGCACACGTTGCCCGCCTTCAAAGCTATTACCTTTTCCTTCTCGTAAGCCGCCCGACGAACCGGCATGGTTGCCGTAGTTAAGCCAAGGGCCATTATCGCTCGTAAAAATGACGACGGTGTTTTTATCCAGTCCGTTTTCTTTGAGGGCTTTCATAATTTCTCCCACCGACCAGTCGATTTCCATCAGCACATCGCCGTAGGTGCCTTGCTTGCTTTTTCCTTTAAACTTGGCCGATGCCGCAATGGGTACGTGGGGCATGGAGTGGGGCAAATACACGAAAAACGGGCTTTTTTTGTGCTGCTTGATAAAATTCACGGCTCGCTCGGTGTAGATTCCCGTGAGTTTGGCTTGGTCATCGAGGGTTTTGATTTCCTGAAGGGTATCATTGTTGTGCAATAAGGGCAAGAACGGAAAGTTTTTTTTGCGGTTATCGGAGGTGTTGGTGATGGCGGTTCCGTCATAATGCACTGGCCACATATCGTTGGAGTAGGGAAGGCCTACGTACTCATCAAAGCCTTGTTTGTTAGGTAAAAACTCGGGACGGTCGCCCAAATGCCATTTTCCAAACATCCCCGTGGCATAGCCTTTTTCTTTCAGTAGTTCAGCAATTGTAGTTTCATCTGGATTCAAGCCCACTTTTGCGTTCGGAAATAAAGCACCCGAAATACCCACACGATTAGGATAGCAACCCGTCATCAAAGCGGCGCGTGAAGCGCTGCAAACGGCTTGGGCGGCCAAAAAATTGGTAAATCGAACGCCTTCGCCCGCCAGTTTGTCGAGATTGGGCGTGCGGTATTGGAGTGCGCCGTAGCAACTCAAATCGCCGTAGCCCAGATCATCCATAAAAATCAAAATGATATTGGGTTGCCCCGCTTTCGGTGCTTTTTCTGCGGGCAGGAGTTGAAACGCCGAAATAATCGAAACGATAAAAAGGCTAAGGACAAAGGCAGTTGTTTTTTTCATGATTGGAGGATGGTCATTCAGCGTGTTACTTCTTTGCTTCAAATTTGGGGTCTACAAACTCCCATTCCTGCAAGTGTGACGGGCGGTGTTCGCGTTTAACGATGGCGTCAAATTGCGGAATAAGTTCAGGATGCTGGGCCGCCACGTTGGTTTGTTCGCTTTCATCGGTTGCCAAATCGTATACTTCCCACACGGCGTTAGGGTTGGTCTTCATGTTGCGTTTTACACCTTTCCAGTTGCCGATTCGGATGGCTAGTTGACCACCGTTTTCGGGGAATTCAAAATATAGGAAGTCGTGTTTTTTTTGCGTTCCCTTCTTGAGCAATGTAGGTAAAAACGAAATACCGTCGGTGGCGGTGGCGGGTTTGATACCGACCAATTCGGCGCAGGTGGCGAGTACGTCGTATTGCGCTGATATGTGGTCGGTGGTCTGGCCTGCTTTGATTTTATTTTTCCAATACGCAATCATCGGCATTCGGATACCACCTTCGTACACGTCTCTTTTTACTCCGCGCAGGTTACCGTTACTTGCAAAAAAACGGGTATCTACGGCTTTATCAAACGTAGCACCGTTGTCGCTTGAGAACATGATGATGGTATTCTCTTCCAAACCAGATTTTTTCAGTAAGTCCCAAATAATACCCACTTGTTTGTCCAAATACGAGATCATTGCCGCATAAGTTGCATACTGATAACGCGTTGATGCATAGCCGTGTTGGCCGCGATAGGGTTTGTCTTCAAATTGCCCAATGTACTCCTTTACCGCCTCGGCGGGTGCCTGCAACGAAAGGTGCGGCAGTGTGTAAGGCAGGTATAAAAAGAAAGGTTTGTTCTTGTTTTCGGTGATGAAGGCGCTTGCCTGCTCGGTCATTTTGTCAATCGCGTATTCCTTTCCAGTGTAGTACTCATAGTTTTCATCGCCTTCAGCCATGGGTTTATGAACCCGGATAAATGAATTGTTCAACGGCACTTTCTCTCCATTTTTCCAAAGGTGAGTGGGATAAAAGTTGTGAGATTGTTTCTGACAAAGTAAGCCGTAAAAAAAATCAAAGCCCTGTTGATTAGGATTGCCAGTGGTATTGGCCATCCCCATGCCCCATTTTCCCACGGCACCCGTTTTGTAGCCTGCCTGTTGAAAGAGGTGTCCCAGCGTAAAAGCTCCTTCGTTGAGGGGCATTTGCCCGCCTTCTTTATCGTCTTCAAAACCGCCCAGTTCGTAATTTCCGCGAATATACGTATGTCCAGTATGACGCCCCGTCATGAGACCGCAGCGGGAGGGTGCACAAACGGGAGCGGATGAATAATGTTGGGTAAAACGCATCCCCCCCGCTGCCAAGCGGTCGAGGTTGGGTGTTTTAATCTTTTTTTGCCCATAACAGCCTAGTTCACCATATCCCAAATCGTCGGCAAAGATGTAGATGACATTGGGCTTGGGGCTTGATTTTTGGGCAAAGAGTAAAGCAGAAAATAAAAATATGGGCAGGAATAGGAGTCGTTGCATAATGATATTTTAGTTTAACCGCGGGGGTAAGTATGTTCTTACCCCCGACGGTTATAAAACAAAAATGGGTGGAGATACTACTTTTTGTTGTGCTAAAATTACCAACCTGCGTTTTGGGTCAGCTCTGGATTTAGTTCACGCTCTTTTTGTGGAATGGGCCACAAATAATGTTTGGCGGGGTCAAAAACCCGTGTAAAAGACGCAATCTGAATGGTCTTCAGCTGGGCACCGTCTACGTAAGTCATGCCGTATACATCGCCGACCATCACTTTCTCAGCGATTTTCCAACGACGAATATCGTACAGCCGCAGCCCTTCAAAGGCCAATTCTAACGTACGCTCTTTACGTACTGCTTCGCGAAGTTGCGCTTGAGTAAGGCCCGTTTCTAACGCTGGAAGTTTGACATCCGCACGTTGACGAACTTGGTTGATGGCATCGTATACGCTCGCATCGATTTGATTTAGCTCGATTTTCGCTTCGGCGTAGGTCAACAAAACTTCGGCGTAGCGGAGCAGAATAAGATTGATGCCGCAATTGCCACCCGTGGCCAAATCTTCTTTGTTGATGTATTTTTTCAACACAAATCCCGTTGAGGTAGCCAAATAGGTGTTGCCAACGGCGTCGGCGGTGCCGCTTGTGGGGCGGGAGTCGAATTTTTTACCGTCGGGAAGGTCATCGCCAACCACAAAAATAGAAGCGCGCAGGCGCGGGTCACGGTTGGCATAAGGGTTTTTGGGGTCAAAGCCGCTTGTTGGGTCGGTGATTTCTTTGCCGTTGGCCATCGGATACGCATCTACGAGCGCTTTTGTGGGCACGTAGGTGTTGTTGGCAGTGCGTTGGCTGTAAGGTCCCATGTTGGCAAACACGTTGTTGGAATAGGTATCCTTGATGAATTGTTTGTCCAAAATCACCTCCGAATTGTTTTCGGCCGCGTACGAAAATAAATTGGCATAGCTCGGATAAATCGAGTAGGTTTTGGATTCAATGACGGCTTTGGCGGCATCGGCCGCTTCCTGATAGCGCCCTGCGTATAAGGCAGCGCGGGCTTTGAGGGCAAGGGCAGCACCTTTAGTTACGCGTCCTTTTTCGGTCTGAACGGCGGGCAAATCGTTGGCAGCTTCGGTGAGTTCTTTCAGCACAAAATCCCAAATTTGGGCCGAGGGCGTCCGTTTTAATGCCCGACCTTCATCAATGCCAATGCTTGTAGTGACCAATGGCACATCCCCAAACATCGCCACCAATTTAATGTATTGATAGGCGCGCAGGGTGCGTGCTTCGCCTTTTAGGCGGGCAATAAAAGCGGTGTTTGTCGTTTCGACGGTACCAATGTTTCCCAAAAAATCATTGGCCAAGCGGATGCCTCGGTAAGCACTTGTCCACTCGGTTTGGGGGCGAGAGTTGAGGGCGTCGTGGATGCCCTTTTCAATGTTGGATTCCACCTGAAATACCTGATTTACGTGGGCAATATCGGTGACACCGTCAATGGCAAAAATGTTGACTCCGTCCAATGAGGGGTATAAACCATTGGAAGCCAGCGTAGCATCTTTTTCGGTTTTCCAAAAAATATCGGATGATATACGGTCATTGGGGACTGTTTCAAGCAGGTCTTTTTCGCAGCTGGTAAGCAACCCAATGGTTAAAAGAGCTGGAAGGATATGTTTGATATTCATTGTTTTAAGACAGTTTGAGTTTTTGATGAATGTTTGGAAGGTAAATCCAAACAAGCTTAAAATTGGACATTCAATCCGATGGTTGTCAACGAGGTTTGTGGATAATACGTGGCCCGTCCTGACTCGGCTTCGGGGTCGAGATTCCATTCGTTCAGCTTAGAGAATGTCAGCAGGTTGGTGCCGCTCACGTAAACCGTGGCGCGGTTGGCTTTGACTTTTTCCAGAATTCCCTTTGGCAGACTGTACGACAACTGAATGGTTTTGAGGCGGAAATATGACCCGTCAATAATCATTCGGTCGGAGGTAGATACATTGCGTAAATCCAACTTTACAGGACGAGGAAAACGGGCGTTGGGGTTTTCGGGGGTCCAGTAATTATCAGTATATATTTTATGCGTAAAGCCTTCGTAATTTCCCATTTCGGCCAAGGCCCCCGCTAAACGGGTATCAACATCGGCGGCACCCTGCCATTGGGTAAAGAGGTTGAAATTTTTGTAGCTGAAATTGGTATTTAGCCCAAAAGTATAACGAGGAAAGGTGAGTCCGATGAAGGTCATATCGTCGCTGTTGATTTTTCCATCATTGTTCAAATCTACGTATTTAACATCGCCTGGTTTGGCATTTGATACGATGGTGGGATAGGCCTTGATTTCATCGGTTGTTTGAAACAAACCGTCGGTTTTATAACCCCAATGGGCATTGTAAGGCAGACCTTCTTTAATGATGTAGCGGGGGTCGATGTCGGAGCCCGAAATATAAGGGCCAGTTTTGGCGAGGTCAATCACCTTGTTTTCGTTTTGGGCAAAGTTCAGCCCGAAATCATACGCAAAACCGCTTTTGGTTTTATTGCGGAAATTAAGTCCTAATTCAATGCCTTTGTTGCCTACTTTACCCGCGTTTTGCGGCGGTGCGTTCAATCCTACAGTTGTTGGAATGGGTAGGTTGAGTAAGATTCCGTCCGTAAGTTTGTCGTAATAATCAAATGTAAAACTCAGGCGATTGCTCCAAAGTTGCGCATCCAAGCCGATGTCGGTTTGCGTGGTGGTTTCCCAAGTGAGGCCAGGGTTGGCCAGATTGGATTGGACGTAGCCCTGAACCACACTGCCGCCAAAGGTGTACGTAGAGGAATTGAGGGTTTGGAAATAGCTGTAAAGACCCACGGCTTGGTTTCCTGTTTTTCCCCACGAGCCGCGTAGTTTCAACTCACTGACGATGTTTTTAAAGGCATCGAAGAATTTTTCTTCAGATATTCGCCAACCTGCTGAAAATGAGGGAAAAAAGCTGTACACTTTGTCGCCAGTGAAGCGAGATGAGCCGTCGTAACGGGCGTTGGCTTCAAAGAGGTACTTGTCGGCAAAGGCGTAATTGGCGCGTCCGAAAAACGAGCGCAGGCCCCACTGTGAGTCACTGCCGCCGTTGTTTTTATTGTTGTCTGAACCTGCCCCGATGGATTGAACATCGTTGTTATAAAAATCTTCGCGGTAGGCATTGATGATGTTGTATTTGTTCTGAATCTCGGAGTATCCAACGAGCGCTTTCACGTCATGTTGGCCAAAAGTATTACTGTAACCCAACAAATTGTTGAGGGTAGTTTCGCGGATATTACTTCGGATTTCGGTTAAGCTACTCCGGGGAATGGTTTTTCTTACGAGCGAAGTATTGAAGTAATCGGTCACTGTGTACGCATTTGAGTAGTTTTTGTTTTGCTCAAAAGTATAACGAACGGCGTACTGCGTGCTGAATTTTAGGTTAGGAATAATCTCCCATTCGGCCTTGGCGCTACCAAAGAGATAGTCCTGAATGTTTTTGGAAAGTCCCGCGATTTCGGCGTACATCAACGGGTTATTGCCTTGGGCACTCAGGCCGTAGGTGCCGTTGGGGTATTTGGGAACGGCCCAAAGCGAACCGTGAAACATGGTATTAAAAACGTTGAATTCGCTGACGGGGGTTTGCCAGTTGTTGTTGCGGTAATTGATATCCATGCTCGCGTTTAAGCGGCTCGAAATTTTAAAATCGGTATTGGCGCGGATTTCTCGAATATCGCTGTCAAAATTGGGCGCAATTCCTCCCTGCTTTTGATAACGTACCCCAACACGCCCTCTGAAAACATCGTTTCCGCCACTCACTGAGAGGTTGTGGTTCATCTGCGGCGCCGAGCGTAAAACCGTGTTAAACCATGTGTTGGGCAAGGGGAATTTTAAGCGGTCGGTTGCGTTGACATATTCGTTGATCTGCGCTTCCGTAAATTTTGCGGCAGCCCCCGAATTGATGTAAGCGATATTTTGTAAACGCATATACGGCTCCAAATCCATCATTTCGGGTTTGTTGATGGCTTGCTGAATGGCATAATAACCGCTGTAATCCACGACAGCTTTGCCTGATTTGGCGCGTTTTGTGGTGACCAATACAACACCATTGGCCGCACGTGAACCGTAAATTGCGGTAGATGAGGCATCTTTTAAGACTGAAATACTTTCAACATCGTCTAAGTTGATAGTGTTGAAGGGTTGTTCTATGCCGTCTACGATGAAAAGAGGGTCGTTGGAACTGAGTGTAGTGATACCGCGTACCCGAACGGTGGCGCGGGAATTAGGCCCTGGTGAGCCGCCACGGTCCAAAATCGTTACACCGGGAGCAATTCCCTGCAAGGCTTGATTGGCATTGGACACTGGCCGGCGGGTGAGTTGCTCACTTTTTACTTCGGCAACCGCCCCCGTCAAGCTTGTTCTTTTTTGGGTTCCGTAACCTACCACCACTACTTCACTCAGGGCTTTGGTGTCGGTGCCCAAGGTGACATCAATGGTGGTGCGATTGCCAACGGCGATTTCCTGGGGCAAATACCCTACGTAACTGAAAACCAAAACGGCGTTGTTGTCTGGAACGCTGATTTGGTAGCTTCCGTTTCCGTCGGTTGTGGTTCCACGGTTGGTGCCTTTGAGAAGAATGCTCACGCCGGGTAGAGGCAAACCGCTTTCGTCGGCTACTTTTCCAGAAATTTTGATTTCCAAAGGAGCCGTAAGGCCGCCAGTGGGAATGGTAACGCGATTGAGAATTAAATTCAAACTTGCTGATTCGTTTGAAGAGTTTCCTGGAGCAGTGATATTGAGCCGCTCTGGCGTTGTTTCGTTGGGCGCGGGGTTACTAGAGGTAGATTTAGCTTTTAAGCTGCGAATAATATAGGTATTGCGCACTTTTTTGTACGTCAACCCAGCGGGGCGCAGCGTACTTTCAAGCACCTCTTCGAGGTTTCCTGAAATGGTCTCTGTGGGAATGCTACGATTGGGGATTTCATCGGTTTTGTAAACGAAGTGAATCCCAAAACGGGTTTCGATGTCGCGAAGGGCATCTTTTAGTAACAGCGTTGGTTTTTGGTCGCTCTTACTCTGGTTTTGTCGGGTCGGAAAATTAGCGGCAAATACCTGAGCATTTGCAATGCTAAAAAATCCTGTTATTCCACCGATTAAAAAGGTTAATAGAATTTGTCTTAACATAACACTGGAGGGGTTTGATTTACTTAATGATTAGTTTATGATTTGTGATGACACAATTTGCTTTCAATAAATCCGAGAGGATTTCACTGACTTCTTCGAGGCTTCCTGTCGGAATGGTTCCCGAAATTTTTTCATTGGCGAGGGATGGAGTTTCAAAAACTACCTCAATACCAAAGCTATCTTCGATACGCAGAGCTACGTCGCTCATTGCTTCGCCTTCCAGTAGCCAGACTTTTTCTTTCCAAGAACTATAGCGTTCTACAGGTACTTTACGTTGGGCTAATTGCTTTGTTGAGTGGCTAAATTCAACCATCTCTCCAGGTTGCAATATGGCAGACTGTTTGGCTGATTTGATTTGTACCTTGCCCGATTGGAGCACCACTTTGGTCGTGTTTCTTCGGTCCGAAACATTGAATTCAGTGCCGAGCACATCTACCTCTAAGCCCTCAACATGAACTCGAAATTTGGTATGATTGGCAGTGTGTTTTACCGAAAAGAAGGCCTCTCCTTTCAGCCACACTTCACGGACAGGCTGCTCGCTGAAATTCTGAGCAAAAGAAATGGAAGAATTTGCATTCAGGTTTACAACGGAGCCGTCGGGAAGCGTTACTTGGCGTGTTTGCCCAAAGGAGGTTGTATACTCGGTCGCTTGGTTCAAGTATTGCCAAAAAACGATGGTTCCGAGCATCAAAATCACCGCCGCCGCGGCCATCCAGCGGGTACGGTTAAAGAAAGACTGACGAAGCGGAAGTATTGGGGTTTCTGAAACAAAGAGTGGTTGGCCGATGCTGCTTTCAAGGCGCTTTTTTAGAGCAATAACCTTCGTTTCTGCCAAGGTAGGTAGTTGGAAATGAAGTACTTCAATGAGTCGACGAGCTTCCTCGATAGATGTTTGTTTTTCGGGATTTGTCGTTAAAAACTGTTCCCAAAACAAATTTGCTTCCTGCGAAGGATTCAACACCCATTGCTGAAAAAACTCATCTGATGCCAACTGATTGGCATCAAATAACTCATATTTATTCAGTGATTCCGACATGCTTCCTAGTGATGTATAATCAATAGAGAAAGCAAGGCGCCGGATTACCTCTTTATTTTTGTGATTTTTTTAAAAATTTTTGAACCCTACAATGAAAACCAAAAAAATGAAGTCAAAAACCCAGTTGTCACGAAGTTGAGAGAGGGCTTTGTAGATTAAATTGTATACGGAATGACGCGTTAAAGACATGAGTTCCGCAATTTCGTCGTAACTCAAATTGTCGTAAAAACGCAACAGTAACGCTTCTTGTTGGCGTTTGGGAAGCAATGCAATTTGTTGAGCAAGTTGGTGTTGCTGATGCCGGTCTATTTCCTGCGACACAATAAACAGTTCTGCCGATTCAACATATTCATGAAGGTATTCCTGATTTTCACTGAGTTCGGTATGGCGCGCTTGCCGGTTTAAATATTTTAAGAGCTTAGTTTTGAGCGATTTGAATAGATAAAACTGAATATTAGACGTTTCTACGTCGCTCAATGTAGCGCGGTAATTCCAAATATCTTCAAAAACATCATGAATAGCGTCTGTTAAGAGTTCTTCATCCTGGCAGTGGCGTTTACCAAATTTATAAAGTAGCTGAACATAGGCGTCGTACAATTCACCCAACGCGTAGCTGTCACCGGCTTTTAGCCGTGCCCATGCCGTAGCGGTTATTTTTGAGTGTTGTTCAGCGTGCATCTTAGGACCAGCTTACGGATAATTATTCTATATCTTCGGAAACAAAAATAGAATATATAAACAATAGATTAAATTAGTTTTTAAAAATTTTATAATATTGCTAAAAAAGTACAAAAAAATCTAAACAAATGGAAAATAATAAGGCGGCCGCTTCGGGAGTGGCCGCCTTGGGGGAATGAACGGATAAATACTTTTATTTCAAGCCCAATAAGAATCCGATGGTAAAGTTGGCATCCCAGTCAAAAACGAATTGCTTACAACCCGTAGCATCGGCGATGGCCTTATAAATGTTGCCGCCTGCCTTGGCTTTGGCTTTGTCGAGTTTATAGGCTTCGGCGGGTTTCAAAACGGTATATCTTTCTTTGCCATTTCGTACTTCTTTGGCCAAGTCGTAAGGAACGCCCCCGATGATAAAACAGATTTCTCTTTTTGAGGAAGGGACTTGTTTTGCTTTAGCGCCCACTTCATCATAAACGACATCGTCACTTGTGCCTTTTTCGTAATATTTGGCTCCAGAAGCTTCTAAACTTTTAATCCCTGAGTCGGTCGTCCAAGCAATTTTGGTGTTGCCCGAGCCGATGTCAGCGAAGAAACCACGACCGCTAAACGACGGTGGCAAGGCGCATTTGAGCCCCAAGGTTCCTTCTTGCTCCGCGGTTACGGTATTGACCATGTATCCCATATCTTTCAATACTTTGATAATTTTTTGGGTTACATCCGCTTTTACGGCTCCAGAGCTTACCACAAAGTGAATGTCTTTGCCGCTCACGCCGTGGTCAATCATATTACCGATATATTTCTTTAGACCCACCCGGATGTCGTAATCAGAGGCCATATTTTCGATAACCATGCTGTTGCCAAATTCCGCTTTTTCGAGCTTCCAGTTTTTGTCTTTGTCGATATTTACCACAAACGAATTGAAACCGCTGGCGCCCAATTCGACGACTCCTTTCAGTTTACCGTCAACGGGCTCAGGAGCAGTGTACGAAAAAGCGGAGGTTTCCGAAGCAGCCGTTGATGATTCGCTGCTTGCGGTGTTGTCGTCAGAGGCCACATTTTCATTGGCGGCACTTGCGGGGCCTCCTTCGGGAGTTGTGGAGTTGATGGAGGTTTCATTTGTTGCTTTGTTGGGATCGGGTCCAAAGAAATAATACCCCGCCCCAAGCGCCCCTGCGATTAGCAGAATCAAGGCTATTTTTCCTGCTCCTGTAAGATTCATAGTGTTTGATTGGTTTTGTTTTAGGTAAAAATAAGTGGTTAATGACTAAGAAATATATTGTTTGATGCCGTTTTCGATGAGCGAAATTTCGTTGGCTACGCCCTCTTTGGCGGTTACGGTTGCCTGAATTTTTTGTTCAATTTCGACAAATTTATCATTGAACTTTCCTTCAATGCCGTTCAGTGCCGTCAATTTCTCGGCTTGGGCTTTTTCCAAATCGGCGATTTGTTGCTTCAATTTACCGAGTTGCTGCTCAATATTGGCTACTTCGTTGTTCAGCTGTTTTTGTTCGTTGCTTTTTTCGACGTTGAGGGCTGCTTTTTTTTGCTCGCCCGCACTGACCGTCGCTTCAAAAGCCTTTTGGAGTTCGCTTTTATAAAAGTTGGCCGACTCCAATAAAAACTGTTGGTTACAGTTGGGATTCAACAATTTAGCGCCTTCATAGGCGGTTTTAAAATGCTCCACCGAAGGGTTTGTACTGGTACGGAGCAACATCAACGAAAATTCGTAGAAATCAAAACCCGGCTGATTCTTTTCTTCCAATATTTTCCGAAAACGATTCCGTAAATCATCCACAAAATCGCTCGAAGCAGGGGGTGTTGAAGCCAATGTGCTTGTGCTCGTCGCGGGGGCGGTCGTTTTACTCGTCGATGTCGCGGGTTGAGCAGGAGCGGGCGTTGACGCTGGTTTTTCCTCCGTTTTTGTTTCGTCAATGACCACAAAAATGCCCGCTAAATCGCGTAGCCATCCACCCATTTTACTTTTTTGAGGTTCTTCTGCCACAGTTGTGTATGTTTGAAAAGTTAAGAATTGGAGTGTATGTTGCGGAAAGTTATAAAAACCCCCGTAAACATAGTGTAAAGGTAGAGAAGAAATTATTTGCAGGTACGGTAGGACTAGAAGAGCGGTTTAAATTGAGGCCCACCAAGGAGAATTTTAGGATGAGCTGTCTTTTAAGTGCTTTGAAGCAAGATGTACTCTTTTTAGTCTGATTAAGACTGTTGCTAAACCATGATTAAATTAAACAAACTCGTTTACGCTTTCGGCGTGCTTGTGCTATTTTCTAAAATTGCGTTGGGCCAAGCGGTACGGCCCAATGTCATCATTATCTACGCCGACGATTTGGGTTACGGTGATGTAAGTTGCTACGGAGCCAAAAAAGTAGCTACGCCCAACATTGATAAACTAGCCAAAGCAGGCATACGCTTTACCAATGCCCACACGACTTCAGCTACCTGCACGCCGTCGCGTTACTCAATGCTGACTGGTGAATACGCTTGGCGCAAGCCGGGCACGGGCGTAGCCACGGGCGACGCCTCCGCGCTGATTCTGCCTGGACGCAGTACGTTGCCGCTGGTTTTTCAGAAGGCAGGCTACAAAACGGGCGTGGTAGGTAAGTGGCATTTGGGCCTCGGGCCGCAGGGTGGGCCCGATTGGAATGGCGAAATCAAACCGAGCCCGTTGGATATTGGTTTTGATGAGTCGTTTATTATGGCTGCTACTGGCGACCGCGTGCCGTGTGTCTACGTTGAAAACCGTCGGGTGGTAAATCTTGACCCTGCCGACCCAATCAAGGTAAGTTTTAAGGAACCCATCGGCAATGAACCCACGGGGCGCGCCAATCCTGAATTGTTGAAAATGAAACATTCGCACGGGCATGATTTTACGATTATCAACGGCATCGGTCGCATTGGCTACATGACGGGTGGGAAATCAGCGCGGTGGAAGGATGAAGACATGGCCGATATTTTTACCGAAAAAGCCGTTTCGTTCATCGAAAAACACCAAGCCGAGCCTTTCTTTTTGTATTTCTCTACCCAAGATATTCACGTACCGCGCGTACCCCATGAGCGTTTCACGGGCAAAAGCGGTATGGGACCGCGCGGCGACGTTATTTTGCAATTGGACTGGACGGTGGGCGAAGTGATGAAAACGTTGGACAAACTGAAGCTGACCCATAACACCCTCGTCATTTTCTCCAGCGATAATGGCCCCGTGGTAGATGATGGCTACCACGACCAAGCCGTTGAGTTGCTCAATGGACATACGCCCGCGGGGGCATTGCGCGGTGGCAAATACAGCGCTTTTGATGCGGGTACGCGCGTGCCGTTCATTGTGCGTTGGCCGGGACAAGTAAAAGCGGGAGTTTCCAATGCGTTGGTGAGCCAAGTAGACTTATTGGCTTCTTTTGCGGCATTGACGGGGCAAAAATTTGACGCAACCACAGCCCCCGACACCAAAGATTACTTGTCGGCTTTTTTGGGTAAAGACAAAAAGGGGCGTGATTATTTGATAGAACATGCGGGTACTTTTTCCATTATCAAAGGCGACTGGAAATACATTGAGCCGAGCAAAGGCCAAAAAATGAGCGTTCAGACCAATACTGAGCTTGGCAATGACCCGCAGCCGCAGCTATATAATCTGGCCAAAGACATTGGGGAGAAAAATAATCTGGCTGAGGCTAATCCTGAGAAATTGAAGGAGTTACAGGTGGAATTGCAGGAAGTGAAGGAGAAGAAGAGATAATTAAATTGGGTAATTAAATCTACATTTTTTTCAATAAAAGAAGTAATTGGTAGAATTTTTGGCAATTTTTTGCCCAAAATGAGGCATAAAAGCCATCTGTTTATGCGTCAAAAACAGATAAAACAACAAAAGCCGACCTCTTTCGAAGTCGGCTTTGTTATTGGAAACCTTAGTCATTAAACTTTAATCGCAATATCAACTGTAGCGTATCTGAGGAAATACTACACTTTATATCATTGCCTTCATTTGTTTTATATAAAACTGATATTGCCTATCAATTTCCTTTGAAGCTTGCATTTGATCAATGTAAAAAGTATTTTTTTTAGCTTCTGGATAATCTTTTAATGCTTTTTCCATATTACGTGTATTTTCTTCCTTTTGGCGGATTGCTTCTTCACTAGCACTTAAAGCTAACTTTACTGTAGATATAAGCTTTTGTTTTGGCCAATGATTTTTTAATTTTTTAAAACCATGGTAAAAAAATGCAGGACTTATATTTTGCTCTTGAGCAAGTATATCTATATAATACCCTAATGCATCAAGCGCATCATCAGAATTATCTTTTAGTATATCGGTCTTTGCTATTACTGAAAGTGCACAAAATTGCCGTAAATATGAGTAGTCAGCATCCTCCTTATTTTGATCTAGAAAAGGCCTTATTTTTTCATCCGCCTCTTTCCATAATAATTTAGTACTATAATCAGGACGTTTCTGGCTATTCATAAAAGGAAGCAATACACCACTTTTATATATTTTTGTCATAAAAGACATATATTGCTCTTTCTCTAACTCTTTTCCATGAGAGTTAATTTTCATTAATTTCGTCAAATCATCTTCCTCAAATGCAATTCTTAAAGATTGCGCACTTGATTTATTTATAGAACTATTAGTTGAAGTTTTCTCGATTCCGTTGGGATGGCATGCAACTACAATAACAGACATGATAAAAAAATAAATTGCAGTTTTCATAGTTAAATTGTTTAATGGTTCAAACTAAAGTGGAGGAGGAATACAGCCCGGACAATGAAGGTTTAAGATTGATGGATCAACATAATCAGGTCTAAAACCTAAGCTTATTCCATTTGAGTTATAAACGTAAGAATTAAAAGTTACCATGGCGAATTCACGGCAGCAGGGTAAAAGATCTGATTGCATCCAACAATGTTGAAAATATGCTCCAGGTATTGGTTCAAATGGAATTTTACAGCAACATTGCATTAATAAACCTGTTACCTGCGCTCCAACGCTATTACATGTTAGTAGTACGATAACTAAAAAAACTTTAATTTTTTCATGATTGGTTTTAGTGTTTTAGTGTAAAAAAATAATGACAACGGCTTTATTGCATGGATTAAGCCCTGCTATGATAAATAACCGAGGATTGGGGAGTTTGATTGAGGCAGCTATTTACTCCTCAATCAAAGTTTTTAGCTTTTTGAGAAAATAAACATTTTCCTCGTGAGTTTTAATCATCTTTCCTACTACTTTTTCTGCTCGTGCCAGTTCTTGCGGTGGTAATCCTTTTGTGTTATCGCTAAATCTTTGCTTTATCTGCGTGATTGGTTCTTCCATTCGACTTACTTCAGCCAGTGTACGGTCATAGGTTATCTGAGCGTATTCTTTGATTTTGTCTTTGGACCAGTAGCTTTTCAATTGATTGATTCCCAAATAAATGTGCCCGGAGTGTACTCCTTTGTTTTTTAGTAGTATTTCGGTATAGAAAGCAATTCTTTCTAATGACTTCTGGTCTGACTTAAGAAGAAGCCCAAAATCCTTCAAGATAATTTGTGCAAGATGTTCTTCAAATACAAATTTACTCTCTCCATCATTGAAGGAATGATAGTTTGCTTGAAAAAGCGAATCCATTTGCTCCCAGGATTTTTGTTTTTTTGCCTTCTCTATATCCTCTTCCATGACAGGAATTCCTTTGTCTCTCAACTCGGAAAGCGTACCGACTGAAACGGGGTGTCCATCTCGGGGAGGGATAGAATAAGTTAATAAATCAATCTCGGCCCCTTCACGTGTACTTTTATCTTTTTGGGCATTTTGGGAGTAGCTTACAGGCTCCTTGCAAGAGACCTGCACTAATGAAAGAAAAAACAAAAAAATCAGATTGTACTTCATAGCTTTAGTTTATTTTATTGTTAGATATTATGCAGGAAATCCACAACATTTTCCTTTTGCAAAACTTCCTGATGTATATTCCCAATATTGTAAAGTACCATATTTATAATACGCTACAGTACCAAGCTCCATTGGAGTACATGTGCAGGCGTCGCCTAAACCAGGCCCACAGCCATAACACCAAATTTCCTGAGTAAAACCCAGACCGTATAAAGGCACTAATGTACAGCAATGCATACTGTTTGCAACCTGCGCGATTGTTGAAAACCCAATTGTGAGTACGAACAATTTCAACATTTTTTTCATAATTTTACACTGGTTTAAATGATTAAATTAATTGTTTAAACTCCCAAGAGAAGCTCCGCACGGTGGCCAAACTGACGCGGGGCTTTCTCATTTTTTGAACTATGCGCAATAGTCAGGGGCAAAATTCTGCAGAATATTTTTATCTCGCCTCCACCCAAAGTTTGATTTTTCTCCACCCTAGGGTTGATTTCTCTTCTCTTTAAAACCAATGTGTGCCATTTTGAGCAAGTAGCGCCGAAAACCTTCTTTTCCTTTTAAACCCAATTTTCGGATGATGTGATTTTTGTGGGTCTTGACAGTAGCGATTGAGCAGCATAGCTCTTCGGCTATTTCAGCATTTGTTTTGCCGCTCATGGCCGCATAAAGAACTTTTAGTTCCTGATGCGTAAGGAGTGTATTGTTACGGAGAAGAAATATTTCCAGTGCATCTAATTCTTCGAAGTATTCGGGTTGTTGTTTGGCTGTCATGTATTTGGTTGTTGTTTATAGAATGTTCTTTTAAACACCAAATCAACTATTTGTCAGTCAACTTTATTTATGAATCCGGGGGATGGGATATCATTCTGACAAACAGCTTTTTTGGCAAGGCTGTCAACATTGTTTATCAGAAAGTAGGGTGGGTGAGATGCGGAAGCCCCGTATTGTCGGTGCGGTAAGAATACGATACGCCTGCGCATAAACTACGCCAAATATACAGTAAGCCTGTGGATGGTTACAAAGGATAATCTAAAAAGTTATCAAACGTTTTTGGGGGCGGCAGGGGCTCATTTTACCCCTAAAACAACAAAAGCCGACTTCGAAAGAAGTCGGCTTTTGTTATGGGAAACCTTAGTCATTAAACTTTAATTTAACATTTTTTGGATGATGCGTTCCCTACCGTCAAAAGGATAGGTAATCAGCTTGCTGTTTGAATCTCCCTTAAAAAAGTATCTGTTTTTAACAAGTTGCCCATTGATATTTTCCCATTTTACCGCCCATCCATTTTCTTCTTCGAGTCTTTTAAAACGGCCTTCTACCAGTGTATCTACGGCTTGCAAGTAGGCCGCAGTAAATTGCGCATTGTACATATACGAGCTGCTGAACAGGACCAGTACGCCATCAATGAAAGTGTATTGTGTAGGAATACAAATACTGCTCTTTATAAAATAGGAACTTTGTTGTTCTTTAATGGCCTCTAAATGAATGGTATATCCTTGGGTGGTGCGTCCGTAGGTCACAAATACAATACCGGTACTGTCGGTAAGAATCTGTTTGAGTTTGGACTCGGCAATGTAATCCTCGAAGAGTTTGAGATGAACACGGTCTTTTACAGTCACCTGAGGGACAGATTGCGCACACACAGGGAGGTGGATTAAAACCCCAAAAAAGAATAACAGGTTGAATTTCATGGTATTGCAAAAGTTTTGGTGCAGCAGGTAGTATCATTTGATGAAAGTGCCATTGTAGATACCACCTTCGATGTGGGTGGTGGCCTCTTTGATGTTTTTGGGCGCAACCACCCGCCGCCCTCTCTTGGGCGTGTAGTACCCTTTGGTGAGCCGAGCAACGGCTTGATGAAATGCCTTGGGATACTGAAAGCCCAACTCAAAGCCCGACCGTATCAGCACCAAAGCCCCGTCGATGAGGGTATAACAGGCAGGAATTACCCGTTTTTTAAACATAGAAGGGGGAGTTTGGCGGATGGCCATCAGATGCATTGGTAGTTCATCAAGAAGTCCACCGGCAGAAAGCACTACGATACCCGAGGTGTCGGGCAAAAAACCTTTGTTTCGTGACTCCTGAATGTAATGCCGGAGTTTTTGTTCGAGTTCGGGATTTTGGAGTGTTATCTGCGGCACGGGCTGAGCAGCTCCCCGCAACACTATCAGCATCAGGAGACTCAAAAAAGCACATTTCATAAAAGGATAATTCATTTGAAAATGAGTTACTGACAGTTTATTTTTTGGGTTTTTGTTATTGATTGGGATCCCGTGCCATTAAACTTTATTATGTTACTACACGATACGATATACTGTTCAAATCCATAATAATGGTTTGCCATGGTATAATCTTGTGGACTTGGTTGGTCATCTAGATAAGGGGCACCAAAAAAAGAGCCATTGCAATAGGGATGGGTATGGATCATTCCCTTAATTCCGTATTGTTGGATAGTGGGATCGTCTGGATTGGTTGAATAGTCATATACAATGATATTTTTTTGCTCGTCTCTAAAGCTTAGAATAACTCTCCCTTGATTATCATAGTATGTAGGCGAAAAGTGAGAAATAGTCGAATTATTTGGAAAAGTAGGTGCGATGATTATCTGATTATCATCGGTCAGAAAACCACTTATTTCTTTGGTAAGCATCGGGCTGTTATCTCTATACCCAATCTGCCACATTCGCTCATAACCCGAGCACTTGTTAGGGATTATTTCATATTTAAAATCATTGGGGAAAAGGCTAATGGAATTAGGAGCTGCTGAAATAGGGATCCAATGGGGTGGGGTGGTTCCTGTATTAATCCCTAAAGATTCCGTATAAACACAAACGTAATTTATATTACTGCAATCCAGCACGGAAACTAGTATTTCCTGCCCTTCGTAAACTGCACCTACATAAGCTGTTCGGCAATTGGGAGCCCAATAGCAAGTAGTATTATTAAGACGTCCATTCTTTTTTGATTTTACATCCTTCAACAAGGAAAATTCTGTAACCCCTGCTATGATTTTGTCATTTTTTATTGAAAAGCCTCCCAATAAATTATTGTCCCAATCTCTAAAGAGCACATAACCGGAAAACTTGCGATTTAGAAGTTCACTTTTGTTTTTCCTATCAAATTGCCATACATACTCAGCAATCACAGCTCTATTGCTCCCGCTTTTATCTTTATAAATCCAAAGTTGCTTGTAACCGGATGGTGTATCTCCCTTTTTATGGTGAACAATTGGTAATGCAACAATTTTTTGAGTTGGACTGAATTGATAATCAAAGGCATAATCCCAGTTGATGCGTCTGTCAAATATTGTGTCTTTTTCTCCTTTTCTGGCATTTTTAATGTGCGTCTGTTCAAACCATGCTTTGGCATCTCCAATTGATAGTTCATTATTATGTACGATAAAATTTTCTGTTTTATCACACGATACCATCCAAAAAAGGAGTGCAATTAAAGAAAAACTCTTTTTGACAAAGAAAAGAAGTCTGTATTTTTTTCATACTTTTACACTGGTTTAAATGATTAAAAAATTGTTTAAACTCCCAAGAGAAGCTCCGCCCGGCGGCCAAACTGAAGCGGGGCTTTCTCATTTTTTGAACTATGCGCAATAGTCAGGGGCAAAATTCTGCAGAATATTTTTATCTCGCCTCCACCCAAAGTTTGATTTTTCTCCACCCTAGGGTTGATTTTTCTTTTCTTTAAAACCAATGTGAGCCATTTTGAGCAAGTAGCGCCGAAAACCATCTTTTCCATTTAAGCCCAATTTTCGGATGATGTGATTTTTGTGGGTCTTGACAGTAGCGATTGAGCGGCATAGCTCTTCGGCTATTTCAGCATTTGTTTTGCCGCTCATGGCCGCATAAAGAACTTTTAGTTCCTGATGCGTAAGGAGTGTATTGTTACGGAGAAGAAATATTTCTAATGCATCTAATTCTTCGAAGTATTCGGGTTGTTGTTTGGCTGTCATGTATTTGGTTGTTGTTTATAGAATGTTCTTTTAAACACCAAATCAACTATTTGTCAGTCAACTTTATTTATGAATCCGGGGGATGGGATATCATTCTGACAAACAGCTTTTTGGGCTAGGCTGTCAACATTGTTTATCAGAAAGTAGGGTGAGATGCGGAAGCCTCGTATTGTCGGTGTGGTAAGAATACGATACGCCTGCGCATAAATTGCGCCAAATATACAGTAAGCCTGTGAAGAGCTACAAATAATATTCTAAAAACTTATCAAACGGTTTTGGGGGTGGGAAGAGGGTCATTTTGCCCCTAAAAACAACAAAAGCCGACCTCTTTCGAAGTCGGCTTGGTGGTTGGAAACCTTATCATTAAACTTTAATCTCAACATCAACGCCACTTGGCAATTCGAGTTTCATCAAAGCATCTACGGTTTTGGCGCTTGACGAGTGAATGTCAATCAGGCGCTTGTAGGTGCAAAGTTGGAACTGCTCACGTGATTTCTTGTTCACGTGGGGTGAGCGAAGTACCGTGTAGATTTGCTTTTCTGTAGGCAATGGAATCGGGCCGCTAACCACAGCACCCGTTGATTTCACCGCCTTTACAATGCGGTCCGCCGATTTGTCCACCAAGTTGTGGTCAAATGACTTCAGTTTGATACGAATTTTTTGATTCATTGTGATAAGGTGGCTCTGATTGTTTTGATAACATCCCGTCGAAAGAGCCATTAACTCCGACAGGAAATATTTTTAGGTTGGCAGTAAACAGAATATAATCTTTAGAACTGCTGACTGTAAACTGTTTACTGCTAACTGATTTACTATCCTTTTGATTTTGCAATCACGGTTTCCGCCAAGTTGTTTGGCAGGAATTCATAGTGCGAGAAGGTCAAGTTGGCAGTAGCACGACCCGACGACATGGTGCGCAGGTCGGTTACGTAACCGAACAACTCTGACAAAGGCACATCAGCTTTGATTACTTGTGAACCAGCGCGCGAGTCCATGCCTTTCATAATACCGCGACGACGGTTTAAGTCACCTGTGATTGGACCAGTGTATTCTTCAGGAGTCAATACTTCAACCGCCATGATTGGTTCCAATAATTTCGGACCGGCCAGACGAGCGGCTTCTTTAAAGCCTAATTTCGCGGCCAATTCAAACGAAAGTGAATCGGAGTCAACATCGTGGTAAGAGCCGTGGAAAAGACGCACTTTCATGCTTTCCAACTGGTAACCCGCCAAAGGACCGTTAACCATTGCGGCTTCAAATCCTTTTTGAACTGGTTGGATAAATTCGCGTGGAATAGCACCCCCTACAACTTCGTTTACAAATTGTAAACCTTTTTTCACTTCCTGACCTTCTTCGTGGTCATCGCGTGGCCCGATTTCGAAAACGATATCAGCAAATTTACCGCGACCACCCGTTTGTTTCTTATAAACTTCACGGTGTTCAACACTCTTGGTAATGGCTTCTTTGTAAGCTACCTGCGGCGCACCTTGGTTTACTTCTACCTTGAACTCACGACGCATACGGTCGATGATGATTTCTAAGTGAAGCTCACCCATCCCTTTGATGATGGTTTGACCAGTTTCTTCGTTAGATTCAACCTGGAGGGTTGGATCTTCTTCGATGAGTTTACCGATGGCTTTCGAGAAGTTATCCTGATCTGCTGTTTTCTTAGGCTCAATGGCATACCCGATAACTGGCTCAGGGAAAACCATTGATTCCAGAATGATAGGATGTTTTTCATCAGAAAGGGTATCTCCCGTTTTGATGTCTTTAAAACCTACTACCGCACCGATGTCACCTGCTTCCAAACGCTCAATAGAGTTTTGCTTATTGGCGTGCATTTGGAAAATACGAGAAATACGTTCTTTGTTTTCTGAACGGTTGTTCAAGACATAAGAACCTGCTTCCAATACCCCTGAATATGCACGGATAAAGCACAAACGACCTACGTAAGGGTCAGTAGCGATTTTGAACGCCAAAGCTGAGAAAGGCTCGGTAACGCTTGGTTTACGAGCGATTTCTTCGCCAGTGTTAGGGTTGGTACCTTTGATGCTTTCTTTATCCAACGGTGAAGGCAACAACGCCATCACGTAGTCGAGCATGGTTTGAACACCTTTGTTTTTGAAAGATGAACCACAAAGCATAGGAACGATTTTCATATCAATTACGGCGGCCCGTAATGCTTTCAAGATTTCCTCTTCTGAGATCGACTCTGGGTCTTCAAAGTATTTTTCCATCAACGACTCGTCGTAATCCGCTACTGCTTCAAGTAGTTTTTCACGCCATTCTGCGGCTTCTTCCACCATGTCTTCAGGAATAGGAACGATTTCGTAGGTCATTCCTTTGTCGTGCTCGTTCCAAATCATGCCTCGGTTGTTAATTAAATCAACAACCCCCTTGAATTGGTCTTCAGAGCCGATAGGCAATTGCAAAGGCACTGCGTAGCTACCTAGCATTTCCTTTACTTGCTTACAAACGTTCAAAAAGTCAGCTCCTGAACGGTCCATTTTATTAACGAAGCCCAAACGCGCTACGTTATAATTGTTGGCCAAACGCCAGTTGGTTTCAGATTGAGGTTCAACACCATCAACGGCACTGAACAAAAATACAAGACCATCCAATACGCGAAGCGAGCGGTTTACTTCTACGGTAAAGTCAACGTGGCCCGGCGTGTCAATAATGTTGATGTGGTATTTGTGATCTCTATACTGCCAATCTACTGTGGTAGCAGCTGAAGTAATCGTGATACCGCGCTCTTGCTCCTGCGCCATCCAGTCCATCGTTGCGGCACCATCGTGTACCTCACCGATTTTGTGGCTTACCCCTGCGTAATATAGAATTCGCTCCGTTGTGGTGGTTTTCCCAGCATCAATGTGAGCAGCAATCCCAATGTTTCTTGTGAATTTTAAATCACGTGCCATGGTTTTTGTGATTGTTATTAAATCTGTTAAGTCTAAGTTCCTTGATTTGTGATGATATGCAGAACGCTTTTTGCCTCAATATTAGGCATATACGCACAAATTACGGTACCATTCTGAAAATCAGAGCGCAAAATTAGAGGTTTTGTGTGGGAAAAGCAAACTTAGATTTATACAAATTTGTAAATTGGGAGCACTGTTTTTAGTAGTTGAGCAAAAGTTTGAGGGTTTTAGCCAAAAAGGTGCAGGGCTGGATGCTTACAACCCAACAGCAAGCAGTCCGACGGGCTATTTCAACTACCTTAATGAATGTATACTCAAGCACTTGGTTGGGCCGTGGTTTCTTTTCTCGAAAGCGTATAACTTTCAGGAAGTGGAGTTTTTTTTAAATTATACGATCAGCCTTTTACGTAAGCTAGTTTTTCCGCCACCTTTCCGTTTCGAACTTTGAAGATATCCACTCCTCTCAAATGCCAAGGCTTTCCATCCTTCGTTTTGCGATAGATCCACCTGACCACACAGCGGTCACCGTTGGCAAAGGTCTCTTCCGCTTCAAAAAAAGCGTCTGGATTATTAGCAAAAAACTTTCCCCAATATGCCCTGACGGCCTCAGCCCCTACTAATCGGGTGCCGTCTGGTTGTGGATTGGTATTCTCAAAGATACAGTCTTCTGTCATCGCATTCATTACAGCATCAACATCGTGACGATTGAAGGCTGCATTGAACCTTTCCACTGCGGCAAGTGTGAGGTTGGTCGTATTATTTCCTGTTTCAGTTATCATCCCTTTTTGTGTTTCCTTTTTGCTAAAACTGGTTTTACATGAAGTAAAGAGGAAGGATGCCAAGATAAGAAGTGTCAAAAATTGTTTCATTTTATGGATAGTTAAAATGTTAAAGAACTTAACAATCACCAATGATTCATGGCTAAATATCCTGAAAAGAGCATCTAACAAAACTAAAAATAATAATGATATTTTCCAAATATAAAATCAAGATAACTGATTGATAATCAAGTAAATTTTATTGTTTATTTAGTTTTTTGAAATCTAACTTAAAACTTTTCAATCGTGGGCAGTACACGTTCGGGATATTTTCAGCAGGGTGTTAGAAACATGAAGCCTTTTTGGAGGTTTGGATTTGGAAGTAGTGGCCTGTAGTACACAAAGCATAGGTTTAGTACTGCAAATGAAAACGAAGGTTTTAATAAAATAAGTGAGGGAAGGTTTGGTATTATTTTTGTTCGTCTACACCCGACAAGAATGATTGTTTACCCTATGATTTTATTGAATTAATGAAAGACTATTCTTTTTTCCGCCCTTTAAGAAGGGCTGTATGGATTTTGGTGTTGTTATTTTTAAATAGACACGCTGCCTGCGGACAGGCTGAAAATCGCTGGGAGGTAGGAGGAGGCTTGGGAGCGGTTGGGTATTTAGGAGATTTAAATCAACAGGATCTCGTGTCAAAAGAATTTAATCTCAGCTACCATGGATTTGTTCGTAAATACATAAACACCAGTAATTTTGCCTTCCGTTATAATTTTCAAGTCGGTAAATTCAGCGGTCGCGACAGTAATTATCCTAATCGCGCATCCCGAAATTTGAGTATCGACACCCGATTTGTTGAAAATGCTTTTTTGATCGAATGGGATTACTTTGACATCAATCCTATTTATTATCGCCAATATTATGGCTATCAGCCCGTCTATACGCCGTATTTTTTTGCTGGCCCGACAGTTGTCTACACCAATCCCCGTCCCGATTTTACCCAGACTTACTCGCCCTATGCGACCATTTTGGAAGGAATTGAGCATGATAAAAATGCCCGATATGCACACTGGCATTTGGCATTTGCGTTTGGAGGAGGGATGAAATTTGACCTGTCGCCGAGCGTCAATTTGGGAGTTGAAGCCTCTTTTAGGATTGCCACGAGCGACTATGTTGATGGGATAAGCAAAGCAGGAAATCCCAGTAGAAACGATGGTTATCAATTGGTTACCCTCACTGGAACGTATCGGCTCGGAATTCAGCGGAAGAGTATACGACGAAAATGGCGTTAACGGGTCTTTAGTTGTGCTATTTTGTTGTTATACTTGCTGGAAGATTACCGTTTTGTGTCCTTCCATTTTTATACCTACAAACTATGCCTTCTTTATTTACGCGTATTGTTAAAGGTGAGATACCCTGCCATAAAATTGCCGAAACCGAAGACTTTTTGGCATTTCTTGATGTTTTTCCATGCGCTGCGGGCCATACCCTCGTGATTCCAAAACAGGAAATAGATTACATTTTTGATTTGGAAGATAGCCTGTATGAAGGTTTAATGAAATTTTCGAAGCAAGTTGCTGCCGCCGTTGAGAAAGCAGTTCCTTGTAAGCGCATCGGAGTAGCCGTTATAGGATTAGAAGTGCCTCATGCCCACGTTCACCTGATTCCGCTCAATAGCATGGCAGATATGAATTTCAATAATAAGCTCAAAATGAGTCAGGATGAGTTGGCGGAGATTGCTGCGAAAATACGGGAGAAGTTGTAAAGTAAGGATATTGGGGGGGCAACTCGTTAGAATTGCAAAGGGGTAAGTTTGTAAAACGTCTCATAATAAGATAGTTACATGAGCGTATTCTACTTATTTAAAAAAAATAGAAATGAATAAGTACAATCCACAAATTGCAAAGGTAATAACAGTGAGTGTTGTGTATTTTTTATGGTCATTTATTAAACGTAACACTTCTTCTGAATCGGTTGCCAATGGCTTGATAGTTTTGTGGATATTTAGTTGCGTGTTTTCCTTCATTTCCTTAATATTTTTTGTGAATTTCCATGGTTGGGAGGTCCTTTTCAAACTCTCAAAAAATCTACCTATTGTAAACCACATTACAAAATTTTGCCAATCATTTACGCCCCTAATTTTATCAATTTGAAATTGTAAATAGCTTCGTTTTGTATATGGCAATATAAAAGTAAAAAATAAGATAGTGCTGATTAAAATATCAATTGGGCTTAAAAACTCGAAAGGCATTTTTGATTTTTTTATGGTTCTAATGTACTCAAGGGTTATAGAAGTGATTTACTCAAAGAACATTTATAGTTCACACCTGCACACACTTGTTTTAGTAGGACGTCTGTACAGAGGGCACAAGATTATAGTTTATGCAAAAAAAATACTGAGCCATTTTTGTACGGTGTGAGCAAAGCATAATCGTCTACGTTTAAATCGGATACAGTAAAGTTCCACCCCTGAACCCGAAGCAGGAAGACTGAGAACACATTTAAATACATTTGTAGGCCGATACTCAACCGATTATCTGACTGCTTTTCGACTTTGGCTAACTCTGTCTGTATTAGACCACCATACTTTTTTCCAATACCAACAGTATTTTCGATTGGACAAAGTTGGTAGGCTCAGGAATGAGCCAAAGCTGATTATTGCTGTCTAACCCAAATCAAAATTGGTTAAAATGCGGTTTGTCACCTAAAAAATACCAGTGCCACTGGGATTCAATTTGATATGTCTCGGTTTGTTTCATTCTTATCAATCTCCCAAACTAGGGTGTATACTCTATCAGCTAAGACTCAGAAATGGAAGCCCAAGATTGGCTTGTCCGAGAGATAACTTTTACCAAGGAGTGCTTCAAAGCTAATTACCGACCAGTATCTCTGCGGCTTTTTTCCGCTTGAATGCCTTTCAGGTTTTTTGAATACCTGGAACCAATGATCAAAGCAAAAATCAGCAAACCAGCTGTGAGGAAAAACCTCCTTTATGCGTTGCCGACCAAATAGCGATACCAACCAAAAAACCTATGAACAAAGCAGTTGGGATTTTTTGTGATTTCTTTTTTTTCTCCTCTGACACTAATTCGTCAAGTGTCATTTTAGAGTAGTCTTTATTACCTACTAATTTTTCCATTTTATTGTTAACGTCAAAGTTTCTTACGTTCCAACGTGTCCTTCGATGCAATGTTACTATATTGTTTTGGCTTGATAACCAATTGGTTGCCGTATAGCAGCATTGCACTAAATTCGATTCATATTTAATGCACAAGTATCTTTAAATCCTTCTTCTTCTGCAAGAAAAATTCTGGATATTTTACCAAGCTTTCCGCTTCCCGAATCTTAGACTCATTGTCGACTTTGGTAGCTTTGGATTTGAACTTCCACGATTATTTGGTAGACGGAGTTAAATACCGATTGATTTCCTCCGAACCAAGAAGAAAATGGAGTTTAGGGGTGTTCTCATTTACAATCTGCGTACACAAAAGTTCGGCTGTTGGTCCCTACCCCCGAGCCGTCTGAAAATCGGGTAAAGGATTGTTCCGTCAGCGGGAAACCGTTTTCGTTGTAGGTGTAGGTATAGGTAGTCTCGCTGAAGGATTTTCCTGCCACATAGTCAATGCGTTTGCCTGCATTGCCGCCCGCACCCGTGGTAAAAAGCGGAAACTTGATATATTCGGCATAGTAGCCTAATACACTGAATGACCAGCCTTTGAAAGAGTCGTAGACGGATTTTTTGTTGTCGTACTCACTGAATTCGAGACGATAGAGTTCCTTTCCAGTTTGGATTTCGGTGGTAAGTGTTTCTGTAATATTCCCTTTGGTGTCTCGTTTGATCGTTGTTCGTTTGCCCATCGAATCCGTCACCTTTGTGATTCGTTGGTTGGCGTCTGTTTCAAACAACAGGGTATAATTAACGTAAGCGGGTTCAATGGTCTTGTCCACCGTGAGGCGAGTTAACGCACCGTTGGGAGCATATTCTAAGGTCTCTTCGACCGCTCCGTCGACTACTTTCACCAGTCGACTGTTTTCGTAGGTATATCGAGCCGTACTTACTGGTTTCAACTGCCCGTCGGCTGTGTTTTTGATGGATACATTCACCCCCTCTGGCGACCCCGAGGCGCCGTATAGGTATTCCAGTTTATAGGTATTATTGACGCCAGTTTCACTACTTATATTGCAAACCGGGGTCGGTACGGGGAGGGGAGCAGGCGCTTGATTTTTGCCGCAGGCGAAAACAGTAAATAGCGATAGTAGGGTAAGTCTCTTCATTGAGCGAATAATTGGCGATTCTGCTAGGCAGTGCATTGGATGAATAACATAAGTAACAACGCTGCCGAGGCGGGTTTTCGTTTTTAGGAAAAAAAATATACACCAACGTTTAGTCGGTGTACCTTGATGTAAAACGTAAAACCTATCCACTAAACTACTTAGAAACAGTTATATTTTTAGAATGGAAAACTCCACGCGTCGGTTTTGTTTGCGACTTTCTTCGCTGGTATTGGGTGCAACGGGGCGCGTGGGGCCGTAGCCTTTGGTTTGGATGCGTGCGGCGTTGATATTTTTAGTGGTCAAGTACCGTTTTACCTCTTCCACCCGGTCTTTAGACAATTGGACGTTGGCTTCAAAGTTACCCACGTTGTCGGTATGGCCTTCGAGCAAAATTTCCATGCTGTTGTTTTCGGTCATCATTTGCGCAATTCGGTCCAATTCGGGCAAAGATGAGGGTAGAAGGTCAAATTTACTTTGGGCAAAACGTATGGTGTTGAGGGTTATTTTTTGGCCAATTTCGATGGGTGTCAAAACAATTTCGCGACGGATTTCGCGGTATTGTTTTTCTTTCGTCAAATCCACAATCGTACCTGCTGCTTGGTATCCTTTCCGCTGCGCGGTAAGGCCGTACTGTTTTTGGGTATCCAACACAATTTTAAAATCACCCACGGCGGGGTCATAGTCAATGCGCTGGGGTGGTTGTTTTTGGTCTAAATCCTCTACAATCACTTCGGCAGCCACGGTCTGTTTGGTCTTTTGGTCAATCACGCTACCCTGAAGCATGACCGTGGGGATAGGCCGAACAGATTCGGGTAGTTTTATCCGAAAAATATCAAATTCACCCAGTGAGTTTTCGGAAGAACAGAAATAAGCATACGCTCCCGAGGCAGGAATCGTAAAATGAGCCTCATAATCAGAAGTGTTGAAAGCAGGCCCCAAATTTTCAGGCTCCGACCATTGGGTCCAACTATCGTCTAGCCGGCGGCTTACGTAAATATCCATCTCGCCGTAGCCACTACGGCCGTTGGAGGTAAAGTATAAACTTTTATTATCGGTGGCCAAAAAGGGCGTAAATTCGTCATCGGCGGTATTGATGCCTGCGCCCATGTTGGCGGGAGCTGACCATGTTCCGTTGGTTTGTAGAAAAGACACGTAGAGGTCGGCACCGCCTCTGGTATTGGCATCTTGCAAAGATAAGACCATCACTTTCCCGTTCGGACTGATATAAAACCCCGAGAAAGAATGCTCATTGACATAACTTTGAAGGCGCACTTCCTGCGGGAAAGTCCAGCCGTTTCGATTTTTACGGCTGACCGACACCCCCTTCGACAGCGTACCGTCGGGGCGGTAAATATTCATCAACAAAGCGGTGCGGTCGTCGGGAGAAATATAACAAATGGAATTTTCCCGAATGTTGTTGACGGGGGTGCCCATGTTACGGGCTTTTTGCCATACCCCTTCTTTTTCCTCCGCAAACCATACATCATAATCTTCACTGTTTTTTAAGTTTTCGGGGTGGTCGTAGCG
The DNA here is from genome assembly GCF_003325355.1 of Runella rosea. Classification (GTDB taxonomy): domain Bacteria; phylum Bacteroidota; class Bacteroidia; order Cytophagales; family Spirosomataceae; genus Runella; species Runella rosea. The sequence goes on from NZ_CP030850.1 coordinate 5,336,363, forward strand.
GGTAAAATAAATGGTTTTGCCGTCAGGAGAAATAACGGGTGCTACCTCATTTGCTTTAGAGTTGACATTTGCTCCGAGGTTCTCTTTTTTTAGTTCTTTTGGAACATTTTTTGCCAAATTAATGGATGCTTCAATGGGGGTTTCAGAGGCCGAAATGGCAACAGCATCTATTTCATTCCAATCTTTAACGCGCTTCGTATCGAGCACTATTTTTAGCGAAGCCACCTTATATTCGGTGAGTTTGGGGAGCCAGACTCGCAAAATCCCTGCCCCGCGTTGGGTAGTTTCAGGTTTGCTTGTATAGATATTGTATTCTTTGTTTTGGGAATCGTAAGCAAAAATGGTGGTGATGCATCCTGCTCCGAAATTCTCCGCAATAGCAATTTGCCGAATGGAAAGTGGGGTTTCAAAACCTACTTTTATCCATTCTATGCCCTTATCGGGTTGTTCGGGACGCCAAGCAGTGGCCCCTGTTTCGCCCTGGGGCAGTTTGTTAGGTTTTCCCAAGACCTGAACAGCGCGGTATTGTTGGCCATTACCAGATGTATATTCAGAAGAAACGCCGATTATTTTCGAGGCCCATTGCTCGTTTTGGGCGGATGCCCGCAAGGCTGTAATCGTTAAGAAAAAACACAGAATCAGAATACGCATAACAACACTTTTTTTTCAGTCTTGCATTATTCGTGCCAATCGATGACCTTATTCAGTCTAATTTTTACAAAAGCAGAGAAGGAAAACAAGGGAGAAGTGGCGGATTGGTATATTTTCGGGAGATTATAAAAGTTCAGCAGAAGGGTCCCAGTAGACGTTTTTGAAATTCTTGATTTTGTCATTTTCCACCCCGATTCCTTCTTGTTCCAAAAGCTCCTGCATGGCAGTTGGCGACCCAAAAAAATGCTTCCCCGAGAGAACGCCATTTCGATTTACAACCCGGTGTGCGGGTACATCGGGCATTCCATGGCAGGCGTTCATGGCCCAGCCTACCATTCGAGCACTCAATTTAGACCCCAAAAACTTCGCAATACTGCCATAGGACGTTGCGCGCCCCACGGGTATCTGTCGAACTACGTCATAGACATCATCAAAGAAGTTTTTAGATTCCAACGGTTTAATTGTTCGATTTTGAAGATGTAAGGTTACTGGTTCTCAATTTTATTGACCAATTCTTCGTACCATGCGCTTCCGTACTTGGTGATGAGCGGGTCTTTGAGAAACTTATAAATCGGCACGCCCAACTCACGGCCGTTGTGGCAAGCTGGGTTGCAAATATGCCAGCGGTCGTAGTTGAGCGCGTCAAAGTGGTCGTATTTAGTAATCCTAATGGGATAAAGATAACAAGAAATGGGCTTACGAAAATTGATTTTTCCGTCCAGAAAAGCCTGTTCAATGCCGCATTTAAGGATTCCTTTTTTGTCGTATATTGCGTAGGCGCATTCTTTACCATTGACAGTGGTCGTGACATAGTCGCCATCTAAATCTTGCTCGTAAAGTCCGTTTTTTTCAATGGCTTCAATGCCTTTTTTGTTCAAATAGGGCTTTACGTGGGGATAAACTTCTTCAAGTAGCGCCAATTCATCCAGTTCAAGAGGAGCACCCAAGTCACCTTCTACACAGCAAGCACCTTTGCATTTAGACAATTCACAAACGAAAAAATGGTCAGCTATGTCGTCGCTGATAACGGTATTATCAATTACTATCATTGTTTTTTAATCTTGAGTTGTTGCCCGAGTTTCACTCCTGTATCTGGCAACCCGTTCCATTCTTTGATTTGGTCTACTTTGACTCCGTATTTCTGAGAAATGCTAAACATTGTTTCGCCTTGGGCTACGGTATGATTCGTAAACTCTTCGGCTTTAGGTTGTTGAGTGAGCGTGTCGCCTACGGGGCGGATGGTTAGTTTTTGTCCGCGCAGCAGCTTTGCATCCTGCGGGAGATTATTCCAGTATAAAATATCGTTGACGGTCACGTCATACATCTTTGAGATGCTGTAAAAAGTTTGGCCCGGTTCTACTACGTGTTTAATGACTTTTCCGCTTGTTGCTGGTACTGAGGGTGGCGTCGTCGTTTTGGGTTTGGGCGTTTCAGTTTTAGTCGTTACAGTCGTCACAATAGGCTCTTCTTTCACCGTTTCTTTAGGTGTAGAAGGAGGAGTTGTATTCTTAACAACTGGTTGCTGCTTTGAGGTTGTCTGCGGTGCGGGTTGGGTAGCGGAGGTTTTGTTTGCTGGCTTGTTTGCCGTAGTTTGTCTTACGGGCTCTTCGTCGTTAATAATCACTACCCGATCGTCATCATTTGGGTTAAAAGAAGGGGCTCTTTTATTGGGCTTCGTGGGTTGCGTTGTGGTTGAGGTGCTCTGCTTAGGCAGACTGGCCGCATCCGTTACTTCTACCCCACCCAACGTTGACTCATTGGTCGTAGACTTGGCAGGGGGCGTTGTATCGGCCATCTTGGGCGTGTAAACTTTACGCTCCGATGGATTTTGTGGTATTTTGTTGGAAGCGGTCGGAGTTGCACTTTCTCGGGTATTCTCCTGCATGGCTGGGCGAGGCTGCGATTTTCCACTGCCCGGAACCCATTCATCCTGCGGCATGTCTACGACTTCAACTGGGGTGTTGCGAGGCCGTTTTTTGGTTAGCCAAAGCACTCGGCCCGTTTGCGGGCGCTGATTACGATTGTCGATGCGGTTGTTTTTAACAATGTATTTTAAGCGGATTCCGTACACTTGCGAAACTTTCCAAAGCGACTCGCCTTCCCGAACCGTGTGGAAAGGAACAACGGCGCGTTTGCCTTTTTTTGCTAAGTAATAAACGTCTCCTGGAACAATGGGGTCGCGCTCCGACATTTCGTTGTACCGTAAAAAACTGCTAAAACTGATTTTTGCCTTTCTGGCCAACGATTCAACGTTATCATTGCCTCCAGCCATGATGCCTGGCAAGCCATTTATTTCGTACAATAATAAGTCATTGCTGTAGCCTTCGGCGCGAACCAAGACTGGGAAACCAATGTCTTTTTGGGCGAAATTATCGCGTTGATTGGGCTTTTGAACCGCCGAGAGGCGAGTACGGGTGGCAGAAAGCTGCTCGCTGTTTGCGGGAACAATCAGTGTATAATCTCGGTCAGTGGGAATTTCGTTGGCATTGAGCCAGCGGTTTTCGTTGCGCAAAGTGGCTTCGTCGATGCTTAACTCCGAGGCAATATCTCGTAAGGTTCGGCCTTTGGCCTGCGTATATTCGAGCAATACCGTTTGAATAGGAGATTGATAACGGTCAATGGCGGATTCAACAGCGATTTTATGTGCAAAAAAACGCAAAATATAACGGTCTGATTTACCATCTAATGTAACTTCCTTGGCATACGACCACTCGCTGGGAATGTTTTTGCTGATTCCTCCAGCGCCCAAATAATAAGAATATAAAGAGGCAACCCAGTTGTTGAACTGCGTATTGCTTTTTTTGAGGTAGCGCGCCGCTGCCCGGGTGGAAGCGGTAATATTTTTGCGTTCATCTACCATGTCATCGACGCGCAGACCGTAATCAACGGCGGTTTCTTTTTTGAATTGCCAAAATCCAACGGCATTAGAGGCAGAAACGGCATCGGGCTGAAGGCCACTTTCTTGCAAAGCCAAAAATTTGAAATCAGTGGGAATATTTTCGTCAATCAAAATTCCTTCAATGAGTGGGAAATACATCACGCAGCGGTCGAGCTTGGACTCCCAATACTTGCGGTTGCCGAGGAGCGCTTTCACGTCTGATTGGATGATGGCACGGGCGTCATCGTCAATCTTAACGTTCATTCCGGCGAAGCCTACGCTGGATGGAACCGTAGGAACGGCAGGTGCCTGCGCCTGGATGGCCGAAATGGCAAAGAAAGAAATGAAGGTGATGAGGGTTAAGGTACGTTTCATTGCTTTGGAATCGCTAAAAGTTAATGTTTCCACACGATCATTAGTCCGTCTCGAACTGGCAGTAGCACATTGCTCACCCGCGGGTCATTGTGGAGTTTCTGATTAAAGTCTAAAAGGGCCTGAGTATCCTTATCTATTCGCTTGTCCGTCTGAACAATTTTTCCGCTCCAAAGGACATTGTCGGCGATGATGACTCCGCCCGGACGGACTTTGTCAAACACCAAATCGTAGTACAAACCGTAATTAAGTTTATCAGCATCGATAAAGACGAGGTCAAAGGTCTCATTCAAGGTTGGTATAAGTGTAGCGGCATTGGCAATGCGGAAATCAATTTTGTTCCCGAGAGGTGATTTCTCAAAAAAAGACCGTACAAACGATTCTAGTTCTTCGTTTACGTCAATGGTCGTCAAAACGCCGTCTTCGGTCAATCCCTCTGCCAAACATAATGCTGAATACCCGGTATAGGTGCCGATTTCCAAGATTCGACGCGGTCGAAGCATGGTCGAAAACAACGACAAAAGACGGCCTTGCAAATGTCCCGAAAGCATTCGGGATTGAAGTACTTTTGCGTGGGTTTCCCGGTTGAGTTGCGCCAGTAAGGGGCTTTCGGCTGACGTATGTGCCAGCGCGTATGCTTCTATGGCTGCAGGAATAAAATCCATTCAGTGAGTGTTGTTTCAACAAATATAAACGAAAAAACGGCTAAAAAGATATACTTGGGCCGTTTTTATCGCTTAAAATGCTTCCTTACAGTTACTTATTTGGAATATATTTTATCGGTGATTCTTTGTTCAATCAATCACTTTCTGGAACAAAGGTCAGGGTGCTCCATTGACTTTCGTCAAACATTTCCTGTGCAATGTCTTGCAATTGCGGAGCCGTTACCGCATCAATCTCGGCAAATATTTCCTGTAACGAATCTACTTTGCCCGTATCCAGAATGCTCTTGGCCATCATCAGCATGAAGCTCTGGTTGCCTTCTTCCGACATAGCCAGTTGGCCCATCAACTGCTCTTTCAAATTGCGCAACTGAATCGTTGAAAGCGGTTTTTCGCGCAGCAGGCGAAGTTCCCGATTTATGAGTTGCATGGCACGCTCTAGGTTGGTAGGTTCTGTACCAAAGAAAACACCCAGAAAACCCGTATCCAAAAACGGTGCATAATTGGCTTCAATGGAATAAACCAAGCCGTATTTCTCGCGCAGCGTCATGTTGAAGCGGGAGTTCATGCCTGGCCCGCCGAGCAGGTTGACAAGCATAAAAAACGGCAGACGCTTTTCATCCATCAGCGCGTAGGCTGGGCGACCCATGGCGACCTGCGCCTGTGTCATGCCACGGGGCGTTTGGATGATTTGAGGTACATAAATTTCGGGCGACGTACGCACTCGTTGCGTGGTGCAATGAGGCAAGTCGTAGAGATATTTTTCGGCCTGTTTTACTGCTTTCTTAAAGGGTAAATTACTCACCAACGAAACGACAATGCGTTCGGTATCAAGGTTGGCCGCGATAAAAGATTGTAAATCATTACGCCCAAAAGAGCGTACCGTTTCCGACGTTCCGAGGATGTTTTTACCCAGTTGGTGATTTTGAAATACTACCTCATCGAATTCATCCTGAATGGCATCTTCGGGCGAATCGTGGTACATGGCCATTTCTTCCAATATCACTCCCCGTTCTTTCTCGATTTGTTTTTCGGGAAAAATGGAGTGAAACGAAATATCGGAGAGTAATTCAATCGCTTTATCGCTATGAGAGGCGAGCAGCGAGGCGTGAAAGCAGATTTTCTCTTTGGTCGTGTAGGCATTCAGCTCCCCGCCAACGGTTTCGAGACGATTAATGATGTGGTATGATTTACGTTTTTGGGTGCCTTTGAAGGCCATATGTTCCCAAAAATGCGCTAAACCCTGCTGATACGGCAACTCATCGCGGCTGCCGATGTCGAGCATGATGCCCCAGTGGGCAATCTGAGTATGAGGTACTTGTTTGTGTACGACACGGATGCCATTGGGCAGCGTGTGTAAGTTATATTCTTCCATTCGTAAGTTTTGTCACTATACAAAGATAACAGTTTTTGGTGGATAGAGGTTTCAGACGTGTATATTCCGACTATTTTTGCGCCGATAAACTCCCATTTTAATCTGTCAATTTGTAATGATTTCTCCGCGTAAAGTATCAATGGAAGAGCTTAATCGCCTTTCGGCCGATGAATACCTGCTTGCTCCAAAACATTCATTTGTATTTGTGCTGGATGATATTCGTAGTTTAAACAATGTAGGCTCGGTGTTTCGAACCTCCGATGCCTTCAGGGCGGAGAAAATTTATCTTTGCGGACTAACTGGCACGCCTCCCCACCGCGACATTACCAAAACGGCCTTGGGAGCAGATACCACGGTAGCTTGGGAACATGTGTTGGATGTATTGGGCTTAGTGGCACGATTGAAGGCGGAAGGCTACACGGTGGTGGCGCTTGAACAGGCAGAAGGAAGTACAAAATTGCAGAATTTTACGCCACAATTGAACCAAAAATATGCATTTGTGCTCGGCAATGAGGTATTTGGTGTAAACGAAGAAGTGGTAAGCCAAGCCGATATTTGTTTGGAAATTCCCCAATTTGGCACCAAACATTCCCTCAACGTATCGGTGAGTGCGGGAATTGTGGCTTGGGATTATATCGCAAAAGTGTTAAAATCTTAACATAAAAATAACCTGAAATTTTTGTTTTAACGGAAATTTAGTTATGTATTTGTAGATTTTTTACTTTACAATAAAACACAATCTCGAAATCCCCATGAAATCAGAAAAGAAAAAAGCCTCAAGCGAAATTGCCCAAAAAATTGCCGCCGTCGTTGTGGGGGAAACTGTTTCTAAAAAGATAGCCAAAGCGGTGAAGAAAGCAGCGGAAAAACTTGCTAAGAAATTAGATAAAATTAAGAAAAAGGAGGCGAAAGCAAAAGAAGAAGAGGCAAAAGACGCAGCCAAAAAAGCCAAAAAAACCGCCGAAAAACTAGCAAAAGAGGCTGAAAAAGCTGCGAAAAAAGCGGACAAAGGCAAGAAATCAGATAAAGATAAAAAAGCCGATAAAGATAAAAAAGCCGATAAGGATAAGAAGTCTGATAAGGATAAAAAAGACAAAAAAAAGGATAAAGGTGACAAAAAAGATAAGTCATCAAAAAAAACGGATCATGAAGTAAAAGAGGTGGCGGTACCCGAAGCAGTTGAAGCTCCTGTTGAAGTGAAACCAGCGCCTAAGCCAAAAGCACCTGTTAAAAAAACTCCAGCGACTCCCGTCAAGCGAGCATACGTTCGGAAGCCAAAATCTGAGGCAACCGACACACCAACTCCTCCAGAGACCACGGGCGCTTAATTTACTCTTCCTTTTTTGGCCTCATCGTAGGCTTAAATATCGGTTTGGGCTTGGGTTTTACCCCGTCTGAATCGATATTTTTAGTTTCGGGGGGCGCTGACTCCGAAATTTCGGGCGCTATGCTCTCTTCCACGAATGGCACCGTAGGTTTTTTCGGAACAAACACGGGCTTAGGTTTGGGTGGAGCAACGTCGTTTGCTAATGAATTGTCCAATGTGGCCTGCCCCTGTGAACCCTCGACTACTGGTTTTTTTGGTGTAAAAATGGGCTTGGGCCTTGCCTGCGACACACCGCTGACTTTTACTTTTGGTTCATTAATTTCAGCTTTTTCACTAGCCGACTCCTGGTTTTCTACGGGAGAAATAGTTGGTTTTTTTGGGGCAAAAACAGGTTTAGGCCTGGCAATAGGTTCACTGGGTTCAATGGATGTCGCTTTTTCAGCGGTAGCTGTAGAATCGTCAATAACTGGTTTTTTTGGTTTAAAAACGGGTTTTGGTTTCGGCGCTATTTCACTGGTTTCGGCAGAGGGAGAATTCTCAACAACTGGTTTTTTTGGTTTAAAAACGGGTTTTGTTTTCGGTACTACTTCACTGTTTTCAGCAGAAGATGAGCTTTCGATAACGGGCTTTTTGGGCGCAAAAACAGGCTTTGGTTTCGGTATTACTTCACTGTTTTCGTCACTTTCAACTGCTACCTGTGGACTTTCGGCAACGGGCTTTTTGGGTGCAAAAGCAGGTTTGGGTTTTGCCGCTGGCATAGCGATTGCTTCTGCGGGTACGGGAGAGGCTTTTTGTTTTTTTAGCTCTTCTTTTTCGAGCAAGAATTGTTCATAAAGCGTTTTTTTCTCGGCGGCCAGTTCGGGAGTAAGGTTTGAATAGTGATAGTTCATGTCCCGAACGTCAAATTCACTATAATCAAACGTTTTGGTCATGGTCAGACATTCCGTAGGGCAAACCGTGGTGCAAAGTCCACAGTAACAGCACTTGGCCATGTCGATGTCAAATACCGCTGCATAAAGACGAATGGGAGAGCCGTCAGATGCTTTTCCTACCTCTTCAGTGGCCTTAATCGGCTCAATATCAATGCAATCTACTGGGCAGACTTTGGCGCATTTGTCACAAACGATGCAGTCATCCATCTCGTTGTGGAGACGGTACCGGCCATTGTCGGGGATGGGCATGGTTTCAAACGGATACTGAAGAGTCACCATTCCAGTTTGTTGCTGAAAATAGTCATTTTCGCGGATACTGTGATTTCCGCGTCGCTTGCGTGCATCCCATAAGTGCTTGAGCGTAAGCTTCATCCCCGCAAGGGTGGTGCGGATGCCTTCGTTGATATGTTGGAAGTAGGCGTTCACTTTTATTTTGTTAGCCTTCGAATAATAGTCAAAATTCTAATCTCAGTCGGTGTGATTTATTTGCCAAATCGTTTAAACCACTCCAACAGCCGCTCTACGTCGGCGCGCAAAAAAAGCTGGGTGCCTTCGTTCATGGTTGCCGCCGAACCGCAGGCCACGCCCCAGCGCAGCATTTCTGGATACGAAAGTCCTTGCGTGAGTGCCCACGTCATGCCTGCCACCATACTGTCGCCTGCGCCCACTGTACTGCGCTTCTGCACAGGTGGAGCGGGGATGTGTTCGCAAAGGTCTTTGGTCACTAAAATCGCCCCTTTTGGCCCCATTGAAACAATGACTACTTCGCATTTGCCGTCGCCGATGAGACTGCGGGCGGCATCGTCTACGTCGTCCATTTGGAGATTGGTAGTTCCAACCAACGCTTCTAGTTCGCCGATGTTGGGTTTGAGCAAAAACACGCCTTCGTCACACGCGGCACGGAGTGGCTCACCTGAAGTGTCGAGAACCAGTCGAGCACCGATTTTTTTGGAAATAGCTGCTACTTTTTCATAAAAATTAACGTCCATTTTAGGCGGCAAACTGCCGCTGGCTACTACATAATTAGCCCCAGAAAGTTCTAAAGCATCCAAAACCGCTTGTGTCTCGGCTTCTGTGAGTGCGGCCCCTGGCATTCCAAAGCGGTATTGGGCGTTGGTGGATGTTTCGGCAACGACGAAATTTTCCCGGGTCCATTCGTTGGTTTCGATGATTTTGGCGTCAATTTGCTCTTGTTTTACCAAGTCCGCCAATAACTGCCCCGATGGGCCGCCCGCCGTAAAGATGGCCAATGATTTACCGCCCAGCCGTCGGATGGCTTTGGACACATTGATGCCGCCGCCGCCCGCATCAAAACGAGGTGGGTCACACCGAAGTTTTTGTTCGGGTATCAGACGGTCAATGACCGTACTTTTGTCGATGGCAGGGTTGACGGTGAGGGTAGTTATGTTCATTTTTTTAGCTGATTCCATTCATCAATTTGTTTCAAAACATCCAATCGTCCCTGCTTCGACACCGATGAGGTTATAAAAAGTAACGGTAGTTCGTCCCAAGTTTCTAGGAGCTTCTTTTTATAATCAGACAGGTGATTTTGCAGTTGAGCGGCGGTTAGTTTATCCGTTTTGGTAAAAATAAGGGCAAAAGGTACGCCATTGCTACCGAGTTTTTCCATGAACTCCAAGTCTACTTTTTGGGGTTCAATGCGGCTGTCGATGAGCACAAAGGTACAAATCAGATTTTCGCGTTGGAACAAATAATTATTAATCATTTCGCCCCAGACTTTGCGGTCAGCCTGGGAAACCTTGGCGTAGCCATACCCGGGCAAATCAACCAAATACCACGAGTCGTTGATTAGAAAGTGGTTGATTACTTGGGTTTTGCCAGGCTTTGAGGAGGTTTTGGCAAGGTCGCGTCGTTCGGTGAGGGCGTTGATTAACGACGATTTGCCCACGTTAGAACGTCCAATGAACGCATACTCCGGACGGTCGGGTTTGGGACATTGCTCGTTGTTGGCCGAGCTTTTGACGAAAACGGACGTTTTGATTTTCATGTTACAAAATTACGAAGAAACTGGGCGGTATTGCTCAAATTTCGTAAAACTCAATCGGTAAATCATCGGGGTCGGCAATAAAAAAGAATTTCTTTTGGGTCAGCTCATCCACCCGAATGGCTTCACAAGCCACGTTTTTTTGTTCTAAATAGGCGTGGGTTTGGTCAATATCCAAGACACTAAACGCCAAATGCCGCAACCCCGACGCTTCGGGCCGTGATGGACGCGCTGGTGGATTCGGAAACGAAAACAACTCAATTTGATACAAGCCATTAACGGCCAAATCCAGTTTGTACGAATCGCGTGCTTCGCGATAGGTTTCAGCTACGACCGTTAGGCCGAGAATTTGGGTATAAAAATGTTTGGAACGCGTATAATCACGACAAATAATGGCGACGTGATGGATATTTTGAAGTGATAGCATAAATAAAAAGGTATAAACCGATGATTTTGTAAAGTAAACCACTTTTGCTCAATGCTCAAAGAGCCAGGGAAAAGGGGTAAGTGGAGAAATAAAATAAGTCTTTCCTACTTTTTAGTGCTCAGACTTGAAGAACATTCCTGAAAATAAGCTATAGAATTTAGTACTTCTTCAAAAAAACTCTTCGTGTTTTCGTTAAATCTATCCCTGATAGGCGTAGTTTTGACGTATCGAAAATAACATATCATTTACCTCCATGCCCAAACGCATTATTTATTGGTTTCGAAACGATTTGCGCCTGCACGATAACGAAGGCTTTTTGAAAGCCATTCAGGACGCCGATGAAGTGATTCCGATGTACGTTTTTGATACGCGTCAGTTTGAACAGATAGACCCGCTGGGTATTCCTAAAACAGGCACGTTTCGGGCGAAATTTTTGCTGGAATCAGTCCAAAATCTTCGCGATAATCTTCGTAAAAAAGGTGCGAATCTGGTCATCAGGATAGGTAAGC